>JBBAFU010000006.1:0-173060 GCA_041655275.1 Castellaniella sp. | reverse complement strand
AGGCGTGCATGGTGAAAACTCCCAGAAAACAGCCTATATTGAATAACAAACTGGGAGTTCCGGCTATCGGGGATAGCCTGTAAACCCGCTATCCATGCGGGTTGCAGGCATTAATCAGGGCCGACTACCCAGACTTTCACTCATGTCCTTGGCGGTCTGCGGGTCGGTGCGAGAGCCGCCGAGCACCGCGAGGTTGCGGAAGCTGGCACGGATGGTAGTGGCCATGGTGCGCCCGTAGATATGTTCCAGCTGTGACGTGCTTTGCAGGCCGGCCACGACGCGCAGGCCGTTCTTGCGGCCCTTCGTCAGCCCGGCTTCCAGTGAGGGCAGGGCTTCCAGGCTGGCCAGTTCGTCTATGAACAGCCACCAGCGCCGGTGGGCGCTTTCGGGCATGGACAGGATGGACGTGATGAACACGTCTGCCCAGGAAGACACCAGGGGCTTCATGGAACTCATCATGTCTTCGCGCCAGTTGATATACAGGTTGCCGCCGTCTGGCTTGGCCAGCCAGTCACGGATAGAAAATCTGCCGGGTTTCATACTGGTATGTTCCGACAGCTTGTTCGACAGCACGAAGCGGGCAGAAGACAGCGCCTTGCTGGCTTCGCTGGAACCGACAAACAGGGATTCGGCCAGTGTGCCTTCCAGAAACTGCTTCAAGACCTTGGGATCTTCGATGGTGCAAAGCCGGAACAGGTCCATGATGCTGGCTTCTTCGCCCTGCAGCTCATAAAGTTTCTTGGCCGTTTCGCGCAGCAGCAGGCGACCGAAATCGTTCCATTCCTCCGCATTGCGGTCCTGGCTCATGGGAACCATGGAACGGGCCAGCCGCTTCCAGTCGTAATCAGCGCGCACTTCGTTAAAGAAAGACCAACCCTGGCTGCGGGCATCGTAGGGGTTGAGGATGACATCGTTGGGCTGCCAGAATTTGCTGAGCAAATCACCATTGGGGTCAATGACGATCATGCGGTCATTACGTGCTGGCGTCTGGCCGGATAGATGCCTGACCATGTCATGCTGTGAGCGTTTGAGCACCGATGCCGCCATGTTCCGTAGCAACACCGATTTTCCCGAACCGGTGGCGCCGCTGATAAGCAGGTGCAGATTCTCATTGGCGGTCGGCATGGGGATGCCGCCCACATCTATCTGCATTTTGCCGCGCTCTTCACACTGGCGTGCCAGGTTTTTGGCGCTGGTGGTGCGGGTGCCGCGCACAAAGCGTTTGTAGGCCGCGCCTTCAAAGCCTTCGGTCCTGGCGGTGCGTCCAATGAAAAGAATCAGCGCCAGGGAAAGCACCAGGCCGACCACCAGCGCACCGTAGAGTACGGGGTACTGCGGTGTGAGCATCACAAAATGCCGGAAGGTGCGGGCGTTCCAGTCGCGCCATTGCATCTGGCTGGCCCAGGTGGCTGCAGTCATCCAGGCTGCTGTGGGGAAAATTGCCAAGGAGAAGGCGGCAATGCGCCGCCGGGTGATGGGCGAGATTAGGGAAGACATGGGGATGAACCTCAAGAGATCAGAAGCTGGCCCAGGGCAAGCCCGGCCAGTAGCCCACCCAGCACGCCGGCAGCGCCGCCCACCGCCAGGGCGATGATGGCCATGCGGCGCGCTGACTGGTGGGCAATGCGGGCGTATTGCGCGGATTCCTGGCTCAGCTGATCCAGCCGGGTGCTGGTGTCGTTCAGCATGGCCTGTATGGCCTGCTGAAACTGTTGGTTCGCCGGCTTGGCTGCCGTTTCCAGCGTGGTGCTCAGGTGGCGGCTGAGTTGTTGGGGCAGCATCTGCTGGGTTTCGCTCATGGCCTGCATCTGCTGCTGGGCGGCATCCAGATTGCGGGTGACGGCTTCCAGCCTGTCTACCAGGCCGACGACTTCGCCCAGCACTTCGTGATACAGCAAATCCAGCTTTGAACGGGGGCCGCTGGGTGGGGTGTGAGCATCCATGACGGATCACGAGAACAGGGCAGCGAAGGCTGCGTTCATCTGCCGGTCCACCGGCTTGGCCAGGGCGCGCAGGGCGTGGCGGTTACTCAGCTGCGAGATGCGGGCGTGGTCGTCAGGGTCGGCGCTGCGCAACAGGGCGCGGTAGTCGGTCTGGTCGGCCAGAACTTCCGCGATAGTGGTGCGTTGGTCGGCCAGCAGTTCGAAGACTTCGTTTTCGTAGACGGCGGCCTGGGGGTTGGCCTGCACTTCGCCCGACTTGGCGGCATAGGCCAGGATGGAGGGAAACTCTTCTTCTACGCTGCTATCGACGCGGTTGAACAGTATCCGTACCCGGTCTGAGTCCACACCCAGCGCAGCCAGCGCGGCCACAGTTTTGATGGTTTCGCGCTGGGCTTTTCCGGTGTTGATGACCGGCAGCACGAAGTAGCTCATTTCTTCGTGCGCGCCTTCGTAGCGCATCATGTGGGTCAGGAAGTCCTCGATGTTGCTGGCACCGACATCGACAATGGCGTCATCCCGGGTGAGCAGTTCGCGGAACAGGCGTCCAAAGTGTTCACCGCGCAGTTGGTCGACATTCAGGCCAAGATCGGCCCCGGTTTCGTTGGTGGATTCCACCGCAAAAATCTGCGCTCCGTTCATACGGGGTGCGAGCAGGTGGGAAGCAACAACCGTCTTGCCAACGGAGCCGGTGTAGTTGAGAACGGCGACTTTCATGGTTTATTCCTTGTGGGGTGCTGTCAATGGAAGAGGGGGGTTATTTGCCTTCACGGCGCAGGGCTTCCAGGTCGATACGCATGTCGCGAATCTTGCGCAGATCGCCGGGCGTCTCGATGTTGCGGGGCCGGCCCTGGATGGCATCGAGGGCGGGGGCGGTTGCGGGCGGCGCTTTGGGTGGCGTGGCAGGCGCAGTGTGTGGCTTGGGCAGCGCAACAGGTTTGGCCGTAGCAGACCGCTGGGCCTTGCGCCAGCGGTACAGCGTGATGGCGTAGGTGCTGTACTGCACCGACAGGCCCGCTGCAGCCAGATCATCCAGCACGGCAGCATGGGGAACGCCGGCGGCGAGTTCGGCTTCGATCAGAGGAAAAAGAGCGCGCAACTGGGCGGCGATGCTGATGCGGGGGTCCAGCTCAGCGAGCGCGGCCCGGTAGCGTGCGACGGGAGCGGGTTCAGTCATAGGATTCCAGGGGATGGGTGACGCTTATCGCGACAGTTCAGGAAAGACGGCAGCCTGTTTGGCAACCAACCACGAGCGGCCCGTGGCCAGCGCTTCGTCGTAGGCGGATTGTTCGTCTGTGAACGGGGCAGTCTGGCCGTGGGTAGAGAATTGACCGCCGCCGACTTTATGGCCGTTTTCCAACAGGCGCAGGGTGAAGCAGCCCGTGTCGGCTGGGTGAGGAAGAATCTCGAAATTGAAGCGCAGCCGGGCCTGGGTGACTTCGTCGTAGAACTGTCTTTCGACTTCGCGCAGTCGGGCGGTCCACTGCGGGCCGATGCGGTCCAGGGCCTCAGCGACGCTGTAGCCGCGTTCGCGCAACCAGTCGCAGCGATTCAGGATGAGCGCCGCAGTCAGCGCTTCGCCCAGGCTCATGGTGCCGATGCCATGGAGGGCGGCTTCCTGTGCGATGTTGAGCATGCGGGTGTCGATGGTCGAGTGCATGGAGTCTCCTTTGTCCTGTGACTTGACGGGCAATACGGGGGTGAAAAGACGGGGTAGCCCTGGTGGGCGGGTGATGGCTTCGTTGCTGACCGACAGCCGCTGTGCGGCTGTGCAGCGTGGCGATGCAAGATGGCTTTGCGTGAACAGGAGAAATGCCGCGCGTCAGGCGGGCTGACGGCGTGACTTGTTCACAGGCCGATTTGATAGAAATAAGGTAGAAATAAGGTAGAAGGCGCCGAGACGGCTGGAAAGCCTGTATGCATGCGGGTTTCAAAAAACCATGCGCGATGCTGTGACGACAAAGCGCGATGTTCTGACGAAAGGCCGCGATCTTATGACGCGCCTGCCGCGATGCTATGACGATGGGCAAGACCACTTATCCACAGCCCGAAAGTCGTGCCTGGAAAGGCTTTTTCCGGGCATGAGGCGCGATGCTATGACGATGGAAAACTAGCGATCCAGGCGGGTCCAGACTGCCTGTTCATGGCCCCGAATCGCGACTTCAATCCGGGGTTCTGCAATGACTTTCAGGGCTTCCAGCTCGTCCAGGCTGCGCTCCAGCGTGACCCGGAAATCCCGCAGGCGCCCGGTGTATTGGGCGCGTTGCTTGAGGATGTCCAGGCTGTATTTCTGCTGGATGTCGGCAGAGGTGCCAATCAGCCGCTGCAGGCTTTTGGAGAGGTCGTGACGCATCTGCAGGCGCTTAGCCCAGTCCACGAGGGCATATTCCCGGTTGCCGAAAATGTGCGCCCAGCGCGGGTCGGCATATAGGGTGTAGCTGCCCGTGGATTCGTGGTAATCGAAGCCCCCGATCATGGCAATGACGCGGGTTGAAGGGTGACGACCATAGCTATATTTTACTGAGCCGTCTTTTCTGCGTGCCTCGATGCACAGAGTAAAGCGCGCCAGGTCTTTCATGCCTTCATGCAGCCATTCGTAGGCGCTGCCGCCCGTGGGCCGGCCCATGCCGCGCAGGAAGTCGGCACGGTTGATAACCGGCGCTTCGCCCAGCAAGGCCGTGGTCTGTAGATACATGGCGTGCATCCAGATGTCGGCATGGTCTTCGCTCAGTTGCTTGCCAGAACCCTTGAGCAGAATGTGGCTCCCCTCCAGGAACACGGTTTCATCGTGGAGAGGACGCCACCCGCGACGCACCGGGGCAAAGATGGCGCTGCGGGCAATGTAGTTCGGGATGGCGCGTACCGTTTCGTTCATGCCGGGCAGCATGAAGGGTGTTGGGGTGGTGGCCTGTTTCTCAGCAGCGTCAGCCATGGCCTGTGAAGCTTTCTGCATGGCGCGCTGCATGGCAGCTGACAGCCGCTGCAGGTTGGCATCCTTGTGAAAAGGCGTGCGGGTGGGCGTGGTCATTGAGGATGCTCCGGGCGAACCTATGTAAGGGCCGCCCGGAACGTGTGCAGCGCCTCACACGGGTTCGGGGTAGGTGGACCCGGCAGGCAATCTGCTGGGTCGAATGGATTGAGTGTGGCTGCTGCGCGAACTCAGGCGACGACGTGGCGCTGGGGTTCAAACCAGATTTCTTGCACACGGAATTTCTCGACATGCACGACAATGTCCACGGTCTGCTGCAGAAAGGTCTGAATCGTGGGCAAGTCCAGATTGCCGCCGGTGGACGACTGCTTAATAAGGATGGCCAGCCGGTCGAAGGCGTCGATTGCGCTGTTGGCATGCGTGGTTGTCACAGAACCTGGGTGGCCGGTGTTCAGGGCCGCTAGGTAATCCCAGGTTTCCGGGCCGCGCAGCTCGGCCAGAAAAATCCGGTCGGGCGACAGACGCATGCAGGCCGCCAGGCAGTCGGTGGCCGACACGCGGCCTCGTGTGCCGCCGTACATCATGTGGACGCGGTTCTCATGCCAAGGCAGGATCAGTTCATGCACGTCTTCAATGGTGATAAGGCGTTCATGGACGGGTATTTCATTCATGAGGGATCGGGCGAAAGTGGTTTTGCCTGACCCTGTTGCTCCCGAAATCACGATGTTCTTGCGTTCGCGGACGGCGTCCACCAGAAACTCGAAATAGTCTCCCCTGTTCTTCAGTATCAGCAGTCGCTGATCGAGTTTCGACAGACCGTCAGCACCATATTTGGCGGTGGCATCCATAGTGGCCTTGAAAGCCCCGCCGGACGCCAGCTGCTTCAGGTAGAAAGTTTCCGTGGCGTGTTTACGGATGTTGATGGCGATGGTGCCGTCTATGCAGGCCGGTGGAAGAATGATCTGGCCGCGCTCCCCATCAGGCAGAACCACCGACATGATGGGGCTGCGCGCCATGTGGTTGTAGGCTGCAAGGGCCGTCGCCAGCGCTTCCAGGTGCTGGTAACTCAGTTCCTCGCAGTCGTGCGACAGCCAGTGTCCGTCTGTTCGGGCGTACAGATGGCCTTCGCGCACGATAGCGATCTCTGTGACTTTCGGGTCCTGCAGATGCTGGGCGAGGGGTCGCAGAAAGGTTCGCACAGAAATGGCGCGATCAAAGGGGACCACTTCAAGGGGTAAGTTCAAGGTCGTAGACATGGCTGAAATCCAGATCACGGGCGACCATGATGCCGATGCGTTCGCCCTGGTTTTTATAGAGAGTGGGGGGTATGTCCAGAGATCGTTCCAGAATCTTGGTGATGGCTTCCTGCCCGCCCTGGGCAGTGTTGTCGAAGCGGATGTTGTTGTCGCCAGACTGGCCCTGGTTCGATGCCCAGCTGCCGAAGTCGCCCACCAGGGACAGCAGGATGGCGTTGCCGAAGCGTTCCCAGAAATGGTTATCGACATGACCGTCCAGCCCGGCTTCGCCCAAGGGGCCGGTGCCGGGTGAGGCCAGTTCCACGATGACGCCAGCGGGGGATTCCAGCCGGTTCCAGGTGACAAAGGCACGGGCCTGGCCCTGCTGGATGCCGCCGGACTGATAGCCAGTGAACTTGGTGCCGGCATCAATCAGCTTGACCTTGCCGTTGGCGCTCATGACATCGTGGGTGGCCAGGCAGGTGAGCAACCCTGGCTGAGTGCTGACCAGTTTGGTTTGCAGCGTGCAGTCGATCATGGTGCCTTGCGTAAGCAGGAAGTTACGATCCCCGAGCAGACCGGCGACAGAGGGTGCAAGCTCTAGCGGTCGCAGCTTGTCGGCCAGCGGGCCGGCGTCGCTGTAGGGGCCGTTTGGGGTGCTGGCCGGACTGCTGACTGCGCTGCCGCCTTCTGCGCCGCCCGCCTGCAGCGGACTGGCCAGTCTCCGCTGTGCGACTTCATCGACCGGCGGCGGTGCTGCGGCTGTTGGTGGTGGAAGTACATACGCGGGCGCCGGAACTGGCGCTGGAGCCGGGGGTGGCAAGGGCTTGGGTGGCGCTGGTCGCTCGACCCTGGGCGGCTTCAGCCGGTTGGTGATTCCACTCTGATCGGCTTCCAGGCTGCTGTCGCTGGCAGGCACCGGTTCCCGGCTCCAGGCTTTCAGCAGCACACCGATGGCGACGGCAATGGCCACCAGAATGGTGAGCCACAGAAAAGCGCGTGCGCCGCGTGGGGCGCTGCGCCCGGCGGTTTCCAGGCTCAGGGTTTCGCGCTCCAGGCGGGTCGTGGCGGTCTGGCCCTGGTGCGGATCGGTGTCGTTCATGGGCTGTTCCTTCATGGCGTGATCTCCCGAATCCTCAGCGTCGGTACAGGCGCTGTCGCGCCTTTCACTGTGCGCCGAACGGCGGGGGAAGCTGTGCCGGTATGGGCGGGTACAGGGGTCAGGCCAAAGGCTTCGTTATGGATGGCCAGTACCTGGTTGCCCAGGCGCAGATGCCAGCGTGGAGAGGTGCGATGCAGCACCATCGTCCGTTCATCGGCCATGTGGTAGTTGGTGATGACCTCCTGGCCGTCAGGGGTTACGCGGTACACCGTGGGCATGTCGGTTTCCGGCGGGAATTGCAGCCAGGTATGACGGCCATCATCCCAGGCGTGAACGGGGGCAATACTGGCGTTGCCACTTCGGGTGTATGCCTGCCAGTTCATCGTGCCGGCAGACGCCTGCAACGAGCGCTCAACCGCTGCCTTCTGTGCGGCCTGTGCTTTCATGCGGGCTTCCACTTCGGGGTAGCGCATCACCAGCTTGTAAAGGGCCGGGGCGCTGCGGTCATGGCTGTAGGACAGTCGGAAGCTGTATTCCCGCCGGTCAGTGATAACAATCAGGTTGGTGTGAGCGTCTTCGGCGGTGGGCTTGAAGAACAGGTGGTGGTTCTTGTACGTGAAGGCGTAAGCCTGGCTGTCGCCAAAGACGTGATACTGATAGGTTTCGCCGGGTTCCAGCATGATGTGGGTGGCAACACCGATCACCGCATCCAGCTGGATCACGTTGGCCGCGTCATAGTTGACATAGCGCACTCTATGGTCGAGCCGTGAAGAGCGGGGCGTCTCAAGGGCCCAGGCGCTGGCTGGCAGAGTCAGACACAGCAGCAGCGCCACCGCCCGCCTGCGTGGTAAGAGTTCAAACATGGGGATTCCTTCTGATCCAGGTCGGGTCAGCGCGAGAGGTCGGCGGCCAGGTCGTAGCGCACAACTTGAAAGCCCAGCGGGTTGCGACGGGCGACGGCTTCTGTGAGGGGAACGTCGGCGTACTGGTAGGCCATGGTGGCGATCAGGTGCCGCGTCCTGGTGATGTTGCCGGTAGTGACTTCGCGTTCCGTCTTGGTGAAGCGCACAATGGCTGCCTGATTTGTGCCCAGAGTGATGGAGTGAACCTGAACATCCACGGTACCCAGGGTGCCAAGGCGCGTGGTTACGGCGTCCCGCCCTTCAAAACGCTTACCGTACTGCACTTGAATGGGGGGAGAGGACAGCAGGGCGCAGGTGTCGAATTGCTCCTGGATGGTCTGCCAGCTGTAGCCTTCGCAATTCAGCACGTAGGTGTTCAGGAAATACTTGGCGATGCGCTGGCCATAGTCTTCCATCGGCTCGCCCAGGGTGCTGACATGCTCGATGCTGCCGGTGGCGTTGTCCACGCGCACCACATACATTTCAGGCGGCTGCTTCAGGGGTGTCAGGCCCGCCACGGCGGCGACGGCGGCAAAGGCGATCACCCCCGCGCCCATGGCAACCTGCCAGGCGCGCTTGCGGCTGGTGACCAGTTCGCCCAGGTGGTCGCGCTCCAGGCCGCGCGATTGTTCGAGCCAGGCTGCAACTTCTTCAGACTTGAGAGGTTCTGGCACGGTTCAGACTCCTTTGAGAATCGGTGCGCTGGCGTTCACCGGCACACGCGGCCCGTCAGCGGGCTGCGGTGGTTGCGGCGCATGAAAGGCGCAGCCGGCCAGCAGTCCGGCCAGCGCCAGGGCGGCAATGAGTTTTTGCATGAGATGGGCTCCTGTCCTGCCGCGTGGGCAGAAGGAAAGGTGTGATGGCCCCGCTGGGCAGCGGGTGGGGAAGGGCTTACTTGGCGCGCAGGCGCAGCATGCTGCGCAGACGTAGAACAGAGAACGCGGCCCGGGCGGCGGAGCCGACACCGAGTTGAGCGCCGAAGCCGTTGGAGAGGCCGGCGGCAAGGCCGGGGATCAGAATCATGATGACGAGGCTTGCGGCTCCGACCAGAACTTGAGCTCCGAACAGTGAAAGCACGTCGGCCATCCCTGTTTCGATCTGGTCCGCGATCATGCGGATCAGCTGGATGTTGAGTTGCAGGATAAGGCCGAAGACCAGGCCAGCAAGCAAGGCCAGGAAGACAAAGTTCAATGCTTGTGAAACCCAGTTATTGAAGAGAGGTTTTGTTGGCTCGAACAATGTCGCGGCGATGAAGAGCGGCCCTGCTGCAACCACCAGTGCCATGCCGACTTTGCAGACCACCACAATGACCATGATGATGCTGCCTACGACTGCTGCATTGATCCGCAACAGCGTCGCCAGGATGCTGACCAGCACTTCCCTCGTGGAAGGCATGAAGTTGTACCAGGGCCGGTCGCTGGAACCAAGCATGGCATTGGATGCCTCACTGGTCTCGTTCTGCAGCTTATCGACTTCTGCCGCCACGTTGCCCGTGCCGAGTGCGAGCTGTGTGACATCGTCAGGCAGTGCGATCATGGTTTTGGCGATGTCGTTCTGATACAGGCCGCCGGCCCCAAAGATCATGGACACAATCGCCACGAGAATGGCTTTGCGGAAGAACTCGGTGACGGTCATATTGCTCTGACCGTGCATGAGCGCAAACGCATACACAACGAATTGCAAAGTCAGGCCCACCACGATGACCGGCATGAGTGCTTCGAACAGTGCCTGCATCGGCCCGTTGATGGCATCGCTGAGGATACCTTCAGTTTGCGTCATGACCCATTCAGCTATGTTGCTTGGCGTAGTGGGTGCCGCGACGGATGGAGTGAGGCTGGCCATGGCGTGCTGGCCTATTCAGCCGCGCCGGGGGAGGAGTCTGACGCTGGCTTGCTCCCAAACCATCCACCATAGACACGTTCAGCCCGGGCCTGCAGCAGTTGTCGTTCCGCATCCAGTTGCTGTGCAGCAAGCTGAATGCGGGTCTGTTCGGCTGAGATATTCGCTTGCTCAATCTGTATGCGGGCCTGCAGTTCCGCTATTTCCTTGGGGTTGGCCGTCTGGTTGATCTGATCCTGCAGGGCATCGACGTTGGCCAGCCGCTGAGTCATCGAGTCGTAGGCCCGCTCACTCATGGCTTTCGCGGTGGCCTCAATGTTCAGCGACCGTTTTGACAGCTCCTGTCTGTCTTCGGCGAAGCTCACTGGCGCCATGACATCATCGGTGATTCGGGAAACATCCCCGTTCAAACCTGAGCTACCGGAACGGTTGAGCAAGTCTTGAGCGTTGGAGGGCAGCGCAGCGCGAAGCTGATCGCGGATGGCGTAATCATTGGGAATGACACCGTAGCCGCTGGACTGCGTGAATGCGGCAAGCTGCTGCTTGGCTGTTGCCAGTTGATCCGTCAGGTTCTTCAACTGGTCGCGGGCGGTCAGAAGCTGTTCCTGCAGTTGGGCAATGGTGGCAGCATCGACCGTAGGGATGCCGCTGGCGCGGGCAGGATTCATGAAAACAGCGGCCAGGGCAATGCCCGCCGCAAGATGCTTGTAGCGTGTCATGGGAGAACTCCGGGGGTAATAGTGATGGCGAGCTAAGTCGCCGTGCGTTGTGTAGGTCTCTGTCGAGAACGGGCGTGGATGGCGTGTGCTGCCTTAGATTGTCTGTGACGATCCTTCTTTCGTTACTATGCATGCCACGAGGAGAATTACCGAATGGCACTTACATCCACCCAAATTGGAGCAATTGGCGAAAACTTGCTTATCAACGCCGTGATGAAAGCAAGTGACGGAAGGCTATCACCATTCCAGCCACTGGCTGACGATGATGGCCTCGACGTGCTTTTCTACGATAAGCAGACCGGCAACTCCGCCGCCGTCCAACTGAAGTGCCGAACGAAGACATTGCGAAGAGTCGGCTCAGAAGAACGCGGACACACAGTTCACTTCGAAGTGCGGCACACCACTTTCAATGAAGCGCGGCGTGCTTATCTCGTTGGCGCCCTGTGCAACGACGATTTGACAGACTTCGTCGCCACATGGCTCATACCGATGTTTGAACTGCCACAGATCGCGCGCAACATCTCCGGCAAATGGGTCATAAGACCCAGCATGGCCAACGACAGTAAAGATCGCTTTACCTCATATCGGTGTGACACGGCGATCCAGCTAGCAGCTCGAATAATTGCTATTTGCGAGGCTGATGGGCCGAACGGGCCGCCTGGGATGGGGCCGCACGCTAGGGAGTTTTAACAGAGCTCAGAAGCACCATCATCATCTAACCATGCTCAACCAGCTTAACAGTCCGCTTCTGGTTGTTCTCTGTCTTTCAGCAGTTGATAATGTTTTCAGATTAGGTCTGAGCACGTACGAATTATTGCTTGGAAGCGGCTGCCTGGTATTCGGCTTCCGTGATGCG
The DNA here is from genome assembly GCA_041655275.1 of Castellaniella sp. Classification (GTDB taxonomy): domain Bacteria; phylum Pseudomonadota; class Gammaproteobacteria; order Burkholderiales; family Burkholderiaceae_B; genus JAJYRX01. Next base: position 161,538 of record JBBAFU010000006.1, on the reverse strand, counting down.
GCGGGCCTTCAGGTTGTCCGAGACAATTTCATCGTCAGCCTCTTTGTAGGCAATGTGTGTTCTGTCGCCGACGACCAGGATATTGTCTGCGCCGTTGAGTGTGGCCGGCACGGTATTGGACCGGTATCCAACTTTGCCGAGGTTGTTCCATGCGGTTTCTGTGAACAGAAACGTGTCGTTGTTCCGTTCAATGTGGACTAGGGTCGGCGGGTAACGACCGTTATCCGAGAACCAATGGCCGATGAATTTCTCGCCCTTGGGTTCAGTCTTGCACCCCGCCAAGATGCTCAGCAGGGCGGTGGCTCCGGCAGCGGCGATGAAATGTCTTCGTTTCATTGGGTCTTCCTATGGTGGACGGTTGTCAGTAAGCTCCTGGCTGCGTTTGTACGCTGCCCAGGCGTCGGCCACGCAGCAAGCGTGTCCGGCAGTTGTAAGCCAGCAAACACGTTCAATAGGTTTCAGATTGTTCCACCAGGCCATGCCGGCTATCTCATTGGCAGTGGGCTGAATTTGAAGGTGGGGACGGGTTAAAGGCACAGGTCCGGTCCTTCCTGATCATGCTGTGGTGAGACCCTTAGCGCATGATCGAAGCGTGCGCCAACGAGGTCGGCTACCCGCTGATAATCTTGCGAAGTAGGGCGCTGACCATTCACTTCATGGACATGCAGGCTGTAATATTTTTGAACATCTTGCTCAAAATAAGCGCGATCCTGACGCGGGTAGGACGAAGAAAACCAGATGTCCGGGCTCATGCGCGGGTCGCTGCATGACGGTTCGGTCACGCCGTAGCCCTGCCCGTGTCGTTCGAGATCGTCAGCATTCACGGTGACCCGGTCGAGTTCGATGTCACGGGTGTTAGTTTCCCCCGCTTCCAGGTCTTCGTGCGTCCAGTGTTCGCTATAGACCGAGATCAGGAAAGTTTCTCCCGGGCGGTCTTCGTCCGGGCCGTGCAGGCCCAGCCGCGTATAGAAGTCCTGATCTTTCGTTGCCTGCAAATCATCACGAGCCTGTGTCTGGCGTCGCTCTTCATCCAGCGCCTGCTGCTTCTCACGTTCGTTAGCATTGTGTTTCATGGGTCATTCCTATGAAGTGGCCGGAACAATGCGGCCTTGGCGAACCGCATCCAGATACACCGGCAGCCAGTTGGCCGGGTCAGCCCCGGCCTGGGCGACCGCCTGTTCCGCAATCTCTGCCATGTCGGGGCTGCCGGAGAACACCAGCAGTTCGTCTTCGCAGCCGGAGAGGTCCAACTGTGCCACCGTGACGCTGGAGCCTTGCTTGACCAGGAACTTTCGGCTGGCTTCGCCCAGGGTTTTCAGTAGCTCAAACTCGGCGGGGGTGAGACCGAATCCTTCGATGTAGTCGCGGGCTTTGGCTCTGGGGTTGGGTAGCAGAATCAGCGTGGCGGTCTGCTGAACTAGTGAGGGGCCGACGGGGTTTTCGGTGATGGCTCCCGGTTCCTGTGTAGCGAAGGCGAGTACCCCATTTTTCTTGCGGATGGTGCGGCTGGCGTCCTGCATGTCATCCTGGAAATGCTTGTCCTTTAGCGGGTGCTGGCATTCGTCGTATAGGTTGATGATGCGCCGTCCGTCATGCAGGGCGTCGATGCGGTGCTTCAAATACATGGTGGCCGCGCCGCGTACCGCGTCATCGTCCAGCAGTTCGGTGAGGTCAAAGCCGAAAATGGCGTGTTTGCCGTCATAGCTTGCCAGGCTCAGCTGATCCGCTGGGTTATCGAACACCCAGCCGTATTCACCGCCCCGGCACCAGGGTGCCAGGCGTGCATGAATGGTGCTGGTGCTGTCATCGTCGCTATAAGGGTTGGGCAGCAGGGTGTTCAGGGTGGACAGCGTGCGGGCTTCGCGGTCGATCAGTGTGGTCAGCTGCTGCACGGCCTGGGTAATGTCGGCATGTTGTCGGGTGGTGACCGCTTCCCCCCGGCGTTCGGCCAGGAAAACAACCAGCCGCACCATGAAGGCCACGTTTCCTTTCGTGGGTTCCATCTGAAACGGGTTCCAGCCAGTCGCTTCGCCCAAGCGAATGTTGAAGTACCTACCCCCCAGCGCCATGATGAGCACCTGCATACCCTGGTCTTTATCCCACACCACACACGTTGCCCCGAACTTCTGAGCCTGGGTGAGCAGCATGCCCTGCAGCACGGTTTTGCCGGTGCCGGTCATGCCGATAATCATGGTGTTGCCAGGGCGTCGCTTGCCAGTTTCGTCCAGGTCTTCCACTGAAGCATGGAAGTTGAAGAAGAACGGACTGCCGGTCTGTGTCTTGAGCATGGTGACGGCTGGCCCCCAGGGGTTGCCAGCGGGCTTGCCCGTCAGCTGGTTATGCAGACTGGAGAAACACAGGAAGTTAAGCGACGTGACCGGCACCGGACGCGGACGCCAGTGCCAATTACCGGGCAGTTGCGCCCAGAAGCCGGCTTCCAGGGCTTTTTCCAATGGCCTGAAGCCAATGGCTTCTTCAGCCAGGGCGGTGGCGGTATGCGCCAGTGCCTGGCGCACGCCTTCCGCCGTGTCGCCATAAATGAGCAGGGTGGCGTGGTGGTCGCCGAGGCCAAGGCGGCCGGCAGTGAGGTCATCCATGGCCTGTGTCAGCTGGCCCACCTGGCTGCTGGCATCATCGCCGGAATCTACCAGCAGCTTCTGATGGCGCTTCACCAGTTTCTTTGCGGCGGCTCCCGTATGACTCCCCCAGGATTGGGTCAGTACAAACTCGTGCGGCAGGCCCAGCAGCCGATCCAGATGGCCGGGCTTGCTGGCTTCCGGGTAATCGCGCAGTTCCATCATGCCGAAGATGCGCGAGTCTGCCACGGTGCGCAGTTCACCAAGCTCCCCATGTTTGCCGAAAATGGGCCGGGCATAGGGCAGGGCGTCGCGTAGCCGTTCCCGCGAAAGCGGTACAGGCCGGTGCCAACCCGAAAGCAAAAAGCCCAGGAACTCAGCGGTTTCACTGAAGGCAAAGCCATTTCGATCCACAATCCCCAGCGTCTGCGGGTCGTAGCGGTACAGGCCCGCTTTGAGGGTACGCAGTATGTCGCTGAGGCGAGCGATGGATTCCGCCTGCCAGTGCGCGATGCGCTGGGTGTCGGCCTTTTCCAGACTGGCGAAGGTGCCAAGTATCGGATCCTCGACCGGGTGAACCAGCACTGACAGGTACAGGTCATTCATCATCAGACCGCTTGCGTCGAAGGTGGTGCGATAGGCCGCGTCGAACCGGGAGGCGAAGGGTTGGCTGAAGGTGCTTTCCGGGTATTCGGTAACGCGGCGGCGGATGATGTGGGAATAGAAGCCGACCGAACCCATGGGCAGGCCGCGCAGCACGTTATGCAGGGCTTCAATCCATTCCTTCAGTTCCTCCTGAGCGTAGGCGTCGGGCGCGCGCCCTGCCACCTTGATGACGGCCAGGTACTCGTGGCTGTCGCAGGCGACGATCTGATCTGTGACATGGTGGGAATAGGGCAGATAGCGCGAAACCCGCCGTTCATCCAGGGCGAGAGTGGCTGCAGCAGTCATGGTGGCGTCCTTTATCGGATGAGTGCGCGCCAGGGGCGGCGCCGGTGGTAGCCGTGCAGGGCGTAGCTGGAACCCTTCCAGAAACGCTGATTACGGTTGCGTTTGCGGGTCTTGAACTCAAGCCAGAGTACGTCCAGGGCTTTGTCGTCGTCGCGGGTGAGGATGGCCAGGGTAGGCATGACCACGAACAGGAGTCCCCACCACGCCAGCCCTGCCGTCATGGCGATCACCGCGACAACGGCGAAGGCACCCAATAACAGCCGTGTGGGAATCCCCATGAAGGTGGCCTTGCGGCCCAGCCCCTTGAATACGGGGTAGGTGTGATCGTTCATGGCTTACTTCCAGAGCAGTACAACCAGTTCAGCGGCTGATCCGGCCAGCAGCACACCAATACCCCAGCGGATGGCGTCATCCTTGCGCATGACCTCTGCGGAATACAACACAAAGATGATGATGCCGATGATGATGGCGGCAATCGGCAGGATGACATCCAAGTTGTCGCGCAAGGTCTGCAGCGTGGTCTGCGCCCTGGAAAGCCCGCCGATGGATTGGGCCGATGCCGCCTGAGTGATGCCGAACAGCAGCAAGGCTGTCGTCCATCTGTTGAAGATATGCAGGCGTAGCGTAGCGTTTCTGAAGTGATTCAGTAATGACATGGAAAGACTCCTGCCCCAGACACCGGGCGGCGCAGGGGTGACGGTGATAAGGGAAAAGGGGGTGAGCCGGTGGGTCGTGCTCAGGTGTCGGAACGCTGATCGGGTTCACGGGCTGGCTTTTGGGCAAAGCCATCAGTCGCCGGGTTGGAGGTGAAACCGTCGGGTGTGCCGGGCGGCGCTTCAGGCTGCGGTTTCTGCTTAGGGTTCGCTGAGGGTTGGGTCGGTGTGGCGGTTGTTGCCGGGGATGTTGTGTCTTCGGCAAGCGGCACCAGGGCAGGCACCTTGATACCTGCCTGGGTCAGTACCTTCCCCACATAGCCGTTGGCAAAGCCACGACTGAAGTTGCCGGTGTTGTAGCAGGACAGCGCGGCGCGTAGCGCCTGTTGCGGGTCTTTGTGTGAGGGCAAGGCCCGGGCATAGCAGTCAGCCAGCACGGTTTGTGCAGCAGCAAGGTTTTTGCAGGGGTCAAACACTGTGGTCGTGTCCAACTTCAACCAAGCCCAGTTGCGTACATTGATCTGCCCCAGCCCGGCATCGAAGTCGATGCCCTGGTCAATCAGCGTCTGCGCTGCCGCCGTGGCTTCCTCCAGGCTGCGGGGTTGACGCTTCAGTGGGTGGCCCTTGCGGTTGACCCCGATGGCGTACTGCTGCGCCCTGGACTCATGCTTGATCACGGCCTGCAGTGTGACCGGGTGAATATCAGGAGCGCAGGCAAGAGCCAGGGCTGCGAGTTCTGCAAGCATGGCGGCGTCCTCAGTTGTCGCTGCGGTGCCTGGGGTCAGTCAGCGAGAAGTTCCAGCCGCTGGCCCACTGGCCTGTGTGCTCCGCTTCCCATTTGGCCTGTGCCGCGTCGTAATCCTCAGCTTTGATCCAGTAGCCACCCATGGCTGGCCTGCCCACGTACTGGATCGACAGTTCATAGGTCCAGGCGTGATCGTTGTAGACCACACAATAAGCGGGCAGCTGTGTGAGCGTGACCGTGCGAAGGGGATGCACTTCGTAGACGGGTTCGTCGCTGTCGCCGCCATAGCGGTAGCCGCGTTTACGCCATTTGTAGGCAGTACCGGCGTAGTTGCTATTCAGGAAGCCTGCATCACATTTGCCTGCCCCTCGGGCAATGGCGTCGATGCGCTGCGCCATACCATTTTCACCGGAAGCCGGACACTCAGACAGGAAAGCCCGTCTGGCCGCTACCGTCGCAGACCAGTCCAGGCCGCGCTTGTTGTACTTTTTTATGTCGAAATAATGATCCAGAGATGGGCTGCATTCACCGGGGCGCAGACTGGATGACAGACATAGCGTCGCTTCGCAGGCCAGGCGGGGAATGCCTGTCAGCAGCTCAATTGTGCCGTTCGCGTGGGCAGCAGGAGCCAGGACGCAGGCAAGCGCCAGCGCCCCAGCCCGCAGGGCGGGAAGGGTGTGCATGAGGAAGTCTCCGGGAGTGGGGTAGAGCGTGCGGCCTGTCGGCCTGAAGGGGTCAGCGCTGCTGCTGCAACGTCTGCTGTGCGATGGCGAGATGTTCGGGCTTGGCCATGGCCCGCAGCAGGTGGGCGCTTTCGATGGCAGCCAAGCGAGTATCGCGAAGCTGGCCCAGATCAGCCACGACCTTGCGCAGCAGCGTCAGCTCTTCCTGCAGCGTATCGTCGGCGGAAAGACGCCGCCTTATATAGTTAGAGAGGGATAGCCCAGACAGGGCAGCTGCTTCGCCCAAGCGCGCAGCATGGGACGGGGTCACCCGGATACGGATGACCTCGGAAAGAGGTTCGTTCATGAGGGTTCCCTTGTTATGGGTTTGTTCTGATCTGGCTGGGTGCCAGCATGTTCTCGATCAGGCGGATCATGACTTCTTTCGATTTCGGGTCGGATTCAGCTACCAGCAAGGCCAGGGCGGCCAGGCCGACATCATTGATGACGGGTTCATCGTCGCGCAGCAGGCGGCCGTTGCGGGCCAGGAAGTCTACGAATAGATAGGAGCCGATGCGTTTGTTGCCGTCCGAGAACGGATGGTTCTTGATGACGAAGTACAGCAGATGGGCGGCCTTGGATTCCACCGTGGGGTAAGCAGGTTCGCCGAACACCGTTTGGTCGAGGTTGCCCAGCACTGCGGCCAAGCCACCTTCGCGTTCGTTTCCGAACAAGGCGGTGGCTTCCTCGCGGGCCATTAGGTCGGCTTTCAGCCGGGCAATGCCGCTGCGGGCCTCGTCAGTAGACGGAAGTGTTCCGCCTGGGCTGCCCAGCGGTTCGGTCAGCAGACCTTCGTCATAGCGCTGTAGCCACAGGAATGTGTGGGTGTAGCGTGCAATGACATCCACCAGGCCGCGCCCTTGGTCAGTGGTCAGGGCGTCGCCTGCGGCAGCTTTCTTCACCAGGGTCAGGGCGGCTTCCAGTTCGGCGGCGTTCTGTTCGAAGCGCTGGCGATTGAGTGTGTAGCCTTGGGTCAGGTGTTCTCGCAGAACGGTGGTAGCCCATTGGCGGAAGCGGGTGGCGCGGGTTGAGTTGACGCGATAGCCTACGGAAATGATGGCGTCGAGGTTGTAATATTCGATGTGCCGTACGACTTCCCGCGTGCCTTCGAGTTGAACCGTTGCATTTTTTGCAACTGTTCCCTCTCGTGGTAACTCGCCCGTAGAGAAAATACCTTTCAGGTGGCGTGAAATCACCGACTTGTCTCGGCCAAATAAGTCTGCCAGTTGCTGCAGACTGAGCCAGACAGTCTCACCTTCCAGCCGCACTTCCACCTGTCCGGCTTCTCCTTCAAAAATGACCAATTGCTGTGTGTCGTCCATAGGGATTCCGGTGTGTGAGGGGTATTCACGTAAAATGGCAGGTGAGCAGAGGCCTTCCGGCGTAACCTTGTCTCTTATAGCTCAGCTTCTGGTTCAGGGCATCCGTAGTGAGGTCACTTTGTCCTACGGAACACAAGCCGATTATTTTTGGTATGTTTTTTGGTATGCGGGGGGCGGGTGCCTTCTGAAGCCCACATGGATACTGACTATTCGAGTCTCGCCGTCGCACCAGTCTTCGGGCCACCCGCCGTCCAGGCGGGCACCGGCCCGGCAGCCGGATTCTCTGGTTGCCGCTAACTATGGTTGCTGATCTTCAGAATCCGGTCCGTCTCGCGGTGCAGACCTGTTCGATACCGGGCCGGCGGGCGCCGCCTTGTCCGGTGCCGGTTTGCCCGGTGCCGGCTTTCCGTGGGGCAGGTGACGCCAGAAGATGGCGGCCGCCACAAAGCCCGACAGGCCGATGATGCCGATGCCGGCTGCCAGCGATGCCGCAGCCGTGATGCCCGCCAGCAGGACGGGGCCGGAACTGGTGCCAATATCACTGATCAGCCGCCACAGCCCCAGGAACTGCGTGCGCCCTTCCGCCGGTGAGGCATCCGCACCCAGCGTCATGACGATTCCCGAGCCTATGCCATTGCCAAACCCCATGACGGCGCTGATGAGCACGAAGGGCAGCAGGCTGGCGGTCATGGGAATACTGACGAAGGAAAGCCCGAGCAGCAGTGTGCAGGGCAGGGCGACCCAGAGGCGGCCGTGCTCGTCCATGATCTTGCCTGCAGGATAGAACACCAGCATGTCAATGCCGGAGATGAGGCCGAAGACCACTGCCGTGGCCGCCGGGCTCAGGCCGATGTATTCCGCCCACAGGGGAACGGCAACCTGACGCGAGGCGCGTAGCGCTCCAATGAGCATCACCCCCATCCCCAGCGTGAGCAGCACATGCCGGTGACGGCGTGCCAGACTGATCATGTCTGTGCCACCCGTGCGAGGGGCGGGCCGCCCGTCGGCTGTCGTCCGTTGCGGCGCTGCGACGCGGCTGTCCGGAATCGCAAAGGACAGCATGCCGGCGGCGGCCAGCGCCACGATGGCCAGCCAGTAGGCACCGTCAAGTCCCATGAAGTGCATGATGGCCGCCGCGCCGAAGGGACCTGCGAACAGGCCGATGCGTTCCGTGCCGCCCAGCATGGAAAAGGCGCGGGCGCGCAGTCGCACAGGCACGACATCAATAAGATAGGTCTGGCGTGCCAGATAGAACACCGAGGTTGACATGCCCAGCATGAACACGCCCACACCCAGCAGGGTGGGCCCGCGTGCCAGTATGCACAGCAGCAGCCCCAGCATGCTGAAGACTGAGGCGCCCACCAGGGCGAGGCGCTCGCCCAGCCGCGCGGTGATGTGTGCCGCCGGCATATTGTTGATGAGGGAGCCCAGGCCCACCAGGGCCACGATGAAGCCGGAAACGGCATGGGATGCGTTGAGGTCGATCGCCGTCAGGGCAATGATGGGCAGGACGGCACCCTTGCCGAGCCCGAACAATATGGAGGGGCCATAGGCGGGAACGATGATTTCTCGCCAGTGAAAATCCGATTCGGCCATGGGGCTTCCGCAATCAGGCCATCCAGGACGGTGTCGTGCATGGCGGGGTTCGGGGGTGGGTTCCTGTCTGAATTGTAGCGGGCATGCCGCAAGGGGCAGGTTGGCAGTCCCGATTGTGCCGGCCGGTCGCCAATGCTTCCTGCAGTCATGATAAGCTGAGGATCAAGTATCGAAAAAACAGTGACTTAGCCCCTGCCTCCTTTCGACGCGCAGCATTTGGTGCTGATTTGGATTTGTTGAAATTTGGCAACATTGACATTCGGGTTAACCCGTAGCTTACGAGCAAGCTTATCGTCTTTTGTTGCGATAAGCCAACAGAGCGTCAACAAAACCCGACTTTTGCTGTGCAGACAATAGCCAGCGGCGCTGAATTTTGATGCAATAGCTACAACTTCCCATCGCGGAGTTAGAAAGGGCAGCAGCACAGTGTTCGCAGTCGCTGCTCTGGTTACTCAAATTTACGGAGATTTCTTACATGAAAAAGACTCTGCTTGCTGCTGCTCTGGCTGTCGGCTTTGCCGGCGTCGCCCAGGCTGAAACTTCGGTCACCCTGTACGGCATCATCGACACCGGTATCGCTTACGAGCGTCAGAATGGTGTGGTTTCTGGCGTCAACCCCGATGGCAGCCTGGACCATGTCAAGCGCACCCGCACGGGTGTCTATGACGGTACCAACCTGGGTCAGGCCGGCAGCCGCTGGGGCCTGCGCGGTGTTGAGGATCTGGGTAATGGCCTGCGCGCCGTGTTCCAGCTGGAAAGCGGCTTCCTGGTCACCACCGGTCAGTCGGCCCAGGGCGGTCGTCTGTTCGGTCGTCAGGCCACGGTCGGCCTGCATGGCGATGCCTGGGGTCAGGTTGATCTGGGTCGCCAGACCACGGTCGGCTCCAAGTACATGCTCGGCACCATCGATCCGTTCGGTGGCGGCTTCGGTCAGGCCAGCGCCGGCAAGGCCATGACGGCAACCGATACCATCCGCTACGACAACACCATCATCTACCAGACGCCCAACTTCTCGGGCTTCCAGGCAGGTGTGGGCTATGCTTTCAACACCGACGGTGGTCAGGCATGGAAGTACAGCGGGGATGACAACCCCAACACGCGCGCCATCACCGCCGCCATCCGTTACGCCAACGGCCCCCTGGGCGTGGTCCTGACGTATGACCAGGCGAAGCGCAGCTCCAACACCGGTTACGCTGACACCACGCGCAGCCAGTGGAACATTGGTGCGGCCTACGACTTCGAAGTCGTGAAGGTCTCGCTGGGCTTTGGCCAGACCCGTAACGGTGACTGGGCTGCCCGCAACATCTGGACCACGTCTGGTGATGTCGGCCTGATCAACGCGTTCGACAAGGGCTTCAAGTCCAACGGCTATGTCGTCGGTCTGAGCGCACCGGTTGGCGGCGGCAAGATCCTGGCCTCCTGGCACATGGTTGATCCCCGCAGCAAGTCCGACGCCATCAAGGACTTCCAGGATCTTACGGGTGAAAAGGTTGACCTGAAGAAGCAGCAGACCTACAACCTGGGCTACAAGTACCCGATGTCCAAGCGTACCGATGTCTACGCCTACGGTTCGTATGCCAAGAACGTGCACTTCGTGAAGGAGCAGAAGTCCACGGTCGTCGGTATCGGCCTGACGCACCGCTTCTAAGCTGTCTTTCCTTTTTCTGTGCCCGGTCACGCTTGCGTGACCCGGTGCAGTCCGGAACCGGCTTGAAGCCTGTGAGGAGCCACCGCATTGCGGTGGCTTTTCCTATTGGCGGACGCGGGTGCATGCGCGCGCTGCAGACGCAACTTGACCGGCGTCAAACACGGAAGAGTATGGTGCTGTGCGGGTGCTCTCGCCCGCGGCCATGATGCTACAATCCAGTGGTTTGCTTACCCACTCTGGATCTGATGGCATGAATCTCGAACAGTACTTCCCCGTGCTGCTGTTTATCATCGTCGCCACCGGGATTGGCATGGCCCTGCTGGCGGCAGGCAAGCTGCTTGGACCCCACAGGCCTTATGCCGAAAAGCTGTCACCCTACGAGTGCGGCTTCGAAGCCTTTGATGATTCACGCATGCGCTTCGATATCCGCTACTACCTCATCGCCATTCTCTTCATCATGTTCGATCTGGAAATCGCCTTCCTGTTCCCGTGGGCCATTGCCAACGGCACTGTGGGCATGGTGGGTTTCTGGACGGTGCTCATCTTCCTTTCCGTTCTGGTGGTGGGCTTTGTCTACGAATGGAAAAAAGGCGCTCTTGACTGGGAGTGAGGCTTCATGGCTATCGACGGCATTCTGAAAGAAGGTTTCATCACGACCAGCGCAGACAAGTTCCTGAACTGGGCAAAGACGGGCTCGCTGTGGCCCATGACATTCGGGCTGGCGTGCTGCGCGGTCGAGATGATGCACGCCGGTGCGGCGCGCTACGATCTGGACCAGTTCGGCATCATCTTCCGTCCCAGTCCGCGGCAGTCCGATCTGATGATCGTTGCCGGGACGCTGTGCAACAAGATGGCCCCGGCACTGCGCAAGGTGTACGACCAGATGCCCGAACCGCGCTGGGTCGTATCCATGGGTTCCTGTGCCAATGGCGGGGGCTATTACCACTACTCCTACTCCGTAGTGCGTGGCTGTGACCGCATCGTGCCTGTGGACGTCTACGTGCCCGGCTGTCCGCCTACGGCCGAGGCCCTGGTCTATGGCCTGTTGCAGATGCAGAACAAGATTCGTCTCACCAACACCATCGCGCGCTGACGCCGCCGGTGCCTGTTACCTTAAGCGAAAATGCATTCATGACCCGCCTGGAAACGCTTCAAAATCGCCTGCTCGCCACTTTTGGCGAGGCAGCCGAGCTCACGCTCGATCGCAATGAGCTGACTCTGGTCGTGCCCGAGGACACCTGGGTCGAGGCCTGTCTGCGTCTGCGTGACACGCCCGAGCTCGATTTCGACGTCTGCATCGACCTTTGCGGTGTGGACTACTCCGCCTGGATGGCACCGACCTACGAGGTCGGGACCGGACCTTATCCGCGACGCTTCGGCGTGGTCGTGCACCTGCTGTCCATCGGCCACAACTGGCGTCTGCGCGTGCGCACCTATCCGGCCGAGGATGATTTTCCCGTCATCCCCACGCTTGTGAATGTCTGGCCGGTGGTCAACTGGTTCGAACGCGAAGCTTTCGACCTGTACGGCATCGTGTTCGAGGGCCATCCCGATCTGCGCCGCATTCTCACGGATTACGGTTTCATCGGCCATCCCTTCCGCAAGGACTTCCCCATATCGGGGCATGTCGAGATGCGTTATGACGCCGAGCAGCAGCGGGTGGTCTACCAGCCCGTCACCATTGAGCCGCGCGAGATCACGCCACGTGTGGTGCGCGAACCCGGCTACGGATTGGGACGTTGATCATGGCAGAAATCAAGAACTACACCCTCAACTTCGGTCCCCAGCACCCGGCTGCGCACGGTGTGCTGCGCCTGGTGCTCGAGATGGACGGCGAAGTCGTCCAGCGCGCCGACCCCCATATCGGCCTGCTGCACCGGGCCACCGAGAAGCTCGCCGAGCACAGAACCTTCCTGCAGGCCCTGCCCTACATGGATCGCCTGGACTATGTGTCCATGATGTGCAATGAGCATGCCTATGTGATGGCGGTCGAGCGGCTTCTGGGTATAGAAATTCCCATCCGTGCACAGTACATCCGCGTGATGTTCGACGAGATCACGCGCATCCTGAATCACCTGATGTCGCTGGGCTCACACGCGCTTGACGTGGGTGCCATGGCGGTCTTCCTGTACGCTTTCCGCGAGCGCGAAGACCTGATGGATTGCTATGAGGCCGTTTCCGGGGCGCGCATGCATGCGGCCTATTACCGGCCCGGCGGCGTCTATCGCGACCTGCCCGATACCATGCCGCAATATGGCGAAACCAGCCGCTACCGGGGTGAGAAAGAGCTGAAGGTGATGAATGAAGCGCGCAGCGGCTCGCTGCTGGACTTCATCGAGGATTTCACCAATCGCTTTCCCACCTGCGTCGACGAGTACGAGACACTGCTCACCGATAACCGTATCTGGAAGCAGCGCCTGGTGGGTATCGGCGTCGTGTCGCCCGAGCGCGCGCGCGCCCTGGGCTTTACCGGCCCCATGCTGCGGGGCTCGGGCGTCGAGTGGGATCTGCGGCGCACCCAGCCCTATGCCGCCTACGACCGCATGGAGTTCGATATTCCCGTGGGCGTCAACGGCGACAGCTATGACCGCTATCTCGTGCGCATTGCCGAGATGCGCGAAAGCAACCGCATCATCCGCCAGTGCGTGGAGTGGTTGCGCAACAACCCCGGTCCGGTCATTGTGGGCAACCACAAGGTGGCACCGCCCAAGCGCGAGAAGATGAAGACGGGCATGGAAGACATGATCCACCACTTCAAGCTTTTCTCGGAGGGTATGATCGTGCCCGAAGGCGAGGTCTATGCGGCTGTCGAGCACCCCAAGGGCGAGTTCGGCATCTATATGATCTCCGACGGCGCCAACAAGCCGTATCGCATGAAGATCCGCGCGCCGGGCTTCGTGCACCTGCAATCCCTGGATGAAATGTCGCGTGGACACATGCTGTCCGACGCGGTCACCATCATTGGCACGCAAGACATCGTGTTTGGCGAAATCGACCGTTGATGGCGCTCCTACCGGACTCTACCATGCTGCTTTCCAAACAAGCCTATCAGAGAATTGATCACGAACTGAGCAAGTTTCCCGAGGACCGTCGCCAGTCGGCGGTGCTGCCCGCCCTGGCCATCGCCCAGGAGGAGCTGGGCTGGGTGTCCACGGAAGTCATGCACGAACTCGCCGAATACATCGGTGTGCCGCCGGTGTCGGTGCAGGAGGTGGTCACTTTCTACGACATGTACAACGCGAAGCCGGTCGGCCGCTACAAGATCACGGTCTGCACCAACCTGCCGTGTGCATTGCGTCAGAGCATGCAGGCGGCCGAATACCTGAAGCAGAAACTGGGTATCGATTTCGATGATACGACGGCCGACGGCATGTTCACCCTTCAGGAAGGCGAGTGCATGGGGTCGTGCGGTGATGCACCCGTGATGCTGGTCAATGACCGCGTCATGTGCGTGCAGATGTCCGAGTCACGCATGGATACGATGATTGAAGAGCTCAAGCGCAAGGGAGAATCGGCATGAGCACGCCAGGGCCACTCGATGGCTTTTCTTTTGCCCAGGGGCTGGATCCCAACCCCATGGGTGATCTGTCGCGCAGCATGTGCTTTCACGGCCGCCATATCCAGCCGCAGATCCTGGATGGCCTGGATGGCAGCAACTGGGGCCTGCAGGAATATGTGAAGCGCGGTGGCTATGAAGGCTTGCGCAAGGTGCTCACCACCGGCATGAAGCCCGAAGAGGTGATTGCCGAAATGAAGCTGTCGGCGCTGCGCGGGCGTGGCGGTGCCGGTTTTCCGACCGGGCTCAAGTGGAGCTTCATGCCGCGCGGCCTGCCGGGGCAGAAGTATCTGGTGTGCAACTCCGACGAGGGCGAGCCGGGCACGTTCAAGGATCGCGACATCCTGCGCTTCAACCCGCATACCGTCATCGAAGGCATGGCCATTGCCGCCTATGCGATGGGCATCAGCGCAGGCTACAACTATATCCACGGCGAGATCTTCGAAGTCTACGACCGTTTCCAGGAAGCCATCGAGGAAGCACGTGCCGCAGGCTTCCTGGGCAAGGACATCCTGGGGTCGGGCTTCGATTTCCAGCTTTACGCCTCGCATGGCGCGGGTGCCTATATCTGCGGCGAAGAAACGGCGCTGCTCGAATCGCTGGAAGGCAAGATCGGCGAGCCGCGCTTCAAGCCGCCTTTCCCGGCCAGCTTCGGCCTGTACGGCAAGCCGACCACGGTCAACAACACCGAGACCTTTGCAGCCGTGCCCTGGATCTTCCGCCATGGTGGCAAGGCTTTCCACGAAGTCGGGCTGCCCAATAACGGCGGTACCAAGATCTTCTCGGTGTCGGGTGATGTCGAATGGCCGGGCAATTACGAGGTCCCGCTGGGCACGCCTTTCAGCACCTTGCTGGAGCTGTCCGGCGGCATGCGTGGCGGGCGCAGGATCAAGGCCGTGATCCCCGGAGGGTCCAGCGCGCCGGTGCTGCCGGGCGACATCATGATGGAAACCAACATGGATTACGACAGCATCGCCAAGGCCGGCTCCATGCTGGGATCGGGCGCTGTCATCGTGCTTGATGAAACCCGCTGCATGGTCAAGTCGCTCATGCGCCTGTCCTATTTCTACTATGAGGAAAGCTGCGGTCAGTGCACGCCCTGTCGGGAAGGTACGGGCTGGCTGTGGCGCGTGGTCAATCGGATCGAGCATGGCCAGGGTCGCCCGGAAGACATGGCGCTGCTGGATTCAGTGGCGCACAACATGATGGGCCGCACCATTTGTGCACTGGCCGATGCCGCCGCCATGCCGGTGCGCAGCTTCATCAAGCACTTCCGCGACGAGTTCGCGCACCACATCGAGCACAAAGAGTGCGTGGTGCCCAAATATCTGTAGGCTCAAGGTACGCAAATGGTTGAACTTACCATCGACGGCATCAAGGTAGAGGCCCCCGAGGGCAGCATGGTGATCGAAGCTGCCCACAATCTGGGCATCTACGTGCCGCACTTCTGCTATCACAAAAAGCTGTCCATCGCGGCCAATTGCCGCATGTGCCTGGTCGAGGTCGAGAAGGCGCCCAAGGCCCTGCCGGCCTGCGCGACACCGGTCACCCGGGATATGGTGGTGCATACGCGCTCCGAGAAGGCGGTGGCGGCGCAAAAGGCCGTGATGGAGTTCCTGCTCATCAACCACCCCCTTGACTGTCCGGTCTGCGACCAGGGCGGTGAATGCCAGCTGCAGGATCTGGCCGTGGGCTATGGCGCCTCGGCCTCGCGCTACGGTGAAACCAAGCGTGTGGTCACGGTCAAGCCCATGGGGCCGCTCATCTCGGCCGACGCCATGCAGCGCTGCATCCATTGCACGCGCTGCATCCGCTTTGGTGAAGAGATCGGCGGCATCAAGGAAATCGGCATGCTGCAGCGGGGCGAGTACTCCGAGATTGCCACGTTCGTGGGCCAGGCGGTCGAGTCCGAGCTCTCGGGCAACATGATCGATATCTGCCCGGTGGGGGCACTGCTGTCAAAGCCCTACAAGATGTCGGCGCGCACCTGGGAGCTGGCACGACGCCGTTCGGTGAGCCCGCACGACAGCCTGGGTGCGAACCTGGTGGTACAGGTCAAGAGCGACCGGGTGATGCGCGTCGTGCCTTTCGAGAATGAAGAGGTCAACGAATGCTGGATCTCCGATCGCGATCGTTTCTCCTATGAAGCGCTCAATATCGAAGATCGCCTGGCCGGCCCGCGCATCCGCGGCAAGGACGGACAGTGGCAGGATGCGTCCTGGCAGGATGCCCTGCAAGTGGTCGTGGACGGCCTGAATACGGTGCGCGAGGAGTTGGGTGCACAGCAGATCGGTGCGCTGGCCAGCGGTCTGGCAACGACCGAGGAACTGTCGCTGCTGGCCCGTGTGACGCGTGGCATGGGCTCGCAGAATGTGGATTTCCGCCTGCGTCTGAACGACCCTGATTTCGATCGCGTGCGCACCGGCGCGCCCTGGCTGGGCATGCCCATCGCGGCACTGGATACCGTCGATCGTGTGCTCGTGGTGGGCTCCTTCATCCGCAAGGAGCAGCCGCTCATGGCGCAGCGCCTGCGTCAGGCGGCCAAGCGGGGTACGCAGATCTCCTTTATCGAGAGTGCCTCGGATGATCCGCTGTTTCCGGTGCACGCGCGCCTTATGGCGGCGCCGGCGCGCCTGCCCGATGCCCTGGCCCAGGTGGCCGTGGCGCTGGCACGGGCGGCAGGTCAGGCAGTGGATGGTGCATTGGCCGGCGTGGAGCCCGGCGCCGGGGCGCAGGCCATCGCGCAAAGCCTGGCTTCCGGCGAGCGCGTGGCCGTGTTGATGGGCAATATGGCCATGATGGCGGCCAACGCGGCCGCCATTGCGGTCAATGCCCAGGCTGTGGCCGATGCCTGCGGGGCCACGCTGGGCTTCATGGGTGAATCGGGCAATGCCACAGGCGGATATCTGGCGGGGGCCGTACCCCAGGGTGACGGCCTGAACGCGCAGCAGATGCTGGTCAAACCCTTGCAGGCCTATCTGGTACTCATGGCCGAGCCCGGACTGGACGCCGACGATGGCGCACTGGCCCTGCAGAGCCTGGACAAGGGCGGCTTCAAGGTTGCGCTCACCGCCTGGCGCAGTCCGGTCGAAGACTGGGCCGATGTCATGCTGCCCGTATCGCCGTTTACGGAAACCTCGGGCACCTTCGTGAATGCCGAAGGGCGGGCCCAGAGCTTCAAGGCGGTGGTCTCACCCTACGGGGACACGCGGCCGGCCTGGAAGGTCCTGCGCGTGCTGGGCAATCTGCTGCAGCTGCAGGGCTTCGATGAGGAAAGCTCCGAAGCCGTGCGCGATGCCGTGCTGGCCGGCGAATTCCGCGAGCGCCTCGATAACCGGCTGCAGACCGGCATTGCCCTGTCCGGGACGCCGGCCGATCCGCCGCCGGGCGAGGGCGGGCAGCTGTTCGAGCGTGTCACCGACGTACCTATCTACCGCAGTGATCTCATCGTGCGCCGCTCGCGGCCCCTGCAGGAGACGGCCGCCTCGCAGCCGCCGCAGGCACTCCTGCACCCTGCCGACCTGCAGGCCCTGGGGGCCCGGGAAGGCGACACCCTGCGTCTGGTATCCGTGCGCGGGTCCGTCAACTTGCCGGCCGGGGCTGATGAAGGCGTCACGCAGGGCTGCGTGCGCGTGGCCGCCGGTTTTCCGGAAACAGCAGTGCTGGGCGGCAGTTCCGGCCAGCTGAGGGTGGAGCGTATCTGACATGGATTTGTTGAATTCCCTTCATCATTTCGGCATAGGGCTTTTCGGTTCCACCCTGTGGCTGGTCATCTGGACACTTGTCAAGATTGTCTGTGTGGCGGTGCCCATCATCCTGTGCGTGGCCTACATGACCTACTGGGAACGCAAGATGATCGGTGCCATGCATGTGCGCCTGGGCCCCAACCGCGTGGGCTGGGCCGGCCTGCTGCAGCCGTTTGCCGATGTCTTCAAGCTGCTCACCAAGGAAGTCATCATCCCTTCGGCGTCGAACCGCGTGCTGTATGTGCTCGCACCGGTGGTCACGCTGATGCCGGCACTGGCCGCCTGGGCGGTGATTCCCTTCGGCCCGGAACTGGTGCTGGCCAATGTGAATGCCGGCCTGCTCTTTCTGCTGGCCATCACGTCCATAGAGGTGTATGGCGTCATCATTGCGGGCTGGGCCACCAACTCCAAGTATGCGCTGCTGGGTGCGTTGCGGGCCGCAGCACAGATGCTGTCCTACGAGTTGGCCATCGGTTTCATCCTGGTGGCGGTATTGCTGGTTTCGGGCACGCTGAACATGAGCGGTATCGTGCTTGGGCAGCAGCAGGGCTGGTTTGCCGGGCACGGCATCAATTTCATGTCCTGGAACTGGCTGCCCATGCTGCCGCTGTTCGTGATCTACGTGGTTTCGTCGGTTGCCGAGACCAACCGCCATCCCTTCGACGTCGTCGAAGGTGAGTCCGAGGTCGTGGCCGGCCACATGGTGGAGTATTCCGGCATGGGCTTCGCCCTGTTCTTCCTGGGTGAATACGCCAACATGATCCTGTTGTCGTCCCTGGCTTCCATCATGTTCCTGGGCGGCTGGTTGCCACCCCTTGATTTCGCGCCCTTCACCTGGATTCCGGGCTGGCTGTGGCTGGGGCTCAAGACTTTCGTCGTGATTTCGATGTTCGTCTGGTTCCGGGCCACCTTCCCGCGTTACCGCTATGACCAGATCATGCGCCTGGGCTGGAAGGTCTTCATCCCGTTGACCGGGGTGTGGCTGGTGGTGTTGGCCATCTGGATGCAAACACCCTGGAATATCTGGAACTAGGGCAAGAGGGCAAGAGAATGGATGCAATCAAGGATTTCTTCGGCAGTCTGATGCTGTCGGAAATGATCAAGGGCATGCGGCTCACCGGGCGGTATTTCTTCCGGCGCAAGATCACTCTGCGCTACCCCCGGGAAAAGACGCCGGCCTCGCCGCGCTTTCGCGGACTGCATGCGCTGCGACGCTATCCCAACGGCGAGGAGCGCTGCATTGCCTGCAAGCTGTGCGAGGCGGTGTGCCCGGCCCTGGCCATCACCATCGAGTCGACCGAGCGCGAGGACGGCACGCGACGCACCACGCGCTATGACATTGACCTTACCAAGTGCATCTTCTGCGGTTTCTGCGAGGAGAGCTGCCCCGTGGACTCCATCGTCGAGACGCATATTCATGAATATCACGGTGAGAAGCGTGGTGATCTCTACTTCACCAAGGACATGCTGCTTGCGGTCGGTGATCGCTATGAGACAGAAATCGCCCGTCGCCGTGCTGAAGACGCCCCCTACCGTTGATCAAGGAAGCCGACTGACATGAGTTTTACTGACGTCCTGTTCTATCTGCTGGCGCTGGTGCTCGTGACGGCCGCGCTGCGCGTGGTGCTTGCGCGCAGCCCAGTCACGGCAGTGCTGCACCTGATCCTGGTGTTCTTTACTGCATCCATGCTGTGGATGATCCAGCAGGCGGAGTTTCTCTCGCTGCTGCTGGTCATCGTCTACGTGGGCGCCGTCATGGTCATGTTCCTGTTTGTGGTCATGATGCTCGACATGCGCAGCGAAGGCGTGCAGAAGGGGTTTCGCGCCCACCTGCCCGCAGGCCTGGCCATTGCCGTCGTGATGGCGCTCGAGATGGCCGTGGTGCTGGCGCGCAGCTGGTTCGAAGCGCCGCGCGGGCCGGCCTTTGCCGATGACCACAACAATACCCACGCCCTGGGCGAGCTCATGTATACCCAGTATGCCTACGCCGTTGAAGTCGGCGGTGTGGTCCTGCTCGTCGGCATGGTGGCGGCCATCGCCCTGACGCTACGCCGGCGCAGCGATGTCAAGTTCAATGATCCCGCGCAGCAGGTCCGCGTGCGGGCGGCCGATCGGGTACGGCTGGTGAGCATGCCTTCGCAGAGCGAATTGCCTGCCGCAGGGCAGGAAGGGAGTGCGTCATGACGGTCACTCTGGCTCACCATCTCGTTCTGGGCGCCATCATCTTCGTCATCGGACTCTTCGGTTTCTTCCTGAACCGGCGCAATCTGATCGTGCTGCTGATGTCGGTCGAGCTGATGCTGCTTTCTGCAAGCATCAACTTCGTGGCCTTCTCGTCCTGGTTCTCCGACATGACCGGGCAGATCTTCGTTTTCTTCATCCTCACGGTGGCTGCGGCAGAAGCCGCCATCGGTCTGGCGATCCTGGTGTTGCTGTTCCGCAACCTGAACACGATCAATACCCGGAAACTCGACCAGCTCAAGGGCTGATGGGATTGCAAGCACTATGAATTCACCAACTCTCTATCTCTGGATTGCGCTGGCGCCTCTGGTGGGCTGTCTGCTGGCCGGCCTTTTCGGTACCGGCTTCCTCGGTCGCGGTATCGGCCGGCGCGCTTCGCACTGGATCACCATTGCGGGTGTCATGCTGTCTTTCCTGGGCTCGGTGGTGGTGCTGTTCCAGGCGATCGACGGCCATACCTTCAACGGCACGGTCTACACCTGGAACGTCATCGGCGGGGCCAATATACAGGTGGGCTTCCTGATCGACAGCCTGTCGGCCCTCATGATGTTCGTGGTGACTTCGGTGTCGCTCATGGTGCACATCTACACCATCGGCTACATGGCGGATGATCCCGGCTACCAGCGATTCTTCTCCTATATCTCGCTGTTCACCTTCTCCATGCTGATGCTGGTCATGTCCAACAACATGATGCAGCTGTTCTTCGGCTGGGAGGCGGTCGGCCTGGTCTCCTACCTGCTCATCGGCTTCTGGTTCAAGCGCCCGACGGCTATTTTCGCCAACATGAAGGCCTTTGTCGTGAACCGGGTGGGTGACTTCGGTTTCATCCTCGGCATTGCGCTCCTGTTCGCGTATACGGGCAGCATGGATTATGTGGACGTGTTCGGACAGGCCGACGAGCTGTCCACGGTGCGCTTCCCGGGCACCGAGTGGCAACTGCTCACGGTGGCCTGTATTTCGCTGTTCGTGGGTGCCATGGGCAAGTCGGCCCAGGTGCCCCTGCACACCTGGCTGCCCGATTCCATGGAAGGTCCGACGCCGATTTCGGCGCTGATTCACGCCGCCACCATGGTGACGGCCGGGATCTTCATGGTCGCCCGTTTCTCGCCGGTGTTCGAGCACTCCGCCACCGCGCTGTCGGTCATGATCGTCATCGGTGCCATCGGTGCGCTCTTCCTGGGCATCCTGGGTATTGTTCAGGACGACATCAAGCGCGTCATCGCCTATTCCACGCTCTCGCAGCTGGGCTATATGACGGTGGCACTGGGTGCGTCGGCCTATTCGGCCGCCATCTTTCATCTCATGACACACGCCTTCTTCAAGGCGCTGCTCTTCCTGTGCGCGGGTTCGGTGATCATCGGCATGCACCATGATCAGGATATCCGCAACATGGGCGGCTTGCGCAAGCACATGCCCATCACCTGGATCACGTTCCTCCTGGGCACGCTGGCGCTGGTGGGCACGCCCTTCTTTGCCGGCTACTACTCGAAGGAGCACATCATCCAGGCGGCCCAGGCGGCCAATGTCTGGGGGGCGGACTTCGCGTGGCTGGCAACGCTGTCGGGCGTCTTCGTCACCTCGCTGTATTCCTTCCGCGTGTACTTTCTCGTATTCCATGGCAAGCCGCGCTTCTCGCAGGCTGTGGATGCGGACGGCCACGGCGGCCCGCCCAGGGAGTCGCCCTGGGTGGTCACGCTGCCGCTGGTGCTGCTGGCCATTCCTTCGGTCATCGCCGGGGCCTGGTTTGCCGATCCCGTGCTCTTTGGCGGCTACTTCGACAAGGTCATCGCCGTGCTGCCGCAGCATCCGGCCATGACAACGATGGCGGCGGACTGGCATGGCTGGATGGCCTATGGTGTACACGGCTTCATGACCCTGCCATTCTGGCTGGTGGTGGCGGGCTTCGTGATCTCCTGGTACGGCTATGTGATCAATCCGGCCCTGCCGCGCGCGATTCACCAGCGCCTTGGCGTCATCAGCCGGGTGCTGGACAACAAATACTATGCCGACTGGTTCAATGAGCAGGTGCTGGCCCGCTTCACACGCTGCCTTGGCCACGGGCTGTGGAAGGGCGGTGATGCCGGCCTGATCGACGGACTCATCGTCAATGGCAGTGCGCGTGTCGTCGGCATGGTGGCGGCGCTCAGCCGTCACCTGCAATCCGGCTATGTGTATCACTATGCCTTCGCGATGATTCTCGGCATGATGGCCCTGTTAACCTTTTTCGTGCTCACGGTGCTCTGATGGCAGGCGATATGGCGTCCTCTACACTTCCCTGGCTCACGCTCGCAATCTTCATTCCGGTACTGACGGGCCTGCTGGTGCTGGCCATCGGTCGCGATGAATATCCGCAGCCGGCACGCGTGGTGGCCCTGGCGGGATCCGTACTGGGTCTTCTCGTCACCCTGCCGCTGTATACGGGCTTCGATGCCGCCACGGCCGAGATGCAGTTTGTCGAGAAGGTTTCCTGGATAGAGACTTTTTCCGTCAACTATCATCTGGGGATAGACGGTATCTCGCTGTGGTTCGTGCTGCTCACGGCCTTCATCACCGTCATCGTCGTCCTCGCGGGATGGGAGTCCATCACGCGCAAGGTGGCGCAATACATGGCCGCCTTCCTGATCCTCTCGGGGCTGATGATAGGCGTGTTCGTCGCGCTCGATGGCATGCTGTTCTACATCTTCTTCGAGGCCACGCTGATCCCCATGTATCTCATCATCGGGATCTGGGGCGGGCCGCGACGGGTATACGCGTCCATCAAGTTCTTCCTGTACACCTTCCTGGGCTCGCTGCTCACGCTGATCGCCTTCATCTACCTGTGGAGCGCGGCAAACGGCTCGTTCGATATCCTCACCTGGCACGAGCTGCCGCTGGCGCATACGCCCCAGCTGTTCATCTTCATCGCGCTGTTTGCGGCCTTTGCGGTAAAGGTGCCGATGTGGCCCGTCCACACCTGGTTGCCGGATGCGCACGTCGAGGCACCCACGGGCGGCTCGGTCGTGCTGGCGGCCATCATGCTCAAGCTCGGTGCCTACGGTTTCCTGCGCTTCTCGCTGCCCATCGCACCGGATGCCTCGCATGAACTGGCCGGCTTCATGATTGCGCTGTCCCTGATTGCCATCATCTATATCGGGCTGGTCGCCATCGTCCAGGACGACATGAAGAAGCTGGTGGCCTACTCGTCCGTTGCCCACATGGGTTTTGTGACCCTGGGCTTCTTCGTCTTCAATTCGGCCGGCCTGGAAGGCGGCATTGTGCAGATGATCTCGCACGGCTTCGTCTCGGGCGCCATGTTCCTGTGCATCGGCGTGCTCTATGACCGCCTGCACACGCGCGAGATCGATGCCTACGGCGGTGTGGTGAATGTCATGCCGCGCTTCGTCACGCTGTTCCTGCTGTTCTCCATGGCCAATACCGGCCTGCCTGCCACCAGTGGCTTCGTGGGCGAGTTCTCCGTCATCATGGGGGCGGTACAGCACAACTTCTGGGTCGGTCTGGCGGCGGCAAGCTCGCTGATCTGGGCGGCCGCCTATTCGCTGTGGATGTTCAAGCGCATCGCCCTGGGCGATATCGGCAATGACCGCGTGCGCGCCATGCCCGACCTGAGCGGTCGTGAATTCTTCATCCTGGGGGTGATGGCCATCATGGTGCTCTTCATGGGAATCTACCCCGCCATGTTCACAGACGTCATGCATGTGTCGGTCGACGCCTTGCTGCAGCACGTCTCCGTCTCCAAACTCTAGGCCCGGACGAAAGACTATCATGCACAATTATTTTCAGATCGGTCTGGCGACGCCCGAAATCCTTCTCCTGCTGATGACCTGTGGCCTGCTGCTGCTGGATGCCTTCATCAAGCCGTCGCAGCGCCAGCTCAGCTTCCTGTTCAGTCTCGCCATCCTTGCCCTGCTCACGGTCGTGACATTGCTGCAATGGCTGGTTGGCGGCCTGCATGGCAAGACTTTCCACGGCCTGTATGTGGTCGATCCGCTGTCCCATTTCCTCAAGCTGCTTTCCTATATTGCCGTTTTCCTGACCCTGCTCTATGGCCGGCTGTATGCGGAAAAGCGCGACATGCTTGCCCGGGGCGGCGAAATCTTCGTACTGACGCTGCTGGCGCTGCTGGGCCAGATGGTGATGATCTCGGCCGGAAGCATGCTCACCATCTATCTGGGTCTTGAGCTCATGTCCTTCTCGCTGTATGCCCTGGTGGCCGTGCGTCGTGAAAACGCGCTGGCAACCGAAGCGGCGATGAAGTTCTTCCTGCTGGGCGCACTCGCCTCGGCAGTGCTGCTCTACGGCATGTCCATGATCTACGGTGCCACGGGCCATCTTGACCTGCAGGAGATCGCTGCGGTCATCCGCGCGGGTGAAGCCGGGCGTCTGCCGCTGGTCTTCGGTGTGGTCTTCATCGTCGCCGGCCTGGCCTTCAAGTTGACGGCAGCGCCTTTCCACATGTGGACGCCCGATGTCTATCACGGCGCGCCCACGGCCGTGACACTGGTGATTGGTGCGGCGCCCAAGTTTGCCGGCCTGGTCATCATGCTGCGCCTGCTCATCGAGGGACTGCACGGCGTGGCGCTTGACTGGCAGCCCATGCTCATGATCCTGGCCGTGCTGTCGCTGGCCATCGGGAATATCGCTGCGATTGCGCAGACGAACTTCAAGCGCATGCTGGCCTATTCGACCATCTCGCACATGGGTTTCGTCTTTCTGGCCCTGATGTCGGGCGTGGCCGAAGGGCAGCCCGTCGCCAGCGGCCTGGCCTACGGGTCGGCGCTGTTCTATGTGGTCACCTATGTGCTCACCACACTGTGCACTTTTGGTCTTATCCTGGTGATGAGCCGCAAGGGCTTCGAGTGTGAGGAAATTGCCGACTTCAAGGGCCTGAACCGGCGTGATCCCGTGCTGGCCGGTGTGCTGCTGCTGTCCATGTTCTCGCTGGCGGGTGTACCGCCCCTGGTCGGCTTCTATGCCAAGCTGGCGGTACTGCAGGCGCTGGTTGCCGCAGGCCATGTGTGGCTGGCAGTGGTTGCGGTGCTGTTCTCGCTCGTCGGCGCCTTCTACTATCTGCGTGTGGTGAAGATGGCATATTTCGACGAGGCCGTGGAAGACGCCGTGGCGCTGGCGCCTCCCGTGGTCCCGCGGGGCGTCATCTCCGTCAACGGCATGCTGCTGCTCGTACTGGGCGTGCTGCCCGGCGGCCTCATGGCCTTGTGCGTACACGTCATCCAGCGCTCCCTGGTATTCTGAATGGGTGAACACGGGCAGGGCAGGCAACAAACATGAGTGAATCCGGTGCGGTCTGGCTGGTGATAGTGGTGGCCCTAGCGGGTGCCAACCTGCCGTTTCTCCTTCAGCGTCCGCTGGTGCTGTTGCCTCGCAGCGAAGCGGGTGCCCCTCCGGGACGCGTGCTGGGACGCTGGCTGGAATCGCTGCTTTACTTCCTCGTCTTCTACCTGGTGTTGCGCGGTGCCTACCAGACCATAGGCACGGCGCTGGTCATGGCGTCCGATCCGGGCTCGCGCCTGCTCTTCCTGGGGCGCATCCTGGGCTATGGCCTGTCCTTCGGGGCCCTGCTGGCCTTTCCGGGCTGGCGTGATCGCCACCGGACGGCTGCCGGCAAGTCCTTTGCTGTGCGCCTGCTGGAGGTGATTCTGATCTATCTGGCGGTGGGTGTGCTGGGGCTGGCACTGGAATACAACATGGGCAGCCGCTTTCCCCAGACCTGGGAGTTCTACGCGATCACCGGCTCGCTGTTCGTCGTGCTGGGCTACCCGGGATTCGTGTTCCGCTATCTGCTCAAGCGCAGCAAGGCACCGCGCAAGCGGGCGCAAGCGTCGGAAAAGTCCTCCGGCTGAATCCGTCTGCAGGCCGTCAGTGACTCATGCGAAACCAGTTGAGCACGCCATCGAGCGGAGCCACGGTCAGGGCGTAGCGCGCCTGCTCCTGGACGATGGGCTTGGCCCGGTAGGCCACCGAAAAATGCGCCAGTGACAGCATCGGCAGGTCATTCGCACCATCGCCGATGGCGATGATCTGCTCCGGGGCGGCATCCAGGCGCTGTGCCAGTGCCTGCAGATGGGCGGCCTTGGCGGCGCCGTCCACGATATTGCCCAATACACGGCCTGTGAGCCGGCCATCCACGATCTCGAGCACATTGGAATGGACTTCCTTCAGCGCAAGCCGTTGCGCAACGCGCTCGGCAAAGAAAGTGAAGCCGCCCGAGACGAGCATGGTGGTCAGGCCGTGCTGATGGGCAACCGTCGCCAGCCGTTCGGCGCCCGGATTCAGGGCCAGCCGCCGGGTATAGACCTCTTCCAGAGCGTCTGCGGATACGCCTTCCAGCAGGGCGACGCGACGCGTCAGGCTTTCACTGAAATCTGCGATCTCGCCACGCATTGCGGCTGCCGTGATGGCCGATACTTCCGCCTTGAGACCCGCCATGTCGGCGATCTCGTCGATGCACTCGATGTTGATGATCGTGGAATCCATATCCATGGCCAGGATGCGGCATTCGCGCAGCAGGCGGATACTGTCCAGGAAGGCGTAATCCATGCCCACACGCCGGCAAAGCGCGTGTACGCCGGCCTTCTCGCTGTCATCGGCGCCGAGTACGCGCACCGCAGTGGGGCTGAGTTCCTGGATGCCGTCAGCACTCACCAGGGCGGCAATGGTTTCGATATGGGCGGCTTCCAGATGCGGTGCCTGGAGGATGAGGTGTGCCATGATATTCCTGCTTGTATGCCTGCTTGCGAAATGTTCAGAGTGTACCGTGTCCGGCTGGTGTTTCACCCTTGAAGCATCAGGGATGAGCGAGACAGAAACGGTCGTATCATGGCATCATTGCCGTTTGTTGTTCAAAGAACATGTCTGACCATCTTTCAAGGAGAATAATCATGGCCGATGACGTCTGGCTGACCAGCCTGAAGACCGATACCCCGCAACAGGGCTACGAGCTCGCGATCAAGCTTGCCCGCATGGGCGTCAAGTACACCCAGCCCTCGGCCGAGGTGCGCGACAAGCTGCGCGCCGTGTACGGAGAGGATGCCGACAGTCTCATCCTGTCATCCCAGGTCGTGGCCATCAACTTCCAGACTGTGGCCGCCGCCAACAATTATTGGCACTGATTTCACTGGCGTTTTGCCAGTTCCCCCAGAACACTGCGTATCGTGTCGGCGCGCGTCACCGCGTCCTGCCCCTGCGGCAGGGTGATACGCAGCTTGTCAGGCCCGGCCAGGCGGATGTCCCTGCGTGACTGCACCAGTTCGATCAGGTGCACCGGATCGATATCCGGTGTGTCGGAGAACTGGATCAGGGCTTCGCCGGCGCCGGCATCGATCTTGATCACACCCATGGGCTCGGCCATCAGGCGCAGGCGATGCGTCGCGAGCAGGTTGCGTGCCGGCTCGGGAAGGGGTCCATAGCGGTCGATCAGCCCCTCACGGGCCAGTACCAGGGCATCGTCGTGGTGCGCATTGGCCAGCGTCTTGTAATGGCCCAGACGGGCGTGAACGTCCGGACAGTAGTCGGCCGGCAGCAGGGCCGGCGCATGCAGGTTGACCTCGCACAGGGCGTCCAGACCGGGATCCAGATCGGGTTCCTTGCCGGCTTTCAGCGATTTCACGGCGCGCTCCAGCAGATCGGCATACAGGGTGAAGCCCACCTCCTGGATATTGCCCGACTGGGATTCACCCAGCACTTCTCCGGTGCCCCGGATTTCCAGATCGTGCATGGCCAGGAAGAAGCCCGAACCTAGCTCTTCCATGGACTGTACGGCCTCCAGGCGCTTGCGGGCATTGGCCGTGATGGCGTCTTCGCCCGGTGTCAGCAGGTAGGCGTAGGCCTGATGGTGGGAGCGGCCCACGCGCCCGCGCAGCTGGTGCAGCTGGGCCAGCCCCAGACGGTCCGCCCGGTGGATGATGATGGTGTTGGCGCTGGGAACGTCGATGCCGGTTTCGATGATGGTGGTGCACAGCAGCACGTTGCTGCGCTTCTGGTAGAAGGCCTTCATGACCGCTTCCAGCTCGCGCTCGGGCATCTGCCCGTGGGCGACGGCAATGCGTGCCTCCGGCACCAGGGCTTCGAGCATGGCGCGCCGGTTCTGAATGGTCTCGACTTCGTTGTGCAGGAAATAGGCCTGGCCGCCGCGTTTGAGCTCGCGCAGCAGGCCTTCGCGGATGGTGCCCGCATCTTCGCGGCGCACGAAAGTCTTGATGGCCAGCCGCTTTTCGGGCGCGGTGGCGATGACCGACAGATCGCGTATGCCTTCCAGCGACATGCTCAGCGTGCGCGGTATGGGGGTGGCGGTGAGGGTGAGCACGTCCACTTCGGCACGCAGGGATTTCAGGCGCTCCTTCTGGCGCACGCCGAAACGGTGTTCCTCGTCGATGATGACCAGCCCCAGCTTGTTGAAGCGCACTTCGGGCGAGAGCAGCCTGTGGGTGCCGATGACGATGTCCACGCTGCCGTCGGCCAGACCCGCCAGCGTGGCGCTGACCTGGCGCGAGCTGCGAAACCGTGACAGCTCGGCCACCTGGACGGGCCAGCTGGCAAAACGGTCGCGGAAGGTCTGGGCGTGCTGTTCGGCGAGCAGGGTCGTGGGGCACAGCAGCGCCACCTGGTGCCCGTCCATGACGGCGGCGAAGGCCGCGCGCAGGGCGACTTCCGTCTTGCCGAAGCCCACATCGCCGCACACCAGCCTGTCCATGGGCCGGCCGCTGGTCATGTCGTCCAGCACGGCCTGGATGGCAGCCGCCTGGTCGGGCGTTTCCTCGAAGCCGAAGCCTTCGGCAAAGGCCTCGTAATCGCGATTCGACAGCTGGAACGCGTGGCCCTGCCGGGCGGCCCGGCGCGCATACAGCGCCAGCAGCTCGGCGGCGGTGTCGCGTGCCTGTCGCGCCGCCTTGCGCCGGGCGCGTTCCCACTGACCGGAACCCAGGCGGTGCAAGGGGGCGGACTCGGGGTCGGCGCCGGTATAGCGGGCGATGACATGCAGCTGGGCCACGGGCACATACAGGGTGGCGCCGGCATCGTATTCCAGATGCAGGAACTCCATGTGGCCTTCACCCAGGTCCATGACCTTGAGCCCGTGGTAGCGACCGATGCCGTGCTGGGCGTGGACGACGGGATCGCCCTCGCGCAGCTCCGACAGGTCGCGCACCATGGCTTCGACATCCGTGGGCTGGACGCGTCCCCGGCGTCCGCGTGAACGGCGCCCGGCCTGCTCGGGATAGAGGTCGGATTCCGTCAGCAGGACAAGGTCCTCGCCGGGCAGCGCAAATCCCGCATCCAGTGCGGCCGTCACCAGCATGAAAGGCGTATCCGCCGCCATGGCCTGCGCAAGGCTGCCGGCCGAGGTGTCGGCGGGCAACGCATATTCCTCGAGCATTTGCGCCAGCGTTTCCTGGCGACCGGCGGAGTCGGCGCACAGGATGACTCTGGATCGTCCGCTATCGAGCAGGGCGCGCAGCGGCGCCAGGGGATCGTCGGCGCGCCGGTTCACGGCTGCGGCGGGCGCGGGTGTGACATCCGGATGGTCGGTGCCGGGCTCCAGCGCCAGGCGGGCAAACTTGCGCAAGTGGATGAAGAAGGCTTCCTCATCCAGGAACAGGTGTTCCGGTGCCAGTACCGGCCGCTCGATATCGCTTTTCAGGAAACGGTGGCGCGATTGCGTTTCCTGCAGAAAAGCCTGGATGACCGCTGCGGGTTCGCCCAGGGTGACGGTAATGCTGTTGTCGGGCAGATAGTCGAACAGCGTGGCCGTGTTCTCGAAAAAAAGCGGCAGATAGTATTCGACGCCGGCAAACGCGATGCCGTTGCCGATGTCGCGGTAGGGCAGGGCACGGCTGGGATCGCCCTCGAACAGCTCCCGGAAGCGGGCGCGGAAACGGTTGCGCGAGGCTTCGTCCATGGGGAATTCGCGCCCGGGCAGCAGCTCTATCGTCTTCACGGGGTAGAGGCTGCGCTGGGTGTCCACGTCGAAGGCGCGCATGGACTCGATCTCGTCATCGAAGAGATCCAGGCGATAGGGCAGCACCGATCCCATGGGGAAAAGGTCGATCAGGCCGCCGCGCACCGAGAACTCGCCGGCGGCGCTGACCTGGCTGACGTGGCTGTAATTGGCCAGCACCAGTTGCCGGCGCAGGCCTTCCTCGTCCAGACGGTCGCCCTGGCGGAAGGAGAAGCGGTGGGCCGCCAGAAATTCGGGCGGTGCCAGGCGGTACAGGGCCGTCGTGACCGGCACCGTGAGGATGTCCACTTCGTTCTGCATGAGCGCATGCAGGGTGCGCAGGCGTTCCGAGACCAGGTCTTCATGCGGCGAGAAGCCGTCATAGGGCAGGGTTTCCCAGTCGGGCAGGCGGCGCACGGCCAGCGTGGGCACAAACAGCGCGATCTCGTCGACCAGCCGCAAGGCGTCCAGCGGGTCGGCACAGAGCACGACAAGCGGGCGGGCGGTATCATGCGCAAGCCGTGCCAGCAGCAGCGCATCGGCCGAGCCGGGCGGGCGCGGCTGTTGCCGGCGCTGGCCGGGCTTGGGCACGGGTACGGGGGAGAGTGCAGCTGCGGCAGTGAGTGAATCCATGGGCATCAGACCCTCATTATAAAATCAACCATTATGAAGCGGAAATTGATTGCCATTGTGCCTGCGGCGGGCCAGGGTCTGCGCGCCGGCACCGGCCTGCCCAAGCAATACCGGCACATCGCCGGCGTGCCCATGCTGCGCCTGTCGGTGCAGGCTCTGCTGGCCGAGCCGCGCATCGCTGCCGTGCGCGTGGCGATTGCGCCGGGCGATACGCATGCAGCGCCGGCGTTGGCCGGTCTGCCACGTACAGTCTGGCGCGCCTGCGGCGGTGCCACGCGTGCCCATACCGTGCGTGCGGCCCTGCAGGATGCACTCAACGCGGCAGCATTGCAGGAAAGCGATTGGGTGCTGGTCCACGATGCCGCGCGGCCCGGCCTGCCACCCTGTGCGCTGGCCCGCCTGGTGGAAAGCTGCCTGCATCACGGCAGCGGCGGCCTGCTTGCCCTGCCGGTGGCCGACAGTGTCAAGCGCGCGTCCGGTCCCGCGCCTGATCCCGATACGCCGGTGCGCATTGCCGGCGGCGTATCGCGGGACGGCCTGTGGCTGGCCCAGACGCCGCAGATGTTCATCGCGGGCGATCTGCTTGCTGCGCTGGCGGATGCCCGCCCCGAAGACATTACGGATGAAGCCTCGGCCATGGAACGCATGGGGCATGCACCCCTGCTGGTGCAGGGCTCCATGCGCAACTTCAAGGTAACCTGGCCGGAGGATTTCGATCTCATGGCAAAATGGCTGAACTGATATGACTCACTCATCCGGCGCCGTTGCGGCGTTTCCCTTCCGGGTCGGTCAGGGCACGGACGTTCATGCCCTGGTCGAAGGCCGGCCGCTGATCATCGGCGGCGTGCGCATTGACCATACCCACGGGCTGCTGGGCCATTCCGATGCCGATGTGCTGCTGCATGCCATCACCGATGCGCTGCTGGGCGCGGCGGGTCTGGGTGATATCGGGCGTCTCTTTCCGGATACCGATCCGCAGTTCAAGGATGCCGACAGCCGGGTGCTGCTGCGTGAAACCATGGTGCAGGTGGCGCGTGCGGGCTGGGGCGTGGTCAATGTCGATGCCACCGTGCATGCCCAGGCGCCCCGTCTGGCACCCCATGCGCCCGCCATGGTGGCCAATATCGCTGCGGATCTGGGCATTGCGCCGGCGAGCGTGAACGTCAAGGCAAAGACCAATGAAGGCCTGGGCTACCTTGGCCGCCGTGAAGGCATGGCGGCCAGTGCGGTGGTGCTGATTGCCCGGCGTGAACCGTGATGCGCTTCAGGCCACCGGCGGATTCTGCAGGCAGTCGCGGCTGATCTCGGCCACATTGCGGGTGCCTGTGAGCGTCATGGCCACGCGCATTTCCTTGTCGAGCAGGGACAGCAGATTCGCTACGGCCGCTTCGCCGCCGCTGGCCAGGGCGTAGGCCCAGGCGCGGCCCATCATGACGGCATCCGCCCCGAGGGCCAGCATACGCACGATATCCAGACCATTGCGTATGCCTGAATCCGCCAGCACCTTCAGCTTTCCGCCCACGGCATCGGCGATCGCCGGCAGGGCCCGCGCGCTCGAGAGCACGCCATCGAGCTGGCGCCCGCCGTGGTTGGACACGACAATGCCGTTGGCACCGAAACGCACGGCATCCATGGCGTCTTCCGTATCCAGAATGCCCTTGATGATCATGGGCCCGGGCCAGAAGTCGCGTATCCATTCCAGATCCTTCCATGAAATGGACGCATCGAAATTGTTGGCCAGCCAGCCGATATAGTCTTCCAGCGCGATCGGCTTGCCCAGGTAGGAGGAGACATTGCCCAGATCGTGCGGGCGTCCCATCACGCCCACATCCCAGGACCAGCGGGGATGACAGGCTGCCTGCAGCACACGGCGCAGCGGGCCATAAGGCCCGCTCATGCCCGAGTGGGCGTCGCGGTAGCGTGCGCCCGGTGTGGGCATGTCAACCGTGAACACCAGCGTGGAGCAGCCGGCGGCCAGCGCCCGCTCCAGCACCTGCTTCATGAAACCCCGATCCTTGAGGACATACAGCTGGAACCACATGGGCCGGGACAGCAGGGGCGTGACTTCCTCGATCGGACAGACCGAGACGCTGGACATTGTGAACGGGATGCCGAAGCGATCGGCGGCCTGTGCCGCCGGGACTTCGCCGCGCCGGTATAGCATGCCCGCCAGGCCCACGGGCGCCAGGATGGCGGGGATGGCCAGCTTTTCACCGAAGAGCTCGATGCTGGTGTCCAGACCCGAGATGTCCTTGAGGATGCGCTGGCGCAGCGTGATGTCGTACAGGTCTTCGGTGTTGCGGCGCAGGGTGTGCTCCGCATAGGCGCCGCCGTCAACGTAGTGAAACAGAAACGGAGGCAGGCGACGGCGTGCGGCCGCACGATAGTCGCTGGGCGAGGAGATGATCATACGGTGACTCTATGGCATGGCGCCACGCGGGCGCAAGGGACATCAGACCGATTCTACGCCAATTCCCGGGTGTGCCGAAGCGGGTCGCACGCGCGGCAGGGTGATGCGCGCCACCAGGCCGCTGGGCGTATTGGGCAGCAGCTCCAGCGTGCCGCCGACCTGATAGAGCAGACGTTCGACGATGGCCAGACCCAGGCCGGTGCCGCTGACGCCGGTGCGTGCCAGCTCGCCCCGCGAGAAGGGCCGCAGCAGGGTCTCGATCTGTTCATGGGCAATGCCCGGACCGTCATCGGTCAGACGGATCACGATGTCACGCTCGCGCCCGGCCGCCGTGACGCGGATATGAACCGTATCGCTCAGGGCACTGCGTCCGTAGCGGCGTGCGTTTTCGATCAGGTTGCTCATGATGCGCTTGAGGTCGTGCGCGCTGATGCGCGCCACCAGTCCGGGGGCGATGCTGGCATCCAGCCGTCCGCCCTGATTGCGCGTCAGCACACTTTCCCGGTCGACCACCTCGCGCAGCACGGCCGTGATGTCCACGCCTTCACCGGGTGCAATGCCGGCCGGCCGTGCATAGCCCATGAGCTGTTCTATGGTGTAGTCGATCTGGGCCAGATCCGTATCGATGGCCTGGCCGGCCTCTTCGCCGATGTTGCTCATTTCGATTTCAAGACGCATGCGTGCCAGGGGTGTGCGCAGGTCGTGTGAAATACCGGCAAGCATGAGTTCGCGATCGCTTTCCGTGCGCCGGATGTCGCGCACCATGCGGTTGAAGGCGATATTGAGCTCGCGGATTTCGGCCGGCCCCTGTTCGGGCAGGGGCGACGGGGTCTGGCCGCGTGCCAGCTGGCGCGCGGTGCGGATGAGCTCGGCCAGAGGGCGGTTCACCAGGCGCGTGCTGAACATGGCGCCAACCACTGCCAGGAACAGGGCGGTGGCGCCCCAGCCCAGCCACTCGACGCGGGAGGTGGCCCGCAACAGCTCCTGATCGAAGACCAGCCAGTAAGGTTTGTCGTCGATCTCGAAACTGATCCAGATGCCGGGCATTTCGTTGACCGCCCAGCTGATCTGGGTCTGCATGCCCAGGCGTTCGCGAATCTGGTTGGCCACGCGCGACCAGTAGCGCTTGGGCGGCAGCGGCGCGCGCACATCGCTGTCGTGCATGGCGTGCACGCGCAGGTTTTCCTTGGTGGCCAGATCGAGCAGCAGGGCGGGGCGCATTTCGGGCGCGGTGTAGATCAGCGCCGAGCGCGTGATGCTGACTGCTGTGGCCACGCGTTGCGCAATCTGTTGTGCGCGCGGCCCTTCCTCGACACTGAAGAAGACCTGCAGCCAGACAATGAGGCTGATGACCATCAGCGCCGTCAGCACGGCAAAGGTGCTGCCAAACAGCCCCAGGCGGAAATGGGAAGCAATACGCCGGCGCAGGCCGCGCCATCCGGTATCCGTGTCGGGCACGGCCGGGCCCTAGCAGCAGGCAGCGCGCCTAATGGCCGCCGTCGGGAACGAAGACATAGCCCAGCCCCCACACTGTCTGGATGAATACCGGTTTGGACGGATTGGGTTCTATCAGCTTGCGCAGGCGCGAGATCTGTACATCCAGACTGCGGTCAAAGGCTTCATATTCGCGCCCGCGTGCCAGTTCCATGAGCTTGTCGCGCGACAGCGGAACCTTGGGGTGGCGTGCGAAGACCTTGAGTACAGAGAACTCGCCCGTCGTGATGGGCACGGGCTCGCCGTTGCGAATGAGCGTGCGCGTGGACAGGTTGAGCACATAGGGTCCGAAGGTGACGGATTCGTTTTCCTGGCTGGGGGCACCCGGATGTTCTTCCGTACCACGGCGTCGCAGGATGGCGTTGATGCGCGCCAGCAGTTCGCGGGGATTGAACGGCTTGGTGAGGTAGTCGTCTGCGCCCATCTCGAGCCCGACGATGCGGTCGATGTCTTCCGCCTTGGCGGTCAGGATCATGATGGGCGTGTTGTCGTGTCCGCCGCGCAGGCGCCGGCAGATGGACAGGCCGTCCTCTCCCGGCAGCATGAGGTCGAGCACAAGCAGGTCGAAATGCTCGCGCTGCCACAGCTTGCTCATTTCGCGGCTGTCTTCGGCCACATAGACATTGAAGCCCTGGTCCGACAGGTAGCGACGCAAGAGGTCGCGAAGGCGTGCGTCATCATCGACGACGAGGATTTTCTTGCTCAGGCTTTGGGTTGATTTGCTCATGGGGAAAATGTAACAGGAACCAAGGGATTCGTACAGTGGGATTTGCCAAAATCGACATTTTGTCTAGGCGTAAAATAGCAGATATGGACCAATATTTCCTGGCTATCGAAACTTCCACACACGTCTGTGATGTGGCCCTGCTGTCTTGCGGCGCCGGTGGGAACCGCCTGACACTGGCTGCACATGACGGTGTGGCCGGCCATGCCGAGCATGTACTGGGTCTGGTCGATCAGGTACTTGCACAGGCGCAGGTGGATCGGCATGCACTGACCGCCATCGCGTTTGGGCAGGGACCCGGCGGCTTCACCGGCCTGCGTCTGGCTTGCGGTGTGGCCCAGGGCATTGCCTTTGGGCTGGCGCTGCCCGTCATCGGGCTGTCGTCCCTGCTTGCCCTGGCTGCTGCCGCGCATCATGGGCGCGAAGCGGGTGGCCGGGCGGGCGATGTCTACATCTGTATGCAGGACGCTCGCATGGACGAGATTTACCTCGCAGTCTATCAGGTTCCCGTCGTCGCGGGTGCGCCCTGGCAGACGCTTCAGACGCCTGTGCTCATCGATGCCGGCCAGGCGTTTGAATGGCTGCAGCCCCGGCTTGCCGACTGGGGGCGTACGGCGGGGTCATCCCTTGTCTGCTGCGGGGATGCCCTGCGCGTACATTCCGCATTGGCGCAGGCCCTGCAGGCTGCAGAAGGCGTCGTGCTGCATGCGCAGGAACGGCCCGAGGCTGCGGCTATTGCCCACCTGGCGTGTGCCGCTCATGCGCGCGGCGAAGGGCGGGATCCCGAGGCGGCGATGCCGCTGTATGTGCGCGACAAGGTGGCCTATACGACGGCCGAGCGCGCCCGGGGCGCCGGCGGCAATCCCCGTGTTGCACAATCCCGGGCGCCGGCGGCGGCAGCGACGTCCTCACCGGCCCCGGAGATTGTTCCCATGCTCGAGAACCACCTGGACGCGGTAGCGGATATAGAGGGCAGGGTGCAGGCTTTTCCCTGGACACGGCGCAACTTTGCCGATGGCCTGCGCGCAGGCTATCCGGCCTGGGTGGTCCGCCTCGGGGACGTGGTGGCCGGTTTCTGCATGGCCCTGCTGGCGCCTGACGTTGCCCACCTGCTGGTGATTGGTGTCGATCCGCATCATCAGGGGCGGGGAATCGGTCGCCGGCTGCTCGAGCACTGCGAAGATGTGGCGCGCAAGCGCGGGCTGGACATCATGGTGCTGGAGGTGCGGCCGTCGAATCGCAAGGCCATGGGCTTTTATCATCATCTTGGATTCACTGCATTCTCCGAACGCAAGGACTACTATCCGGCACCCCATGGCCGACGCGAGCATGCCTGTGTCATGCAGAAGCGGCTGGACGCCGGCGGAGAAGCCCCGTGAAGGCGCCACGGCCTTCGCCCCTTCAGCAGGCCTGGCTGGTCGAGTCCGGCCTGAGCCGGCCTTTGCTGGGCCTCACCCTTCGCCAGGTCCGGGGCAAGGCTGCAGGCCGGCCGGCGTCACCGGCGCCGGCCGCAGTCCCGGCGCAGCCTGCGCGTGTTATGCGGTCCGGCAGCCGGCCGGCAGCCTTGCCCCGGCCTGCTGCGCGCCCGCGTGCAGATACGGGGCAGGCCGAAGCTGCCGGGAAGGCGGCGGTGGCTGCGCTGGCGGATGACGCCTGGGAGACACTGACCCGGGCGGTACAGGATTGCCGTGCCTGCGCCCTGGGAGCGATGCGGGACCGGGCTGTTCCCGGTGCAGGCACGCTCAGCCGGCCTGACTGGCTCATCGTCGGAGAGGCGCCATCGCGCGAGGACGACGCCGGCGGCTTGCCTTTCCAGGGCGATGCCGGGCGCCTGCTGCATGCCATGCTGCTCGCGCTGGGCCAGCGCGTGGAATTCCTGGCTTCCAGTCACGAGCATCTGCCGGTGACGGCCTGGTCACGTCCGGCAACGGCATTCTTCACGCATCTGGTGAAATGTCGTCCCCTAGGCAATCGTCGCCCGCAGCCGGAAGAGGTGGCAGCCTGCCGGCCCTGGCTCGACGAGCAGCTGCGTCGCCTGCAGCCGCGCTGTGTGCTGGCCCTGGGAAGCATGGCGGCACAGTCATTGCTGGCGTCGGATGCGCCGCTTGACGTCTTGCGCGGCAAGGTGCACCGGCTGGATGACGGCTCTGCGGCGACGATACCGCTGATCGCCACCTGGCATCCGGCCGTGCTGCTCATGGACCCGCGCAAGAAGGCCGAGGCCTGGGAAGACCTCTGCCTGGCCCTGGACAGCCTTACTGATCCCGGCTGAGGGCCTTGCCATGACCGGCCTGGCCTATGCTCTGCGCCAGCCCGGGACAGACCCTGTGATTGTGCCGGTTCCACAGGATGATGAGGCCCATCAGGGCGGCAACCAGCGTGCCGAAGATGATGATGATGGTGTTGATGTGCAGGTCCATCCACAGCATCAGGCTGTAGACGGCCAGCATCAGCAGGATGTTGGTCTGTTCGTTGAAGTTCTGCACGGCGATGGAGTGGCCGGCGGACAGCAGGTAATGGCCGCGATGCTGCAGCAGGGCGTTCATGGGAACCACGAAGAAGCCCGACAGTGCGCCGATGAGCAGCAATACGCCGTAGACGGCCCAGGGCTCGTGCACGCGTGTCATGAGCATCACGGAAAGCCCCATGAGCGCGCCCATGGGCAGGACGGACAAGGCCTTCTTCAAGGGTACGCGTCCGGCCAGCATGGCGCCGATGACGGT
Organism: Castellaniella sp.; assembly: GCA_041655275.1. Classification (GTDB taxonomy): domain Bacteria; phylum Pseudomonadota; class Gammaproteobacteria; order Burkholderiales; family Burkholderiaceae_B; genus JAJYRX01. The sequence continues at coordinate 123,849 of JBBAFU010000006.1, read as the reverse complement.
GCCGATGGCGGCCACACCCATCAGGATGGATGCCTGGTCCAGGCGATAGCCCAGGTGGCGCGCGCCCCACTCGATGACGATGAACTGCAGGGTGGCGCCCGCACCCCAGAACAGCGTCGTGACCGCAAGCGAGATCTGTCCCAGGCGGTCGCCCCAGAGAATGCGTACATAGAACAGGAAGCGGCGCATCAGCCGCAGCGGACGGGTTTCCTGGCGCGGATAGACCACGCCTGTCTGTGGAATCATCAGATTGGTGAGCGCCGCCGCCAGATAGATCAGGCTGATGATGAGAATGGCCGCTTCGGCCCGGTCGCGTGCGACCAGGCCCACGGGCGAGCCATTGAGCAGCATGGCCGATACGGTCGGGTTGATGAGGATGCCGCCGATGACCGTGCCCGCGATGATGGACAGCACCGTCAGCCCTTCTATCCAGCTGTTGCCCTTGACGAGCTGGGCGGGTTCCAGCATTTCGGTGACAATGCCGTACTTTGCCGGCGAATATGCGGCCGCACCCACACCGACCAGGGTATAGGCGCAGAAAACCAGAAGCAGCTGCTGGGGCTGATCCAGCCAGAGCAGCTGGTAGCAGAACATGAGCAGACAGCCCAGGATCTTGATGGCGTTCGTGATGAACATGACCTGCCCTTTCGGGTAGGCATCGGCAAACGCGCCGACAAAGGCCGCCAGGGCCACATAGGCCATGGCGAACCACCATTTCATGAGGGGCACCATCCAGTCCGGCCCTTGCAGGTCGGCGATCAGGGCGATGGCGGCAATGAGCAGGGCGTTGTCGGCCACGGACGACAGTGCCTGCGCAATCATGACCAGATAAAAGCCTTTGTTCAATAGAAGATCCCGGCAGGCAGGAGCTGGATTTGATGGCGGCGGGACCGGTGCCTGCAAACGGCCCAGCCCGAAATGATAGTGCACTTTTCCAAAAGCAGTGCAGGCAGGTGAAAAGGCAAGCCGCTGCGGTATCATGCCTGATACCGACCCATGTCGACATTCTTTTTTTGCCCGTGCACCTGACTCAGATCAAGCTTGCCGGCTTCAAGTCCTTCGCGGAGCCCACGCGCATCGCCACGCCGGGCCGGCTGGTGGGCGTTGTGGGTCCCAACGGCTGCGGCAAGTCGAACATCATTGATGCCGTGCGCTGGGTGCTGGGCGAGAGCCGCGCCTCCGAGCTGCGCGGCGAGTCCATGCAGGATGTGATCTTCAACGGCTCGGCCGGACGCAAGCCTGCCGCCCGCGCTTCGGTGGAGCTGGTTTTCGACAATTCATCCGGACGGGTCACCGGCGCCTGGGGAGCCTACGCTGAAATCGCCATCCGCCGGGTGCTGGCGCGCGATGGTGCCAGCCAGTACGTGATCAATGGCCAGACCGTGCGCCGGCGTGACGTGCATGATGTCTTCCTGGGTACCGGCCTGGGTGCGCGCGGGTATGCCATCATCGGCCAGGGCATGATCAACCGCCTGATTGAAGCCCGGCCGGAAGATCTGCGCAACACCCTGGAAGAGGCGGCCGGTGTCACACGCTACAAGGAAAGGCGCCGGGAGGCGCAGCAGCGTCTGCGCGAGACCCGGGATAATCTGCTGCGCGTTGCAGATATCCTGCACGAGCTCGAGGATCAGCTGGTCCGGCTGCAGTCACAGTCGGAACAGGCGCAGCGCCATCAGGCCCTGCAGGCCGAGCGCCGTGAAAAGGAAGCGCTGGCGTGGCTGGTGCAGGAGGATGCGGCGCGCGCCGATCAGGCATCGCTTGCGCGCGCGCTGCAAGAGCGCCGGATACAGCTTGAGGCCATGACGGCCGACCTGCGCGCGCAGCAGGCCGGGGCCGAAACGCTGCGCCAGGCGTGGCATGAGGCCGGCGAGACGGTGCATGAGGCCCAGGGGCGCCTCTACCAGGCCGGTGCGGAAGTCGGCCGGCTGGAGGCCGAGCAACGCCGCATTGGCGATATGCGCCGGCACATTGCGCGTCAGCAGGCGGATCTGCAGGGGCAGCAGCGCCAATGGCAGGCGGATCAGGCGCACAGGAGCGCGCAGGGCGGGCAGGCGGCGCGCCAGGTCGAGGACAGCCGGCAGGTACTGATGCGTGGCGAAGCACGCCTGGGCAAGGCGGCGCAGGCCCTGCCTGCGCTCGAGAAGACGGCTGCCGAGGCCGGGCATGCCCTGGAGCAGGCGCGTCGTCGCGGGGCCGACAGTGAGCGCGAACATGCGCTGGCGATGCAGGCCTTGCAGTCGGTGCAACGCCAGCATCAGGCGCTTGCCGCACGTCAGGAACGCCTCGAGGTCGAGAAGGCAGCCGTCCGGCTTCCCGCCGCCGAAGACCTGCAGGCACTGGAGCAGTCGCTGCGGCAGGCGGATACGCAGGAAGCGCAGGCCGCCGAACATGTGAAACAGTGCGAGACGGTCCTGCCGGATCTGGAGCAGGCGCACGCACGGGCGCAGGCACGGCTGCGCGAGTTCGAGCAGACCCTGCTGGCGTTGCGCGCCGAGATTGCCGGCTTGCAGGCCATGCAGGAAAGCGCCCGGGCCAGAGGGCGGCTGACAGGCTGGCTGGCGGCGGCCGGGCTTGCCGATGCGCCGCCGCTATGGACGCTGCTGCGCGTTGCCACCGGCTGGGAAACTGCGCTCGAGGCCGTTTTGCAGGAACGTCTGGCGGCTGTGGGTGTCGATGCTCCGGCGTCATTGAAGCGCTTGCCGGACCTGCAGCCGCCTGCGCGCATCAGCGTCTACGCGCTGCGGGATACGGTCGCGGCCACAGCCGCAACCCCAGCCGACGCCCTGGAAGGGGCCGTGCCCCTGCTCGATCACGTGAGCGCTGCGGACGCGCAACTGCAGACATTGCTGTCGCACTGGCTGCACGGCGTGTACGTCTGTGCCACCTGGGAGGATGCGCTTGCGCGCCGTGATGCACTGGATCGCGGGCAGTGCATCGTGCTGCCCGACGGCCATGTGATTGATGCCATGAGCGTGCGGCTGCATGCGCCGGAATCGGATCAGTCGGGCCTGTTGGCGCGACGTACCCGGCTGGTGTCGCTGGAAGCCGAGGCTGCAGCTGCGGCCCGGGCCTGTGAGCAGGCGGGGGAGCAGGCCCGGCAGGCCCGGATCGAAGTGCGTCGTCAGGCGCAAGCGCTGGAGGCGGCCCGCAGTGCGCGTGCGAGCGCCCGCGAGGAAAGGCATCGCCGCCAGCTTGCGCTCGGCCGCCTGCAGCAGGCGCAGGAAAGGGCCGGCGAGCTGGCAGCGCGCCTGCAGGCGGAACTGGCCGATGCGAAGGCGCAGCGTGCCCAGCTGGAAAGCGAGGATGCAGGGCTTGCGCAACGCTGCGAGGCGCTGGCGCAGGAGCGCCGGGCGGATGAGGCCGGGCTGGCAGGGGCGCGTCATGCGGCGCAACAGGCACAGGCTGGTCTGGCGGCGGCGCGTGAGCAGGGGCGTGCGCTTGAGCGCGAGGTGCAGGCGGCCCGGCACGATTGTGAAACGGCACGTTCGCGGGTGGCGGCGCTTGAGGAGGCGCAGTTGCTGGCGCAGGCGCACGCTGCGCGTATTCACGAGGCGCTGGACGCTCTGGCGCTTGAGCTTGGCAGTCTGGATGATGCCGGCGTGGACGAAGCGCTGCAGCAGGCGCTGCTGCAGCGCCAGGAGTGCGAGATGGTGCTGGGGCGTGTACGCCGGGATCACGAAACGGCTGCCGTCCGGCTGCGCGAGGCCGACGAGGCGCGCCTGCAGGTGGAGCGCGCGCTCGAGCCGGCCCGTCAGGCCCTGAGCGAGGCGCAGCTGGCGGAACAGGCCGCACGCCTGAATGCCGCCCGGCTGGCCGCGCAGCTCGATGAGGCCGGCGCCGATCGCAGCGCCCTGCGTACGGCGCTTGCCGGCGCGCCGGCCGGGCAACGCTCGGCCGATGGCCTGCGTGCGCAGGTGAGACGCCTGACGCGACAGCTCGACGCCATGGGCGCAGTGAACCTGGCGGCGCCCGATGAGCTGGCGCGGGCGCGCGAGCGCCAGGGCTTTCTGCAGTCGCAGCACGACGATCTGGACCAGGCCATGCAAACGCTTCAGGATGCCATTGCGCGCATCGATGCCGAGACGCGCGCACGCCTGGCGGCCAGCTTCGATGAGGCCAACCGGCATTTTGCCGCGCTGTTCCCGCAGCTTTTCGGGGGCGGCCAGGCGCGTCTGGTGCTGACGGGCGAGGAGATCCTGGATGCCGGCGTGCAGGTCATGGCGCAGCCGCCGGGCAAGCGCAACACGACGATTCACCTGCTTTCGGGCGGTGAGAAGGCGCTTGCCGCCATAGCCCTGGTGTTTGCCCTGTTCCGGCTCAATCCGGCACCTTTCTGCCTGCTGGACGAGGTCGATGCGCCGCTGGACGACGCCAATACCGAGCGCTATTGCCGTCTGGTTGAACGCATGAGCGAACAGACACAATTTCTGTTCATTTCCCATAATAAAATTGCCATGCAGATGGCCCGCCAGCTGATCGGGGTTACCATGCAGGAAGAGGGGGTATCGCGCATCGTCGCCGTCGACATGGCATCTGCCTTGCAGATGGCCGGGACGCATGATGCCGAAACCTGACGAATCCGGGTGTGGGCGGGATAATGGAACTGGTGATGGGCGATGCTGGTGACGAGCGGGGCTGGTAATGAGCGACTTGCAAATTGGTTTGATTCTTCTTGGCGTACTGCTGATTCTGGCGGTCGTGGTCTTCAACTGGTGGCAGGACCGGCGCATACGTCAACGCATGCAGGCGCATCTGTCGGAACGCACGCCCGACCCGCTCATGGGTCCGGAAGGCGCACATCCGGGACGGCGCGAACCCGGGCTGGGCATGGCCCCGCCCGCAAGCGAGGGTGAGCCGGCCGTCGCGCCCGGGGACGACGACGCCACCGAGATTGATCCGGCGATCGAGCTGGTGATCGATGTCGGCTTTGTTCAGCCAGTGGACGCCGCCAGCCTGTATGCTGCGGTGAGCGGGTTGAACCATACGGGAACCAAGCCCGTGCGCATATTCGCCGAAGCGGAGGCGGGCGGTCATCATGTGCGCCTGCGCCCGGATACACGCTATGTCGCACTCCAGTTTGCCGTGCTGCTGGCCAATCGCAGTGGTGCGCTCAGCGATGTGGAGTGGTCCCGGCTGTGGACGGCGGCCCAGGGCATCGCCCAGGCGTTCGATGGCCACGTCGAGGGCCCCGAGCTTGATGAAGTCCTGCGTCGCGGTGCCGAGCTTGATGCCCGGTGTGCCGGTCTGGATGCCCAGGTGGGCCTGCAGCTGGGCCTGCGTGCTCCCCGGGATGCACGCGCGATTGCCGCCGCCATGACGGCGATGGGTTTCGCGCACTCGGACGGGGTGTTCATCTGGCCGTCCAGGCAGGGGCCGGCGCACTTTTCCGTTCTTTTTGACGGTCAGGTTCCGGGTGAGGAGCGCAACGGGCAGGTACAGCGCCTGGAGTTTCTGCTGGATCTTCCCAACAGTCCGGCCGATGAGCAGGCTTTCAGCCGCATGGCAAGCGTAGGGCGCGATCTTGCCGGTCAGCTTGATGGCGTGCTGCTGGATGATCAGGGACATGTGCTGCCCGAACATGCCGATGCCGTCCTTGATGGCCAGCTGCACGAGCGCTACCAGCGCCTGGAGGAAGCGGGTTACCCCGCGGGCGATGCGCGCACGGCGCGCGTGTTTTCCTGAGTGCGTGCCATGCCGGCCGGCCCGTCTGCGTCCGAGCGCATCATCGCCCTGCGTGCGCAGATCGATGCGCACAACCATCATTATTACGTGCTTGATGCACCCGTTGTTCCGGATGCGGAATACGATCGCCTGATGCGCGAACTCGAGGCGCTGGAAGCGGCGCATCCCGAACTGGTGCGCCCCGATTCACCCACCCGGCGCGTGGGTGCACCGGCGTCGGATGCTTTCGGGAGCGTGCGCCATGCCGTGGCCATGCTGTCGCTGGCGAATGCCTTTTCCGCAGAAGAGGTGCTGGCCTTTGATCGTCGCCTGTGCGACACCCTGCGCCAGGCCGGTCTGCTGGATGCCGATGCGGCGATCGGCTATCAGGCCGAGTACAAGTTCGACGGCCTGGCCGTGAGCGTGCGCTATGAGGACGGCCTCATGGTGCAGGCGGCCACGCGCGGCGACGGTCAGGTGGGCGAGGACATCACCGCCAATATGCGCACCCTGCGCTCGATTCCCCTGCGGCTTCGCGGCGAGGCGCCGCGGGTGCTTGAGGTGCGTGGCGAGGTGCTCATACGCCGTGCCGATTTCGAGACACTGAACCGCGCCCAGGAGGCGCAGGGCGCGAAAGTCTTCGTCAACCCACGCAATGCTGCGGCCGGCAGCCTGCGCCAGCTTGACCCGCGCGTGACGGCCCGGCGCCCGCTGCGCTTCTACGCCTATGGCTGGGGCGAGCTCCTGGGGCCGGATCAGCCGCCTTGCGACCGGCATTCGGCGGTGCTCGAATGGCTGGCCAGCATGGGCCTGCCGGTCAGCCCCGGCCGCGAGCGTGTGCAGGGCGCCGCCGGCCTGCTGGATTTCCATGCACGCACGCTGCACGTGCGCCCGGCGCTGCCTTTCGAGATCGATGGCGTGGTCTACAAGGTCGATAGCTTGCGCGCGCAGGAGGTGCTGGGCCATGTTGCGCGTGCGCCGCGCTATGCCCTGGCCCACAAGTTTCCGGCCCAGGAAGAAATGACCGAACTGCTGGACATCGAAGTCCAGGTGGGGCGTACGGGGGCGATCACGCCGGTGGCGCGCCTGCGGCCGGTCTTTGTCGGCGGGGTCACGGTCACGAATGCCACCCTGCACAACGAAGATGAGATCCGTCGCAAGGACGTGCATATCGGCGACACCGTCATCGTGCGGCGCGCAGGTGATGTGATTCCCGAGGTGGCGGGGGTGGTGCGCGAGCGCCGTCCCGCACAGGCGCGCCCCTTTGTCATGCCCGCACAGTGCCCGGTCTGCGGCTCGGCGATAGAACGGCCCGAGGGCGAGGCTGTGGCACGCTGCACCGGCGGGCTGTTCTGTCCGGCGCAGCGCAAGCAGATGCTGCTGCATGCCGTGGGGCGCAAGGCTCTGGATATCGACGGTCTGGGCGAGAAGCTGATCGATCAGCTGGTTGACGGCGGACGCGTTGCAACGCTTGCGGACCTGTTCACCCTGCAAGCCGACGAGCTGGCCGGGCTGGAGCGCATGGGCCCGAAATCCGCGGCAAACCTGGTGGCGGCCCTGGACAAGGCACGCCGGCCTGCGCTGGAGCGCCTGCTGTATGCGCTGGGTATCCGCCATGTGGGTGAAACCACGGCGCGGGCTCTGGCGCGCCACTTCGGTACGCTCGAGGCGGTGCTCCAGGCGCACGAGGAAGACTTTCTGTCGGTGGCCGATGTCGGACCGGTTGTGGCCGGCTCACTGGCGCGCTTTCTGGCCGAAGCACACAACCGGGAGGTGCTGGACGCGTTGCTTGCCGCCGGCGTTCAGCCCCGGGCGGTCGAGACCGGCGACAGTGCGGATCAGGCCTTGCCGCTGGAAGGCCTCACTCTGGTCCTGACCGGAACACTGCCGAACTGGACGCGCGAGGAGGCCAGCCGCCATATCCTGGCGGCCGGCGGCAAGGTGAGCGGTTCGGTGTCGCGCAAGACCAGTTATGTGGTTGCCGGCGCGGATGCCGGCAGCAAACTGGCGCGTGCACAGGCGCTGGAGGTGCGCGTGCTCGATGAGGCCGGGCTCAGGGCCCTGCTGGGCGAGCCCGGCGACACGGTTCCCTAGTTTTCGGTGATTTCGGCCTTCTCGAGCAGCGCCTGCTGGAAGCTGGCAAGCTGCTGCTGGCGCATCATCTCTTCGAGCTGGGTGCGGATGTCCTCGAACTCGGGGAAGGAGGCGGGGCGCTCGTCGTCCACAAGGATGACATGCCAGCCGAACTGTGACTCGACGGGCGTTTCCGACATGCCGCCCTTGCCGAGTGTGCGCACGGCCTCGGCAAACTCGGGTACGTAGTTGGCGGCCGGCGCCCAGCCGAGCTCACCCCCGTTCTTGCCGCTGCCGGGATCAATGGAGACCTTGCCGGCGGCTTCGGCAAATTCCTGGCGCCCGGCCTTGATGTCGGCGATCAGTGCCGTGGCTTCAGCTTCTTCCTTGACCAGGATATGCCTGACCTTATATTCCGGCTCCTTTGTTTCTTCGGCACGGATCTTCTCGTATTCCGCCTTCAGCGTCTCGTCGCTGATGGGATTGCGATCAAGATGATCCGTCATGAGCGCGCGCACCAGTATGCCCTGGTTGGCCAGCTCGATTTCCTGCACGATTTCGGGGTTCTTGTCCAGGCCGGCCTTGCGCGCCGCCTGTACCGCCACGAGGCGGTTGATCATCTCCTGCTTGACACGGGTACGCAACTCATCACTGTCGGTTGCGCCCTGGCCGACCAGCAATGCGACAAAGCTGTCAAGTTTGTCCTGGGTGATGGCTTCGCCGTTGACCGAGGCAATGGTCTGGGCGTGCAGGGGCAGGGCCAGCGTGCAGGCGGCAGCGATGAAGATGAGACGTTTCATGAGTTTCCTTTCAACTATCTAAGAGTGAACCTTTGCCTGGATGGCAAGGGCGTGAACCGGATGCGGGATGAGGTCTTCGAGCAGTCCGTAGACCTTGCGATGGCGAGCCAGCGGCGCCAGCCCCCTGAACCGGGGCGATGCAATGATGACGCGATAGTGCCCTGCACCGTCGCGTGCGCCTTCATGACCGATATGCAGATGCGATTCGTCGATGATTTCAAGATGGGTGGGCTGCAGCGCAGCCAGCCGTTCCGCTATCAATGCCTTGCGTTGCGCCGGATTCATCCCTGCTCCTTGTGATCGACCTTCGGGGCGCCCGCCCCGGTGTCATCGGCTTCGACCATATGTCTGGAAAGCCAGATCGACTGCACGATCACGAAGGCGACCAGCAGTATCATCAGGCCGAACACCTTGAAATTGACCCACTGTGCCTCGGTATAGTTCCCCGAAAATGCCACATAGAGGTTCAGGCCGCCCGCCAGCACGAAGAAACCGGCCCAGCTGGCATTCATGCGTTCCCAGGCCGCCGTGGGCAGGCTGACCTGCCCGCCCATGATGGCCTGGACGACGTTGCGGCCCATCAGGTAGCGTGCACCCAGCAGGATGGCACCGAACAGCCAGTAGAGCACGGTCGGCTTCCACTTGATGAACACATCGTTGTGGAAGAACAGCGTGGCGCCGCCAAACACGACGATGACGGCCAGATTGATCCAGTGCATGACTTCAATGCGGTGGCGGCGCAGCCGCAGCCAGGCAAACTGCCCCAGTGCCGCAGCGATGGCGACGGCGGTGGCGATGAAGATGTCATCGGTGAACTTGAATGCCCCGAAGAAGAGCAGCAGGGGAAACAGGTCGAACAGGAATTTTTTCATGATTCGTCTGTGGCGTCGACGGCTTCGAAGGCCAGTGCAACGGAGTTGATGCAGTAGCGCAGGCCGGTGGGCGGCGGCCCGTCGGGAAACACATGCCCCAGGTGGGCATCGCAGACATTGCACAGTACCTCGGTGCGCACCATGCCGTGGCTGGTGTCCACCGCCTCGCGGATGTTTTCGGCGATCAGTGGTTCGAAATAGCTGGGCCAGCCGCAGCCGGCATCGAACTTCGTGTCGGAAGCGAACAGGGGCGTGCCGCATCCGATGCAGCGATAGATTCCGGCGGCGCGGTGATCCCAGTATGCGCCCGAGAAGGGCTTTTCCGTGCCTTTGCGTCGCGTGACGGCATAGGCTTGCGGCGAGAGCTCGGCCCGCCACTGTGCATCGGTCTTGTCAACTGCTTTGTCAACTTTAGGCATGGTTATCACGGTGTTGATGCCCTGAAAATTCAGAGCCTGCCCATGATGTTAGACGAGTTTGCGCACGGCTGTCACGGCGTCGCTGCATGTCTTTGGCCGGCGTGGTATTGTGCTAGCTGCTGCGCGCCTGCGAGCAGGAGTCCGCCAGCCAGTATATGCCGTAAAACAATAGTGCAAGAACCCCGAAATTCCAGGAGACTTTGATGAATCTTCATGCTTCCCACAAGCTTTCCCTGCTGGCAGGTGCACTTGCCCTGAGCCTGCCCATGATGGCCGGTGCACAGATCAAGGTCGGCGTCATCCTGTCGACCTCGGGTCCGGCGGCCTCGCTGGGCATTCCCGAGCGCAACACGGTATCGCTGCTGCCCACCGAGATCGAGGGCCAGTCCATCGAGTACATCATTCTTGATGACGCGACCGACATGACGCTGGCTGTGAAGAACATGCGCAAGCTCACGGCCGAAGACAAGGTGGATGTCGTGCTCGGCACCACGGCCACGCCGGGCTCCCTGGGCATGATCGATGTGGCCGATGAGACGGGCACGGCCATGATCAGCGTGGCCGCGGGTGCCAAGATCGTGGAGCCGGTTGAAGGGCCTCGCCTGTGGGTCTTCAAGACGCCGCAGAATGACCGCCTGATGGCCAGCGCGCTGGCCGATGCCATGGAGAAGCATGGCGTGAAGACCCTGGGCTTCATCGGCTTCCATGACGCCTACGGCGAAGGCTGGCTGGAAGAGATGACCCGCGCGGCCGAGCCCAAGGGCATCAAGCTGGTGGCGGTCGAGCGTTTCGGGCGTACCGATACCAGCGTGACGGGCCAGACGCTGAAGCTGCTGTCGGCCAGGCCGGACGGGGTGCTGGTTGCCGCCTCGGGCACGCCGGCTGCGCTGCCGCAGAGCGAGCTCAAGAGCCGTGGCTACAAGGGCATCATGTACCAGACCCACGGTGCGGCCAACAACGATGTCCTGCGCGTCTGCGGCAAGGACTGCAATGACATGTATCTGCCGGCCGGCCCGCTGCTCGTGGCCGATCAGCTCGCCGATGACAATCAGGTCAAGGAAAGCGCACTCACCTACAAGAACGTCTACGAGGCCAAATACGGTGAAGGCACCATCAATACCTTCGGCGGCCACCTGTGGGATGCCGGCATGCTGGTTTCCAACGCCATACCGGTGGCCCTGAAGGCGGGGGCGAAGCCGGGCACGCCCGAGTTCCGCAAGGCCTTGCGCGATGCCATCGAGCAGACCACGAATCTGCCGGTCTCACAGGGTGTGATGAACATGAGCGACAGCGATCATGCCGGCTTTGACGAGCGTGCACGCGTCATCGTCAAGGTGGTGGATGGCAAGTGGACCTACCAGCCTGATCTCTGAACCTTTCCCTGAAATCCGACGGGCGGCGCACGACCCGCTGCCCGTCGGCCGGTTTCCATGGTCGTGGCGTGGCCCCGGATGGATTCGACAATCATATTGATCCTGCTGCAGGATGGCATCATGAACGGGGCCATCTATGCCTTGCTTGGTCTGGCCCTGGTGCTCGTTTTCGTGGTCACCCGGGTCATTTTCATTCCCCAGGGAGAGTTTGTCACCTTTGGTGCGCTCACCCTGGCATTCATGGTCAACGGTCGCGTGCCCGGCACGGTCAAGCTGTTGCTGATCACGGGCGCCGTCGTATTCCTTGCCGAAGTGCTGGCGGCCCTGCGCGCGCGCAGCGCGAGGGGCCTGGTGCGCACGGCGCTGTGGACGCTGGGCCTGCCGTTTGCCCTGTATCTGCTCGTGCCCTATGTGGTCCAGGCGGGAGCGCCGCTGTGGGTCAATGTGCTGGTGTCGCTGGTGCTTGTGGTGCCGCTGGGCCCCATGATCTACCGGCTGGTCTACCAGCCCGTGGCCGAGGCCAGCGTGCTTGTGCTGCTCATCGTTTCGGTGGCGGTACATTTTGCGCTCACGGGTCTGGGGCTCATCTTCTTCGGCGCCGAAGGCTGGCGTACGCCGCCTTTCGTCGACGGCATGATCGCACTGGGCGCAACGATGTGGTCGGCACAGACCCTGTTCGTGCTGGGCACCTGTATGGTGCTCATCCTGGCGCTGTGGCTGTTTTTTGGCAGGACGCTGTACGGCCGCGCCCTGCGCGCCACCGCCGTGAACCGGCGTGGCGCCCGTCTGGTGGGCATCAGCACCAGCATGTCGGGCCGGCTCACTTTCACGCTCGCGGCGGCCATCGGTGCGCTTTCGGGCATGCTCATCGCGCCGGTGACGACCATCTACTATGACACCGGCTTCATCATCGGCCTGAAGGGCTTCGTCGCCGGTATCGTCGGCGGGCTGGTCAGCTATCCCATCACCGCCGCCGGGGCAATCTTCGTGGGCATCCTCGAGGCCTTTTCGTCCTTCTGGGCCAGCGCCTACAAGGAGGTCATCGTGTTCACCCTGATCATTCCGGTACTGCTGTGGCGCTCCTTTGGCAGCCAGCAGCTGGACGACGAGGAATGACGCCATGAATCGCCTGCTGCTTGTCGTGGTGGTGCTGGGTATTGCCGTGCTGCCCATGCTGCCGGCCACACCGCCGTTCTGGATCACCCATCTCAACTATATCGGGCTGGCCAGCCTGGTCGTGCTCGGCCTGGTGCTGCTGACCGGTGTGGGCGGGCTCACCTCCTTCGGCCAGGCGGCCTTTGTGGGCATCGGCGCGTACACGACGGCCTGGATGACGACGACGCTGGGCAGCTCGCCCTGGCTTGCACTGCCGGCCGGCCTGCTGGTCACCTTTGTGATCGCCTATTTCCTTGGCGCAATCACCCTGCGCCTGTCTGGGCATTTCCTGCCCCTGGGCACCATTGCCTGGGGCCTGTCGCTGTACTACCTGTTCGGCAACCTGGAGTTTCTCGGGCAGTTCGACGGCATTTCCGGCATTGCGCCGCTGCGCATCCTGAATGTGTCACTGGCCGACGGGCGCTATATGTACTGGCTGATCTGGGCCTGCGTGCTGATGACGATGTGGGCGACACGCAACCTGCTGGATTCCCGGCCCGGCCGGGCTATCCGTGCGCTGCGCAGCGGGGCGGGCATGGCGGAGTCCTTCGGCATTGATCGCTCGCGCTACAAGGTCATCATCTTCGTCTACGCGGCGCTGCTGGCCTGCCTGTCGGGATGGCTGTATGCGCACATGCAGCGGGCGGTAAGCCCCAGTCCCTTCGGGCTCAACTACAGCATCGAGTACCTGTTCATGGCCGTGGTGGGCGGTTCCGCCAGCGTCTGGGGCTCAGTGGTGGGCGCCAGTCTCATCCTGACGCTGAAGGATCAGCTGCAGAACGTGCTGCCGCGCCTCATCGACAGCCAGGAGAACTTCGAGCTCATTGTCTTCGGCATCCTGATGATTCTGGTGTTGCAGTATGCGCGCAATGGCGTGTGGCCGCTGCTGCAGTCGTGGTGGGAACATCTGACCGGTCATCGGCGCCGGGATCCGGCGACACGGCCGGCAGCGGCGCCCGCGCTGCTGCGGCGCAGCCGCCCGACGTCGGGAGAGACCATACTGGCGGTTGAAGACCTGCGCAAGGAGTTCGGCGGCCTGGTGGCGGTGAATGACCTCAGCTTTACGTTGCGCGCGGGCGAGATCATGGGTCTGATCGGGCCCAATGGTGCGGGCAAGAGCACGAGTTTCGATCTCATCACCGGCAAGCTGCCGGCAACGGCCGGGCGCGTCAGCTTCCAGGGCGAGCGTATCGATCGCCTGCCGGCGCGCCGCATTGCCAGCATGGGTGTGGGGCGAACGTTCCAGCATGTGCAGCTGCTGGCGGGCATGAGCGTACTCGAAAACGTGGCCCTGGGTGCACACTTGCGGCGCAAGGCCGGCGTGTTGTCGGCAACGCTTCGCCTGGACAGGGCGCAGGAGGCGCAGCTGCTGCACGAAGCGGCATGCCAGCTCGATCGTGTCGGGCTGGGCGATGCCCTGCACGAGCTGGCGGGCAACCTGCCGCTGGGCCGGCAGCGCATTCTGGAGATCGCCCGGGCATTGGCCAGTGATCCCGTGCTGCTGCTGCTGGACGAGCCGGCCGCCGGCCTGCGCTACCGCGAGAAGCAGGAGCTTGCGCGGGTGCTGTCGCAGCTGCGCGATGAAGGCATGAGCATACTGCTTGTGGAACATGACATGGATTTCGTGATGAATCTGACGGATCATCTGGTGGTGATGGATTTCGGCACCAAGATTGCCGAGGGCGCCCCGCAGGAAATCCAGGAGAATCCGGCGGTGCTCGAGGCCTATCTGGGCGGCATCGATGAAGAGGATGACGCGACGGACGCACCCGTGGCGGGTGTTGCGCCGGGCGCACCTGCATCCGTGCAGCCGGCCGATGCAGGAGCGGCCTCATGAACGCCGCCACGCGCACGCCGCGACACCCGGTGCTGCAGGTGAACGATCTTGCCGTGCGCTACGGCAAGGTCACTGCCGTGGCGGGCGCCAATCTGATGGTCACACGCGGCAGCATCGTGACGGTCATCGGCGCCAATGGTGCGGGTAAATCCACGCTGCTCAATGCCATCATGGGCGCCTTGCCGCAAAACGGCAATGCCAACGGCTCGGTGCAATACCTGGGCGCCGAGATTTCCGACTGGTCGGTGGAGCGCCGTGTGGACGGGGGCGTGTGCCTGGTCCCGGAAAACCGCGAGCTGTTTGCCAGCATGACGGTGGAGGACAACCTGCTGCTGGGCGGCTTTCGCCTGTATCGGGCGGGCAAGCACGGCTGGCGCGAGACCATCCACGAAGTCTACGAGACTTTTCCGCGCCTGCGCGAGCGCAAGGCGCAGCTGGCCGGCACGCTTTCGGGCGGCGAGCGCCAGATGCTGGCCGTGGCGCGCGCGCTGATGGCCCAGCCGCAGCTGCTGATGCTGGATGAACCCAGCCTGGGCCTGGCGCCGCGCATCGTGCGCGAGATCTTCCAGATCATAGGGCGCCTGCGCAGCACGGGAGCGGCCATCCTGCTGGTTGAGCAGAACGCGCGTGCAGCGCTGCAGGTGGCCGACTATGGCTATGTGATAGAGACCGGCAACATCGTGCTCGAAGGCAAGGCAGCCGAGCTGATGACGGACCGCCGCGTCATTGACAGCTATCTTGGGCTGGGTGCTGCGCGCAGCGAGCCGGGGGCCGGCGACTGAGCCCCTGCCCGGGATTCGCACAACAGATGGTGCAGCAGCGGGCGGCGTGTGGGCAATTCGCCGGCGGTGAAGCTGTCGATGACGCGACCCTGATCGAGCACATAGAAGCGATCCGCCAGCCCGGCGGCGAAATCAAGGGTGTTTTCGGTCAGTATCATGGCATAGCCTTCGTCGCGCAGACAGTCGAGCAGCTGTGCCATGGCATCGCGCATGTCGGGCTCGAGATTCTCGCTGATGTTGTCCATGAGCAACATACTGGCACCGCTGCGCAGCACGCGTGCAATGGCCAGCATGCGTTGCTGGGCCGCTTCCAGACGGCCCGCCAGCGTCTGGCGCACTTCGGCCAGCGGCGGGCACAGGGCGTAGATCTGGTGCAGGGACATGCCGCCGCCCAGGCTGTCGTGCTCGGATGTGGGCAGAAAGAGGTTTTCTTCCGAAGTGAACTCGGGGTAGATGGCCGCTTCGCCGAAGATGGCGCGCAGCGTCATGTTCCGGCCTGAGCCCTTGCGGCCCAGCAGGACAATGATCTCGCCCGGCATGGCGTGCAGCGTGATGCCGTCGAGCACATGCGACTGTGCGTACCACACGTGAAGGTTCACAACCTGCAGGGCAGCATTCGCCATTGCCTTTCTCCTGGGGAAGCTACAGTGCTGCGCGCCCGGACAGGGCAGGATTTCAGTATGGCGAATCGGCCAGTGGCTGGCTATGGGGTATAACCCAGCGCAGGAAAACCCCTATATCAAAGGTTCAGGCCGGGGTCTTGTCGGGATACTCGCACAGGTCGGCGATACCGCACTCGGGGCATCTGGGGCGCCGTGCCACGCAGATATAGCGCCCGTGCAGGATCAGCCAGTGATGGGCGTTGAGCAGAAAGGCTGCGGGTATGACCCGCTCCAGCTTGCGTTCGACTTCCAGCACCGTCTTCCCCTTGGCCAGGCCGGTGCGGTTGGCCACACGGAAGATATGCGTGTCGACGGCAATGACCGGCTGGCCGAAGGCGATGTTGAGCACCACATTGGCCGTTTTGCGTCCCACGCCCGGCAGCGCCTCGAGCGCCTCGCGCGTGTCAGGCACTTCGCCGCCGTGGCGCTCGAGCAGGATTTCGCAGGTCTTGATGATGTTGGCGGCCTTGGTGCGATACAGGCCGATGCTGCGCACGTGCTCCGTCAGGCGCTCCAGGCCCAGGTCGAGCAGCCCCTGTGGTGTGCCATGCTCGGGGAAGAAGGTGCGCGTGGCGCGATTGACCGAGACATCGGTGGCCTGCGCCGACAGGATGACGGCGATGAGGAGCTGGAAGTTTGTCTCGTACTCCAGTTCCGGACGCGGTTCGGGATTGGCGGCCTGCAGGCGGCGGAAGATTTCGGTGCGTTTCCGGGCGTTCATGGGTTTTCCGGGCTGCGGCGGGCCCTGGCTTTGGCAACGGCCTGCGCAATCATGTGCCGGCGCTGGCTGGCATCGCCCAGGGCTGCGGGCGTGAGTGCTGCCGTATTGACGAGGGTACGGGCTGCGAGGGCTGATTTTTCCGGGTGCCGGGACTGCAGGCGCTTCTGACGCTGTGCGTGGTGGTCCCGGGCGGCATCGGCCTGCTGCCTTGTCCATTCCCGGTTTGCAGCCACCATGTCGATGCAGTCCACGGGGCAGGGGTCCACACACAGTTCGCAGCCGGTGCACTGGTCGGCCAGCACGGTATGCATGCGCTTGGCGGCACCGGTGATGGCATCCACCGGACAGGCCTGGATGCACAGGGTGCAGCCTATGCATTGTGCTTCGTCGATCACGGCCACCAGCAAGGGGCCCGGCGTGCCGCGCCCGGTGTCGAGTGGCGGCTCGGGCCGGCCAAGCCGCTGCGCCAGTGCGGCGACGGTGTCCTGGCCGCCGGGCGGGCAGCGATTGATGTCCGCCTCGCCGCGGGCAATCGCCCGGGCATAGGGGCGGCAACCATCGTAGCCGCAGCGCGTGCACTGCGTCTGCGGCAAAAGGGCGTCGATCTGGTCGACCAGGCGGGATTCGGAGCTGCTGCACATGGAGGAAAGCCGGGCAGGGGCCTGCCGGGCTTTCCGGTCAGGCCACGTGACGGATGAAGTTCTCTATTCTAGGACAGATCAGCTCGCGCCAGCGGCGACCGGCGAAAATGCCGTAGTGTCCGCAATCGGGCGCCGTGTAGTGCTGGCGCAATTCGTCCGGAATGGCCGTACACAGGGCGTGGGCGGCCTGGGTCTGGCCCTGGCCGGAGATATCGTCCAGCTCGCCTTCGATGGTGAATAGCGCCACGTTGCGGATGGCGGTGGGGTCGACACGCTGGCCGTTGACCCTGAGCCCGCCGCGGGCCAGTTCATATTCCTGGAACACGATGCGTATGGTGTCCAGATAGAACTCGGCCGGCATGTCGAGCACGGCGTTGTATTCGTCGTAGAAGCGCCGGTGCGCCTCCGCATCCTGGCCGTCGCCCTGAAGCAGGCTCAGGAAATAGTCGTAGTGCGATTGCAGGTGACGATCCGGATTCATGGCGACGAAGCCGGCATGCTGCAGAAAGCCCGGGTAGACGCGCCGCCCCATGCCGGGGAATCGGCCCGGGACCCGGTCGATGAGATTGTTCTCGAACCACGAGTAAGGCTTGTTCATGGCGAGACGATTGACCTGGGTGGGCGATTGGCGGGCATCGATGGGCCCGCCCATCATGATCATGCTGCGCGGCAGACAGGGCTCGTCGTTGGACGCCATGAGCGCGATGGCGGCGAGTACGGGTGCCGTGGGCTGGCATACCGCCATCACATGCGCGTTGCCGTCCAGATGGCGGATGAAGGTCTGCACGTAGTGGATGTAGTCGTTCAGGCCGAAGCAGCCGGCATTCTGCTCGACCATGCGTGCATCCACCCAGTCAGTGACGAAGACCTCATGGCGCGGCAGCAGCGTGCGCACGGTGTCGCGCAGGAGCGTGGCATGGTGACCTGACAGGGGCGCCACCAGCAGGATGCGCGGATCCGGCGTGCGGCCTTCGGGCAGCTGGCGCCGGAAATGCACCAGCCGGCAGAAAGGCAGGTTGGCGACGACGTTTTCGGTGACCGGCACCGTGGCGCCGTCAACCTGCGTACAGGATAGGCCCCAGGCGGGTTTTTCGTAATCCTTGCCCAGCCGGTGCACCAGATCGTAGGTGGCCGCGATGGAGCGTGCCATGGGCGTGTAGCTGAGGGGATTGTAGGGATCAGTGAAGAGTCGGGAGCTGGTGTCCGTGAACGCGACGAAGGGACTCAGGAAAGCGCGTTGAAGCTCGTGGAGATCATAGAGCATGGGGCTGCCTTGTTATTTCACCTGATTGCAACTGGGTGCTTTGAGCTTACAACAAGTCGGCCCGTCCGGCGCCTGCCTGAACCTAGAGAAAACCCGTATGGACTCAGCGCTCGAGATATTTCAGCTTGTCTGCGACGCCATTCCAGTCATCCGCATCGGGCAGTGCGCCGCGGGTACGCGTGATGGACTCGAATTCGGGTGTCAGCTCGGCGTTGAGCTCGATGAAGTGCAGTTGATCCTGCGGCACATCCTCCTCGGCGAAGATGGCATTGGCCGGGCATTCCGGCACGCAGACGGCGCAGTCGATGCATTCGTCGGGATCGATGACCAGAAAATTGGGGCCTTCACGGAAGCAGTCCACCGGGCAGACGTCGACGCAATCGGTAAATTTGCACTTGATACAGTTTTCGGTGACGACGTGGGTCATTCCTTGCGCTCCAGCATCAGGGTCCGTCCATGAGGGCGAACGAGAGATGTCATACTATGGTTTGTGCCTATGGCTTGTGCGATTCGTGCGCTGCGTGAGGCATGCGCTGTTGCATTGCAAAATCAATTTTACCCAAATGCCCGAAACATACAGGGATTGTCCGGGCTGTCAGGCGGGTTTTCACGGTCGAAACCAATGATCATCACTTCTTTGCTGGATACCGATCTCTACAAGTTCACCATGATGCAGGTCGTACTGCACCATTTTCCCGCAGCCCAGGTCGAGTATCGCTACAAGTGCCGTACGCCCGGCATCAACCTCAGCCCCTGGCTTGACGAGATTCGTGCCGAAGTGCACTCCCTGTGCCAGCTGCGTTTCAGGGATGAGGAACTCGATTATCTGCGCAGCATGCGCTTCATCAAGAGTGATTTCGTCGATTTCCTCGGCCTGTTCCACCTGCCCGAGAAGTGCATCCACATCAGCGAGGGCGAGAAGGCGGGCGAGATCGATGTCTTCGTCAAGGGTCCCTGGCTGCACACCATATTGTTCGAGATCCCGGTGCTGGCCATCATCAACGAGGTGTATTTCCGCAACGTGTGCAAGGACCCGGGCTGGGAAGAGGGCCGTCAGCGCCTGCAGTCCAAGATGCGTCTGGTGATCGATGATCAGGCCCTGCGCGATTTTCGCGTTGCCGAATACGGTACGCGCCGGCGCTTTTCCAAGCAGTGGCACGAGGAAGTGCTCATCACCATGAAGGAGCAGATGGCGCCGTATTTTGCCGGCACCAGCAATGTCTGGCTGGCCATGAAGCACGGCGTCACTCCGCTGGGCACCATGGGGCATGAATATCTGCAGGCCTGCCAGGCCCTGGGCCCGCGCTTGCGCGATACCCAGGTGTTTGCGCTCGATGTCTGGGCGCGCGAGTACCGGGGCGACCTGGGCGTCGCCCTTTCCGACGTCTATGGCATGGATGCCTTCCTGCGTGATTTCGACATGTATTTCTGCAAGCTGTTCGACGGTGCGCGTCATGACTCGGGCGATCCTTTCGACTGGGGCGAGCGCCTGCTTGCGCACTACGCCGCCAACCGCACGGATCCGCGCACCAAGACACTGGTGTTTTCCGATGCGCTGACGATTCCCAAGGCGATCGAGATCGCCAAGCACTTTGCGGGCCGCTGCAAGGTGTCCTTCGGCATCGGTACCAACCTGACGAACGACCTGGGGCACGAGCCCCTGCAGATCGTGATGAAGATGGTGCGTTGCAATGGCCAGCCCGTGGCCAAGGTGTCGGATGCGCCGGAAAAGACCATGTGTGACGATCCGGCCTATCTGGCCTATCTGCGCCAGGTGTTCCAGCTGCCGCCGCCCTCAGAGCAGTAGCAGCCCGGCAAGCGTGGCGCCGGCCTCCGCGCTCGCCTGCCTGTCGGCTTCCGGCAGCGTCTTCGGCGCCAGGATGGCTTGCGGCGTCTGGGCCGCCAGATTGACGATCAGGGGCGGCAGGGCGGGCCGCAGACGCCAGCCTGTGCAGATGCGCGTGGCCTGCTGTGCGGCCATCCGGCCATCGCTGCCGGCACTGATGAGCAGGGCATAGGGCCGGCCGTTCAGCTGATCCAGCACGGCATAGTAGTTGCGATCGAAGCACTCCTTCATCGCACCGCTGAGTGCCGCCAGATTTTCCGGCGCACAGAACAGATAGCCATCGGCCTGCAACAGGTCTTCGGGCTGTACCTGCGATGCCGGGCACAGCCTTGCCGTGAAGCGTGCGTCCGCCTCCAGCAGGCGGGCCGCCGCGTGAGCGCCGTCACGGGCGGCCTGTGCCATCTGGCGCGCTGCGCCGGTGCGCGAGTGCCAGACAATGATCAGCGTCTTGTGGGGGCTATCGGACATGGCGTCCATGATAGCCCCGCACCGCTCAGCCTGCCGCCTGTGCGGCCAGCATGGATGCCCGGGGTTCCGGCACGGCGGACCGCGCCTTCAGCGAGGCAAGGAAGCGCCACACGAAGAGCAGGGTCACCAGCAGCAGACCGGGGTAGCCCAGCCAGGCCATCACATAGGGTACGGTGGGATTGCCTCTGGCGACCACATCAAGATTGAAGCTGAGCAGCCCCAGGGTGATGACGGCGCCGAAGAACCACATGGCCAGCAGCCACAAGCTGGCTTCCCAGCCGGTGAGCGGACGGCTCCAGCGCCCGGGTGCGAGCGGCCTGGCGCGGGTATCGACCGCCGGCGCACTGGCGCGTGTGCGCAGGCCCATCGTCAGCAGGTCGTACACCAGAATGGCCGCACCAAAGGCGAAGAGCAGGCCGAATATCGCCACCAGTGTCTTCCAGGCCTGCATGGCGGGGAAGACATCGCCGCCGAACCAGCTCAGGCCCATGGCGCGGTAGTAGAAGACCTGCACGGTGCCGCCGATGGCAAAGGCCAGGGAGATGCCCAGCATGCCCGCCATGCACATCCAGAACGCCAGTTTGCCCAGCCGCTGGTCGAATTGCTTCAGGCCGCGCAGCAACGGGACGGCGTAGTAGGCCGAGGCGATGCCCAGCATGCCGAAAGTGCCAAACAGGGCGAGGTGGGCATGGCTGGGCGTGACCCAGGTGCCGTGCGACCAGACGTTGGTCAGGGCAAAGGTCATGGTGAAGCCCAGGATGCCGGCGCCGACCTGCTCGAGCACCACCGAACCCAGGATGAAGTAGAACGCCGGTGCATTTTCCAGCGGCTTGTTGTCCTGATGGGCATCCAGATAGATATGCCAGAAGCAGAAGATGAGCGGCAGCGGTTCGAGTGCGCTGAACAGCGAGCCCCAGAACTGCCAGAACTCGGGCGTGCCCACCCAGAAATAGTGGTGTGCATTGCCGATGAGGCCCGACAGCCATACCAGCGACACACCCCAGAATACGGCGTATCCGACCGCTTTCACATCGGCCCTGAACATCAGCACCAGCAGGAAGCCGACCAGGCTGATGTGGATGACTTCCCACACGCCTTCGACCCAATAGTGCACGACATACCAGCGGAAATACTCTTGCAGGTCGAGCCGTTCGATGAAGAAGACGCCGAACAGCCAGGCGAAGGTGAGGGCGGTGACACCCAGTGCCAGACCCCAGTGGATCTCGTTCCATTCACGGCGCGGCGGGAAGGTGCGCAGCAGGACCCAGGTGACGATGCCAAAGCCGATGAAGAGGACAATGTCGGCGATCCGCCCGGCTTCGAGGTATTCCAGCCCCTCATGCAGCCAGGGCTGGCCCGCCCACCAGCCGGCAATACCCTGGGCGGCCAGCGTCTGCGTGAAGATATTCCACAGCGTGACGGCGATCAGGGCATAGAACAGGACGTGGACCAGCCAGGGATCGGCCAGCTCGCGCTTCGACAGCAGGGGTCCGATGAACAGCAGGGTGCCGATGAAGCCCGACAGAATCCAGATGATGCCGAGGTTGGTGTGCTCGGCGCGCATGATGTTGAAGTTCAGGATGCCGTGCATCAGCCGCGGATCGACGTGCTGGACGGCGATGAGCAGCCCGAAGCCGACCTGGATGGCAAACAGCACCAGCATCAGCATGAAGAAGCGCATGCTCAGGCGCTGGGAAGTGTATTCAATCTTGATCATGGTCGCATTCCCCTCACAGACTGCTCAGGTAGGCGATGATGGCCTGCAGGTCGGCATCGCTCATGAGTGATTCGTCGTAGCTTGGCATGACGCCGGCCGGATAGCCTTCGGGAACGTCGGCCGAGGGCTCACGCAGGGCGCGCTGCAGATAGTCTTCATCCACGACTTTCTTGCTGCCGTCGGCCAGGGTGACCTGGGAGCCATAGAGCCCGCCCCAGCCCGGGCCGACCACGCGCTTTTCGTCCGCCGAGTGGCAGGCCACGCAACCGTAGTCGGCCACCAGCTGCTTGCCCAGCACAGCGGGGTCGGCCTCAGCCGGGTCGACGGCCGCCGCCGAGGGCGCTGCAGCGACAGCCGGCAAGGCGCTGGTTGCGGCGCTTACCGAGGCGGCCGCCGGCACGCGACGATCGGGATGCGGCCTGGGCGGCCAGCCTTCGGTGTTCATGGCCGACATGTATTTCAGGAAGGCAATCAGGGCCGCCGTCTCATGAGCGTCCAGCGGCAGGGTGGGCATGAGTGTGTCCTGACCGCCCCGATGGTCCATGCGTTCGGCGGCACCGGGATACCGGGTGCGATAGGCATCGATGTCGCGGATGGCCGTGTCGTCGGCGCTATCCTGTGCTGCGATCTGTACCTTGACCGCCGATGCTGTGGGCCAGCCGTTGGCCGAAGGCAGGAAGGCTGCCAGCCAGGCCGGTCCGGTGTCCGCATACACGCGGGTCAGATCGGGTCCGAGATAGGCACCGTTGCCCACAATGGTGTGGCAGCCCATGCAGTTGTAGGCCTGGAAGACGCGCTTGCCTTCGACCGCGCCCACATCCCTGTGACTGAATTCGCCCGGCACGACCTGGCCGCGCGACGGCAGGAAGGACCAGACGGAAAGAATGAGAAAGAGGATGGCCATCAGGCCCAGCACGGCCAGCGCCCTGCGCCGTTTCTGGGTTTCCAGGCATTCGGTCCCGTTCAGACAGCTCATGGTTGTTGCTCCTGTTGCGCAGTCTCGTCCTGCTGCATGGCCATGCGGCGCGCCTGCTCATCGTGCTGGAAGAGCGTGCGCAGGCTGCTGATGAAGACGAGGAAGACGTAGACCGCCAGAATGAAACCGACGATGAAGTACAGCGTCCACATCGTTGGAGATTCCGGCCAATACTCAAAATCCCGCCAATAAGGCCAGGACAGCAGAACGCTGATGACGCTGGCGATGATGGCGATCACCAGGTCGATGGTCCGTTGGGCCATGGTTTTCTCCATGAGTTCTGGGTGTGCAATGAGTCTAGAGCGCCCTGAACGGGCAGCAAAGAAAGGCATTACTGGCGATAAGGTATATTTTTTATTCCACTTATGGAGGGAAACACCAGAGGCTATAATTTTTCAGATAATCAAAAGTTGGAGCGCCCGTGCCCTCAACGTCGATTCGTCTGCCGCTGGTCGGCCCCGTATTCAATAGCGCCTGGTTGCGCAGGGCGTCGCACGGCCTGGACGACGCGGGGCGCCGGCAGCTTGAGCGGGCTGTCGAGTGGGTGCAGGCACCTCTGGATGGTCTGGTGACCAGCACGGACGAGCCCAAGAATCATCACTGCGCGGGCGCAGTGCTGGTGCTGGCGCGCCTGAATACCGATGCCGCCACGCGAACGAGCGCCCTGCTGGCCATGTTGCCTGACGCGCCCGGCGAAGGGCCGCACGGCTTTGTGGCCATGCGCGAGCAATTCGGCTCCGAGGTGGTCACGCTGGTTCAGGGAACGCGCAGCCTGCTGCGCCTGGGCACGCTGGCAGGCCAGTCCAGTGATGCCGGCTCCCAGAAGGGCGAGCAGCTCGAGAAGCAGCGCAAGATGCTGCTTGCCATGGCTGCCGATCTGCGCATCGTCCTGCTGCGCCTGGCCTCGCGCCTGCAATCGCTGAACTGGTATGTGGCCTCGCGCCGTCCCTGTCCGCCCGCATTCGCGCGCGAGACGCTGGAGCTGTATACACCCCTGGCCAATCGCCTGGGGATCTGGCAGATCAAGTGGGAGATGGAGGACCTGGCCTTCCGCTTTCTGGAGCCGGACATCTATAGAACCATTGCTGCACAGCTGGAGGAAAAGCGCAGCGAGCGTGAAGGCGTCATCGAGGATGTGGCCCGCAAGCTGAAGCGGGCGCTGTACCAGGCGGGCATCGCAGCCGAGGTGTCGGGCCGGCCCAAGCATATCTACAGCATCTGGAACAAGATGCGCATCAAGCATCTGGATTTTGACCAGCTTCACGATCTGCGCGCGCTGCGCGTCATCGTCGAAGATGAGCGTGCCTGCTATGGTGCACTCGCCCTGGTGCATTCGCTGTGGGTGCCCGTGAGCGAGGAGTTCGACGATTACATCACCCGTCCCAAGCCCAATGGCTATCGCTCTTTGCACACGGTGGTGGTGGACGAGCAGGGCCGGCGTTTCGAGATCCAGATCCGTACCCGGGAGATGCACGCCTTTGCGGAATATGGCATGGCGGCCCACTGGCACTACAAGGAGGCGGGTGCCCGGGGTGGCCTGGACAGTGCCGTCAGCGGCTATGACCGGCGCATCGCCTGGATGCGTCGCCTGCTGGCCACCGACGGGGACGATGAGGCGGGTGCGGCACGGGGGGCCGCAGCGAGCACACCGCCGGAGCGCATCTATGTGCTCACTCCCCAGGCCAGAGTCATCGAGTTGCCCGGGGGAGCCACGCCGGTGGATTTTGCCTACCACCTGCATACGGACCTGGGGCACCGCTGCCGCGGCGCCCGCGTCGACGGACAGATGGTGCCCCTGCTGACGCAGTTGCGCACGGGCCAGACGGTGGAGATCATCACAGCCAAGTCGGGCGGGCCTTCGCGCGACTGGCTCAATCCGCAGCTGGGCTTTCTGGCCAGCGCGCGCGCGCGTGCCAAGGTGCGCGCCTGGTTCAATGCCGTCGAGCTGCAGCAGCGCATCAGCCAGGGCCAGGCTCTGGTGGAAAAGGAATTGCAGCGCCTGGGCAAGACGGCGCTCAATCTGGAGCAGCTGGCCCATCAGCTGGGTTTTGCGCGCAGCGATGACCTGTACGTGGCGGCGGCCAAGGAAGAATTCAGCCTGCGCCAGATCGATCAGGTGCTGCGCGAGGCCGACGGCGGGGCCGGCAAGGCCGCAGGTGAACCCCAGCGCAAGTTTGCAAGCGGCACCGAAAGTGTGGCACGCACGGGCCGAAGCGGTGTGCTCGTCGTGGGTGTGGATTCCCTGATGACGCAGCTGGCGCGCTGCTGCCGGCCGGCACCGCCCGACGAGATTTCCGGCTTTGTCACGCGCGGACGCGGCGTGTCCATCCATCGCAGCGATTGCCCGTCATGGGCGGGCCTGGCGGCGCGCTGGCCCGAGCGCGTGATTGAAGTGGACTGGGGCGATACGGGCCAGGCGGTCTACCCGGTCAACCTCAGCATACAGGCGCCCGAGCGACGCGACCTGCTGCGCGATCTGTCCGAGGTCTTCGCGCGCCTGCGCCTGAATGTGATCGGCATCAACACCCAGAGCCGCCGCTCGCTGGCGCATATGGTCTTCACCATAGAGGTGCACAATGGCGAACAGATCCGTCAGGCGCTGGCGGCGCTCAATGAGCTGGGCGGTGTGACGGCGCGGCGTCAGTAGTGCGGCCCTGCCTGCGCTGCCGGGACTGGTAGAATGAAAGTTTCGTCGTGCCGCGCCGCGCGTGTGGCACCGGGCCCGTTTCGGAATCATCAGGAATTATCTTGAACACTTATACCTTGCCTGACGCGAGCGGCCATTTCGGGCGCTACGGCGGCAGCTTTGTCGCAGAGACACTGGTACACGCTATCGAAGAGTTGAAAGCGGCCTATTTCCGCTATCGTGACGATCCGGAGTTCCAGCGCGAGTATGCCTACGAGCTGGCGCATTTCGTGGGCCGGCCCACGCCGGTCTACCACGCGCGCCGATGGTCGGAGCAGCTCGGGGGGGCGCAGATCTGGTTCAAGCGTGAAGATCTGAATCACACCGGCGCGCACAAGATCAACAACTGCATCGGCCAGATGCTGCTGGCGCGCCGCATGGGCAAGCCGCGCATCATTGCCGAGACCGGTGCGGGCCAGCACGGCGTGGCCACCGCCACGGTGGCGGCGCGCCACGGGCTGGAATGCGTGGTCTACATGGGCAGCGAGGACGTGCAGCGCCAGGCCTCCAATGTGTATCGCATGAAGCTGCTCGGCGCCCGCGTCGTCTCGGTCGAATCGGGTTCGCGTACGCTCAAGGATGCCCTGAACGAGGCCATGCGCGACTGGGTCACCAATGTAGACAATACGTTCTACATCATCGGCACGGTGGCGGGTCCGCATCCCTATCCGCAGATGGTGCGCGATTTTCAGTGTGTCATCGGTCGAGAATGCCAGGTGCAGATGGCCGAATTCGCCGGGCGCCAGCCCGATTACGTGCTGGCCTCCGTCGGGGGCGGTTCCAATGCCATGGGTATTTTCCATCCCTATATCGATGATGACAAAGTGGCCCTGATCGGTGTCGAGGCGGCCGGGGAAGGTCTGGAGACCGGCCGTCACGCCGCATCGCTCACCACCGGTGGCGTCGGTGTGCTGCATGGCAATCGCACCTATGTCATGCAGGATGATGCCGGCCAGGTGCTGGCCACGCATTCCATCTCCGCCGGGCTGGATTATCCGGGTGTAGGCCCCGAGCATGCCTGGCTCAAGGACAGCGGCCGGGCCGGCTACGTCACGGTCACCGACGCCGAGGCCCTGCAAGCCTTTCATGAGTGCTGCCGTACCGAAGGTATTGTGCCGGCGCTCGAGTCGGCGCATGCCATTGCCCACGCGACAAAGCTGGCACCGACGCTGTCCGGCGACAAGATCATTCTCGTCAATCTTTCGGGCCGGGGTGACAAGGACATGCACACTGTGGCCCAACTCAGCGGGATGACACTGTAATGGCGGACGGCAAGACTTCTTCCAATGCGCGCATCCTGGCAGCGTTCGAGCGCACTGCGGGCCGGGCGGCGCTGGTGCCCTATGTCACGGCCGGTGACCCGTCCATCGAAGCCATGCCGCGCCTCATGCATGCCATGGTCGATGCCGGTGCCGACATCATCGAGCTGGGGGTGCCGTTTTCCGACCCCATGGCCGATGGGCCGGTGATCCAGCTGGCCGCCGAACGGGCCATTGCGCGCGGCACCAGCCTGGCTACCGTGCTTGACATGGTGGCGCAATTCCGCCGTGATGATGATGTCACGCCGGTAGTGCTCATGGGCTATGCCAACCCCATCGAGCGCATGGGCCAGGAAGCCTTTGTCCAGCGGGCTGCACAGGCCGGTGTCGACGGCATGCTGGTGGTGGATTATCCGCCCGAGGAGGCGGGGCATTTCGCTGCGCTGCTTGCCGACGTGCGCATTGATCCCATCTTCCTGCTGGCACCCACGTCCACAGCCGAGCGCATGCAGGCCCTGGCAAGGATGGCACGTGGCTATGTCTATTATGTATCGCTCAAGGGCGTGACCGGTTCCGCCGCGCTGGATACGGAAGCGGTTGCCCGGCGCCTGGAAGAGGTGCGCCGGCATATCAGCATTCCCGTAGGCGTGGGTTTTGGCATCCGCGATGCGCAGAGTGCACAGCAGATCGGCAAGACCGCCGACGCCGTCGTCATCGGCAGCCGCCTGATCGAGCTCATGCAAGCGGCGGCCAGGGCCTGCGCCGATGGCGGGGGCACGCCGGCGCAGGCGGATGATGCCGCCATTGGCGCCGTCGCACAATGGCTGCGCGAAGTGAGGAGCCTCCTATGAGCTGGATTGAGAAGATCCTTCCGCCGCGCATCAACCGCAAGCAGGATGCGGCGGCCAAGCGTGTGCCCGAAGGCGTGTGGGTCAAGTGCCCGTCCTGCGAATCCGTGCTGTACAAGGAAGACCTGCAGGCCACGCTGAACGTATGCCCCAAATGCAGTCATCACATGCGCCTGGGCGCGCGCCAGCGCGTCGATGCCCTGCTCGACAGGGAAGGCCGTCACGAGATCGGTCAGGCCATACGGCCGACAGACCCGCTGCGCTTTCGTGATAGCCGGAAGTATCCCGACCGGCTGTCGGAAGCGGTCAAGCAGACGGGCGAGTCCGAAGCGCTCGTCGCCATGGCGGGAAGCATTCATGCCCTGCCCGTGGTGCTGGCGTGTTTCGAGTTCAGTTTCATGGGCGGTTCCATGGGTTCGGTGGTGGGCGAGCGCTTCGTGCGTGCGGTCCAGCATGCGATCAGCCACCAGGCCGCATTCATCAGCGTTGCGGCTTCCGGCGGGGCGCGCATGCAGGAAAGCCTGTTCTCCCTCATGCAGATGGCCAAGACGAATGCCATGCTGACACGGCTGTCCGATGCCGGCCTGCCCTTCATCAGCATTCTGACGGATCCCACCATGGGTGGCGTATCGGCCAGCTTCGCCTTCGTCGGCGATATCGTGATTGCCGAGCCCAGGGCACTCATTGGCTTTGCCGGGCCGCGCGTGATCGAGCAGACGGTGCGCGAAACCCTGCCGGAAGGTTTTCAGCGGGCCGAGTTCCTGCTCGAGAAGGGGGCCATTGACATGGTGCTGGATCGCCGTACGCTCAGGGACGAGCTGGCCCATATGCTGGGCCTGCTGATGGCAAGACCTGTGCCGGGAGACGATGCGCCGCCGGCCGAAGATAGCGCTGCCTAAGGAAATTTCCAGGCCGGCTGTTTGTCAAACAATATTATAGGAGATGGTCTGGAAGCACATATCCAAGGGAGGGAGAGGCAAATCCTTGTGTCAAACATTTCACAAAAGATCCTGATTATATATTTAGAAAAGATCTTATTGATGAATTGAAAAACAAAAAATCTTGCTTTACGGCCTGGTACCGTAAAAGCAGACAAGGAGTAGCGAATTAAAGATCGTGTTGTTCAAGAGTTGATAAGAAAAGAACGATTTTTCAATGACTTGACGAATGATGATTTTTATTATAGTGCTCGACAAAAAGGCGTTGATATCAAGTTGGGAATTGATATTGCCACACTTTCGATAAGGGGGCAGGTGGACAAGATTGTCCTTGTCTCCGGCGATAGTGATTTTGTACCAGCAGCAAAATTAGCGAGAATCAACGGCGTAAATTTCGTTCTTGATGCCATGAGAAATCAGGTTGATCCATCATTGTATGAGCACATAGATGGTCTGGTAAATTTCGATATTGTTTCTATTTTGAAGAAAGTCTTGAGACGAGACCCGGATGTTAAGCCAACACGGTGGGATAACGAGGAGCAGGGTCCCGTCTCTGGCAGGCAAAGACGGGCCAGATCGCGTAAAAATAGAAAAACGCCCAGGCTCACAGGCTAAACGCTTTGAGGTGTTGAAACTACCCAGATTGGCCGCAGAAAACGTCGTGTAGTGGCATTTTTACGTATTACGTATCAATAAAATCAGACGCTTACGACGTTAACTGCGGAGCATGGGAGTATAGGGTCAGCGCGTTTCGACTTGCTCCAGTACCTCTTCCTGTGCAGTCACACCGGCTGCGCGGCGTCGGGGCCGGCCCAGGCGCTGGGGCTCGGGTTCGGGCGCCGCATTGCTGTTGGCGCTTGCCTGTGTCTCGACGCGTTCCAGACCGGCAGCGGCCAGCAGCTCGTCGAGCGAGGCCGCAGCTTCTTCCGCGACGGTCTCGGGCTGTACCTGCTCGGGCTGCACTTCGGCAACGGCTTCTTCCGCAATGGTTTCTTCCTCTGCCATGGGCTCGTCCGCGCTGTCGGGCGTTTCCTCGACAATGGTTTGAACCTGTGTCAGGTCATTGCCTTCCGACACTTCGGAAAGATCGGCGGCCGGCGCCGCGGCGACTTCGGCCACGGATGCGGTCTCTGGGGCAGGCACTTCGGCAACCGGTTCTGCAGGCAGGTCTGCAATGCCTGTCACTTCTGTCGTTTCCGCCGCTTCAGTCGTTTCTGCGGCCATGGTCTCGGCGTTCTCTACCGGAGTGCGGCGACTGCGACGCGGGCGGCGTCGGCGACGTGATGAGGCCGGGCGCTCACTACCGTCTTCCCCGGTATGCGCTTCAGTGGCCGGGCCGGCGGCGACATCCTGCGCTTCGCTGGCGAGAACCGCCTCGTCGGCAGCTGCGGGCCGGCTTGCGGGCCTGGTCTCGGCTGCAGGCAGCTCTGCGGTCTCGGTGGCGACTGCCTGATCCTCGAGCTGCGTCTGGGTCTCGAGCGGTGTTGCCTCGTGGCGCTGGCGACCGCCGCGGCTGCGACGGCTGCGTCCACTGCGCGTACCGGTCTTTTCGGTGCGCTTTTCGGTGCTTGCTGCTGCGGTATCGTCCTGACGGCTTTCGAGCTGCGGTGCGCTTTCGTCCCGGCTGCTGCGACTGGCGGCCGAACGGCGGCTGCGGGCGGGAGTGCCGTCATCATCCTTGCGGCCCCCTTCTGCAGTACGGTCTGACGGGCGCCGGCTGCGGCTGCGCTCGCTGCGCGCCTCGGTGCTCCGTGCAGTACGACTGCGGCTGCTGCGCGGCTTGCGTGGCGGTGTTGCCGCTGCGGGTTCCGGCTCGGGCGCCGGCGTGGGTGCCACGGTTGCCGGTTCGCCGGTGAGCCAGCCCATGATGCGACGCAGGAGACTGCCGCCGGCTGCGGGCGCGGCGACTGCCGCGACCGGTGCGGCTGCAGGGCTTGCCGTCTGCGCTGAAGGTGCCGGCTGGGCGGGCGTGATGCCCTTGACCAGGGCCTCGCCACGCGAGCGCGTCTCTTGTACGCGACGCGGCGTCCAGACGGTGGATTCGTCCGGGGCTTCCATGAGGTCCACGCTGCTGCGGTTGTCTTCCAGACGGGGATCGTCGTGGCGCAGGCGTTCGATGTGATGGTGGGGCGTCTCCAGATTCTTGCTGGGTATGAGGACCAGATTGACCTTGAGCCGCGATTCGATCTTGGCGATGTCGTTGCGCTTTTCGTTGAGCAGGAAGGTAGCGACATCGACCGGCACCTGGGCGTGCAGGGCGGCCGTGCCTTCCTTCATCGCCTCTTCCTGCAGCAGGCGCAGCACATGCAGGGCGCTGGATTCCGCATCGCGGATGACGCCGGTGCCCGTGCAACGCGGACAGGTGATGTGCGAGCCTTCGTTCAGTGCGGGGCGCAGGCGCTGGCGCGACAGCTCCATGAGCCCGAAGCGCGAGATGCGCCCCATCTGCACGCGGGCCCTGTCGAAACGCAAGGCATCACGCAGGCGCTGTTCGACCGAGCGCTGATTCTTGCTGTCGTCCATGTCGATGAAATCGATGACGATAAGCCCGCCCAGGTCGCGCAGACGCAGCTGGCGTGCGACTTCGTCGGCTGCTTCGAGGTTGGTGCGCAAGGCGGTTTCCTCGATATCGGCGCCACGGGTGGAACGCGCCGAGTTCACATCGATGGCCACCAGTGCCTCGGTGTGATCGATGACGACGGCTCCGCCGGACGGCAGCTGCACGGTGCGCGAATAGGCCGTTTCTATCTGATGCTCGATCTGGAAGCGCGAGAACAGCGGGATATCGTCCCGGTAGCGTTTCACGCGCGTCAGGTTGTCGGGCATGACCACGCTCATGAAAGCGCAGGCCTGATCGTGGATATCGTCGGTATCGATGAGGATCTCGCCGATTTCGGGCGAGAAATAGTCGCGGATGGCACGGATGACCAGGCTGGACTCGAGATAGATCAGGATGGGGGCCTTGTTCTCTTGCGCTGCGGCATCAATGGCATTCCACAGCTGCAGCAGATAGGCAAGGTCCCACTGCATTTCTTCGACCGAACGTCCGATGCCGGCCGTGCGCGCGATGATGCTCATGCCGGCGGGCACATCGAGCTGGTCGATGACTTCGCGCAGCTCCTGGCGATCTTCGCCCTCGACGCGGCGCGAGACGCCGCCGCCGCGCGGGTTGTTGGGCATGAGCACCAGGTAGCGGCCCGCCAGCGAGATGAAAGTAGTGAGCGCGGCCCCTTTGTTGCCGCGCTCTTCCTTTTCAACCTGGATGATCAGTTCCTGTCCTTCACTGAGTGCATCCTGGATACGGGCGCCGCGCAGGTCCACGCCTTCGCGGAAGTAGCTGCGCGAGATTTCCTTGAAGGGCAGAAAGCCGTGGCGCTCTTCGCCATAGCTGACGAAACAGGCTTCGAGGCCCGGCTCGATGCGGGTGATGACACCCTTGTAGATATTGCCTTTGCGTTGTTCGCGTCCGGCGGTTTCAATGTCGAGATCGATCAGTTTTTGACCGTCGACGATGGCAACGCGCAGTTCTTCCTGGTGCGTAGCGTTGAACAGCATCCGTTTCATGAGTGGTTTTCTCCGTAGTCAGCAGGCCTCTTTCGAGGCGCAGGACCGCGGATCACCCGGCTTGTGACGCTGAATCTGAATACAAAGGCGCAGGAGGGCTGACTGAAGGCGTCAGGCCGCACCCCCGCTGATTCGGGCAGGCACGGCATACCCGAAGGTACGCAGTTCAGTCAGCAGCTTGTTCAGTTTCACTATAGTGATGGAAGACAAGATAGTGTTGATAGACAAGAGGGTTGCTGGGAACATCAGACGCAAGGTAACTTTGGCTTGCGGCTGGTGCAAACTTGGAAATCGATTCAGCGCCGTATTGTGGTGCGCGATATGGCCTGTGGCAACGGGCTTGAAAGCACCACCGTTACCCCAGGGCCTTTGCATGCACCGACGACCTGGTGACCCAGAGTGCTGTGGCCCGGACGGTACAATATGCCCTTGGCGCCCGACGGAGACGCAACAACGCATCTCTACGCCAGGTGATTCAGCACTCAGCGGCTGATATGATTATATGCCGGTTTCTGATCCGCGCACAAATGAAACCAACAGGGACGGAGCTGCCGATGGAGCCCAGAGCACGCATCGTGGAAGTGGATGCCGGGCATGCCGGGCAGCGGCTGGACAATTTCCTGCTGCGCCTGTGCAAGGGTGTGCCCAAAAGCCATATCTACAAGGCCATCCGCAGCGGCGAAGTCCGCGTCAACCGGGGGCGCGCCAGGGCCACCACCCGGCTCGCCTGTGGCGATCAGGTGCGGGTGCCGCCCATGCGCATGGCGCCTGTGGAGCAGGCGCGCTGGGTGCCGCCGGCGGTCTTTCCCGTCATTTTCGAAGACGAAAGCCTGCTGGTGATCGACAAGCCGGCGGGCGTTGCTGTTCACGGCGGCAGCGGTGTGGCCTTTGGCGTCATCGAACAGTTGCGGGCGGCACGGCCGCCCGGTGCCTTCCTGGAGCTGGCCCACAGGCTCGACCGGGAAACTTCGGGCGTGCTGGTGCTGGCCAAGCGGCGCACCGCCCTGCTGGGTGTGCAGGAAGCGCTGCGCGATGCACAGTGTCGCCGTTGCTATGATGCTTTCGTGGAAGGCGACTGGGTCAACGAACGCCAGCATCTGCGCCAGCCGCTGCTGCGCTGGCTGACTGCGCAGGGCGAGCGGCGGGTACGCGTCGATCCCGAAGGCAAGCGCGCACACACCATCGTCAGCCTGCGTCGCCGTCTGGGGCCGTGCTCCTGGGTGCAGGCCGAGCTTCGCACAGGCCGCACGCACCAGATTCGCGTGCATCTGGCCCATGCGGGCCACCCGGTGCTGTGCGACGACAAATACGGCAGCGCGTCGGTGCGTGAACATTATCGGGAGCG
Organism: Castellaniella sp.; assembly: GCA_041655275.1. Lineage (GTDB taxonomy): Bacteria > Pseudomonadota > Gammaproteobacteria > Burkholderiales > Burkholderiaceae_B > JAJYRX01. Next base: position 89,942 of record JBBAFU010000006.1, on the reverse strand, counting down.
CGGTTACCGGCGCATGTTCCTGCACGCGAGCATGCTCGAGATGGTGCATCCGCGCACCGGCGCGACCATGTGCTGGCAGGCGGCGCTCCCGGAAGATTTCGGGCGCCTGATCAATGAATTGGAGAATGAGCAGTGAAAAAGTATTCGGCGGTGGTCTTCGACTGGGATGGCACAGTCATGGATTCCACATATTCCATCGTTTCCGCCATCCAGGCGGCCAGTGCCGATCTGGGCCTGCCCGTGCCGGATGCCCGACAGGCGGCCTGGGTCATCGGCCTTTCGCTTGAAAGCGCCCTGTATCGCTGTGTGCCCGACATCCATCCCGACCAGCTGCCGCTGTTCGTCGAGCGCTACCGCCATCATTATTTCGGCAATCATAATCATGCGCGCATGAAGCTGTTTGACGGCATCGTGGATGTGCTCGACATGATTCGCGCCCGTCAGGGGCTGCTGGCGGTGGCCACCGGCAAGAGCCGCGTCGGCCTGGATCGCGCGCTCGATCAGGCGGGGCTGAACGAGACCTTCCAGATCACGCGCTGTGCGGACGAGAGCGCCGGCAAGCCGGACCCGTCCATGCTCTACCAGATTCTGGATCATCTGGCGCTCGAGCCGGGGCAGATCCTGATGGTGGGCGATACCAGCCACGACATGGACATGGCCGCCAATGCAGGCGTGGATGGCTTGGCCGTGACCTATGGCGCGCATGACGAGGCCACACTGCAGGCGAGCTCACCGGCCGGCATGGTCGCCAGCGTGCCGGAGTTGCAGGAGTGGCTCAGGCCGCGCCTGCCGGTCTAGTCACCCGTCTGTCTAGGCCTGGAACAGGAACAGGCAGGCACGCTTTGCGAGCTCGGGCCTGGGGCCGTTGCGCCAGGCGTCCACGGTTCGGGTGCGTATCCATTCGCCGGGCCCGGTCAGCTCGCAGGCGATGCACAGCCGGGTTGCCGGCGCCAGGGTCTGCAGCAAGGTGTCGAACATCGCCATGTTGCGATACGGTGTTTCGATCAGGATCTGCGTCTGCTGCAGCCGGCGTGACTGGGTTTCCCACTGGCGCAGCTGGCGCGCCCGCTCGGGTGGTTTGACGGGCGCATAGCCGTGAAAGCTGAAGCGCTGGCCATCGAGTCCGCTGGCCATCAGGCCAAGCAGTATGGACGAAGGTCCGACATGGGGGATGACGGCGTGGCCCGCCGCATGCGCCAGGGCAACCACGCGCGCCCCCGGATCGGCCACGGCCGGACAGCCGGCTTCCGAGACCAGCCCTATGGCCTTTCCCTGCCCCAGCGGCGCCAGCCACGTGCGCATGTCACGCACATCCGTTCTGGCGTCCAGGCTGTGGATCAGGATGGATTGCAGGGGATGTTCAGTGCCGATCTGCTTGAGGAAGGCACGGGCGCTGCGCGCGTTCTCGGCAATATAGATCTCGAGTTGCGCGGCCACCCGGCGCGTATCGGCGGGCAGCCAGCTATCGCAGGGCGTGTTTGCCAGGCCAACGGGAATCAGGTGCAGGCCGGGCCGCACCGCGCTCACCGCAGATGCTCCACGCCATCCAGGACAGGGTCGCGTCCGAAGTTGCGCAGCATGGTGCACAGGGTGATCAGCGGCAGCCCGATGATGGCTGTGGGATCATCCGAGCGCACGTGTTCCATGAGCGCGATACCCAGGCCTTCGGCCTTGGCGCTGCCGGCGGTATCGTAAGGCTGCTCGCGTTTCAGATACTGGTGGATCTCGTCTTCGCAAAGACGGCGGAAGCGGCATTCGGTGAGCACGGTTGCCGTCTCGTCCTCCTTGCCGTTCGTCACGCACAGCGCAGTGTGGAAGATCACGGTCTGGCCGCTGAGCCGGTGCAGCTGTGCCCGGGCGCGTTCCGCCGTGCCCGGCTTGCCCAGGAATTGGCTACCCATGGCTGCAACCTGGTCGGACCCGATGACGACGGCACCCGGGTGACGTACGCTGATGCGCCGGGCCTTGGCGATGGCCAGGCGTTGCGCCAGGGCACCGGGAGCCTCACCCGGCAGCGGCGTTTCATCGACATCGGGCGCTATCGCGACAAAGGCCAGACCCAGGCGGGTCAGCAGGTCTTGTCGATAGGGCGAGCTGGAAGCAAGAATCAGGGACATGGTTAATCAGGTTGACGCTCAGGTTGACGCCGTCAGTGGCCACACGTTATATTCTACTGTTTTCTTGGCCAATGGTTTTCGGGGTCAGCGTGGATCAGCGCTTCATCGATACGGGCGAGTTTACCCGTCTTGGCCGGCAACTGCAGGGGCAGGTTGAACTGCAGTCGCTGTCGCGTCTGGTGTCTGACTTGCCGGACCAGGGCGGGGCGAAGGCAAGCTGGGACGTGCGCGGACTGCAGGATGCAGCCGGGCAGGCCATGCTTGAGGTTCGCGTCACGGCGACCCTCATACTGGAATGCCAGCGCTGCGTGCAACCCATGGCATGGCCCGTCGAAGCATACAGCCGGCTGCTTGTGGTGGAATCCGAGGAAGGGCTGGAAGCCCGCGATGATCTTGCGGAAAGTCCCGACGACTGGGTGGAGCCCGTGCTGGCATCGGCACGGCTGGATGTGCTCGAGCTGGTTGAGGATGAGCTCATCCTGGCGCTGCCCGCCATTCCCCTGCACGCGCATTGCGAGCATCCCGCAGGCCCGGCGGATGCGCCGGACGATGCGCCGGAACGCGTGTCTGCATTCGAAGCATTGAGGCGGCTCAAGAAAAACTGATTCATTTCGATCAATACCGGCGTTGTCACCTACAATGGCAGGCCTACCACAGGAGTCATCATGGCTGTCCAGCAAACCAAAAAGAGCCCATCGCGTCGTAACATGCGGCGTTCGCACGATTTTCTTACCGCACCTGCCACGGCCATCGAGCCCACGACGGGTGAGATCCACCTGCGTCATCACATCACTCCCGGTGGCTTCTACCGCGGTCGCAAGGTGCTCAAGACCCAGGACGACGACTAGACGGCGTCCCGATCAGGGCGCCCTCCGCACCGTCATCGCAAAAGCCATCGCATAAGTCAGCGCAATGTCCAGGTCAGAAATCCGCATTGCTATCGACTGTATGGGTGGAGATGTCGGTGTGCCGGTGACGGTGCCGGCGGCTTGCCGGTTTGCGCGACGCAATCCCGACGCACGCCTGCTGCTGGTCGGCGACGCGCCTGCAATCGAGGCCGCCCTGCGCGAGGCCGGTGCCCGGGATCATGCCTGGCACCAGATCGTGCCGGCCTCGCAGGTCGTCACCATGGACGACACTGTCGAAGTGGCATTGCGACGCAAGAAGGATTCCTCCATGCGGGTGGCGGCCCAGGCGGTCAAGGACGGTCTGGCCGATGCCTGCGTGTCTGCCGGCAATACCGGGGCCTGGATGGCCATCAGCCGCTACGTGCTGAAGATGCTCGATGGCATCGACCGTCCGGCCATCGCAGCCTCCATCCCCAACCAGAAGGATGGCGCCACCCTGATGCTGGACCTGGGCGCCAATGTCGATTGCAATGCCGAGAATCTGTTCCAGTTCGCCATCATGGGCACGGCCCTGGTGACGGCACTGGGCGGGCCTGCGCGTCCCACCATTGGCCTGCTCAACATCGGCGCCGAGCATATCAAGGGCAACGAGATGGTGAAGCAGGCCGGCGAGTTGCTGCGCGACAGCGGTCTGGCGTTTCATGGCAATGTCGAGGGTGACGATATCTGCAAGGGCACGGTCGATGTCATCGTGTGCGACGGCTTTGTCGGCAATGTGGTGCTCAAGTCGCTCGAGGGCCTGGCACGCATGGTCACCAGCATGATGCGCGCCGAATTCCGGCGTGATCCCCTGTCCATGGGTGCAGGCCTGCTGGCCATGCCTGTGCTGCGGCGCTTTCGCGAACGGGTCGATAATCGTCGCTACAATGGTGCGGCCCTGCTCGGTCTGCGCGGCATCGTCATCAAGAGCCATGGCTCGGCGGATGCCTATGCCTTTTCCTGCGCGCTGCAACGGGCACATGAAGCGGTTGCGAATCGTCTGCTCGACCAGACTACGTACAGTCTGGAGCAATTGCGTCAAAGTCTGAACGGATCGCCCGAGGCTGAAACGGTCTCCGGTCCGGTCTGAATTCTGGAGTTTTCATGGCCTATGCCCGCCTGATAGGGAGCGGTGCCCATCTCCCTCCCAGGGTCTTGTCCAACGATGCACTGGCTGCAGAGCTGGCGCAGCGCGGGGTGGAAACCTCGGATGAATGGATTGCCAGCCGAACGGGCATACGCCAGCGTCATGTCGCCGATCCCGGCGTTACCAGCAGCCAACTGGCCATAGAGGCGGCCGGCAAGGCGCTCGACGATGCCGGCATTGCGCCTTCATCGCTCGACCTGATCATTGTCGCCACGTCCACCCCCGATCACATCTTCCCGAGCACAGCCTGCCTCGTGCAGAATGCCATCGGCGCCAATGGCGGGGCGGCCTTTGATGTGCAGGCCGTCTGCAGCGGCTTCGTCTATGCGCTGGCCACGGCCGATGCCTTCATCCGGGCCGGCCGGGCGCAGCGTGCCCTGGTCATCGGTGCCGAAGTCTTTTCCACCATTCTCGACTGGAACGATCGCAGCACCTGCGTGCTCTTTGGCGATGGCGCCGGCGCCGTGGTGCTGGAGGCGTCGGACGCGCCGGGTATTCTTCAGGCCAGACTCAATGCCGACGGCAGTCACGCAGGCATCCTGTGCACTGCGGGCGTGGTGTCGCATGGCCGCATCGTGGGTGATCCCTTCCTGCGCATGGATGGTCAGGCGGTGTTCCGGCTGGCCGTGCGCCATCTTGCCGAGTCGGCCCGCCAGGTCTGTGCGGATGCCGGTGTGGCGCTGTCATCCATAGACTGGTTTGTGCCGCACCAGGCCAATCTGCGCATCATCCAGGCACTGGGGCGCCAGCTGGGCCTGCCCGCCGGGCGTGTGGTGGTCACGGTTGACCGTCATGCCAACACGTCAGCGGCCAGCGTGCCCCTGGCGCTCGATGCCGCACGCCGCGACGGGCGCCTGCAGGCGGGTCAGCAATTGCTGCTGCAGGGGGTTGGCGGCGGTTTCACATGGGGCTCCGTGCTGCTGCGCCTATAGGCTTTCGGTCTTCTTACAGGAAGGATTCGTCGTGAAAATTGCTTTTGTCTTCCCGGGTCAGGGCTCGCAGACCGTCGGCATGTTCGATGCCTGGGCCGATCATGCCGTGGCCATGGACGTGATGCGCCAGGCCGGCGATGCGCTGGATCAGGACCTTCTGGCGCTGATGGCGCAGGGCCCGGCCGCCGAGCTCGATCTGACGCGCAACACGCAGCCGGTCATGCTGGCTTCCGCGCTGGCCATGTATCTGGCCTGGTGCGCCGAAGGCGGCCCGGTTCCGGAAGTGATGGCCGGGCACAGCCTGGGCGAGTACACGGCGCTGGCTGCTGCCGGTGCCCTGGATCTTCCCGATGCGGTGCGCCTGGTCCGGCTGCGCGCCGAGGCCATGCAGGCGGCGGTGCCGCAGGGCGAGGGCGCCATGGCGGCCCTGCTCGGGCTGGAGGACGATGCGGTCGTGGCGGTATGCGAACAGGCCGCCCTGGGCGAGGTCGTCGAAGCGGTGAACTTCAACGCGCCGGCACAGGTTGTCATTGCCGGGCATCTGGCCGCGGTCGAGCGTGCCTGCGCGCTGGCACGCGAAGCCGGTGCGCGGCGCGCCGTCATGCTGCCGGTGTCGGCGCCGTTCCATTCCAGCCTGCTGCGCCCTGCAGCCGAGATCCTGGCGAAAGCGCTGGAGGCCGTCGAGCTGCGCAGTCCGGGCGTCACGCTGATCAATAACGTGGATGTGGCCAGCCCGCAGACGCCCGCCGAGATCCGTGATGCGCTGGTGCGCCAGGCCTGGCATCCCGTGCGCTGGGTGGAAATCATCCGCCGCATGAAGAACGACGGGGTCACGCACGTTGTAGAATGCGGGCCAGGCAAGGTGTTGAGCGGCCTGCTGAAGCGGATTGACCGTGATCTGGTCGGACTGTCCATTACCGATACGGCATCCCTGCACGCAACGCTGGAAAAACTACAGGGGTAAGGCATCATGTCACAGAATGAATTGCAGGGCCGGCTGACGCTGGTCACCGGCGCCAGCCGCGGTATCGGCAAGGCCATCGCCGCCGAGCTGGCGGCACGCGGCGCAACCGTTGTCGGCACGGCAACCACCGCAGCGGGGGCCGATGCCATTTCAGCGGCGCTTGCCCCGCTGGGCGGGCGCGGCGTCGTACTGGATGTGAATGATGCCGAGGCCGGCGAGGCCCTGATCGGCGAGCTGATCGCCGAGGGCGGTCCGCACATCCTGGTGAACAATGCCGGCATCACACGGGACAACCTGCTCATGCGGCTCAAGGATGAAGACTGGCAGGCCGTGATCGAGACCAACCTGTCGGCGGTATTCCGCCTGTCGCGCGCAGTGACGCGCCAGATGATGCGGGCCCGGTGGGGGCGCATCATCAATATCACTTCCGTAGTCGAGGCCATGGGCAACCCGGGCCAGGTCAACTACGCCGCGGCCAAGGCCGGTGTGGCGGGTCTGACGCGCGCCCTGGCGCGCGAACTGGGCAGCCGCAACATCACGGTAAACTGCGTGGCGCCCGGTTTCATCGAAACCGACATGACACGGGCACTGAGCGAAGATCAGACGGCCTCGCTGCTTACCCAGATTCCCATGGGTCGCCTGGGCTCCGCTGCCGATGTGGCCGCTGCGGTCGCCTTCCTGGCGGGCCCGGGAGCGGCTTACATCACGGGTACCACCCTGCATGTGAACGGCGGCATGTATATGTAGTGCGGGCGTCGCCACAGCAGGACCCGACACGCCGTCCGGTCTGGGGTAAAATCGCTGCGTCTCGGAGACGTTTTGCTCCCGGCCGGCCGGCGAAATGCCCTGTATCGGTGGCAAAGCGTCATTTTTTCGTCACGGCCAGCAACCACAATCCGAACGTTTGGCTATAATTCGCGGGAATTTCCCCCAATTGGAGATCTGCATGGAAAGCATCGAACAGCGCGTCAAGAAGATAGTCGCTGAACAACTTGGCGTCAACGAAGCCGAGATCAAGAACGAGTCTTCCTTCCTTGACGACCTCGGTGCCGACTCGCTCGACATGGTCGAGCTCGTGATGGCACTCGAAGACGAATTTGAAACTGAAATTCCGGATGAAGAGGCCGAGAAGATCACAACCGTGCAGCAGGCCGTCGATTACATCGCGGCCAATAGCAAGGCCTGATCAGGCCATCGAGCAAGGGTTCTGCATCCTGCAGTCCGGCCCGACAGCGGTTTCAGGGGTTGCGTTGCATTCATGTCCGGGGCAGTGTGCCGGGCAGGGCAGCGTGATATCCGTGAAGCCGCTTTTCATTTTTAGGAGTCATCCGTGAAACGACGCGTCGTCATTACCGGTCTGGGTATCGTGTCGCCCCTGGGCAACGATATCGACAGTGCCTGGGACAATATCGTCAACGGACGTTCTGGTATTTCGGCCATCACACGCTTTGATGCTTCCGGGATCAACTCCCGGATCGCAGGCGAGGTACGGGATTTCGACGTCACCCGGTACATGAGTGCCAAGGAAGCCAAGCAGATGGATACCTTCATCCATTATGGCGTGGCTGCCGGCATACAGGCCTGGCGTGACAGCGGGCTGGAACTCACCGGGGAAAATGCCGAGCGCATCGGCGTCATCGTCGGCTCGGGCATCGGCGGTCTGCCGCGCATCGAGGAAACGCAGGCCGAGTACCTGCAGAAAGGTGCTCGCCGTATTTCGCCCTTCTTCGTGCCGGCCTCGCTCATCAACCTCATATCCGGCCAGCTTTCCATCAGCCTGGGTCTGAAAGGACCCAGCTATGCTGTCGTCTCGGCCTGCACCACCGGTCTGCATTCGATCGGCGATGCCGCACGCCTCATCGAGTATGGTGATGCCGACGTCATGGTGGCGGGCGGTGCCGAATCCACCGTATCGCCGCTGGGCGTGGGCGGGTTTGCCGCCATGCGTGCCCTGTCCACCCGCAATGATGATCCGCAGACGGCATCGCGTCCCTGGGACGTGGATCGCGACGGTTTCGTCCTGGGAGAGGGTGCCGGCGTCGTGGTGCTGGAAGAATACGAGCATGCACGCCGGCGCGGGGCACGTATCTATGGTGAGTTTGCGGGCTATGGCATGAGTTCGGACGCCCATCACATCACGTCGCCCGATCGTGACGGTCCGCGGCGCGGCATGATCAATGCCCTGCGTAACGGCGGCATCAATGCCGACGAAGTGGCCTATGTGAATGCGCATGGCACATCCACCCCGCTGGGCGATATCAATGAAACCGAAGCGCTCAAGGCGGCATTCGGTGATCATGCCCATCGTCTGGTCGTCAATTCAACGAAATCGATGACGGGTCACCTGCTCGGGGCGGCCGGCGGCATCGAGGCCATCTTCACGGTCCTGGCCGTCTATCACCAGATTTCACCCCCGACGATCAACCTGTTCAACCAGGATCCGCAGTGCGATCTGGATTACTGCCCCAACCAGGCGCGTGACCTCAAGATCGATGTTGCCCTGTCCAATTCCTTTGGTTTTGGGGGCACCAACGGGTCCATGCTTGTGCGCAGGGTGTAAGCCAGGCGTGGCCGCCGTCATTACGACACATTGGCGGCTGCGACCCCTGTACGCTTGGAGGGGACGCAGCTCCCGGCCATCACCACGGGCGCTGGCGCGGCGCAATGATGGCCGCTGGCTTGTGTACTGCGGCGGCGCATCCGTGCAATGCTGCGCGCTGGAACATGCCTGGCGGGGTCCGTGCTGGATCAGCCTGCGCCTGCGTCCCGTCGGGCCGGGTCGTCCGCAGCGGGTCACGTTGTGGCGCGCGCGTCTCGGGCGGTCAGGCTGGCATGGCCTGCGCATCTGGGTAGCGCGCGATCTGGCCCTGTCCACACCGGATCCGGAGGTCTGACATGGCCGGCGCATCGCACGATACCGATCTTGAGCTGGTGCGTCGCGTCCAGAATGGTGACAAGCGCGCCTTCGACCTGCTCGTGCTGAAGTATCAGCGGCGCATCATGCGCCTGCTGGCCCGGATGGTGCGCAATCCGTCCGAGATCGAGGACGTGGCCCAGGAGACTTTCATCAAGGCCTACCGGGCCCTGCCGCAATTCCGCGCCGAAAGTGCTTTCTATACCTGGCTTTACCGCATCGCCATCAATACGGCGCGCAACTGGCATGTGGCCCAGATGCGCCGGCCGCAAACCATTGACGCCATCGAAAACGAAGATGGTGAAACTTTCCACGCAATCGATAACCTAACAGACATCGACACGCCGGAAGCGATGCTGGCCAGCCGGCAGGTGGCCGACACCATCAATGCGGCCATGGCCGATCTGCCCGAGGATCTGCGCACGGCCCTGCTGCTGCGCGAGATCGAGGGCATGAGCTATGAAGACATCGCCCAGACCATGGAGTGTCCCATCGGGACCGTTCGTTCGCGCATCTTCCGGGCGCGCGATGCGATCGCGCAACGCCTGCGCCCGGTTCTCGAGAGTGATCCCGATCACCGCTGGTAGGAGCCTGTATGCATCCTGTTCGCAATGCTGAAGATGAGTCGCTGGACCTTGCCTGGGAGGCCGCCGTCTCCGCCTGGGTGGACGGCGAGGCGGAGATGCGTGCCGAAGAGCTCGATTCCCCCTACGGCCGTCAGGTCTGGGATACTTATCATCTCATCGGCGATGTCCTGCGCACCCCGGATCTCGCCATACGGCCGTCCGATATGTTCTATGCGCGTCTTTCGCACGCCATCGACGAAGAGCCGGCGATGGCCGCCGCGCCGCCGCGGACGCGACGCTGGTGGCGCACGAGTATCTCCGGCATGGCCATGGCGGCCGGCGTTGCCGCCATCGTGTGGGTGGCCCGTCCCCTGATTCTGCCCGCAGTCGACGCGCCCGCAGAGATACTGGCCGCCGCCGCGCCGCAACAGCTGGCCGCCGCCGATGTGGACGGAAATGGGGAGGAAGATGGCGGCCTGCATGATTATCTGGATGCCCATCAGGGCATGATAGGCGTGCTTCCCATACAGCAGGTCTCTTATGGCATGGGGGCCGGCTACCGATGATATGGCGCTTGTTTTCGCGCCTGTTCCTGCCGGCGCTGGTGCTGCTTGCCCAGCCCCTGGCACAGGCTGATGAGGCTGTTGTTGCCGCCGAGGCGGATGCCATGCAGATCCTGCACCAGGTGCAGGAGGCGGCCCGGGCACTGGATTACACCGGCGTTTACACCTATCAGCAGGGGGTGGTGATGAGCTCGTCGCGCATCGTCCATCTGGTGGACGGCACGGGCGAGCGCGAGCGCGTCGAGGCGCTCGATGGCCAGCGCCGAGAGTTCGTGCGTCACAATGACGAGGTGCGCAGCCTGCTGCCCGAGCGCAAGGTGGTGATCGTTGAACGTCGCCGCGGCGAGCGCTTTCCCGGCCTGCTGCTCAATGACGGCAGCAATCTGGACCGGTATTACGAGCTTGTGACCCTGCCGGACCCCGAGCGGGTTGCCGGGCGCGAGTGTACGCCCCTGCGCCTTCGTCCCAGGGATGGCCACCGCTACGGTCATGTGCTGTGCGTGGACAGGGACAGCCGCCTGCTGCTGAAGGCACAGACGGTGACGGCATCCAACGAGGTGATCGATCAGGTGGCCTTTTCCAGCATCACGCTGGGTGAGCAGGCCGCCCAGGCGCAAGTCACGCCCAGCTGGGATGTCAGTGACTGGCGCGTCGTCGAGCTGCCCATGCGGCCGACGGATCTTGGCCAGCGTGGCTGGCGCATTCCGCGACCGGACGGCTTTGCCATCCTGACGCAGGTGGCGCGGCCCATGCGGGCACAGGCCGACGTGAAGCAGATGGTGCTGTCCGACGGCCTGGCCGCAATATCCGTCTTTGTTGAAACTTTTGACGCGGACCGCCATCCAACATCTGCACAGGGTGGTATGCACAAAGGTGCACTGAGTGTGTTTCGCAAGCGCTTCGGTGACTTCTGGCTGACGGCCCTGGGACAGGTGCCCGCAGATACCCTGCGCGACATCATCGAACACGTTGAATATGTGCCCCTGGCACAGTGAGTCCGTATTTTTCTCGTTAGGAGCAATATGATGCCAGACAAGAGTCTTGTCAGAAACCGCCTGAAGGTGGCCGTCGCCTGCGGGTCGGTCGCCGTCATGGTGGGGCTTGCCGCCATCACCGGATCGGTTGCGGCACAGTCTTCTCCAACGCCGGTGCTGGCCGTGCCGGATTTCACCCAGATCGTCGAGCGTACCGAAGGCTCCGTGGTGAACATACGCACGACCGAAGCCGTCACCGTGCGCAGGCCGGGCGCGCATGGCGGCAGCGATCCCTACGACATGTTCCGCTGGTTCTTCGGGCCGGACTTCATGCCCCCCGGCTTTGGCGGACCCCAGAGTCGCGGCGCACCGCCCGTCGAGGAGGAGCGCACCGTGCCCCGTGGCGTGGGCTCGGGCTTCATCATCAGTGACGATGGCTACATCATCACGAACAACCATGTCGTTGCCCGCTCCAACGGGATTTTCGTGACGCTGAGTGCTTCGGGCAAGGAATACAAGGCCGAGATCGTCGGCGCGGATCCGCGTACCGACGTCGCGCTCATCAAGATCGATGCCAAGGGGCTGTCGCCATTGCCCATCGGGGATTCCACCAAGCTCAAGAAAGGACAGTGGGTGCTTGCCATCGGTTCGCCCTTTGGTCTGGATTCCACGGTGACCTCGGGCATCGTAAGTGCCATCAACCGCGATACGGGGGACTATCTGCCCTTCATCCAGACCGATGTGGCGGTGAATCCCGGCAACTCGGGCGGGCCGCTCATCAACCTGGCGGGTGAGGTCGTCGGCGTGAACTCGCAGATCGTGTCGCGCAGCGGCGGCTTCATGGGTATTTCCCTGGCCATTCCCATCGATGAAGCCATGCGCGTCGTCGACCAGCTCAAGGCCCATGGCAAGGTAACGCGCGGGCGCATCGGTGTGCGTATCAGCTCGGTCTCGGACGATGTTGCCGAGGCGCTGGGCATGGATGCTGCGCATGGCGCGCTGGTGAATACCGTGGAGGCTGACAGCCCTGCCGCGCATGCCGGTGTGAAGGCGGGCGATGTCATCATCACCTTCGATGGCAAGAAGATAAAGCATATGGCCGATCTGCCGCGTCTGGTTGGCGGCACCGCACCTGATACCCGGGTCAGCATGGATGTCTGGCGCAAGGGCAAGCGGGTCACGCTCAAGGTCAAGGTGGGTGAAATGCCGGTGAGCGACACGGACGGGCCCCAGGCTCAGCCGGATGGTGCCGCCCCCTCGCCGGCCGATGTGCTGGGCCTGCGCGTCGAGAACGTGCCCGAGGATGTTCAGCGTCGTGAAGGTTTCACGGGCGGTGTCAGCGTCACCGAAGCCGATGAGCCTGCAGCGGCGGCCGGCATTGCCGAGGGAGATGTGATTCTCATGATCAACGATGTCGACATCGACAGCGCGGCCCAATATGCCCGTGTCGTGGCCGGTCTGAAGCCGGACCGGGCGGCAGCCGTTCTGGTCATGCGCGACGGCCAGTCGCAGTGGGTCACGGTCACACCGCGAAAATAATCTGCAGACCCGTTAAAATAGGGTAATGGCATTCAAGGAGCGCCGCGGCGCTCCTTTTTTGTAACCCCGGCGGCCAGTGCCAGCCGGCGGCTCTTTATTTTCACGGGTTTATGGACCACATCCGCAATTTTTCCATCATTGCTCACATCGATCACGGCAAATCCACCCTGGCTGACAGGCTCATCCATCGCTGCGGCGGACTGGCCGAACGCGAAATGTCGGCGCAGGTGCTCGACTCCATGGACATCGAGCGCGAGCGTGGCATCACCATCAAGGCCCAGACGGCATCCCTGTCCTACGAGGCCAGGGATGGGAAGACCTATGCCCTGAACCTGATCGATACACCGGGCCATGTGGATTTTTCCTATGAGGTCAGCCGTTCGCTGTCGGCCTGTGAAGGGGCGCTGCTGGTGGTGGATGCCTCGCAGGGCGTCGAGGCGCAGACGGTGGCCAACTGCTATACCGCCATCGACCTTGGCGTCGAAGTCATCCCCGTGCTCAACAAGATGGACCTGCCCTCGGCGGATCCCGACAGCGCACGCGAGGAAATCGAGGATGTGATCGGCATCGATGCCGGCGCCGCCATTCCCGCCAGCGCCAAGACGGGCATGGGCATCGACGAAATCCTCGAGGCCATCGTGCAGCGCGTGCCCCCGCCCGAGGGCGATCCGGAACAGCCGTTGCAGGCCCTCATCATCGATTCCTGGTTCGACAATTATGTGGGCGTCGTCATGCTGGTGCGCATCGTCAACGGCGTCCTGCGCCCGCGCGACAAGATCATGCTCATGGCAACGGGCGCAAGCCATCTGTGCGAGCAGATCGGCGTGTTCACGCCCAAGCCGACACCCCGTGACGTGCTCAGCGCCGGGGCGGTGGGCTTTGTCATCTGCGGCATCAAGGATATTGCCGATGCCCGCGTGGGCGATACCCTCACGCTGTCAAACCGCCCGGCACAGAAAGCACTGCCCGGCTTCAAGGAAGTCAAGCCGCAGGTCTTTGCCGGCATCTATCCGGTCGAAAACAGCGAGTACGACCAGCTGCGGGATTCGCTCGAGAAGCTCAAGCTGAACGATGCATCCCTGATGTTCGAACCGGAAGTCTCCCAGGCCCTGGGCTTTGGCTTTCGTTGCGGCTTCCTCGGGTTGCTGCACATGGAAATCGTGCAGGAGCGGCTCGAGCGCGAGTTCGACATGGACATCATCACCACCGCGCCCTCGGTCATCTACGAGGTTGTGCGCCGGGATGGCGAAGTGGTCATGGTGGAAAGCCCTTCGCGCATGCCCGAGGTGGGCGAGATCGAGGTGATCCGCGAGCCCATGGTCACGCTGACGCTGTTCATGCCCCAGGAGTATGTGGGGGCGGTCATGAGTCTGTGCGTGGCGCGTCGCGGTGTGCAGCTGAACATGAGCTATCACGGGCGCCAGGTTCACCTGGTGTATGAAATGCCGCTGGCCGAGATCGTGCTGGATTTCTTCGACCGGCTGAAGTCGGTGTCGCGCGGCTACGCGTCCATGGACTACGAGTTCAAGGGTTATCAGGATTCGGATGTGGTGCGTGTGGACCTGCTCATCAACGGCGAGCGCATGGATGCCCTGTCCGTGATTGTGCACCGCGCCAGCGCGCGCCATCGCGGACGCGACGTGGTTACGCGCATGCGCGGTATCATTCCAAGACAGATGTTCGACATTGCCATCCAGGCGGCCATCGGCGCCGAGATCATCGCTCGCGAGAACGTCAAGGCACTGCGCAAGAATGTGCTGGCAAAATGCTATGGCGGCGATATTTCGCGCAAGAAGAAATTGCTTGAAAAACAGAAGGCCGGCAAGAAGCGCATGAAGCAGGTGGGCAATGTCGAGATCCCGCAGGAAGCCTTCCTGGCCATTCTTCAGGTTGATGACAAATGATTTTGCATGACGATGTGATGGGGCGGCCATGAGCTGGGATTTCGCCCTCATCCTGTTCCTGTTGCTGCTGCTGACCGGCAGTATCTGGCTGTTCGACGTCTTTCATCTGCGCACGCGGCGCAGGGCGAAGGCGGTGGCCGCCATGGCGGCGACCGAACCGGCCGTGCGTGACATGGAGGCGGCGCAGGCAAGCCGGATTCGCCAGCAGGCCTATGACAAGGCCAACCGCGCGCCCTGGTGGGTCGAGTACGGCGTCAGCTTCTTCCCGGTCATCCTGTTCGTCTTCGTGCTGCGCTCCTTTCTTGTGGAGCCGTTTCGCATTCCGTCGGGTTCCATGCTGCCCACGCTGCAAAGCGGCGACCTGATCCTGGTCAACAAGTTCCAGTACGGCATCCGCCTGCCGGTGGTGGACTGGAAAGTGCTCGAGCTGGGCAGCCCGCAGCGCGGCGATGTGGTTGTGTTCCGCTATCCGGTGGACACCTCGGTGGACTACATCAAGCGCGTCGTGGGCGTACCGGGAGATACTGTGCAGTATCGCAACAAGGTGCTGTCCATCAACGGTGTGCCCGTGGAGCAGGTGCGCGACGGCGATTACTTCGAGCCGGATCGCGGCGCCTATATTGCGCAATACCAGGAGGCGCTGGGTGAGGCCGGGCATCGCATCCTGCTCAATCGCCGCTCGCCCCAGTTCCTGACACCGATTTCCGATTTCCCCTATCGTGACCATTGCGAGTATGTGAATACCGGTGTGCGCTGCGTGGTGCCCGAAGGCCATTACTTCATGATGGGGGACAACCGCGACAACAGTCTGGACAGCCGCTATTGGGGCTTTGTGCCTGATGACAATATCGTGGGCCGTGCCTTCTTCATCTGGATGAATTTCTCCCAGCTCAGTCGCATTGGGGGCTTTCGCTGATGCCGGCGACGCTTGTCCGCGCCCTGGGCTACCGGTTCAAGGATGCGTCGCTGCTGCAGCGGGCACTCACCCACCGCAGTCACAGCGTCCCGCATAACGAGCGCCTGGAGTTCCTGGGCGATGGTGTGCTCAATTTTGTGGTGGCGGCGCTGCTGCATGCCCGTTTCCCGACCATGGATGAAGGCGACCTTTCCCGCCTGCGTGCCAATCTGGTGAATCAGGCGGCGCTGGCCGACATTGCGCTTTCCCTGGACCTTTCCAGCCGGCTCCGGCTGGGTGAGGGCGAGCTGCGCAGCGGCGGTGCGCGCCGCCCGTCCATTCTGGCCGATGCGCTGGAAGCCCTGTTTGGTGCCATCTATCTGGACGGCGGCTTCGATGCCGCGTTCAAGGTCATCGAGGGCCAGTATGAGGGCTTGCTGGCGCGCATCGATCCGCGTGAAACCGGCAAGGACGCGAAGACACGTTTGCAGGAAATGCTGCAGGCGCGCCACCTCGAATTGCCGGCCTACCGGGTGCTGGGCGTACAGGGTGCGGCGCATGAGCAGCGTTTTGAAGTTGAATGTCGTGTTGCCGAATTCGATGTGGTGGTCACGGCCGGCGGGCACAGCCGCCGGGCGGCCGAGCAGGCCGCTGCAGAACAGGCCGTCAAGGCCCTGCTTGCCCTGCCGCAGTGGTGCAAGGGCAGGCCGGCGCGTATCCCGCGCAGCCGTCGCGAGTCAACCACGGTACAGGATAAATCATGAGCACCGACATTTCACGCTGCGGCTATGTGGCGCTCATCGGACGCCCCAACGTGGGCAAATCGACGCTGCTCAATGCGCTCATCGGCACCAAGCTGTCCATCGTGTCGCGCAAGGCCCAGACGACGCGCCATCGCATCCACGGCGTGCTTACGCAAGGTGCGCGTCAGTTCGTCTTTGTGGACACGCCGGGCTTTCAGCGGCGCCACGGGGGTGCCATGAACCGCATGATGAACCGTGTGGTCACCAAGGCGCTGTCCGAAGTGGACGTGGTGGTGCATGTGGTCGAGGCGGGGCGCTGGTCTGCGGCCGACGAGCACATCCTGCCCCTGTTGCCGGAGTCGCGGCCCACCATTCTGGCCATCAACAAGATTGACCTGGTGAAGGATCGCGCCACACTGTTTCCCTATGCCGAGCGCCTGCTCGCCCTGCATCCCTACGCCGCCGTCGTGCCGGTCAGTGCCGAGCGCCATCTTCAGCTCGAGCCCCTGCTCGACGAGATCGGTGAGCGTCTTCCCGAAGGCGAGCACTGGTTCGAGGCCGATGCCGTGACGGACCGGTCCGTGCGTTTCCTGGCGGCCGAAATGATACGGGAAAAGATCTTCCGGCTGGTGGGCGACGAGCTGCCCTACGGCACAACGGTCATCATCGAACAGTGGGAAGAGGAGGAAGCCGGCGTGCGCATTTCAGCCTGTGTGCTGGTGGAGCGCGAAAGCCATCGTCCCATCCTGCTGGGCGCCGGTGGACGGCACATGAAGCGCATTGCCACCGAGGCACGCCAGGACATGGTGGCCATGCTGGGCAAGCCCGTCTTCCTCGAGGTCTACGTCAAGGTGCGCAAGGCCTGGTCGCAGCGCGAGGGCACGCTGCGCGAACTGGGGTATGACTAGGCGCTCCTCCAGAGTGCTGGATGTTGCGGCCTATCTGCTGCACGCCCAGCCCTGGCGCGAAACTTCACTGCTGCTGCAGGCTTTCACGCGCGAGCATGGCGTGGTGACCATGGTGGCCAAGGGTGCGAAGCGGCCGTACTCCACGCTGCGGGCCGTGCTCCTGGCCCTGCAGCCGCTGAACCTGTCATGGAGCGGTATGGGCGAGATCCGCACCCTTATCGGGGCTGAATCCTGCGGCATCATTCCCCTGAGCGGCCAGGCCTTCATGTCGGCATGGTATATGAACGAGCTGCTGCTGCGCCTGCTTGCGCGTGAAGACCCCCATCCCGTGCTCTTTGATGCCTACGAGGCGGCCCTGTACCAGCTCGCGGGAGCGCCCCGTGATGAACCTGCGCTTTCCGCGCCGGCCAGCTTGCGTCGCTTCGAATGGGTGTTGCTGCGCGAGACGGGCTATGGTCTGGAAGGTGATACCCCGGACTTTGGCGATGCCGCCGGTGAGCCCGCCCTGCGCCAGACGCTGCATGAACGGCTGGAGCGTCTGCTTGACCGGCCGTTGCTGACGCGCCGCGTCATGCGCGACATGCAGCGTCGGTGAACAGAGCGGGCCAGTCATGAGAACCGGTGTTGCCCTCGCACTGCTGTCTGCAGTGCTGTTCGCCGGCCTGTATTACTTCGTCACCCTGCTGGATCCGCTGGAAGGCAATGCCCTGTTCGCCTGGCGCGTTTTACTGGCAATGCCTGCACTGGCACTGCTGCTGTCGCATTCACGGGGATGGCGCCCCTTGCGCGTGACGATTGCGCGGGCCCGCCGCGACAAGATGCTGGCGCTCATGCTGTTGTGCACAACGGCCACGATTGGCGTGCAGACCTGGCTGTTCGTCTGGGCGCCCGTGCACGGCATGGCGCTCGATGTGTCGCTGGGCTATCTGCTGCTGCCCCTGATGATGGTTGTGGTGGGGCGCGTGTTCTACAAGGAGCAGCTGAGCCGTGCGCAACAAGTGGCCGTAGGGCTGGCGGCCTGCGGCGTCCTGCACGAGTTGCTTGTGCTTGGGCATCTGTCCTGGGCAACCGCCGTGGTTCTTTTCGGCTATCCGCCGTATTTCATGCTGCATCGCCGTCTGCGACTGGGTTCGGTGACCACGCTGTGGATAGAGATGGGCCTGCTCTCGCCGATTGCCCTGGGTATCCTGTTGTTCCAGGACCTGTCGATCTGGCAGATGTTTGCGCAGCGCCCGGCCCTGCTGGGGCTGATACCCCTGCTGGGCATCATGAGCTCCGTTGCCCTGATTGCCTACATCTCGGCCAGCCGTCGCCTGCCTCTGGGCCTGTTCGGTATTCTCGGCTATGTGGAGCCGGTGCTGCTTTTCTGGGTAGCGGTGCTGCTGCTGCACGAGACGCCATCGCTGCAGGCCTGGTTCACCTATGTGCCCATCTGGATTGCCGTGGCGGTGATGGCGGTGGAAGGGATGGTGCGGTGGCGGCGGAATGCGCCGGCATGAGATGACCGGACGCAGTCACTTGGCTTCCAGTACTGCACTGAGGAACTGCTGGGTACGCTCGTTCCGGGGGTTGTCAAACAGCATTTCCGGCGTGCCTTCCTCCTCGATCTGGCCACCAAAGAAAAAACACACTCGATCGGAAATTTCACGTGCGAAACCGATCTGGTGCGTCACCATCAGCATGGTCAGCCTGTATTGATTCACCACGCTTCGAATGACGTTCGTTACTTCGCTGATGACTTCCGGGTCAAGAGCGGATGTAACTTCGTCGAAAAGCATTACCTTGGGTCGCATCGCCAGGGCGCGCGCGATGGCGACACGCTGCTGCTGTCCGCCGGAAAGCCGTGACGGGTGCTGGTCGCGCTTGTCGGCCATTCCCACCATTTCAAGCAGCCCCATAGCCCGCTCTTCGGCCTCTTCTTTTGACAGGCCAAGCACGTGCACCGGACCTTCCATACAGTTGCCGAGCGCCGTCATATGGGGAAAGAGGTTGAAGTGCTGGAAGCACATGCCGATCTTGGCTCTCATTCGCCTCAGATGTGCCGCGTCGGCGCGCACCAGGCGCCCGTTCTTCTCCATGTGCGTCAGCGGTTCGCGGTCAACATAAATGACACCGCCGTCAATCTTCTCAAGCGTCATCAACATGCGCAATACCGTTGTCTTGCCCGAGCCAGACGGCCCAATGATGGAGACCATTTCCCCCTCTTCAACGTCCAGGTTCAGGCCATCCAGGACTGTCAGCGAGCCATATTTTTTAGTCACATTCAGGAACCGAACCATCGGTGCATCGACACCTTCGAGTTTCAGCGGGTATCCGCTCATGTCGTGTTTCATCGGGTCAGCCCCATGTGTTGACGCAGTCTTTTTTCGAATCGACGGATCAGCCATGCCGTCGGGAGTGATATCGCCAGAAAGATCAGGCCGACCATCGTATATGGCTCGAGGTAGCGGTAGCTTGTGGCACCGACCGAGTTCGCGGTGTGCATCAGTTCGGCCACACCAATGACGGACAGCATTGGTGTGTCCTTGAAGATTCCCACCAGATAATTGCCCATGCCGGCGAGGGCAGGGGGCAGCGCCTGGGGAATGATAATGCGGTAATAGGTCTTTGTGGTGGACAGGTTGATGGCGCGCGCAGCTTCCCATTGGCCCTGGGGAACGTTTTCAATGCCGCCTCTATACACCTCTGAAAGATAGGAGGCGTAATGCAGGCCAATGGCAATCAGGCCTGCCGTCCAGGGCGACAGGCGAAGGCCAAATTGCGGGCCCACGTAGAAGATGAAGAAAATCTGCAGTAACAATGGGGTGGATCGAATGAATTCCACCAGCTCCCGCATGATGATGGTCACGATGCGTGACGGAGTGCGCTGGGCTAGTGCAAATACCAATCCCAGCACGACGGCAACGGCATATCCGCCACCGGCGGCAAGCACGGTGTTGCCGGTGGCATGCACCAGTTGCGGGAAGATCTCGCGCGTGAAGTCAATTTTCCAGTCGAGCATGGCTCAGGCTTTTCCTGTCTTCTGGGCCATGATGTGTTCCAGTCGACGCATGAGCGGCGTTACCATCAAGCGTGCAAAAATATAATAGATGACAAGTGCCGTTCCAAAGGCCTGCGCCGACATATAGGTGTTGTTGTTGATCTGCCGGGCTTCGAACATCAAATCAGCTACTGAAATCAGTGCGACCAGTGCCGTGCCTTTCAGGATTTCGATCATCAGGTTGCCCCAGGGCGGCAGAATCGCCACAAAGGCCTGGGGCAAGATGATGCGCCGCATGCGCTTGAAGGGCGACATGTTCAGGGCAACCGCCGCCTCCCATTGGCCTGGAGGAACCGATAGTATCGCGCCGCGAACCAGTTCCGCGCCATAGGCGCCATAACACAGGCCCAGCGTGACCACGCCGGTCGTGAATTTTTCCATGCTGATGCCAACTAATGGCAACACGAAATAAAACCAGTAAAGCTGGACCAGCAGCGATGTACCCCGAAAGAATTCGATATAGGCAGTGGAGATGGCACGTACGATTTTTGAGTGCGCCAGTTTCATCAGCCCCGCAATCAGTGCGCATACCAGGGTCAACATTGTTGCCAGCCCGAACTGCGCGAGTGTGATCAGGGTGCCGTCAACGAAGCGATTCGCATATGTTGCAAGAAACTCAAGATAGGACGTCATGATGCTTCAATCGCTGGTGCACGCCTCGGCTGCAGTCTGACCTGTTGGCAGAAACGCCCTGATGTAACCATCTTGTTCTACTTTGGCCATCATCTCGTCCGAGCCGATATATTCGCCCAGCGCCTTGTTGAATTCAGCCAGAATAGTTTGATCTTCCGGATGGAATCCAATGCCTACGACCAGTTTCTTGCGTCCGACAAAGGCTTCGGGGTCGGACATGTCAAGATCATCAGATTTGCCGGTGACGTGAGCGGCCTCAACGTCGGTTGTGGGAAAGGCGTCGGCACGGCCGGCGCGCATGGCGGCGATCGCTTCCGTGGATCCCGGGACTTCCGTGATGTTTTTCGCCGGAACACCCGCAGCCTTTGCATCCTCCAGGGTGCTATATCCGGACGGGACAACAGCGATGAGATTTTTGTCGATTAAATCCTGATAGGTTTGAATGCCATGTGGATTACCCTTGGCCACAATGAAGGTGTCTCCAAATGCGCCGATTGGCTCCGAGAAGCTCATGTTGGCGCACCGGGACTTCATGATATACATTCCGCCCGTGACGATATCGACACGACCCGCCCTCAGGCTGGGGATGAGCCCGGCCCAGTCTGTCAGGACAGGTTCGATGTTGGTATGGCCCATGCGCGTGAGGACGTCTATGGCGATGCTATTGACAAAACCTTTTGGCGAGCCGTCATCGCCTGCGTATGCCCAGGGCGCAGCCGATGCAAAGCCCAGGCGGATTGGCTTGTTTTCTGCAATTCGGTCTTCCAGCGGGCCGGCGAAGGCTGCGGTTGTCAACAATGTGACACCCAGCAATGAAGCGAAGCCGGTGATCAGACTATTTTTGGTGAAATTCATGCTGTCTTCCTTTTAGGTGGGCAGGTAATGGTTGATGTAGGAAAGCGGTCGAGCGAGCCATCTGTCGATGCATCAGGCTGTGGACGGGTCGGAAGAGTTCGGGGTGATATCGGTGGGCGCGAGCACGCGGCGCTTGCGTTTTCAGGATTTTCAGCTGCCCTTTATGGCCTCATTTGCAACGATGACGCCTTGTTCTGCGCTGTCTGCTGTGACACTGAGGACGGTGTGCACAGTAGCTGTCGCCGCAGCGCCTGGCATGAGGTTTCCGAGGTTGATTCCGGCAGACATGCTGTTTTCACTAATCATTAGTATCGAAATCATTATACGGGCTTGTCCCCAGTTTGTTCAATTTCGCCAATACACGGGGCAGGTAACGGCGCAGCCTGCCGTACAGGGTGGCGGCGGTGCGTGCCACAGCCGCTCAAGATAATTGTCGCCGCCCTATTGACTCATGCTCGGAGCCCATTCCTCACCCAGGGCTTCAGCCTGTGCCAGAACCAGCTCCACAGCAGCCTCCGCCATATCCGGCGGGTACTTGTATTTGCGCAGGTTCTCGGTGAGTTCGTGGGCAATCTTCTTGAGCGTTTCATCCGTCAGTTCACGAACCGCTGATTCATTGTCTGCAAGGGCATCATAAAAGCGCACTTCATCTTCGGTCAGGCCGAGCGCTTCCCCGCGGCTGGCAGCTTCGCGGAATCGCCTGGCCATCTCGATCAGCTCTTCCATGACCTGGGCAGTTTCGATGCTGCGGTTCTGATAGCGCGTGATGACGCTGCCGAGCATTTCGGAAAACTTCTTCTGCTGCACCAGATTGCTTGCGAACTTGCTTTTGATCTCGTCGTTCAGCAGGCCGATGTTGGGCCTTTCCAGACCGACGGCATCGAAGATATCCACCACGCTTTCGCTGACCACGGCCTGCATGAAGGCGACTTCATCGCGCAGCGCTCTGGCCTCGTCCAGCGTGCCGCACAGGGAAAACGCCTTGCTCGGGGCGAGTGCTTCGTGCGCGTCCACGGTGAGCTTGCCCCGGCCCTTGCTGGCGCTGTATTCCTTCATCGCGGCTCAGGGCCACTATCATGGCCTTGCCTTCCTGGGCCTTGTTGCGCTCCTCGAAGTGCTCGACCTGCTCATCGAGGGCGTCCAGATCGGTTTCCTTGAGCTTGAGCCGGGCAAGTCGCGACTCATAGTAGATGGCGACGGTGGCGCCGTCCTCCCTGGCCTGCTGCATGTCGTAGACATGGATGTAGTCGCCGAACACGCTGCGCGTATCGCGGTCTGCGTTGCTGACCGGCGTGCCGGTGAAGGCAACGAAGGTGGCATTGGGCAGGGCGTCGCGCAGGTGCTGGGTATTGCACCGGTACGCCGTTGACGAGAAACCGGTGGAACGCGCGGTTGGCGACCAGTTGAACAGGGGTGTCCAGGTTTTCCACCTGCTTGAGGGCATCTTCGAGTGCGACTGCAGGGATAGCCGGACTGAGGCGAACGATGGCGTTTGAATAATCAGTCGGAACACGGCATCCATTTTCACGAACTGCTGAACAAGCCAATCCAGCTCGTAGCCCTATGTCTCTTCATTGGCCATTACGATGCCGGCACGGCCGGTTCCTTGCCGAGGTTGAAATCGATGCCTCGAATGGCCAGGTTCATCGCCGCCAGCCGCCTGAAACGCTCGGGCTGCACGCACATGCCCCCGGAGCCGCAGCAGGGGTCGTACGCCTGGCCTTTGTGCGGGGCCAGCACGGCCACCAGGGTCTTCACAATACTGGCGGGTGTGTGGAATTGTCCGCCTTTCTTGCCTTCGGCACTCGCTTGGATACAGATAGGCGTGCAATGCAGTTTTACCGCGCATCGTTTCGCCTCAGAGCGACTCTCGACCTCTCTGGTCCTGGCTGGCTCGCTCAGTCATGAAATCGTCGCTCACAGCCGGCCTTTCGGGAAAGAAGCTGTCCCAGGGCGACGGCGGGATATCTGCAGCTGTCTGTGCCGGGTATTTGTCGTCTTGGTCTCGTATCATGCGCCTACCTCCTGGCATCCTTTCCCGGTCGATGATACAAAAATGCCCGCCACCAGGGCGGGCATCTCTCACATCGGAAAAGGCGTTTTGCCTTGATCGCCCTCAGTCGCGCCCGCCGAAGATACCCAGCAGCATCAGCAGGTTGACGAAGATGTTGTAGACATCCAGATAGACGGCCAGCGTGGCGGAGATGTAGTTGGTTTCACCGCCATTGATGATGCGCTGCAGGTCAACCAGCAGCAGGGCCGAGAAGATGCCGATGGCCATCACGGACACGGTAAGCATCAGGGCGGGCAGCTGCAGGAAGATGTTGGCCAGTGCCGCCACGATGAGGATGACGACACCGATCAGCAGGAACTTCTGCAGGTGGGTGAAATCCCGTTTCGTGGTGCTGGCAATGGTGGCCATGGTGCCGAAGACCGCACCCGTGCCGCCAAAGGCCAGCATGATGAGCTGGCTGCCGTTGCCCATGCCGAGCACGAAGCCCAGCATGCGCGAGAGCATCAGGCCCATGAAGAAGGTGAAGGCCATCAGGAAGGCGATGCCCACGCTGCTGTTCTTGTTGCGTTCGACCATGAACATCAGGCCGAAGGCGCCGGCAAGGAACAGGATGGCACTGGTGCCGGGGCTTGCCGACATGATGCGATTCATGCCGGTGCTCAGGCCGACCATTGCGCCCAGTACCGTGGGGATGAGAGAAAGCGCCAGCAGCCAGTAGGTGTTGCGCATGACACGATTGCGCACCTGTTGTGTGGCTGGTGCCGGATAGGCGGCTGCAGGCAGGCTTC
This sequence comes from Castellaniella sp., assembly GCA_041655275.1. Classification (GTDB taxonomy): domain Bacteria; phylum Pseudomonadota; class Gammaproteobacteria; order Burkholderiales; family Burkholderiaceae_B; genus JAJYRX01. The sequence goes on along the minus strand of JBBAFU010000006.1, from coordinate 65,559 downwards.
CCGGGCGTAGTTCGTTCATGTGTAAACCTCTAGAAGCAAAGAATGACAATCAACTAGCTTATAACAAGACCCCGGAAAGGAGCAAGAGTTCCCCGCCCTGAAACTTTTATGCCCGCGGGTGTCCATGTCAGGGTGTGCCGGGGCGGGCCTGTGCCGCTGGCTGGTGCCGGGGCGCACGCACGCGCAGCCGGTGCCAGAGCATGCCGGCCATCAGCGCGAAGAACAGGGCGTGGACCAGCCACACGCCTACGCCAAAACCCAGCTGCCCCGCGCCGATCCAGCCGCGTGACAGGTTGATCAGGTTCATGTAGAGCATACCCACCAGGCCGGCTATCAGGATATCGCCGGAGCGGCCCAGGCGGGGGTTGCTGGCGCCCAGCGGGATGGCCAGCAGGGCCAGGTTGATGACGGCCAGCGGCAGGGCCGAGCGCCACATCAGCTGCGACCATGCCTTGTTGCTGTCATCGGCAAACAGCTGCAGGGTGGGGCGGGCCTTGATCTGGCGCTCGGCGGCCGAACGTACCGCCTCGGCGCTCGCGCCATCCTTGCGGTGCTCCAGGCGCAGGCCGTAATCGATGAAATCGAACAGGCGCAAATCGGGCTGGCCGGGTTTGAGGTCGTAGCGCCGTCCTTCGGAAAGCACAAGGAAACGATCGCCATTGTTTTCATGCTCGATGCGGGCGCTCTGCGCGGTGATGACACTGACCCATTCCGGATCGATGACCCGGGCGATGACGCGCCCCATTTCATCGTCGGGGTCGTCGCTTTCTTCGGCGAAGAAGACGCGCGCACCGTCTTCCGTCTCGATGAACTGGCCCACAGTCACCTTGGCCAGATCGGATCGCTGCTCGTAGCGCTGGCGGTATTCGGCAATCTGGCGATACGCCCAGGGCGAGGCGAACAGGGTCAGCATAGCCACGATCAGCGCCGTGGGGACGGCGCACTGCAGGACGGGCCGGATCCAGTCACGCAGGGACAGTCCGCTGGTGAACCAGACCACCATTTCAGATTCGCGAAAGCTGCGTGTCACTGTCGTGAGTACCGCAATGAATACCGATACCGACAGGATGACGGGCAGGGCGGTGATACTGGAAAACGTTGCCAGTCCCAGCACGATGTCCGCACCGATGCGCCCGCCCGCCGCCTCGCCCAGCAGGCGTACCAGCAGCACGCTCAGCCACACGATCAGCAGGGTGGACAGCACCACGCCGGCATGGCTGATGATTTCGGCTCTTACCGATTGCCGGAATAGAGACATGGGACGAAATGCGGGATAATCATTGACATGGATTTATTTTCTTCTTGAACCCACCCAGGAAAACGAATGGAATTTAGCACACTCACGACGACCTCACTGCATCAGGCCCGCACGGCCGCATTGGCCATCGGCATCTTCACCGACGGTCAGCTCAGTGCCGCCGCCGACATCATCGACAAGGCCAGCCAGGGTGCCGTACGCACTACCCTGAAGTCCGAATTTCAGGCGAAGGCCGGCCAGACCCTGGTTCTGCGCAATCTTCCCGGTGTACATGCCGAGCGTATCGTGCTGGTGGGCCTGGGTGATCAGGCGAAGTACAGCACGCGCACGCATGCCCAGGGCGAGCTCGCCTTTGCCCAGGCCTGCGTGTCCATGCGTCTGACCGAAGCCGTGACGGCGCTCACCGGCGTCGATTGCCCCGACAGCACGCTCACCGGGCGGGCCCACGCCACTGCGCTGGCTGTGGGTCAGGCAAGCTACCACTATGATGCCACGATCAGCAAGAAAGATGATCATCCCGCACCGGTGCTGAAGAAAATGGCTGTCTGGTGCAGCCGTACGCAGTCGGTCGAGGTCAGGGAAGGTCTGCGCACGGGCCAGGCGGTGGCCAATGGTATGGCGCTGACGCGCCTGCTGGGCGACCTGCCGGGCAACATCTGCACGCCCACCTATCTGGGCAACACTGCCAAGTCGCTCGCCAGGGAGTTCAAGACGCTCAAGGCGGAAGTGCTGGGCCAGAAGCAGATCGAAGCGCTGGGCATGGGTTCCTTCCTGTCCGTTGCTGCAGGCTCCCAGGAGCCGCCCGCCTTCATCATCCTCAAATACACGCCTGCCGACACCAAGGCCGGCGCGGGTGAAGCCCCCGTCGTGCTGGTTGGCAAGGGCCTGACCTTTGACTCCGGCGGCATCTCCATCAAGCCGGCCAAGGGCATGGACGAGATGAAATACGACATGTGCGGAGCGGCAACCGTGCTCGGCACCCTGCGTGCCGTGGCCGAGATGGGGCTGAATCGCGAAGTGGTCGGCCTGATTGCCTCGTGCGAGAACATGCCCGGCGGCAAGGCCAACAAGCCGGGTGATGTGGTTACCAGCATGTCGGGGCAGACCATAGAAGTGCTCAATACCGATGCCGAGGGCCGCCTGGTGCTGGCTGATGCGCTTACCTATGCCGAGCGCTTCAAGCCGGCTGCGGTCGTTGACATGGCCACGCTCACGGGTGCCTGCGTAGTGGCGCTGGGGCATGTGAATACCGGCCTGTTCTCGCCGGACGATGCGCTGGCGACGCAGCTGCTGGATGCCGCCCGCCAGTCCAACGATGACGCGTGGCGCATGCCGCTGGACGATGCCTACCAGAAGCAGCTCAAGTCCCGTTTTGCCGATATCGCCAACATCGGCGGGCCGGCGGCCGGCGCTGTGACGGCGGCATGCTTCCTGTCACGCTTCACCAAGGCCTATCCCTGGGCGCACCTGGATATCGCCGGTACCGCATGGCACAGTGGCGCAAAGAAGGGTGCTTCGGGCCGGCCCGTGCCGCTGCTGACCCGCTATCTCATGAATCTGGACGGCGCGTCGAAGGCACAATGAGCAAAGTGGTCTTCGTCACCGGGTCGCGACATCGCCTGCAGATGGCCTGCCGGATTGCCGGCAGGCATTATCTGGCAGGCAACCGGCTGACGGTCTATGCCGCTGACCAGCGGCGCCTGGCGTATTTCGATCAGTTGCTGTGGCGTTTCGAAACGACGGCTTTCGTGCCGCACGTCGATGCGCAGGACGCCCTGGCCGAGAGGACGCCCGTCATCCTCACGCATGATTTTTCACGGGCGATTGAAATGGGCCACAACTGGCTGCTCAATCTGGATATCGACGTGCCGCCGCAAGCCGACGCCTTCGCGAATATCGTGGAGGTGGTGTCGGGGCATGAAGAGGACAGGGCGGCCGCCCGTCGGCGCTGGCTGCGCTATCGTGACGACGGCCACACGCTGTCGTCCTCGTCATTCGCCGCCTACCTGTCCTGACGCTTTCCCCTTAGCCCGCCAGGGCGCGTTCCAGCACGCACGCCAGGTGTTCGGGCCGGGGAGCCTTGTCTTCCAGGCCATGCGTGATCTGCTGGCGGCAGCTGGTGCCATCGGCCACGACCAGGGCATCGGCCGGCGCTTCGCGCAGCGCAGGCAGCAGGCTGAGCTCGGCCATGGCCATGGACGTTTCGTAGTGGGCGGCGTCGTAGCCGAAGCTGCCCGCCATGCCGCAGCAGCTGGACTGCACGACCTTCAGCTCCAGTTCCGGAATCCAGCCCAGCACGGTCTGTACCGGCGTGAAGGCGTCGAAGGATTTCTGGTGGCAGTGGCCATGCACCCAGGCCTGTTTCTCGGCCAGAGGTTTCAGCGGCAGCTTCAGTCGCCCTTCACGCTGCTCGCGCACCAGAAATTCCTCGAACAGGAAGCTCTGCCGGCTCAGGGCCTTTGCGGCATCACCCAGCCCCATGCTCTGGAATTCGTCGCGAAACGACAGCAGGCATGACGGCTCCAGTCCGACGATGGGCAGGCCGCGCTCGATGAAGGGCGCCATGGCGTCGAGTACGCGTTGTGCTTCGGCACGCGCCTCGTCCACCATGCCGGCCGACAGCCAGGTGCGCCCGCAACACAGGGGGCGCTCGCCCTTGCCGTTGCGCCCGCCGGCCAGGGACTGCGGCCGGGCAATGTGCACGCGGTAGCCGGCAGCCTTCAGCACGGCGAGCGCTGCACGTGCGTTTTCGGCCTCGAAGTAATTGTTGAAAGTGTCTACAAAGAGCACGACATCGGCTTCGTCTGCGCTCACGCCTGTTGCCTTTCCGAGGAAGGTGTCGCGGCGCCAGACGGGCAGGCTGCGCTTTGCCGTGAAATCCCAGAGCCGTTCACTGAGCTTTGCCAGACCGGGAATACGGTCGCGCAGGTTGAACAGCAGTGGCAGACGCGCCGCCCAGGGTGCCCAGACCGGCATGGTGGCGATCAGGCGTTCCTTGAAGCGCAGGCCGTGCTTTTCCTTCCAGGCATGCAGGAACTCTATCTTCATGCGCGCCATGTCGACGCCGGTGGGGCACTCCCGCCGGCAGCCCTTGCAGCTGACGCACAGATCCATGGTGGCGCGCATCTCGTCGGAGGCGAGCGCATCCGGCCCGAGCTGGCCCGACAGGGCCATGCGCAGGGTGTTGGCGCGGCCGCGTGTGCTGTGGCGCTCGTCGCGCGTGACGCGATAGCTGGGGCACATGGTGCCGGCGTCGAACTTGCGGCAGTGGCCGTTGTTGTTGCACATCTCCACGGCCATGCCAAAGCCCAGCGCACCGTCATTGCCGGTGCCCGGCGCGCTCTGCGCCCCGGTACGGGGGTGGCGCGTCACGTTCCAGGCCTGCCAGTCCAGCGCAGGGCGGATGCGTGCCGTCTCATAGCCCGGAGGGAAGCGGTACAGCGAGGTGTCGTCCATGCGCGTGCTGCGCACGATCTTGCCGGGATTCATCAGGCCTTCGGGATCGAAGCTGTCCTTGATGGCTTCGAAAGCGCGGCCCAGGCGCGGGCCGAACTGCCAGGCCACCCATTCGCTGCGCACCAGGCCGTCGCCGTGCTCGCCCGAGAACGCGCCCTTGTACTTGCGCACCAGTGCCGAGGCCTCTTCGGCGATGGCGCGCATCTTGCTTGCATCGCCTGCGCGCATGTCGAGTATGGGGCGTACGTGCAGGGTGCCCACCGATGCGTGCGCATACCAGGTACCTTCCGTATCGTGCTTGTGGAAGACCTCGGTCAGCTGGCGCGTGTACTCCGCAAGATGCTCCAGCGGCACGGCGCAATCCTCGATGAAGGAGACGGGCTTGCCATTGCCTTTCATGCTCATCATGATGTTCAGGCCGGCCTTGCGCACATTCCACAGTGCCGCCTGTTCGGCGGCTTCGGGCATCTCCACCACACTGCCGGGCAGGCCCAGATCAGCCATCAGCGTCACCAGTCCGGCCAGCCGGGCCAGTTGTTCGTCCCGGCTCTCGCCGGCAAATTCCACCAGCAGCAGGGCTTCGGGTTTGCCTCGAAGGGCGCGTTCTATCACCGGCCGGAACGACGGGTTGCCCTGGGCCAGCGCAATCATTGTGCTGTCGACGAGCTCGACGGCGCTGGGATCCAGCGTGACGATGTGCTGCGCGCTGTCCATCGCCTTGTAGAAGCTGTCGAAATTGACGACGCCCAGTGTGCGCTCGCGCGGCAGGGGTGCCAGTTGCAGCTTGAGCTCGCGGAACCAGGCAAGCGTGCCTTCGCTGCCCACCAGCATGTGGGCCAGGTTGACGTGGCCGTCCTGCGTGTAGGGGCGCACGCTCTGCGGGTGGTAGATGTCGATGTTGTAGCCCCCGACACGACGCATGACCTGCGGCACGCGGGCTTCGATTTCATCGCGCTCGGCCTCGGCGATGGCACGCAGGCGGCTTGCCAGCGCGCGCAGGCGCGGATCGGCTGCCACGCTTTCGGCCTCGGGGCCGAACCAGGCGTCCGTACCGTCGGCCAGCACGGCCCGTATGCCCAGTACGTTGTGCACCATGTTGCCGTAGGCGATGGAGCGCGAGCCGCAGGAGTTATTGCCGGCCATGCCGCCCAGCGTGGCCTGGGCCGCCGTGCTCACATCGACCGGGTACCACAGGCCGTGCGGCTTGAGCCAGGCATTGAGGGCGTCCAGCGCGATCCCCGGCTCCACTGTGACGGTCCGTGCATCCGCGTCAAAGTCCAGAATGGCGTTCAGATGCTTGCTGCTGTCGATGACGAGTGCCGCACCCACCGTCTGGCCGCATTGCGAGGAGCCGGCGCCGCGCGGCAGCAGGGGCACACCCAGTTCGCGGCTGATCTCGATGGCGGTGATGGCATCCTGTACCTCGCGCGGAACCAGCACGCCAACGGGCGTGATCTGGTAGATGGACGCATCGGTGGCATAGCGTGCGCGGTCGCCCGCACTGAAAAGAACATCGCCCCGGGTGGCGTCGCGCAGGCGGCGCGCCAGCTCCGCGGATTGTTGCCGGGCGTCGTCGCGCACGGGAGAGAGCGTTGCTGCGTTCATGCCAGTCCTTCGAGTGCCGATTCGCGCTTGCGCTGCATGTGGACGTACATGAGGTCCATCATGCGCCGTGCATCGCGTTGCTCCACGGCGTCCATCATTTCCAGGTGTTCACGCATGGCTACATCCCACTTCTCGCGCTTGAGATTGGACTTGTAGCGCAGGCTTTGCAGGCGCTGGTTGACCGTGCGGTACAGCTCGGTGAGCTGGCGGTTGTGGGCCGATTCGTTGATCAGGTCGTGAATGCGGCTGTTGAGCTGGTAGTAGCCCGGCAGGTCATGGCGTGCGTGGCAGGCCTGCATTTCGTAGGTGAGGGCCTTCAGCTCCGCGATCTGGGCGGGCGTGATGCGTTCGCAGGCCAGCTTTCCGGAGAGTGCTTCCAGGCCTTCGATGATTTCGAAGCTTTCGCGGATATCACTGGCCGACAGTTCGATGACGCTGGCCCCCCGGTTGGGGCGCATTTCGACAAGGCCTTCGGCAGACAGGATGTGGAAGGCTTCGCGCAGCGGCGTGCGCGAAACATTCAGCTGATCGCACAGGGTGCGCTCGTTCAGACGGGTGCCGGGCGCGAGTTCGCCCTCGACGATAAGGCGTCTGAGTGTGTCGGCAATGGCGGTGGGCAAGGTGCTGCGGCTGACGGCATCAAGGCTGTACAGGACATCCTCGCGGGTTTCCTCGGGTTCGGGGAGCAGGGCGGTTTTTGTCATCTGGTATACAAAATCTTTTCAGATCCGGTAAAAGATACAGCGCCCAGTTTACTGCCATTCGCCGTTTTTTCATATGCCCCAAAACAGACTGGGGATAACCCTTGCATGCAGAGTGCTTGCATCGTGGTGCGATTTTCATTAGCATGATCGTACTGTTGTAGTTTTGTATACAAAATTCATTGCCAGGAGCTTTTCATGATTCGTTTGCAGTCGCATCCTACCGGGCGTCATTTCCTCCAGATTCCCGGACCCACCAATGTTCCCGATCGCGTTCTGCGCTCCATCGACAATGTCACCATTGACCATCGTGGACCCGAGTTCGGTGTTCTGGGCCGCGAGGTGCTGGCAGGCATGAAGAAGCTCTTTCGCACCGAAGCGCATGTGGTCATCTATCCTGCGTCGGGCACGGGCGCCTGGGAAGCGGCACTGGTCAATGCGCTGTCACCGGGTGACCGGGTGTTGATGGCCGAAACCGGCCACTTTGCCACGCTGTGGAAGAAGATGGCGGAGCGCCTGGGCCTGAAGGTGCAGTTCATGGAAGGTGATTGGCGCCATGGTGCCGATGCGGCGCAGGTACAGAAGATCCTCGCTGCCGACACGGCGCACGAGATCAAGGCGGTCTGTGTGGTACACAACGAAACTGCCACCGGAGTGGTGAGCAACATTGCCGCCATTCGCCAGGCCATAGACCAGAGCGGGCATCCGGCACTGCTGATGGTGGATACGATTTCCTCGCTGGGCTCCATCGACTACCGCCACGACGAGTGGGGCGTGGATGTCACGGTGGCCGGTTCGCAGAAAGGCATCATGCTGCCGCCCGGCCTGTCCTTCAATGCCGTGAGCCACAAAGCCATGGAAGCATCAAAGTCCGCCGGCCTGAAGCGCTCTTATTGGGATTGGGCGGACATGGTGGAGATCAACAAGACGGGATACTTTCCCTATACACCGGCGACCAACCTGTTGTACGGCCTGCACACGGCACTCGAGATGCTGTTCGAGGAAGGCCTGGAAAATGTGTTCGAGCGCCACCGCCGTCATGGCGAGGCCACGCGCCGGGCCGTTGAAGCCTGGGGTCTGGAAGTCTTGTGCAAGAAGCCGGAGGAATACAGCGGCTCACTGACGGCGGTCATCATGCCCGAAGGCCACAGCGCGGATAATCTGCGCGCCGTGATTCTCAGGCATTTCAATATGTCGCTGGGCCAGGGGCTCACCAACCTCAAGGACAAGGTCTTTCGCATCGGCCATCTTGGGGATTTCAATGATCTGAGTCTTTGCGGGACGCTTTCGGGCGTCGAGATGGGGCTGGCGCTTGCGGGTGTTCCGCACAAGACGGGTGGCGTACAGGTGGCACTGGAGTACCTGACGTCCCAGGCGGAGAGCCGCTGAACCATGACACAAGGCGATACGTCCAATGACAACGGCCTGATCGGGGCTTTGCATCAGGCTTACGCCCGTGGTGAACTGACGGTGCAGGCGGTGGTTGACCGCTGTCTGGACAACGTGCGCGCGCATGATCCGGGGCCCACCGGCCTGAACGCCATCGTGGCGATCAATCCGGACGCGCCGGCACAGGCGAAGACGATGGATGCAGCCGGCATTCATGATGCGCGCGCGCTTCCGCCCCTGCACGGTGTGCCGCTGATCATCAAGGACAACATCCATGCGGCCGGCATGCCCACGCGTGGCGGCGCAGCGACGCTGCCGGCGATACCGGATCGTGAGGACAGCGAGGTCTGCCGGCGCCTGCGGGCGGCAGGCGCCATCATTCTTGCGAAGTCCAATCTGCATGAATTGGCGCTTGCCGGAACCACGGCCAGTTCGTCGAACGGCCAGACACGCAACCCCTATGATCCGTCCCGCACCCCGGGTGGCTCCAGCGGCGGTACCGGCGCTGCGCTGGCAGCAGGCTTTGGCCTGGCCGGTATGGGAACGGATACAGTGAACTCCATACGTTCGCCGGCGTCGGCGAATGCACTGGTTGGCCTGCGTCCCACGCGCGGGCGTGTGAGCCGGGCCGGCGTGCTCCCGGTCTGTGAAAGTCAGGATGTCGTCGGGCCGCTGGCCCTGACGGTGGCGGATGCGGCGCGCATGCTGGATGTGCTGAGCGGCTTCGATCCGCGCGATCCCGCTACCGCCCTGGGTACGACGGCGGCACAGGTGCTGCCGGCGGCCAGGGGCGGGCCTGCAACCGGCCTGAAAGGCAAGCGGCTGGGCATTCTGCGTTCGCTGTTTGGCGAGGGCCCCGACGCGAGCGTGGTCAATACCGTGCTCTCGCGGTGGTTCGACCGCATGGCCGACGCGGGCGCCGAGCTGGTGGAGATTGATGCGCCCGATGTCGATTCCGAACGGTTGTTGCGCGAGCTCGATGTACAACGCTGGGAGTTTCGCATCGGCTTCGATGCCTGGCTGGCACAACACCCGGAAGCAGGCGTTGCCGATCTGGATGCCTTTGTGAAACAAGGGCTTTTTCATCCATCGCTGCAGGTTTTCCTGGAGGGTGCCCGCGCCGTACGTGATCCATGGGCTGATCCGGAATACCTTGCGCGCCGGGTGAAGATGGTGGAATTGCGCGAGCGCCTGATATTCTTGATGGTGTCGCACGGCGTGGAGGCTTTGCTGCATCCGCTGCAGAAATGCCTGGTCGTTCCTATTGGCGAAGCCGATCAGCGCGAGCGCACCGGCATCGTGGCGGCACTCAGCGGCCTGCCCGCCATCAATATTCCCGTTGGTTTTTCGCCTGCCGGGGGGCAGGCGCCACTGGGTATTCCGGTCGGCCTGGACATGCTGGGCAGGCCGTTCGACGAGCGTGGCCTGGTGCAGATCGCACTGGCCTGCGAGTCACTGGGAGCGCAGCACAAGCCGCCGGTCGGCTTCGAGCCGCTGGCGGCGCTCCTGTAATCAACCTTTGAAGTCCATTCCAGGAAGGAGACAGCATCATGAAAACGAAAACAGGGAAGGCAATGATCCGGCAATTTTCACTGACCGGCCTGGCTGCCGGCAGCCTGATCGCCTTTGGTTTGTTGACCGGTGCGCCGGCTTCAGCCCAGACTGAGCTCAAGTTCGGCCATGTGGGCAATCCGGGCTCGCTGCTGCAGATGAGTGCAGATGAATTTGCGCGCCGTGCCAACGAGCGCCTTGGTGATGGCTACAAGGTCGTCACCTATGGTTCCAGCCAGCTGGGCGGTGACAAGGAGATGGTGCAGAAGCTGAAGTTGGGAACGCTGGACATGGCGCTGCCCACGACGGTGATGTCCTCGGAGCTGGACCTGTTCGGCATCTTCGACATGCCCTACATCGTCAAGGATCGCGAGCACATGAAGCGCATCGAGAAGGAGATCTTCTGGCCGAAGATCGAGCCGGCGGCCGAAAAGAAAGGTCTGAAGATCATTGCACTGTGGGAAAACGGCTATCGCCACATCACGACCAACAAGCACCCCATCAGCAAGCCCGGGGACCTGCATGGCATCAAGCTGCGCGTGCCCCAGGGCAAGTGGCGCATCAAGATGTTCCAGGGCTATGGCGCCAACCCCAGCCCCATGAGCTTTTCCGAGCTGTTCAGTGCCCTGCAGACGGGCGTGATGGATGGCCAGGAGAATCCGCTCACCCAGATCTATTCCGCCAAGCTGCAGGAAGTGCAGAAGTATCTGTCGCTGTCCGGGCACGTGTATACGCCCGGCTATGTCACTGTCGGCAAGAATCGCTACGCCCGCCTGCCCGAGGACGTACGCAAGATCCTGGAAGAGACTGCACGTGAGACCCAGGCCTATGTCTATGAGGTCGCCATGCAGCAGGAAGAGGAGTTGCTGGAGAAGCTCAAGGAGGCCGGCATGGCGGTGAATGAAGTCGACAAGGCCGCCTTTGTCGAGGCAAGCAAGCCGATCTACGAGGAGTTTGGCAAGGAGGTTCAGGGCGCCGGCGAGCTGATCGAGCAGGCCATCGCGCTGGGCAACTGAGCACGGCACACCCAGAGATAATCACAGGGACAACAAAAGAGGAAGGGGGTCGGCATGCACGACGCACAACGACAATCAACGGTCGGGTGGATGCACAGTTTCAGGGAGCGCTACGGCAAGGTGCTCGAATGGGTGGTGATTTCGCTCATTGTCATTCTCGCGATCGAAGTCTGCGTGGGCATCATTTTCCGCACGATGGGCAACTCCCTGGTCTGGTATGACGAAACGGCCTCCCTCCTGCTTGCCTGGCTGACGTTCTATGGGTCGGCGCTGGCTTCGGTCAAGCGGGCGCATATCGGCTGTCCCGAACTCATCGATCAGCTGCCGCACGGCGGGCGGCGCTGGTTCAACATCATTGCGCAGCTGTTCGTCATTGGTTTCTTTGCACTCCTGGGATGGATGGGCCTGGTCATCATGCCCATCCTGGCAGGCAGCATGCTGGACAGCCTGCCATGGGTTCCGGTGAATTTCGTGCAGTCCGCCATTCCCATCAGTGCCGCGCTCATCCTGCTGGCCGAGATCATGCATCTCATCGATCTCGTCCTGGATACCGAGCCGGGCCATGGCGGCAGCGCGATTGCCGAGACACTCGAATAAGAAGGCAGGAGCCCCATCATGATTATGTTGCTTTTGTTCGGCGCGGTACTCGCGCTGGTGCTCATCAATGTGCCCATTGCCGTCGCCCTGGGGGTGGTGGCCGTCATCGCCATGGTGGCGAGCTACGGCGTGGACATCCTGCCCAATGTGGCCATCACCACGTTCACGGGGGCCACCAGCTTCCCGCTGCTGGCCATCCCGCTGTTCATCCTGGCGGGCGCCATCATGAACGCCTCGGGGATTTCGCATCGGCTCGTCGCTTTCGCCTCGGCACTGTTTGGCTGGATACGGGGCGGGCTCGCGCATGTCTCCATCGGCTCATCGCTGTTCTTTGCCGAGATTTCCGGATCTGCGGTGGCCGATGTGGCGGCGCTGGGTTCCATCCTGATTCCCGGGATGAAGGAAAAGGGCTATCCCGCGCCGTTTGCCGCCGCCGTGATGTCGTCCGCATCCACGCTGGCCATCATCATTCCGCCATCCATTCCCATGATCCTGTACGCGGTCATGGCCGAGACCTCGGTGGTGCAGATGTTCGTGGCCGGGATTGTTCCCGGGGTTCTGGGCGGCATCGGCCTGATGATGATGGCGTCCTACCTGGCGCGTCGCTACAACCTGCCGCGTGACGAGCGGTTTTCGATGAAGCGCGTCATCAAGACGTTTCGCGAGGCGCTATGGGCTTTCCTGCTGCCCATCATCATTCTGGGCGGCATTTTCACGGGCGTGGTGACGGCAACCGAAGGGGCGGCGCTGGCCGTGGTGGCGGCCCTGGCGGTGGGCCTGCTCATCTATCGCGAACTCGACCTGAAGCACCTGCGTCAGGCCATTCTCGAGGGCGGCGTGCAGACAGCCATCGTGATGCTGCTCGTGGCGACCAGCGCGTTGCTGGGCGGGTATCTGTCCGAAGTGCAGGCGCCCCAGGCCCTGGCGCGCTCGGTAGCCGAATTCACATCCAACAAATGGGTGGTGCTGGGGCTGCTGAACGTATTGTTTTTCTTCCTGGGCATGTTTCTGCATTCGGCTGCGGCCATCATCCTCGTGGTGCCCGTCGTCATGCCCCTGGTCAACCTGGTGGGTATCGATCCCATCCACTTCGGCCTGGTCATCACCATCAACCTGGGGATTGGCCAGCAGACGCCGCCCGTGGCCAGCGTACTCATGGTCGCCTGTTCCATTGCCAAGTCCTCGGTGTGGGAGGTGACACGGGCCAACGTCTGGTTCATCGGCGTGCTGGTGGCCATACTGATGCTGGTGACCTATGTACCCTATACGGGTCTGGTACTGGTGGATTATTTCTACAATTGATGGATGTTTGCGGAGGCTGTTCATGACGGAGCTGATCAAGGTGGAACGGGAGGGGGCGATTGCGACGGTGATCCTCAATCGTCCGCACAAGCTGAATGCCCTGACACGGCCCATGTGGCAGGCGTTGGGTGAAACCATGGAAAGCCTCTCGCAGGATGATGATCTGCGCTGCATCATCCTGCGCGGGGCGGGCGAGAAATCCTTCTCGCCGGGCAATGACATCAGCGAGTTTGCCACCGAGCGCGCCAACAGCGAGCAGGCGCGGGCCTACGGACGCATCATGCATCGCACCATCACGCAGCTGCGCGATTGCCGCCATCCGGTGGTGGCCCAGATCCATGGCATCTGTGTCGGCGGCGGGCTGGAGCTTGCCGCACTGTGCGATATCCGCATCTGCGGGCAGTCCAGCCGCTTCGGTGCACCCATCAAGAATCTGGGGCTGGTGATGGCCTATCAGGAAATGGCGGCGCTGGCGCGTCTGGTGGGCATTCCCGCCACGCTGGAACTGCTGCTCGAAGGGCGCATCATCGATGCGCAGGAAGCCCTGCGTCTGGGCGCGGTCAGCCGCGTCGTGGCCGATGATGCCGTCGCCGCCGAAGCACGGGCGACGGCCGAACGTATCGCCGATGGTGCACCGCTGGTTGCGCGCTGGCACAAACAGTTTGCGCGTCGCTTGGAAGAGGGCACGCCCGTCAGCGATGCCGAGAACCAGGAGAGCTTCGTCTGTTTCGATACCGAGGATTTCCGGCGCGGTTACGCGGCGTTCCTGGCCAAGCAGCGCCCCGAGTTTGTCGGCCGCTGAGTTCTGAAGAGGTGTAATCATGGAACAGGACAAGCGTTCCTCCCATCCCGGCCCGCTGGCCGGCGTGAAAGTGCTGGAGCTGGCGCAGATCATGGCCGGCCCTACCTGCGGCATGCTGCTGGCCGACATGGGTGCCGAAGTGCTCAAGGTCGAGAAGCTGCCCGGGGGCGATGATGCGCGCAGCTACCGCGAGCCGCTGGTCAACGGGGTGTCGGCGCCGTTCATGATCCTGAATCGCAACAAGCGGGGCATGGCGCTCAACCTGAAGAAGCCCGAAGGCAAGGAAATCCTGCTGCGTCTGGTGGACGATGCCGATGTGCTCACCGAGAACTATCGCAAGGGCACGCTCGAGCGTCTGGGCCTGGGCTATGATGTGCTGTCGGCACGCAATCCCGGTCTGATCTACTGTGCGGTCTCGGGCTACGGGCGCGACGGCCCCTTTGCCGAAAAAGCAGGTTTCGACCTGATCGCCCAGGGTTTTGCCGGCCTGATGTCCGTGACCGGTGAGCCCGGGCGGCCCCCCGTGAAGACGGGCAATTCCATTGCCGACATCAATGCCGGCATACTGGCGGCGCTGGGCATTGTGGCGGCCTATGTGCACAAGCAGCGCACCGGCCTGGGCCAGCAAGTGGATACATCGCTGATGGAGGCGGCCCTGCAGCAGACCTACTGGCATGCGGCCATGTTCTTCGCCACGGGTGAATCCCCGGGCCCCACGGGTTCTGCGCATCTGCTGACCGCACCGTATCAGGCGTTTCGCACGCGCGATGGCTGGATCAACATCGGCGGTGCCAATCAGGCCAACTGGGAGCGCATTGCCCAGGTGCTGGGCCACCCCGAGTGGTGTGACGATCCGCGTTTCCTCACGAATACCGAGCGCATGCAGCATCTGGATGCGCTCACCGACGCCATGAATGCCGTGCTGTGCGAACATGATCAGGCCCACTGGCTGGCGGCCTTCGATGCCGCCGGTGTGCCGGCGGGGCCCGTGCATAGCGTGGGCGAGGCCCTGACGCATCCGCAGGCAGTGGCGCGCGGCATGGTGGTCGAGCTCGAGCACCCGCAGGCGGGTCCCACGCGGGCCCTGGGCTGCCCCATCCATTTCTCGGCAACGCCGACGCGTATCGACCGTCCCGCGCCCGTGCTCGGCGAGCATACGCGCGAGATCCTGAGCGGACTGGGCTATGACGATACGGCCATCGACGCATTGGTGGATCAGGGCGTGGTGGCCGATGCGTCATGAATCTGCAGCAATTCCGCTTTGTCCGTGAAACCATACGCTGCAATTTCAACCTGACTGAGGCGGCGCGCTCGCTGCACACTTCGCAGCCCGGTGTGTCCAAGGCCATCATCGAGCTCGAGGACGAGCTGGGCATCAAGATCTTCGAACGTCACGGCAAGCGCATCCGGGGGCTGACGCGCCCGGGCGAGCAGGTGGTTGAAGTCGTTGAGCGCATCATGCGCGAAGTGGACAACCTGAAGCGGGTGAGTGCCGAGTTCGCCCATCATGATGAAGGCGCGCTCGTGATTGCATGCACCCATGCCCAGGCGCGCTACATCCTGCCGCGTGTCATTCCCGCCTTTCGCGAGCGCTTCCCCGGTGTGCGCGTATCCCTGGCTGAAGGCAGTCCGCCGCACCTGGCGCAGATGGTGCTGCGTGACGAGGCCGATCTGGCGATTGCCACCGAGACGCTGGCCCGGATTGACGGCCTGGCGGCCCTGCCGGTCTACGACTGGAAGCATATGGTGGTCGTCAATGCCGATCATCCCCTCGCCACGGAGTTTGCCGCAAGGCCGGGTGCGCTGACGCTGGAAGCTTTGGTGCGTTACCCCATCGTGACCTATGACCATGCTTTTTCCGCGCGCAATGCGATCGACGCCGCCTTTGCACACAAGGGCATGGCGCCCGACATCGTGCTGGCAGCCATCGACGCCGATGTCATCAAGACCTATGTCAACGTTGGTTTGGGTGTGGGTATCATCGCCGGCATGGCCTTTGATGCCGGGCGCGACAATGGCCTGGTCGGCCTGCCCGCCGGCCACCTGTTCGGCACCCATGTCAC
Organism: Castellaniella sp.; assembly: GCA_041655275.1. Classification (GTDB taxonomy): domain Bacteria; phylum Pseudomonadota; class Gammaproteobacteria; order Burkholderiales; family Burkholderiaceae_B; genus JAJYRX01. The sequence continues at coordinate 49,819 of JBBAFU010000006.1, read as the reverse complement.
GCGCGTCGCACTTCGCAAGGGTGTCTTCCTGCGTGACTACATCTATGTTTTTCTGGCCATGCTGGCGCCGGCACTCACGCGCGACTGCGTGGATGCCGCCCTGCGCGGCGAAGCCCGGCCCTGAATGCATAAAGACACGATTGTCACAAGGGCTTTCGTTGACCGCTCAAATGGGAATGATTATTGTTTAATTTCCTGAGGTCAACTGTGAGGCCATCATGCATCATCAAGTCAAGGCACTGGTCGTCGGAGCGGACAGTCTTGGAGGTATACCGGAGTTGCTGCATGCCTACAATATCGCCATTGGACAGCATGTCAGCGGACGATCCGCCGCCCATCAGAAGAAGACACTGCAGCTGCCGTCGGGCACGGATCTGGTCATCCTGCTGACGGACTTCCTCGGACACAATGTCATGAAGACCTTCCGGGCGGCCGCCCAGCGCACGAATGTGAAAGTAGTGGCCTGTCGCCGTTCGGTGAGCAGTCTGAAGCAGGCCCTGATGCGCAGCGGTTACTGACCGCCGGACAATGTAATCTGGCTCAGACGCAGCTCGGGCGCGCCGGACGCGGGCTGCGATGCCGAAGCCAGACGGCGTGCACCGTTGTAACGCTTCTTCCAGTAGGCGACGTCCATGCTTTCGATGCGGACCACGGCGCCGGTACGCGGCGCGTGCACGAACTTTCGATCGCCCAGATAAATGCCCACGTGCGAGAAGCGCCGGCCGCGCGTATTGAAGAATACCAGGTCGCCTTCCTGCAGCTCGGCCCGCTTGACGGATTGCCCGAGCCGGGCGATCTCGGAAGCCTGTCGCGGCAGTTTCAGGCCCAGGGATTTTTCCGCAGCGTAGCCAACGAGGCCGCTGCAATCGAAACCGGTGCTGGGCGCACCCCCTCCGAACCGGTACTTGGTGCCCAGCATGGTCAGCGCCGTGCTGGCCAGGGCCTGCGGGCCTGTGCTGTCAGCATTGCCGGTGCTGCGTACGATATCGCGCGAAGCCAGCCATGCACCCAGCGGATCGGCCTGTGCCTGGCCCACATAGCGATCACGGGACGCATCGGCAGGATGGCCTGAAGTGGCACAGCCCGTCAGGGCGGCAGTGCCGGCCACAATCACCCCTGCGGCGATGGTGCGCCAGCCGCCGGTGCGGGGACAGGATGGGGATGCCTGGACAGGAGACATTCGTTCCGCTTGCATTCAAAAGACGGGAAGCAGTGTACCCAAACTGTCAGCGAGCGTAAACCCGGGATTTTCCCCGGTACCCTATGCCGGGTCAGTCCGATCGCGGGGTCACGAACAATGGCGTCATGAACAATATAATGCGTGATGGCATCATGGGGAGGGCGGCTGTGCAGGAGCCGGATTCGGGTCAGGCAGGCGGGCGCATCGCCCGGGCACTGCGCCCCGGCGTGAGCCGGCGCGAGTTCTGGGCCTGGGCAATGTACGATTTTGCCAACTCGGGCTACACCACGGTCGTCCTCACGACGGTGTTCAATGCCTATTTCGTGGCGGTCGTTGCCCAGGGTGCAAGCTGGGCCACGCTGGTGCTGACGGGCGCATTGTCGCTTTCCTATCTGGCCATCATGATCAGCATGCCGGCGCTGGGTATCCTTGCGGATGCCCGGGCGGCGAAGCGCCGTCTCCTGTTCCTGAGTACCGCGGCCTGCGTCCTGGCCACGGTGGCGCTCATGGCGGCGCAACCGGGGCGTGTTGTTATCGCGCTGGCGGCACTGGGAATCTCGAATTACTTCTATTGCATGGGCGAGTCGCTGATTGCCGCCTTCCTGCCCGGCATTGCCCGTGCAGAGACGCTGGGCAGGGTGTCCGGCTGGGGCTGGGGCTGGGGCTATTTCGGCGGCATGCTCACCCTGGGCCTGTCGCTGGTGGTCGTGAGCCAGGCCGAGGCCCGGGGTTTGCCTGCCACGCAGTATGTGCCCTGGGTCATGGCCCTGACCGCGCTGATCTTTGCCCTGGCGGCCATACCGTCCATGCTGTGGCTCAAGGAGCGTTCCACGCCCCAGGCCCTGCGCTCCGGCGCCGCCTCTGCGCGACTGGGCCGGCTGTGGCTGGCATGGCAGCACACCGGACGTCATTATCCCGATCTGCGCCGGCTCTACGTGTGTGGTGCCTGCTATCACGCCGGCATTGCGGTAGTGATCACGCTGGCCGCCGTCTATGCCTCGCAGGTGATGGGTTTCAGCATGTCGCAGACCATGGTGCTCATCTTTGCCGTCAATATCGGCGCCGCCCTGGGCGCTATCGGCTTTGGCCATGTGCAGGACCGCATCGGTCACCGCGTTGCACTCGCCATCACCCTGCTGGGCTGGCTGCTCATGGTGGTGCTGGCCGCTGCCGCGCGCGAGGTTTGGGTGTTCTGGCTGGCGGCCGTCCTGGCCGGCCTGTGCATGGGGACCAGCCAGAGTGCGGGGCGTGCCATGGTGGGTGCACTGGCACCGCCCGACCGGCCGGCCGAGCATTATGCGCTCTGGACTTTTGCCATCCAGCTGGCCGCAGTGGTGGGGCCCCTGTTCTACGGCCTGGTCACCTGGGCAACCGCCGGACAGCACCGGCTTGCCCTCCTGTGTACCGGCCTGTTCTTCGTGGCCGGCCTGCTGGTGCTGGCGCGCATCGACTTCGAACGCGGCCGGCACGCCGTGCAGGATCACATGCCCTGATACATCGGCCCTTCGCCGCCCTGGGGCGCTACCCAGACGATGTTCTGTGTGGGGTCCTTGATGTCGCAGGTCTTGCAGTGCACGCAGTTCTGCGCATTGATCTGCAGCTTGTCCCCGCCGTCTTCGGTCTTGATGAATTCATAGACGCCCGCAGGGCAGTAGCGCGCTTCGGGCCCGGCAAACTGCGCCAGGTTGACCGTGAGGGGTACGCTGTCATCCTTGAGTGTGAGGTGTACCGGCTCGTCTTCCTCATGATTGGTATTCGACAGGAAGACGGAGCTGAGGCGGTCGAAAGTCAGCTTGCCATCGGGCTTGGGGTATTCAATGCGTGGACAGTCGGCGGCGGGTTTCAGGCAGGCGTGGTCGGGCGTGTCATGACGCAGGTTCCAGGGGAAGCGTCCGCGCAGCAGCCACTGCTCCACGCCCGTCATCAGCGTGCCCATGGTACGCCCCTTCTTGAACCACTGCTTGAAGTTGCGCGACTTGTTCAGCTCGTCGTGCAGCCAGGATTCGCGGAAGCTTTCCGGGTAGCTGGACAACTCGTCGTGACGCCGCCCCTCCTGCAGGGCGGCAAAGATGGCGTCGGCGGCCAGCGAGCCCGTCTTGATGGCGGCGTGTGTGCCCTTGATGCGCGAGGCATTCAGCACACCGGCTTCGCAGCCGGCCATGAGCCCGCCCGGAAACACCATTCTGGGCAGCGAGAGCAGGCCGCCGGCCGTGAGCGAGCGCGCGCCATAGGCTACACGCCGTCCGCCTTCGAAGATGGGGCGTATGGCGGGGTGGGTCTTGTAGCGCTGGAACTCCTCGAACGGCGACAGCCAGGGGTTGGCATAGCCCAGGCCCACGACCAGGCCGACGGCCACGAGGTTGTCGGACAGGTGATACAGGAAGGAGCCGCCATAGGTATCCGAATCCAGCGGCCAGCCTGCAGTGTGAACGACGCGGCCCGGGCGCGATTGCGACGGGTCGACTTCCCAGAGCTCCTTGATGCCCAGTGCGTAGCTCTGGGGATTGCAGCCCTTGTCGAGCTTGAAACGTTCGATGAGCTGGCGGCCCAGCTGGCCGCGTGAGCCTTCCGAGAACAGGGTGTAGCCGGCCAGCAGTTCCATGCCGGGCTGGTAATGATCGGTATGCGTGCCGTCGCGGGCCACACCCATGTCGCCCGTGGCAACGCCGATGACGCTGCCCGCCTCGTCGTACAGGATTTCAGCCGCCGCAAAGCCGGGGAAGACATCCACGCCCAGGGCTTCGGCCTGTTCACCCAGCCACTTCACCAGAAAGCCCAGGCGTACGATGTAGTTGCCGTGATTCTTGAAGCAGGGCGGCAGCAGCCAGCCGGGCGTGCGCCGCGCGCCGGTTTCGGAGAGGAAGAGAAACTCATCCTCCGTGACTTCGGTGAGCATGGGCGCACCTTTTTCCTTCCAGTCGGGAATCAGCTCGTCCAGGGCGCGCGGATCGACGACCGCGCCCGAGAGCGTGTGCGCCCCGATCTCGGCGCCTTTCTCGAGTACGCAGACGCTGACTTCGCGCTCGTGCCGGGCTGCCAGCTGTTTTAGGCGAATGGCACTTGCCAGCCCGGCCGGACCCGCGCCCACGATGACGACGTCATACTCCATTGATTCACGTTCTGACATGACCTGACTCTCCCTGAAGGCTCAACCCTGCATTGTAATTGAGCTTTTCGCCCTGTTGCCAGTGGCCGGCGGCGCCCGCATTTTCAGCGTTTATACTGGAGCAATCGTCCACCTCTCTCACAGGATGCAAAAATGGATAAAGTCTACCCCGATGCCGCGCAGGCATTGAAGGATATCGTAGCGGATGGCCAGACCATTGCCGTGGGCGGCTTTGGTCTTTGCGGCATCCCCGAAGCCCTGATTGCGGCGCTGCGTGACAGCGGCGTCAAGGCGCTCACCTGCATCAGCAACAATGCGGGGGTTGATGGTTTTGGCCTGGGGCAGCTGCTCGAAACCCGCCAGATCAAGAAGATGATTGCCTCCTACGTGGGCGAGAACAAGGAGTTCGAGCGTCAGTTCCTGGCCGGTGAACTCGAGCTCGAGTTCACACCGCAGGGCACGCTGGCCGAGAAGCTGCGTGCCGGTGGCGCGGGCATTCCCGCTTTTTTCACGCGCACCGGTGTGGGCACCCTGGTGGCCGAAGGCAAGGAGGTGCGCGAGTTCGATGGCGAACGTTACCTGATGGAGCGCTCGCTGGTGCCCGATGTGTCCCTGTCCAAGGCCTGGAAGGCCGATCGTTCCGGTAATCTGATCTACCGCAAGACGGCGCGCAACTTCAATCCCAATGTGGCCATGGCGGGCCGGATCTCTGTGGTCGAAGTCGAGGAAATTGTCGAGACCGGTGCGCTGGATCCGGATCACGTCCATCTCCCCGGGATTTTCGTGCATCGCATCGTCGTCAATCCCAACCCCGAGAAGCGCATCGAAATGCGCACCATCCGTCAACCTGAAGGAGCTTGAGACATGGCCTGGACTCGTGAACAAATGGCGGCCCGCGCCGCCCGGGAACTGCAGGACGGCTTCTACGTGAATCTGGGTATCGGCATGCCCACCCAGGTTGCGAATTACGTGCCCGAGGGCATGACGGTGTGGCTGCAGTCGGAAAACGGCTTGCTGGGTATCGGACCTTTTCCGACAGAAGAAGAACTCGACGCCGATCTGATCAATGCCGGCAAGCAGACCGTTACCACTTTGCCGGGGTCTTCCTTCTTCTCCTCGGCGGACTCGTTCGCCATGATCCGCGGCGGCAAGATTGATCTGGCCATCCTGGGTGCCATGCAAGTGTCCGAGAAAGGCGATCTGGCCAACTGGATGATTCCGGGCAAGATGGTCAAGGGCATGGGCGGCGCCATGGATCTGGTGGCCGGTGTGCGCCGCGTGGTGGTGCTGATGGAGCATGTGGCCCGCCTGAAGGATGGCACCGAAGACATCAAGCTGCTGCCCGAGTGCACGCTGCCGCTCACTGCGCAGGGCGTGGTCAGCATGATAGTGACGGATCTGGGTGTGCTCGAGGTGGCTGGGGACGGTTTGCGCCTTATCGAGCTTGCACCCGGCGTTACGGTCGAAGAGGTGCAGGCCAAGACCAGCGCCAGGCTGGACGTATCGGCCGTGGCCTGAGGCGAGGCGGCCATGGATGTGCCTGACGCAGGGCGGGGCGGGGCGCTGCACGCCCTGCGCGAAGCCCTGCAGCATCACGGACTGGCGGCGGCCGTTTTTCTCAGCGCCGATCCGCACCTGTCGGAATATCTTCCGGAACGCTGGAAGACGCGCGAGCGCTTCAGCGGCTTTGCCGGCTCGGCCGGCACCCTTGTGGTCACGCCCGATTGGGCCGGTCTGTGGACCGACAGCCGCTACTGGGAGCAGGCACAATCCGATCTGGACGGGACACCCATCACGCTGATGCGCGCCGGTCATGCACAGGTTGCTGCACCCCACGAGTGGCTGGCGCAGCATCTGCCGGCCGGTGCGCGTGTATTCACGGACTTCGACTGCCTGCCGGTGCAGGTGTATGCACAGTGGGAAGCGCGCCTGCAGGCAGCCGGCCAGACGCTGGTCGACGTACCGCAGTTTGTGGATGGTCTGTGGCCGGATCGCCCCGACCGGCCCTCGCAACCCATCTATGAGCATCAGCCGCCGCATGCCTGCCGCCTGCGCCGCGACAGCCTGTCGGCCGTGCGCGAGGCCATGGCCGCGCATTCTGCCGACTGGCACCTGATCTCCTCGCTGGATGATGTGGCCTGGCTGCTCAACCTGCGTGGCTCCGACGTACCCTACAACCCGGTGTTTCTTGCCTATGTGCTCCTGGGGCGTGCCAGTACGGTGCTGTTTGTCGACGAGGACAGGCTGGATGGGCCGGCGCGACGGCGATTGCAGGTTGATGGCGTCATCCTGCGGCCTTATGCGGATCTGGCCGCGGCCCTGAAGCGCTTGCCGGCCGGCGAGGTGATGCTCTACGATCCGGTGCGCACCACCCGGGCCGCACAACAGGCCTTCGCGCACCTGCAGGCGGTGCAGGCGCCCAATCCTTCGCAGCGCCTGAAAGCCTGCAAGCTGGATGCCGAGATTGCCCAGGTGCGCCGCTGCATGGAGGCCGATGGCGCCGCGCTGTGCGAGTTCTTTGCCTGGTTCGAGGCGGCGCTGGACAGCCGGTCCGGCACCGGGTCCGTCGCTGCACCCATCACCGAGCTGACCATCGATGAGGAGATCACGCGTGCGCGTGCGCGCCGGCCTGATTTCGTCAGTCCGAGCTTTGCCACCATTGCAGCCTTCAATGCCAATGGCGCCATGCCGCACTATCAGGCGACACCCCGGCATCATGCACGTATCAAGGGCGACGGACTGCTGCTCATCGACTCCGGCGGCCAGTATCTGGGCGGCACCACTGATATCACCCGCGTCGTGCCCGTGGGCAATCCGGGTGACGAACAGCGTCGTGATTTCACACGGGTGCTCAAGGGCATGATTGCCCTGTCGCGCATGCATTTTCCCGAAGGCACGCCGGGGCCGCTGCTGGATGCGGTGGCCCGCGCACCCCTGTGGCAGGCCGGGCTGGATTACGGTCACGGCACCGGCCATGGCGTGGGCTACTTCCTCAACGTGCACGAAGGGCCGCAGAGCATTTCCTCGCGCCGCCAGGTCGATGAAAGCACGGCCCTGCTCCGGGGCATGATCACGTCCAACGAGCCCGGGCTGTACCGGCCGGGGCAATGGGGCATCCGCATCGAGAACCTGATCCTGGCTGTCGATGCACCGGAAAGCGATTTCGGCACTTTCCTGTGCTTCGAGACGCTCACGCTGTGCCCCATCGATACGCGGTGCATCGATATCACGCTGCTGCAGCCCGACGAGATCGCCTGGCTCGATGACTATCATGCGCAGGTGAGGGCACGCCTGCTGCCCCTGACCGAAGGCGAGGCGCGCCGCTGGCTGCTGCGACGTACCGAGCCCGTTTCGACCTGAAAGGCGGGCGGGCCCGCATTGTATAATCCTGTTTTCATGCAAATGCCCCCTTTCGGCGGGCAGAATTCAAGATGACCAAATACGTATTCGTCACCGGGGGCGTGGTCTCGTCCCTGGGAAAAGGCATTGCTGCGGCATCGCTGGCGGCGATTCTGGAGTCGCGCGGTCTGCGTGTCACCATGCTCAAGCTCGATCCCTACATCAATGTGGATCCGGGCACCATGAGCCCTTTCCAGCATGGTGAGGTTTTCGTCACCGAGGACGGCGCCGAGACGGATCTCGATCTGGGGCATTACGAGCGTTTCATCACCACGCGCATGCGCAAGGTGAACAATTTCACCACCGGCCAGATCTACGAATCCGTGCTGCGCAAGGAGCGCCGCGGAGACTATCTGGGCAAGACGGTGCAGGTGATTCCCCACATCACGAACGAGATCCAGGATTTCATCGTGCGCGGCGCCTCGGCGGCCTTCGATGGCCAGGCCGATATCGCCATTGTCGAGATCGGTGGCACTGTGGGTGACATCGAGTCCCTGCCTTTCCTGGAAGCGGTGCGCCAGATGAGCCTGCGCCTGGGGCGGGGCAATGCGGCCTTCGTCCACCTGACGCTGGTGCCCTATATCGCATCCGCCGGCGAGCTCAAGACCAAGCCTACCCAGCACTCGGTACAGAAGCTGCGCGAGATCGGCATCACGCCCAATGCCCTGCTGTGCCGTGCCGACCGGCGCATTCCCGAAGAGGAGCTGGCCAAGATCTCGCTGTTCTCCAATGTGCCGCTGGATGCCGTGATCTCGGTCTGGGATGCGCGCTCCATCTACGAGATTCCGGCCATGCTGCACGATCAGGGGCTGGACAACCTGATCTGTGATGTGCTGGGCCTGTCGCCCCCTGCGGCGGATCTGAGCATGTGGGATCGCCTGGTGGCGGCACTCCAGCGCCCGCGCCAGAAAGTGCGCGTCGGCATGGTCGGCAAGTATGTCGACATGACCGAGTCCTACAAATCCCTGACCGAAGCCCTGGTTCATGCCGGCATCCATACGGATTCGCAGATCGACATCGAGTACATCGACTCCGAGCTGCTCGAGACCGAAGGCACGGCGGTGCTTGACGACATGGATGCCATTCTGGTTCCCGGCGGTTTCGGCAAGCGGGGCACCGAAGGCAAGATTCTCGCCATCCGCTATGCGCGCGAGCGCAACGTGCCATTTTTGGGGATTTGTCTGGGCATGCAGCTGGCAGTGGTCGAGTTTGCCCGCCATGTGGCCGGACTGGGCGGCGCCAACAGCACGGAGTTCAACCCGTCGGCCCCGCATCCTGTGGTGGCCTTGCTGAGCGAATGGCAGGACCGCGAAGGGGCAATCGAGCGGCGCGATCCCGGCAGCGAACTGGGGGGCAGCATGCGCAAGGGTGCACAGCGCTGTCCGGTACGCGCTGGGACCCTGGCGCACAGCATCTACGGCGACGAAGTCAACGAGCGCCACCGGCATCGCTATGAGGTGAATAACGTGTATGTTGACCGGCTCGAGGTGGCGGGGCTGGTGATCAGCGCCCGCACACCGACCGAGAACCTGCCCGAGATCGTGGAGCTGCCGGGCCATGCCTGGTTCATGGGCGTGCAATTCCATCCTGAATTCACGTCCACGCCGCGCGATGGCCATCCTTTGTTTTCGAGCTATATCCGTGCCGCGCTGGCCCGCCGTCAGAATTGAGTTCCACACCTCCGAATGTCGCTCATGACGGCCGCCTGCTGTCGGTGCGTCATTCCCTGCTGGCCATGCTTGGCCTGTGTCTGGTGGCTGTGCTCGTGGCCGTCGACCAGACGGTGGTCGGCACCGCACTGCCTACGGTGGTGGCCGAGCTCCAGGGCTTTGAACTCTATGCCTGGGTGGGCAGCGCCTATTTCCTGACGGCGATGGTCACGGTGCCCATATTCGGGCGGCTGGGTGACTACCACGGTCGCAAGCCCTTTGTTGTGGCTTCGATCATTGTGTTTGCCCTGGGTTCCATCGCCTGCGGCCTGTCGCAGTCCATGCTGCAGCTGGTACTGGCCCGTGCCTTGCAGGGCATAGGCGGGGGAATGCTGCTGGGCACGGTGTTTGCCTGTGTGCCCGACCTGTTTCCCGAGCCGCGCGTGCGCCTGCGCTGGCAGGTGCTGCTGAGCGCCGCCTACGGCATTGCCAGCGGTGTGGGGCCTACGCTGGGCGGCTTTCTGACACAGGCCGTGGGATGGCGCTCGGTTTTTTTCGTGAATCTGCCCATCGGTCTGATGGGCCTGTTTGTGATCTGGCGTTATCTGCCGCATATCCGTCAGGAGTCCCGGCCTCGGGTTCATCTGGATTGGCAGGGTGCGGTACTGATGGCGCTGGGCTTGGGCTGCCTGCAGCTCTTCGTCGAGCTGTTGCCGCGCCATGGTCTGAAACTGTCCGTTGTCGTGCCGGGACTGGCCGCCGCGCTCAGCGTGCTTGCGCTTCTGCGCTGGGAGCAGCACAGCAAGGAGCCCCTGCTGCCCATGAGCATGCTGCGCGACCGCAGCCTGGCGACGCTGTTCGTACTGTCCCTGCTTGCCGGCGGCATCATGTTTGTCCTGCTCTTCTACCTGCCGCTGATGCTGCAGGGCGGTTTCGGCATGACGCCGCGCGAGGTCGGGCTGGCCATCACACCGCTGGTGGTCTTCATCACCATAGGCAGCATCATCAACAGTCGCGTGCTGATGCATCTGCCGCGACCCAACGATATGCTGTACGCGGGCTTCGGCCTGCTCACCCTGTGCACCCTGGGTCTGATCTTCACGCACCGGCATACCTCCGGCTGGCTGCTATCGCTCATCATGACGGCGGGCGGCCTGGGCCTGGGTTTTGTCATGCCCAACCTGACGGTGTTTGCCCAGGAAGTGGCGGGTCGCGCCCTGCTGGGCATCAGTACTGCGATGCTGCAGTCCACGCGCATGATAGGCGGTATGCTGGGCATGGCACTGGTCGGAAGTGTGATCAGTCACTATTATGTCGGCAAGGTCCAGGGCCTGGTGGCGGGTATGGAAGCGGCGGATATGCTTTCCGTTCTGGAGGACCCGCAACTGCTTGTCAATCTTCAGAGTCAGGCGAGTTTTGTCGAGCGCGTGCAGGCCTTTGCCATCGACGGCCTGCCGCTGGTGGAGCAGGCGCGCGAGTTTCTTGTGGATGCAGTGCATGCCGGCCTTCTGGCCAGTCTGGGTATTGCCATCATTGCTGTGATCTGGGTTGTGCGCCTTCCGCCCATCGATCTGGGTGCAGGCAGGGCTTCCTGAGGTTCGCAGGCGTCCCGGACCGTCCCGCCTGCGGCTGTTGTGGCCGGGATGGTGCGGGTACAATCATCCATTGGCATTGCGCCAGAAGGTTTTCCGAGCAACACTTTTTTCAGCGGAATGGTCAATATCATGAGTGCAATCGTAGACATCATCGGGCGGGAAATACTGGATTCGCGCGGCAACCCCAGTGTCGAGTGCGACGTGTTGCTGGAATCGGGCGCCATGGGACGTGCCGCCGTACCTTCGGGTGCGTCCACCGGCTCGCGCGAGGCCGTCGAGTTGCGCGACGGTGATGCTGCGCGCTATCTGGGCAAGGGGGTGTTGCGGGCGGTCGAGAATGTGAATACCGAGATTGCGGAAGCGCTGATCGGCCTCGATGCGCAGGAGCAGAGCTTCATCGATCGCACGCTGATCGATCTGGATGGTACCGACAACAAGTCGCGCCTGGGTGCGAATGCCATTCTGGCCGCCAGCATGGCGGTGGCCCGGGCGGCGGCCGAAGACAGCGGGCTGTCCCTGTATCGTTATTTCGGCGGCAGCGGCCCCATGTCGATGCCAGTGCCCATGATGAATGTCATCAACGGCGGCGCGCATGCCAATAACACGCTCGACATGCAGGAGTTCATGATCGTGCCGCTTGGCGCAAACAGCTTCCGCGAAGCCCTGCGCATGGGTACCGAAATCTTTCACGCCCTGCGCAAGCGCATCGATGGCCAGGGCATGTCGACGGCCGTGGGCGACGAGGGCGGTTTTGCGCCCAATGTGGCCAATCACGAGGCGGCCATACAGCTCATCCTGCATGCCATTGACGATGCCGGCTACGAGGCGGGCAGCCAGGTTGCACTCGCGCTTGATTGCGCCAGCACCGAGTTCTACCGCGATGGCCGGTACCATTTGGCGGGCGAGGGCGGTGTGGCGCTCGGCGCGGCCGATCTGGTCAATCTGCTGGCATCCTGGTGTGACAAGTATCCCATCGTTTCCATTGAGGACGGCATGGCCGAGGACGACTGGGAAGGCTGGCAGCTGCTCACGAAGGAGCTGGGCCGGCGCGTGCAGCTGGTGGGTGACGACCTGTTCGTGACCAATACGCAGCTGCTTCGCCAGGGTATAGAGCAGGGTGTGGCCAATTCCATCCTCATCAAGATCAATCAGATCGGTACCCTCAGCGAAACTTTTGCCGCCATCGAAATGGCGAAACGGGCCGGCTATACCGCCGTCGTTTCCCATCGTTCGGGCGAGACCGAAGACACGACGATCGCCGATATTGCCGTTGCGACCAACGTCTTGCAGATCAAGACGGGTGCAATGTCGCGTTCGGATCGCACGGCCAAGTACAACCAGCTGCTGCGTATCGAAGAGGAGCTGGCCGACGTCGCCAGCTATCCCGGCCGTGGCGCCTTCTACAACCTTCGCTGATTCCAGCCTGTGACTCCGGCCGGTCATGCGCCTGCTGTTCCTTCTGTTGCTGGCTTTGACGCTGGCGATTCAGTATCCGTTGTGGTGGGGCAAGGGCGGATGGGGCCAGGTAGCGGCGCTCAAGCTCAGGCTGGAGCGCCAGAAGAATACGAATGACGCGCTGAAGGCGCGCAACAATGCGCTCGCAGCCGAGGTGCAGGATCTGAAGGATGGCACCCAGGCCATCGAGGAGCGCGCACGGCTGGAGCAGGGCATGCTGCGCGATGGCGAAGTGTTCGTGCAGATATTGCCCGACGGCGTTCAGGAGCAGCACAGCACCGGCCCGCAGGCCGGGTCGAACGCATCCAGAAGCGGTTCACCTTGACTGGGGGCCGGTGTGAGTGCCGGAGCGGATGATGGTGCCGGCGCGCCGGGCCCGGGCGTGCCACTGTGTGCAATGGGCAGTGGGGTGGATTCCTGCGGTGCTGATGCGACGGCCTGCGGGCCGCCGGCATGGCATAACCAACCCCGGCACGTCAGGCCGTTGCCCCCCGTTTCACTGCGATATAACACTTTGCCGCTGGGATGATCGGCCCATTGAACCGGGTGCGACTGCATGAGCAGTGTGATCTGGCGCGCCATGGGCAGATAGCCCCGGGCGAGTGCGCGCTGGCGATAGCTGCCGTCGGGATTACCCAGGGGCCTGAGCAGGCGTGCGAGCCAGGGCTGGCGGGGGCGATGGGGCCAGCTCAGGCGCAGCACCAGGGTATTGGCCTGATGGATGCTCTGGCCCGAGACCGGCCCCGGTGATGTATGACGTGCAGCCTGTTCCGCCAGATAGTGGTTATTGATGGCGGGCGCACCGAATTGCAGCGCCGGATCGGCAAAATCCATGAAGGCACCCGCCGAGGGTGACAGTACTTCGATCTGCCAGGGAGCGCCGCCCAGCGCCTGTTCACGCTGTGCGAGCGCGCCGTGTACCTTCCGGGCGGCATCCTGTGATGCAGACACATAAAGGGGGCGCAGGGCCTGCTCGAAGCCCTGGATGATGCGCTCGGGCCGATTGTGCGCGGTGATGGCGGCGCGCCCGGCTTCGAGTAGGGCAAGATTGATACCCTGACGCATGAACGCCCAGTGTGCAAGTTCCACACTGCCCATGCCCAGCATGAGGATGGGCAGGGCCAGCAGTGTGAACTCGACGACCGCCATGCCTTGCTGTGTGCATGGACGGTCACCGGGATGGGGAAGCGTACAGTCCGACATGCCGGCCAGTGTGCCAGCCGGTTCGTATCCTGTCGATCGTGGGAACTACGTGCGACGATCAGTGCAGCGTATGGCCCCGGCCGCTTGCATTGCCGGCAATATCCGTGAACAGTCCGCTGGATTCCAGTGCGTCGAAACGGTAAGGCTTGCCGCAGAAATGGCATTGGACCTGCACGCTGCCTTGTTCACGCACGATGTCATTGACTTCGTCCCGGCCAAGCATGCGCAGCATGTCGGCCACACGCGAGCGTGTGCAGGGGCAGTGCCAGCGCGGCCGGTCGGCATCCAGCGCGATGCAGTCCTGCGACCACAGCAGACGGTGGATGAGCGTGTCGATATCGGTATCCAGCAACTCCCGGGGCGTTACCGTGCGCAATAGCTGAACCTGTGTTTCCCAGTCATCCGCATCGCTTCTACCGGTTCCGGAGCCGACATTGCCGCCATGGCCGGGCAGCCGCTGCAGCATCAGGCCTGCGCAGGTCTGCTCATCGGCGGCCAGCCACATGCGCGTGCCCAGCTGCTCGGAAGCGAGCATGTACTGTTCAAGCGCCTGGGCCACGCCTTCGCCTTCCAGTGGCACTATGCCTTGCCAGGCCTGCTGGCCACCCGATTTGTCGTGCGGGTCGAGTACCAGCATGAAGCGCCCCTGGCCATGTGCGTTGAGCAGACTCTGGAAGTCTGCGTCGGCCGGCACACTGGCGTTGTCGCGCAGGGTGGCCGTGGCCCGCAGGCTCAGCGTGGCGCTGCATTCGGCAACGAGCAGTGCCACAGGTCCGTCACCCTGGATCTGCAGAATGACGCTGCCATCGAACTTGAGACTGGCCGCCAGCAGCGTGGCGGCAGCCGTGAGCTCGCCCAGCAGCGTGCGCACAACCGGCGGCAGCGTCTTCTGGTGTGCCATGCCGGTCTGCCAGGCTTCTTCCAGACGCACGGCCTGCACGCGCATGTGCCCGCCGGCGAGCAGATAGCGTTTCAGGTGGTTGCTCATGGGCGCAGTGTACCGCGAGTGACGAGCCGGGTTCCGGCCAGACGGTCGTGCAGGAACTGCCCCTGGGGATCAAACCAGGTCCAGACGAAGAAGATGAGCGGTATGCCCGCAAGCAGGCCATAGGCCCAGGACTGGCCGGTGCGCTGAACGATCAGGTCGACCACCAGGGCTGACAGCAGCGGCACAGGCCAGAGCAGTACATAGCGAAGCATCAGGCGCGCCAGCCCGGGCGCGCTGCCGTCACGCATCAGAAGCCGGATATGCCAGGTCTTCATGGGCAGGGTCTGCCCCTTTCGATGCCAGCTGATGATGAAATAGGCGCCGATGGACAGAAAGGCCACCGCCTGGCGTCCGCTGCGCAGCGCGTCGCCATCGTGGCTCTGGGTGAGCGTATCGAAGATGTAATCGGCGATGAAGACGACGCCGAACAGCAGCACACCTTCGTACAGCATGCTGGCCAGACGGCGCAGGCGGCTGGGCGCATCACAGGATGGTACGGAAGGTGTGGTCAATGGTTCTTGTGGCATTGCAACATCGTTGTTTTCAGACACGGCGGGGCGTTGCGGCTCATTTGTTCCGTCATTATCGCCTGTTTTGCGGACATGAAAAAGCCGCCCTCACAAAGGGCGGCCATTGCAGGCCGGATGCACTTTTCCGGCCGGACAGCATGCGTCGCTTACTGGGCGGCGTGCTTCACGCCAGCAGGTACGCTGGTGGAGTCGCTGCTGCTGAACTTGCTTGCCAGACGGGCAAACAGCGCCTTGAGTGCCTTGCCGGGCTTGGGCTGCATCTGCTCCTGAATCGCCTGAGCCATCAGCTGACGCTCAAGGGAGTCGGTAAGACGGGTGTAGTTGTTTGCGTTCATGGTGTTAACCTCATTGTTTCAATGGGTGGACTAGGTGATTTCCCTAATTATAGGGTTTACCCTGAATAATTGCAAGTTTGCTTGCTGCGCTGCCGCATGAACAAGAGGGTCAGCGCGAAGCGGTGTCGCGCCGATAGCTGTCGGAGACCAGCTCAAACTGGAAAAGGCGGCAGTCCAGCGCGCCGTTCCAGACGGGGTGGCGGCGCATGGCCTTGAGGCGCAAGGCAGAGGGCAGGCGGTGATCGCTGGAGATGATGTTCAGCGTCCATCCGCCGAAATGCTGCTTGAGCTGGTGCGACCACTCGGTCCATAGCGAGGCCTCCTGCGCTTCCAGGCGTTCGCCATAAGGAGGGTTGGTCACGATGCAGCCTTCGGCGGCATTGGGCTGCGTCCGGCGTGCGTCCATGACATCGAAGCGCACGATATTGGACGTCAGCCGTGCACGCTCCAGGTTCTGCCGCGCCATGGCGATGGCTCCGGCGCTGCTGTCGGAGCCGGCGATCGGGGCCGGCGGCTGATTGAGGATATGGCTGCGCGCTTCGCTGCGTATGGCCTGCCAGTGCTCCGAACGGTGGGTGCGCAGCCGCTCGAAGCCGAAAGGACGCCACACGCCCGGCGGTATCTTCATGGCCATCCACGCGGCTTCGATCAGGATGGTGCCACTGCCGCAGAAAGGATCGAGCAGGGCCTGCTCCGGCGTCCACCCGGACAGGGCGAGCAGGCCGGCGGCGAGGTTTTCACGCAGCGGGGCCTCACCCTTGTCGAGGCGCCAGCCGCGCTTGAACAGGGCTTCGCCCGAGGTGTCCAGGTACAGGGTGGCGCTGTCGGCATCCAGGAAAAGATGAACACGCGCATCGGGGCGTACGGTATCGACGTCGGGCCGGGCGCCCTCCCGGGCGCGCAGGCGGTCGCAGATGCCGTCCTTCACGCGCAGGTTGCAGTAATCCAGACTCTGCATGGGGCTGCGAATGGCTGAGGTATCGACGCGCAGCCGATCCCTGGGTCCGAACCAGCGCTCCCAGGGGGTGGCGCTGGCGAGTGCCAGGATGTCATCTTCCCTGCGCACCGGTGCCTGGGCAACCTGCACCAGAATGCGTGTGGCCAGGCGCGAGTGCAGGTTGGCGCGCATCATGCCCGCCCAATCGGTGCGGAAGTGACAGCCTGCCCGTCCCGGACGCACGTCGTCCATTGCAAGGCCGATGAGCTCCCCGGCAAGCACGGCTTCCAGACCCTGGGGGCAGGGGGCAAACAGCGCAAAGACTTCCTCGGGCATTTCGCGCGGGGCCCGCTCGCGCGTGGTCCCGGCGTCAGCCTGGCCGGCCGCTGCTGCCACCGATACCCTGCTGTCCGCCTCCCGGGCGCGTTGAAATGCCCGCAGTCGTGCCTGGTGGGCTCGCGCACCGCTGCGCCGGCGTTCGGGTCCGGTCCCGGGGTCCCGGGCGTCCCGGGCGGGGCCCCGGGCCGCTCCGGTCGCTCCGACTGCTTTGGTCGCCCTGGCTGTTTTTGCCGTCTTCAGCGTCAGGCGGCGGCGGGAAGGAGAATCAGTCATGGCAGGAAGCAGGGCGGGGCCGGGTATGCGGCCTCAGAAAGGGCGTATCACCACCAGCGCCGTCACGGCAACCAGCAGCAGTACGGGAATTTCATTGAACCAGCGATAGAATCGATGGCTGCGCATGTTGGCGTGGCGCTGGAAGCGGCGAAGATAGCGTCCGCACACGCCATGATAGATGATGAGTACGACCACGAGGGCCAGCTTGGCGTGCATCCAGCCCTGCCCGGCGCCGATACCGTAGCCCATGAGCAGCCACAGTCCCAGCCCCAGGGCGATGACACCCAGCGGCGTCATGAAGCGATAGAGCCGGGTGGCCATGCCCAGCAGGCGCTCCTGGGTGTAGACATCCGTTTCCTGTGCCAGATTCACGAAGATGCGCGGCAGGTAGAACAGGCCGGCGAACCATGATGCCACCATGACGATGTGCAGGGTCTTGATCCACAGCATGATGGGGTCTCGTCACCCGCGCAGCTGGCCCTGGCCGTTGAGCACCCATTTGAGGGTGGTCAGGCCTTCCAGGCCGACAGGTCCGCGGGCATGCAGGCGGTCGGTGGAGATGCCGATCTCGGCACCCAGACCATATTCGAAGCCGTCGGCGAAGCAGGTGGGCAGGTTCACATATACCGAGCTGGAATCCACTTCGCGCTGGAAGCGTTCCGCCGCAGTGATGTCTTCGGTGACAATGGATTCGGTATGCCCCGAACTGTGTCTTTCAATATGAAGGATGGCGGCCTCGATGCTGTCGACGATGCGGATGGCAAGAATCGGCGCGAGGAATTCCGTATCCCAGTCTTCTGCGCTCGCCGGCACAGCCTGTGATACGAGCGCGCAGGTCTGTTCGCAGCCGCGCAGTTCCACGCCCTTGCCGGCAAGGGCTTCCGCCAGACCGGGCAGGAATGCCGGCGCGATGTCGGCATGCACCAGCAGGGTCTCCATGGCGCCGCAGATGCCGTAGCGATAGGTCTTGGCATTGACGGCCACCGCCAGGGCGCAGGCCGGGTCCGCATGCGCATCCACGTACAGGTGGCAGTTGCCGTCCAGATGCTTGATGAGCGGCACGCGCGCTTCGGCGCTCAGGCGCGCGATCAGGCCCTTGCCCCCGCGCGGCACGATCACATCGACATGCTCCGTCATGGTGATGAGCTCGCCCACGGCGGCCCGGTCGGTGGTGGCGACAACCTGGACCGCATGCGCCGGCAGGCCGGCATCGGCCAGGCCTTCCTGGATGATCCTGCCCAGGGCGATGTTGGAGTGCAGGGCCTCACTGCCACCGCGCAGCAGGGTGGCATTACCGGATTTCAGGCACAGTGCAGCGGCATCGATGGTGACGTTGGGGCGCGATTCATAGATGATGCCGATGACACCCAGTGGTACACGCATGCGTGCCACGCGCATGCCGTTGGGCCGCAGCGTGCTTGCGCTGATCTCGCCGATGGGGTCGGGCATGGCGGCAATTTGCTCCAGCCCTGTGACCATGGTCTCCACGGCACGGTCCGACAGCGTCAGGCGATCGAGCAGGGCGTTATCCAGGCCGCGCGCACGCGCCTGTTCCAGATCGCGCGCGTTTTCCGCCTGCAGCGTGCTCTTGTGGGCGGTCAGCTGGCGCGCCATGGCGCGCAATGCCCTGGCCTTGGACTGGCCCGAGGCGTTACGCAGCAGTGTGGCCGCCTGGCGGGCCTGGCGGCCCAGGCGCAGCATTTCGGCCTTGATGTCCGTTGCAGTGTCATCCGTGGTCATGGCGAATTCCTTTTCAGTGCGTCCGGCGTGCCGGCCCGGCAATGCGCAGGGCCAGTTGCGCCAGTTCCTGCCAGGGGTCGGCAAGCCGGCCTTCCGGTCGCAAACCCTTGATCAGGCAGTCAATGTCGTGAGCGTGTCGCACGGCCGCCGGCCAGACCCCGGGCGCCACGCGGTCCAGCGCCTGACGCAGCAGCCGCTCACGCTGGGCAAAGATGCGTTGCTTGCGCAGTTCGGCAGACAGATTGCCCTGCTCACGGGCCGCTGCCAGGCGCGCCAGTACGCGCGTCTCGTCGCCGATGGCCCAGAGCACCAGCGGCAGGGCCTCCCCTTCGGCGCGCAGACCGGCCAGCATGGCCAGCGCACGCCGCGCCTGTCCCGAAAGCACGGCGTCACGCAATCCGAAGACATTGTAACGGGCGACATGGAGTACGGCCTGCTCGACGGTTTCGGCAGTGAGCTCGCCCGGGGGATGGAGCAGGCCGAGCTTCTGCACTTCCTGGAAGGCCGCCAGCAGATTGCCTTCCACCTTGTCGGCCATCCATTGCAGCGTGGCCTCGTCGGTGTGCTGTTGCTGGCGGGCCAGCCGTTCGGCAATCCAGGCCGGCAGCCGTTCGCGCCCGAGTTCCCTGACCTCGATGACGGTGGCCGCGTCGAACAGAACCTGCGCCCAGCGAGATTTGCGGGTGGCGGCATCCAGTTGCGGCAGGCTCAGCATGACAAGTACACCGTCCAGGCGGCCGCTGCGTGCCGATTCGGCCAGCGCCTGCAAGGCCTCGCCGCCGTTGCGTCCCGGCCGTCCGGACGGCAGTGACACCATCACCATGCGGCCGCTGCCAAACAGCGACATCACTTCAGTGGCATTGCGCAGGGTGGTCCAGTCGCTGCGGGCATCCAGGGTGAGCGAGATCCTTTCCTCGAAACCGTGACCCAGCGCCGCCCGGCGCAGTGCGTCGGCGCACTCATTGGCCAGCAGCACTTCGTTGCCGGTGATCACATACAGGCAATCCAGGGGCGTGTCCGGCTTGCGTTCCAGCTGGGCGATGAAGCGGTCGGCATCGATGGGGCGCGCCATGGCTTTCAGCCCCCGGCGGCCTTGCCGGTGTTCTGGCGGGATTGCTCCCAGGCCTGGCGCAGTTCGGGCGCCGTCAGGCGATGGATGATGCGTCCGACCAGGGATTGCAGCATATCCTCGAAGACATGGCTGATCTCGTCATCCTTGGCCTGGGCGGCGTCGGGATCATAGGGCAGCTCCCGCAGCACGCGCAGGCGGGTGGGGCCCAGCAGTATGCGCCCCTGGTCATCCGTTACCTGAAAGACGAACTCGAGGTTGAGCTCGTAGTCTTCGACATGCCCGGCTGCATCGATGGCCACCTCGCGCAGGCGTTGCTGATGCTCGAGCTGGATGAGGCGTGCCTGGGCCTCGTCGGGCGAGTTGACGAAGCGGGTCTGCGGCGAACCGGCGACCACGGCGCGACGCAATGCCGAGCCGAAGCGGCTGTTCCCGTCGATATTGGTGTAGAGGGTATCGAAGGGCAGTGGTGTGCTGCCCTTCAGGTGAAAGCCGCAGCCGGCCATGAGCGCGATGCACAGGCCGAGGATCAGCCAGGGCAGCAGGGCGCGTGCAGCAGGCCGGCGCGCAGGCATCTTCAGCCCACCACGTTGACGAGCTTGCCGGGCACGATGATGACACGCCGTGCAGGGCGCCCTTCAAGAAAGCGGCGGCTGGCCTCGTGTGCCGTTGCCGCTGCTTCGATGTCGGTCTTGCCGGCATCGGCGGGCAGCGTGAGTGTGCCCCTGCGCTTGCCGTTGACCTGCAGGACGAGCTCGACCTCGTCCGCTTCGAGCGCAGCGGCATCCACGGTTGGCCAGGGTGCGTCGAGCAGGTCGCCATGGCCGGCTTCGTAGCCCAGATCACGCCACAGCTGCCAGGTGATATGGGGCACAACCGGGTAGAGCACGCGCAGCATGATGGAAGCCAGCTCGGCCACTACGGCATCATCGGCCGGCGTCGCTGCGCTTTCGAAATCCTCCAGGCTGTTGAGCATCTTCATGCCTGTGGATACCACCGTGTTGTACTGGATGCGCTGGTAATCGTAGTCGGCCTTGCCCAGCAACTGGTGGATCTCGCGGCGGACTACCGCTGCAGCGGCACCCGGTGCCGTATCCGCGCCGGCGCTTTCCTGCCCGCGCAGGATGTCGGCCCGGCGGCGATGGCAGTAGGCCCACAGGCGGCGCAGGAAGCGGTGCGCGCCTTCCACCCCGGTGTCGGACCACTCGAGCGTCTGTTCGGGCGGGCTGGCGAAAATGACGAAGAGGCGTGCGGTATCGGCACCCAGGGTGTCGATCAGTGACTGCGGGTCCACCCCGTTGTTGCGCGATTTCGACATCGTGCCGATGCCGGCGTAGGTGACCGGCCGGCCGTCGCTGATAAGCACCGAAGAGACGATGTTGCCGTGATCGTCCAGGGTATTGCGCACGTCCTGGGGCCAGAAGTACTCCAGGCTGCCGTTGGGCTTGCGCCGCGTGTAGGTGTGGTTGAGCACCATGCCCTGGGTGAGCAGGCGCGTGAATGGTTCGCTGAAGTTCACCATACCCATGTCGCGCATGACCCGTGTCCAGAAGCGCGCATACAGCAGGTGCAGGATGGCGTGCTCGATACCGCCGATGTACTGGTCCATGGGCATCCAGTAATCATTGCGCGCATCCACCATGGCCTCGTTGTTGCCCGGCGAGGTATAGCGCATGAAGTACCAGGATGAATCGACAAAAGTGTCCATGGTGTCGGTTTCGCGGCGGGCGTCCTTTCCGCAGCGGGGGCACTGGCAGGCCAGGAAGGCCTCGTGTTTGTCGAGCGGATTGCCCGTGCCGTCGGGCACGAGGTCATCGGGCAGGATGACGGGCAGATCTTCCTCGGGTACCGGTACGGGTCCGCAATCGGCGCAGTGGATGATGGGGATGGGTGTGCCCCAGTAGCGCTGGCGCGAAATACCCCAGTCGCGCAGCCGCCAGGTGGTCTGGCGTTCGCCCAGGCCCCGGGCGATCAGGTCTTCGGCCACCGCCTCGCGGGTTGCGCCCGGGCTCAGCCCGTCGTACTTGCCGGAGTTGATCGTACGGCCTTCGTCGGCAAGGGCATACCAGTCCTGCCAGACGCCTGCCTGGTACTCCCTGCCTTCCTGGGCCACCACATCGCGGATGGGCAGCGCGTACTTGAGCGCGAAGGCAAAGTCGCGCTCATCGTGCGCCGGTACGCCCATCACGGCGCCGTCGCCATAGCTCATGAGCACATAGTTGCCCACCCATACGGGAACGGCCGCGCCGCTGAGTGGATGAATGACGCTCAGGCCGGTATCCATGCCCGCTTTTTCACGCGTGGCCAGATCAGCTTCGGTCTGGCCGCCCTGACGGCATTCCTCGATGAAGGCCGCCAGCCCGGGGCGGGATTGGGCCGCATGCGTGGCCAGGGGGTGTTCGGGCGCCACGGCGCAGAAGGTGACCCCCATGATGGTATCGGCTCTTGTGGTGAACACGTACATGCGACCATCCTGGATCAGTTCACCCTGCGCATCGCGGATGTCGTGCGTGAAGGCGAAGCGCACGCCGTCGCTGCGCCCGATCCAGTTCTCCTGCATGGTGCGCACGCGCTCGGGCCAGCCCGACAGGTCATTGCGCACGGCATCCAGCAGTTCTTCGGCATAATCCGTGATGCGCAGGTAGTAACCGGGTACTTCGCGCTTCTCGACCAGTGCGCCGGAGCGCCATCCGCGGCCGTCGATGACCTGTTCGTTGGCGAGCACCGTCTGGTCTACGGGATCCCAGTTGACCATCTGCGTCTTGCGGTAGGCGATGCCCTTTTCCAGCATCTTCAGGAAGAACCACTGGTTCCAGCGATAGTAGTCAGGATCGCAGGCGCACATCTCGCGCGACCAGTCGATGGCCAGACCCATGGCCTGCATCTGCCCCTTCATGGTGGCGATGTTGTCCCGGGTCCACCTGGCGGGCGGCACGCCCGAGCGCAAGGCGGCATTTTCCGCCGGCATGCCGAAAGCATCCCAGCCCATGGGCATGAGCACGTTGTAGCCGCTCATACGCAGCTGGCGTGCCATCATGTCGTTGATGGTGTAGTTGCGTACATGGCCCATGTGCAGCCGGCCACTGGGGTAGGGCAGCATGGAGCAGGCATAGAACTTGGGTTTTGGCCTGTCCCGGGCGTCCCGGGCATCTTCATGGACCTGGTAGGCCTGGGTGGCCTCCCAGTGTGCCTGTGCGGCGTGTTCGATATCAAGGGGGAGGTAGCGATCCTGCATGGGCGGCAACGAAAGCGGAAGTGAGAGAGTGGGAGAAACAGCTCATTATAGAGGCATGGGGATGCGGCATCCGGATGCATCACGCAAAAGGCCCCGCACAGCGGGGCCTGATGGGGGCATGGTCGATTGCGGATCAGCGCAGGCGCGTTTCCTTGTATTCGACGTGCTTGCGCACCACGGGGTCATACTTCTTGACGACCAGTTTTTCCGGGTTGTTGCGCTTGTTCTTCGTGGTGGTGTAGAAGTGTCCCGTGCCCGCCGAAGATTCGAGCTTGATCTTTTCACGAATGCCTTTAGCCATGATACTGTCCTAATAGAGGGTTGAGTCCGCTGCTGTTGCCTTGCCGGCTGTTGCCTGATCAGCGCTCAGGCGATTTCGCCGCGGGCACGCATGTCGGCCAGTACGGCATCGATGCCGTTCTTGTCGATGGTGCGCAGTCCCTGGGCCGATACGCGCAGGCGTACCCAGCGGTTTTCGCTTTCAACCCAGAAACGCCGCGATTGCAGGTTAGGCAGGAAGCGACGCCGTGTCTTGTTGTTGGCGTGCGAGACATTGTTGCCCGTCATCGGGCCTTTTCCGGTTACCTGGCATACTCGGGCCATGCTTGATCCCCTTGATCTCAACTCAGTGAAACATAGCATTCTACACCGGATTACCGCCCGAGTTCAATCACCCTTCAGGGCCAGTCGTCCGAACAGCCATGACAGCAGTGCGCAGGCGGCCAGCAGGCCGGTCAGTGGCAGGGCGTCTGCAGACTGCCACAGGCTCACAAGCACGCCGGCGCCGGCACCGCAAAGCATCTGCAGTGCGCCCATCATGGCCGATGCCGCCCCCAGCCTGTGCCCCTGCTCGTGCAGCGCAAGCGCCGCCGAATTCGGGTTCACAAAACCCTGGCTGGCCATGAAACCCATCAGCGAAAACATCAACATGATCAGGTCCAGCTGATCAGCCAGGGTGAGTGCCAATGCCGGGATGGTCATGGCGACCAGGCTGACCTGGGCGCGGCGCAGCAGCTGTTCGGGTGCATGACGGCTGAGCAGGCGGGCACTGATCTGCGAACTGACGATGAGCGCGGCGGCGTTCAGGCCGAAGAGCACGCCGAACCAGCGCGGATCCACGCCGTAGATCTCCATGAAGATGCGCGGCGAGCCGGCGATATAGGTGAACATGCCGGCCGAGCCGAAGCCGCCGGCCAGGGTGTAGCACAGGAATCGCCGGTGGGCGAGCAGTTCGCGATAATTGCGTGCAATGATGCCCGGACGCAGCGGCGTGACGTATTCGCGCGCCAGTGTCTCGCGCATGCCGATCATGGCACTGAGCAGCAGCAGGCCGGCGATGAGGGTCATGGCATGGAAGATCCAGCGCCAGCTTGTCCAGATGAGCAGCTGGCCGCCGAGGATGGGCGCAAGAATGGGTGTGACCCCCATGATGAGCAGCAGTAGCGAGAGTGCGCGCGAGGCATCGCGAGTGTCGAAGTTGTCGCGGATGACGGCGCGCGGAATCACCATACCGGCCGCGCCGCCAAAGGCCTGGGCAATGCGCCAGCCGACGAGGTGCCCGATATCCTGCGCCTGTGCGCAGCCCATGGTAGCGATGATGAAGATGCACAGGCCCAGGAGCAGGGGGCGCCTGCGTCCGAAGCGGTCGGCGATGGGGCCGTAGAAAAGCTGGGCAAGCGCCAGTCCGAAAAGATAGCCGGCAAGCGTCTGTTCCACATGGCCGTGGTGTGTGCCCAGGTCCTGCGCGATCGCGGGAAACGCCGGCAGATACATGTCGATGGCCAGCGGGCCGAGCGCCGTGAGCAGGCCCATGAGCAGCAGCCACCCCGGAATCCGGTTGGGAAACGAAGTGTCTGTGGGCGACGTCATGCGATGGTGGGGTGAGGCGGGCAGTCTTTGATGATAAATTGTAAGGACAAGTCAAAGACGTGTGCAGTGTAGCACGCAGGTTCCGGGACAAATGGGGTTCCGGTAGTCCATCCTTGAGATAAAAAGGGAGAGTTATCTTGAGTTCCATCGTGTCTGCTGTGGAGGCCAGGCTGGCACGGCTGCCGGCACCCGTGCAACTGGTGATGCCCGATGGCACCCGTCTCGGTGCCCGGGATGCGCCAGTCAGTCTGTTGATCAAGGACATTGCGGTGTTGTCCAATCTTGCCGCCGGCCAGGTCGGCAAGCTGGGCGAGGACTATGTCGAAGGCAAGTTCGATGTCGACGGGTCCATGCGCGAGCTCATGCATCTGGCAGCGGCCATACTGCCGGGCTCGCCGGTGGAGGCGGCCCGGGTTGGCTGGCTGACCGACCTGATTGCCCGTCTGGTTTCGGTGTGGCGCCATTCGGTGGAGCGTGATGCGCGCCAGATCGAGTTTCATTATGACCTGTCGGACGATTTCTATGCCTTGTGGCTGGATCCGCGGCGGGTCTATTCCTGCGGCTATTATCGCGAGCCCGGCTTCAGCGTCGCCCAGGCTCAGGAGGCCAAGCTCGATCACATCTGCCGCAAGCTCGATCTGCGCGAGGGCGAGCGTTTCCTGGATGTGGGTGCGGGCTGGGGCGGCCTCCTGTTGTGGGCGGCCGAGCACTATGGAGTGAATGCCACGGGCATTACCCTGTCACGCAACCAGCACGCCTATGTCAATCGCCTGATCGAGGAGAAAGGCCTGACGGGACGCGTGCGTATGGATCTGCT
The DNA here is from genome assembly GCA_041655275.1 of Castellaniella sp. Taxonomy (GTDB): domain Bacteria; phylum Pseudomonadota; class Gammaproteobacteria; order Burkholderiales; family Burkholderiaceae_B; genus JAJYRX01. The sequence goes on along the minus strand of JBBAFU010000006.1, from coordinate 24,100 downwards.
GGACTACCGGCACCTCGATGATGCGCAGCCGTTTGACAAGATTGCCTCCGTGGGCATGTTCGAGCACGTCGGGCGCGCCCAGCTCAAGGCCTATTTCTCCAAGCTGCGAGGCCTGCTGCGCCCGGGCGGGCTGTTGCTCAATCACGGCATCACCGCCGGTGGTATCGACAATACGAGCCTGGGCGCAGGCATGGGGGATTTCATCGAGAAATTCATTTTCCCGGGCGGTGAGCTCACCCATATCAGCCAGGTGCTGGTCAGTCTGGCCGAAGGGGGGCTCGAGGATCTCGACATCGAGAATCTGCGTCCGCATTATGCACGCACGCTATGGGCCTGGAGCGATGCGCTCGAAGCGCGGCTGGATGAGGCGCGCGCCACCCTGTCGGGCGAGCAGGGCGAGCGTTCGCTACGCGCCTATCGTATGTATCTGGCGGGTTGTGCCATGGGTTTCGAGCATGGCTGGATTGCACTGCATCAGGTACTGGCGGCACGCCGGGGCTCTGCGCGCGCCGATGAGCTCGATTATCCGGATGATCTCAGCTATCCGTGGCGGCGCGATTACATCTATCGCGAGCGTTCCTGACGCCGCGTGCGGCCTGTTCAGTGTTCGCCGGCCTGCAACAGGCGAAACATCTCGTGCCGGTCGGGACGTCGCTTGCCCTGCCAGATGACGTCGCTGCCCGGCGGGGTGGTCACGCGGCCGCCGCGCACGGCCGCCGGTGACGTCTGTTGCAGCACCAGCGGGCAGCCGGCCTGGTTCGACAGCCGTATGCCGTCGAATACCAGAAAGGAGGCGCGCTGGCCCTGGCCGACGTCCAGCATGCCCACGCACGGCACATCGCCCCGGGCGAGCAGAACCTGCTTCAGCTCGGCGGAAACCTGCCGGTAGCTGCGCACATAATCCAGTACCGGCATCCAGAGTGTTGCCAGCAGCAGCCAGGTGGCAATCAGCCCACCGGCCGACAGTACCGTGCCGCGCCACAGCGCCGCCGGACGGCTGACCAGCCGCCAGCGGACCAGCGCCAGCCAGAGCAGGGTGCCCACGGCAGCAATGGATACCGGTATCCAGGACAGGGCGGGTTCGTAACCCGCCGTCTGGCGTGCGATATTGCGTGCAATCTGCGCCGGCCAGCCGGTGTGCAATGCAACCCAGCCCAGCCAGACCGTGGCACAGGTCAGCGTGAAGCACATGACGGCAAACCAGTCGAGCGAGTTCACCACACCGCGGCGCAAGGTGGGCAGGGCAAAGGAGGCCAGTACGGCACAGGGCACGGCCAGCAGGCTGTATTCCGGTTCGAAGACGGAATCGCGCACAAACATACCGAGCAGCGGCATGAGGGCAAACATCGCAGGCACCCAGATATGGGGTGCGTGCAGCCACTGGCGCCAGCGCCACAGGGCCAACAGTGCGAACGGCCAGGTGGGCCACAGGAACCAGGGCAAGTCACGCAGCACGCCGGCCAGATTGGCGGGATTGAAGACGCGCAGTCCCGTGAGCTGATCCTGCCACCACAGTATTGCGCTTGCCGGCGTCGCCTGCCACGCCGCCCACCACCAGGAAAGAACGAGGGTGGCGGCCAGTGCGAGTGCGGCTGTCAGCCAGTACCGGCGTGCCCACAGGCCTGTTCCGGGGCGCCAGCACAACAGTGTGCCCAGAAATACGGGCATGGCACCCATCGGGCCGCGTGCAAGAAAGCTTGCCGCCAGTGCCAGGCCCAGGGTAAAGGCACCCCAGGCGGGACGGTCGAGCATGCGGGCCACGGAATAGAATGCCAGCGCCTGGAAGGCAATGAGTGCCGGGACGCCCGAGGTCTCATGCATGCGCCAGATGATGCCGACGGTGGCCACGATGAGCAGCAGGGCGGCATCGGCGATCATACGCCCGTAATCCGGTGCGCCGGGTTCGCCGCCGAAAGGCAGCGCCAGCGGTTGTGCTTCCGGACGACGTCCGAGCAGATAGCTGCCGTACCAGACTGACAGGCACATCAAGGCAAACCACAGCAGATTGGGAATGCGCGAGGCGATGATGGCGCCGTCCAGAGGGCCGGCAAACAGGCTGAATAACGGTCCCAGCACATAGATGCTGAGTGCTCCGGCCCAGCTGGCCAGTGGTCCGGGCAGTGGTATGACGTCTGCTGCCGGCGCCGGTGCCGGCAGCAGCCAGTGGCCGGGTTGCCACCCATCCACAATGGCAAGCATGCTGGCCAGCCCGGCAACGTCGTCGGTCTTCCAGGGATCGCGAAAGAACAGCCCCGCCAGAATGTAGACCACACCGACAATCAGCAGCACAATGCGCGGCAGCTTGGCAGTGGCCGGGGATGTAAGGCGGGCGGGTGTGGAGGGCAGGGCAGGCACGGACGCTTGAATTCTGGGCAACGACAGCTACTGGGCGATGACAGCCCATCTTAGATTGAAAAAGGCAGCCGTGGGGCTGCCTTTGCAAAACGCTGGGCGCCGGCTGCCCTGGACGCTGCCTGTCAGGACTTGCGCAGGGTACCGGCCGTGCGTGCGAACCGGGCGCGGAACTTCTCGACCCGGCCGGTTTCGACGATGCGCGTCTGGGCGCCGGTATAGAAGGGATGCGACTCGGACGTCACATCACACTTGAACAGCGGGTAGGTCTTGCCATCGATATCGATGGTTTCACGGCTGTTCAGCGATGAGCGCGAGATGAAGTGATTGCCTGTCTGCTGATCCAGGAACACCACTTCACGGTATTCGGGGTGGATGCCTTCTTTCATTTCGGATTCCTGTTTGTGGTTGCCCAGCGTGGTTTTCCATTCAAGCCTGCTATATTAACACGCCGGCCGCTGATTTCGGCAAGCACGCATGAATACGCACGGATCAAACCGGGTCGTGCCGCTTCATGCCGGGCGCCGGCACTGGCAAGCTGGGGGCATTCACGTCATTCCAGCGAGCCCGTCCATGAAGCCTTCCGATCTCGTCCCGCTCTCCGAACGTCCGCGCGAGCGCCTCCTGGCGCACGGGGCGCATGTACTGACTTCGGCCGAGCTGCTTGCCATCATCCTGCGCACCGGCGTCAAGGGCCGTGACGCCGTGGCGCTGGGCCACGCCTTGCTGGACGAGTTTGGCGGCCTGCGTGCACTGCTGGCCGCAGATGCCGCGCGCCTGCTGCGCATCCATGGCCTTGGCGTGGCCAAGGTATGCGAGCTGCAGGCTATCAGCGAGCTGAACCGGCGTGCCCTGGAAGAGGAACTGCGCCGGGGCGTGGCGCTCGATCGCCCCGAGCGCGTGCGCCAGTATTGCATCACCCACCTGGGGCATCTGAGCATAGAGCATTGTATGGCCCTTTATCTGGACAGCCAGTTCCGGCTCATTGCTGCCGAGGAAGTGTCGCGCGGGACGCTGACGCAGGCTTCCGTCTATCCGCGCGAAATCGTCAAGGCCTCTCTGGGTCATCATGCCGCCGCTCTCATTCTTGCGCACAACCATCCCAGCGGTGTGGCCGAGCCCAGTCAGGCGGATCTTGCCCTGACACGTCATCTCAAGAGTGCGCTCGCCCTGGTGGATATCCGTCTGCTGGATCATCTGATCGTGACGGGCAACGGTGCCACTTCACTGGCCGAGCGGGGGCAGGTGTAGTGCATCGCTCCCAATACCCTTTCCCAATACCCCTTCCTGAACCATGCCCTGACGATTCAGCGCCTGTCCGGCGCGTTACAATGCCGGGCAACCGTTTAATTGCTCACGTCATCATTCGTGCCGTTTTCCGCCCAATCCTCCGCCGCGCGTGCGGGGCCAGCTTCTTATCTGACCCTGCATTATCGTATCGAGTTCCTGTCCGGCCCTCTTGCCGGGCAATGTTTCGTCGACACTTTCACCGATCGGCCTGCCACCCTGCAGATGGGCATGGGGCAATGGGCCGATGGTATCGAGTCGCGTCTGGTCGGCCTGACGGAAGGCGATCAGCTCGAGTTCGATCTTCCGGCTGATGAGGCCTATGGCCGTCGCAATCCCGAGCTGGTCCAGACGCTGTCGCGAGAGTTTCTCGAGCGCCACGCCGATCCCGAAGGCAGTTTCGAGCCCGGCGATATGGTCGAGTTCGTGGCGCCCAATGGCGGGCGCTACTCGGGTGTGCTCAAGGCCTGGACTGACGAGGGTGTGGTATTTGACTTCAATCACCCGCTCGCCGGCCATGACCTGCGTATCGAAGTCTATTTGCTGGGGGTCCTGTAATGTCCGATTCTCCATTTCAAGCGCTGGCGCCCGAGGTGGTGCTTGCCGAGCCGCGCGGGTTCTGCGCGGGCGTCGATCGTGCGATCGATATCGTCGAGCGGGCGCTCGAGCTGCATGGCGCGCCCATCTATGTGCGTCACGAGATCGTGCACAACCGTTATGTGGTCGAGGATCTGCGACGCAAGGGCGCCATCTTCATCGATGATCTCGAGGATGTGCCCGGCGGCTCCATCGTCATCTTCTCGGCGCATGGCGTATCGCGTGAGGTGCGTGCCCAGGCCGACGCACGCGGTCTGCGGATCTTCGATGCCACCTGCCCGCTGGTGACCAAGGTACATGTGGAGGTTGCACGCATGCGTGCGGCCGGCCGTGAAATCATCATGATCGGCCACAAGGGCCACCCCGAAGTGGAAGGGACGCTGGGCCAGGCCGAAGGCGGCATGTATCTGGTCGAGACGGTCGGGGATGTGCAGGCGCTGCAGGTGCGCGATCCGGATAATCTGGCCTTCGTCACCCAGACGACGCTGTCGGTGGATGATGCACGCACGATTGCGGATGCGCTGCGTACGCGCTTTCCGGGTATTGCCGAGCCCAAGAAGAGCGATATCTGCTACGCAACGCAGAACCGGCAGGATGCCGTCAAGATCATGGCGCCCGAGTGTGATCTTGTCCTTGTGGTCGGCAGCCCCAACAGTTCGAATTCGAACCGGCTGCGCGAAGTGGCCGAGCGCAAGGGATCGCGCGCCTATCTGATCGATGATCCCGCCCAGATCAATCCGGCCTGGCTGGAAGGCAGCCGGCGCATTGGCGTCACGGCCGGCGCATCGGCCCCGGAAATTCTCGTGCAGCGCGTACTGGCGCATCTGAAGTCCCTGGGTGCGGCTTCGGTGCGCAGCCTGCCGGGCATCAAGGAAAATGTCTCCTTCCCTCTGCCGCGTGAACTGTCACGCAAGAAATCCCTGCAGGCGAAAGAATGAAACTGTACAGCTATTTTCGCAGCTCGGCGGCCTATCGGGTGCGCATCGCCCTCAATCTGAAAGGCCTGGCGCATGACATCGTGCCCGTTGATCTGCGCGCGCCCAATGGCGGCGAGCATCATGGTGCGGCCTATCGTGCCATCAATCCCGCCGGCCTGGTGCCGGCACTGGAAGATCAGGGCCAGGTGCTGGACCAGTCGCTGGCCATCATCGAATATCTCGAGGAAACCCATCCCGATCCGGCGCTGCTGCCCGCAGATGCCCTGGGGCGGGCCCGCGTGCGTGCGCTGGCGCTGACGGTGGCCTGTGACATCCACCCGCTGAATAATCTGCGCGTCCTGCGATATCTGAAGCATAGTCTGGGGGCGGATAATGCCGCGCGGGATGCCTGGTATGCGCACTGGGTGATGGCCGGCCTGAAGGTGCTCGAGGCCCGGCTGGCCTCCGAGTCGCAGACCGGACGCTTCTGTCATGGTGATCAGCCCGGGCTGGCCGACGCCTGTCTGATACCGCAAATGCTGAACGCGCGTCGCGTCGATTGCGATCTGGGCGATCTGCCCGTACTGCTGCGCATCGAGGCGGCCTGCATGGCGCTGGACGCCTTTCGCTGCGCTGCTCCTGAAAACCAGCCCGACCACACTGTCTGATGGCCGATATCCGCATTGCCGCCGTGCTCAAGCGCTACGGCGAAAACACGATCATCGATCGATTGAGCCTCGACATTCATCATGGCGAGTTCTTCACCCTGCTGGGACCCAGCGGCTGTGGCAAGACGACACTGCTGCGCATGATTGCCGGTTTCGTCAATCCGGATGAAGGCCAGATCTTCATCGACGGGCAGGACGTCACCTGGCTGGCGGCCCACAAGCGCGAGACCGGCATGGTGTTTCAGGACTACGCCCTGTTTCCCGACAAGACGGTATTCGACAATGTGGCCTATGGCCTGCGCGTGCGGCGCTGCTCGGCTGCCGATATCCGCCGCCGGGTGAACGACATCCTGGAGCGCGTCGAGCTCGGGCATCTGCAACAGCGCTACCCCGGTGAGCTCTCGGGCGGCCAGCGTCAGCGCGTGGCGCTGGCGCGTGCGCTGGTGATCGAACCCCGTGTGCTGCTGATGGATGAGCCGCTGTCCAATCTGGATGCCAAGCTGCGCATCCAGATGCGCGATGTGATCCGCCAGCTGCAGCGCGAGCTCGACATCACGGCCATCTTCGTCACGCATGACCAGGAAGAGGCGCTGTCCATGTCGGATCGCATTGCCCTGTTGCGCAGCGGCCGGGTCGATCAGCTCGACAGTCCTGAAGGCCTGTATGCCCGTCCTGTGTCGGCGTATGCGGCGGACTTCATCGGTGCCGCCAACCTGATTCGCGTGGATGCGGCCCAGGCGTCGCCGTCGGGCGTGCGTCTGACGGTCAACGACAGTGTGATCGACCTGGACGAGCCGCTTATCGACGGCCCCGTCCAGCTGGCGGCCCGGCCCGAACATCTGTCGCTGGAGGCAGCGCAGGCCGAAGCGGCGCCACCGGTGCAAGGTGTGCCGGGCGAGGTTCTCTACCGCCGCTATCTCGGTTTCAAGGCGACTTATGCCGTACGCCTTCCGGATGGGCAGGTCGTGAATGTGGATGTCCATTCAGGCACTGATCCCGTTCATGCGGAAGGCGCGGCCGTGCGCCTGCATTTCGGGCCGGGCTGTCGTCTGGTGAGGGTCTGACGGGTATGTTCGGCCTGTCCGCAAGATACCGGCCCTCGGCGTGGGGCATTACGGCGATGCTGTGCCTGGCCTTGCTGGTGCTCCTGGTACTGTGGCCCCTGATCACGCTGTTTCAGCACAGTGCCCTGGACATGCAGACCGGCAAGGTCAGCCTCGACGGTTTTCGCACCTTCTTTTCCGACAGCACCTATACCGAAGCTTTCCTCAACACCATACGGCTGGGGCTGACGTCCGTGGCCGGCACGTTGTTGCTGGGTGCACCGCTGGCCTATGTGGTGGCGCGCTATGACTTCCCGGGCAAGAGTGTGGTGGCGCTGTTGCCGCTGGCCACCATCGTGCTGCCCGACATCATCGTCTCGCAGGCCTGGCTGATGCTGCTGGGGAACAACGGCGTCGTGCGCCTGTTCCTGGAAGACTTCGGCATCTATCTGCCCAGCTTCTATGGCTGGTTCGGGATGTGTTTCGTACTCATCCTGAATGACTACACCTATGTCTATATTGGCATGCTGGCGGCGCTGAAGGCCATAGATGGCAGCATAGAGGAAGCAGCCGTCAACCTGGGTGCCAGCAATCTGCGCCGTGCCCTGACGGTGACCCTGCCGGTGCTTGCACCGGCGCTGGTGATCAATGCCATGATCGTCTTCACGCTGGCGGTGGATAATTTTTCCATCCCCATGATCGTGGGCGGCCGCGTCGATGTGTTGTCTTCGCTCACCTACACGACATTTCTCTCCGAAATGGGGGGTGATCCCACCATGCAGAGCGTGCTTGCGGTGGCCTCGGTGGTGCTGGTCGGTCTGGTGCTGTTCGTGCAGAAGCGCCTGGTGGAGCGCAAGACCTATCACATGCAGCAGGGGCGGGCGCCCCGTCCCGTGCGTGCCCGGGGGATGGCCGCCGTGTTGCTGACCGGTGTCGCCGTGGTGTTCGTGGCGTTTTCCATGATTCCTGCCAGCATCGTCATCGTCGGCGCCTTCACCAAGGCCAGCGGGCCGGTGATGCAGTATGGGCAGTTCACGCTGGACAACATGATCAGGGCGTTGCGCTATGCGCCCGAGCCCATCATCAATTCCGTCATGCTGGCGAGTGTGGCGACCGTGGCCGGGACTTTCTTCGCCATCGTCACCAGCTACCTCATCGTCAAGAAGCGCATGTGGGTCGTGGGCGTGCTGGACTATGTCGTCATGCTGCCCCTGGCCATTTCGGGGACGGTGCTGGGCATTGCGCTCATCCATACCTACAACAGCGGCTTCCTGGTGCTCACGGGAACCTGGGTGATCATGGCGGCCGCCTATTTCGTGCGCAAGGTGCCGTTTTCCATCCGCTCGGCCTCGTCCTCGCTCTACAGTATTCCCGACTCGATAGAGGAGGCATCCATCAATCTTGGTGTGGCGCCACTGGCCAGTTTCTTCAAGGTGGTTCTGCCGCTGATGAAGCCGGCGATTCTTGCCGCCGCCATCCTGATGTGGGTCACTTCACTGGCGGAAATTTCCGCCACCATCGTGTTGTACTATGGCGGCATGGAAACCATGCCCATACAGATGTTCCGCCAGATCGATGCGGGTTATCTGGCCACGGCCTCATCGTATGGGGTCATGCTCATGGTGGTCATCCTGGTGCCCGTCTATCTGGCCGTGCGTTTCCTCAAACTGGATCTGTTCGGCGGTCGTTGAAGCATCTGCGGCCTGTGATCAGGTTTTATCATCACACTCAAGGACAAGAATCATGCAAATGACAACAGGCCTGAAGCGCCTCGTATTACCGGTGCTGGCCAGCGCAGCCCTGATGTGGGGGCAGGCCGGCGTGGCGGCCGAGGCGGTGATCTACACCTCCAACAATGTGCAGGTGATAGACACGGCGCTGGATATTGCGCGCGATGTCGCGCCCGATCTGAAGGTGCAGAAGGTGACCTCGGGCACGGGCGCCCTGATGAAACGCATCGAGGCGGAAGTCGCCAACCCCCTGGGCGATGTCGTCTGGGGCGGGGGTTTCGGTACTATGGCCGCCTTTGCGCATAATTTCGAGAGCTATGTCTCGCCTGAAGCTGCAGGCATGGACCCGCAGTTCATCGGCAAGGATAAGCTGTGGACGGGTACGAACGCGCACGTGATGATCATCATGGTCAACGAGCGTCAGCTGCGGGGTATGCCCGCACCCACGCGCTGGAGTGATCTTTTCGATCCCAAGTGGAAAGGCAAGATCATCATCGGTGATGCAGGCAGCTCGGGCAGTGCCTATGACCAGGTCTATGGCATCCACCAGCTGTACGGTGCGGACGGACTGAATCAGCTGGCCGCCAATGTCGATGTCTCCAAGAGCTCGGGCCAGGTGTACAAAAGCGTCGCAAATGGTGAGTATCCAATTGGCATCACCATGGAATATGCCGCCTACGCCTACATTGCCGGCGGACAGAAAGGGATAAGCATTGTCTATCCGGAAGATGGCGCATTTGTGGCTCCCGAGGCAGTGGCCGTCATCAAGAATCCGCGCAATGGCGCCGAAGCGGCGCATCAGATCTACGACATCCTGCTGTCCAAGGCGGTACAGGAGGCCGAGCTGGTGCAGAATTTCCGCCGGCCCACGCGCGCCGACATCGATGTTGCGGCACTGACCAAGCTGCCCAACGTGTCGGATTTCAAGGTGGAACCCACGGATCCCATGGAAGCGGCAGCACGTTATGACGAGATCATCGGACTGTGGCAGAAGGCGGTGGCTGCCGCCAGGTAGCGGAGTCAGGCGTTCGCTTCGGCGGGTTTTCAGGCCTGAAGCGCGCGTGACGCCCACAGGTGGGCGGCCGCCAGTGCCCGCCAGGGCGTGAAGTCGGCCAGCCAGGCCTGGGTCTGCGCGGTCGAGGCCGCCTTTTCCTGCCCCAGCAGGGTGCCCAGGGCATTGCGCACGGCGACATCGCCGTGCAGTGAACCGTCCAGCCAGCCATAGCCGCGCAGCAGGGTATAGCTGGCGGTCCAGGGGCCAATGCCGCGCAGGGCCAGCAACTGGTCCTGCATGTCCGGAATGGGCGGCGCGTCGAGCCAGGCATCCAGAGGCAGACGACCGTCGACGACGGCATGACTGATCAATTCCAGCGTTTGCGCCTTGGTGCGTGACAGGCCGGCCGCCTGCATGGTTTCCTGTGACATGGCTGCAACGATGGCGGCATCCGGATGGCAGTACAGGCCATCCGGGTGGTGCAGGCCGGCCGCCTGCACGAAACGCCGCCGGATGGCGGTAGCAGCCTTGACACTGATCTGCTGGCCCAGCACTGCCCAGGCCAGGGCTTCGAATGGTGTGGCGGTGACAGCCACACGCAGGCCTGACTGCGCCTTCACCAGCGGGCCCAGGCTCGGGTGTGCGGCCACTGCCGCCTCGAAGCCGGCAATATCCTGATCCAGCCCCGTCATGCGCACCAGCATTGCGCGCAATTCGGCTTGCGATGGCGCAGGGCCGCCGTCAACACGCATGCGGGCATCCAGCCGGCGATCCGAGAGGGCAATGTCGAGCAGGGCGGGGCGGCCATGCCAGGCCAGCCCCTTGCGCAGACCGTCGGCGGTCGACGCTTCGCTTCCGCCCGCATCATCACGCAGGTGGTAGCGCAGGAAATCATTGCTGCGAAAGTCTGCGGGAAGTGTGATCTGGCAATCGGTGTGCATAGGCCGGCCTCAGGTCTCGGTGCCGGGCGTCGGTTCAACGCCGGCCTCTTTTGTGGCCACCCGGCGTGTCTGGCCCGGTGCATTCCGGCCGAACAGTGCATCTTCGATGTTGCTCAGCTGACGCACGTCGACGGGTGCGGCATGCCCGTGGCGATCGCGCCCGAAGTGTACGACCGTCTGGGGGTAGGGGATCTCGATGCCGGCGGCGTCGAAATGTTCCTTGACCAGCCGGTTGAAGGCCCGCTGTATGGCCCACTGGTTGCCCGGAGTGGTCTTGATGAGTACCCGCAACGTGAAGCCGCGCTCGTCAAGCGAGGTGACGCCGGGCAGGGAGATGTCGTCCAGCAGCTCGGGTGCCAGCTTGGGATCCTGCTTCAGTACTTCGAAGGCGGCGCGCAACTGGGCGGTCGCATGTTCGACGCTTTCACGGTGGGCGATGCGATATTCGCCGTAATGGTAGCCGTAGTCCCGCGTGTGGTTGGCAAGCTTGTCTATCGCAGAAAACGGAATCAGGTGATAGCCGCCGTCCATGGTGCGGATGACGACCGAGCGGATGCTGATCCGCTCGACGGTGCCAAACAGCCCGGCCACCTGCACCACATCATTCTGGTTCATGCCGTTTTCCAGCTGGATGAAGATGCCGGTGATCACATCCTGCACCAGCTTCTGAGCGCCGAAACCAATGGCCAGACCGGCAACCCCGGCCCCGGCGACCAGTGGCCCGATATCGATGCCGATCTGCGAAAGCACGACCAGGGTGGTCAGCGTGGTAATGGTGACTGCAGCAGCACTGCGCAGCAGCATGAGCAGGGTTTTCTCTCTTTCGGTCGGGCCGTGGGGACCACCCGACTTGCCCAGGCGATGCTCTATCATCGCTGCGAGCACCGTCCAGCTGATTGCGGCGATCAGCAGGATGATGGCGATATGGAGAATTGTGGACAGAAAGGCCTGGGCCTGCGTGGAAAACAGCCAGTCAGCCAGATTGAAGGCATGCCAGGCATCCAGTATCACGAGGCTGGTTGCAATGAAGATGAACAGGCGCACGCCGCGCAGAAAGGCGGGCACATAGGCATTGATGCGTGCTTCCAGTGAGGGCAGGGTCCTGCGCCATTGGTGCGGCAGTTCGATGCGTCGCGCAACCCGGTTCGATACCATGGCAATCAGGGTGCTGCCCACCAGCAGCGCGATCAGGGTCTGCGCCGTGGCCTGACCCATGAAACCGAGGGCTTCCTGCGAGTCGGTCTGGCTGACAATGAAGAGCACGCTGAAATAAGCGATCACCAGCCAGTGCCAGGTGCGCGCCAGCACACGCAGCAAGGTGCCGGAAAGCGCGGCGCTGGCGTCGTCGGCATGCTGTTCCAGGGCCCGACGCACAATATGGCGTCGCGACCAGATCACGTTTGTGGCGTACACATACACCGCCGTCATCACGAACAGACCCAGGATATGCCCCAGTGCCGGGATCATCAGGGCCTGGATCATGGGTACGACCAGCAGCAGCGTATATCCCGTGATGCCCAGAATGTTTCCCAACCAGCGATTCCAGAAACGCGCCGCGCCGGTCGGCATGGGCAGCAGGCGCAGGCCGGGATAGTTTGGACTGAAGGTGGCGATCGATATTGTCTTGAGGCCCTGCACGACCATGAATGCCGTCAGAAACTGGGTGGCCGCCAATGCGCTCATGGGGCCGCCCAGTGGCGCCACGACGACGCTTCCATAGCCGGCGAGCGCCGACACGCCTATCATCAGCAGATTGAGCGCGAAAGCAAGGATGACGGCGATGAGCTTGCGCCCGTTGCTGTGCGTGGTGAGCTGGTGCAGCGAGGTGCGGCGGCGCGTGGCAGCCCGGCGGGTGTCGGCTTCCCGGTTCTTGCGGGCCACCCATTGCTCCAGCCGGGCCAGCGTAGCCCGCAGGACGATGTGCAGCGTGTGCCATGTGAGCACGACAACCAGCAGGGCGAGCGCCAGGCTCTGGAGTGCCGGCAGTGAGCGCTGCATACTGATGCCCGGTACGCTTTCCCCGCGCATTATCTGACCCGCCAGACGCACGGTTTGCGAGAAGTTGGTCTGAAGCTCGCTCGCCAGGCGCTGCAGTCGCCATGAAATTTGGCTTCCGGGCAGGTCGACGTCGAGCAGGGAGCGTGTCGGTGCCGCCGCCGGTGCTGCCGGCGGATCGCCGGCCAGGCGCCGCAGTTCCTGGATGAGCTGATCGCGCGATTGCGGGTTCTCCAGCAGGTCGGCCAGTATTCCGTAGCTCGCCGGTGCCGTTTCCTGTGCATTGCCCGGCAGGGGCAGCCATACCAGAGCCATCAGCAGGAGCAGACAGACCAGATACGATCTCAGCCTGGTCATTGGTCGCCGGAGGGAAGCGAGGTCGGGTGCAGTCATGCCGAAAATGCCCAGCCAAAAGGGGCAGGGTACCATTCAGGCCCGGCGTCTGGCCAGTGAAGGCGACGGCGGCATTCTGCGGTTAGAATGCTGTGATCCGGGCGTTTACCAAAGCCTGTAGTATTGCACCCTCAATAAAACGATGGCCGCGGGGTGTTTCCTCCGGCCTGCTTCGGGAGACCCATCATGAAGCTGTTGCCCTCGTTAGCCCTGCTGGCAGCCCTTGCCCCGCTTGCCGTGGCGGCCGCACCCCTGAAGGTTGGTATTGCCAACGATATTTCCGGCCCCTTTGCCGCCATAGGCGCCGAAGCGCGCGATGGTTTCAATCTGGCCATCAAGGAGCTGGGCGGTACCCTGGGAGGGCAGCCGGCAGAGTTCATCCAGACGGATATGGGTGGCAATCCCGATCAGGCACGCCAGCTGGTGAATCGTTACCTGAAGCGGGACAAGATCGACTTCTTCACCGGCCCCATCGGCTCGAACGTGGCGCTGGCGGTAGGGCCGGTGCTGTTCAAGGCCCAGGTGCCCTATCTGTCCAACAATCCGGGGCCCAGCCATTATGCGGGCGAACAGTGCAACCGTTTCTGGTTCGGCATGTCCTACCAGAACGATACTTTTGACGAGGCTGCCGGCAAGGTGGCTTCGGATCGCGGCTATGACGACGTGATCATCATGGGCCCGGACTACCCGGCCGGACGCGATGCGCTCAATGGTTTCAAGCGCGAGTACAAGGGCGAGGTGTCCCAGGAGATCTACACCCGCCTGGGACAGATCGACTATGCCGCCGAAATCGCCCAGATCCGCGCCGCCAAGCCGCAGGCGCTGTTCATCTTCCTGCCCGCAGCCATGGGGATCAACTTCATCAAGCAGTTTGTGTCAGCCGGCCTGTCCGAGGACATTGTGCTCATTGGTCCGGGTTTCTCTGCGGACGAGGACATCATCCAGGCTGTGGGCGAGCCCATGCTGGGCATGTTCAATACCGCACAGTGGGCACATGATCTGGATTTGCCGCGCAACCGGCATTTCGTCGAGCGCTTCCGCAAGGAATATGAGGGTCGCTACCCTTCCGTCTATGCCGCCCAGGCCTATGACGTCATCATGGCCATCAATGCAGCCGTGACGCAGCTCGACGGCGATGTGAGTGATCGCGACGCCGTCGTGGCCACGCTGGAAAAGGCGGATTTCGAGTCGGTGCGGGGCGATTTCCGCTATGGCATCAACCACTACCCCATCCAGTCGTACTACCTTCGCGTCATCGATCGGGATGATCAGGGGGTGATCACCAACCGGCTGGTAGGCAAGGTCTTCGACGAATACCAGGATGCTTTCGTCGGTCAGTGCAAGATGTAAGACGGCAGGTCTGAACACCCGATGTCGTGGACGCTGATTCTGGAGCAGGCCCTCAACGGCCTGCAGTTCGGCCTGATGCTGTTTCTGATCGCCGCAGGCCTGACGCTGGTCTTCGGCATCATGGATATCCTCAATCTGGCGCATGGTTCGCTGTACATGGCGGGGGCCTATGTGGCGGCCGCGACCATGGCAGCCACCGGCTCCTTCCTGCTGGCGGTGGGTGTGGCGATGGCGGCCAGTCTGGTCGTGGGACTGGTGCTGGAGCTGCTTGTCATGCGCCATCTGGTGGTGCGTGACCACCTGGCCCAGGTGCTGGGTACCTATGCCGTCATCCTGATCGCCAACGATGTGATGCGTATGATCTGGGGGCCGGCGCCGGTGATGCTGGCCATGCCGGCGGCGCTTGCCGGTCCGGTACGGCTGATGCCCGATCTTCTGTACCCTGCCTACCGGCTGATGATCATTGCCGTTGGACTGCTGGCGGCGCTGGGCTTGTACTGGTTCGTCACGCGCACACGCGCAGGTGTGCTGGTGCGTGCCGGCGCGTCGAACCGGACCATGGCCACGCTCATGGGTGTACGTGTGCCTCTGCTGTTTCTGGGTGTTTTCTGCCTGGGCGCCATGCTGGCGGCCGTGGCCGGCGCCCTGCTGGGGCCGGTGACGGCGGTCGAGGTGGGCATGGGTGAAGAAGTCCTCATCATGGCGCTGGTCTGTATCGTCATCGGCGGTATTGGTTCCATCCGGGGTGCATTCGTCGGCGCCTTGCTGGTGGGCATGGTGGATACGGCGGGTCGCGCGTTTCTGCCCATGGTGCTGCGCGCGATCTTCCCGCCCGCCGTGGCTTCGAGTGTGGGGCCCACGCTGGCCGCCATTGCCATCTATCTGCTCATGGCCGCCGTGCTTGTCCTGCGTCCCAGCGGCCTGTTTCCGGCGCGAGGCTGAGTGATGGCAGTGTCGGGTCGTGCGTGGTCGTGGGTTCTGCTCGGTGTACTTGTTCTGTTTCCCCTGACGGCCTTGTGGCTGGGCGATGACTTCTACGTATCCTGGCTGCGCCGGGTGCTGATCTTCGCCATTGCCGCCACCAGTCTGAACCTGGTACTGGGCTACGGCGGTCTGGTCGCTCTGGGGCATGCCGCCTTCTTTGGCGCCGGTGCCTACGGGGTGGTGATACTCTCGGCAGCCGGACTGGAGTCGGGCCTGCTGATCTGGCCGGCGGCAGCCCTGCTTGCCGGTATGCTTGCCTGGCTGGTGGGCGCTATCTCGCTGCGCACGCGTGGCGTGTATTTCATCATGATCACGCTGGCGTTTGCCCAGATGGTCTATTACTTCTTCATCTCGCTGCGCCAGTTCGGTGGCGAGGATGGTGTCAACCTGTATGCGCGCAGCCGGCTGCCGCTGGTGGACACCGAGGACGAGCTGGTCTTCTATTACCTCGTCTTGCTATGCTTCGTCCTGGTCTCCTGGCTGTTCGGGCGTCTGGTCGAGTCGCGTTTCGGCAAGGCGCTGGCGGGCGTACGCGAAAACGCAGAACGCATGGAGGCGCTGGGCTATCCGGTGCAGCGGCTCCAGCTGTGCGCCTTTGTGCTCAGCGGCGTCATGGCAGGCCTTGCGGGTGCCCTCCTGGCGGATCACAATCTGTTCGTCTCGCCCGGCATGATGCACTGGACGCAGTCTGCCCATCTCGTCATCATGGTTCTGGTGGGCGGCATGGGTCTGCGCCACGGCGGCGCGGCGGGCGCAATCGTGATGCTGACGCTCGAAGAGATCCTGCGTCAGCTGACCGAGTTCTGGCATCTGCCGCTGGGCGTCATGCTGTTGCTCATCGTGTTCTTTGCGCCCAGGGGCCTGGCCGGGCTGGGCCTGGGTGTCGACAGGAAAGCGGGCACGTGAGCGCACACGGGATTCTGGAAAGCCGCGATCTGGTGCGCCAGTTTGGCGCATTGCGTGCCATCGACGGTGTCTCCCTGACGGTGGGCGAGGGCGAGATCCACGCGCTCATCGGCCCCAATGGCGCGGGCAAGTCCACGCTGATCCATTTGCTCGCGGGCAGTCTAGTACCGGATCGCGGCAGCTTGTGGCTGCAGGGCAGGGACATCACCCGCATGCCTGCGCATGAGCGTATCCGCGCAGGCCTGGGGCGCTCCTTTCAGATCACCAATCTTTTTGCACGCCTTTCGGTGATGGACAATCTTTTGCTGGCGGCCCAGGCGAGTGCCGGCAGCAGCTTTCGTTTCTGGCGTCCTCGCCATCAGGAAGACGGACTGGTGGTGCGCGCTCATGCACTGGCACAGTTGTGCGCACTGGATGCCGCCGGGTTGAACCGGCCGGCCGGTGATCTGCCGCATGGCGAGCAGCGCAAGCTCGAGTTTGCGCTTGCTCTTGCGGGTGAGCCGCAGGTGCTGCTGCTGGATGAGCCCATGGCGGGCATGGGGCCGGATGAAAGCCGGCGCCTCACCGAGCTGATCGCATCCCTGCGCGGGCGCTGCGCCATGCTTCTGATCGAGCACGATATGCAGGCGGTGTTCAGCCTTGCAGACCGTATATCGGTTCTGGTCGCCGGACGCATCCTGGCCACCGGTACACCGGACGAGATCCGTCGCCATCCGGAAGTGATAAACGCTTATCTGGGTACTGACAATGTAGAGCCGACTTCATCTGATGCCGCTGGTGAGGCGATGGCATGAGGCTGCTGTGTGCAACAGGCCTTGAGGGCGGCTATGGGGCCAGCCAGGTACTGTTTGGCGTGGATCTGCAAGTTGCCCAGGGCGAGGTGGTGACCGTGCTCGGGCGCAACGGCATGGGCAAGACGACCTTGCTGCGCAGTCTGCTCGGTTTGCTGCCACTGAATGCAGGACGGGTGGACTTCAATGGCCGGGATATTACGGGCTGGAGACCGGATCGCATCGCGCGCGCCGGTGTGGCCATCGTCCCGGAAGGAAGACAATGTTTTCCGAATCTTACAGTGCACGAGCACCTTCAGGCCTTTCTTGCCCATCGCAACGACGTATCCGAGTTTTTATGGACGCCGGAGCGTGTATATACATTATTTCCACGCCTGGCAGAGCGCGCCACTCACCTGGGCAATCAGCTTTCCGGTGGTGAACAGCAGATGCTGGCCCTGGGGCGGGCGCTGGTGACCAATCCACGCCTGTTGATACTGGATGAGGCCAGCGAAGGCCTGGCACCCCGGGTGCGCGAGGAGATCTGGCGTTGCCTGGCGCAGCTTCGTGCCATGGGCCAGACCATACTGGTCGTTGACAAGTACATAGAGCGCCTGCTCGAGCTGGCGGACCGGCATGTGATCCTGGAAAGAGGGCGTGTCGTCTGGGAGGGCGACTCCCGGGCGCTGGATGCCGACCGGCGGCTCTGGCAACGCTATCTGGGGGTATAGCCCGCATCAATCCTCATCGGACCAGAGGCGCCAGGTGGGGTACCAGCGATCATGCTGGCGTACCTGCCCGAGATTGGGGTCGTAGCCGGCATCGCGCACCTGGCCGATGAGCGTGAGCGGAATGCGGTTGATGGATTCCAGCGTGCCTTCGGCCCAGAGCCGGCTGATGACGGGATCATCGATGGCTTTCACGAGGGGTTCGGCCTTGATGCGCAACTCCTTGGCATAGAAGGGGTTGGGCTGAGGCTGCCATAGGTAGGGCAATAGCAGATTGAGCTCGAATGCCAGGCGATGGCGGTCACCGGAAAGCCCCAGGGTTTCGAGCAGAAGGAGCTGTTCCCAGAGCAGGTGGGATTCATCCAGCAGGAATTGCGCCCGCCCTTCAGACAGCTCTGCCAGCTCGCGCTGATCCTGGTAATCCTGACGTGTTGTGGACACCGTTTGTGACCAATAGTAGAGCAAAGCGACAGTGCCAACGATGGCCACGATGAATAATACGATCATGGGGCGGTTTCCCGGAAACCGCGCAAGTGCGGCATGCACTGCGCGATGATGTTTGCTGGACTCTGTCCCTTATAGCAAATATCGCACATGGGGTGTATGTGCTTGTGTGCGCCAGGAAAGACATGAGGCGATCCAGTTAAGGTATTGTGCGATACTTGAATTGTGAGTCTGATACCACAGGAGCATTCCCATGAGTGCATCCATCCATATCCGGCGCCTGTACGATGAGCCGGCGGCCGGGCCCGGTTATCGGGTGTTTATTGATCGGCTCTGGCCACGGGGTGTGGCCCGGGAGGCCTTCAGTTTTGACTGCTGGAGCAAGACGCTGGCGCCAACGCCGGACTTGCGCCGGTGGTTTGACCACAAGCCGGCCAACTGGCCCGGGTTCTGTGAGAAATATCGCGGCGAGCTGCGCTCGCCGGAACAGCAGCAGGCCATGAGCGCGCTGCTGGATGAAGCCGGCAAGCAGGATATCGTCCTGCTTTACGGCGCGCGCGATACCCGGCACAACCACGCCATTGTGCTGGCAGAGGAATTGCAACGCCTTCGCGATTCGCGCCAGATGCAGACCTGAATGGCATGAAACGCCGCCCGGGCCTGAAGTTTTTCCCCGCCCCCGTCTTCTGGCCGTCGCGCATCCCGCTGGCCTTCAAGCTGGCCCTGATCGGCATCGTGGTGGTGGCGCTGGCAGGTGTCAATTTCTATTTTGCCCGGACGGTGATGAAAGACGGCGATCATATCGCAGGTGTCGTCAGCGTTGCGGGCAAGCTGCGCATGCTGAGCCGCAAGATCGAAATCGATGTCATGCAATACATCGGGCTCCCGAAACAGAACGCACGCCCCGTACGTAACGGCATGGCGGAATTCGAACAGTTGATGCAGGCCCTGTCGCAAGGCGGCCGTGTCTTTGATACGCAACTGCCGCCCATGAATGCGTGGCACCGTCATCTTCTGGATGCGGTGCGGCGTCACTGGATACAGTACCGCGTCGATATTGAAGCCATACTCGTGGCCAGGCTTTACGAGAATGCCGACCCGGGTGCGGTTTCGCCCGAAAACATGCTCGCACTGCATCGCCAGTCCCTGTCGCGCGCCACGGCACTGCTGCACGCATCGGAGCAGATGGTGGCAAGCATCCTTCGTGATCTGGAATTCAGCCAGCAGCGTGCGGTCAGGCGTTTGTTATGGTCCATCGGGCTGCTCATTGTCGCGCTCATTCTCTCACTGCTCATCATGCATCGCAGCGTGGCACGCCCGCTGGGGCAGCTGATTGCCGGTGCGCGGCGCGTTGCCCGTGGCGATTATCACGTGCGTTTCCGGCATCGATCCCGTGACGAACTCGGTGCGCTCGCGGCAACGCTCGATGACGCAGTCCGGAAGATGAGCGCCACCGTCGATGAGCAGCGGCGCAAGTATCATGGCCTGCAGCTCAGCGAACACGTCCTGAAAGGGCTGGCGGAAATGCCCGGGCTCGGGGTGTGCAGCATTCTGCATCGCCAGTTGATCTACGCCAACCAGAATCTGGCGGACCTGCTGGGTTATGAAAGTGCGGATCAGCTGCTGGACGTGAGCACACAAAGTCTCTTCGTCGACAGCAACTGCCGTCACTTCTGGGACCAGGATGCGTTGCAGGGCATGGATCCCCAGGGTGTGAGTGTGCGCTGTCTTGCACGACGACTCGACGGCAGCCAGGTGCTGATCGATATACAGGGTCAGCGCCGCATGCAGGGCGAAGAAGTGTTTGCCGTCTGTCTCGTACGCATGGCATCCGCCGAAAACATGGCCGGCGCTACCAGCGAACCTCTGAAATGTTGATCTCGACCCGCCGGTTGGGTGCCAGGCACTGGATGAGCTGATTGCGGGGCTGGTCCGGGCATTCCACTACCGGATTGCGCGAACCCGCACCACGGGCGCTCACCCGATCGGCCATCAGGCCTTCTGCGACCAGCACCTCACGCACCGCTTCTGCACGCCGCAGCGACAGTGCGTCGTTGGCGCGCTGGTTGCCAATGCGATCCGTATGGCCGATGACGGTGACCCAGGTTTCCCCGCGCATCTTGATGGAGGGCACATATTGCTGGATCTGCCTGCGCCCTTCAGGCTTGAGCGTGTGCTTGCCGAATTCGAACAGGACGTCGGCATCCAGGAAGATCTTGTCGTTGGGTTTGAGGTTGAGCTGGGCGCAGCCGCTCAGGGCCAGTGTGGCAATCATGCCGGTCAGCAATGTTCTTCTTTTGTCATTCATTGCACTCTCTCCCGCAGTGAAAGAACAGGGACAGGGCAGGCATTCTGCATGGCGCCGCCCAAGCTTGCCGCTTATCTTGTTGTACGGGATATTGCCGGGATTGGCAATGCGCAGGGGCGCGATGGTGTCAAGAACAAGGGATGAAAAAGAAAAACGCCGGCAGCACATACTCGTGGCTGCCGGCGTTTTTGATCTCGTGGCTCCCCAAGCTGGACTCGAACCAGCGACCTGCGGATTAACAGTCCGTAGTCCCCTATACAGATTGGATTTTATTGGAATCCATAACTCATTGATTTAACACTGATCACTTTCCAGACTAGTCCAAAGTCATCCATTGCCATACAATGGAAAGACGTAAACGAGACGTAAACGTACGACTAACGGACTAGGCAAATGGAACCATTCGAGATCATCAAAACACTGGCACCGGGGCGATATACCGCACTGGAAAAAGTTAACCCCGTGGGCACGCTGGAAGCCCGCCAGGACAGATCCGGGGTAACGACGTTCTACTGGCGCGGCGCACTGAACAGAAAGACGGTACGGGTGCCCATCGGCCAGTACGACAGCCGAGCCGCCCCGCGATCCGTGAAGCCAACCCGATACGGTTACTCGATAGCAGCGGCCCGCCAGGTGGCCATCGACATTGCCAGACAGCATCAAGACAACCGCGAGCAGGGCGGCTATGAAGCCATCCGCCAGGCCGAACGTGACGCGGCCAGACAAGCCTATGAGGCGCAGCTGGAAGCCAACGAGCAGACGCTGGAGCGCCTGCTGCTGATGTATTGCGATCACCTGGAAGCACTCGGGCGCAGCTCGCATCGTGATGCCCGCTCGATATTCACGTTGCACGTCATGGAAGCGTTCCCCAGGCTGGCGAACCGGGCGGCGGTGGAGATCGAACCAGAAGATATTGCCGACATGATGCGCCGGCTGCTGGATGCCGGCAAAGGGCGCACGGCCAACAAGCTGAGATCCTACGTGCGGGCGGCCTATGAGACGGCCAAGCGCGCGCGCCTGGATGCCAGTGTGCCGGTGAAATTCAAGGCATTCAAGATCCGCCACAATCCGGCGGCCGATACGGTGCCTGACACCGCACAGAACCGGGCAGACAAAGATCCGCTGCAACTCGATGACATGATGTTGTACTGGCGCGCCATCAAGCGCGTGCCGGGTGTGCGTGGTGCAGTGCTACGTTTGCACCTGCTGACGGGTGGCCAGCGCATTGCCCAGCTGGTGCGCCTGCTGAGCCTGGACGTGGGCGATGGCATGATCACGCTATTTGATGGCAAGGGGCGGCCTGGTAGTGAGCCGCGCGCGCATACTCTGCCATTGATTCCGGCCGCCAGAAAGGCCCTGGCTGAAGCGTCAAGCGGCGGGCATTACGCACTGAGCACCGACGGCGGCCAGACGCATATCAGCGCCAGCACAGTGAGCAAGTGGGCGCAGGCCATCATGGCCGATACGCTACCGGGGTTTCAGCTCAAGCAGGTGCGCAGCGGCGTAGAGACGCTGCTGGCGCGAATCGGTATATCACGGGAGATTCGCGGGCATCTGCAATCGCATGGCGTTGCAGGCGTGCAAGCGCGACATTATGACGCCTATGATCGCGCGCCTGAGAAAGAGCAGGCATTGATGGCGCTGTACAACGCGCTCGAGCAGCGGCCAGCGAAGGTAACCCGGATGCGGCGCAAGGTGGCGTTATGAATGACAATAAGCCAGACGTGCTGACATTAAGCCATTTAATTGAGATCGGCGCATTTATCGGAATGACGAAAGGGCATATTGTCATCGAACGATTCTGCAAAGCGGTGGAGCAAGGACAGACGCCAGACGCTAGAGATTTGCAAGCACTGGCTAAAGCGCTCGAGCCTCTGCGTTATCCGCAAACCCAGGCAGGTGATAATGCCCGGCGCGATGCACTGGCTGCATTCAGTAATAAGCTGGGGCTGACGAAAAAGCAGGGCAGGCAACAGAAAGACGCGCAATATCGCAGCCAGATGACGCGCCCCATTGTGGCGTTCCTGCGCGAGCGGGAAAGGCTGATTGAGCAAGGCCAAACACCAAGCTACGCAAAGCAGAAGGCCAGGCAGATTGCCATTGATCAAGAAGCGGAAATTACAGGCATGGAAATGTCTGTTAGCGCGTTTGATAAACGATGCAGAGAATGGCAACGGGAGGCTGAAACAGAAGTGGATCTGCTAAAGCGGCTGGAAGCCTATTTAGGAAAGATGCCTGGAAAATAATGTTCCCGGTGCGATGTATGCGAATAATGGGTAACCATGTTCCAACAACCTATTAACGAGGTTAAAACATGGCTACCGAAACTCAAACTGTATTGCTTGACATCAACGCGGTGAAGCGCCAGATCGGCGTTCGCAGCACGCAAACGGTTTATTCAAAGATGGCAAACGAAGGGTTCCCCCAGCCCATTGCCGTAGGTATCAGAACCAAAAGATGGATTGCCGCCGAAGTTGAAAGCTGGATTCAACAACGTATAGCCGAAAGCCGCTGCTAGGGGGCTAGCCATGATCGCCCCCGATCTAGCCCAGGCTGCACACCCAGACGCAGCAGACAAGCCCGCGCTTGCCATGCTATGGGCAACGCATGTTCAACAAACCGAGAATTTCAGCTATGTCAGTTTCGATGATCTGAAACGGCTGGCACAAGATCCGCAGACCATTGAAGCAGCCGACCCGAAAGCTGCAAAAAGAAAAGCCCCGGCGATAGCACCGCATGACGGCCCTGCCAAGACGAAAGAGGCGGCGCTGGCGCACGATCGATATACGATGCTATGGGCAGACATCGACAGCGGCAATCCGGCCCTGAGCGACATACAGGCGCGCCTGCAAGAGCATGGCATTGACAGCTATGTTATTTACTCCACGGGCAACAGCACACCAAAAGATCACAGATGGCGCGTGCTGATAGAGCTTAGCCATGCTTGCGCGTTCGATCAGTGGCACGCGATGCAGGAATATCTTGTGCATTGCTTTGGTGGCGACCCCAGTGCTCATAGAGCGCAGCAGGTGTTGTACGCCCCTTTCGTCATGCCGCAGACCGCAGGGTATTACAGCCATGCCATCGGGGAAGGCGAGCCGCTCGATCCGCGCACGGCAAGCCTGGCTGAAGCAGCGGCGCGGTACAGGGAGCAGATGGAGCACAAGGCGCTACAGGAGGCCGCCAGCGCGTCCCCAGCGCCCCGCCAGTGTGGTCCCCTGCAAGATGGGCAACAAAGCCCCATAGAGTTGTACAACGAGGCATACAGCATAGATGCGCTACTCGGGCATTACGGATACAAGCAGGTGGGGAAGCGATGGATGCACCCTGCCAGCGAGAGCAAAGAGCCTGGGGTAGTGATACTCGACGGCAAATACTACAGTCACCACGGGAGCGACCCGCTGGCCGATGGGCATACACACGATGCGTTCGATCTGTACGTGCATTTTGAGCACGGCGGAGACATGGCCGCAGCGGTGCGACAAGCGGCCCGCGACCTATGCCCGCAGTGGCAGAAGCAACGCCAGCGCGACTACAGGCAACAGCAAGCCGCCGCTGAGTCGGAGCCGCTTTACCAGGGCACGCCATTGCAGCCGGTGTCCATTGCCGATCTGCTGACAAACCCGCCGAAGCCGCCACGGTTCATCTGGGGGGAGCTGGTGCCGCGTGGCGTGGTTACGCTGTTCGCTGCGC
>JBBAFU010000005.1:0-175422 GCA_041655275.1 Castellaniella sp. | reverse complement strand
GGTGCGAGCTGCATTCGACTGGAAGTCAGCCATGAATCAGTTTGCCATCATGTTCGGCGACCGCTTCACGCAGGCCAGAGGGTAAAGTTGTTCAACCGCCTCGCCCACAAAAACACGGATACTCCCACTGGCGCTCCTACATGCAACGTGGTCACCACAAGTGAATAAGGGAGCCGAAGCTCCCTTTTTCACAAGCTAAAGACCTACTAGGTGTTTACAGCAAGAGGTTGGCAACAATGAAGTCGGTGGTGTCGTGTGCACCCGTCAGGGCGCCTGCCAACTCGATCTCCCAATTTCCACCAAGATCGCTGATAAATACATCACCAAGGGGGTTGGAGGTTACCGACAGATCGGACACATCAAAGCCAAAGTCGCGCAGGTCGATAATGTCACGATTACCTTCGGAAAGGGTATCACCCATCCAGAAGTTCTCAATCACCACGCTTTCACCAATACCAAACTCAGCGCTGAACTTGAAGATTTCACGCGTGACACCATGGGTTGCACCGCCAGCGCCATACTCCGCCTCGAACTCGCCATCAGAACCGCCAATCAGATAGGTTACGATCGCGCCGCTAGCATATTCTGCATGTTCCGCGTCCACGTCAAACTTCGTTATAACACCGGTCAAATCGAGCGTTTCGAAGCTTGCAAGGCTATCCCAAAGATATACCTTCGCCTCATCTGCAGCAATCGTCACGTTGGTCAACGCATCGTTGCCATTGTCAATATCAACATATGCCTCTTCACCAGCCTCTACATTCACTTCAACTGCGCCAGTATTGTAGAGCTCAACATCTGCATCAACAGCAGCAGAAACATTCAGTGTGAAGTTGCCATGCGCATCGTAAATATGTGCATCGGCATCTCCTTCCGTCGAATCAACCAACACTGTTTCGAGACTGATATAACCACCAGCAGCATCCGCTAAGGCTTGCTGGGCATCGGCCAGATCAACCCATGCCTGGTCAAGCGCGGCTTGTGAGGCATCGGCTGCCGCATCGGCATTCACCCACGTGGTATGCGCGCTGCTGTAAGCAATTTGAGCAGCCGCCTCAACGGCAATTGCTCCCGTTACAGGGTCATTCAACCATGTGTCTGCAGCAGCTTCGTTTGCAATCAATGTTGCCATATCAAAATAGCTATTGAATACCGCCTCCGCACTCCCACCCGCGTCCCGCCAAGCATTTCGCTCAGAAAAACTATCGAACGAAGTGCCTGACGGCAACGCGTCGATAAGCGCCTGCTTCAGACCAGTAGGCCATTCATTAATACTATTTATATAGTTGGCGTAGTTGTTGTGGTTCTGATTCCCGCGTGCCTCGCTAGACCCACCCCAACCATTAAACGTTGGAACCGTCCAGTCAGCCAATGCGATCAGGTCTTGTGCATCAGTCAAAGCTGCACTTGCAGCATTGAATGCTGCTTCCGCATTCGCCAAATCAGTCACGGCCGCGTCACGTGCGGTCTCGGCCGTAGCGAGGGCCGTCGTAGCAGTAGCAAGCGCCGCCGCATCCGCATCCCGCGCTGTCACCGCGGTAACAACCGCCGCCTGCGCAGCGTTAACATCAGCACGCAAACCAGACAAGTTGCCATCGATATCCAGATGCGCGTCGCGCTGGTTGGCGTGCACGCCAATTTCCCTCAGAGCATCGAAGTCAGACTCTGCAGCCATACCGTTAAACCAGATATAGGCATCGCCGTCGGCAGATACCTCTACGGTTTCCAGGGAAGAGAGGTCATGGTCCGCATCGCTGGTGAGCTCTGCGTTGATATAACCCCACTTGCCGGTCAACTGATTCAGCTCGAGACTTTCTAGCTTGCCGGCGTTGAGATCATAAAGCTCAAGATCAAGATGCTCACCCAGAATATTGATATCCAGGTTCACCAGATCTGCAGCGTCGAGACGCAGGCCATTGATATCCCGCTGGCCATTGATAGTCAGGTCCTCTACAGGCGAACTCGCAATAGTCAGCACGTTGCTCGTGCCACCATTAAAGTCACGGTAGAAATCCAAGCTTTGCAGATCGTTATTCACGCCACTCAGATCAAGTGTGGCGTCACCACCAAGATTCAACCAGCCGGTAAACGCCAGATGCTCGACACCGCTTACACCGGCACTGAAGTCCAGACCATTAACATGATTATGATTATGTACATGACGGATAGCCAGCGTGTCCTCACCGTCACCCATCGCTGCGCTGAAGCCTTCGACGACAGCAGCGCGATGGACCGTCACGTCGTCGTCACCAGCCCCTGTGATTACAGACTCAAGAACTGTGCTACCCGATACATCAATGGTCAGACCACCGTCATGATTGCCGCCATCCAGATTTACCAGATTGGCGAAATCAAAGCGGTTGTGAAGTTCTGCAGCATCAGTACCCTGGACATTCAGGTTTTCAATACGACCCGCTGCATATGCCAGGTTCAGGTAAACGCCGCGCGAAACACTTAGGTTCAGTGTCTCGATATCCAGATTACCGTCTTCATTATCAACATCAAGACGCACAACATCATCAACACGGCCAACCTTGTCCGCCGTCACATTCTGCGTTTCGATCTGATCCGTATCGTCGTTATAGGTGATGTATGTGTGACCACGCACATCCGATAGACCAAGAACGGGCGCACCGCCCTCAGCGCTCACATCCCAGATATCCAGATCACCACGAGAACCAACGTTATTGATGCTTTCATAACCACTGGCACGGTGCAGGCTGAGCTCACCTTCCCAAGTCTCCCGAGCCACGGTGAAATTGTACTCCTCCACACCATTGATGGTCGGCTCGAGCGTACCGCCCAGGGTATCGATGCCATTCAGCTGCGCATTCAGCACGTCGTGGCCGGCGCCGCCCTGAATGACGTCATCCGAGTTCAGCGTTTCCTGCGAAATCAGGCCGGTAGCCTTATCACGGCCCAGAGGAGCGTCTACGACGCCACCCAGATCCGACATCTGGACATTATCCGGATCCACCGTCAGCGTGTGCTCACCGCCAAAGCCGGGATCACCGGGGCGACCTTCATCCCAGCCGTACTGATAATAGTGCTGAGCCAGTTGCGTCTGCTGCTCGGCTGTCAGATTATTAGGATCCGTAATGCCGAAGGCATCCATCAGATCGCTATTGGCGGCGGCATATGCGCCCAGCTTGGCAGCGTTGAGCTGATAGTTGGCTGAGGGGGCACGGCCTTCCGCAATGCCATGCGTCGTGAAGTGATCGAACGCACCTGCCACATTGCCTATAACAGCAGCAGCAACGTCCGGGTTATTGTTCAGATAGTACTGAATATCGAACCACGGTGCCGGTGTGCGGCTTGCGGCGCCGTTCACGTAGGCCTCGCTGGCACCGAAGTCACGGTAGTGCGTTTCTGCATCCACTCCCGCAGCAAACACATCGGCGTTGTTTGCAAGGTAGTAGGCAGCATTAAAGTACGGATTTGCCATGTTTATTTCCCTTTCGTTATGTGCTGGATTCAGCAAGATACGACAATCAATACGCGTTGTTCAGGAAGGTAGAATAGGCGTTCGCCAATTCCGCTGTCAATTTCGCCACCCCGCCGTGTATCGTAAAGCCAACACAAGCAAGCACGACGCTGAATGCAGCACATATTAACACTGTCTGGGTACAAAACGCCCGTTTCAGTGGTGGGTGTCCTGCGAGAACCACGCATACTACACAAAATTTTGCCTGTTCGCCGGGCAGATGCAAGGGTATGGCCGCCCAAATCGGGGATTTCCCTTGATTTTGTAGCAATTTAACAACGGTTTGACAGCCAATGTGATCTGGCCGGATTTTCTCAATCAGGGCTTTGGCTTGGCGGAAACTGTTGCAGCGCTTTCTTCATCCGGCAAATCGTCACCCGCCGCCAGGGCCAGGCGCAGCTGCGCCATGCGCCAGTCCAGGTGCGCCGTCAGCAGGGCATGCTCCGCCGTGTGCAGGGCCTCCTGCGCCTTGAGCACTTCCAGATTGCTGCTCAGGCCGTGCTCGAAGCTCTTGCTGGTGGCCTCCAGGCTGAACTGTGCCGATGCCCGCGCCGCTTCCAGCGCCTCCACGCGCTCCACACCGCCTTCCATCAGGCCGAACTGGCGAATCACTTCCGCCTGCGTGCGTGCCAGCGCGGCCAGGGCATCGCTTTCCGCCTCGCGCCGTCGCGCTGCCGCACGCGCGCGGTCGGCGCTATGGTAACCACCGGCAAACAGCGGCACCTGCAGCTGCAGGCCCACGTTCACGGTATTGCTTTTTTGCTGCAGGCTGGCCAGATCCTCGCTGTCGGCGTGCGACAGGCTGGCCACCAGCGCCGCACGCGGCAGAAACTCGGCCGTGGCGGCATCCACCCCCACCTGCGCCAGGCGGTGCCGGCGCTCGGCCAGCAGCAGCTGCGGGCTTTGGCGACGCGCCGCATCCAGCCAGTCCACCAGTGAATGCGGCTGCGGCAGATGCGGCACGGGCGGGCCGGCCAGGGTCGTCAAGGTTTGCGGCTCGCGCCCGGTCAGCAGGGCCAGGGCACGCAGCGCCAGGGCCTGCTCGTCGCGCGCATCCACGGCATCGGCCTGCGCCAGCGCCAGCCGCGCCTGCGTCTCGGCCACTTCGGTGCGTGTGCCGGCATCATGGGCAAAGCGTGCCTCCAGCGCCTTCACCCGCTCCGTATAGGCCGTCACCAGCGCCTCCTGCAGGCTGACGCGCCCCCTGGCCAGCACGACGCGGTAATACGCCGTGGCCAGGCGCAGGGCGGCCTCGCTGCGGGCCACGGCAAAGCGCGCCTCGCCTTCGGCCGCCGCCGCCGCGCCGCGCTGGTATTCCGCATAGCGGCCGTAATCCAGCACCGGCTGCGAGAGCTGCAGCACGGCGCTGCTGGAGTCATAGCCCAGCTCGGATGTCGCCATCACCCCGGAAAAATCCGGCATGGTCCGCGTGCCGCGCACCCGCCCGCGATAGACGCTGGCCTGCACCTGCGGCAACAGTGCAGATCGGCCCACGGCACGCTCGCCGGCGCTGGCCGCGCGCGCGCTCAGCGCCGCCTGGTAGCGCGGATCGTTCAGCTGCGCCAGCTGCCAGGCCGTGGCCAGATCCAGCGCTGTGGCATTGTCCGTTGCTGCACCGGGCCCGCTGCGCAGACCGTCCAGGCGGCCGTCGCGTGCCGGCGGCGGGGCCTCTGCTGCCACATCCGCTGTTGCGGCATCCTCTGTCGCTTGGGGCGTACCTTCCGGTGCGCTTTCAGGTGCCGTTTCGGATGCCGCTTCCGGTGTTTTCAGCACATCCCCGGCCGGGGGGACCCAGCGCGCACAGCCGCCCAGGGCCATGGCCAGCGCCATCGCGTACGCCCAGTGGCGCCAATGCGGGAGGGACGGGAGTCGAACCGGAGGCATGAATGTGCCGAGCATCACTTCCTTCTGAGGACCAGCCAGCGCGGCACCCGAAACAGCACCAGCGCCCGGTACAGCACGGTATACAGTACCGCAAACAGAAAGGTGAACAGCATCAGCAGCCACGGGGTGCGCCAGAACAGTACGGCCGGCAGGCCCGCCAGCGACGACAGCACCCACAGGTAGGGCGAGGTCAGCGCATTGCGCTGCTCCTGCAGACGCCCCGCGCGCGTGCCCGGCCGCACCCAGCGCACCAGGCGCCGGTACACCAGCATGTGCAGGTGCACGCCATCGGGAATGCCCGGCGAGCGCCCGCGCACAATCCATTTGCGGTAGATCGAGAACAGCGTCTCGAACACCGGATAAAAGCATAATAGTAACGGAAACCAGGCCGAGACCTGAGGATGGCGCGCCAGCAGCAGGATGGAGACCAGCCCCATGGCGTAGCCGATGAAATACGCCCCGCCGTCACCCAGAAACACGAAGGCACGCGGGTAGTTCCACACCAGAAAACCCGCAATCGCCCCCATCATGCCCACGCACAGGATGACGAGCAGGCGGTCATCCAGATAAAAGCTCACATAGGCAAAGCCTGCAAAGATCACCATGGACACGACCGCCGCCAGGCCGTTGTAGCCGTCGA
Organism: Castellaniella sp.; assembly: GCA_041655275.1. Lineage (GTDB taxonomy): Bacteria > Pseudomonadota > Gammaproteobacteria > Burkholderiales > Burkholderiaceae_B > JAJYRX01. Next base: position 169,414 of record JBBAFU010000005.1, on the reverse strand, counting down.
TGATGTTGACCGCATTGGCCGCCCCCGTAATGGCCACCAGGGTCACCACAAAGCTCACGGCGGCCAGGCGCAACAGGGTGTCGACGCCGGGGATGTCCAGGCGCGTGACGCCCACGCCCAGCACGTACCACACCAGCACGCCCGACACGGCAATGGCGGCAAAACGCCAGCGCGCCGCCACGCGCTTGGTGACATCCTCCGCCAGGCCGCCGGCAAAGGCCGGTAGCGCGCACAGCCAGATGAGCGCCAGCGCCAGGGCCTGGCCGGGCTCGCGCACCAGGGCCAGCAGGATTACGGCCGCCATCGCCAGCAGCAGCGCCACCCCCCCCACCCGCGGCACGGGGCGATGATGAAACTTCTGCACCCCCGTCAGGTCCGTATCGGCCGTGAACCGCCCGTGCAGGCTTTGCAGGCGCACGATCAGCAGGGTGGCGACCAGCGAAACCAGAAAGGCGGTAATCAGATAGGCCATAGGCGGCAGCGGCGATGAGGGTTTGGGGCTTTTGCGGCCATTGTAGTGGAGCGCGGGGCTTTGGCTACCGCTGTGGGCTGGTTCTCCGGGTTGATTCTCTATAATGCGGGTTTTCCTGCGGGAGCCCGCCATGTTGCCTGCCACGCGACCCATTCTGCTGCTGGGCAAGACCGGCCAGGTCGGCCTGGAACTGCAGCGCAGCCTGCTGCCCCTGGGGCCCGTGATCGCCCTGGGACGGGCACAGGCCGACCTGGCGCGGCCCGAGCGCCTGGCGAGCCTGGTGGCGCGCCACCGCCCCGGCCTGATCGTGAACGCCGCCGCCTGGACGGCCGTGGACGCCGCTGAAAGCGAGCCCGACGCGGCGCAACGCGTGAACGCCGACGCCGTGGCCGAGCTGGCCCAGGCTGCCGTGCAGCACGACGCCCTGCTGCTGCACTACTCCACCGACTATGTGTTCGACGGCAGCAAGCGCACGCCCTGGACGGAAGACGACACGCCGGCGCCGCTCAACGTCTACGGGCACAGCAAGCATGCGGGCGAGCAGGCGATTGCCGCCAGCGGCTGCCAGGCCCTGGTGTTGCGCACCAGCTGGGTCTACAGCGCACGCGGGCGCAACTTCGTACGCACCATTACCCGGCTGGCGCAAGAGCGCGACAGCCTGTCGGTGGTGGACGACCAGCACGGCGCCCCCACCTCGGCCCTGCTGATTGCCGACGTGAGCGCCCTTGCCGTGGCCGCCTGGCGCCAGGGCACGCTGCCCGCCGGCCTGTACCACCTGAGCGCCGCCGGGCGCACCAGCTGGCACGGCCTGGCCCTGCAGGTACTGCAACACCTGCAGGAACGCGGCCTGCGCCTGCGCCTGCGCCCCGACCGCCTGCGGGCCATCCCGTCCCGCGACTACCCCACCCCTGCGCGCCGCCCCGCCAACTCCTGCCTGGACACCACCCGGCTCAGCCAGGCACTGCACTTGTGCCTGCCCGACTGGCGCAGCGACCTGGCGCGCGTGATTGGACTGGAGACCGACGCTTGACCCTACCCGCCCCCCATCGCAAAGGCATCATCCTGGCCGGCGGCTCAGGCACCCGCCTGCACCCCGCCACCCTGGCCGTCAGCAAACAGCTGCTGCCGGTATATGACAAGCCCATGGTGTACTACCCGCTGGCCACCCTGATGTTGGCCGGTATCCGCGACATCCTCATCATCTCCACCCCCCAGGACACGCCGCGCTTCGCCCAGCTGCTGGGCGACGGCAGCGCCTGGGGCATACAACTGCAATACGCCGAGCAGCCCAGCCCCGACGGCCTGGCCCAGGCCTTTCTGATCGGCGCGGACTTCATCGGCGATGCCCCCAGCGCCCTGGTGCTGGGTGACAACCTCTTCTACGGCCACGCCCTGCAGGAACTGCTGCACAACGCCATGGCGCGCCGCCACGGCGCCAGCGTGTTCGCCTACCATGTGCACGACCCGCAACGCTACGGCGTGGCGGAATTCGACAACAGCGGCAAAGTGCTGTCCCTGGAAGAGAAACCCGAAAAGCCGCGCTCCAGCTACGCCGTCACCGGCCTGTACTTCTACGATGAGCACGTCGTCGAGATGGCCCGCAGCCTGCGCCCCTCACCGCGCGGCGAGCTGGAAATCACCGACCTGAACCGGCTCTACCTGGCGCGCGACGCCCTGCAGGTGGAAATCATGGGCCGCGGCTATGCCTGGCTGGATACCGGCACCCATGAATCCCTGCTGGAAGCAAGCCAGTTCATCGCCACGCTGGAGCGGCGCCAGGGCCTGAAAGTGGCCTGCCCGGAAGAGATCGCCTGGCGCCAGGGCTGGATCAGCGACGCCGCCCTGGAAGCCCTGGCCGCGCCGCTGGCGAAAAACGGCTACGGACAGTATCTGCAGCGGTTGCTGGTGGAAGGGGGGCGGTAGGGGAGCTTATGCTACGCTACGCCTGATTCTATACCTCCACAGCATAGCAAGAGGACAAAAATCTCCATGCAGGCACAAGCCCTGGCCATCCCTGATGTCGTGCTTATCACACCGACGGTCTACGGCGACGACCGTGGCTTCTTCTATGAAAGCTTCAACCACGTGCGCTACGAGGAAGCCCTCGGGCGCCCGCTGCGTTTCGTCCAGGACAATCACTCGCGCTCGGCACGACATGTGCTGCGCGGCCTGCACTACCAGGTCGAGCAGCCACAGGGCAAACTGGTACGTGTGACCCTGGGCGAGGTATTTGACGTGGCGGTGGACATCCGGCCCGGCTCGCCGACACGCGGGCAATGGGTGGGCGCACGCTTGAGCGCCGAAAATAGGCAGCAGCTGTGGGTGCCCGAAGGCTTCGCCCACGGCTTTGTGGTGCTTAGCGAAGTGGCCGAGTTTCTCTACAAGACCACGGACTATTACGCGCCCCAGCACGAGCGCAGCATCCTGTGGAATGATGCAGTATTGGCTATCGACTGGCCGGTGGATGTTCAAAATGTGATCCTGTCGGAAAAGGACGCACGCGGCGAGGCGTTCAAACCCTGAACAGGGCGGGGGGAGCACCGGTAGCTGTGCTCAACCATGATGGGCCTGCATTTTATATTGTGACGCCCGAACTGTTTGAAGCCATGGTGCAAGAATTGGAAGACCAGAATCTTGCAGCCATCGCGCGGCAACGGCTAGCACTGAAAGACACTGCGATCGAGGTCGATATTCAGGAAATCTGAACTTGGCAGGGATCGCGCACTTGCTCGTTGGGACGGTGCGTCCGCAGAAATGGTGTTCAACTATTGAACACAGAAATTTCGTAAACCAATATCTTATTGGATAGAAAGCAGCCACCTATGGAGATCACATGAAAAATTGGAGCATTCAATGGCATCGCCTGCAGGCAGGTGCGAAACCATCGCTCAAAGCATTGTTGCTTTCAGACATTGCCCGCACCGACGCGCTGGTAGCGTCTCGGCGAGCTGCTCACCGCCGACCGCCGGTGGCTATGGAATGAACAACCTATAGCCATCACTTGCGCTCCTTTCATCCCTGTCCCAAACGATGGGGCTTGTCGGAATGTTCGGATCAATTCTATGAAATCCTATGAATTTCCATGGAATACCGTGAAACCCTCCGATGGCCGCTTTGTCTGCCGCAGGTCAGAAACCCTCAAGGACTGGCCACTCGCATCAGCACCAGCCCGGCAACGATCAGCACCGCCGCCAGCACCCGCATGGCATTCACCGGTTCCGCCAGCAGAAAGATGCCCACCAGAAAGGCACCGACGGCGCCGATGCCGGTCCAGATCACATACGCAGAGCCCAGCGGAATGGTGCGCATGGCCAGCGCCAGCAGCCAGAAGCTGGCAATCTGCATGACGACGGTCACAACCGAAGGCGTCAGTCGCGTGAAACCGTCCGACAGCTTCATGGAATAGGACCAGATGACCTCGAGCAGGCCGGCAACCAGAAGATAGATCCAGGCCATTGACCTTTCCTCTTGTATGAAAGGCCAGGTCGTCCTGGCAGGTTCAACCCGAAATGGGGAAGGCCGTCCTTCTTCAAACACCGTCACCAGGATGGTGTTCTATGAGATTCTATGAAGATGATCAACACGATGATAATCGATAGCTATCAGGCCGTCATTACTTTTGACCCGGACATTCAAATGTTTCGAGGTGAATTCCTTGGGTTGAACGGCGGAGCCGACTTCTACGGCAAGGACGTGGAGAGCTTGCAGCATGAAGGCAAAATTTCGCTGAAAGTATTTCTGGATGCCTGCGCTGAGGATGATATCGAACCGGCTCTCTCGCATAGCGTCGACGGGATTGATGGCAAACCCGTCGTCTAACCAGTTTTTATCAGGAGGTCACATGAAGCCCTGGCTGTATCTCGCCACATTCATCTCATCAATCCAAATCAAGTGCGACAACTATGCTGACATAGGGGGACCATGGCTACTGTGCGCTTAACCAGTACAATGGTTGCATACGCAAATTGCAGGAACACCCGCGATACACTAGCGAAAACGACTGGAGCGGACATCATGATGAGCCCATGGCCAGAATTGCTTGCGAACAAGCCTATCGATACCCGCATCGAGATGGGTGCGTATGAGAACCTTTGGCAGCAGCCAAGATCCAGCACCAAGCGTTTGGCCGAGTTGTTCGAAGCCAATCCGGGTAGCCTGCCGTCTGATCTGGTAGACGAAGATGCAGCCCGGTGCGCTGCTGATGAAGTCATTGAGTATTTTTCCAGGCGCGGGATTGAACGCTTTGGTCTGCGCATTCACGGCACACATGACTACCCTGCCCGACTGCGTGATGCGGTTGATCCTGTCGAGCTCTTGTATTTCCTGGGCTCATGGGAGCTGGCCGAGGCGCCACGACGTGTAGCCGTTGTGGGCACACGAAAGGTCAACCCCGAGGGTGCTGCCCGCACTCGCAAGCTGGTGCGCGGCCTGGTTGAACACGACTTCACCATCGTATCCGGCTTGGCCCAGGGCGTAGACACAATCGCCCATCAAACCGCCATCGAAGCTGGTGGCCGCACTATTGCTGTTATTGGTACGCCCATCTCAGAGGTCTACCCCAAACAAAATGCAGAGCTGCAACGACGTATTGCCAGCGAATTTCTTTTGGTCAGTCAGGTTCCCCTGCTGCGCTACAAATCCCAAGGCGCACACGTCAACCGGTTTTTCTTCCCTGAGCGCAACAAGACGATGTCTGCGCTGTCCGAAGCAACGATTATCGTGGAAGCAAGCGAAACGTCCGGCACACTCACGCAAGCCCGCGCAGCTTTGGATCAGGGGCGCAAGCTCTTCATCCTGGAGAGCAACTTCCAGAACCCCGCGATCACTTGGCCTGCAAAATTCGAGCAGCGCGGTGCCATTCGGGTGCGCGAACTCGACGACATTCTGCGCGAATTTGAAGGCACAACGTACGAATTCGCATGAGCATGCCGCCGCGCCTGACGATGATAGGCGAGCTTGAGAGACCCGATCACCGCTATCTACCACCCGACGCGGTGTGCTATTTCTGGGGCGAATACACCCCTTATGAACACACGCAAGGCAGGCTCTGGAACTACTCGCCAACGAACAGGCTCATCGCCAACTTTAAGAAAAGCCTTGACCGCCAGGATCAATCGGACTGGCAATACAAACTGCAGGCTATCCAGCAGGTCGCACAAACCTTTGCTGGATTTTGGAAATGGCCCGAGATACATCAAAAGCACCAGGTCGCCCTAATTCCGATCCCACCTTCCAGGCCGCGCAACAGTCCGCTGTATGACGCACGAATGATGCTCATGCTCCAACAACTAGCGCAACACGTTGGCGTTGCACTGGATATTCGGGATTGCCTGAGTTTCAGCGGTGTGCATACTGCGAGCCACGAAGGTCCACTGCGCCCTTCACCGGATGAGCTGTATTCGGCATTGAGCTTCGATCCGGGTAGCGGCAGACCAGATCAACCGCCACGAGTGGCCATCATCTTCGACGATATGCTCACCACCGGCGCACACTATGTCGCTGTGACGCGCAAGCTGACTGAGATCTACCCAAGCATACGAACGGTAGGACATTTTATTGCGCGACGGGTTATCACAAATCCATGAGAATATCAAGATCTGGCGCTACATGGATTTCACAAAGATCACATACGCAGAGCCTAGCGGAATGGTGCGCATGGCCAGCGCCGGCAACCAGAAGATAGATCCAGGCCATTGACCCTTCCTCTTGTATGAAAGGCCAGGTCGTCCTGGCAGGTTCAACCCGAAATGGGGAAGACCGCCGAAGCGGAAAATATGAAGCTCCGCTCGGCCCTGATGATGGCACTTGAACAGCAAATCCGCGCCAAGGGCTGGAATCAAACCGAAGCGGCCTGAGAGGCGACGCATTAGTAGCACCCCGGCGAGCTGCCCGCCACGCATCCGCTAAAAACCCACCGACAGCCCTCCGCAGACAAAGAGCACCTGGCCGGTGATGAAGCTCGCCTCGGGGGTGCTGAAAAAGGCGATGGCATGGGCGACTTCCTCGGCCGTGCCGTTGCGCTTCATCGGTGTGCGCTCGATGCCGGCCTCCTGAAACTCCCTGGGTACGCCAAGCGTCATGCCGGCGGCGATCAGACCGGGGGCGACGCAATTTACCGTGATGCCGCGTGTGGCCCATTCGATGGCGGCAACGCGCGACATGGCTTCTATGGCGCCTTTTGCCGCGCCGTAGGCACCCCCGCCCACGGAGCCGCGCGAGGCGATGGAGCTGATGTTGACGATGCGCCCGTATTGCCGTTCGCGCATGACGGGGCCGGCGGCCTGCATGCAGTTCAGGGTTCCGGTGAGGTGGGTCTGCAGGGTAAGGTCGAAGTCGGCGAGGCTGATGCGGCTGAACGCCGCATTGCGCACCACGCCGGCCATGTTGACGAGGGTGTCTATGCCGCCATCATCATCGGCAATCTGCGTGATCAGACGCCGGCAGGCGTCGGCATCGGTCACGTCAAGGGCATGGCCATGAACATCCAGGCCGGTGGCGGCCAGCGCCGCCGCCTGGGCGGCGGCCTGCTCGCCGTTCATGTCCAGAAGATGAACACGGTCGCCGCGCCGTGCCAGGATACTGCCGGTAACCACGCCCAGCGCGCCCGCTCCGCCCGTGACGAGGGCGACCCGTTTCCGTTGATTCATGTCCTGTCCTGCCTGTTTCTGCAAAAGTTCAAATCCTGAACAGCCCGGAAGCCCGGGAAAGGGCTCACACCACGCTGCTGCTGCCGCCATCGACCGCCAGGCACTGACCGGTGATATGCCGCGCCGCCGCGCTGACGAGAAAGACGGCCGCGCCCTTGAGATCGTCGGGGCCGCCGAGGCGCCCCAGCGGTGTGCCGCCAACCAGTGATTCCAGATTGCGCTCGACGGTGTCCTGTGCCATCCGGGTGGGAAAGAAGCCCGGACACAGGGCGTTCACATTGATGTCGTAACGCCCCCACTCGGCCGCAAGGGCGCGCGTGAAGTTGTGCAGCGCGCCCTTGCTGGTGTTGTAGGCGATGGTATACATCTCCTGGACGGGCGGGTTGCCCCCGAAACCGGTGATGGAGCCGATGTTGAGCACCTTGCCGGCGCGCCGGGGGATGAACTGGCGCCGGCCCACCGCCTGGGTCAGGAAGAAGGCGGCGTCGATGTTCAGCGCCATCACCTTGCGCCAGCCGGCCTCGGGGTAATCCTCTGCCGGTGCGCCCCAGGTGGTCCCGGCGTTGTTCACCAGGATGTCGATGCGCCCATGGTCCTCGAGAACCTTGTCCACCAACAGGTCGGCGGCGCCCGGCTCGGCCAGGTTGGACTCGACGGCGGCCGCACTCACACCCATGCCTTCCAGGTGCGCCACCGCCTGTTCAAGATCGCCCGCCCGCCGGGCGGTGATGACGATGCGCGCGCCCATCTGCCCCAGGCCTTCGGCAATCTGCAGCCCCAGGCCGCGCGAGCCGCCGGTCACGACGGCAAGCTGACCATCCAGACGAAACAGCTTCTCGAGTTCCATGATGTATTCCAGTCCCGGTTATTGACGTACGAGCGGGCACTTGGATTCCGACAGCGGCCAATAGGCTTCTTCTGCCGGAATCGTGGCCACGATCCTGTAGTAATCCCAGGGCTCGGTAACCTCATCGGGTGATTTCACTTCGGCCAGATAGTAGTCATGCATCATGACGCCGTCTTCACGCAGCCAGCCGTTATCGGCAAAGACGTCCTTGACGGGCAGCTCGCGCATTTTTGCCATCACGGCCATCGCGTCATCCGTGCCCGCAGCCTCGACCGCCTTCAGATAATGCAGCACGCTGGAATAGGTGCCGGCCTGAACCATGGTGGGCATGGCGCCGTGCGCCTCGAAGAAGCGCTTGGCCCATGCGGCAATTTCAGGCGTGCGGTTCCAGTAGAACGACGTGGTCAGCGACAGGCCCTGGGCCTGCTCGGGACCAATGCCGTGGATGTCGGTAATGAAAGTCAGCAGCGCGGCAAGCTTCTGCCCCGACTCGGCAATGCCGAACTCGCTGGCTTGCTTGATGGCATTGATGGTGTCACCGCCCGCGTTGGCCAGGGCGACGATGTCGGCGCCGGAGGTCTGCGCCTGCAGCAGATAGGACGAGAAGTCCGAGGAGTTCAGGGGGTGGCGCACGGAGCCGACCACGGTGCCCCCGCCCGCCTTGACGACGTCCGTCACGGCCTGCTCGAGCGAGTGCCCGAACGCATAATCCGCGGTGATGAAGAACCATTTCTTTGCGCCCTGCTGCAGCAGGGCGTTGGCCGTGCCTGTGGCCACGGAATAAGTGCTCCAGTTCCACAGCGTGCCCACGGGCGAGCATTCCTCGTCGGCCAGCGTGCGCGTACCCCCGCCCGATATCAGGACGACGGCGCCCTTGCGCTCGCGCTCCAGGGACTGGACCGCAATGGCCGTGGACGAGGTGGCCACGTCAGAGAAGGCGCGCACGCCTTCCACGTCCACCCAGCGCTGGGCCATGGACGAGGCAATCTCGACCTTGTTCTGGTGATCGCCGATCAGCATTTCCACGGGCCGCCCAAGGACTTCGCCCCCGAAATCCTCGATCGCCAGACGGGTGGCCACGGTGGAACCGGTGCCGCCAATGGGACTGTACAGACTGGTCAGGTCTGTCATGACACCGATTCTCAGGGGAACCGGCTTGTCGGCCTGTGCCGACGCCGTCAGGGGCATGGCTGCCGCCAATGCCGCTGAAACCATCAAGACTCCTAGCGTTTTCATCGTTGATACCCTCCTGGATTGAAAGAAGCGCTTATAAGTGCGCGCCACCATCGACTACCAGCGTATTGCCGGTGATATAACTGGCTTCGGACGAGAGCAGGAAGCGCACCGCGCGCGCCACTTCGTCCGCTTCGCCGAACCGACGCATGGGAATGCGCTTGCGGACAAGCTCCCACGTCTGCGGTGTATACAATGTCTCTTGAAATTCCGCCCCCAGGCCGGCATTGATGATGCCCGGCGCGACGGCGTTGGCGCGAATGCCGTAACGGCCGTATTCCAGGGCGATGGACCGCATGAGGGATTCCACGCCGGCCTTGGGCACGCTGGATAGCGCATCGCCGGGCTGATAGGCATAGTTCGCAAAGGTGGAAACACAGACAATGGCGCCGCCGCCGCACGCCCTGAAAACCGGCAGGAAATGGTGGGCCAGGGACGCAAAGCCCAGCAGTTCCGTCTCTATGACTGCGCGCCACTGGGCCATGGATGCATCAGCCACCCAGGGCTGCTCGATGCTGACGCCGCTGGCGTAGACCAGGCCCGCCAACGAGGGGTGATGCGCCTGCACATGATCGCGGGCGGCTGCGACCGAGGCCTCGTCCGTCAGGTCGAGATGCATCGCGTCGACGGCCACGATGTCCGCCAGGCGCGCCTGCAACGCCTGTGCGCCGGCCGCATTCGAGCGGTAGGTCAGCAACAGCGGGTGCCCGGCCCGGGCCAGACACTCGCAGATCGCCTGGCCGAGCGCACCGCTGGACCCGACAACCATGATGGGGCCCGGCGCCGTGCCGGCCTTGTCTGCAGATGAATGCGTCATGATGAACTCCCTGGAATCCCGGTGGCACGCAGGCGCGCCTTCTGCACTTTTCCGGATGCGGTTCTTGGCAGGGTGTCAACAAAGAACAGCACCTTGGGCAGCTTCATGCGCGCCAGCTGCTGCGCCGCAAAATCCAGGAGCGCATCGGCCGTGACCTCGTGCCCCGGCCTGAGCACGACGGCGGCGGCAAGCGCTTCGCCCCAGAGCTCATCCGGAATGCCGTAGGCGGCCACTTCGGCCACGGCCGGGTGGCGGGCCAGCACCTCCTCGGTCTCGCGCGGGTAGATGTTGACCCCGCCGCTGATGATCATGTCTTTCTTGCGATCAACGATGTAGACGAAACCGCGCGCGTCGCGACGCGCCAGATCGCCGGTATGCAGCCAGCCGTCCCTGAGCACCGCCCGGGTCTCGTCGGGGCGCTGCCAGTATGCCTGCATGACATTGGCGCCGCGCACGATAATCTCGCCAATCGCGTCGGGCGCCGCCACGTCCGCCGCTACGTCCGCCGCTACGTCATTACCCTGCGCATCGACGACGCGAAGCGCGGTGCCGGGCAGCCCGCGCCCGATGGAGCCGGCGGCCTGCAGATGTTCTTCAGGGCGCAGTATCGAGGCATGGGAGGTGGTTTCCGTCATGCCATAGGCGTGCAGCAGCTTGCAGCCGAACACGTCCAGCGCCTGCTCGAGCCGCGCGCCCGTGATGGCGGCCGCGCCGTAGGAGATGGTCCGCAGCGAGTCCAGGCGGAATTGCTCGCGCTGCGGATGATCCAGTATCTGGTAGAGCATGGTGGGCACGCAGAAAAAGTAATGCACACCGTAATGCTGCACCGCCGCCATCACCTGCAACGGGTCGAAGCGCGGCTGAAGTATGGTGGTGCCGCCCACCGCCAGATGCACCTGGGTATGGACGCCCGCCGCATGGTACAGCGGGCTGAGCTGCAGGTTGATGCTGCCGGCATCCAGCCCGGCCACCGCGCGCACATTGTCGAAGTCGGCCATATAGTTGCGGTGCGACAGGACCACGCCCTTGGGTGACGAAGTGGTGCCGCTGGTGTACAGCAGGGAGGCCGGCTGGTCCGCCTCTATTTCCAGGGGCGGCAGCGCGTCGCGCAGCGGCCGCCAGGCCGCGTAGTCGGCCACGTCGGGCATCGGCTGGTGTGCATCCTGCATCACCACCGGCATTGCGGGAAATGCGGCGCGTACCGCATCGACGGTGTCCGCATGATCGCCGTGCGCCACCATCAGCGCCGGGCCGCAGTCCCGGAGCAGCTGCACATGCTCGCGCGGATGCAGGCGGGTGTTCAGCGGCACAACGATGGCGCCGATGGAAACGATGCCGAAGAAGCATTCCAGAAAAGCCGCATTGTTGGGCAGCAGAATGGCCACCCTGTCACCCGGGACAATGCCCTGGTCCTTGAGCGCGTGGGCCACGCCCGCCACCCGCTGTGCCAGTGCGTGGTAGCTCATTTCGCGGTCCACTTCGATAAGCGCGATATGCGCCGGCGCGGCCAGACGCTGCGGATCGAGTATGTCGCGCAGGGTGGACTGCGCAAAGTCGTGCGCGCGTGCGGGCGTCCGGCTTGCAGTGCGGTGGTCAGGCATAGCGGCGCAAGGCCTCGCGCGAGATGATGATCTTCATGATTTCGCTGGTGCCGGCACCGATTTCATGATGCTTGGCGTCGCGGTAGAAGCGCGCCACCCGGTTTTCCTCGACGTAGCCGTAGCCGCCCAGGATCTGGACGGCATCGGCCGCCGCCTGAACGGCCATCTGCGAGGAGTACAGCTTGAGGATGGCCGCCTCGCGCGTGACCTGCTCGCCCCGGTCCACCGCCCGCAGCAGACGGTACAGCATGGTGCGCGACATTTCAATGCCCGATTCCATGGCGGCGATCTTTTCCTGGATGAGCTGGTATTGCGCAATCGGACGGCCGAACACTTCGCGCTCGAGCGCGTATTTTGCCGCCTCGTCCAGGCAGGCCTGGGCAATGCCAATGGTGGAGGCGCCTTCGAGCACGCGCTCCACATCCAGGGCGCGCAGCAGGTAATGGAAGCCCTTGCCCACTTCACCCAGCACCTGAGCGGCATCCACCCGTACATCCTGCAGGAAGACTTCGGCGGTGGGCGAGCTGCGCATGCCGAGCTTGTCGAAGGGCTTGCCCACGTCCAGTCCCGGCGTGCCGCGCTCGACGATGAACCAGGTGCCGCCCTCGACCTCGCGCTCGGCGCCGCTGGTGCGCGTCAGCACGAGGATGAAATCGGCAATCGGCGCATTCGTGATGAAGGTCTTTGTGCCGTTGATCACATAATCCCCGCCTTCGGCCCTGGCGACGGTGCGCGCACCCAGGGCGTTGGAGCCGCCCTTGGTTTCGGTAATGGCCATGGAACCGATCTTTTCCCCGCTCAGTACGGGCACAAGGTATTTGCGCTTCTGCGCATCGGTGCCGTAAGTCGCCAGGGCGCGGGCAAACAGGATGATGTCTGCAAACAGGGAAATATCCAGCCCGGCGTTGACCCTGGCGGTTTCCTCGCTGATGATGGCGCGCGTGGCCAGCGAGGCGCCCCCGCCGCCGTATTCCTCGGGCAGGAAAGAGCCCAGGAAGCCCATCTCGCCCAGCTGGCGAAACAGGGCCAGCGGCGGCCGGCCGTCACGCTCCATCTGCTCGGACAGGGGCGCCACCTCATTCAGCATGAAGCGGCGTACGGCATCCTGCAAGGCCAGTTCGTCTTCGGTCAGCAGGGAAGTGATCGGTGTTTGTTCTGACATGGCATCTCCTGTGCGTCAGCCGTGGGCCCGGGGCGGCTCAGACGGCGGCGCCGTCCAGATTGAACAGTTTGTGCAGGCGTGCAATATCGGCCTCCGGCAGGCGTTGGCCCCAGCCGTTGCGGCTGTAGGACGGCACGCCCAGGCGCTGGTGCAGCTGCCCCTGCATCTCGGCCATCTTGAGCCCGACCGACAGGCAGTCGAAGATGGGCACGGCGGGCTCGGCCACCTGCGCCAGGCGGGCCGCACTGGCCATGACGCTCAGCCCGGCGCTGCCGATGACGATGGCATTGGCGCCGGCATCCACAAGCTTGCGCGCCTGAACCTCGATCTCGGCCGCGATGATATCAGGCCGGGTGAAGCCGTCGGTAAACACCTTCATGGACGGCATGCCGATGGGCTGCACGCCGATCAGCCGGTCGGCCAGGCCGCAGGTGTCGGCCAGTGCCTCGCAGTATTGCACCCAGGTCGGGTCCTGCACGGTGACGATGCCCAGCTTGCGCCCGTAGGTCATCGCCACATGCATGGCGGCTTCCATGGGGCCGATGACGGGCACATCGAGCAGGGTGCGCGCCTCGGCCACGCCGGGATCCCCGGAGCAGGCCACGAGTACCGCATCGACGTTCTGCTCGCGCGCCTGCAAGGCCTGCGCCACCACATCGAGCTTGTTCAGCAGGGTCGGATAGGCGAACACCGTATCGGTGGCACGTCGCAGGCGCGCCACATAAAGATGCAGCAATTCCGTCGACTCGGCCTTGATGCGCTCGAAATTGTCCTCTATCAATCGGGTATAGACGCCTGAGTATTTTTCGGCGTTGACGTGTATGACTGCAATTTTCATGGGTAAGCCAGAGTTGATGGATAAAGTACGAAGCCGGCCGCTTCAGCGGCCCTTGAAATCGGGTTTGCGTTTTTCCAGGAAGGCGGCCACGCCTTCCCGGCAATCTTCCGTCTGGAACATGGCGCCGAACAGCGCCGCTTCCAGCTTCAGGCCATCCGTGAGCGATTGCGTGAGCCCCAGATCCACGGCGCGCTTGATCTGGGCCACGGCCAACGGCGGGTTGGCGGCAATCTCGTCCACGAGCGCCAGCGCTGCGGCCAGCGACTCGCCGGCCGGCACAAGCTCATCGACCAGGCCCAGGGCCAGCGCCTGTTGCGCCTCTACAGGGCGCCCCGTGAACAGCATCCGCTTGGCCTGCCCCACCGGTATCAGGCGCGGCAACTGCTGGGTCCCGCCGGCGCCCGGCATCAGTCCCAGGCGCACTTCGGGCTGGCCCAGGCGCGCGCCCTCATCGGCAATGCGGATGTCGCAGGCCATGACCAGCTCGCAACCCCCGCCCAGGGCATGGCCGTTGATGGCGGCGATAACGGGCTTGTCCAGTTCCTGAAACGCCATCTGCATGCGCTGTATGCGCAGCGCGTAGATTTCTGCAGTGCGCGGCGTCAGGGAAGGAAAGAAGCTGATGTCGCCGCCGGCCACGAACATGCGGCCGTGCCCGGTGAGCACCAGCGCACGCACCGCCTTGTCCTGCGCCGCCTGCAAGGTGGCCTGCAGGATCTCTTCCGCCACGTCGGGATGCAAGGCATTGACCGGCGGGTTGTCGATGGTGATGATGGCCGCCGGTCCGCGTGTTTCGTAACGTATTTTCTGGAATGACATCCGTATGATCCGTGGTCGGGAAAAGGGGTATTCAAAATAAACGAACGGTCGTACGTATTATTTTGGATGAGGGAAAAAATGTCAAGAGAAAAACTGCGCGCGCAGCGTCCGTTTCAGGATCTTGCCGCTGGCATTTTTGGGCAGGGCATCCAGCACCCGCCAGCGTCGGGGAATCTTGTAGCCCGCCAGGCTCCGGCGCAGGTGTGCCTCGAGGGCGTCCTGGTCAAAGGCGGTGCCCGCCCGGAGCACGATGGCGGCGGCCACGGCTTCGCCCCAGACGGCGTCGGCCACCCCGAAGACGGCGGCCTCTGCGATCGAAGGGTGGCGCGTGAGCGCGTCCTCGATATCGACGGGGTAGATGTTGGTGCCGCCGCTGATGATCATGTCTTTCTTGCGGTCGATGATCGTCAGAAAGCCTTCGTCGTCCATCCGCCCGATGTCGCCCGTGCACAGCCAGCCGTCGCGAAACACCTCGCGGGTTTCACGCGGTCGCCGCCAGTAGCCGGCAAACACGTTGGCGCCGCGCACCAGCACTTCACCCGCCTCGCCCGTTGCGACGTCCCGGCCGTCGGCATCCACGATGCGCAGGGCGATACCCGGCAGGGCGCGGCCCACGGAACCGGATTTGCGCACATGATCCTGCCCCCCCAGTATGGAGACGTGCGAGGTGGTTTCGGTCATGCCATAGGAGTGCATCAGGCGCGCGCCGAACACCGCCACGGCCTGCGCCAGACGGGTGCCGGTAATGGGCGCCGCCCCGTACTGCACGTGTTGCAGGGTGCTGAAATCAGCATCGGCTCGCATGGGATGATCGAGCAGCTGATACAGGACTGTGGGCACCGTGAACATGAAGGTGACCCGCTCGCGCGCAATGGCGTCCAGGATGAGCACCGGGTCCACCCGGGGCACGAACACGGTCAGGCCGCCGCGCATGAGGTGCACCAGGCAAAAGATGCCGGCCGCATGGAACATGGGGCTGAGCTGAAGGTTGACGCCGCCCGGCGCCAGGCACACGGCCGCCTGATACTGCTGCAGATTGGCGAGCACATTGGCATGCGTGAGCGGCGCGCCCTTGGCGTGCGAGGTGGTGCCGCTGGTGTACAGCATGAGCACATCCGTCTGCGCAGACACGGCGGGCAGGGGCGCCTGCTGCATGCGCCCGGCGCCGGCCTGTCGCAGCACGGCATAGTCAAGCATGTCCGGGCCGACAGCGCCGTCCACGTCAGCAGCGCCGACCAGCACCACCGTGCGCAGCGTGGGCAAGCCCGCGCGCAGGACGGCAATGCGGTCCGCATAGCGCGCATGGACAAACAGGATGGACGGCTCGGCATCCTGCAGGATTTCACACTGCTCTTCCGCCAGCAGGCGCGTGTTCAGCGGCACGCACAGGCTGCCGGCGGCGGCACAGCCCAGCAGCACTTCGATGAAGGCGCAGCAATCGGGCAGCAGCACGGCAACGCGCGTGGCATCGGGCGCGGGATTCTGCGCCGGATGTTGCGTCACAAGTTGCGTCAAAAACTGCGCCAGCGCCCGTACCCTGGCGGCGAGCGTCGCATAGTCGATGCGCTCGTGCGCATCGGCCAGTGCCGGTGCCGAAGGCGCGGCCATGGGGTTGGCGAGGACGATATCGGCCAGATTCTGCATTGCAGGCTCCTTGCCTTGCCGGCTCAGCGACCGGCGATGAGTTCGCGGCCGACGAGCATGCGCCGGATCTCCGACGTGCCCGCGCCAATCTCGTAGAGCTTGGCGTCGCGCACCAGACGGGCGGCCGGGTATTCGTTGCTGTAGCCGTTGCCGCCCAGACATTGCATGGCCTGCAATGCCACCTCGGTGGCGCGCTCGGCAACGAAAAGGATGAGGGCGGCGGCGTCCTTGCGGCTGACCCGGCCCCGGTCGGCCGCGCCGGCCACGGCATACACCTGGGCGCGGCAGGCGCCCAGGGCGGCATACATGTCGGCCAGCTTGCCCTGCATGAGCTGGAAGCTGCCAATGGGTTCGCCGAACTGGCGCCGCTCGCGCACATAGGGCAGCACCAGGTCCATGGCCGCCTGCATGATGCCCAGCGGGCTTGCCGACACGACAATGCGCTCGTAGTCCAGCCCGCTCATCATGACTTGCACCCCGCGGTTTTCGGCGCCGACCAGGTTTTCGACGGGCACTTCGCAGTCCTCGAACACCAGCTCCGCCGTGCCCGAGCCGCGCATGCCGAAGGTGTCCAGCAATTGACCCACCCGAAAGCCGGGAAAGCCGCGCTCGACGACCATGGCGGAGATGCCGTCCTTGCCGGCGTTTGCCGCCGTTTTTGCATAGACAAGATAGACGTCGGCCGCACTGCCGTTGGTGATCCACAGCTTGGTGCCGTTGAGGATGTAGCGATCGCCGCGGCGTTCGGCGCGCAGCTGCATGCCCACCACGTCGGAGCCGGCGCCGGGCTCGGACATGGCCAGCGAGGCCACCTGCTCGCCACTGATCAGGGCGGGCAGGTAGCGCCGCTTCAGCGCGGCGCCGGCATTCTTGCGCAGCTGGTTGAGCACCAGGTTGGAATGCGCGCCGTAGGACATGCCGATGGATGCAGACGCCCGGGTGATTTCCTCCAGCGCGACCACGTGCTGCAGATAGCCCAGGCCGGTGCCGCCGTCGGCCTCGTCCACCGTGATGCCCAGCAGACCGAGCGCGCCGAAGGCGGGCCACAATTCCCGGGGAAAGCGGTTTTGCGCATCGACTTCCGCTGCGATCGGCGCGACCTTTTCTTCGGCAAACCGCCGTACGGCGTCGCGCAACTGTTCCGTTTCCGCATCCAACTCGAACTGCATGCTGCCTCCTGATTCGACAAACGGGCCGGACTGATGAACGACTAATTAAACGAACGTACGGCCGTTAGTATTATTGTTTGGATATGTGTGCCGTCTGTCAAGCAGAATCTGCATGCCCGGGTACGGGCAGACGGTATCAGGAGGCCGGCGCGGCCGCATCCGGGCCGGGTGCAGCATGCCCGTATTCCGGATCTATCATCCTGCACACCAGGTCGACATAGAGATCGGCAATCTGCTGCTGGCTCAGGCGCCCGCCTTTCTTGTACCAGACGTAGGCGCCCGTGAGCATGCTCAGGATGGCGAAGGTGGTGATGCGCGGGTCGGGAACGACAAACTTCCCTTCGGCAACGCCCTGCTCCAGCATCGCCGTCAGAAAGTCCTCGTAGCGCTTGCGCAGCGTGGTGTAGGTTTCATAGTCCTCTTGCGCCAGCTTGCGCATTTCCATGAAGCCGATGAAAGTCTCGACACGGCGCACGGTATGCCATTCGATATGGAATTCGATGAACTTGCGCAGGCGCGCGCGGGTTTCCGCCACCGGCGCCACCGTTTCCTCCAGATCCGCCAGGATGTTCTCCATGATGTCGCACAGAATCATGGCCAGGAACTGGCTCTTGCTGTCGAAATAGTTGTAGAGCGAGCCCGGCTTGAGGCCGGAGGCGGCCGCAAGCTGGCGCAAGGTCATGGCCTCGTAGCCGTGTTTGAAGAGCAGTTTTATCCCGGCTGAACGAATTGTTCGCCAGGTCGCTCTTGCATCAGCATTGGATGGACGTCCCATTTGATTCTTGTTGAATATGAAACTGTTGAAACGTTCAGCTTACCCCATGCGCCCGTATCGGG
Source organism: Castellaniella sp. (assembly GCA_041655275.1). GTDB lineage: Bacteria > Pseudomonadota > Gammaproteobacteria > Burkholderiales > Burkholderiaceae_B > JAJYRX01. Next base: position 151,328 of record JBBAFU010000005.1, on the reverse strand, counting down.
CGCCCGGGATAATCAAGATACCCCCGCGCATCCTGCGTAAACCAGCTGGTCTTGTCATCCACCGCCCAGGGCAGGCCCCGGGCAATGCGCAACGGCAGATCAGGGTTTGCAATGAAGGCCCGGCCAAATGATATCGCATCTGCCGTGCCCGCCTCCAGACAGGCGCTTGCCTGCGCCAGGTCATAATCGGAATTCAGCACCAGCGGACCGCTGAAACAGGCGCGCAGGGCGGCGCCGGTGCGCGGGCCGTCGCCGGCACCGAAGCTGCCGTCCACCGGCGGGTCGCGCAGCTCCAGAAAGGCGATGCCGAGCGCCGAGAGCCGTGTTGCAACGGCCTCGAAGAGCTGTGCAGAGGCGCTGTCGGCCACGCCCTGGGTGCTGCAATTCGGCGACAGGCGCACCGCCGTGCGATCCAGGCCCGCCTCGGCGCCCACCGCTTCGGTCACCTCGATCAGCAGACGCATGCGCTTGCTGATCGACCCGCCGTAGGCATCCTCGCGCCGGTTGCTGCCGTCGCGCAGGAACTGATCGAGCAGGTAGCCGTTGGCCGCATGAATCTGCACGCCGTCAAAACCGGCCTGCATGGCATGCGCGGCGGCCACCCGGTAATCCTGGATGATGCGCGGCATCTCGTCCAGGGCCAGCGCACGCGACAGCGCATGGGGCTGCTTGCCCGCATAGGTGTGGGCATGGCGCGGCGCCCGCGTTTCGGACGCCGAGACGGGCGCCGCGCCGCCCAGGAAAGAAGGATGGACCGTGCGGCCCATGTGCCAGAGCTGGGCAAGAATGCGCCCGCCGGCCGCATGCACGGCCCGGGTGATCCGCCGCCATCCGTCGATCTGCCCTTGATCCCACAGGCCGGTGGCATGGCACCAGCCCAGCCCTTCGCGGCTGATGCCGATGGCCTCGCTGATGATGAGGCCGCTGCCGGCGCGCTGCACATAGTAGTCGGCCATCATGGGCGTGGGCTGGTGATCGCGGGTGCCGCGCGCCCGCGTCATCGGCGCCATCAGGATGCGATTGGGCGCGGTGATCGCCCCCAGCCGCAGCGGCTCAAAAAAGATCTTCGACATGCCGGTGCCTTCCCGAACCGCGCTCAGGCCACTTCAAACAGGCCGGCGGCGCCCATGCCTCCGCCCACGCACATGGTGACGACCACATAGCGTACGCCGCGACGCCGGCCCTCGATCAGGGCGTGGCCCACCAGGCGTGCGCCGGTCATCCCGTACGGGTGGCCGATGGAGATGCCGCCGCCGTTCACGTTGAAGCGCTCCGGATCAATGCCCAGCTGGTCGCGGCAATACACGGCCTGGCAGGCAAAGGCCTCGTTGAGCTCCCACAGGCCGATATCGTCCACCTTCAGGCCGTGACGCGCCAGGAGCCGGGGCGCGGCGTACACGGGACCGATGCCCATTTCCTCGGGGGCGTTGCCCACCACGGCCATGCCGCGATAGATGCCCAGGGCGGGCAGGCCGAGCTTTTCCGCCCGGCGGGCGCTCATGAGCACGCTGGCGCTGGCGCCGTCCGACAGCTGGCTGGCGTTGCCCGCCGTGACGGTGCCGCCGTCGATGACGGGCTTGAGCGCGGCCAGCGAGGCGGCGTTGGTGTCGGGGCGGTTGCCTTCATCGCGCTCGAGCGTGACTTCCCGGTACGAGACGGCGCCCGTCTCCCTGTCCTTGACGGCCATGGTGGTGGTGATGGGTACGATCTCGTCGTCGAAGCGGCCTGCAGTCTGTGCCGCAGCCGTGCGCATCTGCGAGGACAGCGCATAGGCGTCCTGGGCTTCGCGCGAGATGGCATATTTGCGCACCACATGCTCGGCCGTTTCCAGCATGGGCATATAGGCGTGGGGCGCGTGCGCGCGGACCTGGGGGTCGCCTTCATCGACCGCCCACTTGAAGTACTGGTTCTGTACGGCAGAGATGTTTTCCTGGCCGCCGGCGAGCACGACTTCCATGCCTTCCACCATGATCTGGCGCGCCGCGATGGCAATGGCCATCAGGCCGGACGCGCACTGGCGGTCTATGGTCTGCGCGCCGACTTCCAGGGGCAGGCCGGCCGCCAGAACCGAGTGGCGGCCCAGGTTCCAGCCGGCCGTGCCGCCGGGCAGCGCCGTGCCGATGACGGCATCCTCGACACGGTCCCCCTCGATGCCGGCGCGCTCGATCGCATGGCGAATGGCGTGCGCCATCAGCGTGGGCGACTTGATATTGTTGAGCGCGCCCCGGTAGGCCCGGCCTATCGGTGTGCGCGCGGTGGAAACGATAACGGCGTCTTGCATGACTTTCTCGCAGTAGAAACGGTTGAAGAATGATGATGGTGGCCGTGGTTCATGGCACAGGCTTCATGGCACCAGCGCCCGCCCGGCGGCGGCCCGCTCGCGCAGCCACGGGCTTGCGTCCCATTGCCCCATGCGGTTGCCGGTCAGGGCGGCCCAGTGATCCAGGCGCGCCACGAGCGCGGCTGCGCCGATTTGGCTGCCCCAGTACATGGGTCCGCCCAGCCCGGCGGGAAAGCCGTAGCCATGGACCCACACCACATCCAGATCGCCGGCGCGTGCCGCAATGCCTTCCTCGACGATACGCGCGCCTTCGTTGATGAGCGGGAACAGGCAGCGCTCGGCGATTTCCTGAGCGGAAATATCCTCGCGTCGCACAATGCCATGCTCGGCCGCCAGGGCCTCGCACAGGGCAAGGACTTCCTCGTCCTCGACCGCGTCGCGGCCTTCGTAGCGGTAATAGCCCTTGCCCGCCTTCTGGCCGAGCCGCCCGCGCTCGAACAGACTGCGCACCACGATACGGTAGGCCGGATCGGCGGGGCCATCGCCCGATTTGCGCCATTCCAGAACAACGCCGGCCGCCACATCGACGCCGGCCAGATCAATCATGCGGCAGGGCCCCATCGCCATGCCCACCGCCTCTATCGCGCCGTCTATCATTGACGGCGTGGCGCCTTCGAGCAGCAGGGCCTCTGCCTCGCGCAGATAGCCTTCGAGCATGCGGTTGCCGATGAAGCCGAAGCAGACGCCGGACACGACGGCCACCTTGCCCAGGCGCCGCGCAATCGCCATGACGGTGTCGAGCACGGACTGCGCGGTCTGCTCGCCGCGCACAATCTCCAGCAGGCGCATGGCATGTACGGGGCTGAAGAAATGCATGCCCGCAAACCGGGCCGGACGCCCCGAAGCAAGGGCGAGCGCATTCACATCCAGCGACGAGGTGTTGGTGGCCAGAAGCGCTTCGGGCTTGCAGACTGCGCCCAGGCGTGCAATCAGATCGCGCTTGACTGCCATGTTTTCAAAGACGGCTTCGATGACCAGGTCGCAGGCCGCCAGCGCTTCCAGTGCCGATGCGGTGTCCAGACGCGCGAGTATCTGCGTGCACGCTGCGGCCTCGAGCCGGCCGCGCGACACCATGCGCTCGCAGGCCCGGCTGATGCGCTCGCGCGCTCGCGCCAGCGCCCCGGCATCGGCATCCATGAGCGTGACGCGAAAGCCGGCCACCAGGAACACCTGGGCAATGCCCGCCCCCATGGTGCCCGCGCCCACGACGCCGACATGACGGATGGCTGCCGCGGCGGCATCATCGACGGCGTCGCCGCCGGTGGCCAGCCGCTGGGCATCGGCAAGATAATCCTGTGCCGCCCGGATCCGGGCCGCGTCCGTGGTGGACAGGCGGGGTAGAGTGAGTTCAAGCGTCATGGACATCCATCCTGTGGTGATCAGAACCATGCATCCTGCATTGCCATGCAGGTGTCATCCAGCGTTTCAAAAGGGGCGAGCCAGGCGCGGACCTTGGGCAACTCGTGATGAAAGAAGTAGGCGGCCGTCTGGCGCAGGCCGCTGAGCCAGGGCGTGTCGGCCGATGCGGCGCGCGCCTGCAGGCACAGGCTCAGATCCAGCCATACCCAGGCCGTGACCACGTGCCCGAAGGCTTCCAGAAAAGGGGTGGCATTGCTCAGCACGCGCGCCATGTCGTCGCTTGCACGAACGCGCGCGACGGCCTGCTGCACGTCGGCAAGGCCGGCTTCCAGCGCATCCGCGAACGGCTGCAGGCCGGGCACGGCGCGCGCCTGCGCCAGCGTCGCATCCACACGCTCGAGCCAGAGCGACAGGGCCCGGCCGTCATCGCGCAGGATCTTGCGGCGCAGCAGGTCCAGGGCCTGGATGCCGTGCGTGCCTTCATGGATCATGTTCAGCCGGTTGTCGCGCCAGTGCTGCTCGACCGGGAAATCGCGCGTATAGCCGTAACCGCCATGCACCTGGATGGCCAGGCTGTTGGCTTCCAGGCACCACTGGCTGGGCCAGCTTTTTGCCACCGGCGTCAGGAGTTCAAGCAAGGCGGCGGCACGGTCTGCATCGGCGGCGGCGCCCGTGCGCTTCTCGTCAACCAGGCGGGCGCAATACAGGCACAGGGCCAGGCCGCCCAGGGCATAGGCGCGCTGGGCAAGCAGCATGCGACGCACGTCGGCGTGCTCCACCAGGCGCGCGGGCCGTTGCACGCGCCGGCCTTCAGCCTGCTCCGTCACGCTGCCCTGGCTGCGCTCGCGCGCATACTGCAAGGATGCCTCATAGCCGGCAAGGCCCAGCATGGCCGCACCCATGCCGACATTCAGCCGTGCCTCGTTCATCATGTGAAACATGAGCGCAAGCCCTTCGCCGGCGGCGCCGATGCGATAGCCGACGGCGCCCGGCGCCCGATCGCCCTGCCCGTCGGCACGGCTGGATACGGGGTGGCCGCCATCACCGAAGGCGAGCAGGGTGTTCACCGTGCCGCGATAGCCCAGCTTGTGGTTCAGGCCCATGAGGGTGATGTCGTTGCGCTCGCCGCCTGGCCGGCCCTGTTCGTCAACGAGCAGGCGCGGCACCGCAAACAGGGACAGGCCGCGCACGCCCGGGATGCTTGCGCCGTGTTCATTTTCTGAACGCGCAAGCACGAGATGCAGGATGTTGGCGCTCAGCGTGTGTTCGCCGCCCGAAATCCACATCTTGTTGCCAAAAAGACGATAGCGCGGCCCCAGGGGATCCTGCTCGAACGCCGGCCCGTCCGGGCGGGCGCGGGTGGCAATCTCCGCCAGGCTGGAACCGGCCTGGGGCTCGCTCAGGCACATGGTGCCAAAGCATTCCCCGCGCTGCTCCGGGCCGGCAAACGCCCGGCGCTGGGCGGGTGTCCCATGCGCCATCAACAGATTTGCGTTGGCATAGGTCAGCATGGGGTAGGCGCTCAGGCCGATGCTGGCGCGGGAGAAAAAGGCGTTGGCCGCCAGATCCACCATATAGGGCAGCTGCAGGCCGCCTTCGTCCTCGTCGTGGCCTGCCGCCGGCAGGCCCAGCTCCGCATAAGCCTCGAGTGCGCCGCGCACCGGCGGGGGCAGCACCACCCGGCCTGCTTCCAGACGGGGCTCTTCGGTATCGAGCAAACGGTTCAGGGGCGCAAACCGGTCCTCCGCCACACGCTGCGAGGCATCCAGCACAGCATCGAACACGTCGCGTGAATGCGCTGCGTAACGGGGTCGCCGGCACAGTTCTTCAGCATGCAACCAGTCGTACAACATCAATTCAAGCAGTTCACGCATGGCAGAATTCCATCATAATCACCGGGGCCGACAGCGGTCACAGACAGCGGTCACAACCCGGCCGCTGTTACCTGTTTTGTCCAAATTTCGGGTTAACCCTTAGCCTGCACATCTATTAACTAACTAACGTTCGTATGTATTATTGTCAGTGTTGTCCGTGACTGTCAACCAAATGTGATTGGTGTGGCGGCATGGCACATGAACAGGCAAACTCAACCCTATCGACGCAACCACTCTCATGAAGAACGACTACATTCTGGAGACCACGGGTCTGGGCAAGGAATTCCGTGGCTTCGTCGCGGTGCAGGATGTGAACCTGCGCGTGCGTCGCGGCGCCATTCACGGGCTCATCGGACCCAACGGAGCCGGCAAAACAACGTGCTTCAACCTGCTCACGAAATTCCTCGAACCGACGCATGGCCGCATCCGCTTCAACGGCCGGGATATCACGGCCGAGCCGCCGCAGCGCATCGCCCGCATGGGCATTGTGCGCTCCTTTCAGATCAGCGCCGTCTTTCCGCAGCTGACCGCGCGGGAAAACCTGCGCGTGGCCCTGTTGCGCAAGCAGGGCACCAGCTTTCATTTCTGGAAGTCGCGCCGCAACCTGGCGCAGCTGGACGAGCGCGGCATGCAACTGCTCGGAGACGTCGGACTGGAATCGCAGGCCGACGTGGTGACGGCCGAAATGCCCTATGGCCGCAAGCGGGCGCTGGAGCTGGCCACCACGCTGGCGCTCGACCCCGAGCTGATGCTGCTTGATGAGCCGACGCAGGGCATGGGCCATGAAGATGTGGAACGCGTGATGGATTTGATCCGGCGCGTCGCGAACAACCGCACGATACTGATGGTGGAGCACAACATGAAGGTCGTTGCCGGCATCTGCGACACCATTACGGTCCTGACGCGGGGAACCGTGCTGGCCGAGGGCGATTACGAAGCCGTCTCCACCAATCCGGCCGTCATGGAAGCCTACCTGGGCACCAGCCAGGCCACGGGCGGGCCGGCCGACATCTTTGCGCCGCAACCCGGCCTTGAGGAGTCCGCACCATGAGCACCGGTGACTATCTGCAGGTGACGGACCTGCATGCTTTCTACGGCGAATCCCACGTTCTTCACGGAATCAATCTGAACGTGCGCCAGGGCGAATGCGTCAGCCTGCTAGGGCGCAACGGTGCGGGGCGCAGCACGACGCTGCGCGCCATCATGGGCCTGATGCCGCGGCGCACGGGCTCCATCCGCATCGCAGGGCAGGAGACCATCAACCGCGCACCGCACCAGATTGCGCGCCTGGGCATTGGCTATTGCCCGGAGGAGCGCGGCATCTATTCCAGCCTTACCTGCGAAGAAAACCTGCTCCTGCCCCCAACCGTGGGCGAGCATGCGCTCTCGCTGGACGAGATCTACGAGATGTTTCCCAACCTGGTGGAGCGCCGGCGCAGCCAGGGCACCCAGCTTTCGGGTGGCGAGCAGCAGATGCTCGCCCTGGCCAGAATCCTGCGCTCCGGCGCACGCATGTTGCTGCTCGACGAAATTTCGGAGGGCCTGGCGCCGGTCATTGTGCAACGCCTGGCGGAAGTCATCGAGCGGCTCAAGCGCATGCAGCTGACCATCATCCTGGTCGAGCAAAACCTGCATTTTGCCGCGCCGCTGGCCGACCGCATGTACGTGATCGAGCACGGCAGCGTGGTGGCCGAGATCGCCCGCAACGAGCTTGCGAAGAATCAGGCGCTGATCCAGAAATACCTTGGAGTCTGAACCATGATCACCAACCCTTTTGACGTTCCGTTTCCGGCGCTCATGGGCCAGCTTGTCCTGGGACTGGTCAACGGCTCTTTCTATGCCATGCTGAGCATCGGCCTGGCGGTGATCTTCGGCATGCTGAACATCATCAACTTTGCCCACGGCGCCCTGTACATGATGGGCGCGATGGTAGCCTGGATGCTCATGGAATACCTGGGGCTGGGCTACTGGTGGGCATTGCTGCTCGCCCCGCTGTGCGTGGGTGCCTTCGGCATGCTGATCGAGCGCCTGCTCCTGCAGCGCGTGCACCAGCTGGATCACATCTACGGCCTGCTGCTCACCTTCGGCCTGGCGCTCGTGATCGAGGGCCTGTTCCGCTATGTCTACGGCGTTGGCGGCCAGCCCTACAGCATCCCGCAGTCGCTGCGCGGCGCCATCAACCTGCAGTTCATGATACTGCCCAGGTACAGGATCTGGGTGGTGGCCATCTCGCTGACCGTCTGCGTCGCGACCTGGCTGATCATCGAAAAGACGCGTCTGGGCTCCTACCTGCGCGCGGCGACGGAAAACCCCGGCCTCACCCAGGCCTTCGGCATCAACGTTCCCGTGCTGGTGACCCTGACGTACGGGATCGGCGTCGCCCTGGCCGCGCTGGCCGGTGTGCTGTCGGCGCCCATCATGCAAGTCAGCCCGCTCATGGGGTCCAACCTGATCATTGTGGTGTTTGCCGTAGTCGTCATCGGCGGCATGGGATCCATACTCGGATCCATCATCACCGGGCTTGGGCTGGGGGTCATAGAAGGCCTGACCAAGGTCATCTACCCCCCGGCGAGTTCGACCGTCATTTTCTTCATCATGGCCGTCGTGCTGGTCGTCGGCCCCGCAGGTCTGCTTGGAAGGAGCACGAAGTGAACGCCCTGACCCGTTTGTCCCCCCTGGCCTATGCGCTTGGATTTGTCCTCCTGCTGATCGCACCGAATTTCGTCTATCCGGTGCTGATGATGGAGATCCTGTGCTATGCGATCTTCGCCTGCGCCTTCAACCTGCTGCTGGGCCACACCGGCCTGCTGTCCTTCGGGCATGCCGCTTTTTACGGCACCGCCACCTACACCACGGCGCACGCCCTGAAAATATGGGGCATGCCGACCCTGCTGGGCATCGCGACCGGCACGGCGGCGGCGACATTGCTGGGCCTGGTGATGGGCCTGCTGGCGATTCGCCGGCAGGGGATTTATTTCGCCATGATCACGCTGGCGCTGGCGCAGATGGTGTTCTTCTTCTTTCTGCAAGCGCCTTTCACCGGCGGCGAGGACGGCTTGCACGGGGTGCCCAGAGGGACCGTGCTGGGCCTGAATCTCAATGATGAGCAGACGCTGTATTACTTCGTGGTCACGATTTTCGTTCTGGCATTCTGGCTGATCCACCGGACGGTTCAGTCGCCTTTTGGCCAGGTGCTGAGCGCCATCCGCGAGAACGAACCCAGAACGCTGTCGCTGGGCTATGACGTCGCGCGCTACAAGCTGCTTGCCTTTGTGCTGTCGGCCATGCTTTCCGGGCTGGCGGGCGCCACGAAAGTGATCGTGTTCAAGCTGGCCTCGCTGTCGGATGCACACTGGCACACGTCGGGCGAAGTGATACTCATGAGCCTGGTGGGCGGCATGGGCACCATCTTCGGGCCGGTTCTGGGCGCCGGCATTGTGGTCAGCCTGAGATCCATGCTGGCCGACAAGGTGGGCTCTCTGGTCACCGTCATCCTGGGCTGCATCTTTGTGCTGTGCGTACTGCTTTTCCGGCGCGGCATCATGGGCGCCGTCAGCGCCTGGACGTCCGGGCGTGCGCGGACGGAACAGACGGTGCAGTCGTCCAACTAATCTTTATCAGGAGGCCACATGAAGCAAGGGCCTCCGAAGAGGCCCCGCGGCCCAAGTCTAAGACTAGGGGGTCGTCAGAAGGACAGGTTACCCAAGAGTTCAGTTTTATACAATGCCTGCCTAGCCCACGTCCACCGGAATCTCGCTGAAGTACTCGGTGGTGGCGGCGTCCATGAGCGACTGGTCAAGCCGCCCGGCGGCGCTGGCGAGCAGCAGGCGGGCGACAATGTATTGCAGACGCGCCTGCATCAGATCCATGCGCGCCTGAAAGAGCATGTCCTGGGCATCCAGCACATCGACCATGGTACGCGTGCCGCCTTCAAAGCCGCGCCGCGTGGCCTCGAGCGCCTGCTCGCTGGACTTCACGGCGGTGGTCAGGGCGGCTTCGCGTTCCACGCCGCCCACAACGGCCTGGTACTGGCGCGTGACTTCCACGATCACCTCGTGGTGGGTGGCGTCGAGCTCATGGCGGCTGCGATCCCGGTTGTGGCGCGCCTGGTTGAGCTGGGCCTGTGTGCGTCCGCCCGAAAAAATAGGCAGGCTGGCCTGTATGCCCCAGGTGGTGTTGCGGCTTTTCTGGTCGCGCGTGGTGATGGTTTCACCTTCAACATGGCGGCGGGCGGCAATGGCTTCCACGGTGGGCAGATGGCCGCCCAGGCTGCGCTGGACTTCGGTCTCCGCCACGCGCAGGTGCTGCCAGCCGGTCAGAATGTCGGCATTGGCGCCCAGCGCCAGCGTGAGCCAGCCTTCCAGCGTTTCGGGCTCCAGGTTGCCGGGCGTGAAGCCGGCCTTCAGAGGGTACAGGCGCAGAGGTGTGCGGCCCACCATTTCCTGGAGCTCTTCAACCGCAACGACCAGGGCGTCACGGGCGGCGATGAGGTCGGCACGTGACAAGTCATGGCGCGATTCGGCTTCGCGGATCTCGGTGATGGTGCCCTCGCCCGCCTCGAAGCGCCGCTGGGCGGCCTTGAGCATGGTAGCGTTGGCCTCGACCCGGTTGCGGGTGATGGAGACGTTCTCGACATCCAGCAGGACCTGGAAGTAACGGTTCACCAAGCGGCTCGCCGTGTCGTTGACCTGGGTGTCGAACACCGCCAGGGCCAGATCGGCGCGGGCCTGGCCGCGCCGGTATTCGGCGTAGCGGCTCCAGTCGAACAGGGTCTGGGTGGCGCGCACTTCAGCGACCTTGGCGGTATAGCGCAAGTCCTGGCTGATGGTACTGCCGCCCAGGCCGGGCGAATCCAGGGTGCCGCGCACCTTGCTGCGGCTGGCCGAGGCGTTGATCTGGGGCAGCAGGCCGGCGCGGCCCATGGCGCGTTCGGACTGACCCGCCTCGCGCGCGCTGATGGCCGCCTGATAGGACGGATCCTGATCCAGGGTGGCCACCCAGGCCTGCGCCAGCGAGAGCTCGCGGCGCATCCGGGATTCGGACGTATCCGCGGCCGGCGCATCGGCCGCCCGGGCGGGCACCAGGCCGGTGGCCAGGACCAGCGACAGCGCCAGGGCCAGGGTCGCCATAGCCCGTGAGCGCCGTGCGGACGTCGTGCGCCGGATCACTTACTGCTCCCGGAAGGATTTGTGCACGCGATCCAGGAAGGGCTTGAGCAGATAACTCATCAGCGTGCGCTCCCCGGTACGTATCATCACGGACGCCGGCATGCCGGGCCGAATGGCGTTGTTTTGAAGCAGCGGCCAGCCCTCGGGCAGGATTTCCACACGCGCCAGGTAATAGGGCATGCGGGTGAGCTCGTCCGTCAGGCGATCGCCGGACAGGGTCTTCACTTCACCGGGTATGTTGGGCGTTTGCGCGTGGTTGAAGGCCGGGAACATGATCTCGACCGGCAGGCCGGCGTGTACCTTGTCGATGGACTGCACGGGCACGTGCGCCTCGACGATGAAGGTTTCCTCCAGCGGCACCACTTCCATCAGGGGAGTGCCCGGCCCGATCACGCCGCCCACGGTGTGGATGGACACGTTCTGGATCATGCCGTCGATGGGCGCGCGCACGCTGGTGCGCCGCACCGTGTCATCGAGAGCCACCAGGCGCTCGTAGAGCGAGGCGGTGTTCCGCTGCACGTCCGAGAGCACGGATTCGACTTCCTTCTGGTAATCCTGCCTGCTCTGCACGATGCGCAGCTTGAGCTCGGAGATGGCGTTGCGGATGCGGCTGGCTTCAACCTGATCGCTCGACAGCGCCGCCCTGAGCTGGGAGGCGTCACGCTCGAGCTCGAACATGCGGTTGCGCGGCAGATAGCCTTCCCGGGCCAGCTCGCGCACGCCCTTGAGCTCTTTTTCGATATAGCCGATCTGTGCCTGGCGGTTGCCGCGCACTTTTTCCAGGCCGGCGAGCTGTTCTTCGGCACCGCGCAAGTTGTCGCGCAGGATGCCGATTTCACCTTCCAGCGCATCCACACGCGTGCGATGCAGTTTTTCCTGGACGGCGGCGGCGGTCTGGTAGCGGGGGTCATCACCGAAGCGCTCGACCAGTGCGGGGTCGAACGCGACCGCCTCCAGGCCATCGCGCTCGGCGAGCAGACGCGCCTGCATGGTCATGTAGGTGATGTATTCCGAGCTGACCATGTCGCGCTCGGCCTCGGCGCGGGTACGATCCAGACGCACCAGCACCTGGCCGGCCTTGACCTGGTCGCCTTCGCGCACCAGGATTTCATCGACGATGCCGCCTTCCAGATGCTGCACAACCTTGCGATGGCCCGATACCTGGACGGTGGCCTCGGCCACCACACCGGCATCCAGCGGCGCCAGCCCGGCCCACAGGATGAAGCCGCCGAAACCCAGCAGCAACACGGCCAGGCCCCAGCGCAGCGGGCCGCGCGGGTTGGTGTCTATCCCGTCATCATCGATGACGGACAGACCATGGGCATCCACAGTGGCAAGGTCTTGCCCGGATGACCGGGGGGAAATGGGGAGAGAACTCATGGTTTGCTATACCGGATTGCTGCGACGCTAGCGCATGGAGACCACGCCCGGCCCGGCCGCCTGCGGCCCCTGGCCCCCGCCGCCGGACGCCGCGATGCGCTGCTCCTTCTGCTGGGTGATGGCCTTGAGCACCTCGCGCTGCGGGCCGAACATCGCTACCGTACCATCGCGCATGACCAGCAACTTGTCAACCACGCGCAGCACGCTCATGCGATGGGTGATGAGCACCACGGTGGCGCCGCGCCGGCGCGCCTGCTGCAGCGCGTTGACGAGCGCGGCCTCGCCGACCTCGTCCAGATTGGAGTTGGGCTCATCCAGCACGATGACGACCGGATCGCCGTACAGGGCGCGCGCCAGGCCGATGCGCTGGGTCTGCCCGCCCGAAAGCGAGATGCCGCCGCTGCCCAGCCGCGTGTCGTAGCCGTTGGGCATGCGCAGGATCATGTCGTGCACGCCGGCGGCCTGGGCGGCGGCAATCACCTTCTGTGCATCCGTGACGCCAAAACGCGCGATGTTATCGGCGATGGTGCCGTCAAACAATTCGATATTCTGCGGCAGATAGCCCACATGCGGGCCCAGCTCATCCTTGGACCACTGGTAGATGTCGGCACCGTCAAGGCGGACCGTGCCGCCGCGGGCCTGCCACACGCCCACCAGCAGGCGCGCCAGCGTGGATTTGCCCGAGGCCGAAGGCCCGATCACGCCCACGATCTCGCCGGGCTCGATCTCGAAATTGATGTTCTTGAGTATGGGCACCTGGCTGCCGGGTGCGCCCGCAAACACATTTTCCAGCGCGAAATGCCCCTTGGGCGCCGGCAGGCTGAGCTGGCTGCCCCGCGGCGGTGCGCTGTTGAGCAAGTCATCCATGCGCCCGTAGGCATCGCGCGCCGACAGCATCTGCTGCCAGCTGCCGATGACCTGCTCCACCGGCCCCAGGGCGCGGCCCATGAGGATGGAACACACAATCATCATGCCCGCCGTGATGACGCCGTCGATGACGAGCAGGGCACCCGCCCCCAGGATGAGCGACTGCAGCGAGATGCGGATGAAGCGCGTGACCGTGCTCAGCCGCGTGGAGCGGTCGGACGCCAGCGTCTGCAACTGCAGGATGCGCTTGTGCTCGGCCAGCCAGCGCGAGCGCATGCCCGGCAGCATGCCCATGGATTCAATCACCTCGGCATTGCGCAGATGATTGTCGGCAAAGGCCCCGGCAATGACGGATGCCTGGTTGGCTTCGGCCAGGGGCTTGCGCGTGGCCAGGTTGGTGATGACGGCCAGCACCACCAGCAGCACCGAGCCGACCAGGGTAATGATGCCCAGCAGCGGGTGCACCATGAAGGTGACGACGATGTAGACCGGCGTCCAGGGCGCGTCGAAGAAAGCGAACAGCGCCCGCCCGGTCAGGAACTGGCGCACCGTGGTCATGTCGCGAATGGCCTGCGACGGGCTGCCGCCGCCCGCGCCCCGCTGCAGGTTGCGCTCGAAAGCGGCCGTGAACACGCGCTGGTTCATGCCCATGTCGAACTGGTTGCCCACGCGGATGAGCACGCTGCCGCGCGCAAACTCGAGCGCGCCGGAAAGCCCGTACAGGCCGACGGCCAGAATCGTCACCATCAGCAGCGTGGTCTCGTTGGCGCTGGCGAGCACGCGGTCATATACCTGCAGCATATAGATGGCCGGGGTAAGACCGATGATGTTGATGACACAGCTGAAAGCCGCCAGGCTATAGAAAATATGGCGAAAACGATGGATGGCTTCGCCGAGCTCGGTGCGACCGGATGGCTTCATTTAGAGAACCTGGTTGATGTTGGCGGCGGAGCAGCGGGACCCGCCGGCTTTTGGCGACCAGACAGTGTAGCACGCAGCCATATGTGCAACACCCGCGCAACACCATTGATGGCGGGCGCCTGGGGTACACTGGAGGGTTGAGGCATCGACAGCAGCATATCAACTTCTGGACAACTTCAGGACGACCCATCCATGCGCATTCTTGTCACGGGCGGCGCGGGCTTCATCGGCTCGGCCGTCGTACGCCAGCTTCTGGAACCCCGGGGCCGGGACATCATGGGCGGCCCCTGTGAAGTGGGCAATCTGGATGCCCTGACCTACGCGGGCAATCTTGAATCCCTGGGGGATGCGCGCCATTCGCCCCAGCACCATTTTTACCATATCGACCTGTGCGATTCAGCGGCCGTGCGCGACGCCGTACACGAATTCCGGCCCACGGCCATCCTGCACCTGGCCGCAGAATCCCACGTGGACCGCTCGCTGGACGGCCCGCTGGCCTTTGTGCACACCAACGTCACGGGCACGGCCAACCTGCTTGAGGCCGCACGTGCCTGGTGGCAGACGCTGCCCCCCGCCGAACAGGCGGCGTTTCGCTTTCACCACGTGTCCACCGACGAGGTCTATGGCGACCTGGACGGCACGGACGACCTGTTCGTCGAAACCACGCCCTACGCACCCAGCTCGCCCTACTCGGCCTCCAAGGCGGCATCCGATCATCTGGTGCGCGCCTGGCAGCGCAGCTTCGGCCTGCCCGTGCTGATCACCAACTGCTCGAACAACTACGGGCCCTGCCAGTTTCCTGAAAAGCTCATCCCGCACATCATCCTGAGCGCCCTGGCGGGCAAGCCGCTGCCCATCTACGGCGACGGCGCCCAGGTGCGCGACTGGCTGCATGTGGAGGACCACGCCAACGCCCTGCTCACGGTGCTGCGCCACGGCAAACCGGGCGAAACCTACAACATCGGCGGCCACAACGAGAAGCGCAACATCGATGTGGTGCGCGCCATCTGCGCCCTGCTGGACGAGCTGGCCCCGCGCCACGACGCCGGCGGACAACTGCAGCCCCATGATGCACTCATCCATTTCGTGCGCGACCGCCCCGGGCATGACCGGCGCTATGCCATCGACGCAAGCAAGATTGCGCGCGAGCTGGGCTGGGTGCCGGCCGAGACCTTCGAGACCGGCCTGCGCAAGACGGTGCAATGGTATCTGAACCATCGCGACTGGTGGGCGCGCGTGCTCAGCGGCGACTACCAGCTGACGCGCCTGGGGGCCTGAGGGCCGGAGACGCAGGATTTCGCCCATGACGGCATCCGACCATTGCCCTGCCGCCCGCGACGGCCTGGCCACGCTGCTCATTGTGCTGCTGGCCGCCATGCCGGTGGCCATCATGACGAGCCAGGCCTGGCCCAGCCCCATCTTCTACGCGACCATGCTGGTGGCGCTGGCGATTCTGCTGCGCACACCGCGCGCCACGGTGGCGGCATTGCTGCGATCGGGCCGGACCCTGTTCATCTGCATGGCCGCGCCGGCGCTGGTGACGCTGGGTGTCGGGCTGTGGCATGGCCGGGTGCCGGGCGCCGATCTGGAAAGCAGCCTGCGGCTGGTGATGGGCGCCGCCCTGGTCTGCCTGGCACTGCTGGCCCGGCCGCAGGCGGATGCGCGCCAGGCGCTGTGGGGCTATGCCGTGGCGGCGGTGGCGGCCGCCGGCTTCATCGTGATGCAGTCATGGCCCGACTGGCATCGACCCGATACCACTGCGGTCTACAACGCCGTCGGCTATGGCAACCTCACCTTGTTGCTGTCCGTATTGCTGGCGCTGTCCATTAAATGGACACTGACCGCCCGCCCCCATGCCGAACGCGGGCTGCGCGCCGGCCTGGCGCTGATCGCCCTGGCCGCTTTTGTGCTGACCCAGACGCGCTCGGGCTGGGTGGCCATGCCCGTATTCGCCTTCATCGGCGCCGGCCTGGCGGCACCCGCGCCGGCGGGCAATGGCGTTGCCGTGGATACCGTCGTGGACACGGTTGTGGGCACCGCGGCGCAGCGCGGCCGCTGGCGCCTGTTCCTGCTGGCGGGCCTCATCATGGCCGCCCTGCTGGCCGTCTTCCTGAGCAACACCACGCTGCGCGATCGTGCCGTGCTGGCCTGGAACGAGACGCTGGAGTGCCGGAATGAACAGGCGACGGCGGATACGTCCATCTGCATCCGCCTGCAGCTCTGGCGCGCTGCACTGCAGGCGGGCGCCGAACACCCGATTGCCGGCCTGGGCGACCGGCGACACTTCGCACGCTACCTGCACGACCAGGCCCGGCCCGGCGGCCTGGTTTCCGAAACGGTGGCCGAAGGCTGGGGCGAACCCCACAATGATGTGCTGCTCGCGCTGGCGAGCTTCGGCATTCCCGGGGCACTGGCGCTGCTGCTGGCATTCATGGCCCCCGCCGTCGTCTTTGCCCGGCGCATGGGCCGGCGCCACTGCGCATCGATACGCACGGCGGCGGCCATGGGCCTGGCGCTTTGCCTGGGCTTCCTGATCTTCGGATTCACCGAGACCATGCTGCGCGGCATGCGTACCGCCGCCTACTTCGCCATGAGCTGCGGCCTGTTCCTGGCCTTGTCGGATCCGCTCAGGCGGCGGGGCGCGGCAACACCGGCTTTGTGGCCTGGAAAGAAGGACGCCGGGAAAACGCATCCATCCACGGAACGAGATCGGGATGACGCGAGCGCCAGTCGATATCCGGAAAGCGAAAATCAAGGTAACCGAGCAGGCAGGCGAGTGAAATAGTGCCGATGTCCAGACGCTGGGCCGGCACTTCGGCGTCAATGACTGCCAATGCATCGACAAGCTTGCGCCGCTGCCCCGTGATCCAGTCCTGATTGTGCTGCGCGGGTGCGCGCACCGTCAGCTCATAACGCACCAGCAGACCCGCTTGCAGCGCTCCGTCGGCCAGGGCCTGTTCGCGCAGGGCCCGCCAGCGCGCCGGCCCGGCTACGGGGAAAATGTTTCCCGAACCATGTACGGCATCCAGATACTCGCAGATCACACGGGAGTCATACAAAACTTCACCGTGTTCCGTAAAAAAGGTCGGCACCTGCCCAAGAGGATTGTGCGCGACCACGCTCGCATCAAAACGAACAGGATGTACCGCGCTATCGAGACGTTCGATCCTGTCGGCCACGCCCAGTTCATGGGCAACCATCATTACCTTGCGCACAAACGGCGAGCTGGCGGAATAATACATTTTCATGGAAGGACTCCTGTTTGGATTTTTGTGCCTGTTTTCCCGGGTCTCCGTTTTCCTGGATCCCCAAGACGAAGCGTATATCAGCAACCGGGCGGTGTTTGAGGCACGTGCGATAAATGAACCCATCGCCCTTGCTTGAACACCGCATGGCAGGGCATGCCGCCGACTTGTGCAACCAGTTCGGCGGGGTGTGAAACATCCCAGATCGCCAGATCGGCGTATTTGCCCGGCGCCACCGTGCCGCGCGATTCCTGCATGCCCAGGGCCTGCGCCGCACAGCGCGTAAAGCCGGCCAGCGCCTCAGGCGCGCTCAAGCCAAACAAGTGGCAGGCCATATTCATGATAGTCAGCGGTGATGTACACGGACTGCTGCCGGGGTTGCAATTGGTGGCCAGTGCCATAGGCACGCCATGCGCCCGGAAATGCTTGACGGGCGGCCGCGCCGTCATGCGATGCATCCAGGACACGCCGGGCAGCAGAACGGCGACCGTGCCGGCCTGTGCCATCGTGCGCGCCGTCCGGGCATCGGCATGCTCCAGGTGGGCGGCTGCACGTGCACCCAGGGCAGCAGCCAGCTGCCCCGCGCCAAATGCACTGTATTGATCGGCATGGACAAATAATTCCAGCTTGCAGGCCGAACTCGCCTGATGCAGTTGACGCAGATGCGCGTGACTGAAGCCTCGCGCATCGCAAAAAATATCCACAGCATCAATCAGGCCGTCTTTCACCAGAACCGGCAAGACGTCCTCACACAGAAACACCAGATAATCGTCCGGCCTGCCGGCAAACTCGGGGGCCAGCGCATGGGCGCCCAGAAACGTCGAGACCACCGTCAATGGCAAACTTTGCCCCAGCGCACGCGACACGCGCGCCATTTTGCATTCGTTTTCCAGGTCCAGCCCGTAACCCGTCTTGCTTTCCAGTGTAGTGACGCCCTCGGCCAGCAATGCACGCGCGCGAACCAGACTTTGCGCCAGCAATTCATCCGCGCCGGACGCGCGTGTCTCATGCACAGTCCGCATCAGACCGGATCCGGCGGGCGCAGGCCTGCTGCCGGCGTCAGGATCCATGCGATGAACGAACTCGGGCCAGCGCGACCCCGCATGCACAACATGCGTATGCGGATCAATCAGGCCAGGGGTAATCAAGCGCCCGTCCCATGAATAGACCTGTCGCGCCAGAGCGGCGGGCACAGCGTCCAGTGCCTGACGCGCGCCAAGCCAGGCAATACGCCCGTCCCGGATGCCGATGGCACCATCGTCGATCAGACCGAATCCCTGCCGGTCGGCCATACTGGCCACCCGGGCATCAATCAAAAGCGCATCCCAGATTGTCGTCATGCAGGCGCGACCGGCGTATAACGCTCGGGCGCGAGGACCCTGTCGGCATAACCGGCTTGCAGCGGCGCGTACAGCGTCCACAGACGCTGTAACTCAGTCAAGGGTCTGGCGTGTTGATCAACACGCAGATCCACCACGTTCCAGCCCGTGTCATCGGCCACCAGCAGGCCGGCGGACTGGAGGTCGCGTACTTCCCCGCCGGCGGCCAGGCCGGCATGCATTGCATCCAGCAGGCGCTGCGCCAGAGGACGGCCGACGCTGCATTCAAAAGCCGCAACCATGCGTGCGGGAACCTGAGGGCTGGCCAGCAGATTGCCTGCTGCGGCACAACCCTCCGCCGAGGCCTGGGCCCACACGGGCAGGGCATGCTCACCCGTATGATGGGCGTGACACCCCTGCCGGTCCATGATGAGCAACTGGCGATAAGCCTGGCCCCGGTCGCTCGCCAGCAGCATATCGCGCACGACAGCGGGCGCATGGCCGCGCGCCAGCAAATCCAGACCCAGCGGACCGAGATGGGGATTGGTCAGGTTTTGCGTCGCAATGATACCGGTACCGGAACGCACCCAGGCGCAGCGACCGACCACGGCGATGCTGGACGAGCTGATCGCCATGCCCAGAGCGCCGGATTCCCGGCAAAAACCCGCGATGGAAAACGTCATGCCGGCGACTCCGCGAAATTGCAGCGCGACCCGACGCCATGATAAGAGCGATCCATGTAAAGCAGCGGATCCTGCTGACGCATACAGATGTTCAGAACCCGCCCGATCACAATCTCATGTGATGCATACGGATTGGCACCCGCCAGCTCGCACTCCATCGCAGCCAGCGCATCCCTGAGCATGGGCGCGCCCGTGCGACCCGGCGCCCATTGCGCGCAGGCAAAACGTTCCTGACGCAGCTCCGGCACCCTGCCCGCAAACACGTCCGCGATCCGGCGATGCTCCAGGCCGAGCAGATTGACGCAAAAATTGCGATTCTTGCGTATGGCCTCGAGCACGGGGCTGTCGCGATGGATGCAAACCAGCACAGCGGGCGGATCGGCCGAGAGCGAACACATCGCGCTCAAGGTCAAACCGGCACGTCCGCCGGGCCCGTCGGTGGTCACGACGGTAACACTGGATACAGCACTACGCATCGCTTCCAGAAATATAGTGCGATCAACGGCAGTCTGCTCATGGTTCACGGTGCATTCACTCCACTCGAAACATTTTGTCCAGTCCAACCACCCGTCCCATGATGAGGACGAGGATCACTGAAAAAACAACCAGTACCGCTGCCATGGCCGCCACGGTGGGATCATCGAAATCCCGGATATAGCCATAGCTTTCCACGGACAGCGTGGTCACGTCCATCGTGGTCAGAAAGACGGTGATGGAAAAATTGTCAATGGCCTCGACGAACACAAACGTGCCGCCGGCAAGCAGGCCGGGACGCAATTGAGGCAATACGACATGACGAAACACGGAGGCCTCGGACGCCCCCAGGTTGCGGGCCGCCTCTTCAAGTTCCGGCCGCAGGCCATGCATGTTGGCCACCAGGGCGCGCACGGCAAAGGGAAGCGTGAAGCACGTCAGAGCCAGTACCAGGGCAATAAAGCCAGGGCCTATGCCCAGGGCGCTCATGAAGATGAGAAAGGCGATACCTGTCACCACACCAGGAATGATGAGAGGCGACATGATGAACAGGTTCAGGAGCTCGCGACCGCGAAACTGTCCGCGCACCAGGGAATACGCTGTAGGCACGGAGATGAGCAGACTGAGCGGTGTGACAATGGCGGCGATGCCGATACTGACCCACATGGCCTGGCGAAAGCGCTCATTGCCAAAGAAGCTGTAAAACCACCTCAATGAGAACCCTTCGGGCGGCAAGGAAAAATAAGCGCCCGTATGAAACGCATAGAGAAAGATAAATACGACCGGAAGCAGCAAAAATAGCGCTGCCAGCAGTGCGAGCATGAAAAAAGAACGGGAATAAATGGTGAAATCAGCGCGCATGAGATCCTTCCTTTATTATTGCTGCCGAACGCTGGGGCCCAGCTGGACGGCCCGCTGCAACATGCCGAACACCCAGACGAAAAACAACGACAGCACAAGAAAGACCGTTGCTCCCGCCGAAGCCAGAGGCAAGTCAAAGCGCGTGAAGATGAGCTCATAAATGGCATTGGCAGCCATGCGCACACGCCCGCCGCCCAGCACCAGGGGAAAAAGAAAGGAGCTGAGCGCAACGGCAAATGTCAGCGAGCTCGCCGCCACAATACCGGGCACCGACAATGGCAGGGTTACCAGGAAAAAACTGCGCCAGCGGCTGGCCCCCAGATTGACGGCGGCATCTTCCAGGCTGCGCGAGATGTTCTTCAGCGGCGCCATCATGGTGAGCACAAAAAAAGGCAGCACAAAGTGGAGCAGGGAAATGAAGACACCCGTCTCGTTGTAAATGAGATGCACCGGGGCATCGGTGAACCCGGTCTTGCGCAGGAAAGTATTGATGAGGCCGCTATTGCCCAGGATGATCAGCCAGGCATAGGCACGCGTGACGGTGCCGGACAAGAAGGTCACCACCAGAGACAACATCAGAAAGCGGCGCCAGCCCGACGAAGCACTGCGGACGATCACATACGCCATGGGATAACCGATGATTAGAGAACCCAGGGTCAACTCGGTCGAAATCCACAAGGTGCGCCAGAGGACGTCGCGCTCACTCGGCGATCCCAGGTAGCGGGCATAGTGCGCCATCGTGAGGCCTCCGGCCTCGCCCGATGCCTGGAGGCTGGAGAGAAAAAATATGCCAAAGGCGCTGAAAAACAACAACAGTACGATCAGGGCCGGCACCAGTCCCCAGAGGGCGTTCCGCCGACTGATAGCAAGCGTGTCATGCATTGATGCCGTCCTCCAGGACCACACAGGCTTCGCCGGGCGCATACAGCCATACGGATTTACCCACGGGGTGTATGCCGGTGCCACGATCACGCGCAACCTCGGCAAGCAGGCTGTTGCCGTCAGGCAGGCTGATTTCATAGGCAATGCTGTCGCCCAGCAAGACCTGATTACTCACGACGCCGGACACCGTCATGCAGCCGTTCACATGGGCACCTTCAGGCGGCATATCCATGATTTGCAGGGCACGCGGCTTGATCGCCAGGGCGACGGCTTTGCGCTCGCTGACCATGGCGGAGGCCCCGGCATAGGCCTGGAAGGCGCGCCCGTCACCGACTTGAAGCGCGCAGCGACTTTCTTGCGTCTTGATCACATCGGCGCGCACGATATTTGAGCCACCCATGAAGCGTGCGACAAATTCAGATTGCGGGGTATCGTAAATGTCCAGAGGCGTGCCGAATTGTGCCACCTGCCCGTCGTTCATCACGGCGATGTAATCGGATATCACCATGGCTTCCTGCTGGTCATGAGTCACGCAAACGCTGGTGACACCCAGCGACGTTTGCAGCTTGCGCAATTCCACCTGCATCTCCTCGCGCAGGTTCTTGTCCAGGGCGCCAAAGGGCTCATCCAGCAACAGAATGCGCGGCTCGGTGACCAGGGCGCGTGCAAGCGCGACGCGCTGCATCTGCCCGCCACTGAGCTGCGACGGATAGCGGTCGGCCAGATGCGAGAGCTTGACCATCTCCAGGGCCTCGGCCGCGCGCTGCAAGGCCTGGCTGCGCCCCACCTGTCGCATCTTGAGCCCGAAAGTCACATTGTCGATAACTGACATATGGGGGAACAGGGTATAGCTCTGAAAGACCATGGCAGTCTCGCGCCGGTTGGGTGGCACCGGGAGAATGCTTTGGCCATCCAGACGCACATCACCGGCATCCGCCCGCACAAACCCCGCAATGATGCGCAACAGGGTGGACTTGCCGCAGCCGCTGGGCCCCAGCAGCGTCAGGGCCTTTCCACCTTCAATATCCAGCGCGATCCGCTTGAGGACCTGCACATCGCCATAGGACTTGCAAACAGCATCAATAGTCAGGCTGACGCCTTTTTTCATCGCGCCCATATGAAATCACCTCTTTGTTTCCCGGCTGCGTCCCGTGACGAAGCCGTGCCATCCATGGCAGGCGTGGGCCGGACAGCCGCAGCCCCGCAGCGCGGGCGGGCTGTCCTGGGCCGCCTGCTCAGTTCGCGATCGTTTCGTTGTAACGATCCAGCCAGCGGGCGATATTGTTGTTGATATAGCCCTCGTCGGGAACATACTCGTCACCCCGTTCAGGCAATTGACCGCGCAGGCTTTCCGGCTGGGCGGAGTTGACGTTGACGGCACTCATACTGATGTTTTCGGCGATGAACTCATTGACCGGCGCCGAGATCAGATAATCGATGTACTTCGCTGCAGCAGCTTCCTTGCCGCTTCGCACCATCATGACGGCATCAAAATTCATTACGGCCGGCGCAGGGCTGATGACCTTGACCGGACGGCCGGCATCGGCCACGCGCTTGCCTTGTGAAGGCGGCGCAACGAGCACCGATACCTCTCCCTGCGCCAGTGCCTGGCGAGCCTGAGCATCAGAGCTGTAGAACATGGCTACGTTGGGCTTGAGAGATTCCAGATTGGCAAAGCCGGTTTCCTCGTCAAGCGGATTGCCGCCATCCTTGCCTGCCGCCATCATCAATAGCCGCGCCTGGTACATGCCCATGGCCGGCAGGGCCAGTTTTTTATGAAAGCGCTCATCCCAGAGATCCGCCCAGGAGGTGATGGGAGGATCGACCAGGTCCGTGCGATAAATCAAGGCCGTAGGATAGGAGTACACGGCGGCGAAATGCGAACCCGCCATGCCTTCCGGCAGCTCTTTCAGATGAGGCATCTCGTCCGCCGGAAATTCAGCGAACAATTCCTTATCCTCGACGCTGCGGTATGCCACGGATGAGGTCGTGAACCATACATCAACACTGGGCTTGGCCCGCATGGCCTGCAGTTTGGCCAGACCATCGCCGGAGCTGGCCTGCGTCACCAGATTGACCTTGATACCCGTTTCTTTGGTGAAATTGGCGCTGACTTCCTGAATGGCGCCTTGCCAGGTGACACCCCAGATCAGCACATTCAGGCTTTCGTCATTTGCCGCCGCAGGAAGGGTCGCAGCCATACTTGCGCCCGCGATCAGTGCTGCGGCCAGAAAACGGCGTTTATTTATTTTGAACCTCATTTCCACATACTCCTCCAATGTAAAAATCAAAAAAGGCGTCAAGGCCCCTCTTTGGGCTGTTTAAGCGCCATCTTGCGACCATGCTCCAGATGGCGGCGCATGGCCTGCTCGGCACGCACGCCGTCACGTGCGCGCAAGGCCTGCACGATTTCCGCGTGCTGGCGCATGGCCAGCCGGGAATCGCGTCGTGTGTATTTGCCCACTACTCTCAGGTTGAGGAAAATCTCGCGGTAATCCTCGATGAGACCGATGAGCCGCTCGTAGCGGCTGGCGTGGATGATGATGTCGTGAAACTCCGTGTTCAACGCGACGCGCCTCTCACGATCTTCATGCGACATATCCTCATAGGCTGCAACGATGACATCCAGGCGCGCAAGTTCGTCCTCATCAATATGGGTGGCGGCCAGACGCGCCGCCACGCCCTCAAGCGCCACACGCAGCATGTACATCTTGTCCAGCTCCTGCGTGGTATCAACCACCTCCACGCCGCCGCTGGCCAGTGGCACTACGAACTGGTCGCGGATCAGCCGCGAGATGGCTTCACGAACCGGTGTGCGGCTGGCGCCGAGGCGTTCCGCAACATCGGTTTCCACCAGGCGCGTACGCGCCGGGATTTCTCCCGAAAGCACGTTGCGTTTGAGCTCGGCATAGACCCGATCCGCCAGATTGGCATTGGCCGACGCCCTGCGACTCGCCCAGCTCTTCCGTCGCGCCTGCGCGCCGCCACCCGAAGACTCGATTGCTGAATTTTCTGCTGTCATGAATAGGCCTCTTCGCTCATTGTTGTCGTAAAAAAGTCATGATAACGACTGGAGCGATGCAAACCGAAGCATGTTTCAGGCAACCCCGGCCAACGCAGCAGCGCACGCGCGCGCGCGCTGCTTGTCGAACGTGTGATACAAGGCCATCGCCTGCACCATGGGCGGGCTCTCGGCAAACATTTGATAGCCTTGCATGCGCCCGGCAAATGCCGTTGCAGTCAATTCGGCAGCCAGATTGAGCACGCGCATCCGCGCGTCGGCCGATACATCATTGATGCGATAGTATTTCTCCACGTCAGCCTGAATGTCGGGATGGACCGCGTTTTTCAGATCGGTCAGCATGATGGGAGTGCCGCCGGCCAGGTCGCGCAAGATTTGCACCATGCGGAAATAATTGGTCGAGGCGAAGACCCGACCCGCATTCTGTATCGCCTGGTTCGGCATCGCCATGCCGGTGCGACTGGTTTCGTAAGTGGCTTCGGCCGCCATGATGAAGGCGTTGATGGTTTCGCGATATTGCATCAGCCGCGATATTTTTTCGCGCACCGGGGGCAGGGGCTCCAGCCGGGTCTGCTCGACGAGCAGCAAGGCAGTACCCACCAGCACTTCTGCCTTGGCCAGAGAGCGCACCAGAAAGCCCTGCGCCGCCCAATTGTGAAGCTCGGTACGGATTTGTGCCGCCAGTTCAGGCTGACGCGAGAAAATGATGTTTTCCCGAGGCACGAACACGTTGTCGAACACCATCAGATTATCAATCTCGTCAAAGCGCGCCGACAGCGGGCGCAAGGCCGGATCGGCATTCTTGATAAGAGGTGCGCGACAGATATGTCGCAAATTGGGTGAATTCATGGGCACGATGCAGGAAACGGCAAAATCCCGGTTTTCCGGCAGCCATTGCCCGACCGTAGGCTTGACGAAGGCGACGTGCGCATAGCTGGCACCCGTTTCATACTTGGCACCGCGCAACACAATGCCATCCTCGCGCTCTTCCACGACGCGCAGGTAAACGTCCAGATCTTCCTGCTGGTAAGGCTGCTTGCTGCGATCCCCCTTGGGATCGGTATTGCCGCTCGTCATGAACCAGTTGTTCTCGCGCAGCTTCTTCAGCCAGCCCTGCACGTTCTGGTAATACTGCGTGTCATAACGGTCGAGCAACTCGCGGTTGTCTGTCAGTACAAACAAGGGCGTCACAGTCTCATCGCCGAAGCGATCTATCACCGGACTGACTTCCTTGAGCACCGCCTGGGTCATCTCGCGTCGCTGGCGCAGGTCATCGACCGTTTCCGGAAGTTTATAAACGCGACTCACCGGATTCCCATCCTCATCCGGATAGCTGAAAAGCGTCTCGTACTTCGGTTGATGCTGCAAGTCATACATGCGTGCCATGGCCTCAACCATGGGCTTGAATGCCGGATGATCCGCCACCCGTCCGACTTTTTCACCTTCGATGTAAACCTGCCGTCCATCATCAAGGGAGTCTATGTATTGTTGCCCCGTCATTAAACTCATGATGCTCTCACTTTTTCACAATATTGAGCGCAGGTATGCGCCGGATGATTTCGTGGAATATGGCGCCCCGTGTGGCCAGGGTCTGGATTTCCATGGTTTCCTGGCGGCTGCAGATATCGTGGCTCACCGGGCCCAGGCCATCCAGCGTAGGCACGCCTAGCGCCGCCGAAAAATTGCCGTCGGAGCCGCCCCCGGTCGGGCCCACTTCCGACACCTGAAAACCGAGCTCCTGACTGATCTGATGCGCCAGATCGAACAAGTCGCGATTTTTTTCTGCAGTAAAGGCCGGTCGTGTCAGCCCGCCCTTGATCTCGACCCGGACCTGCGCATGATCGGGGCGCCGGGCGATGGCGGCGATGCTCTCCAGCAGCGCATCGGCCTGCGGCTGGGTGCGTGCGCGCACATCGATGTTGAGCATGGCATGCTCGGGCACAACCTGTTTGGCAACGCCGCCTTCAAACACGCCCACATTGACGATGGTGCCTTCTTCCGGAACAGACAAATCGTCCAGATCGGCGACTTTCATGGCCAGGGCGCGCACGGCGCTGGCACCATTGGCATAATTGACCGCACAATGTGCGCTGCGGCCGTGGGCGTGCATGAACAAATTGCCCAGGGCACCTCTGGCCGTCACAATGCCATTACCGGGACGCCCCGGCTCCAGCACCAGTACCACATCGGCATCGACCACCAGATCTTCGATATTCTTACGGCTGTTGACGCTGCCGATTTCCTCATCGGGCACAAGCACGAAAGTAATGCTCTCCAGCGCATCGAAACCGCCTTCAAACAGGGTTTCGAGTGCGAACAAAGCCATGACCAGACCGCCCTTCATATCGCCCACGCCTGGACCGGTGGCGATATCGGTGTCGATTTCCCGATATGGCCATTGCGCCGCCATTCCTGCGGGCCAGACCGTATCGGTGTGCCCCAGAATAACGAGCCGGCCCCGGCCACCCATGGCCTTTCGGGCGAATACAAAATCACCGCAATTGGCGTTGGGGATGCGCTCAATCGCGAAACCGAGGCGTTCGAGGTGTTGTGCCAGCACGGTGGAAACGGCATCCACCCCCTTCTTGTCGTGAGAGCCACTATCAATGTTGACCAGTTGCGCCAGCAGAGCCCTCATCTCGGGCAAGCGTTCACTCAGACGCGCACAGACTGTGGCTACTGTAGATTGCATGTCGGAAAGTCTCCTGTTTACTCATATTCGCTGTTCTTATCGCATGCGTTCCTGCATGCAGAACCGCATGCAATGAACTTTATGTCCGTACTGATTAAATGTCAAGCATCAAACATTAAAATTTATAGGCGAGCAAAGACATCTTGGCGTAGAATTACGCCAAGTCATTGTTAATTAATAATTATATTTTTATGTGCCTGACATACATTCAGGCGGCAACGCGCGCCGGACGCCCCGCCCGGCGCAGAAAACGCAGAAACCAGCGCGCCATGATCTGGTCATGTACGGGCAGAAAAAGGCTTTGCAGACCCGCTGTCACGCGAATTTCGGGGATGAGTGTGCCGCGCCGCAGCGTCATCAGGTCGGCTGCAAATGACCGCGAGAACTCGGGGTGGCCCTGCAGGCCGAGCACGGTATCGCCCACCTGCATGAGATAGTTGGGGCAGAAGGGGCTTCCGGCCAGCAGGCGCGCAGATTCGGGCAGGGTCTGGACCTGTTCGCGATGGCTGGCGAGCAGGTTCAGGGTATCGCCCGGCCAGGGTGACATCCAGGGCTCGCGTCCCGCAAGCCGGCTGGAATAGATACCGACTCCCCAGCCATGCGGATCGACCGCCACGCTGCCGCCAAGGGCACGGGCAATCATCTGGTGGCCGAAGCAGATGCCGGCCAGGGGCTGCTGGCGCCGCCACCGCTCGCGCACAAAATCGGTCAGCGCGTGTATCCACGGCTCGTCGTCGTTGACACTGTGTTTGGAGCCGCCCAGCACCCAGGCGTCGACATCCGCGCGCGCATCGGGCAGCTCGCCCTTGTGGCAGGCCCAGACCTGAAACTCCAGTCGCGGATCCGCCGCGCCCAGCCAGCGGCACACCATGTCCGGATAATTGCCATGCGCCGCCTGCAAGGGCTCCGCAACATCATCACACTGCAATACGCCGATTTTCACACCTGATCCCTTATACTGAGACGACTCTGCCGACACTGCGCGAAGCCGAGTCCTTCCACCCAATTCTTCCACCCGTATCACCTGGTAGTTCCACGATGCCTATTCTATCTGTATTGGTCAATCAAAACCCTGCTCCGGAACAGAGAACCCGCCTGTTCGAAAGCGCCACGCAGGCGGTAGTCGACAGTCTGGGCTCGCCCGTGGCGAACGTGCGTGTGAGCCTGGAAACCATCGCGCCCGAAGACGGCATGATTGCAGGCGTACAAGGCGAACCCATGGCGCTCGTCAAAGCCTACCTGCTTCCCGGGCGCACCGAGGAACAGCGCGAAGCACTCATTGGCGCGCTCAGCGCCGCCGTGGAATCCAGCCTGGGCGTCAGCGGAAACGGGACGCGCATCATCATCCACGACATTCCGCTGACAAACCTGGGCATGGGCGGCATCAGCGCCAAGAAAGCCGGCCGCTGAGCGGGATCCCATGACCATCGATGACGCCGGCGCAGCGGCCGCCGGCGCGTCTGTACTCAGCCCCGCCGAAGTCCGCGCCATCATCGCGGGGCTGATGCTCGCAATACTGCTGGGGGCACTGGACCAGACCATTATTTCAGTGTCGCTGCCGCGCATGGCCACCGAGCTGCAGGGCGTACACCTGCTGGCCTGGGTGGTGTCCGGCTACCTGATCGCCATGGCGGTGGCGGCGCCCATCTACGGCAAGCTGGGCGATATCTACGGCCGGCGTGCCGTGCTGTCCAGCGCCATCGTCCTGTTTCTTGTCGCGTCGGTGGCCTGCGCGCTGGCGCCCACCATGCCCACACTGGTGGCGGCCCGCATCCTGCAGGGCCTGGGTGGCGGCGGGCTGATCTCGGTAGCCCAGGCCACGATTGCCGACGTCGTATCGCCGCGTGAGCGCGGCCGCTATCAGGCCTATATCAGCGGCGCCTTTGCTGTCGCAAGCGTGGCCGGCCCTGTGCTGGGCGGCGTGCTCACGCAATACCTGTCGTGGCGCTGGGTGTTCTGGATCAACCTGCCACTGGGCCTGCCGGCCCTGCTCGTGACGCGACGCGCCATGGCGCGGTTGCGCCGGCCCACCGCACAGCGCCAGGTGGACTATACGGGCGCGGCATTGCTCACACTCGGCCTTACGGCCCTGCTGCTGGCCATCACGCGCGCAGGCCAGGGCCAGCCCCTGATACAGGCCGGCAACCTCGGGCTGCTGATAATCACCATGGTCGCGCTGACGGCTTTCGTCGCACACGCCTTGCGTACGCCGGAGCCCATCATCCCCCTGGGCCTGTTCCGCAACCGCACAGTGACCCTGTCCTGCCTGGTTATTTTTGTGACCTTCATCGAGCTGGTCGCGCTCACGGTGCTGATACCGCTGGAGCTGCAGATGCTGACCGATGCCGGCCCCGACGGTGCAGCGCTGCGGCTGATTCCCCTGTCGCTCGGCGTGCCCGCGGGCGCCTATATGGGTGGTCGCCTCATGGCACACTGGGGACGGTACAAATACTTGCAGCTGACCGGCACACTCATTGTGCCGGCCGCCGTGCTTTCCCTATCCTTTATTTCGCCCCAGGCAAGCGTAACGATGGGACTGTGTCTGGCCATGATCGGTGTCGGCGTTGGCGTGCAGCTGCCCAGCTCGACGGTCGCTGTGCAGAACGCGGTCGAGCATCGTCATGTGGGGATCGCCACGGCCGTATCCTCGTTCGGACGTTCGCTGGGCTCGGCCATGGGCGTGGCACTCATGATGGCCTGGCTGCTGCTGCGCCTGAACACCGGTGCCGACGACGCCGGCCTGGCCATTACGGGCGCGGACATCATCGATACCCTGATGGGGCGCGGCGCGCAGACGGCGGTACCGGATCCGGGCGCCCTGGCCGGCGCGTCCGAGCAGGCGTTCCGCAGTGTCTATCGCCTTGCGGCGCTCATTGCGCTGAGCTCGGTACTGTTTACGATGGCGCTGAAAGATGATTCCCTGGATGAGCGGGTGCCGCCGACGGCGCGCTGAACGCTGAAGGTTGGCATGCCAGGGTTGCCAAGCCAGGGCAAAAACTGTGTTCAACTATTGAACAGAGGCGCAAGCCGTGTTCCGGAGGCTACGTTCACATTATGAACATCAATTTCGACAGACAGGTCGTACTCGTAACGGGCGGCAGCCGGGGCATCGGCCGGGCTTGCGCCCTTGCCTTTGCACAGGCCGGCGCCCGCGTTGCAAGCGCAGCCCGGCACGTCCCGGAAGCGGCACCTGACCATGCAGCCATCACGCCGTTTGCGGCCGACCTTTCCGACGCCGCACAGGCGCGCGCGCTCATCCATGCGGTGGAAGAAGCACTGGGCCCCATCGACATCCTCGTCAACTGTGCGGGCGCGGCGCAGCGCCACGCCCCCGCCACCCTGACGGCGCAGCATTGGGCGGATGCCATGCAGGCCAAGTTCTTCCCCTACGTTCACGCCATGGACAGCGTGCTGCCCGGCATGGTCTCGCGAGGTCGGGGCGCCATCGTCAACGTCATTGGCGTGGGCGGCAAGCACCCCCGCCCGCATCACCTGCCGGGCGGGGCCGCCAATGCGGCGCTCATGCTGGCCACGACCGGGCTGGCAACAGCCTGGGCCGCACAAGGGGTGCGCATCAACGCCATCAACCCCGGGCCCACCGACACCGAACGCGTCCAGGGTGCGCTACAGGCGCAAGCCGACACGCTGGGCGTGAGCGTGGAAGAAGCGCGGCGCCGGATGCTGGCGGGGATTCCTCTGGGCCGGCCGGCACAAGCGGACGAGGTCGCGGCGCTGGCCCTCTTCCTGGCGTCGGACCACGCACGCTACATCACCGGCAGCATCATTCCCATGGACGGCTGCGCCCACCCGGTCATCTAGCCGGAAAGATCAGGCTTTTTTCTGGCCATGATAGCGACTGATGGCTACGCTGAAGTCGCCGCCAATGCGTCGGACATCTTGCCTCATTCTGTACAAGTCTGTCCCTTGCAGGCGAGGATATGTGGGCGTTGTAACAAATCAGGCCGGCGCCGGAGCCGCACCCGTCGATTCACGCACGACCAGCGGCGTCGGCAGGATGATCGGCGGCGGCAGGGGCGTCTTCTTCTCGAGGACGTCAAGCAGCACCCCGGCTGCGGCGACACCGATATCGGCGGAAGGAAAGTGCACGGTGGTCAGCGGCGGTGCCACAAACGCCGCAAAATCACTGTCATTGAAGCCGATGACGGACATCTGTCCCGGCATGTCCACGCCCTCACCGCGCAGGCAGGCCATGGCACCCAGGGCAAGGTAATCATTACCGCAGATCAGGGCGGTGAAAGCCTTGCCTGTTCCCAGCAGATGCCGCGCCGCCCGAAAGCCCTCGCCGAACCCGTAATCCACCTCGATGATCAGATCGCGCTGCAAACGTCCGCCCCCGCCGGCGAGCGTTTCAAGAATGCCCTGATAGCGTTGGCGCGCACGCAGGTTGCTGCCCAGGGCGCCGGTGATGAGGGCAAACTGGCGGTGACCCAGTTCCAGCAGGTGCTCGACAGCGATACAGCCGGCGGCATGGTTGTCGAAACCAATGGCGCCGGGCTGCGCATAGGTGGAATCCGACCAGATTGTTGTCATCGGCAGGCCGTTCTTGGCCACAAGATCAAACAGGCCGTCGGAATAATCGCTGCCCAGCAGCACGATGCCGTCGACACCGCGTTCGACGAGTGTGCGCAGGGGCCGCATGTCGGATTGCTCGGTGATGGGCGGCTGTGCCAGCAGCAAAGTGTAATTGGCCTGGCCCAGGGCACGTCGCAGGGCCTCTATGGTGCCGGCAAACCCCGAGGCGCCGATCTGCGGCACGACGGCACCCACGGTGCGCGTGCGCCGCGACACGAGTGCCCGTCCGACACCTTGCGGAATATATCCCAGCGTCTGAACGGCCGCTTCAATCCGCGCACGCGTAACCGGATCAACCATCTCGGGCCGATGCAGGGCGCGCGACACCGTACTGATGGATACGCCCACCAGTCGGGCCACGTCGTGCAGGGAAGCCGCCATGAATTAATCCGTCGGAATTTTGTTGAGTCGAGCATAGTATAGGCCGCGCCCAGACCTGGAATGTGGAAACCCGGAGGCATGCCGAAGCCATCAATGAATATTGTCATTGACGCAATCTTGCAAACGTTTGTATTATCAGATATGCACAGCACGTTTCTTCACCCTGCTCGAGAGATCAACATGAATTCACCAACCGCCCGCCTGGAGGGCATGACCACCCGCGAGGCCGTGGTCAATACCCTGATCGAACTGGACGCCCAGTACGCTTTCACCCTGCCCGGTCTCGGGATCACCTGGATGCTTGGGGAGTTTCACGCGCATCGCAAGGACTTGCGCGTCGTGCTGACACGCAGCGAGCAGGTTGCTTCGATCATGGCCCAGGTGGTCGGCAAGCTGACGGGCAAGCCCGGCGTGTACATGGGCCAGGGGCCGTTTGCCGGCACCACGGGCGCCTTCGGTATCCTGGAGGCGTATTTTGCGGGCTCGCCCATGGTGGTGCTGACCGACACTTCGTGCTATGACGGCTTCGGCATGTATGGCGTCTATCAGACCATGACGGGCGACTACGGCGCCGCCGATATCCGTACCGTGCTCAAGACCATGACCAAGGCCACTTGGTATGTGACCGAGCCGCATGAATCCGTCTATGCGCTGCAGCAGGCCTGGAAGCAGGCATCGCTGCCGCGCCAGGGCCCGACCGCAGTGGTGCTCAAGTCCTCGATCATCAAACGGGACATGACACAGAATGCACGCACCCAGCTGTATCCGTCGGCGGGCTATCTGCACACAGTCATGCCGCAGCCGGACAGCCAGGCCATCCGGAAGCTGGCCGCCATGCTGAACGCGGCCGAACGGCCGGTGATGATCGCGGGCAACGGTATGCAGAACGCGCGCGGGCGCGCCGCCGTCGCTGCGCTGGCGGAACATGCGGGTATGGCGGTGGCCACGAGCTACAACGCCAAGGGCGTGGTGGATGAAACCTCGGCAATTGCGGCAGGCATGCTGGGCACCTGGGGAATGAAGTCGGCCAATACTGCGGTGCAGGAGGCCGACCTGCTGCTGGTCGTGGGCGCCAGCCTGGGGCCGGACTATCTGAAGTTCCGTGATCCGGACTTCATCCGGCCTGCGGAACAGCGCATCGTACAGATTGACGTGGATCCGCGCAACGCCGGCTGGGTCTACCCCACCGGGCTGTCGATCTGTGCAGACGGTGCCGATGCCCTGGAGGCCCTGCTTGCCGAGAAGCCGGAGACCGCGCAGCGTCAGGCACGCCTGGACTGGATCGCGGGATTGCACGCGCGCCATCCGGTACCGGCGATCGAGGAGGCCCCGGCACCGGGCACCCTGGGCCATGGCGACATCATCCGCGTCCTGGATGATTTCCTGACACCGGATGATTTGCTCACCCTGGATGCCGGCAGCAATCGTATCTGGGCGACGACCAGCCTGCGCATCCGCACGCCGGGGCAGCTGATCGTGCCGGGCGGCATCGGCGGCATGGGCTGGGGCGCACCCGCAGCGGCAGCGGTCAAGCTGGTGCACGGCGAACGCAATGTCATCAGCCTGACGGGTGACGGCGGTTTTGCAATGACCATGAATGTGCTGTCGACCTGCGTGCAGGAGAATCTGCCCATCACGGTAGTCGTCGCCAACAATGCCGGTCTGGGCATGGTGCGCGACAACCTGGGCGAGCGCCGCATTGCGGTGGATTTCGCACCGACGGATTTTGCCCGGATCGCACGCGGCATGGGTTGCGTGGGCATCAGCGTGAATACGCGCGAGGCCCTGCGCGAAGCGCTGGAGGCGGCGCGCCACAGCGGGCGGACCACCGTCATCGATGTGACGGTCGACCCCATGTCCAGCCACGTCGGCGTGTCCGACTATTGAACAGGAGCCCGAACCATGAAACCCGTAGCCATTGTCACCGGGGGCGCCCGCAACATCGGCCTGGCCATCGTGCAGCGCCTGATGGCCGACTACCAGGTCGTGATTGCCGACTTGGTGGAGCCGCTTGCCCCTCTCGCCGGCGATGTTCATTTTCTGAACACCAATATCTGCATGCCCTCGCAGGTGGAGGCGCTGATGGAGAAGGCAAACGCGCTGGGGCCGGTTCAGGCCCTGGTCCACTCCGCCGCCATCACCGCGCCGGCCGTACCGGTCGAGGACCTGCCGCTGGAAGAGTGGGAACGCATTGTCAACGTGAACCTGACCGGCAGCTTCGTGGTGTGCAAGGCCGCCATCGCCACCTTGCGCCGCAACCAGGGCGCCATGGTGCTGCTGACCTCGCGCGCCGGCAAGAGCGGCATGGTACTCAACCAGCGCGGGAAAGGGGTCAAGGCCCATTACTGTGCATCCAAGGCGGGCGTGATTTCCCTGACCAAGTCACTGGCCTTTGAACTCGCTCCCGACGTGCGCGTGAACGGCGTGGCACCCGGCCCCATCGAAGGCGAGATGATTCCACGCGAGGCCTGGGAGCGCGTGGCCCGGCATGTGCCGCTTGGCCGCCTGGGCACCACCCGGGAAATTGCCGACGCCGTTCACTTCCTGCTCAGCCCCGCGGCCGGTTTCATTACCGGGCATATTCTGGACGTGAACGGCGGCACGCTGATGGATTGAGGCGGAAACATCAAAACGGCTCTGTTTCAAGCCGCAAAGCGTGGCTCGACAATACCGAGTGGGCCAAGGCCATGGATTGCGAAGAGAGCGCCTGCCAGGGGCTGCCGTTCACTGTCCCCGGGCCTGAGAAACCGGCTACCGCTCGTCACAAACAAAACATCCAGATTCCTGCCCCCAAAAGTACACA
Organism: Castellaniella sp.; assembly: GCA_041655275.1. Classification (GTDB taxonomy): domain Bacteria; phylum Pseudomonadota; class Gammaproteobacteria; order Burkholderiales; family Burkholderiaceae_B; genus JAJYRX01. Next base: position 116,463 of record JBBAFU010000005.1, on the reverse strand, counting down.
TTGTCGGATGCTGCACGGGCAGTCTGATGCGCCGCAGCATCTCGCCGGCAGGGCTGTAGCACGCAATGTGCCAGTCATAGATCAGCGCGCACCAATAGTTGCCGAAACGATCAACCGTGGCGCCGTCAACGCGCGCCGGCTGTCCCACTGTGGACACGAACTCGCGCCGCCCGTCGATTGTTCCGGACTCGAGGTCGAAATCATAAGCCCATACAACCTGGCGGCGCGAATCGGAAAGATAGAGGACATCATTGCCAGGGCTGAATGCAATGCCATTTGCGGCAATGATGCCGCTTTCCTTGATGCTGACATTCAGTTCGCCGTCAAGACAATACAAGTGGGCACTCGGCGTTTTCAGATCCAGATTGATAGACCCGCACCAATAGCGCCCCTTTCCGTCAACCTTGCCATCATTCAAACGCCCGGACTCGCTGTCCTTGACGGGATGGATCAATCTGAACGATGGCTGGTCGAAATCAATGAAGGCGAATCCTGACTGTGTGCCGGCAACAATAGTGTTGTCGCCCCTGAACACCAGAGATCCCACGGGTTCCGGCATTTGCCGACGAAATACCGCTTCGCGCTGCACATCATACCGGTATATCGCCGGTTCGAAGATATCCGTCCAATAGAGGCTCTGGTCGCGTTCGTTCCAGATCGGCCCCTCTCCCAGGATATTGCGTCCCTGATGCACGCAGACAATCTCTATGGACATGCGAAACCCCCGTCATCGCGGCGCCCGACGGGCTTATCGGCAATCGACAAAGCAGGAATCCGTGACGTGTGGCAGGCCGGAATCCTTGATCGAGGAACCCACTTCCATATAGATTCCCTTGATGGACTCCCGGATCTCGTCACCCGCTATCTGCACAGGGTCCAAACCATGGTGCCCGAACTGTTCACGCACATCCGGGTCGGTAACCGCATGAAAGGCAGCAGCGCGTATTTTCGAAACAGCTTCCTCTGGCGTACCTTTTGGTGCAACAAGTGTTATCCATGACACCAGCTGCATATCAATGCCGAGCTCCTTCAGCGTTGGTACGTCATTGTAATCAGGCCAGCGCTCCGGACCTGCAGATGCGAGCAGCCTGACGGTACCCGCCCTCAGATGAGGAAGAATGTCTCCGGGATTCTGAATTGCGGCATCAATCTGGCCTGAAAGCAAGGCCGTGATGACCTCGGTTCCAGACTTGTAGTTGACCGGCTCGAACTTTGCTCCCGTCAAACGCGCAAGATTCAATCCGGCAAGTGTATTCGCTGCGGACGGTGTCCCGAAAAAGAGCCCGTCATCCGATTTGGCGGCCTTGACCAGGTCATCAACCGTCTTGTACGGAGAGTTTGCATTGACAACCAGACCATAGCGATAACGCGCGAACGCAGCAATATATTCGAAATCATCAAGGACGAAGGAAAGCTTCATGATGTGGGGCGCAATCGCCTGCGTCAAACTGGTTATCGCACCGACGGTATAACCATCCGGTTTCTGGTTTTTTAAATATGCAGGTGCCAGCGTTCCGCCGGCGCCGGGCTTGTTCAGGGCGACAACCGGAACACCGAGATCAGCCGACATCTTGTGTGCAACGATGCGCGTTGCGACATCAGTGCTCCCGCCCGCACCGAAATTGATGACGACAGACACGTCACGATCAGGAAAGCCCGATTGCGCCGACGCACTCATCGACAACAGGAAAGCCGAGCAAATCACAGACAGAAATCGCAATGTATTCATGACAAGACTCCAGACCAATGGGTGAAACCATCATACAAGCGTTTGCATTACATTGGCAAGCACTGGTTGCAAGAATCGGGTTTCATCATAATTACAAGCAAATATTATTATGAATCAGACTCTTATGCGATATCAAACCATACGATGACATGGATAACCACGCGTTCATTCATTCACAATGAATTTTACATGTGAACCTTTGCAGGCCACCTGCGGGCACATCATGGCGTAGACAATGGAAGAACTAGCGGCTGAACGGCAGGGCGGCGCCGATGACGGCAAAGGTGGCGCCGCACACCTGGTTGAAGCGCCGGCCGCTGCGCTGCAGCCAGTGGCGCACCCTGTGGGCCATGCCGGCGATGACGAGCTCCGTGGCAATCTCGATCAGCACAAACGTGGCGGCCATGACGACAAACTGCGGGAACAGGGGGCGGTCGGGATCGATGAACTGTGCCAGAAAAGCGCCGAAGAACAGGATGGCCTTGGGGTTGGACACCGCCGCCAGCAGGCCGCGCCGGAACAGGATGTGGCCGGCGGGCATCCCGGCCTGGCGCGTCAGATGCAGCTGCACCGGCGGCGCACGCCATACCTGCACACCGAGCCAGATGAGATAGGCGCCGCCCACGGCCTTCATCGCGAACAGTATTTCGCCGGACGTCTGCAGGACTGCGCCGATGCCCGCCACCGACAGCCCGATGATGGCGGTAAAGCCGGTGGCACCGCCCAGCACCATGAACACGGTTCTGCGCATGCCGTAGAGCGCGCCGCTGGTGAGCGCGAGCAAGCCGTTGGGCCCCGGCGTCAGGGACAGGAGTATGGCGGCCGCCAGATAGATCAGCCAGGTATCGAAAGCCATGATGTGCGCAATTCCAGCAAGAAATTTGTCAGTAATTGTAGCCCTTCCGCGGAGATGTACGCAGGGCTGGGGTATAACCCCGATTGTCGCGAACGCAGTGCCGGGGTTACCGTGACGCACTTCACTCCAACAAGCGAACGCGGGCGGTTTTGCCCCGGTTCATCCACTGACATGACCTCTGCGGTCATCCACCAAGGAAGCGGCAATGCCTATCAACAACGCGAAACCCTCCGTGCTCTTGCGCAGTCTGACGGCCTCCGTGCTTTGCGGGCTGATGGCGCTGAGTGCCCCCGCCCTGGCCAACAAGCAGGACAACACCCTGCGCTTCGCCTATGACCAGGCACCCGAGAGCGTCGATCCCTTCTTCAACAATGTGCGCATCGGCGTCATCATCGGTGCCAACGTCTGGGACACGCTCATCTACCGCGATCCCGACACCAATGAATACAGCGGCCTGCTCGCCAAGAGCTGGAAGCAGATCGATGACAAGACCATTGAGTTCGAACTGCGCGAAGGTGTGACATTCCACAATGGCGAGGAATTCGACGCAGACTCGGCCGTATATACACTCAACTTTGTTGCGGATGCCGATAACAAGGTCACCACGCAGCAGAACGTCAACTGGATCGAAAAGGCCGAGAAGCTGGACAAGTACCGCATCCGCCTGACGACCAAGGGCATTTTCCCGGCCGCCATTGAATACCTGGCAGGGCCGGTCGTCATGCACCCCGCCAAGTACTATCAGGAAGTCGGCCCCAAGGGCATGAATGCCAAGCCTGTGGGCAGCGGTCCGTACAAGGTCAGCGACTACCAGCCGGGCAAGTCCATCACGCTGGAGCGCAATACCGGGTACTTTACCGACTCGCCCAAGCATGGCGCGCAGATCGACAAGATCGAGATCCGCTTCATTCCCGATCGCCAGACACAGATAGCCGAAGCCCTGTCGGGCGGCATGGACTTCATCATGCACGTGCCCAAGGACCAGGCCGAGCAGGCTGACCAGGTTCCCCACCTGCAGGTGGTGAGCGGCGAAACCATGCGCATTTCGCTGCTGCAGCTCAATATCCAGGACGGCACGCCGGCGCCCGAGCTCAAGGATATCCGCGTGCGCAAGGCGCTCATCCATGGCATCGACCGCGAATCCATCACGGAAAACATCGTGGGTGCCGGCTCGCGCGTACTCAACACCATGTGCTTCCCCAGCCAGTTCGGCTGCACCGACGAGGGCGCGCCGGTCTACAAGTATGACCCCGAGCTGAGCAAGAAGCTGCTTGCCGAGGCGGGCTTCCCCAACGGTTTCGATATCGAGATCGTTGCCTACCGCGAGCGCAACCAGGTGGAAGCCATGATCGGCAACCTGAAGGCCATCGGCATCAACGCCAAACTGAACTTCCTGCAGTATGCCGCCATGCGCGAGCAGAACCGCGCCAACAAGTCGGCCATCAGCAACCAGACCTGGGGTTCGTTCTCGGTCAACGACGTGTCGGCCTCCACGCCCGTGTTCTACGGCGGACTGCAGGATGACATGACGCACGACGCCGAAGTCATCGCCGCAATGGACCGGGGCAACAACTCGGTCGATCCCGAAGTGCGCAAGGCCTCGTACCGCGAAGCCCTCGCACGTATTGCCGAACAGGCCTACGGTGTTCCGCTGTGGTCGCTGCCCGTGTACTACGTTGCGAATGCCGACCTGGACTTCGCCGCCTATCCCGATGAGCTGGTACGCTTCTGGAGGATGGGCTGGAAGTAAGACCGCCCGAACCTGAAACATGCTTCAATTCATCCTGCGACGCCTCGCCCTGGCCATCCTGGTGGGGCTCACGGTATCTGTCATTGCCTTTCTGCTGCTGCGCCTTTCGGGTGACCCGGCGATTGCCATCGCCGGCGAGGGCGCACGCGAGGCAGACATCGAACTCATCCGCATCACCTATGGCTTCGACCGCCCCCTGCCGATTCAGTATTTCGACTGGCTGGGGCAGATACTGAGGGGTGATTTCGGCGATTCCATTTATTTCAGATCGCCGGCCGGCCCGCTCATCCTCGACAAGCTCAAGACCACGGTCATCCTGGGTATCTCGGCCCTGGCCGTGGCGCTGGCGCTGTCGATTCCCCTGGGCGTGCTGGCCGCCATCTACCGGAACAGCTGGATCGACCGCCTGTGCCTGGCCATTGCGGTGGTCGGGCAGGCGCTGCCCAACTTCTTCTTCGCCCTGCTGCTGATCATGCTGTTTTCGATCAAGCTGCGATGGCTGCCGGTATCGGGCAGCAGCACCTGGCAACATTTCGTGATGCCGGCCATCGCACTGGGCTATTACATCGCACCGCCCTTCATGCGGCTCATACGCGCCGGCATGGTCGAAGTGCTCGAGGCCGACTACATCCGTACGGCACGCGCCAAGGGGCTGCCCTCGGGCAAGGTCATCTTCAAGCATGCCCTGCGCAATGCCATCATTCCCGTGGTCGCACTGACCGCCGTACAGCTCGGCTACCTGCTGGGCGGCTCGGTGGTGGCCGAGACCATCTTCGCGCTCGATGGCCTGGGCTATCTGGCCTATCAAAGCATCACCTTCAAGGATTTCCCCGTCATGCAGCTGATCGTATTGCTGCTCTCCGTCATCTATGTGACGCTCACGCTCGCCTCCGACATCGCCAACGCCTGGCTTGATCCTCGCATCCGGGTGGCCCAGGCATGAGCGCGCACAGCTTCTGGCGCCGCGCACGCAAGAACAAGGCCTTTACGGTGGGTGCCGGTATCCTTATCGTCATCACGCTGCTGGCTCTGTTTGCGCCCTGGATTGCGCCCTACGATCCCTATGCGCAGGATCTGCTCAGGCGCAATGTGCCGCCGTTCTGGTATCCCAAGGGCAGCATGGAGCACCTGCTGGGCACCGATCCGCTGGGACGCGACTATCTTTCCCGCCTGATCTACGGCGCACGCATCTCGCTGCTCATCGGCGCCAGCGTGGCGCTGCTGTCGGGCATCATCGGCACCATCATGGGGATGCTGGCGGGCTATTTCGGCCGGCGCACCGACATGGTGGTGTCTTTCCTCGTGACCACGCGCCTGTCCATGCCCGTCATCCTGGTGGCACTGGCGACCGTGGCGCTGGTGGGCAGCTCGCTCACCGTGGTCATCCTGGTGCTGGGCCTGCTGAAGTGGGATCGCTTTGCCGTCGTCATGCGCAGCGCCACCCAGCAGGTACGCTCGCTCGACTATGTCGCGGCGGCCGACTCCGCCGGCGCCTCCACCTTCCGTATCCTGCGCCAGGAAGTGCTGCCCAATGTGGTGCCCCACCTGATCGTGGTGGCCACCCTGGAAGCCGCCAGCGCCATCCTGCTCGAAGCCGCGCTGTCCTTCCTGGGGCTGGGCGTGCAGCCGCCGCTGCCGTCCTGGGGGCTGATGATCTCGGAAGCCAAGACCTATATGTTCTTCTCGTTCTGGCTGATCGCGCTGCCCGGCAGTGCGCTGGCCCTGCTCATCTTCTCCATCAACCTGGCGGGCGACGGACTGCATGACCTGCTGTCGCCGGAGGGCATGTCATGAGCGCACAGCCTGTACTGGACGTCCGGCACCTGCGCGTGGACATCGAGACGCGAAACGGCACGCTGCACGCGGTGCGCGATGTGTCGCTGCAGGTCCATCAGGGGGAAACCCTGTGCATCGTGGGCGAGTCGGGCTGCGGCAAGTCGATGACGTCGCTGGCCCTCATGAGCCTGCTGCCGCGTGCCGCCACCCGCCACACCGGGCAGTTCCTGTTTCAGGGCGAGGACTTGTCGCGGGCCGGCAAGCGGCGCATCAACACCCTGCGCGGCAACAAGATGGCCATGATCTTCCAGGAGCCCATGACCGCGCTCAACCCGGCCTACACCATCGGCAACCAGCTCACCGAAGTCTATCTGCAGCACCGCGGCGGCAGCATGGACGCTGCGCGCCGGCGCGCCATCAACCTGCTGGAGAAAGTCGGCATCACCTCGGCGGGCGACCGCCTGGGGCAATATCCGCACCAGCTTTCGGGCGGCCTGCGCCAGCGCGTCATGATTGCCATGGCGCTCATGTGCGACCCCGAGCTGCTCATCGCCGACGAGCCCAGCACGGCGCTGGACGTCACCATACAGGCGCAGATACTGCGCCTGCTGGCCGACTTGCAGAAAGAGCTGGGGCTGGCCATGATTCTCATCACCCATGATCTGGGCATCGTTGCACGCATCGCCGATCGCGTTGCCGTCATGTACGCCGGTGAAGTGATCGAAGAAGGCCGCGCCGCCGACGTGTTCGACCGGCCCAACCACCCCTATACACGCGGCCTGATCGACTGTATTCCCGTGCCCGGACGCACCCTGCCCGGCCAGCGCCTGGGCACCATACGCGGCACCGTGCCCTCGCTCATCGGCGAGTTCCAGGGCTGCGCCTTCCGCGACCGCTGTCCGCATGCCCGCCCCGAATGCGCGGGCACCATCCCCATACATGAATCGGCCTCGGGTCACCGCTGGCGCTGCATTCTGGAAGAAGGTGAAGGCCTGGCATCCGAAGGGGCGGATGCGCCTGCACTCGAGGAGAACCCGGCATGAGCACGCCCATACTGCAAGCCAGGGGGCTCACACGCGCGTTTCGCGTGCGCGGCAGCATGTTTCAGGCGCCCAAGACCCTGCACGCCGTCAACGGTGTGGACATCGGCGTCGAACAGGGACAGGTGCTGGGTGTGGTGGGCGAGTCGGGTTGCGGCAAATCCACGCTGGCGCGCATGCTGCTCGGCCTGCTGCCTCCCAGCAGCGGCGAGGTGCTGCTCGACGGCCGGGACATCCACAAGATGGACCGGCGTGAAGTGGCCCGCCGCGTGCAGCCGGTGTTCCAGGATCCCTATTCGTCGCTGAATCCGCGACGCAGCATCGTGGGCAGCGTGGCCTTCCCGCTGGAAGTGCACGGCATCGGCACGGCATCGGAGCGCCGCCGCAAGGCCATTGAAATGCTCGAGCGCACCGGCCTGCCCGCCCGCTATGCCGACAACACGCCCAACCAGCTTTCCGGCGGCCAGCGCCAGCGCGTGGCCATCGCGCGCGCACTGGTGATGAACCCGCAGATCGTCGTCTGTGACGAACCCACTTCGGCCCTGGACGTTTCGGTTCAGGCGCAGATCCTCAACCTGCTGCTGGATCTGCAGCGCGACTTCAACCTGACCTATCTGTTCATCAGCCACAACCTGGCGGTGGTGGAGCATATTGCCACCCAGGTGGCCGTGATGTATCTGGGCCGCGTCGTCGAATACAACGACACCGCCGAGCTCTTCCGCCAGCCGCTGCATCCGTATACGCAGGCGCTGCTGCAGTCCGTGCTCACACCCGAGCCCGGACTGGGCATCCCCGACATCGGTCTGGGCCTGAGCTTTCCCGATCCGCTCAACCCGCCCACCGGCTGCGGCTTCAACCCGCGCTGCGCCTGGCGCATGGCGCAATGCACGCGCGTGCAGCCCGGGCTGCTGCGCCACGGTTCGGGATTGGTGGCCTGCCACCTCTACCCGGAAGCAGAAGTGGCCACCCCGCGCGGCGCGCTCGAGGCAAAGACGGAATCATCGACGGAACAGCAGGCCGAAGCCTGACGCTGCGGCCCGGGGCTCAGGCGACCTTTCTCACGCGTTCGCCATGCCGACGGTGAGCCCGCCGCAGATGTAAAGAATCTGTCCCGTGGTGAAGCCACCCAGCTCGTGCATGAAGCAGGCGACGGCGTGGGCAATCTCCTCGGGCTTGCCCACGCGGTGTACCGGTATGTCGCGCAATATCTTCTCGGTCTGCGGCGACCCTGCCGGGTTCACATGATGGAACAGCGCCGTGCCTATGGGGCCGGGCCCGATCGCATTCACCGTGATGCCCTGATCGGCCAGCTCCAGCGCCCAGGTCTTTGTCATGCCCAGCAGGCCCGCCTTGGCCGCCGAATAGGCTGTGCGCTTCTGCTTGCCCAGCGTGACCCGGCTGCAGATGTTGACGATGCGGCCATAGCCGGCGGCGCGCATGGCCGGCAGCACGGCCTGCGTGATCAGCAGCGGCGCCTCGACATTCACGCGCATCACCGCGCGCATGTCTTCCACCGTCGTATCCTCCAGCATCTCGGGGCGCACAATCGCAGCGTTGTTCACCAGGTGAACAATGTGGTGCTCGGCCGTCAATTGCGCAAGACCGTCCTGCAGGGCCTGCGTGTCCGTCAGATCGATGGGGACGTAGGTCTCCTGCGCGAGCAGATGTTCGGGTGCCTCGCGATCGATGTTCAGAATATGGAATCCGTCCCGGGCCAGGCGCTGCGCCGTAGCCCGGCCAATGCCGTTCGAGGCGCCGGTGATGATGACGGTACGGGGCGCATTGCCGGGGTGCGGCGCTGCGCCGGGCTGCGGTGCGGCGCCGGGGTTCGGCGTGATGCCTGAATCTTGCATGATGTCGACTTCCTGCTGCTTGCGGTATCAGCGTTGATACCTGGATGAAAGGACGCGGATGAAAGAGTCGCGTTCGGGCTTGAAGCTGCGGTCCGGGCGCGCTCCAATGGCAGTATAGCGAGGGCTGTGGTGGCACCGGAAATGATGTTCAGATATTGAACACGCGTGTCGGCACATCCCGCCCCGGCACTGTTCATCTTTTGATCACACATCCGCGATGACATCTGAATCTCCCACAAAGACGCTCGCACGCGGCCTCGAGGTCTTGCAGGCTATCTTCCAGGCGGGCACCCGTGGCCTTCACCTGACCGAAGTTGCCGAACGTACCGGCCTGAATCGCAGCACGGCTTACCGCTACCTGGATACTCTCGAGGCCAGCGGCCTTATCCGCGAAATTAACATCCCGCGCTTCTACGTCTTCGATGACGGCCGTTACCTGCGCCAGCGCCTGGATGATCACTATCAACCCTACCTGCGCGCTGCAGCAAGGCGCATCGCCGTGGCAACCGGCGTGAGCTGCTTCCTGCTCAGACGCAATGGTGACTTCTTCCGCTGCGTCTGTTCAGAACATGGACACGCATACATACAATGCCCCATACCCTGTCCGGGCGATGAATACCCGCTTGCTTCGACTGCCGGGGGTCTGGTGCTTCTGGGCCACCTACCCGAAGACGAAGGCGCGGCCATCGTGGAACGCAACCTGCGCATGCTCCCCCGACACTGGATTATGCAGGCACATCGACATCAACGGTGGCGGCGCATCGCCAGCCGGCGCAAGACCCTGATAATCAAGACATCGCTCACCGCCATATGGCCGACGATCGGCGTGGCGGTGCCACGCGCCTGGGGTGCGCCTGTATTTGCGATGGAAGTGCTTTATTTCAGTGATGACATTCCCGCCGCACAAAAGCAGCGCACTCTGAAGATCATGCGTTTGGAAATCGAGGCCGCGCTGCAGATACCGCCACCCAGGCTGGATGCGTATGTCGCGGGCGATGTTCAGGAAATGAACAGCGCCAGGGACGGCGCCTGGCACCCGTCCGACATCGTTCGACCTGAGCCGGCATATTATTTCTGATAGCGTCCGATCAGGCCGCCATCCACGACCAGCTCCGTGCCGGTAATGTAGGACGCGTCATCCGAGCAGAGGAAGGCGACGGCGCGCGCCACTTCCCAGGGCGAACCCATGCGGCCCAGTGGCACCTGGGCATCGCGCCGGCGGCGGATTTCCTGTGCGTCGCCGGTGCCCGAAAACGCCTTGCCCACGTTTGTCTGCACCCGCGGGGTGTCGATCAGACCCGGAACCACGGTATTTGCACGCAAGCCCTGTGCGGCATATTCCTGGGCCATCATGCGCGTGAAGTGAATGACGGCCGCCTTGGTCACGTTGTAGGCCAGATGGGGGTAGCCGAGATAGCGCAGACCCGCAACCGATGACAGCGTCACGATGGCGCCATTGCCGGCGCGCAGCAGTTCGGGTACCAGCAAGTGTGCACCAATGAGCAGACTTTCGATGTTCACTTCCTGAACACGCCGGAAGTCTGCGACCGTGGTTTCCGCGACACCCCCGCGTTTGCCGATACCGGCATTGGCCACCCAGGCGTGCAAGCTGCCAAAATGTGTGACCGCTGCCGACACAGCCCGGGTCATGTCGGCTTCGCTGGCCACATCGGCCTGCAGTGCCAGGGCACGCCCGCCGGCGGCCTCGACCTCGTGACAGGTGTCTTCGGCGGCGTCCTTGCGCATATCGACCGCCACGATGGCGGCGCCGCGCTGTGCCAGCGTGACGCAAGTCGCCTTGCCGATGCTCCAGCCGGGCCCGACGCTGCCGGCGCCGGCCACGAACACGGTTTTCCCGTCAAGACTCATGCGCTCAATCCGGCTGCGTAGGGGTATTCACGAAGGGAATGGCCTCATCGATGGTCTCCCAGATGAAGCGGCCCGAAGGGCTGCGCTGCTCCTCGGCAATGTGCGCCACCAGGCCTGCGGCACGCGAGATGACGGCAAGCCCGCGCATCAGGGGCACGGGGATGCCGATGCCGCCCAGCAGTGCCGCCACTGCACCTGTGGCATTGATGGTGATATGGCGCCCGTAAGTCTTGTCGACCACCTCGCCCAGCGCCAGAATGGTATCCACGAAGCGCATGTCCAGACCCGGCTCCTGGCGCGCCACCTCGAACAGCTTGATGGAACGCGGGTCATCCGGCTTGTGCAGGTGATGGCCAAAACCCGGCAGATGGGCACGGCGGGCACGATGATCATCCACGATGACCTGCATGCGCTGCTGCGGATCGTCGCTGGCCAGAATGTCTTCCAGCAGGTGTGCGCAGTTTTCCATGGTGCCCACGAACTGGCTGCCGACGGACAGCAGGCCCGCAGCGACGGCGCCCTGCAGATTCTCGGGCGCACTCATATAGGTGAGCCGGGTGGAGATGGCGGAAGGCGTGAGCCCGTGCTCCATCAGCGTTACGAGCACAGCGTCGATGATGCGCAGGTCGACCGGACGCGGGCGCCGGCCCATGATCTGGGTGAACATCACTTCGGTGAAGCTGCTGTGTCCGATGAGCTCGTTGACGAGGTCACGGTCGCGGTATTGCATGCCGGTAAGGCTGTGGGCGCACAATTCGGTAACAGGGGTCTTGGCCATCGTGGCTCCTTGAGGATTCAGTGAGTTTCGTAGTCGCGTCTGAGGTCGGCCTTCAGCACTTTGCCCACGGGCGAACGCGGCAGCGACTCACAGAACCAGATGTTCTTGGGCGTGAGGACCGGTCCCACGCGTTCGCGCACAAAGGCCTTGAGTGCGTCGGCCTCAACCTGATTGCCGGGCCGCAGTTCGATGACGGCGTTGACGGTTTCGCCCCACTTGTCATCGGGCAGACCAAACACCGCCGCCTCATGCACTGCGGCATGTTCCGACAGGACGCCCTCCACATCGACCGGATAGACATTGAATCCACCGGAAATGATGACGTCGCGCAAACGCTCCTTGAGAAAGAGAAAGCCGCGCTCATCCAGCATGCCCACGTCACCGGTATGCAGCCAGCCGTCGCGCACGGTGCGTGCGCTCAGCTCGGGTTGCTGCCAGTAGCCGGTCATCACCAGATCGCCACGCACCAGCACCTCGCCCTTTTCGCCGGGCCCGAGACGGCTGCCGTCCGGTGCCACGATAGCGACTTCCGAGAACCAGGTGGCACGCCCGACGCTGTTGCGCAGGCCGGTGTCTGCCAGCAGATCAGGCGTGAGCCAGGTGACGATCTGTGGCGCCTCGGTCTGTCCGAAAGTAGTGGCGAGCACCGGTCCGAAGAACCCCTGGGCGGCAACGATCTTGGATTCGGGCATGGGCGCGCCACCGTAGATCAGCAGGCGCAGATCCGGGAAGGCGGCCGGCGTGGCGCCCGGCAATTCCATCAATTTGTAGATCAGGGTGGGCGGCATGAAGGTCATGCTGCCGCCCTGTTCACTAAATGCACGCAGCAGGGCATCAGGATTGCGTCCATCGACCAGAATGATGGCCCCGCCCTGGGCCAGGGTGGGCAGCACATAGGTACCGGTACCATGGCTGAGCGGTGCCGCAGCGACGAAACGATCCTGCGCCGTGATCTGCCAGCCGGCAATCTGGTTGATGATGGTGGCCACCCAGGCCCGCATGGGCTGCATGACGCCCTTGGGCAGACCGGTGGTGCCGCCGGTGAACTTGATGGCCTGCGTTGCGTCGCGCCCCCGCTCGTGCACCCGTGGCTTCCGGCCGGCGTGGCGCTCGAACACGGGCGCCAGCGTATCCAGCGACAGCACCGTCGCATTGCACTCGCCCACCAGCTCGGCGCCCTTGGCGTCCACCATGACGATGGAAGCCGATACCGTATCCAGTATGCGGGCAAGCTCGCGGGCGGTACTGCGCGCATTGAGCGGCACCCAGACCTTGCCCGCCGCCATGATGGCCAGCATTGCAACCACGTATTCGACGCGATTGCCGGCACACAGCGCGACCCGTGAACCCGGTTCCGGGTCGCAGGCCTGGAGATGGCAGGCCAGTGCGTCGACGGCCTGCGCCAGTTCGGCGTAACTCATATCGCCTTGCGGCCCCAGCAGTGCGGGGCGCCCGGGCCAGGCGCGCGCCGCACGCTCAAAGAAATCAATGGGTGTCACGGAAATGCTGCCTTTGTTGCGTTATTCGACGGAGATCTTTGCCTGTTCGACCACTTCACCCCATTGTTGCACTTCTGCTGCGGCGTGAGCATGGAACGAGGCGGGTGAATTGGGCGCCGGCGGTGTGCGGAACCCGCTTTTTGCATAGGCCTCGACCACTTCCGGCTGCTTCAGGGCACGGTTCAATGCATCGTTCAGAATCTGGACAACGTCGTCAGGTGTGCTCTTGGGCACGGTCAGGCCAAACCAGGATTGCACCACGAAATCCTTGAGTCCGGACTCGGTGAATGTGGGTGTGTCAGGCAGATTGTCGACACGCTCGGCCGTGGTGGTCGCGATGGCACGCAAGGTCCCTGCCTTGATGTGCGTCACCGAGGACGGGACATTGTCGAACATGGAATCCACCTGTCCCGCGACCAGGTCAACGACGGCCGGCCCACTGCCACGATAAGGGATATGCAGGATATCCGTGCCTGTCCGAATCTTGAACAGCTCGCAGGACATATGGATGGACGAGCCCGTACCGGAAGATGCGCATGTCACTTCGCCCGGGTGGGCCTTCGCATAGTCAATGTAGTCCTGGACAGTCTGCCAGGGGCGCTGCGGATTGACCACCAGCACATTGGCGATGCTGGCCATCATGCCCACAAACTTGAAATCCTCGAGGAAATCATGGCGCAGATCCTTGTAGAGCGCCCGATTGATGGTGTTGGCGATGGTGCCGACATAGATCGTATAGCCGTCACCCTTGGCGCGCGTCACATAATCGGCACCGATATTGCTGTTGGCACCGGCGCGGTTCTCGACAACCGCGGGCTGGCCAAGCTCATCGGACATGGCCTTGGAAACCAGGCGCGCCAGTATATCGGTGGCACCGCCGGCAGCATAGCCGACCACGACGGTGAGCGGGCGCTCGGGAAAGTCAGCGGCCTGGGCCGGCGCTGCCGTCAGGGCAAGACCCGCCAGCAGGCTGGCCGCGACAAGATGGGTAAAACGCTGGGACATGGAGACGTCTCCTGAAAATCTGTTCAATTATTGGACAACTGTCGACTGCCCTCTCAATATACAAATGCTTTCTTCGAAGCGTTATACTTTTTGTCCATTATTTGGACAATATTTCTGCATATGAACCAAACCTTCGACCGCGGCCTGCAAATCCTCGAGACCATCCGCGCGGCCGGCAAGGGCGGGCTCAGTATGGCGGCCATCGCCCACCACACCGGCATACAGCGCAGCACCGTCTACCGCTATGTGGATGTACTGCGGGCGCGCGGCTATGTTCAATCCCTGAACAAGCCTTCGATGGTGGCAGCGGCGCCGTCTGTTCAGAAAATGAACAGCGATTCCCGGGCCATACACCACATGGCCCACGCACTGCGACGCATCAGCGACGCGACGGGTGACTCCTCGTTCCTGGTGCGAGCGGACAATGGCGATTCCCTGTGCCTGCATCGCGAGCTGGGCAGCTATCCGGTGCAGGTGCTGGCAGTCACCATCGGCTACCGCCAGCCGTTGGGTGTGGGCGCGGCCGGCCTGGCGCTGCTGGCCAACCAGACGGATGACACGATTACCGCCATTCTTGCGGATAACGCCGATCGCCTGCCCCGCTTTGGCGGCATGACACGGGCGCGCATGGAGCAGCTCATCCTCACCACCCGCGAACGCGGATGGTCGGCGGTGGGCAATGCCGCCGTCCCGGGCGTGCTCGGTGTGGGCCTGCCGGTCGCCTGCGAGAACGGACCGGCGCAATATGCTGTCAGCGTGTCCAGCATCATGACGCGCATGCCCTTGTCCCGCCAGCGTTTCATCATCGACGTAATGCGACGCGAACTCGCTCCTGCAAAACCATTTGCGAGCCCCGACGATTCCCGGTAGCCTGTCCCAATCCCGTTCATCTCTCATCGCAAGGAAGCTGCAGTGTCACGTTCAGAGGCCCTGGCCGCCATCGGCCGTCATTTCGATTCGGGCGAGTTTCGCGCCACACTGGCGCGTCGCATCGCGCACCCCACGGAAAGCCAGAATCCCGAACGGGCGGCGGCGCTGCTCACCTATCTCGAAGACGAGCTCGTGCCGTCGTTCGAGGCCATCGGCTTTCGTTGCGAGATACTCGGGCACAAGGCGGCGAGTTCACCCTTCCTGCTGGCCGAGCGCATCGAGGACCCGGCGCTGCCCACGGTGCTGGGCTATGGCCACGGTGATGTCATCCGCGGGCTGGAAGACGAGTGGTATGAGGGCCTGGACCCGTGGACGCTGATAGAACGCAACGGCCTGTGGTACGGGCGCGGCATTGCCGACAACAAGGGCCAGCACAGTATCAACATGGCGGCCATGAAGGCGGTTATCGATGCGCGCGGACGGCTGGGCTTCAATGCGAAGTTCCTGATCGAGATGGGCGAGGAAATCGGCTCCGCAGGCCTGCGCGAGCTGTGCGAGGATATGGCTGAACGCCTGCGCGCCGACCTGTTCATCGCCTCGGACGGCCCGCGCCTGCGCGCCGACAGGCCCACGCTCTTTCTGGGTGCACGCGGCGCGCTGTCCTTCGACCTGAGCATCAACGCGCGCGAAGGCGGGCATCACTCGGGCAACTGGGGCGGGCTGATTTCCAACCCCGGCATCCAGCTGGCACATGCCATCGCCAGCCTGGTCTCATCCACGGGGCAGATCCGCGTGCCGGATCTGGTGCCGGAATCACTGCCGGAGTCCGTGCGTCGTGCGCTGGCGGACTGCGAGGTGGAAGCAGGCCCCGACGGCCCGGTGGTGGAGCCCGAATGGGGCGAACCCGGCCTGACGCCGGCCGAGCGTGTCTTTGGCTGGTGCTCGCTGGAAGTGCTGGCGTACAAGACGGGCAATCCGGAAACGCCGGTGAATGCCATTCCCGGCAATGCCTGGGCGCGCTGCCAGCTGCGCTTCGTCGTGGGTGTGGATCCGGATGCCATACTGCCGGCGCTGCGCCGTCATCTGGATCGCCAGGGTTTTCCCATGGTCGAGATCACGCCCTCGCGCGAGCGCATGTTCATTGCCACGCGCATCGACCCCGATGATGCCTGGGTGCAGTGGGCCTTCCAGTCGGTGGCGGCAACCAGCGGCAAGAAGCCGGCGCTGCTGCCCAACCTGGGGGGCTCCCTGCCCAATGACGTCTTTGCCGATATCCTGGGCTTGCGCACGATCTGGGTGCCGCACTCGTATCCGGGCTGCTCGCAGCATGCCCCCAACGAGCACCTGCCGCCCGAGCTTATGGCCGAGGCGCTGCAGATCATGACGGGACTGTACTGGGATCTGGGCGAGCCCGGCACACCCCATCAGGGGGCCCATAGATTGGGCACCATGTCGTTGGAATAGCCGGATACGAATTGTTTGCGCTCCGTGGTTTCGAGATCAAACACACTGCGGCTGATACGACCGATGTTGCCACCATACAGGTGGATGCTGATGGAGACCTGGTCATCGTAGGCATTGCTGACCCGGTGGATATCGCCAATACGCGGCGATACGCAGGCCACCTGGCCGGGCTTCAATGTCTGCGCCTCACCGGCCTTCTCGAGCCTGCCGTCGACAAGCCGGTAGGGTTGCTCGACCTCAGCCCCGCGCAACATGCCGATGACCCCCCACACGGTATGGTCGTGCACCGGCGTTTCCTGCCCGGGACCCCATACAAAACTCACCAGGGAAAACCGGTCGCGGGGATCGCCGTACAACAGGTACTGACGATAGTATTGGGGATGCGGACGGCTGAACTCGGCCGACAGCCAATCATCGTTGGCCACCAGATCGGCAATGCATTGCCGGGCCTCTTCCAGAATGCCGCTTTCGTCCAGATCCCGGCGTTCGACCAGGCGGCTCAGGGCTGCAACAGCGTGCAGGAGTTTTGCGTTGGGTTTTGCGTTGGGCATCGATACCTCCCCTGTGATCCGTGTCATTTCGCGGCAGGCGCCGGCGTTTCCAGGTATCGCCTGATGCGTGCCTTCAGCCCCGGACGCGCGGCGGATTTCACCAGCGCGGCCATATCCCTGTCCGCATCATCGCCGTCCAGGACACGGTACAGACTCGCGCGTGTCTGCGGGCACAGCAGGCCTGCACTGTCAACGGCCTTGCGCAACAGCCCGGGCCATTGTGCCTGCGGTGCCGCAGATTGCACAAAACCGATGTCCACGGCTTCCTGCGCATCAAACGTTCTTGCGCTGCCAAGGATGGACAATGCCGCCGCCTCGCCAACCAGGCGCCGAAACCGCCCCGTTCCCAGCACCAGGCCGAACTTCAGCCCGGGCATGCGAAAACTGCTGTCCAGAGTGCAGTAACGCAGCTTGCACGCCGCGAACAAATCCACACCGGCGCCGAAGTTTCGGCCATGGGCGAAGGCAAGCGTGAGACTGGGCGAAGTGGCAATACTTTGCAGCAGGGTTTCGATGCGCACCAGGCGCAACAGCAGATCGCCCTCACTTGCGGATTCATACGCCGTGAAGTCGAAACCGGCGCTGAAGTTCTTGCCTGCTCCCTGAAAGACCAGCAAGGGAATTTGCTGCGCATGGGCATCATCCACTGCGCTTATCAGGTCCTCTATCAGCGCTGATGACAGCGCATTGCGCTTTTCCGGCCGGTTCAGCGTGAACGTCCAGCAGCGCTCCCCACGCTCGATGATGAGTGCTCCGGACATTGCCTACTCCGTCACGCCTGCGCTCAGGAGTTCATCGAACACCTCTTTGTTATGCTCGCCGAGTGCGGGCGGGCGGCGCATGACGCCGGCTGTACGGTCATCAAAACGTATTGGCGAGACGAAAGTGCGGGTATGCGAACCGTTGGGAAGCGCGAGATCCTGCACCCATTCCATATGCGCGACCTGAGGGTCGGCCAGCACGTCCGAATAATTGTTGATGGGGGCGCAGGGCACGCCGGCTGCGCGAAAACGTGCCAGCCACTCGCCGGCATCGTCTTCCACGAAGACCGCTTCCAGAATCTCGCGCAGCGCGTCCTGATTCTCGGCGCGATCGGTTGTATTGAGGAAGCGGGGGTCTTCGACCAGCGCTTCATGGCCGATCACCTTGCATACCGATTGCCACAGAGAATTGTTGCCGGCCGCCATGCCAAAGTAACCGTCCCTGCAGCGAAACACCTGGTAGGGTGCATTGCGCGGATGGGCCGAGCCCAGCTTCACCGGATCGACGCCGGTTCCAAAATACTGCGATGTCTGCAAGGCGGCAATCCCCAGGGTGGCGCCCAGCATGGAGACGTCGACATGCGTGCCCTTGCCAGTGGACTCGGCTGCGCGCAAGGCCGAGGTCACGGCAAATGCCGCGTACAGCCCGGCCGTGAAATCACACACGGGCACACCGCATTTGACGGGCGCACCCCCGGTCTCGCCCGTCACGCTCATCAGGCCGCTCATGGCCTGAAGCGTCAGATCGAACCCGCCTTCCTGGCTGCGGGGCCCGCTTTGGCCATAGGCCGATATGGAGCAATACACCAGCCGCGGATTCAGCGCCTGCATGGCGGCATAGCCCAGGCCCAGGCGGTCCATGACGCCGGGGCGATTGTTCTCGATGAGGACATCGGCCCGGGAGACCAGTGCGATCGCCCGCCGGCGGTCAGCGGCGTCTTTCAGGTTCAGGGTGACAGAGCGCTTGTTGCGGTTCAGCGAGGCGAAGTTTTCACTATAGCCATCGGTAATGGGCGACCAGCTGCGCAGGGTATCGCCCGTGCCGGGCTGCTCCACCTTGACGACATCTGCGCCCATATCCGCCAGCAGCAGGCCGCAGAACGGGCCTGCTGCGACGTTGCAGATCTCGATGACGCGAACGCCCTGCAGCGTGGATTCCTGATTCATTCCACCCTACAGCAGATTGCGCAGCACGTACTGCATGATGCCGCCGTGGCGGTAGTAGGCCGCCTCGGACGGGGTATCGATACGTACGATGGCGTCAAAGGCAATGTCATCCGCCTGTACGCGCACGGTTTCCGGAATGCCGCCATCATTCAGCGCGGTGATGCCGGTGATGGTGAAACTCTCCTCTCCGGTAAGGCCCAGCGAGGCGGCCGTTTCCCCTTCGGGGAACTGCAGCGGCAGTACGCCCATGCCCAGCAGGTTGGACCGGTGGATGCGCTCGAAGGATTCGGCGATCACGGCGCGTACGCCCAGCAGGACCGTGCCCTTGGCGGCCCAGTCACGCGAGGAGCCCGAGCCGTATTCCTTACCCGCCAGGATGACCAGCGGCGTGCCGGCAACCAGGTAGCTGCACGAGGCATCGTAGATGGTGGTGACGGGCGAGTCGGCCTGGGTGAAATCGCGCGTGTAGCCGCCTTCGGTGCCGGGTGCAATCTGGTTGCGCAGGCGCACGTTGGCGAAGGTGCCGCGGATCATGACCTCGTGATTGCCGCGACGCGAACCGTAGGAGTTGAAATCCTTCTGCTGCACGCCATGGCTCATGAGATATTCAGCGGCGGGCGAATCCGGCGCAATGGAGCCGGCCGGGCTGATGTGGTCGGTCGTGACCGAATCGCCCAGCAGCGCGAGCACGCGCGCACCGGAAATATCGGTGACCGGCTCGGGGTCGCGCCCCATGCCCAGGAAGTACGGCGGCTGGCGCACGTAGGTCGAGGACTCGTCCCACTCGAAGATATCGCCTTCGGGTGTGGGCAGGTTGCGCCAGCGCTCGTCGCCCTTGAAGACATCGGCATAGCCCTTGGTGAACATGTCGGCCTCGATGCAGGACTCGACCACGGCCTGCACTTCGGCGGCCGTGGGCCAGATATCACGCAGGTAGACCGGCTGGCCGTCGCTGCCCGTGCCGAGCGGATCCTTGTAGAGATCCGTATCCATGGTGCCGGCCAGCGCATAGGCGACGACCAGGGGCGGCGACATGAGGTAGTTCATCTTCACTTCGGAGTGGATGCGCCCCTCGAAGTTGCGGTTGCCCGACAGCACCGAGACTACGGACAGGTCGTGATGACGCACGACTTCACTGACTTCGGGGATAAGCGGCCCGGAGTTGCCGATGCAGGTGGTGCAACCATAGCCGACCAGGTTGAAACCCAGGGCATCCAGATAGCGCGTCAGGTCGGCGCGCTCGAAGTAATCGGTGACCACGCGCGATCCGGGCGCCAGGCTGGTCTTGACCCAGGGCTTGCGCTTCAGGCCTTTCTCGACCGCCTTCTTGGCCAGCAGCGCGGCGGCCATCATGACCGAAGGGTTGGAAGTATTGGTGCACGATGTGATGGCGGCAATGGCCACGGAACCATGGTTGATGCCGCCTTCGCTGCCGTCGGCAAACTTCACCACAATGGGCGCGCCGCAGCGGGTGCAGACTTCGGGGGCATCGGCCACGTGATCGGTGGGCAGGGCCGAGCGCACGGGGGAATCTGTATAGGCAGGCGTATCGGAGGCGGGGAAGCTCTCATCCACCGCCTTGTCGTAGCCCTTCTTGTTGTTGCCCAGATCCACGTAGGACGCCAGCGCGCCGTGGAAGGCCGTCTGCGCGTCGGTGAGGGCGATGCGGTCCTGCGGACGCTTGGGCCCGGCAATGGACGGCACGACGGTGGACAGATCCAGCTCCAGCCGCTCGGAATACTCGGGCTCGTGCGCAGGATCGTGCCACAGGCCCTGCTCGCGCGCATAGGCTTCAACGAGCGCAATCTGCGTGTCGCTGCGCCCGGTAAGCGCCATGTAATCCAGCGTGACCTGGTCGATGGGGAAAATGGAAATGGTGGAGCCGTACTCGGGGCTCATGTTGCCGATGGTGGCACGGTTGGCCAGCGGCACGGCGCTGACGCCGGGGCCGTAGAACTCGACAAACTTGCCCACCACGCGATGCTCGCGCAGACGCTCGGTGATGGTCAGCACCAGGTCGGTGGCCGTGGTGCCCTCGGGCAGGCTGCCCGTAAGCTTGAAACCGACCACACGTGGAATAAGCATGGAAATGGGCTGGCCCAGCATGGCGGCCTCGGCTTCGATGCCGCCCACACCCCAGGCAACCACGCCCAGGCCGTTGACCATGGGCGTATGCGAATCCGTACCGACACAGGAGTCGGGGTAGGCCAGTACTTCGCCGTTGACTTCACGCGTGAAGACGACACGGGACAGGTGCTCGAGGTTGACCTGGTGCACGATACCCGTACCCGGCGGCACCACCTTGAAATCGTCGAAAGCGCTCTGGCCCCAGCGCAGGAACTGGTAGCGCTCGATATTGCGCTGGTATTCGATCTCGACGTTGCGCATGAAGGACGCATTGCTGCCGAAGGAATCGACGATGACGGAGTGGTCGATGACGAGCTCGACGGGGGCAAGCGGATTGATCTTGCGTGCGTCGCCCCCCAGCGCCTGCATGGCTTCGCGCATGGCGGCCAGATCGACCACGGCGGGCACGCCGGTGAAGTCCTGCAGGATGACGCGCGCCGGTGTGAAAGCGATTTCACGGCTGGGCTGGGCCGAAGAGTCCCAGGTGGCCAGGGCACGGATATCATCCGCAGTGATATGTACGCCGTCTTCGGTGCGCAGCAGGTTTTCAAGCAGAATCTTCAGACCGTAGGGCAGGCGGCTCACATCCATGCCGGCCTGCGCCAGTGCCGACAGGCGATGGATCTGATAGGACTTGGAGCCGACGCTCAAGGTGCCGCGCGCTCCAAAGCTGTTTTTCTGGGCCATGAGGATTCTCCTGGTAACGAGGTCTATGGGCAATACATTTGATCCCGATAGGATACCAGCAAACCCCGGCCGAAATTACGCCACACGCTTTGTGGTCTCTGTGCCGGACGCCGGAATGCGTTGCTATACTGCGCCGCACTGAAGATGCCTGTCATATACATCAATCACCCCGGCATCAATCACTCCGCCCGACCCGGGCCCTTATCTGTTGACGAGGACACCATGCAAGCTGAAACCATGAAGCGCTCAGTCGCGAAAACCGAAACCTTCCGCCTTGTCGGCCTGCGCGGCCAGGATTGTGTCGAGGCCCTGAACAAGGCGCTGGCATCCGTTCCCGGCGTGGCCCAGGTTTCGGTATCGCTGTCGGATGAAAAAGCAACCGTCACCTACGATACGGCGCACGCCTCGTTTTCAAATCTGGAAGATGCCGTTTTTGGTGCCGGCTACGAAGCCATGCACCCCACCCATGGTGAAGATGGCAACTGCTGCGGCGGTTGCGGGGGCTGAGCCCCCGGGATCAGGACTCCAGAACCTCTCGAAAAAAGGAGTTGACCAACGCGGGCAACGGGCCGTGCGCGCCGATGTGGGCTACGCCGGGAACCCGACTCATGCGGACCGGAATGCCGTGGCCACGCAAATTGCGCTCCAGACTGGCCAGACGCTCTATGCGTGTGGCACCGGCATCGTTCGCCCCCGGCATCCACAGCGAACTATCCGGATCCACATGAATTTCGGTGGTATCCGTATCCTGCGCACCCACGAGCAACAAAAAGCGCAACCGGCGCAAGGCAGCAAGATCAATCCCACGGCCGAAGCGCTGGCGCACATCTGCAGTACCTCGCCACCAGGGATAATCGTCGCTGATCAGCGTGATCTTGCCGGGCGCACCCACGGCAACGGCAGACAGGAATTCAGGATGCAGGAATGCAAAACGATGCGCAAACTGCCCGCCACCTGAAAAACCGTATAGCAGCTTGCGGGCGAATCGCACCCGATAACGTTGGCTCACTTCGCCGACCATGGCAATCAGGATTTGATCGAAGCGGATATCACCATAAGCAATCGTCTTGAAACTGTCGATATTGCCCGCCTCTGGAATACCAATGGGAAACAGGGGAGCCAGCACAAAACAGCCCCGCTCTTCCGCGAGATCGACAAACAGATTCCGATAGCTTTCCACCTGACGCGCAGAGCCGTGCATGGAAATGATCAAATCTGTGTGGTACACAGCACTAGCGCCGGACTCATAACGGCTCGGGACGTACAAGGCATAACCAAAGCGCTGATCCCGCCCGCAGGCGATGACACCGCTCTGGCCCAGTTCATAGCGGGACAGACTCACACCGATCCTCCCCGTGCATCAGCCTCGTTTTCATCCATGCGCAATCGTGCCAGACCGGTGATCAAGGCCTCCTGAGCATCGTTCAAAGCATGCGCCACACGGTTACAGGCGCGGCGCAGCGATATCGCCAACATTCGCCGGGCATCGGGTCCCAGCGTGGCCACGGTCAGTGCACCCGCCAGACCAGGGAGGCTGCGATTACGCCGCGTACGATCAAAATCATAGGCGCTGTCCCGGTGATACAGCACCGGATTGAGGCGACGCGTGACCAACAGCGCAACACTATCAGCTATTCCGTCATTGCCCTGAAAGCCAGGCGCATGCACGACCGCATCCCATTGGCTTGCCAATGTATCGAAATCCTCGATCGCCCGGCCAAG
This sequence comes from Castellaniella sp., assembly GCA_041655275.1. Taxonomy (GTDB): domain Bacteria; phylum Pseudomonadota; class Gammaproteobacteria; order Burkholderiales; family Burkholderiaceae_B; genus JAJYRX01. Next base: position 92,959 of record JBBAFU010000005.1, on the reverse strand, counting down.
CCGGGCCAAGTCTTCATTTTCAGGCCAGGCTTCGCGATATTCTCGCAGGCTTGCCGCAAAATCGTCGGCAACCGCCTGCAAGCGCCAGGGCAGAACCGGACGCGTGATGAGGCCTTCTATCAAGGCTTCGTGTATGCGCGCATCCTGCAGCAATTCGTCCGGGCCGACGCAATCAACGTCGTCATACGCTGATTGCCACCACCAGGCGAGGCCATGGTTGGGCAAATGATCGGGGTTGTCCCTGGGCAGAAAACTGCTGACTTGCAGAGCGCTCAGGCCAATACCGGCAAAGCTTTGATCCGAATTACGGGCCAGCCGGTCAGCGGGCAGGTATTTGTCTTCACGACGTAGTGCGCGGGCGGCGAAAGCCGCGTCTTCCTCGCTTTTCTGCGGTACCAGACGATCCAGCACGGCATGGCTGAACTGCGCCAGTTCACCCGTATGATTGCGCATGACCTTGAGACTTGCACCCCGCGTGCCGACAATATCGACGTTCAAATAAGCGATAGCATGCCGATGCAATTCCAGCCAATGGCGGTCCGCGTAGGCGGACGACCCCGCATAGGCGCCCTGCTCATGGCCGGGCCACCAGGCCAGTTGAAGGCCGTAACACAGCTGATCGCGACGCGCGTGAAAAAGGCGCGCCATCTCCAGCAAAAGGGCAGCGCCGGCGACATTATCAGTTGACCCCTTGTCCCAAGTGCAATAATGCGCGCCCGCCAACAGAAATCCCGGCCGTCTGCCGCCAATGCGGGCCACCGGCAAGCGCATGCTGCGCCAGGCAGTCTCGACCTGGGAAAGCACAGTGACACGGCTGCCATCACCCAATGCGGCAAGCTGCCGACCATCGGCCTGATTAATAGACAACAAGGGGATGGGCAAGAGGCGGTTCAAATCCTCCGGGATGGCCGGCGACCCCCATAACGCCGTGGCCTGCGTCTTGTGCCTTTGCTTGCCGCAGGAGACGAATAACCCCGCCAACGCGCCTGCGGCCGCCATCTGCATGCCCAAGTCATAATTGGGAGTACCGTCGACGAGCACAATCGCACCGTCCAGATCCTGCGCGGCCAGATCTGATTTTTGAGCATCGCTCAAGCTGACGAGACGTCCGCAGACACCCGCGTCCGGAGTGCCGGCAGAAAACCCTGCCGGTTCAGCCGGCAGAGACAGCGTCTCACCCGCGAGCATGGTGTCAACACGACCGCGCAAACCGTGGCTGATATAGCCTTCATATGTCTGAACTTCGAAATCCAGGCCGTAACGCGACAGTTTGTCCGTGATGTAATCGCAGGCCAGCGCTTCCTGTGGGCTGCCGGACAACTTCTGGCCCAAATCAGACAAGCGTTGAACAGACTGCATCAATTCGTCACGCGAAATGAGCGACTCCATGCCTTCCCCTCACTTCACCGACAAGCCGGCGGCACTGACCATGCGCCCGGCTTCAACATAAGCCTCAGCGGCATACTCGGCATAGGCTTTCGGATCGCGATACCAGGCGGGTTGCACAATGGCATCCAGTATCTTGCCCACTTCGGGGTCTTGCATTGCCTGATGAAATACATCATGCAATTCCCCGACCAACGCATCATCCATGCCCTTGGGACCCACCAGGCCCATAGGTCCCTCCAGCACCAGGGAATAGCCCTGCTCCAGGGCAGTGGGTACATTCGGCCAGGGCTTGAGACGCTCCGTACCCAGGGATGCCAGTAATCGCAGGCGCCCGCTGTTGATATGGGGCACATTGGCGCCCACCGAATCCATCAAGGCATCGACATGGCCGCCCAAGAGGGCCGATGTGATTTCGACCCCGCTGTTGTACGGAATATGCTGATACTCCACGCCATACTTGCGCTGAAAGCTGGCCATGGTGATGGGGGCCAAGGTCACGGGCGAACCAGCAGCGTACTGTATGCTGCCCGGCTTCTCTCTTCCTGCGCGGATAAACGCTTCGAAGTCGACGAGTGGCGAATCATCGCGCACGCACAGGCAGAATGCGAGATTGGTCAGGCCGATGATGTAGGTGAAATCCCGAGTCGGATCAAAACGCACGCTGTCTTGCAGCCAAGGTGCGCGAAAAGCCCCACCCGGCATGAAAAGCAAGGTGTGTCCGTCCGGTTTCATACGTGTAATGTGGTCGGTGGCAAGGGCGCCGCCCGCGCCCGGCTTGTTCTCAACAACGATGGTTCTTCCCAATATACCTTCGGCCACCTTGCCAATCACACGCAAATACTGATCGACAGTGCCGCCTGCGGCAAATGGGCAAATAAGAACGATGGGCCTGTCGGACAACGCACTGGCCCACGCATGACCGCCATAGCTCAAGCCGGTAGCCGCCATCAACTTGAGCAGTTGCCTGCGCCTCATGCGCACGGATTGTTTCATATTCATGACTAACCTCTTATCAGAGAGCACTGGAAGTCCTGTCTGGCCAAGCCTCTCGGCAAGCCCAGGACACAATTGTCAGAAAACAGTGTGTCATGATGGTCACAAAAAAACTATTTAATTTTAATTCACCAATAATAAAGAAAATGTTTAGAATGGATGAGATGAGTACTATTCGTTTTCTCAAGACCTTTGTCGCTGTCGCGCAGACTGGCTCCTTTACCGCTGCTGCGGACCTGGTCGCCTTGACTGTGCCCGCCGTAAGCCAGCAAATGCGCGGCCTTGAGACGGAGCTCGGGCACACATTGTTTGAAAGAGAGGGCCGCCAGCTGCGTCTGAGCAGTCAGGGGCACCGCTTGCTACCCCGCATCCAGACGCTCATCGCCCAGTATGAGGCGCTGAAATATGATGGCGACGGCCTGCCGCTACAGGGCCAGGTGAGCTTGGGCGTCGTCAGCTCCGCCCTGCCTGTCGCCTCGAATGCCCTGCTCTCGCTCGAAGCAGAGCATCCACGCCTGCAAATCCGGCTTGATGGCCTGCGCACCCACGACATTACCCAAGGGGTGACCGAAGGACGATTCGCCTTGGGCGTCGTCGTGGGCACCCCGGAAACGCAACGAAATCCCGCCCTGAACTGGACGCCCCTGTATCGCGAACCCTTGCGACTCATTGCCAGCGCACGTTACGCCGACGCTCATATGACACCTGCCGAGCTGATACGCAATCATCGCTTCATCGGCTATGACCGCAATAGCTACACAGGCTCGCGAATACAGCGCATCTACCAGAACTTCGAATCCCGATCTCCCAACACGCTGGAGCTGAATTCGTTACCATCGATCGTCGAGCTGGTACGCCAGAACGTGGGCGTTGCGATTATTCCCTTGCTGAAAGGTTTCGCGCTGGCCAATGACACTTCTCTGTCCATTGTTTCCATCACGCGCAATAACATCTATCGCCATGTCGGGCTGATACAAAAAACCGGCCGCAGCGACGTGCCACCACCGGTTCTGGCCCGTATTCTGGAGGCGTTACGGGACGCCCTGGCATGATCTCTTTCGCGCTAACCCAAAAGCTCCGGCGTCAATCCATAATCGCGCCGTAAAGCCTCGGCATCCAGATAACCGTTCTCGAGATCATTGCGCAGGGCAGCGTGATCGCGCTGTGCGGGATCGCCATACCCCCCGCCCCCGGGCAGGGCCAGTACCAGACGCTGGCCTGAAGCCACAACCTGGGTTCCCTTGCCGCGAAGGCGTGTACCATCGGCCAGCAATACCTCACCCTGCGCCCCGTCACGCCCGCCGGCGCGCCCGCGCGGCGGATTGTCCAGGCGGTCGAACATGGCGTTGAAGCGGAAGTGATAGCCGGCACGCGGCGCGATCTCCATCACCTGGCCCAGGCCGCCGCGGTACTCGCCGGCACCTGCCGAATTCTCGCGCAGCTCCTTGCGCCAGATGATGATGGGCCCCGTCTGCTCGGTCGCTTCAACCGGCATGGAATGCACGCCACTGGGAAAGGCGGTGGCCGAAAGCCCGTCGATGGCGGCACGCGCGCCGGTGCCGCCGCTGTTGAACATCAGGATCTCGGCGTGCGGCAGGCCCGCAGCGGTATCATCCGGACGCGCGCTGACGTGGATATTCCACAGGCCGCCGCTGCCCTCGGCGGGAATGCGCCCCGGCAAGGCCTGATCAAGCGCGCCCATGACCAGATCCGGCACGAAATGACCCAGCAGGTGACGCACGGCCACCGGACTGGGACGCTGGGCGTTCAGGATGCAGCCTTCAGGCGCTTTGGCCATGAAGGGCGCCAGTGACGCCGTGTTGTTGGGCACGTCGGGCGCGATGATGCACTTGAGCCCGTAGCAGGCATAGGCGCGGGCGTAACTGAGCGGTACATTGATACCGTAGCTGCTCACCGGTGACGTGCCGTCGAAATCGGCCACCAGACGGTCTTCGGCAATCTCGAGTGCCACCTTGAGCGTGACCGGCTTATCGTAGCCGTCCAGCCTCATGGTGTTGTGATAGACGCCTCTGGGCAGGGCGGCAATGCGCTCCAGCGTGGCTGCGAGGCTGCGCTCGAAGACGAATTCGGCAATCTCCTCGAGGTCGTCGATGACGAACTCCGTCATCATCTCCTGCAGGCGCTCGTGGCCGGTGTTGTTGCAGGCGGCCAGGGCGAACAGGTCGCCGACCACCATGTCGGCCATGCGCACATTGGAGCGGATGATGGTCATGAGCGACTGGTTGACCTGATCACGCTCGACCATCTTCATGATGGGCACGCACAGGCCTTCCTCGTAGACTTCACGCCCGTCCGGACCGAATCCGCGACCACCCACGTCGACCACATGCGCCGTGCAGGCGAAATAGCCGATGAGACGCCCTTCGCGGAACGACGGTGTGACCACGGTGAAGTCATGCAGGTGGCCGGTGCCCATCCAGGGATCGTTGGTGACATAGACATCACCTTCGAAGATATTGTCCTCGCCGATCGCGGCGATGAAGCCGGGCACGGCTTCCGCCATGGTGTTGACATGGCCCGGTGTGCCGGTGACCGCCTGCGCGATCATGCGCCCCCGGCGGTCGAACACGCCGGCGGACAGGTCGCCCGCCTCGCGCACACTGGTGCTGAAGGCCGAGCGGATGAGGGCCAGCGCCTGTTCCTCGACGACGGATATGAGGCGATTCCACATGACCTGCATGTGAATGTCGCGACGGGTGTTCTGGTTCATGGCGTGATCCTCAGCGTGTTACAGGGGTTTTGTGTTCCGCCAGCAGGCAACCGTCGGACTGGACCGTGACAGTGAACGACGAGGTGATAACCGTGGCCGTCTCGCGTTCCACGATGACAGCCGGGCCTTCGATCTGCATGCCCGGCGCCAGGGTATCGCGCTCATGCAGTGCAGCATCGACGAAATCCTCGATCTGGGCATCGAAGATGGGACGGCGTGCCGTGACGGGCGCAGCTTGCGCCGCCGGCGCCGGTGCTACGGGTGTGACGGCGGGTAGCGGCGAGCCGGCCTTCACCGACCAACTGACGGTTTCGATGTCCAGACCGTCGATGGGGCGCTGAAAATAGCGCGTATACGTGGCCAGGAAACGCGCGCGCAGGACTTCGACATCATTGGACGCGCTGAAGTCCAGGCCATTGAGATCGACGGGAATTTCCCAGCCCTGGCCCACATAGCGCATGTAGATACGGGCCTCGACAATGGGGGCTTCATCGGAGCCGCCCTGGCGCACGAAGATCATGGCTTCGTCGGTCAGTTCCGCCAGCAGGCGCCGGGCCGTCGCAATGTCGAAATGGCTCAGGCGCAGGTTGGCGCTGCGCAGGCTCTCGTAGCCGAAGGGTGCACGCAGGAAGCCGATGGCCGAACCCACGCCCGCACCGGGCGGCACCAGAAAGCGCTGGATGCCGGTTTTCTCGCACAGGCGGGCCGCATGCAGCGGGCCGCCGCCGCCAAAGGCGATCATGGTGTAGCCGTCGATTTCCTTGCCGCTTTCCACCGTATGCACACGGGCGGCATTGCTCATGTTCTCGTCGACGACTTCGGTGATGCCATAGGCGGCATCCCCGGTCGACAGGCCCAGCGGTGCGCCGATGTGCGTCTGCACTGCCGTGGCCGACAGTTCGGGCGAAAGGCGGATGGAGCCGCCCGCGAAGTTATCGGGATCCAGCCGGCCGAGCAGCAGATTGGCATCGGTGACCGTGGCATGGGTGCCGCCGCGCTGGTAGCAGGCCGGCCCGGGCTCGGAGCCGGCACTCTGCGGCCCCACGCGGATCTGGCGCATGGCGTCCACCGTGGCGATGGAGCCGCCGCCGGCACCAATTTCCACCATTTCCACGACGGGAATGGAGATGGGCATGCCGCTGCCTTTCTTGAAACGGTAGGTGCGCGCGACCTCGAAAGTGTTTGCCGTCTTGGGCTGCTTGTCGTCAATGAGGCAGATCTTGGCCGTGGTGCCGCCCATATCGAAGGACAGTACAGCGTCCAGATCGTAGCGGCTGGCGATATGCGCGGCGAAGATGGCGCCACCCGCCGGCCCGGACTCCACCAGACGCACGGGAAAGCGCGCCGCGCTTTCCACCGAGATGATGCCGCCGCCCGAGTGCATGATGAACACCGGGCAATCGGCGCCGGCCAGGGCAATGGCATCTACCAGCCGCGACAGATAGGCCTGCATCTGCGGGCGCACATAGGCATTGGCGCAGACGGTGTTGAAACGCTCGAACTCGCGGATCTGCGGCGACACCTCGCTGGAGATGCACACTGACAGCGAAGGCATGCGTGCCAGCAGGGCGGCCCGCATGGCGCGCTCGTGCGCACCGTTCACATAAGCATGGAGGAAACCGATGGCAACGCTCTCGTAGCCGCCGGCCTCGATGGCGTCGACAAGGGCGCGCAGATCGGCCTCGGCGGGTGCCAGCAGGGGTTTGCCATCCACATCCATGCGCTCGGCCAGGGTGAAGCGGTCGCGCCGTGCCACGAGCGGTGCCGGCAGCCGGATGTTGATGTCGTATTGTTCAAAACGGCTTTCGGTACGCATCTCGATGACATCGCGAAAGCCTTCGGTGGTGATGAAGGCCGTGCGTGCGCCTTCGCGCGCAATCAGGGCATTTGTGGCGAGCGTGGTGCCGTGGATGATGATGCCGATGTCGGCCAGACCAATGCCGGCAACCTCGGCCGCCTCGCGCAAGCCTGCCACAATGGCGCGCTCGGGCGACTCATAATCCGTAAGAACCTTGACCGTATGGAGCCGGCCTTCCAGCTCAAGGGCGACATCAGTGAAAGTGCCGCCAATATCGACGCCGACGCGCGCCTGCGGCCTGGGTGAAGCTGACAAGATGAAACTCCTGGAATACGGGGCCGGCAGAAAGCGGCCGTATGTTCAATTTTAGCAGTTCCATCCGGGCGGGAAGCCGGGCTCGCGCGCCGGAAGCGGGCGGGCAAAGGTGAGTTTCGGGTTTCTTTGAACGAAGTTTTGTACTAGCCTTATGAACGTCCCGACCGTTTGGTTGATCATGCAGGGAGAATTCATCATGCTTCGCATCAAAACGCTTGCCGCCTCGTTTGTCCTCGCCCTTGGTTCGACCGCTGTCTGCGCCCAGACGGTGTGGACGATGGCCACGGGTTACCCGGACGACAGCTTTCTGACCCAGACTGCAAAATCCTTCATCAAGGATGTGGAGGAAAAAAGCGAAGGCCGACTCAAATTCGACCTCAGGAACAACGACACGCTCATCAAGCATGACAGCATCAAACGCGCCGTGCAATCGGGCCAGATACCCATCGGCGACATCCGTTTCGGTGTCTATGGCAACGAGGGCGCCATGTACATCCTCGACAGCCTGCCCAACATCGCCAAGAATTACGACGAGGCAGAGCTGCTGATCGAGGCACAAAAGCCTTATTTCGAGAAGCTGTTTGCAAGCAACGGCATGCGGATTCTTGTCTGGGAGCCCTGGCCGGGCCAGGGCTTCTATACGAAGAACGCAGCCGAAAATCCGGAAGACTTCAAAGGCCTCAAACTGAGAATCTACTCCCAGGCCACCTTGCGCATGGGCGAATTGCTGGGCTTCAATGCCACCATCCTGCCTTTCGCAGAAGTGTCACAGGCGTTCGCCACGGGCCTCATCAACTCGCTGTTCACCAGCGCACAAACGGGCTCCGACACCCAGATCTGGGACAACCTCAAGCATTTCGCCTACACCGGCACCATGCACAACAAGAACGCTATCATCGTGAACGAGCGGGCGTTCCGCAAGCTGGATCCCGACCTTCAGCAAATCCTGATCGAGGCGGGTGAGCGCGCCACCCGGGCGGCAATCGATTTCAGCAAGCAGGCCAACTCGCAGAAGATGGATGTGCTCCGGGAGCACGGCATGACAGTGGTGGAGGCGTCGGACAGTATCCAGGCCGCCATGGAAGAAGTCGGCCAGGAGATGATGGCGGAATGGCGCAAACAGGCCACACCTGACGAACTTGCCGTGCTCGACCGGTATCTGGAGCTCAAGGCACAAAAGGACGGCAAGTAGGCCGGGCGCCTGCTGTCGCCGAAAACACCCGCCATGCTGAGGACTGTACTTAACGTCATGTACCGTGCCAGCGGGGTGCTGGCTGCGTTTTTTCTGTTGCTCATCTGCGTGCTCATCGTGCTGCAGATCGTCGGGCGCAGTATCAACATCATCATCGATTCGACGGAGCTGGCAGGGTTCTTCCTGGCGGCTTCGTCGTTCCTCGGGCTTGCCTATACGCTCAACCAGGGTAGCCATATCCGCGTGAACATGCTGCCGGCCAGTGTCAAAAACCCCCGGCACAAGGCCTGGCTCGAGCTCTGGTGCTGTGCCTGCGCCGCGCTGGTCATGGGCTATATCACCTGGCAAGCCGGTCTGTTCACTCTGGAGTCGCTGGAATACGGGGATTTGAGCCCGGGTCTCATGGCCGTCCCTTTCTGGATACCCCAGACCGCCATGACGGCAGGTCTGCTCATGCTGACCATCGCCTTTGTGGACGAATTCATCTTGATCGCGCGCGGTGGCACACCCTCCTATGTGGATCAGGCCGCGTCCGAATAGACCGGACAGGCAAACACAGCCGGTTTCACACTCATGTCGCAACCCATTGTTCTTACCACCCTGGTCACGCTCTTCGTGATTCTGCTCGCCATGCTGGGCACCGGCGTATGGGTGGCGGTGACGCTCGCCGGTGTCGGCGTCATCGGCCTGATGCTGTTCACCGACGCCAGCGCCGGCTCCCTGATTGCCTCTACCCTGTGGGACGCCAGCTGGGGCTGGCCGCTGACCGCCCTGCCGCTATTCATCTGGATGGGGGAAATCCTCTTCAACACCCGTTTGTCGGAATACATGTTCAAAGGTTTGGGGCCCTGGGTCAATCGATTGCCCGGGCGGCTAATCCATGTGAACGTCCTTGGCTGCGGCATCATGGCAGCCGTGGCGGGATCGTCAGCCGTCACATGCGTCACCATTGGGCGCATGAGCCTTCCCGAACTGGAGAAGCGGGGCTACGATGAAATGCTGGCCGTCGGATCGCTGGCGGGCTCGGGCACGCTGGGCCTGCTGATACCGCCGTCCATCGTCATGATCGTCTACGGCGTTCTGGCGCAGCAATCCATCGCCCGGCTGTTCATCGCGGGCGTTCTGCCCGGCCTGCTTCTGATGAGTCTGTTCATGGGCTATGTCGGCCTATGGTCCCTGATGCATCCCCACAGGGTGCCTGCACCCGAGCCGGCCATGTCCCTGCGCGAGAAGCTCGGGAGTGCACGCCAGCTGATTCCCGTAGTACTGCTGATCACCGCTGTGATCGGGTCGATCTACGGCGGCGTCGCCACCCCCACCGAGGCCGCTGCACTGGGCGTACTGGGCTCCCTGGGTCTGGCTGCATGGTCGCGCACCCTGACCGCCGGAACGTTCATGAACAGTCTGATGTCGGCCACACGCGTGTCCTGCATGATTGCCTTCATCATCGGCGCTGCCGCCATTCTATCGATGGCCATGGCTTTCCTGAACATTCCGCAGACACTGGCACAGTGGGTAGACAGCCTGGGGTTGTCGCCCTACATGCTGCTGCTGGTGCTGTCGGTACTGTTCATCGTGCTGGGCTGTTTTCTGGACGGCATTTCCATACTGGTACTCAGCAGCGCCGTCGTGCTGCCCATGGTGAAGGCGGCCGGCATCGACCTGCTCTGGTTCGGCATCTACATGGTGATTCTGATCGAGATGGCCCAGGTGACGCCACCGGTCGGCTTCAACCTGTTCGTGCTGCAATCGCTGACGCGGCTGAACATCTGGCAGATCACGCGGGCGACCATACCCTTCTTTCTACTGCTGTGCCTGGCATTGGTGCTGATCACGGTCTTCCCGCAGATTGTCTTCGTGCTGCCGGATCTGATGCGCTGACGTACTACGGATTTGCAGCAATCCACTGCAAGACGGCGTGCAAACGGGCATCGCGCCCGCGAGATGCCAGCAACTGCACGCCAATGGGCATGCTGCTGCCACCTTCGCCCATGGGCACGTTGGCCGAAGGCAGGTGCAAGGCATTCCAGGCCCGGATAAAGACGGGATCGCCTGTGGAATCCAGACCCTGAGGGGCCTCGCCAGTCGCACCGGGCGTGAGCACCGCATCGTACCCGGCAAACTGCGCATCGACGGCAGGCCGCCCACGATCCAGCGTCGCCATGGCGACATCATAATCGGCCCGCGCCACCGTCATGCCCTTTTCATGCAAGGCCTGCAGGGTTGCGCTGAATTGCGCACGCACCGCCGGGTTGATCCGGTCGAGGGTATGCGCCGCCTCATATTCCATCACGCAAATACTGGCGGCCAGATAATGCTCATAATCAGGTACCGTTTCCACGGGCACAAGCACGGCACCAGCATCTGAAAAACGGACCTGCGCCCGCTCGATCGCTGCACGCCATTCACCCGCCACGGACTCAGCACGGGGTGGCACGAAAATCCCTATACGTGGCTGATCCAAGCGTTCGGGAACGGCACTGCGCCCGGTCGCCAAGACATGATCAATCAACAAGAGATCAGCAGGAAGGCGGGCGTAGATGCTGAGCGTATCCAGTGTGGGATAAATGCGCAGGCTGCCGGTGATATCCCAATTACCGTATGTGGGCTTAAAGCTCCAGATACCGCAAAATGACGCCGGCCGTACTGTCGAGCCCACCGCCTGGGTAGCGGTGGCAACCGGCACCATGCCCGCCGCCACGGCCGCTGCCGACCCGCTGGAAGAGCCGCCGGGGGTGCGATTGAGATCATGCGGATTACGCGTCTTTCCGGGCGAGAAATACGCCATCTCTGTCGTGACCGTCTTGCCCAGGATCACAGCGCCGGCCGCGCGCAGCGTCTGTACGACGGCCGCATCGACCTCGGGCCGGCGATTGCGGTAAACCTCCGCACCCAGACCTGTCGGCATATCGGCCGTATCGATGATGTCCTTCATGCCTATGGGCACACCATACAGTGGCAGGGAAGGATCGAGCTGCTCCACGCGGTCCAGCTCTCTTGCCACATGATCGGCATCCAGAAACGCCCAAGCCTGTACATCGGGCTCCATGCGCCGGATATTTTCCAGAATCGCCCTGATCAACTCGCGCGGCGTATATTCACCGGCGCGCAAGGCTCGACGGATATCGGCAATACTCAGACTGGCGATGGTTTGCGCGTCCAACATAGGCTGTTCCTCATTTATTTCACGACTCTGCTATAGCGGGCCAGCGGTGCATCCATGGCGCCGCCTCCTGATACGCGGCGCTCAGCCTGAGCACATCGCTGTCGGCCAGGTGCCGGCCCACGATCTGCAGACCAACCGGAAGCTGATCGCGCGTCCACCCCGCCGGCAGCGATGCGGCCGGCTGGCCCGTCAGGTTGAATGGCGACAGGAACGACGACCATTGCGTTGGCCGCACCATCTGGCCATCGACTTTTTCCGGGCCCTGGATATCGATACGAAACGGCGGCACGGTCAATGTGGGTGTCAGCAGAAAATCGATATCGCGCATCAGCTTCCATATATCGTTGAAGAAGCGCTTTCGCGCCATCAGCGCCGCATTGAAATCCGCCGCCGTCCAGTCTCGCATCACCATATCAACCAGGTGAGGGCTCACGTCGGCGCTACGATCGCGCAGCAAGGCGCGCATGCCATCCAGATCTGTCTCCATGGCGACGATGGTGCGAAACGCCGTGACGGGATCCGGCCAGTCGGGCCTTACTTCCACCAATTCGCATCCCAGCTCGCGCTCGAACACCGTCAGCGCCTGCCGGAAGATAGCCCGTACTTCCGGCTCTACGGCAAGATAGCCAAAATCCTCACTGAAACCGATCTTCCTGCCCGCCAGGCCTCGCGCCGACAAATCCAGCCAATCGACATCCGTGCAGGGAATGGAATGTCGATCACGGGGATCCGGTCCCGCCATCACCGACATCATCAGGGCACTATCCTGCACGGTACGGCTCAACGGGCCCAGATGCTCGAGGCTTTCCCAGCTGGATACCCCGGGATAGCGCGCATCCCGGCAACCCGGATACAGGGGCACACGCCCCATCGACGGCTTGAACCCGAACAACCCGCAATGTGCAGCGGGAATCCGGATGGAGCCGCCGCCATCCGAGCCCACGGCAATCGGGCACAGGCCGGCTGCCACCGCCGCGCCTGATCCGGCACTGGAACCGCCGGACGTCAGGGACAGATTCCAGGGATTGCGCGTCGTTTCGGACAAGGGATTATGGCCGCAACCGCCATAGCCAAGCTCGGACACATTGGTTTTCCCGAGAAACACCGCGCCGGCATCCCGCAGACGCTCGACGACAACGTCGTCCTCATCGGCCTGGAAATCCTGATAGAGGCGCGAGCCAAAACGGGTTTTCATGTCACGGGTGACAATCAGGTCCTTGATACCGATGGGCACTCCGGCCAGCGGGCCGGGATCCTCGCCACGGGCGATGCGATCGTCCACGGCCTGCGCCATGGCAAGCGCGAGCGCATCGGCACGATGACAGAATGCATGGATATGACTGTCCATGCGCGCCACCCGCTCAATGGCACAGGCCGCCACCTCGGAGGCAGTGAATGCCCCGGCGCGCACCCCCTGCGCGATCTGTGTTGCGCTCAACATCCATAATTCTTCAGACATGACCTACCCCTGATACTTCAGCAAACTCGTTCAGCCCCGCATGGTGGCCGGCAGCCAGGTGGACAGCGACGGATACATGATGAGCAGGGCAATGACGATGAATTCCGCAAATACGAAAGGAATAATGCCTTTGTAGATATCTTTCATCTTCACAACGCCATCGGACGCCCCGACCACCGTGAACAGATTGATGCCGACCGGCGGACTGATGACCGCCAACTCGGACAACTTGACCACCAGCACGCCAAACCATACGGGATCCACGCCCATGTTCTTGGCAATGGGAAACAGAAAGGGGACGGTCACCACCATCATGGACAGGGCTTCCATGAACATGCCAAGAATCGCGTACAGCACGACCACGCCTATGATGAAGCGCATCGGCGTGACCCCTATGTCCAGAAAGAACTCGGTCAAATCATCGACGAAACCGGTGATCAGCAACAGACGGGAAAACATCAGGCCACCGATCAGGATCAGGAAGATCACGGTACCCAGCTGCGCCGCATCGGCCAGCGCCGTACGCACCTGGGCGACGGCGATGCGGCGTCGCGCCACGCTGATCGCCAACGCGCCCAGAGCGCCCACGGAGCCGGCACTCGATGGCGATATATAACCGCCATACATGCCGCCGATGATGATGAAGATGAGCAGCATGATGGCCCAGCTGCCCTTGAGGCTGCGCATCTTCTCGCCCAGCCGGATACGCTCGGTCGCCAGCGGCGCCAGATCGGGCTTTATGCGCACCAGGATGATGATGAGCAGGCTGTAGACCAATACCGTCAGCAGGCCGGGTATCAGGCCGGCGATGAGCAGCTGGCCGATGGACTCATCCGTGAGCAGACCATAGATGGCCATGGCGATGGATGGCGGAATCAGCGCGGCAAACGTACCTGCGGCAGCAATGCAGGCGCCCGAGATCCGCTTGTTGTAGTTGCGCGAAAGCATTTCCGGCAGCGCCACCTTGGTGAACACCGCCGCATTCACAATCGTGGAGCCGGATACCGCGGCAAAGCCGGCTGACGCCATGGTGACGGCCAGATACAGACCGCCACGCACGCCTGATGTCCAGGCATTGGCCGTGTGGAACATCTCGCGGATGATGCCGCCCGCCGCCGCATAGTTGCCCATCAGGATGAACATCGGGATCACGACGAAGGAATACTGGCTCAAGGTGCTCCAGGGCAGTGTGCGCACCATGGTGAGGCTGAAGCTTAAATCCATGAAGAGCGTGAAGCCTGCGACGGCCACCGCGATCATGCTGACGCCGATCGGGACGCCAATCCCGCCAAAAACCAGCAGCATGGCGATTGCCGCCAGACCCAGAGTCAGCGATTCCATTCCACCCTCTTATGCTTGTATGTGATTGCGCCCGGACTGGGCCAACAGCTCGAAGAAGTACTGGGCCGCCGCGACACTGACACCGAAGGCGGCCAGCAACTTCCCTGGCCAGATGGGGAAACGGAACAGCGCAATGGCTTTTTCGCCAATGGCATAGGAATCCAGGGCGAGGCCCCACATGCGCCAGGCAATCAGCGCAAACACAAAAAGACAGACCAGTGTGGAGAACCATGCCAGCACCCGGCGTGTCCTGCCGGAGAGGCGATTGACGATAAGATCCACCTTGATATGCTGGTCGCTTGCTCCCGCCAGCGCAAGGAATGCCGCCACCGCCAGCAGATTTTCAGAAATCTCCAGCATGGAGGGCACCGGCTGGTTGAACAGATTCAGGCTGATGGCGTCAACGCCGCCCAGCAACATGATGAAAAAGAACAAGGCACAGGAAAAGCCAAGCGTTGCTTTTCTCAGCAACGCCTGGATCACGTAAAGCCGGCTGAACATTGCGCAAATGACCGACAAGTTCGCTTACTGGCCTTTTGCCTTTTCCTCATTGATGGTATCGATGATTTCCTGGGCTTCCTTGCCGAGACCTTTCTGGGTCATATCCTGGACCCATTGCGCCTTCATGTCGGGCAGCACTTCGTGCAGGCGATCGGCATCAACAATCCTGACTTCCTGCACGCCGCGATTGTTGAGCAAGTCCTCGCGTGCTTCCGTCACTTTTTCCTGCACCAGCGCAATATCGCGCTCCTTGGCTTCCTCACCCACTTCCAGCAACAGATTGCGAACGGACTCCGGCCATTTTTCCCAGTGCTTGCTGCTGGCCATGATGGCGTAGTTGGCCTGGGAGCCGAAATCAATATCGGTGGTGTACTTGGCAACCTCGTAGAGCTTGCCGGCGTGGAAGCTGTCATAGGCCCAGAAAGCGCAATCCATGGTGTCACGCATCAGAGACTCATAGACTTCGGCCGGCATGACATTGACGGATGTCGCGCCCAGGGCATTCCACATGCGGGGGTAGTATTCCCCAAAGCCGCGCATGCGCTTGCCTTTGAAATCATCCAGCGATTCCAGCTTCTTGGTACACAGCGGGCGATAGCCCGGCAGGCTGTGCCAGAAAACCAGGTCCAGACCGTTGCGCGCCAGCTCTCCCTTGAGATTGTCATTGGTCTGGAACAGGTGCGTGGTGATACGGCCTGCTTCAGCATTCGAGTCGTACACGAAGGGCACGCCCAGCACGATGCTGGACAGCGGCATCTCGTTCGCGTAGTAAGCCGGCACGACCGCAAACAGCTCTATAGAGCCCGACTTGGCCAGGTCGATGAATTCCTGCGGACGACCCATCGATCCCGCCCAGAAAGGCTGTATGGTGATCTTGCCATCGGAACGGCGCTTGATCTCATCGATATACCACTGGTCAACCTGCGATCCGGGGAAATTGGCGGTCAGGATATGCGCCAGACGCAGCTTCAGCTTCGGATATTCAACGGTGTCTGCCTGCGCTTGCGCAACAAAGGGAAGTGTCAGTGCAGCGGCGATAACAGCTTTTTTGAACCAACGCATCAATGTCTCCTGAATTTCTATAATACTGAGATATCTGGTTAAACCAACGGAACTCGCCGTCACACCTACCAGTGGTGGCTCAGTGTATCCATCCGCTTTGCAATACGTCAAGGCAACAAGCAAAACCGCGCACAAAGATACATTGGATACACTATTAGAGACGTTCTCGGATAGACACGATACATGATGCGCTGACTATGATGCGCTGACACGCTCCCATGTGCCGTCATGACCGGGGTCTGCGCCACCATCCAGACGGCCATCGGCCATCACACGAATGCCGTGCACGGCGGCGAAGCCATGCGCACCCGCGTCGCGTTCGGTCTCGTAGCCCAGGGCCTGCAGCGCCTTCACGGTACGCCAGGGAATCTTGTAGGAAAGGTCGATGATGTCGCTGGTGGCCGAGAAGCGCGGTGCACACACGGCCTCCGTCATGCTCATGCCGAAGTCCAGTACATTCAGGATGACTTCCAGCACCGCCATGGAAATCTGCGTGGCGCCGGGCGCACCAATCACCATGGCCAGACGGCCGTCACGAAACAGCAGGCTGGGGCAGATGGAACTGAAACGGGCTTTGCCGGGCGCAATCGAGCCGGCACGGCCGGGCCGCGGATCGAAGGGCGCCATGCAGCCGTTGTACATGAAGCCCAGACCGTCGGTGATCACGCCCGAGGGCAGACCGAGGGAATGCGTCATGGAAACGGCATTGCCCTGATGATCGACCACGCTGATATGCGTGGTATCGGGGCTTTCCGGGGTGGTTGATGCAAGGCGGGGCACCGTTACCTTGTGGCCCGCGCGCACGGCCGCGGCACGCTCCACCGCAACAGCCTTGTCGAGAAAGCGATCCAACGGCATATCGAAGAAGTCGGGATCGCCCAGCCAGGCATCCTTGTCGGCCGTGGCGTATTTCTGCGCCTCGGCCACGATGCGTATGGTATCCACACTGTTGTGGCCCAGCGCGGCCAGATCGAAGCATTCCAGCAGATTGAGCATCTGTATGAGCAGCGGCCCCCCGCCGGGCGCATGGTTGCTGTGCACCTGCCAGCCGCGATAGCTGCCCGTCAGTGGCGCCTGCTCGCGCAGCGGGTAATCGCGCAGATCCTGCAGCGTGATGAGGCCGCCATTGGCCTGCATATCCTGCGCCACGGCCTCGGCGAGCTCACCTTCATGCAGGGCCTGTGCGCCTTCACGCGCAATGTGCTCGAGCACTGTGGCGTAATCACTGTTGATGACCGCGTCGCCGATCTGTTTGAGAGTCCCGTCGGGCCGGCAATACAGATCGCGGCCCGAGGCCGAGAAACGCACACGTTCGATATTGGCCACACGCCCCAGATCGACACCGCGCCGGCCGAAGGTTTCCACATAGGGACGCACCAGCCAGCCGCGCCGGCACACCTCGATCGCAGGTGCAATCAGCGCGGCCCAGGGCAGGCTGCCATGGCGCCGGTGCAATTCACCCCAGGCCTTGAGCGCCCCCGGCACGGCAATCGACTGGTAACCAAGCTCGTTGGCACGGTCGCTGAGCAGAAAGCCGAAGCCGTCGCGCGTCTCTCCCACCAGACGATCCAGCCACATTTCAGGGTGTGCCGCCGCCGGTGCACGAGCATGAAAATCCAGATATTCCGTGGACCCCTGCGCAGCGGTATGGACCGCCGCACTGCCAAAGCCGGCAATGCCACACATGAAAGGATCGACCACCGTCTGCACAAAGGCGCAGGCAAGCGCCGCATCGACGGCATTGCCGCCGGCACGCAGGATGTCGGCGCCCGCCTCGACCGCTTCGGGCTGGGGCGCACAGATCATGCCACTGTCAAACATGGGGGATACTCCGGGAAAATTGCGGGAGAAGCTACGGGAACGTGCTTACGATTCTACCGAATCCGCCGGTACGCCATACGCCGCCAGCGTGCGCGCCACCATGACTTCGGGCGCATGTTCGGCATGCACATAGGCCAGCGCCCGGGTCACCAGTTGCTGGCGCAGGGCGGCATCATCGAGCACCTGCGCAAGCGCCTGTGCAAGGCAGTCGGCATCGCCCACGGGACAGGACAGGCCGCGGCCTTCGGCCACCAGATCAGCCAGGCCGCCGGCGCGGGTGACCACCGCCGGCACACCGTAGACAAAGGCATCGAGCACACTGCTGCCCAGCGCCTCTTCGCGCGAGGCGAGCACGAAGACATCCATGAGCCGGTAGGCATCGGTGATGTGCTCCGTGAACCCGGCAAGCACGTAGTGCTCCTGCAGACCCAGACGGGTGATCTCGGCGCGCACTGCCTCGCTCATGTCACCGTCCGCACCGAAATGCAGGCACAGGGCGTCGGGGTGTTGCCGGCGCAGCACGTCCATGGCACGAACCAGGGTGAGTGGATCTTTTTCCGGCGTCAGGGCGGCCACCGTGGCAATGATGGTCCGGCCCGTAAAGGGGATGCGCTCGCGCAGGGTTTCGAGCTCGTGCTCGTTCACCGGCAGGAAAGGCACGGCGCTGGGGATGATGGCATGCACCGTCAGTCCCAGGCTGCGCGGCCCCTGCGCCGCCGCCGCACTGATGGCCAGAAAGACGTCGGCACGGCGCCACTTCCAGGCGGTCAGGCGCAGGCGGCGATTCACGGCAAAGGCGGTACGCCGGGTGAATACGGTGCGCGCACGCAAAAAGGGCCGCAACAGGGCCAGCGCCGTCATTGCCGCTGCGGTCTGGGCATGCATGATGTCGAACGCGGCGCGCCGCTGCCACAGGGCCCGGCACAGCGCCGGCATGGACGCAAACTCCACCGTCTGCACACCGGCCTCGCGCGCCGCCTGCGCGAGCGCACCGCCTTCGCGGGCCAGCAGACACACTTCGTGGCCGGCCCGGGCCATGCCGGTCAGGCTGAGCAGGGTCTGGCGCTCGCCGCCGCGCCAGCCCCTCTCGGTATTCAGCATCAGGATGCGCATCCGGCCATCTCCTCCATCATTGCAGCTCCGGATCGGCCACGGGGTTGCGGTGACGTGCAATATTGACGCCCACCGCCACCAGGGCACAACCCATGGATACACCAATGCCCAATTGCGGGCCCAGCTCGCCGCCCAGGGCAAAGACCATGGCCACAAGCCCTGTGCCCACCCCCTGCCCGAACACACGGGTCGTGGCCTGCATGGCCCCGGCGGCCCCGCTGCGATTGCGCGGCGCGCCCGCCAGCATGGCGCGGTTGTTGGGCGTCTGAAAGAAGCCGAAACCGATGCCGCCCAGCAGCAGGGACAGAAAAAACCAGAGAAAGGCGGCATCCAGGGGCAACAGCAGGATGCCCAGCATGGCGGCGGCCACACCACAGCCGCCGATGGCGCACAGCACGGCCACGGAATAGCGGCTGGAAAAATAGGCGGCCAGCGGCGCCATGCCCGCCGTGCCCAGCGACCAGGCACCCAGCACCAGCCCGATTTCCCCATAGGAATAGTGCAGGACGCGATCGAAGAAGAAAGGCAGGCTGACCAGGGCCGCCATCTGCGCTGCGAACAGCATGAGCGACGCGGCCACGGCATAGCCGATGGCGGTGATGCGCAGCAGATCCACCGGCACCAGCGGCGCCCGCTGCCTGCGCGAGCGCCGCAGCAGCTGGCGGGCCGCCAGGGCCGACAGCACGAGACAGATGACGGCCGTTAGCGGCCGATGCCCGAGGATGTCCAGGCCGAGGATGGCTAGGCCGAATGCCGGCAGGGTCAGCAGCGCCGCCAGCCAGTCGAAGCGGGCGGGCACGCGCGGCACTTCGGGCAAAAAGCGTATGCCCAGATAGGACACGACGCAGATGGGCAGGTTGACCAGGAAAATCCATGGCCAGGACGCCAGGGCGAGGATCCAGGCGCCGATGGTGGGCCCCAGCACTGCGGTGATGCCCACGACGCTGGCATTCAGGCTCAGGCCCATGGCCAGATGGCGCAGCGGATAGATGTTGCGCACCAGGCCGCCGAACATGCACATCAGCATGGAGGCGCCCAGGCCCTGGGCGATGCGGCAGATGAGCAGCATCTCCAGGCTGCCGGCCTGGGACGAACCGAAAGACGCCAGGCCGAACACGCCCACGCCGATGCCGAACAGGCGCCGGAAGCCCAGCCGCTCGGCCACTGCGGAAAACGGCAGCAAGGTGACGACCACCGTGATGTTGTAGGCGATGACCACGCGCACGATGTGCGAGGGCGAGGTATTGAGCGATTCGGCGATATTGGGCAGTGCAACATTCACCATGGTGGAGTCCAGCACGGTGATGATGAGCTGGGCCATGACGGTCAGCACCGCCCACCAGCGCCGCGGCCGCGGCAGACCGTCGGGCAGTTCGGCGCGGGACCGGGGCGGCGTGCGCCGCGGGGCTGGCGCGCTCATGAAGCGGCGCTCATGAAACAGGTTTTGGCCGGCTCCAGCCGGGAACGGTTTTCTGCTCGCTGCGCGACAGGCTGAGCTGTCCGGACGGCGCGTCACGCACCAGGGTGGTGCCGGCGCCGATGGTGGCGCCCTTTCCCACGGTCACGGGAGCCACCAGCTGGGTGTCGGAGCCGATGAAGGCATCGTCATCGATGCGGGTGACGTGCTTGTGCACACCGTCGTAATTACAGGTGATGGTGCCGGCACCGATGTTGACCCGGGCGCCGATCTCGGCATCGCCCAGATAGGACAGGTGGCTGGCCTTGCTGCCCGCGCCCAGCCGGGTGTTCTTGATCTCGACGAAATTGCCGACATGCGCATCGCGTCCCAGCCTGGCCCCCGGACGCAGGCGCGCATAGGGTCCGGCGTGGCTGTCGGGCCCCATCTCGGCGCCGTCGGCATGGCTGAAGGCCTCCAGCCGCGCCCCGGCTTCCAGGCGGGTGTTGCGCAGCACGCAGTGCGGCCCCACATGCACACCGTCGGCCAGCTCGACGCGCCCTTCGAACACGCAGCCGACATCGATGAAGACATCGCGACCGCACACGAGCTCGCCGCGCAAATCGAAACGCGCGGGATCAGCCAGGCTGACCCCCTGGTCCATCAGACGGGCGGCTTGCGTGCCCTGCCAGATGCGTTCCAGCCGGGCCTGCTCGGCACGGCCGTTCACGCCCAGGGTCTCCCATGCCGCAGCGGGCCGGGCCGCCTGTACGTCCACACCATCGGCCACGGCGAGCCCGACAATGTCGGTCAGGTAATACTCGTTCTGGGCGTTGTGGTTGTCGATGCGTCCCAGCCAGTTCGTCAGCAGTGCGGTGTCGGCAAGCAGGATGCCGGTATTGATTTCGGTGATCGCGCGCTGGGCGGCATCGGCATCACGTTCCTCGACGATGGCAAGAATGCGCCCCGCACCATCGCGCACGATGCGGCCATAGCCGGCGGGATTGTCCAGGGTCTGCGTCAGCAGGGTGAGCCCGCCCCGGTGCGCCTGCAGCAGGGCCTGCAATGTGGCGGGCTGCACCAGCGGCACATCGCCGTAGAGCACCAGGGTGCGACTGCCGGATGCCGTGACCAGCTGCGCCAGTGCCTGCTGCACTGCGTGGCCGGTGCCGCGCGGGGGCGACTGCAGGGCAAAGCCCAGACCGGGAACCTCCGCACAGGCGGCACGCACCGCGTCGGCGCCGTGGCCGACGACGACGATCACGCGTACGGGGTTCAGTGCGCGTGCACTGTCGAGCACATGGAACAGCAGCGGCCGCCCTGCCAGCGGATGCAGGACCTTGGGCCGCGACGAGGCCATGCGCTTGCCCTGGCCTGCCGCCAGGATGACGACATTGAGCGCACCAGTCTGCATGCGGACCTCGTCAGGATGCCGATTTGCGTGCAGCGCGCTTGCCGGCGGCTTTTCTGGCGACCTTTTTCGCGGCCGTCTTGCCGGCGGTGGCGCCTGCGGCGGCTGTCTTGCGTGCCGCAGCCTTGCGCGCTGCGGTCTTGCGGGCGGGCCTGGGCGCCTCTGCGTCCGTTCCGGGCGCTGTGCCTGCGCCGGGGAAAGTGGCCGCTGTGGCGCTGGCCAGCTGATCGAACTGGGTCTGCAGCATGTCCCACCAGGCATGCATGGCCGCCTCGGCCGGATTGGCCGGTGCCGCTTCGGGCGCTGCATCAGCCTCGGCCGCCGGCGCATCGCCGGATGCCGGCTCCGGTGACTGGCCTGTCAGCGGTGCGCCGAACATGCCGCTGCTGTCACCGCTCACCATGGCGGGCAGGACCGACTCGGCCGCATCGGCCATGGGACGGGCCATGCTGCCGGCCGAATCCACGAATGCCTTGAGCGTGGCGATGGTGGCACGCTGCACTTCCAGTGCCTGTATGGTGCCGCCCAGCATGGACAGATTCATGCGCAGCCAGTTTTCCACGGTACGCAGATCGGCGATGCGCCGCTCCAGATCCTGGGGCAGCATGGCGGTGCCCGTCAGGGGCGACACGCCGGCGCCGGACTGTGTCGCCATGCCTTCCCAGGCCTTGCGCATCATTTCCATGCTGGCCAGCAGGGGGTTGGCGGCCATCTCGCCGGACTGCCCCAGTCCGGGAAGCACGAAGGGATTCGGATTCGGTGTTGCCATATCAACCTCCTCTGGTGGGATGGGCAGCCGACCTGCCCCGCAGGCCTCAAGCTTAAACTGAACCCATGCGGGCGTCTAATGCCTGTGCCGCCCCTGCCGCAGCCTGCAGGCTGTCAAGAATGGACAGCTCCGCCTCAAGGGTGAACCCGCCCTGCTCCAGCAGCGCCCATACCGCCTCCAGCGACAGCAGGCGAATCTCGCTCACTTCGCCATCCAGATTGTGCGGACACGCATCCCCGGGGAGCACACAGTCACTGGCGATCACCTCTTCCACCTGATAGCCCTGCTGCACGCAGCGGTGCATGCGCACCAGCAGGCGCAAAGGCCCCCGCGCAGACAGCGATGCGGGCGTCAGGCCGGCCTCTTCGTTGCTTTCACGCAACAGTGCAATATCCGGCGTTTCCCCTGTGCTGACCAGGCCGCCCACCAGGGTATCCCACATGCCGGGGTCGGTTGCCTTGTCCGCCGCGCGACGGGCCACCCACATGCGGCCATCCGGTGACCAGGCATTCAGATGCACAGCGCGTGTGAGCAGACCCAGCGGGCGCACGGCGGCGCGTTCTATCCGCCCCAGGCAGCGGCCTTCGCCCACGACATCGAGTGCCTCGTCACGCCAGGCGGGCAGGACGCCCCGGGCGGCCAGGTGACGGGCAATACCATCCAGCACGGCATCCAGCGACAGGCCCCTGCGGGCATCGCTGCCGACATGCACGGCCTCCCGCGCCAGACGCACGCCCGGCACGCCGGCGAGGTGACGGCTGGCCGCCGGCGTGACCCAGCCGGCCACACGCCCGGCAACCGTCAGCGGACGGGCACCAGAAGGGGGAAGTTGTTGCAGGCGCGGCACCAGCTGACGACGACGATGCTCCAGGGCTGGCGGGGTAAGGCGGTTCATGACAGGGAAAGGGGTGGAGTGGCGAGAGGATTCTGCGGGCTTTCCCTCAGTGTAGCGCAACAGGGTTTGTCGGATAATGTCTATTGTTTAAGTGTGAACGTTTAAATGCGAACGTTGAAACGCAAACAATTGTTTGGTCCGCTATAATCGGCCGACAACAAGTAGATCAGAGCAGGCAGCACCCCAACACGACATCATAAGCCTGCCTTTCGACAATTTGAGCGTATTGCTGCGTTTCGAAAAGGCTTTGCTTGACTCTTGTCAAGAAATCGCAAACACGCATCAGGAAAGAGGTCAGCATGAAGACGTTGAGAGGAGTTCTGGGCGCAGGGGCACTGGCATTATGGTCGGGTCTGGCCTGTGCACAGGTGCAGGACATGCCCGGCGGGCCAAGAGTCAATCAGCTCAACCTGACCGGCGGGGTCACCGAGATCGCCCGCAGTATCCAGTGGCTTCACTGGATGCTGCTCATCGTATGCGCGGTCATCTTCATCGGCGTCTTCGGCACGGTGATCTACAGCATCATCATGCACCGGCGCTCGCGCCATCCCGTACCGGCAAAATTCCACGAACACCTCGGGGTGGAAATCGCGTGGACGGTGGTGCCGTTCATCATTGTGGTGGGCATGGCCCTGCCGGCCACGCGCACCGTTGTGGCCATGAAGGACACCACCAATGCCGACCTGACCGTCAAGGTCACGGGCTATCAGTGGAAGTGGGGCTACGAATACGTCGACGGGCCCGCGCAGGGCGTCAAGTTCCTGTCCACGCTGGCCACACCGCGCGCCCAGATCGAAGGCAAGGAGCCGCGGGGGCCCTACTACCTGATGGAGGTCGACCAGCCGCTGGTCGTTCCGGTGAACAAGAAGGTGCGCATCGTGCTCACGTCCAACGATGTCATTCACGCCTGGATGGTGCCCGACTTCGGCGTCAAGCAGGACGCCATGCCCGGATTCCTGCGTGACACCTGGTTCCGTGCCGAGCAGACCGGCACCTTCCGCGGCCAGTGCGCCGAGCTCTGTGGCAAGGATCACGCGTTCATGCCCATTGTGGTGAAGGTGGTCGAGCAGGCCGAGTACGATCAGTGGGCGGCCACACAGGTGAGCGCGCTCGCCGGTGCCGGTGATGACGCCGGCAAGGTGTGGGAAAGCGCCGATCTGGTGGCCAGTGGCGAGAAGGTCTATGCCTCGCACTGTGTCGCCTGCCACCAGGCCAACGGCCAGGGCATGCCCCCGGTCTTCCCCGCACTGGATGGCAGTGAAGCCTATGTGCTGGCACCCATGAAAGAGCAGATCCTGACGGTGCTCAACGGGCACCCCGGAACCGCCATGGCCGCCTTTCGCGACCAGCTGAACAACACCGAGATCGCGTCGGTCATCACCTACACGCGCAATGCCTGGAGCAATGCGGGCAAGGGCGAAGACCCTGTCGTGCAACCCTCTGACGTGCTGGCCCTGCGCTAGCTCCCGGAAGTCGCACGCCACCCATTCACAGGTATCCACCGGGCCGGCGCCAGAAGCTTGCCCGGAAAAGCAGGAAGGAGTTCATCATGAGCAGCGTCACCGTTGATCACATTCCAGCCGGCGAAGGCCACGCCCACGACACGCCAAAAGGCTGGCGCCGCTGGCTGTTTGCCACCAACCACAAGGACATCGGGACCATGTACCTGGTGTTCTCCCTCGCCATGCTGTTCGAGGGCGGCGTGCTCGCGCTGTTGCTGCGTACGGAGCTGTTCTCGCCCGGACTGCAGTTCTTCCAGCCGGAGCTGTTCAACCAGTTCACCACCATGCACGGCCTGATCATGATCTTCGGCTCCATCATGCCGGCGTTCGTGGGCTTTGCCAACTGGATGATTCCGCTGCAGATCGGCGCCTCGGACATGGCGTTCGCACGCATGAACAACTTCAGCTTCTGGCTGCTGCCCATCGGCGCCACGCTGTTCACGGTGTCCTTCTTCGTGCCCGGGGGCGCGAATGCCGCCGGATGGACCATGTACGCGCCGCTCACGCTGCAGATGGGCCCGGGCATGGACTTCACCATCTTCGCCGTCCACATCCTGGGCGCCTCGTCCATCATGGGGGCCATCAACATCATCGTCACGGTACTCAACATGCGCGCGCCGGGCATGACCATGATGAAGATGCCGCTGTTCTGCTGGACCTGGCTGATTACCGCCTACCTGCTGCTGGCCATCATGCCCGTGCTCGCTGCAGCCGTGACCATGCTGCTCACCGACCGCCACTTCGGCACGGCGTTCTTCAACGCCGCCGCCGGCGGCGATCCCGTGCTCTACCAGCACGTCTTCTGGTTCTTCGGTCACCCCGAGGTCTATGTGATGATCCTGCCGGCCTTCGGCATCATCTCGGCCGTCATCCCGGCCTTCTCGCGCAAGCCGCTGTTTGGCTACCCCTCCATGGTATACGCCACGGCGGCCATTGCCATCCTGTCCTTCCTGGTGTGGGCACACCACATGTTCACCACCGGCATGCCCATCACCGGCCAGCTGTACTTCATGTACGCGACCATGCTCATCTCCATTCCCACGGGCGTGAAGATCTTCAACTGGGTGGCCACCATGTGGCGCGGCGCGCTCACCTTCGAGACGCCCATGCTGTGGGGCATAGGCTTCCTGTTCGTCTTCGTCATCGGCGGCTTCACCGGCCTGATCGTGGCCGTGGCCCCGGTCGACATCGCCGTGCACGACACCTACTACATCATTGCCCACTTCCATTACGTGATGGTGGCCGGCTCGCTGTTCGCCATGTATGCGGGCGCTTACTACTGGCTGCCCAAATGGACGGGCACGATGTACGATGAGAAGCTGGGCAAGCTGCATTTCTGGAGCAGCATGATTTCCTTCAACATCACCTTCTTTCCCATGCACTTCCTGGGGCTGGCCGGCATGCCGCGCCGCTATGCGGACTATGCCGCCCAGTTCACCGACTTCAACATGATGGCCACCATCGGTGCCTTCTGGTTCGGGTTCTCCCAGCTTATTCTTGTGTGGGTGGTGATCAAGGCAGTGCGCGGCCGGGGTGAACCCGCGCCGGCACGGCCCTGGGATGGCGCCACCGGTCTGGAGTGGACGGTACCCTCGCCGGCACCGCATCACACCTTCGAGACGCCGCCCGAGGTCAAATAGACAAAGGCATTATTGATATGGTGACTCCTGAGCAACGTCGCAAGAACCGCCGCCTGGGCCTGGCCCTGCTGATCATGGTGATCCTCATCATGGCATGGGCATTCTGGCGCGGCGGCGAACTTCTCTGAGGCAAGGCCCCATGAGTCGAGACATACAGGAGCTGAGCCAGCGCAAGCTGAATTTCTTCCAGACGGTCAAGGCCGTCGCCTGGGGGCTTTTCGGCGTACGCAAAGGCAAGGGCTATCACCAGGATATCGCCGCACTGAATCCGCTTCATCTGATTCTGGCCGGCATTCTGGCCGCCGTCGTTCTGGTCATCTCACTGGTTCTGGCCGCCCGCTGGCTGGCTGCCGTGCTTGTCTGACGGCCGATATTAAAAAAATCCAATTCGCAGGAGAAACACAATGAGTGCAAGTCAAGCAGTCCGGGGCAAGGAGGCGCCGTACTATTACGTGCCGGGGATCTCTCCGCACCCGATACGCACCAGTCTGTCGCTGCTCATCACGCTGTTGGGAGCGGCGCTGTGGATCAACCTGTACATGGTCGGCTACGTCATGTTCCTGGTGGGCGTGGGCGGGCTTTTCGTGTCGCTGTTCCTGTGGTTCCGCGACGCCATCGCCGAATCCGAAAGCGGCCTGAACAGCAAGCGCGTTGACGCCGCCTACCGCTGGAGCATGGCCTGGTTCATCTTCTCCGAGATCATGTTCTTCTCGGCCTTCTTCTTCTCGCTGTGGTACATGCGTGAGGTGACGACGCCCTGGCTGTCGGATCTGGATCACCAGAACCTGCTATGGCCCGGCTTCACCGGCGCCTGGCCCAACCTGGGTCCGGCCGGCGTGGTGCCCGAGTTCCAGACCGTGGGCCCCTTCTGGCTGCCGACGATAAACACGGCCCTGCTGCTCACCTCGGGCCTGACGCTCACCATCTCGCACCATGCCCTGCGCGCCGACCAGCGCAGCAAGGCCATCTTCTGGCTGGCAACCACGGTTGTGCTGGGCTTTGCCTTCGTGTTCTGCCAGGCCTACGAGTACTCGCATGCCTATTCCGACCTGAATCTGCGCTTCGACTCGGGCGCCTATGGCTCCATCTTCTACATGCTCACCGGCTTTCACGGCTTCCACGTGATCCTGGGGTCCGTGTTCCTGACCGTCGTCCTGATGCGCCTGATTCGCGGCCACTTCACATCCACGCATCATTTCGGTTTCGAAGGCGCGGCCTGGTACTGGCACTTTGTTGACGTGGTGTGGCTGGGGCTGTACCTGTTCGTCTACTGGTTCTGATAGAACTCGACCCCGGTGCTGCGTATCCACCCCATGTGGTGCGCAAACAGCACAAACAGGAACAGGGCAATCGACAGGCCGATGCGCCAGGTGAGGGCGTTGACGGTGCGATTGCTCCCGCCCTTGTCGCGCATCAGGTGGAACAGGGCGGACCCGAGGCTGCCCAGTATGCCCAGAAACGCCAGTATGACTATGATTCGCATTGCGGCCTCCTGAAGTGGCCATGGGTTTGATATGGCACACCAAGCGTCTCATTTTCGCACAGTCCTCGCTCTGGTGCTGCTCGGCGCACTGATTCCGGTGCTCGCCTCGCTGGGCAGCTGGCAATTGCGTCGCGCCACCGAGCGCGACGCTGTGCGTATGGAGCTGGCACGCGTGGCCGCACTGGCACCCCTGCAGCTGGATGCGAACACGCCGCCGGCGGCCATGCAGGCCTGGCGCAAGGCAAGCACCCGGGGGCACTGGCTTCATGACTACAGCCTGCTGATCGGCAATCGTAACCTGCAGGGACAGCCGGGCTACTGGGTGCTGACGCCGCTTGCGCTCGATGACGGCGTCACGGTGCTGGCAGTGCTGCGCGGCTGGCTGGCGCACGATGCCGTCATCACCCAGGGCCGCGGCGGCCTGGCGCAGCGTGACGGACTGGCCGATACGCTTGCCCGCGAGCGCGATACCGTTGCCGTGCAGGGCGAGCTGTTTGCCCATGTGCCCCGCAGCCTGGAATTGTGGTCGCTGTCGGGCGCACCCGGTGAGCACCTGGACTGGACGCCGGGCACACTGCCCCTGGTGCAGAACCTGGAGCTGGACACACTCTCCCGGGCCATGGGCCATGCCCTCATGCCCGTGGTGCTGGCGCAGGAAAACGGGACGCTCACGCATGACTGGCCCCATCCGTCGGTGGATGCCGACACCAATCGGGGCTATGCTTTGCAGTGGTTTTCGTTTTGCGCCATCGCGGCAATCGCCTTCGCCGCGCTGGCCTGGCGCAGCCTGCACTCCCGCTCCCAGGAGTCTTAATGACCCAAACCCCCCGGCCCCGCTCGCTGACGCCCGTCGTCCTTATCCTGCTGATCGCATTGGCGCCCGTGGTCTTTGCGCTCATCGCCTATTTCATGCCCGCCTCGGGCCTGCGCCCGGGTGGCAGCACCAATTACGGCGAGCTCATCGATCCCCAGCGCCCCCTGCCACCGGCAGAGACACTGTCACTGCGAACGCTGGATGACCGGCTCTACGACCTGGAAAGCCTGCACGGGCACTGGGTACTGGTCAGCGCCGACCATGCCGCCTGCCCGGAATCCTGCGTGCGCAAACTCTTCATCCTGCGCAACTCGCACGCCAGCCAGGGCAAGGAAGTCGAGCGCCTGCGCCGCGTCTGGTTCATTCTTGATGAGGGTGAAGTGGACAAACAAATCCTGGAAGCGTACAAAGGCACTGTCATGCTGCGTGCCCGGCCCGAAACACTGGGCCGGTTCCTGGTGCCCGACGCGAATGCCGGCCAGGCAGCCGACGCCCTGCTCGCGCCCATGTGGATCATTGATCCGCTGGGCAATCTGATGATGCGCTTTCCGGCTGATGCCGACCCCATAAAGGTGCGCGACGACATCCGCAAGCTGCTGCGCAACTCGCGCATCGGCTGAGTGATGCCCAATGACTGTATTGCCCCGATTGCCATGAACAGCTCTTCCCTGCCGGCCGCAGCCACCCACGGTGCGATGCCCGATGTGCACGCACGCCGCCTGACCCGCTGGCGCCGGCTGGTGTTCCTGACCTGGTTCCTGACGCTGGACCTCATCATGTTCGGCGCCTTTGTAAGACTGACGGACTCCGGCCTGGGCTGTCCCGACTGGCCCGGCTGCTATGGCAGTGTGAGCCCGCTGGGCGCAAGTACGCACATCCAGGATGCCCTGCAGACCATGCCCTATGGGCCGGTCAGCTTCTCCAAGGCCTGGATAGAGATGATTCACCGGTATGCCGGCACCATTCTGGGCATGCTCATCATCGCCATCGTCTGGATGGCCTGGCGCTGGCGCGAAACACTGCGCGAACGCCCCACCCTGGCCACCGTCATTCTGGCGGCCGTCTGCATCCAGGGTGCCTTTGGCGCCTGGACAGTCACGATGCGGCTGATGCCCATCATCGTCACCACCCACCTGCTGGGCGGCATGCTGCTGCTGGCGCTCATGACGTGGCTGGCGGCGCGCGAGAAGACACACGCCCCGCTACCGCCCGAATCGGCGGTCTGGCGGCCCTGGGCCGCCGGCGCACTGGTACTGCTTTTCGTGCAGATCGCCCTGGGCGGCTGGGTCAGTACCAACTATGCTGCACTGGCGTGCATGGATTTCCCCCTGTGCCACGGGCAGTGGATGCCCCCCATGGACATGCACGGCGGCTTCTCGCTGGTGCGCGCCCTGGGCATGCTCCCTTCCGGCGAGATGATCTCCCAGGAAGCACTGACCGCCATCCACTGGGTACACCGCAATATGGCGTTCATCGTCTTCGCCTATCTGGGCGTTCTGGCCTGGAGGCTGCGCCGCTTCGAAGGCCTGCGCGGACCGGCACACCTGATGCTGATACTGCTGATTGCGCAGTTGTTCACCGGGCTGACGACCATCTTCTTCCAATGGCCTCTGGTCATTGCCGTGCTGCATAATGGGGGTGCGGCCGGGCTGGTTCTGGCGGGAATCACCCTGCAGGTCCGCCTGGTGCACCCAATCCCCCGCAGGATACCCACATGACCACGCTCACCACCCCCAACGCCAGCCTCTGGCGCCAGTATCTGGTGCTCACCAAGCCCCGGGTCACCCAGCTGGCGGTCTTCTGTGCCGTGATCGGCATGTTCCTGGCCGCACCCGGCCTGCCCGATCCCGGGCGTGTGGTGGCCGCCACGGTGGGCATATGGCTGATGGCGGCGGCGGCCTTTGCCGTCAACTGCCTGATCGAGCGCGAGATCGATGCGCGCATGCTGCGCACGGCGCAACGCGCCACGGCCCGCGGCAGCATCAGCAACCAGCAGGTCATCCTCTTCTCGGGCCTGTTGTGCGGTTCGGGCATGCTGGTGCTGCATCTGCTGGTCAATACGCTGACCATGTGGCTCACATTTGCCACGTTTGTGGGCTACGCCATCATCTACACCATGATGCTCAAGCCGCGCACCCCGCAGAATATTGTCATCGGCGGATTCTCGGGTGCCATGCCGCCGGCGCTGGGCTGGGCGGCCATCTCCAACGCCGTGCCGGCCGAAGCCTGGCTGCTGGTACTGATCATCTTCATCTGGACGCCGCCCCACTTCTGGGCGCTCGCCCTGTATCGCGAAACCGACTACGTCAAATCCGGCCTGCCCATGCTCACGGTCACGCACGGCAATGCCTTCACGCGCCTGCACATCCTGCTCTATAGTCTGGTATTGTTTGCCGCGACGCTGCTGCCTTTTGTGATCCGCATGAGCGGCATCTTCTATCTGGTGTCAGCCGTCATCCTCAGCGGCCTTTTCCTGGCCTATGCCTGGCAGCTGTATCGTGAATATTCCGACTACCGGGCACGCCGGCTGTTCCGCTACTCCATCATCTATCTTGCCCTGCTGTTTGCAGCATTGCTGCTTGATCACTGGGCGACCCTGCTGCGAAGCTGATACTATCCCCTGGCAATGATCTTCTTCCGTTCTTCCTTCTTTCGACTCGCCATGCTGCTGCTGGCAGGCATGCTGGCGGCCTGCTCACCCAAACCGCTGGAATTCAAGGGTTCCGACATCACCGGCACCGGCCTGGGCAAGGACATGGCCCTGACCGACACTTCGGGGCAGATGCGCCGCGTGGCGGATTACGAAGGCAAGGTGCTGGTTGTGTTCTTTGGATTCACACAGTGCCCGGACGTCTGCCCCACCGCGCTGGCGGAGCTGGCGCACGCCATGGAAATGCTGGACGAGAAAGCCGATGACGTGCAAGTCGTGCTGATCACCGTGGATCCCGAGCGCGACACGCCCGAGCTGCTGAAGGAATACGTCACCGCGTTCGATCCACGCTTCGACGCCCTGCGCGGCAGCGCAGACGAGCTGCACAAGACGGCACAGTCATTCCGCGCCTATTACGCCAGGGCACCGGGCAGCACGCCGGACAGCTACACCATGGACCACTCGGCGTCGTTCTACGTTTTTGACCGCAAGGGTGAGCCCCGTGTACTGATAGGCGGCAGCGCGGAAGCGCCGGACATCGCGGACGATTTGCGACTGTTGCTGTAGGAGAGGGGCCATCAGGCTGACGCAGAACAATCAATAATTCGGCCTAATCCCCACCCTCCAGAAGATCGGTGCATCCCCATCGGATCGTGTTCGATATTTGGACAGCAAGCCGGTATCGAGATGATCAACCTCGTCGCCTCGAAAAAATACGAATGGTGACGATGCTGTAGCCGTCCTACGATGCTATCTATTTAGCCGATATGCACCTGATGTTGCTGATCGGGCTACAGTTATTTATTCGTGGAAAAATTATGCCACTAAGTGGTACATTAGAGGGCGAGGCAAGCGCGGTGGCGTGAGAACGCTGATCGCCACCAACAAGCGCAATCGATGGTTCTTCCTGTTTGGCTTTGAGAAGAACGAGCGAGACAATATCAGAGACGATGAATTACAAGCCTTGCAGGACTATGCTGCAGATTTATTGAAGTGCACAATTGCACAGCTGAACACTGCCGTTGCCGACGACGCTTTGCTGGAGATCGCTAATGACCGGAACAGCCAAACCCAAGAGCCGCATCATGGAGGCGGTGCATGAAGGTGCTCGCGACCTGCATCGTCTCGGATTCATCGACAAGCGCAAGATGCAAAAGTACAAGCTTTTGTGTCTGGAACCGGTGCAAGACTACGATGCTGCGAAAATCAAGGCGTTGCGCAAACGCCTGCAACTGAGCCAGGCCGTCCTGGCCTCAGTACTCAATACCAGTGTATCTACTGTCCGCAAGTGGGAAGTGGGTGACAAGCGCCCCAGCGGCCCATCACAGAAACTACTCGATATCATTGAACGCAAAGGCTTGGAATCCGTACTCTGAACCTCGACGTGCGACACGGCGGCATTGGCTTGAACATACCGCCGGCCATACTCGACGTTGACGCCTTCATTCAATAAAAAAAGGGCACCAGCAGAGGTGCCCCGGAAAAAACCCGCTTCATAAGGGAGGGGAAGAGGAGAAATCGAAGCGGGCGATACAGCCGTGCTTGCGCTGTCTGTATTTGGGCAGCCGGATGACGTTTTGGTTCAATCGCTCCAGCGGGCAAATCGCAACAAAATACTACTCGGACAGCCGGGCACGCAGCTTCTTGAAAGCCGCCGCTTCGATCTGGCGGATGCGCTCGGCCGAGACGCCGAATTCGGCACCGAGCTCGTGCAGGGTGGCCCCGCCCTCGTCCTGCAGCCAGCGTGCCTGCACGATGCGCCGCGAACGCGGATCCAGATCGGCCAGTGCATTGCTCAGGCCGCTGCCCTGCAGGTGATCCAGCTCGCGCCGCTCCAGCACCTGGGTGGGCTCCTGTGCGCCTTCATCCGACAGCCAGGAGATGGGGGCATAGCCGTCATCATCATCCAGCGGCGCTTCAAACGCCAGATCACGGCCGGACATGCGCACTTCCATCTCGCTGACGTCTTGCGGACGCACATTGAGTTCGCGCGCGATGTCGTCGATCTGATCGGGCGCGAGCGTTTGCCCGTCGGGGCGCATGCGGCGCAGGTTGAAGAACAGCTTGCGCTGCGCCTTGGTGGTGGCCACCTTGACCAGACGCCAGTTGCGGATGATGTATTCGTGGATTTCGGCCTTGATCCAGTGCACGGCAAAGGAGACCAGGCGCACGCCGCGCGACGGATCGAAGCGGCGCACGGCCTTCATGAGACCGATATTGCCTTCCTGGATAAGATCGGCATGGGCCAGCCCATAGCCCAGGTACTGGCGTGAAATGGAGACCACCAGGCGCAGATGGGAAAGAATGAGCCGGCGTGCCGCATCCAGGTCATCCTTGTCGCGCAAACGTTCACCCAGCTCAACCTCTTCTTCCGGACTGAGCATGGGGATGCGGTAAGTGGCGCTGATATAGGCATCCAGCGTGCCAAGCGCACCCGGGTTGGTAATGGCCGTGGCCAACGCATTGCCCACGGGGGCCAAAGCTGTTGAAGCAGACGTCATTGACAGGTTTCCTTGACTGATCGGATTCATTTTAGCACTCGATGGCATCGACTGCTAATTTGACGTCGCAATTCGGTACAAGTTCCCTGCACCGGCGCTATACTCGAAGCCTTTATCCCCCTGCACGGAGCGCTCGCATGTCGCGCACTTCCTTCATCGCCGCCTTCAGTCTTGCTGCGGCATTGCTGTCCCTGCCCGCCGCTGCCCAGGTCAAGATCGGTGTGGTCACGTCGGCCACCGGCCCCACGGCCCTGGTCGGCATCCCGCAGAAAAACACGGTGCCCCTGCTCCCGCGCGAGATCGGCGACCTGACCGTCCAGTACATCTCGCTGGATGATGCGAGCGATCCGACGCAGACCGTTACCAGCGTACGCAAGCTGATTTCCGAGGAAAACGTGGATGCCATCATTGGCCCCACCGGCTCTCCGAATGCCATGAGCGTCCTCACCTTCGTGGCCGAGTCGGGCACACCCATGCTGGCACCGGTGGGCACGGCCGCCGTCGTGCTGCCCATGACCGAAGAGAAACGCTGGGTCTTCAAGACCACGCAGAACGACGACATCATCGCCCGCGCACTCGTGGATCACATGGTGCAAAACGGCGTCAGGACGCTGGGCTTCATCGGCATGAACGATGCCTATGGCGAGAACTGGCTCAAGGTGATGACGGCGCTGGCCGCCGCGCACGACATCCGCATCGTGGCCACCGAACGTTTCCAGCGCTCGGACCCGTCGGTCACGGGGCAGTCGCTGAAGCTGCTGGCGGCCCGGCCCGATGCCGTGCTTGTGGCGGCCACCGGCGCGGCTGCCGTGCTCCCGCAGGTCACACTGGCCGGCCAGGGCTATCAGGGCCGGTTCTACCAGACGCACGGTGCCGCACTGGATGCCTTCCTGAAACTCGGCGGCAAGTCGGTGGAAGGCACGATCCTGGCCGCCGGCCTGATGCTCGTGCTGCCGGAAATTGACGACAACAATCCATCACGGCCCATCGTCGAGGAATACATCGCCCGCTATCGCGCGCTGTACGATGTCGTGCCGGCCACTTTCGGCGCCAATGTATACGATGCCGGGCTGCTGCTCGAGCAGGCCGTGCCACTGGCGGCACAGACGGCACAGCCGGGTACGGCTGCCTTCCGTGCCGCCTTGCGCGACGCCCTGGAGCAGACTCGCGAACTCGTGGCCACCCAGGGCGTCTACAACATGACGCCCGACGATCACAGCGGTTTCGACGAACGCGGACGCGAGCTCATCACCGTGCGCGACGGCCAGTGGCGGCTGCTACGCTGAAATACCCAGCTGGCGCGCATGGAACGCCAGGTGATCGGCCATGAAGGTGGCAATGAAGTAATAGCCGTGGTCATAGCCGGCATGGCGGCGCAGCGTGAGCGGCTGATCGGCCTGGCGACAGGCCTGCTCGAAAGCTTCGGGATAGAGCTGCTCTGCCAGGAAGCCGTCGGCCAGGCCCTGATCGATGAGTATGCCGCCCGGAAAAGGGCGTCGGGCGCCGGCCATCAGCATACTGGCGTCATGGGCCGACCAGGCCTTGCGATCCGGCCCCAGGTAGGCGGAAAACGCTTTCTCGCCCCAGGGACAGCGGCTGGGCGCCGCGATAGGCGCAAACGCCGATACCGACTGAAAGCGCTCGCGGTGGCGCTGGGCCAGCACAAGGGCACCATGCCCGCCCATGGAATGCCCGCAGATGCCCACACGCGCCGCATCACCCGGCAGGGCCCGGGTGACCCCATCGAACAGTTCCTGCATGATCCAGCTTTCCATGCGATAGTGCATGGACCAGGGCGCCTGGGTGGCATCCAGGTAGAAACCGGCGCCGGTACCCAGATCCCAGTCATCATCCTCACCGGGCACGCCGGCACCGCGCGGGCTGGTGTCGGGGGCAACCAGCATGATGCCGTGGTGTGCGGCCATGCGCTGCGCACCCGCCTTGATCATGAAGGTTTCCTCTGTGCAGGTCAGGCCGGCCAGGAAGAACAGCACGGGCACCCTGCCATGCTGCGCCTGGGGCGGCACAAAGACCGAAAACCGCATGGGCAGGCCGATAGTGGTGGAAGCGTGGCGATAGAAACGCTGGCTGCCGTCGAAGCAGCGGTGCTGGCTGACCAGCTCGAGACCGGCGTCATTCACGTCTGTATTCTCCTTGTGACAAACTGCTGGATAGCTTCAAGCTTACCGCAGCAGTGCATTATCCGGTGTTCCGTCGATGCATCAAATGCGATATCCACCTTGATTCGTACGGACAAATAACGTACATTCACATATTACATATGAATCAACCCTCAAAAGGCAAACCATGCTGACCACACCTGAAGCCCACCTCAAGCCACGCAATGCGCGCCTTGAGGTGCGCGTGTCCAGCGACCAGAAAGACTTTTTCCAGCAGGCGGCGAGTCTGACGGGACGTACCCTGAGCGAACTTGTCGTCGACAGCACGCAGGAAGCGGCTGCGAAGATCGTGCAGGAGCATGAGCTCATCCGCCTCAGCCGCGAAGAGCAGCTTGCTTTCGTGACCACACTGCTGACCCCTTCCGCACCAGGACCGCGCTTGCAGAAGGCCGCGCAGGCCTACCGCCAAAAGGCAGGGAACTGATTGGCGCTTATTCTTGCTCCGGAGCACATCAGCCCGCTTGCCAGAATCCATGACCGCAAGTCATTCGACTGCGGCGAGGAAGGCCTGAATCGTTATTTACGCACGCAAGCGCGACAGGATGCTGAAAGGCGAGTGGCGGCGCCGTTTGTGCTCACGGGGCCGGACACCCGGAAAATCCACGGCTTCTACACCCTTTCATCGTCCATCATTCCCGTTGATGAGTTGCCCGCAGATCTGATGAAGCGGCTGCCACGCTACGGTCAATTACCCGTTACACTGCTCGGCCGGCTGGCTGTGGATCGTTCCGCTGCCGGGCAAGGTGTCGGCGAATTCCTGCTGATCGATGCCTTGCGCCGCTGCCTGGAGACCGCACAGCAGATCGCAGCCATGGCAGTGATTGTGGATGCAAAAAACGAGGGGGCAGAAAGCTTTTACCGTCATTTTGATTTTCAGCCGTTCCAGCATGCGCCCCTTCGGCTGTTCCTGCCCATGTCGCAGATAGCGCAACTTTTCGAATAGCGTATCGATTGGTATCTTGCCTTGCTCAATACTCCGAAGACTTCCCGGTGATGGCGACCCCCGCACGCAGGACCAGATAGCCCACGCCGTCCAGAAACCGCTGCCAGATCCGGCGTGAATTCCAGGCCTGACTGGTGATGCGCCGGCAATGCTGCGCCAGGGCTTTTTCGAGCTCGGTGCGCAGGCTTTGGGCAAACGCAGCATCATCAACCCAGACGTTGGCCTCACGCGCAAGAAACAGGCTGAACGGATCAAGGTTGGCCGATCCCACCATGGCCTGATCATCAATGACGGCGACCTTGGCGTGCAGGTAGCTGGGCTGGTATTCATACAGCTCGACGCCGCCGGCAAGCAGCTCGGCATACATATGGCGGCTGGCCCAGTGCTGTACCGGATACTCCGGCCGCCCCTGCAGCATCAGCCGCACGCGCACACCGCGCCGCGCGGCCTCCACCATGGCATTGCGCAGGCGCCGTCCGGGGAAGAAATAGGCGTTGGCAATCAGGACGTCCCTGCGGGCCTCGCGCAAGGCGAGCAGGTAAACCTTCTCTATACGGCGTGCAAACCGGAAGTTGTCGCGCAGCACCAGCGCCGCACGCTGACCCGGCTCGGCTGCCGGCACGGGTGCCGGCCGGCGCCGCGCCCGCCACTGCATCAGGCGGCTGAGCCGGCGCTGGAAGCCTTCCAGGTCGTCGGGACGGCGCCAGCCCATGCGCAGCCACAGGGTACGCTGGGCGCGCAACAGATCGGCCACCAGCGGCCCGCGCAGGCGCACTGCAAAATCGAAGCGTGGCATGGGCCCGCAGCCATCATTCGGCACATCGAAATAGTCATCGAGGATGTTGATCCCGCCGACAAAGCCGACACAACGGTCGATCACCGCCGTCTTGCGATGCAGGCGGCGCAGGCGGGAAGGCGACAACCGCCGGCGCCAGGTTCCTTTGGGGCGGGGCTTGTAGATGCGCCAGCGGACACCCATGGCCTGCAGGCGCGCAACCAGCTCATCCGCCTGTGCGTGGCTGCCAAAACCGTCGATGACCACTCGCACGCGCACACCGCGGGCGCAGGCCGCCGCCAGGGTGTCCAGCACATGCCGGCCGGTGGCATCCAGATTGAAGATATAGGTTTCCAGATGCACGCTGTGGCGCGCCGCATCCACGGCTGCGCACAGGGCCGGAAAGAAGTCGGCGCCGCTGTTGAGCAGGTCAATACCATTGCCGTCGCGCCAGTCCAGCTTCACCGATGGAAAGGGCAAGAGGGCCATGATGCCACCGCCTCAGGGCAATTCAAGTTCCGTGAGCAGCGGCGCGTGATCGGAAAGCTGGCGCCACGGCGTGCCCTGCAGAACCTGCGCCTGGCGTACGGCAAAGCCGCGCTGATAGATGCGATCCAGCCGCAGCCACGGGAAGGCCGCCGGGAAAGTGCGTGGCGGCGGCGTCAGGCGGGCCGCGCCCTGATGCCCCAGCTCATGCACGGCACGCTGGCCCGCCGTGGGGCGTGCACGGCGCAGCGTGCTGCGGATGCGATGGATGGGTCCGCCGTAGGCGGGCACGGCAATACCACTGTGCGGCGCGACGGCAAACACTTCGTAGAGCTGGAGCTGGCGCACGAACAGCGGCGCCAGCTGATTCTTCCAGTCGTTGAAGTCACCGGCAATCAGCAAAGGCTCGTCATCCGGCACCCACAGGCGGATGCGCTCGACCAGGGCGGCAATCTGGCGCGATCGCCCGCCCCCGAACAGCCCCAGGTGCACCACCAGGCAATGCACGGGACGGCCATCCATATCGATGACCACGTGCAGCAGGCCACGCTGCTCCAGCCGGTGATCGGAAATATCGAGATTTTCCTGATGCAGGATGGGAAAGCGGGTCAGCAGTGCATTGCCGTGATCGGTGCGCGGACGCACGGCATTGCAGCCATAGGCGGCCTCCATGCCCAGCGCCGCACTGAGCGACTCATGCTGGGCATGCAGGCTGGAACGCATCTCGTTGCGCCCCTGCACTTCCTGCAGGAAGAGCAGGTCGGGACGCAGGCCATACAGGCCCAGGCGCAGGTCGGCCAGCGACTCCCGGCTGCCCGTGGCCGAGCGCCCCTTGTGGATGTTGTAGCTGATGACCCGTATGGCGGACACGATTACTCCAGCTTGGGCGCCGGCGTGCGCACGCGGATGTGGAGCTCGCGCAGCTGGGCCTCGTCCACGGTGGACGGCGCCTGGGTAAGCAGACACTGGGCACGCTGCGTCTTGGGAAAGGCGATGACATCGCGAATCGAGTCGGCGCCCGCCATCAGGGTGACCAGCCGATCCAGCCCAAAGGCCACGCCGCCGTGCGGCGGCGCACCGTACTGGAGTGCATCGAGCAGGAAGCCGAACTTCTCGCGCGCCTGCGTCTCATCGATGCCCAGCGCCTGGAAGACCTTGGCCTGGATCTCGGCGCGATGGATACGCACGGAGCCGCCCCCGACTTCCCAGCCGTTGATCACCATGTCATAGGCCTTGGCCCTGACACGCGCCGGATCGGACTGCAACCAGTCCTCGTGGCCATCCTTCGGACTGGTGAACGGATGATGGGCGGCCGACCAGCGCTGTGCCTCCTCGTCGTACTCGAACATGGGAAAGTCGACGACCCACAATGGCTTCCAGCCGGCCTCGAACAGCCCGTTTTCCCGACCGAAATCGCTGTGGCCGATGCGCACGCGCAAGGCGCCCATGGCGTCATTGACGATGCGCGCCCTGTCGGCACCGAAGAAGATCAGATCCCCGTCCCGGGCGCCGGTGCGCTCGAGGATGGCACGCAAGGCGTCATCGTGGATGTTCTTGACGATGGGCGACTGCAGGCCGCCGGGCACCACATCCGCCTGGTTGACCTTGATATAGGCCAGGCCGCGCGCACCGTAGATGCCGACAAAGCGCGTGCAGGCATCGATCTCGCTGCGCGGCAATGCGCCGCCGCCGGGCACGCGCAGCGCCACAACACGACAGGATGCATCGTTGGCCGGGCCGGAGAAGACCTTGAAGTCCACATCGCGCAGCACGTCGGCCACATCGACCAGCTCGAGATTGACGCGCAGATCGGGCTTGTCCGAGCCATAGCGCTGCATGGCCTCCTCCCAGCTGAGCGTGGGCAGCGGCGTGGGCAGGCTGACCTGCAATACCTTCCCGAACACCTCGCGCACCATGCCTTCGAACAGGCTGCGGATGGCCGCTTCATCAAGAAAGGATGTTTCACAATCGATCTGGGTGAACTCGGGCTGGCGATCGGCCCGCAGGTCCTCGTCGCGAAAGCACTTGGTGATCTGGTAATAGCGATCGAAACCCGACACCATGAGCATCTGCTTGAACAGCTGCGGCGACTGCGGCAGGGCGAAGAAATGGCCGGCATGCACGCGCGACGGCACCAGATAGTCACGCGCGCCTTCGGGCGTGCTGCGCGTGAGCATGGGCGTCTCGATATCGATGAAGCCCTGGGCATCCAGATGGTTGCGCACCACCATGGCCACCCGATGGCGCAGCATGAGGTTGTGCTGCATCTGCGGGCGGCGCAGGTCCAGCACGCGATGCGTGAGCCGCGTGGTTTCGGAAAGCTTGTCGTCATCCAGCTGGAAGGCCGGCGTGACCGAAGGGTTGAGGATGCTCACCTCATCGCAGACCACCTCGATCTCGCCCGAAGCGAGATCGGGATTCACCGTACCTTCGGGGCGCAGGCGCACGCGGCCGCGCACGCGCAGGCAGTACTCGTTGCGCAGGCGCTCGGCCGTGGCAAAAGCCTGTTCATTGGCGGGGTCGAACACCAGCTGGGCCAGACCGGCGCGATCGCGCAGATCGATGAAGATAACGCCCCCGTGGTCGCGACGGCGATGCACCCAGCCGTAGAGAGTCACGATCTGGTCCAGATGGTCTTTGTTCACCTCGCCGCAGTAGCAGGTACGCATCGAAAAACACTCCGTTGATTGATGAGGGCGGGCCACCCGGCCCGCGGTCAGATTCTGTCGCGAAATCAGGATTCGTCCGGGTGCCGGTCATCCAGGCTGCTGCTCGGGCCCGGTTCGCCGCCAAGGTCCGACAGGCCCAGCGGCGGCCCTTCGGGCGGCACGTGGACGGGTCCGGGCAGCAGGATGCCGGCAATGCCCTGTGGCGCGACCACCCCCAGGGAGACAATATACTTCAGCGCGGCATCGACACTCATGTCCAGCCAGTGCACTTCACTGCGTGCCATCATGAGGAAGAAGCCCGACGTCGGATTGGGCGTGGTGGGCACATAGACGTTGATGACCCCCGAGCCCAGGTGATCGGCGAGCTCACCGCCCGGCGCTCCGGTCACAAAAGCGATGGTCCATACGCCGCGCCGCGGGTATTGCACCAGCACGGCATGGCGGAATGCCTGGCCATCGGGTGCCAGTACGGTATCGCTGACCTGCTTGACCGAATGGTAGATGGTGCGTACCAGCGGGATGCGTCCCAGCAGGCCTTCCCAGCGATCGACCAGCGCCTGGCCGATGAAATTGGCGCCCAGCACGCCCGAAACCCAGACCACCAGCACCACCAGCACCATGCGGATGCCGGGCACATCGACCCCGAGCAGGGCTTCGGGCAGCAGGAAGTCCGGCACCACGCTTTCCAGCGCGTTGACCAACAGCATCAAGACCCACAGGGTGATGACCAGGGGAATCCAGATCAGCAGGCCCGTGATGAGATATCGCTTGAAGAACCGCATGGCCCTCGTGCGCCGGCAAGCGCATTGACATTCAGCTAGTCGGACGGTGCCGCGCTGGTGGTGCTTGCGGCGCTGCCGCCGCCCCCGTCACCAGCCGGTGCACCGGCTTCACCCGACGGTGCCGCTTTCTGTGCCGGTTTGCCGCCATCACGGAAATCCGTCACATACCAGCCCGTACCCTTGAGCTGGAAGCCCGCAGCGGTAAGCTGCTTGACCAGCGCGGGCCGGCCGCACTGCGGGCAATCGACCAGCAAAGGATCTGATACTTTTTGTAACACATCTTGCTCATGACCACAAGCCGAGCATTTATACGCATAAATCGGCACGACCACTCTCACCTGAAAACATTCTGCGGGCATGCATACATGACGCCGGGGCGCAAGCCCGCGCCAACAGGTCATTTTAGCGGTTTTCGCGGGCCCGTGCCCCCGCCGCCCGGCCTGCTCAGAAGGTCTTGGGCAGCAGGAACATCCCGGCGGCGATGAGCGTGGGCACCGATGCCGTCATGAGCAGCTTGAGCGGCGAGATTGCACCGTCGGGAAAGCAGCCCTTGAGGATGGCGAAACCGGCCGGATTGGGCGCATTGGCGATGACCGTCAGACCACCGCCTGTAACGGCCCCCGCCACCAGCATGTAGCGCCACATCTCGCTAGTGCCTTCAACCAGCGAACCGAGATAGGTGAGCGCGGCATTATCCGTGACCGCCGTGAGCAGCGTGGCACCCACAAACAGCACCATGGGCGAAAGGCTGCCGAGCAGCTCCTGCAGCCACCATTGCTGCAGACCGCCCAGCAGCACCAGGCCGGCCAGGAAGAAGCCCACCATCAGGCCCTCGCGCATGATGAGCGGACTCTGGTGACGGCTGTAGGCGTGGGCATAGCCGATGAAGAGCATCAGGAAACCGAGGAAGATCACCGGGTGATGCGAGGACAGCACAATGCTGACCAGAAAGAAGGTGTGAATGGCGATGACTGCCGGCGGTACGGGCGGGCGTACGGGGCGGCCGTCATCCTGGGCGCCGCCGATGCTGCCATCGAGCAGGTGCGTGCGGGAAATGAAGGTGAGTATGCCCGCATTGATCAGGACCGCCGCCGCCGCGCGCCAGCCGAAGTGGGTGGCCATGTAGGCGGTATCCCAGCCGAAGCTCTGCGCCACCATGAGCACGGGCGGCGCGGCGTAGGCCGTGAGCACACCGCCGATGGAGATGTTGACGAACAGCACGCCGATGGTGAGGTACTTGAAGCCGGCCTGACCCGGGCGGTTGAAATAGGCATCGCGCAGCAGCAGGGCTGCCAGCGTCATGGCTGCGGGTTCGGTAATGAAGGAGCCGGCCAGCGGCACGAAGGACATGGTCACGAAGAACAGTGCCAGCTCGCGCTTCATCGGCAGGACGCGTGCGATATTGCGCACCAGCATGTTCACCAGCTCAATGATGGGGCGGCTGGCGGCCACAACCATGATGGCGAACACGAAGGCCGGTTCGGCAAAGTTGCGCGTGTCCATATAGTTGACGGCGTCATCCAGCCCGGACAGCAAGGCCATGCAGGCCAGCATGACACAGGCCCAGACGCCGAACACCGCTTCGACTTCGGACAGCAGATGCCACAGCCCGGCATGCGGGCCGCCCTTATTGGCAAGACGGGCGAATACGGGCACGGAAAACGTATGGACAATGGCGATGGCGAACAAGCCGGTTGCCAGATATTCGATTGGACTGTGCATGCCTTCCCCTTCTACTTATTCAACGCAAGAGCCGTCAGTCCTGGGGCGGCCGGCAGCCCTTTCGAGTGCAGATTGTCGCACGATTCAAAGCAGCGTGCCCCCCAGCGCGGCAATCACCAGGAGCACACCCACCGTCATATTGCTGCGGAAAAGCCGGAAACTGCGATCCGGCCGCGCCACATCGAACACCCGCATCTGCCAGGCCAGATGCAGGGCAATTCCGGCCAGCACCACGTAATATGCCCAGGACAGGCCCATGCCGATGCCGGCCAGCAGCCAGAGCACCACCGTGGCCAGGTAAAAGCCGCTGATCCAGGCCTTTCCGTTGTCCCGGAACCGCAGGGCCGTGGATTTGAGCCCCAGCATGGTGTCGTCACGCATGTCGACATAGGCATAGACCGAGTCGTAACCGACCTGCCACATGACGGC
This sequence comes from Castellaniella sp., assembly GCA_041655275.1. Classification (GTDB taxonomy): domain Bacteria; phylum Pseudomonadota; class Gammaproteobacteria; order Burkholderiales; family Burkholderiaceae_B; genus JAJYRX01. The sequence continues at coordinate 49,031 of JBBAFU010000005.1, read as the reverse complement.
GCCCAGCCACATGGCCACAGCGGCAAGCGGCACCACATTCTGTGTATCCGACCATGCCATGAGCATGCCCCAGTTGAACCCGATGCCCAGAACGATCTGTGGCCAGTAGGTGAAGCGCTTGCACAGCGGGTAGACGATCACGATGGGCACCAGGGCAACCGCCAGCCAGCGACTGTAGCCATTGAGGGCAAACAGCAGGAGTGCACAGGCCACAAGCTGGGCAAGCACAAACCAGAGGGCCTGGCGCAGGGTGATCTGCCCGCTGGTGAGCGGGCGAAAGCGCGTGCGTTCAACCTTGCGATCGAAGTCGCGATCGAAGATGTCATTGAATGTGCAGCCCACGCCGCGCATCAGCAAGGCGCCCAGCGAGAAGATGAACAGGCGAAACAGTGTGGGCAGGCCGTCCGCCGCCTGTACCAGCGCCGCCAGACAGGGCAGCAGTGTGAGCCAGGTGCCTACCGGGCGATCAAGACGGCACAGCCGGGCGTAGGGCCGCCAGGCCTGTGGCAGCCACCGCTCGACCCAGTCGTCGAAACGCATGTCGGAAAGATCGGGAAGTTCGGGTACGTCCTGTGAGGCCGGGGATGCAGACATGAGAGAGGGTTATCGGGTTGAAGAAGATCGGGTTGAAGAAGGAAACCGGATCCGGGTCGACACCGGGCCGCTAGCGGCGCCGTCCACTGTCCTGACGGCGGATCTGGCGCCGCAGCCACAGGAACAATGAAAGAGAGCAGCCCAGTGCCGTCACGAAGATACCGATGACAATCCATTCGCCTGTTGTCATGTCACACGCTCATTCGGCCTCGAGGCTTTCACGCTCGAGTTGCAGATACTGTCCGTAGGCATTGATGCGGTTCGCCTCCTCGAATGCCGGATACGCCTCGAAGCGGCTCCAGTCCGTCGCCGCATACGCTTCTTCAAAATCCATCATCTCGTCCACGGCCGCACCCATCTGCTCGCGCATATAAAGCAGATAGTCGCGCGTGAGCTGCATGTCAGCCACGGTATCGGTGGATGACGGCCCATGCCCGGGCACGACCACTCGCGGGCCGAGCGCGCCCATGCGATCCAGGGCGGCCAGCCATGCCTTGCTGTCAGCCGGCCCCACGAAGGGAATGCGCCCGCTGAAATAGAGATCACCGGCAAACAGCACTTCGTCGGCCGGTACATACAGCATGATATCTTCCGGGGAATGGGCGCCGCTCACATCGATGATGCGCAAGGCCACGCCCCCCATGTCGAACACCAGCGGCCCGCCGTCCTCAAAAGTAAGCCAGCGGTCGGCCGGTACCAGCCGGGTGTCTTCGTCGACCCAGGGCGCCAGGTCGGCGCGGCGCTGTGCGAGCCGCTCCCGGGCTTCATCGGAATGCAGATAGGCGCGCGCGGCGGTATGCGCCCAGATTTCGGCGCCGGCCGCCTTGAATGCCTGCAAGCCGTAGATATGATCGGCATGATAGTGGCTGATGATGACCAGGCGTACCGGCTGGTCCGTCACGGCGGCGATGGCATCGAGCATGGCCTGGCCCAGCGCCGGTGTGCCCAGCGTGTCAAAGGCCACCACCCCGCCCGGCGTGACCACGAAGCCGGCGTTTGACATGAAACCCTTGTTCTCGTGGCTGGCCATGCCTGTTTCACCCGCGAAATAATAGCTGTGCGGCCCGAGCTGTACAGGTTCGAGCACGATGGCATCCCGGGCGGAAGCCGCCGACGGCACCACAAGCACGGCAAGCAGCACGATCCGGATGGCGGCATACAGACGGCCGCTGAGATTGCGCATGGGACCCTCCCCTTGACCACCCCCGCAGAAACGACGGTTTCATAGTACCACCGTCGACCTTGCATTCCGAATTTCCCCGGGAGTTTTGAGGAGGCTTGAATTCTTGAGAGAATAGAGCCATGAGCACTCAAGTCAGGCTTCGGAACTGGCTTCGCTGTTTGATGACGATGAGGGGCACAAACGATGAGCTATTTCACCGATGCACAGCTTGAAGCCATGATGGCTGATCTGGAGTCTGACCGCGTCGAGCGCAAACAATCATTCCAGGGCAATGCCCCGCAAAAGGTGCGAGAGGCCGTTTGTGCCTTTGCCAACGATTTGGCGGGGCACGGCGAGCCTGGTGTGGTACTGATTGGCGTACACGACGGCGGCACACCTGTGCACGGCTTTACTGTTACCGATGATCTCCTGCGCAGCCTTGCCGACATCAAGACTGATGGCAATACCGTACCGCCACCGACACTGTTGGTGGAAAAGCGCATACTGCGAGGCCATGACATTGCCGTGATCACCGTATGGCCTTGCGACACGCCACCTGTGCGCTACAAGGGGCGTATCCATCTACGCTGGGGGCCGCGCCGCGGACTGGCTTCACAACAAGACGAGCGTATTCTCAATGAGCGCCGCCGCTACCGTGACAAGCCTTTTGACGTACAAGCAGTACATGATGCAGAGCTGAATGAGCTTGATCGCCTGCGTTTTGAGCAGGAATACCTACCTGCTCTGGTAGCCCGCGACGTACTGGAAACCAACGAGCGTAGCTATGCGCAAAAACTGGCTGCCACCAAAATGATACTGAGCGACAGTGCCCCCGTGCCAACGGTACTTGGTCTTCTGGTGATCGGAAGGTCTCCTGTTGACTGGCTACCAGGGGCGTATACACAATTCCTTCGGCTTGCCGGCACAGACTTGACTGCGGCTGTAATCGATGAAGAGCAGATTCACGGCACTGTCGCAGACCAGATTCGCAAGTTGGAAGAAAAGCTTGCAGCGCACAATCAACGCACCGTACGCTTCAGTGACAGAGAAACAGAGGATTGGCATGAAGCCTATCCTTCGGAGGCGTTGCGCCAATTAGTGCGTAACGCCCTGATGCACCGCAGTTACGAGACGACGAATACTCCGGTACGTGTGTATTGGTTTGACGACCGCATCGAGATTCACAACCCGGGCGGCCCTTTCGGTAGCGTAACACCAGAGAACTTTGGCCAGCCTGGCATTACAGACTACCGCAACCCCAATCTGGCCGAGGCGTTGCGAGCGCTCGGCTATGTACAGCGCTTTGGCGCCGGCATTGCGATCGCGCGCAAGGCACTGGGCGAACGGCTGCGCTTCGAGGTGCAACCGGGCGTGGTGGCGGCGATCATTCAGAGAGACGAGGCATGACACCGCACATCGTGTTTTTCAACAACAAAGGGGGCGTTGGCAAGACTTCGTTGGTCTACCACTGCGCTTTCATGTTTGCCGAGCTAGGATTTCGAGTGCTGGCCGTCGATCTCGACCCTCAATCCAACTTGTCCATCATGGCACTGGACGAATCTCGGCTCGAAGCCTTGTGGCCCGATGATGAACATCGGCTGACAATGTACGGCGCACTCGCACCCCTATTCGATGGCACCGGCGACATTCTTCAGGCACATATCGAATGCTTGAATGATCGTCTCGGCCTGCTGATCGGAGACTTGACCCTGTCTCGTATTGAGGATGACCTATCCACAGAATGGCCCCGCTGTCTTGAAGGTCGCGAGCGAGCGTTTCGTGTTACCACCGCTTTCTGGCGGATTATTGATGAAGCTGCAAGGCGGCACCAAGCAGATGTTGTGCTGCTCGATGTCGGTCCAAATCTGGGTGCAATCAACCGGGCGGCTTTGGTTGCTTCCAGTCACGTGATCATGCCTGTAGCACCAGACCTGTTCTCGCTCCAGGGTTTAAAAAACCTTGGGCCGAGCCTGCTCAAATGGCGCAACACATGGGAAACCGCACGCAAGACGGCACCTGATGCCCTTGGGGTAATGCCGCGAGGCGATATGCAGCCTATCGGCTACGTGCTGATGCAACATGCCGAGCGTCTTGGACGACCGACCAAGGCGTACGCCAAATGGCAGTCGAGACTACCAACGGCCTATCGCGATAGCATCCTGGGGAGCAAAGCCGGCGCTGGCGAAAATGATGACAACCAGATTCAGCGCATCAAGCACTATCGCAGCTTGATGCCCATGGCAATGGAATCACGAAAACCGATGTTTTATCTGAGCAGTGCCGATGGTGCCATTGGTGCACATCAAGCTAATGTACAGCAATGCTACGAAGATTTTTCCGCCTTGGTTAGAGCCATTACCGTGCGTGCCGGCTTAAAAAAACTCTCTTGATACGATAAAACCCCACCTCGGCAAGCCCTGTGTCTGCCGGCACCCTGCTCCTGATTCGCGATCAGAACGGAATATCGTCCGGGCCATCCATGAAACCATCATCCGCCGGGGCCGGCGAAGCGGTCTTGCGCGGGGCGGGCGCAGCGCGCGGGGCGGCAGGCGCCGAGGCCCGCCCCCCGGCGTAATCATCAAAGTCCGCCCCGCGGCCGCCGTCACCATCACCGCGCCCGCCCAGCATCTGCATCTGTTCAGCAACGATTTCGGTAGACCAGCGATCCTGGCCGGTTTCCTTGTCCTGCCACTTGCGCGTCTGCAGCCGGCCCTCGATATACACTGCACGACCCTTGCGCAGGTATTCGGCAGCGACTTCGGCCGTGCGACCGAACAGCACCACACGGTGCCATTCCGTCTCTTCAATGCGCTCGCCCGAATTGCGGTCGCGACGCACGAATGTGGTGGCCAGGGAAAGATTGCAGATTGCCGCGCCATCGGCACTGTAGCGGACTTCAGGGTCACGCCCGAGATTGCCGACAAGAATGACTTTGTTCACTGAAGCCATGAAGAATACCCCCGGTAATATGCTGAAAGACGGATGCTGAAAGACGGAACGCTCATGCCATTATCGGGCATTGCGAGGTGTGTCGCTATTGTGCAGACTACCTGCCCCTGACGGGCGCCTGGAAGCCGCGCGCAGCCACATACCATAACAGCGCCAGACCGGCCGACGCCAGCAGGACGACGGCGCTGCGCCCTGCCGACGCCAGCAGGCCGCCGATGGCCCCGCCCAGGAAGATGCCCAGATTCTGCGCCGTATTGTAAAGACCGAGGGCCAGCCCCTTGTACTCGGGCGGCGCCACGCGCGACACGAGCGACGGCTGCAGCGCCTCAAGAATGTTGAAGGCCACGAAGAAGCCGATGAGTGTGGCCACGACGCCATTGAAACTGTCAACCGAGAAGGCCATCAGCCCCAGCATGAGCGCCAGCACCAGCACCGAGATATCCAGCGTTGTCTTGTAGGCATGGCGTGTTTCGGTCACGAAAACCGCCGGCACCATGAGTACGAAGGACGCCAGGATGACCGGCAGATAGACTTTCCAGAGCGTGGCTGAATCAAAGCCGCCCAGGGTGCTGAGCATGCCCGGCACAACGATGAACAGGGCCATCAGGATGAAGTGCAGGCAGAACACGCCGAAGTTCAGGCGCAGCAGGTCGGCATGGCGCAACACGTCAGCCATGCGTGCCTGGGTACCGGGCAGGGGCGCACGCGGCACCGACGGTACGACAAAGGTGGCAATGAGCAGGCAGGCAAAACCCATCAGGCTGATGACCCAGAACAGGCCGGACAGGCCGAACTCGCCCACCAGAACGGGCGACAGCACCAGCGAGAGCGCAAACGACAGGCCGATGGAAGCGCCCACCATGGCCATGGCGCGTGTGCGCACTTCGGGGCGTGTCGCATCCGCCAGCCAGGCGGTGATGGCGGCCGAGATGGCGCCCAGGCCCTGGATGGTGCGACCCACGATCACCCAGTCCACATCGGTGGCCAGGGCGCAGATCACGCCGCCGGCCACGAAGGCGGCCAGGCCGCCGACGATGATGGGGCGACGCCCCCAGCGGTCGGACGCCATGCCCAGCGGTATCTGCATGATGGCCTGCGTGAGCCCGTAGGCGCCCAGAGCCAGTCCCACGCGCAGGGGATCGTTGCCCCCCGCCAGCGTGGGCGCCGCAACGGCAAAGATGGGCGTGAGCAGGAACAGGCCCAGCATGCGCACGGCAAACAGCAGGGCCAGCGAGATACTGGCACGGCGCTCGGCCGGCGTCAGCCGCAAGCGCTCTGGCCGGGAACCGGCGCGGGCATCATCGGCCGGGGTGGTGGAATCGGTCATGAGAACTCAAATAAGAGGAATGAAACACGGCGGGCACCGGGTCGGCCTGACACGCGACACCACGCCGCGCTATAGTAAATGGTTGGCCTTTGAAAACCTGTTGCCGGAACTTGATGAACGCCATTCGCATTCGGGGCGCGCGTACGCACAACCTGAAAAACATTTCCATTGACCTGCCCAGACATCAGCTGGTGGTAATGACCGGCCTGTCGGGATCGGGAAAATCATCGCTGGCCTTCGACACCCTGTATGCCGAAGGCCAGCGCCGCTATGTGGAAAGCCTGTCGGCCTACGCCCGGCAATTCCTGCAGCTGATGGAAAAACCCGACGTCGACCTGATCGAAGGTCTGTCGCCGGCCATCTCGATAGAGCAGAAGGCGGCCGGAAACAACCCGCGTTCCACCGTGGGCACCATCACGGAGATCCACGATTATCTGCGCCTATTGTACGCGCGAGTCGGCACACCCCATTGCCCCGAGCACCACCTGCCGCTCCAGGCCCACAGCGTCAGCCAGATCACGGACGCCCTGCTGGCGCGCCCGGCCGACACGCGGCTGGCCATACTGGCGCCCATGGTACGGGGCCGGACGGGTGATCTGACGGCGGAGCGCAAGGCCCTGCAGGCCCAGGGCTTTGTGCGTATCCGTCTTGACGACAGGCTGCTGACACTGGATGAAGTCATCGATATCGATGCGGAGCAACCCCATGACATGGACGTGGTGGTGGATCGCCTGCGCGTGCGCCCGGATGTGGGCCAGCGTCTGGCGGAAAGCGTGGAAACCGCCCTGGGGCTGACCGACGGACGTGTGCTTGTGCTCGACATGGACACCCGGGAAACGCTCGCCTTCTCGCAACACTATGCCTGCCCGCGCTGCGACTACCGCCTGATGGAGCTCGAGCCACGGCTGTTCAGCTTCAACAATCCCGTGGGCGCCTGTCCGGCCTGTGACGGCCTGGGTCGTGTGGATGTGTTCGACCCGCGCCGTGTCGTTGCCTTTCCCGAGCTCAGCCTGGCGGGCGGCGCCATCCACGGCTGGGACCGCCGCAATGCGTTCACCTTCACTCTGGTCACCAGCCTGGCGGCACACTACGGTTTCGACATCGATACGCCCTTCCAGGATCTGCCCGAGCCGGTGCGCCAGATGCTCCTGTACGGTTCGGGCGAGGAGCCCATCGCCTTTCTCTATCTGAACGAGCAGGGGCGCAGCACGGTACGCCACCACCCTTTCGAGGGCATCATCCCGAATCTGCAGCGACGCTGGCGCGAGACCGATGCGGCGGCGGTGCGCGAGGAGCTCAACAAGCTGCGCCACAGCCAGCCCTGCCCCGAATGCGGCGGTGCACGCCTGCGCACCGAAGCGCGCCACGTCCTGCTGGGCGGCGACGGCGGCACCGGTCCCGATGCGCGGGCCATCTTCGAACTCGAGGCAATGGCACTGGATGCCTGTCTGGACTGGTTCCACGCACTGGCCCTGCAGGGTGCGCGCCGCGAGATTGCCGCACGCATCGTGCACGAGATCTCGGCGCGGCTGGCGTTTCTCAACAATGTGGGCCTGAACTACCTGTCGCTCGATCGCAGCGCCGACACCCTGTCCGGCGGCGAGGCCCAGCGCATACGGCTGGCCAGCCAGATCGGCTCGGGACTCACCGGTGTCATGTACGTCCTGGACGAACCGTCCATCGGCCTGCACCAGCGCGACAACCATCGCCTGATCCGCACCCTGCAGGACCTGCGCGACCTGGGCAACAGCGTCATCGTCGTCGAACATGACGAAGACATGATCCGTGCCGCCGATTTCGTTGTCGACATGGGCCCGGGCGCCGGCGAGCACGGGGGCAGGATAGTCGCCAGCGGCACGCCGGCCGAAATCATGGCGAATGATGATTCGCTCACCGGCCAGTACATGGCCGGCGTGCGCCGCATCGCGATTGCTGCAAACCGGCCCGTGGACGACACCCTGCCCCGCCTCGTGATCACGGGTTGTCGCGGCCACAATCTCCAGGGGGTGGATCTGGCCATTCCCGTAGGACGCCTCACCTGTATCACCGGTGTCTCGGGTTCGGGCAAGTCCACGCTGGTGAACGAGACGCTGGCGCGCGCCGTCGCCCAGCGCCTGCACCGCAGCCAGGCCGAACCCGCCCCCTACGACAGCCTTGAAGGGCTGGAGCACTTCGACAAGCTCATCGAGGTGGACCAGAGTCCCATAGGACGCACGCCGCGTTCCAATCCGGCGACCTATACGGGCCTGTTCACCCCCATCCGCGAACTGTTCGCCGGCGTGCCCGAAGCGCGCATGCGCGGCTATGACCCGGGCCGCTTCTCCTTCAATGTCAAGGGCGGGCGCTGCGAAGCCTGCCAGGGTGATGGCGTGCTGCGCGTGGCCATGCACTTCCTGCCGGATATGTATGTGCCCTGCGATGTCTGCCATGGCAAGCGCTACAACCGCGAAACGCTGGAGATCCGCTACCGCGGGCAGTCCATCGCCGACGTGCTCGAGCTCACCATCGCCCAGGCCCTGCGCTGCTTCGAGGCCGTACCGCCGGTGGCGCGCCGCCTGCAGACGCTGATGGATGTGGGCCTGGGCTATCTGCGCCTGGGCCAGAGTGCCACCACGCTATCGGGCGGCGAGGCGCAGCGCATCAAGCTGTCGCTGGAGCTGTCACGGCGCAGCACGGGCCGCAGCCTGTACATCCTCGATGAACCCACCACGGGGCTGCACTTCCATGACATTGCCCTGCTGCTCGATGTACTGGGCCAGCTGGTGGACGCCGGCAACACGGTCGTCATCATCGAGCACAATCTTGATGTCATACGCGCGGCCGACTGGATCGTCGACCTGGGGCCCGAAGGCGGCGCAGGGGGCGGGCGCATCATCGCCAGCGGCACACCGGCACAGATGGCCACGCAGGCACACAGCCACACCGGCCACTATCTGGCCCAGCGCATGGCTTACATCACAAACAGCTGACGGTGCTCGCGGATGGCGTAGCGGTCGGTCATGCCGGCAATGTAATCGGCGATGGCCCGCGCCTGGGCATTGGCGTCGTCACGCCGGTATTCGTCCGCCAGCAGGCCGGGCTCCTGCATGAAGGCCTCGAAGAGCTCGCGCACAATGCGCTGGGCCTTGCCCATCATGCGCAACACCTGGTAATGGCGATAGAGGTTGTCCATCAGGAAGCGCTTCATGGCGTCGGCCCGGGCACGCATCTCGGGCGAGAAGGCCACCAGTACCGGCGCGGCGCGCACCTCGTCGACACTGGCGGGTGACAGCGCCTGCAGGCGGGCCCCGGTGGCCCGGGTCAGGTCCAGCACCAGGGAGTTGATCATGGCGCGGATGATCTCGCATATCAGGCGACGCCCCTGCAGGTCGGGATGGCGCTGCAGGACGTGCGCATGGTGGTGCGCAAACAGCTCGAGCTCGTGCAACTGCTCGAACTGCAGCAGGCCCGAGCGCAGGCCGTCATCGATATCATGATTGTTGTAGGCGATCTCGTCGGCCAGATTGGCGATCTGTGCCTCTATGGACGGGCGGGTGCGCTGGATGAAACGCTCACCCACGTCGCCGAGCCGGCGCGCATTGCGCAGCGAGCAATGCTTGAGAATGCCTTCACGCGTCTCGAAGCACAGGTTCAGGCCATCGAAACCGGCATAACGCTCCTCGAGGCGATCGACCACGCGCAGGCTCTGCAGATTGTGTTCGAAACCGCCGGCTTCGGGCGCCCATTCCTGCATGCAGGCGTGCAGGGTATCCTGGCCGGCGTGGCCAAACGGCGTATGCCCCAGATCATGGGCCAGCGAGATCGCTTCGACCAGATCCTCGTTGACGCGCAGGTTGCGCGCCAGCGTGCGGGCGATCTGCGCCACCTCCAGGCTGTGCGTGAGCCGGGTACGGAACAGGTCGCCTTCGTGATTGACGAAGACCTGGGTCTTGTACTCCAGGCGCCGGAAGGCATTGCAATGCACGATGCGATCACGATCACGCTGAAACTCGTTGCGACAGGCGGGCGGCGCTTCGGCATGACGCCGGCCGCGCGATTGCGCAGGATCGCAGGCCCAGGGCGCCAGTGCCGCCGTCATCGGACCGCCCCGGGGACCACCCCCGATAGTGGCGGATGCGCTGCACCGGCCAGCACGGCATCGAGCGCGTCCGCCGGCACGGCATCGACATGCGCCCGGCCCAGGGCCGGCAGCAGGACGAAGCGCAGGCCGCCATCGCGCGTCTTCTTGTCGATCTGCATGAGTTCCAGCCAGCGATCCCGCCCCAGGTCGGGCGCCACCAGCGGGCAGCCCGTGGCCTGAACGAGCGCGATGACGCGCGCCACACTGTCTGCATCCAGACCGGCGCAACGCTGCGACAGCTCGGCGGCCAGCCGCATGCCGCAACCCACGGCCTCGCCGTGCAGCCATTCGCCATAGCCCATGCCGGCCTCGATCGCGTGGCCGAAGGTATGGCCGAAGTTGAGGATGGCCCGCAGGCCCGCCTCGCGCTCGTCTTCGGCCACCACCTGCGCCTTGAGCTCGCAGGAGCGGCGGATGGCATAGGCAAGGGCGGCGGCATCGAGCCGGCGCAGCCCGGGCACATGCGCTTCGCACCAGGCCAGGAAGGACGCGTCCATGATCATGCCGTACTTGACCACCTCGGCCAGACCGGCCGAGATTTCGCGTGCCGGCAGGCTGGCCAGCACATCGGTATCGATCTCGACGGCCACGGGCTGATGGAAGGCACCAATCATGTTCTTGCCCAGCGGGTGATTGATGGCCGTCTTGCCGCCTACCGATGAATCCACCTGGGCGAGCAGGGTGGTGGGCACCTGCACGAAACGCACACCCCGCATATAGGTGGCGGCGGCGAAGCCGGCCATGTCGCCCAGCACGCCCCCGCCCAGCGCCACCAGAACCGCCCGCCGGTCCAGCCGTTCGCCCAGCAGGCAATCATAGATGCGGTTCAGCGTTTCCCAGTGCTTGACGGCCTCGCCGTCGGGCAGCTCGAGCATGATGATGCGCCGGCCCGAAGCGGCAAGCGCATCGCGGGCACGCTGACCGTACAGGCGCCCGACCGTGGTGGTGGTGATGAGCGCCACCGCACTGGCATCGTCCGGCAGGCTTTCAGCCAGGCAGTCCAGGCGGCCGGGCCCGATATGTATGGGGTAGTGCCCGCCGGGCGTGGCAACGTGTACGCTCGTAACCGTCATAAGTCAGGACTCTTGCAAAGATGAACGTTTGCCGTCCGGAGCATCATGCGCTCCGGCGTCGGCACCAAGATAGCCCTGCTCGCGCAGCCGGCGCAAGAGGCTTCGTACCGTCTGGGCGACAGGCAGATCGCCCGTCTCGAACACCAGACCGGCCACTTCACGATACAGGGGCTCGCGCTGGACCAGCAGCTCGGCCAGGCGTCGGCGCGGGTCATCGGCCTGCAGCAGGGGCCGGCCGGGGTCGCGCCCGACGCGACGAAACAGCTCGTCGACGCCGGCGTGCAGGTAGACCACGATGCCGCGCTCGCGCAGGACGCGGCGATTTTCGGGAGACAATACTGCGCCGCCACCGGTTGCCAGTACAATAGCGGGTCTTTGTGTGCACTCATCGAGCAGGGCTGCCTCACGACGGCGAAACCCCTGTTCGCCTTCGATGTCAAAGATATCCGCCACCCGCACGCCGCAACGCGCCTCGAGCTCGTGGTCCAGGTCAAGGAAAGGCCAACCCAGGCGGCGCGCCAGAGTCCGGCCCAGCGTGGTCTTGCCCGCACCCATCATGCCCACCAGGAAAATGGGCGGTTGCCTTTCAGGGCCTGAAACCGAATCATCCTTCATTTATGTATTATCCTAGTTGCAAACCAGACCTGCGCCGTCCATGAGTTCCTCCCGCCCAACCTCTACCGCAGCACCGGCCTCATGGCTTGCCCGCTTCCTGATGAAGACGGCCATCCTGTTCGGTGGCCTGGGGCTGTGCGGTGCATTGCTGCTGAGCCTGGCACTGGCACTGGCATGGCCGAATCTGCCTGACCTGAGTGCCATGATAGACTACCGGCCGCGCGTACCGCTGCGTATCTACACGGCCGACAAGGTTCTGATCGGCGAGTTCGGGGAAGAGCGGCGCAATGTGCTGCGCTTCGACGAAATCCCCGACGTCATGAAGTCTGCCATTCTATCAGCCGAAGATGATCGTTTTTACCAGCATGGCGGCATCAACTGGACGGGCGTGGTGCGCGCCGCGCTGGCCAACCTGACGCGCATGTCCAAGAGCCAGGGCGCCAGCACCATCACCATGCAGGTGGCCAGAAACTTCTACCTGTCCTCGGAAAAGACCTATACGCGCAAGTTCTACGAGCTGCTGCTCACCTTCAAGATCGAGGCCACCCTCAGCAAGGATGAGATCCTTGATCTCTACATGAACCAGATCTATCTGGGCCACCGCTCCTACGGCTTCGCCTCGGCAGCGCGCACCTACTTCGGCAAGCTGCTCAGCGACATCACGCCGGCCGAGGCCGCCATGCTCGCCGGCATCCCCAAGGCACCCTCGCGGCTGAACCCCATCGCCAACTTCGAGCGCGCGCAGGAACGCCAGCGCTATGTACTGGCGCGCATGCGCAACCTCGGCTACCTGACGCCCGAGGAATATGCGGACGCCGTTGCCCAGCCCATTGTGCTCAAGTCGGGGCTGGGCTCGCCGTCGGGCGGCTACGCCATCCATGGCGACTATGTGGCCGAACTGGCGCGCCAGCTGTTGTACGGGGTGTATCAGGACAATGTCTATTCGCGCGGCCTGAACGTCTACACCACCGTGGATTCGCGCCGCCAGGAAGCCGCCTACCAGGCCGTGCGTGACAACATTCTGGCGTATACGCGCCGGGCCCGCTACACCGGGCCGGAAGAGACCATCGACATTCCCGACGGCATCGAACAGGACCCGGATGCGCTCGACAGCCTGCTGGATGCCGTGCAGGAAGCGCACCCCGACAATGGCGACATGCTGACGGGCGTGGTGCTGCAGGCCGCGCCCGACAAGGTTGTGGTCGCCCGCAGTGCACGCCGGATCGTGGAAATCACCAATGCCTCCGCACTCAAGGTGATTGCCCGCGGGCTGGTCAAGAACGCCGCCGGTGACGTACGCATCACCCGCGGCGCCGTCGTCTACGTGCGCGACGCCGGCGAGTACTGGGAGCTCGTCAACAAACCGCAGGTGCAGGGCGCCCTGATTTCATTGCGCCCCGAAGACGGCGCCGTCCAGGCGCTGGTGGGCGGCTTCAACTTCGAGGGCGGCAAGTTCAATCGCGCCACCCAGGCCTGGCGCCAGCCGGGCTCGGCCTTCAAGCCCTTCATCTATGCCTCCGCCCTCGAGCGCGGCCTTACTCCGGCGACACAGATCTCGGACGAGCCTTTCGTACTCACGGCAGCCCAGACCGGCTCCAGGGAGTGGAAGCCGAAGAATTACGGCGGCCAGTACGAGCCCATGCTCACCTTGCGCCAGGCGCTGTACCGGTCCAAGAACATGGTGTCCATCCGCATCATGCAGGCGGTGGGCCCCCAGTACGTGCAGGACTATGTCACGCGTTTCGGCTTTGACCGCGAGCGCCAGCCGCCCGTGCTGCCGCTGGCCCTGGGCGCGGGCAGCGTCACGCCGCTGCAGCTGGCGAGCGCCTACGGCGTCTTCGCCAACGGCGGCTACCGCATTCCCCCCTATCTGATCGACCGCGTCACCGACAGTGACGGCAAGGTCATCATGCAGGCCAGGCCCACGGTCGCCGGCGATGCCAAGGCGCGCGCCATCGATCCGCGCACCGTGTATGTGATGAATGACCTGCTGCATGGCGTCGCCACCCAGGGCACGGGCGCAAGGGCCACGGCCGCGCTCAAACGCAGGGACCTGGCGGGCAAGACCGGCACGACGAATGATTCGCACGACGCCTGGTTTGCCGGCTTCACGCCGGCACTGGTCACCGTGGCCTGGATGGGCTTCGACCAGCCGCGCTCGCTGGGCGCCACAGAAACCGGCGGCGGACTCGCCCTGCCCATGTGGGTCGCGTATATGGACGTCGCCCTCGACAATGTGCCGGAAAGCAAACCCGGCGCCCTGCCTCCGGGGCTTCACCGTGACGCCGGAGACTTCCATTTCGACGAGTTTCCACCCGGGGAAGCGGTGGCACGCGTGGGACTGCCGCTGGCCACCGATCACATGATCGACGAGGAGCCGGAAGACGGCATTGCCGGCCTGCTGCGGCAACTGGGCATCGGTGGCCCCGCCCCGCTGAACCAGCCCGATCCCGTGCCTTTCTGATTGCCACACCATCCCATGACACATCATCTGCCTGCACTGCACCGCCTGCCGCCCATTGCGGGCATGGTGGCCCTGACCGCCCTGCTTGCGCTGGCCGGCTGCGGCTACAAGGGACCGCTGGAAGCGCCGCCGGAAATCGATATGACACCGCCATCGGTACTTCCCGACAGCGCAATACCCACCCCCATGACCGATTGATGCCAACGCCATGACCGTTTCATCCCATTTCGCCTATCGCGATGGCGTGCTGCATGCCGAAGACCTGTCTCTGGAGGCGCTGGCGCAGGCCCATGGCACGCCGCTCTACGTATACTCGCGTGGCGCATTGCAGGATGCGGCCCGCGCCTGGCTGGAGGCCGCACCCGGGCGCGATGTCCTCATCTGCTACGGCATGAAGGCCAACTCCAATCTGGCCATACTGCATGAGCTGCATCGCCTGGGCTGCGGCTTCGACATCGTCTCCGGCGGCGAGCTGGCACGCATCCAGGCGATCGGCGGCGACACCGGCAAGATCGTCTTTTCCGGTGTGGGCAAGCAGGCCTGGGAAATCCGCCGGGCGCTCGAGGCGGGCATCAAGTGCTTCAACGTGGAATCTGCAGCCGAACTTGAACGGCTGCAGGAGATTGCCGCAGACATGAACGTGCGTGCCCCCGTCTCGCTGCGCGTGAATCCCGACGTGGACGCACATACCCATCCCTATATCTCCACGGGCCTCAAGGAAAACAAGTTCGGCATCGCCATTGAAGACGCCCCCATGCTCTACCGGCGCGCAGCCGCACTGCCCAACCTGAATGTCGTCGGGGTGGACTGCCACATCGGCTCCCAGATCACCGAGGCCGAGCCCTATCTTGATGCCCTGGACAAGCTGATTGCCCTGATCCACGACCTGCGCCGCCAGGATATCCATATCGCGCATCTCGACCTGGGCGGCGGCCTGGGCATCCGCTATGCAGACGAGCAGCCGCTTGCGCCGGCCCGCTTGCTGGCGCAGGTCTGTGCCCGTCTTGACCGGCACGACCTGGGGCATTTGCAACTCATCTTCGAGCCCGGTCGCTCGCTGGTGGGCAACGCCGGCATCCTGCTGACGCGCGTGGAATACCTCAAGCACGGGGCAGTGAAGAATTTCGCCATTGTCGATGCCGCCATGAACGATTTGCTGCGCCCCACGCTGTATGACGCCTGGCACGGCATTGCGCCCGTGCGCCAGGCATCGGCCGCAACGGCGAGCCGCCATTACGACGTCGTAGGCCCCATCTGCGAAAGCGGTGACTGGCTCGCACGCGATCGCGCGCTTTCGCTGCAGCCGGGCGACCTGCTTGCCGTCCTGTCGGCCGGTGCCTACGCCTTCAGCATGTCCAGTCAGTACAATACGCGCGCCCGCGCTGCCGAAATCATGGTCGATGAAGCTCGCGCGCATGTCATCCGGGCCCGCGAAACACTCTCCAGCCTGTTTGCCGACGAATCCGTACCGTCCGAATTTCTGAAATTGAAGTGAAATCGCAACTTGTGGTGAGAACACACCCACAAAGCAAAGGTTTCCGCTATGATGTCAGATGAGAATTCTGGGTGCGCCCGCTAGCAAAACTAAAAAATTCGTCTCACCGGCAACATGAATCCACCCGCCCTGGAGTCGTATCCTTCGCATGAACCCAGCCGGCTGGAGCGCTGGTTTCAGAACGTTGCCCTTTATCTGATCCCGCTATGCCTCGCCCTGGCCTCACTGCTGGTCATTTTCCAGTTTGACGAGGCCTATCCCACGGTTTCCAGCACACCGGTCACGCTGGACATCCTGCCGGTGGCAGCACCGGAAGTGGACAATCGTACCGGCGCCCAGGCCTGGCTGCGCCTGAGCATACCGCCCCAGGCCGCCTTCATCGGCCATATACTGGAAATTCCCTCACGTCACATCGAAGGCATGCTGTGCTGGGATGGCGACAGCATGCAATTGCTGCATATCGCCAGCCGCAGCATGCCTTCCCGGCAGGGGCGCCTGGCACGCATGGGCCTGGCGGTGGAGCTGGGCCCGCTGGATCATACGCGCACCGTGCTATGTCACGGCTCCTTCGTACAGGACAGCGGCGTTCGGGCGCACCTCTGGACACTGCCCGATTTTCAGCAGGCCTCCAGCCGCTTCGACCATGGCATGGGACTGCTGGAAGGCGGCTTGCTCTCGCCCGCGCTGCTGGTACTCATCATTGCACTGCTCACGAGGGAAAGCAGCTACGCCCTGCTGGCCTTGTGGCTGCTGGCAAACCTGCGCCTGGGCAGCTTTGCCATCGGCTGGGATGCACAGTGGCTGGGCCACTTGCTGCCTATCGACATCATGCCCCTGGTGCGCCATGCCACGGTCGCGGTCTATCACCTGCTGACGGTGGCCCTGCTGCTGCGCCTGCTGAAAGTGAACCGCTATATGGGATCGCAACGCCTGCGCCGGCTGAGCATGATCCTGTCACTGGCACTCCTGCTGGCCGCCTTTGTGGCGCCGGCACCATGGTTCTGGCCCATCACCACCCTCGTGACCGCCGCCAGCCTGGTACTGGCATTCCTGCTTCTGGGTCGCCTGCGCAGGCGCACGCGAATGCTGATCTGGTTCTGGCAGACGGCCTCGCTGGTGCTGGCGCACAGCATGCTTCTGGGGCTGGCCCTGTTTGTATGGCTGGCCGATATCGAAATGCTGGACGGCCTCACGACCACGGCCCTGCTGCTCGGCTCCAGCGTTGCGGTGATACTGGCGGTTGCGGAGCGCCTGCGCAATGCACGCAATGAGCAGGAGCGACGGCTCGCCGAGCTGGACCCCGTGACGGGCGCCCTGAACCTGCAGAGCATGGAGACCGAAGTTACCGAGGCCCTGAGCCAGGTGCAGCAGGGGCGCACTGCCAGTCTGGCGCACCTGAACATGCACCGTTTCCAGGGCATCAACAAATTGCTCGGCTATGCGGCCGGCGACAGGCTGCTGCGCGAGATCAGTACGGAAATCAGCAACAACCTGAAGCTGCGCTGCCAGATGGCGCGCACGGAGGGCGACGAGTTCACCATTCTGTTCCCCGGACGGTCGGCCAGGGCGATAGAGCCTTCGGCCAGGGCACTCATCGACCACCTCGACAGCCATGCTTTCGTGGTGGGTACGCATCGCATATCGATCCGCATGTCCATGGGCATCATCGATCTGGATGAAGGCGGCAACGCCGGCGAGGCCCTGTTCACCGCAAGGCGCGCCTGCCAGGACGCCCGCCGCGAGGGACAGGCCGTTCTGGTCTATGGCAAGGGCCACCCGGCGCTGCGCGAGCACCAGCACATCCTGGAGCTGCTGAAGCCTTTCCGGACCGGACTTTCGCCGCGCGGGCTGCGCGTCGAACTGCAACCCATCCTGTCGCTGGCCAAACCGGCGCACTGGGGGTTCGAGGCGCTGCTGCGCGCACGCAACGACGCGGGACAAGTCCTGCCCACGGGACGCGTTGTCGCCACGGCCGAGGACATCGGCCTGATCGTCGCGCTCGACAAATGGGTGTGCAACACCATACTGGGCTGGATGCAGAGCCAGGTCGACCGGCTGGGCAGCGAACAGTTCATCACTTTGAACATCTCGCGCATTTCCCTGAACTCCGAAGAGTTTTCCCATTATCTTTTCGGGCTGCTGGAGCGCTGGCCGGCCCTGCGGCGGCGCGTGATCATCGAAATCACGGAACGCACGGTCATGGACAGCATGGAGCGCTCCCAACGTACCGTGGACAGCCTGCGTGCACTGGGTGTACGCATCAGTCTGGATGATTTTGGGGCCGGCTATACCTCTTTTTCACATCTGCGCACCTTTGGCGTCGATCTGCTCAAGATCGATGGCAACCTGATCCGCAGCATGCGCAACGACCCGGACAACATCGCCATTGTGCGCAGCATCGTGCAACTGGCGAAGCACCTGGGCATGATGAGCGTGGCCGAGTGGGTGGAAGATCACGCCACCCTGGGGGTGCTCAGGGAAATGGGGGTTGACTACATCCAAGGCTTCGTCGTGGCCCCTGCCATGCCGCCCAACCAGGCCATTGCGACGAAGTTTTCAGTCTAGGGACAGCGCGTCGCCGGCACCGCACCGCGGCGCCAGTTCATGGCCCGCCGAGGTGCGGGCTTGGCGCGTTTATGCTCATACATGCGTTTATCGGCCAGGGTAACGGCCTGCTCCAGGCTGCCCGCCTCGGAGCGCAGGGACAGCCCGATGGAAACCTCGACGCCGACCTCGCTGAGCGCATTCTGCAGACGCGTCACAAGCAGGGGCGCCAGAGCGGGCGCTGCGCACTGCACGGCAACACCGAACTCATCACCCCCCAGGCGCCCGACGATATCGCCCAGGCGCAGCGTGGAGCGTATGGTGTGCGCCGTGAGCTGAAGCAGCTCATCGCCGGCGCAATGGCCATGCGTGTCATTCACCAGCTTGAGCATGTCGAGATCAAGCACGATGATGGCCACATCCTCGCCACTGCGGGCCAGCAGGCCCTCGAGATGATCCAGGCGATTCATCCAGCCTGCGCGATTGAGCACCCCGGTGAGCGGCTCGGTAAAGGCATTGCGTTTCAGCTCACTGAGCCGGGCGGTCAGCTGCACCAGTTCGTCGTACAAGCGCAGCGAATGGATGAGGGCATTGAACACCTGACCGAGGTCCGGCGCCGGGTGGCCCGCTGCGCACACGCGCTCCAGCCCCCGCTGACTGATCTGGCCCAGCAGAAACACGCTGCTGCCATTGCTCATATCATGCAGGGCGTGGCGCAGCAGCACCTGGCCCCGGGGACCGGCAAGCGCGTCCGGCTCCGCCGCCGGAAGATATTCAAAACCCGCCGCATGGGGCCACGCACGCCAGCCGTCACCGGCCAGCGCCGCCACATCCAGCGGCAGACAGCTTGCCCCGGGGGCGACATGGCTGATGACGATGGCGTGCTGCTCGCCGTGTCGCGCCAGAACCATCCAGCAGGACAGGGGGAAGAACACATGCAGCAGGTGCAGTTGCGCCCGCAATGCTTCCTTGAGTGTTTGATCAGCCGACGCAGTATCGCTCTGACCGGAGTGAACCAACGGCATCTTCTATGTTTGTGATTGTGCCGGGAAACAGCGTTTCGTTTCGCGGTGTTTAGTTTCAGTTTAGTTTCGTTTAACTTCGAATATTAACTGATTGGCTGCCCCAGGTGTGAAATTATCAGAGTTCTCCATAGGAATGCAGGCCGGAAAGGAACATATTGACGCCCAGGAAGGCAAAACTGGTGACCAGCAGACCGCCCAGCGCCCAGTAGGCCGCCATCGCACCGCGCAGGCCCTTGATGAGACGCATATGCAGCCAGGCGGCATAATTCAGCCAGACGATCAGTGCCCAGGTTTCCTTGGGATCCCATTGCCAGTAGGCGCCCCAGGCATCGGCCGCCCAGAGCGCACCCAGTATGGTGGCCACCGTGAAGAAGGCAAAGCCGACTGCAATGGCGCGATACATGATGTCATCCAGCACTTCCAGCGAAGGCAGATGCCGCGCCAGCGGCGCACGGAAGGCCAGTATGGTGGCCACGATGATGGCACCCACGCCGAAATACAGCATCCAGGTGGCGGACACCTCGCGCGAACCGAAGATCATGGGTTCGGCACACAGGATGGCGCCCAGGATGAACAGGGGAACCAGACGCGCCCGCGAGCGGGTGTTGCCGTGCTCCTTCACCAGATAGGCAAAACCCACCATGGCCGCCAGCGAAAAAGTGCCGTAGCCGACAAAATTGGCCGGCACATGCAGCTTCATCCACCAGCTCTTGAGCGCCGGAACCAGCGGCTGGATCTGATGGGCATCGCGCGTGAACGAATACCAGAGCAGGAACACCACCGTGGACGTGATGACGAGCAGCACGAAACCGCCCAGCGCGCGCGTGGCATAGCGACGTTCGTAATACAGGTAGAACAGGGCCGTGATGAGCGCGAAAAGAACGAAGACCTCGTAGAGATTGCTTACCGGGATATGACCGATGTCGGGCCCAAGCAGATGCCCCTCGCGCCAGCGCACCAGCAGGCCGGTGGTGCCGAAGAAGACCGCCGCCCAGGTCAGCACCGTGCCCAGCCAGGCTGCAGTGGTGCTGACGAAGCCCGCCCAATAACTGGCTGTTGCCAGCACGAACAGGGCGCACATCCACAGTACGGCTGACTGGGAGGAAATCAGGTACTTGAGCAGAAAGACGGTATCGGCGCGCCCAAGATCGCCATGGGTGAGCGGCTGGCCATCGGCATAAAGCCATATCGCCAGCAGGGCCGTGGCACTGGCCGCCACGGTGAGCACGCGCAAGGGACGCCACAGCCAGACCATCCATGCGAAGAACGGCACGGACGCCACCAGAATCATCTTCTCGTAGTCATCCATGAACTGCCCGTACTGCATCAGCGCATAGGCTGCGCCTGCGGCCAGCAACAGAAAGAAGCCGATGTCGGATGCATCCGGGCGCCCGCGCCGGCCCCGGCCATCGCCGCTGCTGCTGAGACCATCCCAATCCGGTGTGCTGGAGGCAAGTACGGTATCCGTCATGGTCAAACCCTTGATGATTCAAATGTTCGTCAGGTGATTTCGCGTGAAAATGCCTTGCGGAAACGTTGAAATTCCTGATTGAAATCCAGGTTGCGGCGCTGCGACGTCATGGCAGCCAGCACCTGGGACCCCTCATTGTCTGCCGGCCGTATCCAGACCCATACGCGGCGGTCGCGAATGTAGAACATGGCGAATACGCCGATGATCAGGAACAGGCTGCCCAGATACACCGTCCATTTGCCCGGACTGCGTGTGATCTGAAACACACTGGCCTGCACATGATCAAAGCCGGACATCGTCATGAGCACCGGCGCGGGATAATCCGGCAGGTTTGCCAGCGCCAGCAGGGCGGTCTGCAACCAGCGCTCGGCCGACTGACCCTGCTCGCCCGTATGGGACAGCGGCTCACGGCCCGTTTCTGCACGCATGATGTCACGCAACTGGCCCAGGGAAAGCTGGATCATGGGCACGGCGAACTCGAGCACCCTTTCCCTTTCCTGATCGGGAACCGCACTGACGATACCACCAAAACCGGCGCGATAGAAGGATTCCAGCGCGCCCTGTGCGGCCTTTTGCAGCAGCGGTTCCTGCAGATCATCGCCGGCGTTCAGCCGTGCGAAGCGGGCGCTCGCCTCGCGCACCATCTGCGGATTGGCGAGTGCGGCACGCAAATCCATGAACTCGGTGACCTCGTGTTCCTCATCGACCGGGATGCGAAGATAGCGGAAAGGCTCGGATGCATTGCGGCGCACGCCCGCCAGATACACCAGGCTGCCGTCCAGCTCCACGGGCAGCATGTAGTTGGTGAACTCGCTGGACTGGCCATCCTCGCCCACCAGGCGATAGCGCACACTGGGCCCCACATTGGTCAGCCCCTCGTTGGGCCGGTTGGCCGCGCTGCCGGTCACCGAGGCCACATGATCGAACAGGGCCATGGGCTGGGGTGACAGATCGCCGCTCAGATTCTCGACATTGATGATGCGCAGCTCGGTCAGGTCGAGCTCCAGACGACGCCGGCGATCGGGCCCCAGCAGGAGCTCGGATGACTGGCCCACCGTGCCCTCCAGGTTGAAGGCGCGGCTGCTGGGCCCGGAAAGCGGGTAGCCGACCAGCTCTATCTTGCTGCCGCCATCATCCAGACTGGACTGGTAGACGGTAACGCCCCGGTAATGCAGCGGCTCATTCACTTCGATGAGATGTTCGAAGGACTCGCCCGTTTCATGATCGGTGACGATGACCTCGCTCTTGAAGCTGCTGGGCATGCCGGTGGAGTAATAGTCAACGATGAAGCGCTTGAGCCGGATGCTGAAGGGCAGGGGCTGAAGCAGGACGCCCTCGCGATCATTGATGATGCCGTGGCTGCTCTGGCCGCCTTCGGGCACCAGCATATTGGCCCTGAAACTGGGATTGTTGATCGGCAGGCGCCCCGACTCGGGCACCTGCGAGATGAGCATGTTCTCGGTGATGGGCTGCTTGCCGCCAAACCATACCTGCAGGCGCTGCGGCAGGTCGCTGTCGAGCAGCCCGCCCACGCAGATGACGACGATGGCAACGTGAGCAAAGATATAGCCCAGCCGGTTGGCACTGCCTTTCTTGGCCGCCACCATGACGGCGTCTTCATCGTGGCGCAGCCGGTAGCGATAGCCCATGCTGCGCAAGATGCCCTGCACACGCTCCAGTGTCTGCCCGGGAGTGGCCTGGGCCTGCACCTCGATACGGTGCGGGAAGGCGCGAAGACTGGTGCCGCGCACATATTCACGGAAGGAGCGCGCATCGCGGATGAAGCGCGGCGTGTTGCGCAGCACGCACAGCGAGGTGGACACGACCAGAAAGGCCATGATGAGCAGGAACCACCAGCTGTTGTAGACGTGCCAGATCGAGAATTTGTCGAACAGCGCGAACCAGAAGGGGCCGAAGCGGTCCAGATAGCTGTTGGCGACGTCATTTTGCTGCAGCACGGTGCCGATCACGCTTGCCACGCAGATGAACATGAGCAGGCTGACGGCAAAGCGCATCGAGCCCAGAAGCTCGAAAACATCGGCCCCCAGACGTCGTGGAAAGAAACGTGATCTCACTGCGCTGACCCGGTTGAATTAGGCTTGGCAGCCGCCAACCCCGGCGGCAGCCCCGGTGTATGACCTGCAAAAGACGGAAAAGTTCCGTGCCGGAGCGGGCGGCCGCGCCCGGACCGCCCCCGGCCGGGATGACTAGCGCAGGCCTGCAGCGTAATCCGCCACAGCGGCGATATCTGCATCCGACATGCGATCGGCGATGTCGAACATGACGGCATCCTTGCGATCACCGCTGCGGAACAGCCGGAGCTGCTCGGCAATATATTCCGGAAACTGACCGGCCAGACGGGGAAACTCGCCCGGGACACCCGCCCCGGCGGGCCCGTGACAAGCGGCGCACGCCGGCACCCGCCGATCCGCCAGGCCGCCGCGCCAGATCTGCTGGCCGTGTTCCATGGTGGCTTCAACCGTGGCGGTGGGCGCCTCTTCCATATCCAGCGGCTGCTGCGCCAGCCAGTAGGCAATGTTGTTGCGGTCTTCCTCGGTGAGCAGGGTGGCAAACATGGTCATGACGGTTTCATTGCCATCGACCCCGAGGCGTGCGGGTTTGTCATCGCCTTCACGCTTGGTGAAATCCACCAGCTGCTTGACCAGATACTCATGTGCCTGGCCGGCCAGGTTGGGATTGGCGGACAGCTTGCTGTTGCCGGCATCGCCATGGCAGCTGGCACAGGACAATATGCCTCGCGTCAGATCACCATTGGCATAGAGTTCCTGACCCTTGGCGGCATCGGGCGCAACCGGCCCTTCCTGCGCCACAGCCACACCGGCTGCGGACACGCCCAGCAGCATACTGCCGGCCACCACCATACTTGAGAGCACACGCTTCATGAAGACCTCTGCGATCGTTGTTCGATCCCGGCGCCGGCCGAAGGGAACCACCATGGAAATCACCGGGGGCACCACAAGGGCGGCGACATTTCAGGAATTGAAGTGTTTGGAGGAAATGGAACCACCGATACAAAGCAGCGATTATACAATAGGCTTTACTTTACCGAAGTCAGGCTCATACCGTGTCTCTTCTGCACCGCGCAAGCTTTGCCACATCCGCCGCCCGTCTCGAGCAATTGCCGCCCCCCGGCGCACCCGAGATCTGTTTCGTGGGCCGCTCGAACGTGGGCAAATCCTCGGCCATCAATGTACTCGCAAACCAGCGCCGGCTGGCATTCTCCAGCAGAACGCCCGGGCGCACGCGACTCATCAACCTGTTTGCGATTCCCGATCCGCTGCAGCCCGACACCCCGCTGGGCTATCTGGTCGACCTGCCCGGCTATGGTTATGCTGCAGTGGATCGCAAGACACGCGACGACTGGGCCGATGTACTGGGCCGCTACCTGCGCAGCCGCCCCTCACTGGCCGGCGTGGTGCTGTTGCTGGATATCCGCCGGGGCGTGACCCCGCTTGATCGCCAGCTGGCGCATTGGCTGGCACCCACAGGGGTGCCCGTGCTGGTGCTGCTTACCAAGGCCGACAAGCTGCCTTACGGCCAGCGACTCAAGGCCACGGCAGCCGCGCGCGAAGCACTGGCGTCCATTGGCGCCCTGCACGCCCTGCCTTTTTCCGCCACGACGCGCCTGGGCCTGGACGAGGCCACGGCACACATCGAAAACTGGATCTCACCCAAGGTTGTTCCATGACACCCACCATCATCACCCCTGAATTTCCAACCGGCCGCCCGCGCCGCAACCGCCGGGCGGATTTCTCACGCCGCTTGGTGCGTGAATCCGCCCTCAGCGCGGATGACCTCATCTTTCCCGTGTTCGTGAGGGAAGGCCGGGACGTACGCGAGCCTGTTGCATCCATGCCGGGCGTTGTGCGTTACTCGCCCGACACGGTGATCGAGGCGGCCGAAGCCTGCCTCGAGCTGGGCATTCCCGTGCTCGCCCTGTTTCCCGTGGTCGACGCGGCGCTGAAGACGCCCGACGGTGCAGAAGCGGCCAATCCCGACGGCCTGATCCCGCGGGTCGTGGCCGCGCTCAGGCAGCGCTTCCCCGAGCTGGGCATTCTGACGGACGTGGCGCTCGACCCCTATACCAGCCACGGCCAGGACGGCGTGATCGATGACGACGGTTATGTGCTCAACGAGCCCACCGTGGACGTACTGGTGCGCCAGGCCCTGGCCCAGGCCGATGCGGGTGTGGATATCGTGGCGCCCAGCGACATGATGGACGGGCGCATCGGCGCCATCCGTCAGGCGCTGGAATCGCAGGGGCACACACTCACGAACATCATGGCGTATTCCGCCAAGTACGCCAGCGCCTTCTACGGCCCCTTCCGCGACGCGGTGGGCTCCAGCAGCAACCTGGGCAAGTCGAACAAGGCCACCTACCAGATGGATCCGGCCAACCGGCTCGAGGCATTGCGCGAGGTCGCGGCCGACATCCAGGAAGGCGCCGACATGGTCATGGTCAAGCCCGGCCTGCCCTATCTGGACGTGCTGCGTGAAGTCAAGAACCAGTTCGGCATGCCCACCTACGCCTATCAGGTCAGTGGCGAATACGCCATGATCAAGGCCGCTGCCGGCAATGGCTGGCTGGATCACGACAAGGTGATGATGGAAGCCCTGCTGGCCTTCAAACGCGCCGGTGCAGATGGCATCCTGACCTACTTCGCACTCGAGGCGGCACGCCTGCTGCGCGCCGGCCACAGCGGTTGAATCGGCGGCCCGGCGCGTTCAGGTATCGAAGATGTCTTCAAGCCGCCGGGCATCCAGCACCCTGAGCGCCCATTGCTGCACGGTATCGGCATCTGCCTGAGCGATGCGCTCTGCAGCCCATTCGGGTATGGTGCCAAAGCGACGTTGAAGCAGACCCTGCAACAAACGAACAGCGCCCGCAAGCCGGCCTTCCTCCATTCCGGCATCCTTCTCTTTCTTGAGCAGGTAGCGGTCGATGCTGCTGAGTTGCTCCAACATGGCGGAATCCTCCGACTGTTCCAGGATTTCAATGAAACGCGCATCAAGATGCGGGGGCAGCACCAGCAGGCTGTCGATCAGCCGGAACACCGCACCCCGCAAGACGGGGCCATACGCCCACTGCTTGAGCGCACGGGCAAGCCTGAGCTTGCCCGCCAGGCGGGTGGCACCGGATACCGCGGCCCGCACTTCAAGCTGGGCCAACACAATGACGGCAAAGGGATTGACCGGTGCCAGCATCTCCAATTCTGCCACACGATGACGCCACCCGGCCAGAGTCATCACGGGAAACTCGAACGTCAGCGTATCGCCATAGCCGCCCTGGACATAGGACAGGCTGGGCACATCCGGTTCGTGATCCAGCAAAATGGCGCAAGACAATATCGGCTGCTCAGGATACTTGCCGCAAAGCATGATGCGATAGTGAAACATGCGCCGGCAAAACACGGCACCCACGCGGCCGGCCTGGATTTCCAGATGCACGAGTAGCAGCGCCATCGTGCCGTCACACAGGCGCAAGCGCACGAGCAGATCCGTGCGTCGGGCGCCCTGGCGAGCAACCTGGTGCAGGCGCTGCAACTCCTGGTGCAGGAAGGCGGGCGGCACGGACCAGTCGATGCGGGCATGGATGGCAGGCCAGAACAGGCTCATGCACTCCGGCAACCAGCTCTGAAGCGCCTCCTTCCAGACGCCATCAAAATCAGGCGTGGGATCCGGTGCAGCTGAATGTGGGGACATGACAAGGGCTCGTGAGCAGCGAACACCCCCATAATGATGATCACTTGGAGCCTCTCTGACTATTCGTAAAAGCCGATGGCAAGCAGCCTCCTATCCCCGCAGCCGCTGCGCGAAGTCGCGTGCGCCCATGAAGCCGATGATGCGCACATCCTCACGCAGGCGCCCGCCGGCGTCGAAGAAGATGATGCCCGGCGGGCCGAACAGCTGGAAGCGGCGCAACAGTTCGCGGTGCTCGGGCAGGTTCTGCGTCACATCGGCGCGCAGCAAGGTGTAATCCGCCATGAGCCGTGCCACTTCGGGGTCGGTGAAGGTGAAGCGTTCCATCTGGATGCAGGTGACGCACCAGTCGGCATAGAAATCGAGCAGCACCGGGCGTTGGGTGTCCGCCAGAATGGTGTTCAATTCCTGAACAGAGGAAATATCGGTGAACACCGGTGCCGCTGCGACAACGCCACCGGCGGCCACGCCATCGAACAGGGCCGGCATTGACGGTGCAGTGGCGAACGGCGCCAGCGGCCGCAGCAGATCGCGCCCGCCGGCCGCCAGACCGATGAAAAGCAGCGCCGCCCAGATTGCCAGTGACAGGCCAACGGCCTGGCGCAAGCGCCCAAATACGGTGGCCGCAGCGGTACCACCCCAATGAAATGCGCCCAGCAGGGCTGCACTCCACAGCGCGAGAAGGGCCCAGCCCGTCATGACGGCGGTCATCGGCAATACGGGCCCGAGCATCCACCAGGCTGTGGCCAGCAGCAACACCCCGAATGCCTGCTTGATGCCTTCCATCCAGGGCCCGGCGCGCGGCAGCAGGACGCCGGAAGATGCGCCCACCGCCAGCAGCAGCACGCCCTGGCCCCAGGCCATGGCAAACAGGGCCATGCCCCCCAGCACCACATCGCCGCTCTGGGAAATGAACAGCAGCACACCGGCCAGCGGCGCGGCTACACAAGGGCCAACAATGAGGGCCGACACCATCCCCATCAGGAACACGCCGCCCAGCCGTCCGCCGGGCAGGCGATTCTGCCAGGCCGCCAGACGTCCCTGCGCGCCGGTAGGCATCTGGAACGTGAACACGTCGAACATGGCCAGCGCAAACAATGCCAGCAGGGTGGCGAACAGCACCAGCACCCAGGGCGTCTGCAACCAGACGGCCAGGCTTGCGCCCAGCAGACCCGCCGCCACCCCCATGGCCGTGTAGACGAGCGACATCCCCAGCACGAAAACCGCTGCCAGGCCCAGCCCCCGGCTGCGCGAAAGCCGGGCACGCGCCTCGCCGCCGCCCGCCAGAATGGCCAGCAATATGGGCACCATGGGCAGGACGCAGGGCGTGAACGACAGCAACAGGCCGAGCAGCAGGCCCAGGCCCACAACCTGCCAGACCGCCGCCTGTCCCAGCCAGGTGGCCAACCCGCGGTCGGTATCCAGACCGAAGGCCGTACCCGCCACGACCGGCGCGCCCGGCTTTTCGCCCGGCGGCGTCGAAGCGGCAATATCCGGTACCGCATCGACAACGCCGTCGCCCTGCGCGACATAGCCCCCGGACGTGGGAACCAGGGTCAGTGTATGGCCGATGGGCGTGTAGCACAGGCCGGCATCCGCACAGCCCTGGCTGATGACCGTCAGCTGCAGGGGCCGGCCGGCACCGGCAGCAATGGGCAGCTGCAGTGTCATCCGGCCGTAATAGACCGGCATGTCCTCATCGAAAGTGGGATCGTACTGTACCAGCGCGGGCGGAAGGACGGCTTCACCCAGGCGTTGGGCCTCCCCGGCGGGTTCGAGCTCGAACGCGAAGCGATCGCGATACAGGTAGTATTCCGGCGCGATGCGAAAGTGGACGTCCAGGCGCTCGGGCGTGGCCATGGCGGCCGAGAACGCAAAAGCGACTTCAGGATCGAGGAAATCCTGCCCGGCATGCGCCGGACCCACGGCACCCAGAATGACAAGGAACGCCGCCAACAGCCTGAACAGGGGCCGCAACAGGCCACGACACCATCGATAATCCACTCGACCAACCCCTTCCTTCTGCGCCTGGGATGCGCGCGATGCGCTGTGTGATGGCATCAGCCGCCCTGCACATTGTCGGCCATCCAGGCCAGATACGCAGCCGAACCACCTGTCACGTTCAGTACAAGCAGCTCGGGAACACTGTAGGGATGCAGCTGCACCAGACGCCGTGCCAGCGCATCCACGCGTGCGCCCAGCGTCTTGATCGTCAGCGCGAGTTCGGTTTCACGCTGGACCGCTCCCTGCCACACATAGATGGACAGCGACGGCGCGCCAAGGTTCACACAGGCGGCCAGGCGCTCTTCCACCAGAGTGGCGGCCACGCGCTGCGCCGTGTCGGCGTCGGCGACCGTGGTGAGCACGAGCACCGGCTGATCGCCGGCCGGCGCCGGCCCGGAATAGATGATGTTCGCCGCGGGGGGTGATATTGTCATCGTGGAAAATCTCCTGTCCAGAAATTGAACACTGAACGCCGTACGCATGAAAAAACGGGCCCGCGGGCCCGTTTCCTGTACTGATCCCTACTGCACGGCCCGGCGCTCAGTCCTCTTCGACGACCTCGGGACGGTCAACCAGCTCCATGAAGGCCATGGGGGCATTATCCCCCTGGCGAAAGCCCATCTTCAGGATGCGCGTGTAACCGCCGGGGCGCGCGGCAAAGCGGGGCCCCAGGTCATCGAACAGCTTGGTGACCGCGCTGCGATCGCGCAGACGCGCAAATGCCAGCCGGCGGTTGGCGACCGTGGGCTCCTTGGCCAGTGTGATCAGCGGCTCGATGATGCGGCGCAGCTCCTTGGCCTTGGGCAGGGTGGTCTTGATCGCCTCATGCGTGATGAGCGATACCGACATGTTGCGGAACATGGCCAGGCGATGGGCACTGGTCCGGTTGAGCTTGCGCATTCCGTGACGATGACGCATGTTGATTTCCTTGAAAGAATGAATCTTGGTTTACAAACGGCGCCGGGAAAAACAGCCCGGGGCCCGTTCTCCGGCTTCTTCTATCAGCACTGCTGCGGGCCGGATGTCATGGGGATTTGCTTGCGGTCAGGGACGCTCCAGTCCCAGGGGCGGCCAGTTTTCCAGCTTCATGCCCAGTGTCAGGCCGCGGGCGGCCAGCACTTCCTTGATCTCGTTGAGCGACTTGCGGCCCAGGTTGGGCGTCTTGAGCAGCTCATTTTCGGTACGCTGGATCAGATCACCGATGTAGTAGATGTTCTCGGCCTTCAGGCAGTTTGCCGAACGCACCGTCAGCTCCAGATCATCCACCGGTCGCAGCAGCACGGGATCGATCTGGGGTGCCGCACCACCGCGGGCAGGCACGTCGAAGCTTTCGCCTGCACCTTCCAGCGAGGCAAATACCGAAATCTGATCCATGAGGATGCGTGCCGACTGGCGCACGGCCTCTTCCGGTGACAGCACGCCATTGGTCTGCACATCCAGGATGAGCTTGTCCAGGTCGGTGCGCTGCTCGACACGGGCGCTGTCGACGCGGTAGCTCACCCGGCGCACCGGGCTGTAGGAGGCATCCAGCAGAATGCGCCCGATGGTATGCGCATGATCTTCGGACAATGCGCGCACGTTGCCGGGCACATAGCCGCGCCCCTGCTCGACCTTGATCTGCATCTCGAGCTTGCCTTCCTCCGTCATGTTGGCGATGACATGATCGGGGTTGACGATCTCGACGTCGTGCGGCAGCTCGATATCACTGGCATACACCACGCCTTCGCCTTCCTTGCGCAGGGTGAGTGTGACTTCGGTGCGGTTGTGCAGGCGAAACACCACGCCCTTCAGGTTGAGCAGGATGTCGACCACATCCTCGCGCACACCTTCAAGCGTGGAATACTCGTGCACCACGCCCGTCATCTGCACCTCGGTCGGTGCGTAACCTGTCATGGAAGACAGCAGGATGCGGCGCAGGGCATTGCCCAGCGTATGACCGAAACCGCGCTCGAAAGGCTCCATCACGACACGTGCGTGATGCTCGCCCACCGGCTCGACCTCGATGCTGCGCGGCTTGAGAAAACCCAGAGATGACATAAGACAGTCCTTTTCAATACCCTCGGCTCGTTACACCGATAAGGCTGATGGAGTGGCCGGTGCCCCGGCAGACGCTGATGGCATCAGCGCGAATACAGTTCCACAATCATGGATTCGTTGACGTCCTGGGCAACATCGCTGCGCTCGGGCGCCTGCTTGAAGGTGCCGGACAGCTTGTCGGCATCCACCTCGACCCACTGCGGCAGGCCGATACCGCTTGCCAGATCGAGCGATTCGCGGATGCGTAACTGCTTGCGGGCCTTTTCGCGCACAGCCACCACATCACCCGGCTTGACCGCCATGGAGGCGATGTCAGCCGTGCGGCCATTGATCTCGATGGCGCGGTGAGTGACGAGCTGGCGTGCTTCGGCGCGCGTGGAGCCGAAGCCCATGCGGTAGACGACGTTGTCGAGACGGCACTCGAGCAGCTGGATGAGGATTTCACCCGTGTTGCCCCGGCGACGCTCGGATTCGGCGAAATAGCGACGGAACTGCTTTTCAAGCACCCCGTACATGCGCTTGAGCTTCTGCTTCTCGCGCAGCTGCAGGCCATAATCGGAAGTGCGCGAACCCGACGTGCGGCCGTGCTGGCCGGGACGGGATTCGAGTTTGCACTTGCTGTCCAGCGAGCGACGGGCGCTCTTGAGGAACAGATCGGTACCCTCGCGACGCGAGAGCTTGCATTTTGGTCCAGTGTAACGTGCCACGGTACTTTCCCTCTCAGATGCGACGACGCTTGGGCGGCCGGCAACCGTTGTGCGGTACCGGCGTGATATCGGCAATGCTGGTGATGCGAATGCCCAGGGCATTGAGCGCACGCACTGACGACTCGCGTCCGGGGCCGGGGCCCTTGATGCGGACTTCCAGCGTCTTGATACCGTATTCCTGGGCGGCGCGCCCGGCCGACTCGGCCGCAACCTGGGCGGCAAAGGGCGTGGACTTGCGCGAGCCCTTGAAGCCGGCGGCGCCCGACGTCGCCCAGGCCAGTGCATTGCCCTGGCGATCGGTGATCGTGATGATGGTGTTGTTGAATGAAGCGTGCACGTGGGCGATACCGTCGGACACGCTCTTGCGGATGCGTTTGCGGGCGCGCGATGCGCCGCTGGATGCTTTCGCCATCTTGTAGAGTCCTCGTTATTTCTTCAGGGACGCCGCAGCACGACGCGGCCCCTTGCGGGTGCGCGCATTGGTGCGGGTGCGTTGCCCATGGACGGGCAGGCCGCGGCGGTGACGCATGCCGCGATAGGTGCCCAGATCCATGAGGCGCTTGATCGACAATTGCACTTCACGGCGCAGATCGCCCTCAACCATGAGGGTGTTGATCTGTTCGCGAATGCGCTCGAGTTCAGCGTCGGTCAGGTCCTTGACCTTGGTGCTCGTCTCGACACCGGCAGCCTCGCAGATCTTGCGGGCCGTGCTGCGGCCGATGCCAAAGATGGCGGTCAGGCCGATCTCGGTGTGCTGATGCGGCGGAATATTGATGCCGGCAATACGGGCCATGATATTTCCTTTCTGTCAGTTACGCCGGGCGCCTAGCCCTGGCGCTGCTTGTGACGCGGGTCGGTGCAGATGACGCGCACCACGCCGTGACGTTTGATGATTTTGCAGTTGCGGCAAATCCGCTTAACCGATGCCATTACCTTCATGGTTGACTCCAAATTTCCTGTATACCGCCCACTTACTTGGTGCGGAAAACGATTCTTGCGCGAGACAGGTCATAGGGCGTGAGCTCCACCGTGACCTTGTCTCCGGGCAGGATCCGGATGTAATGCATGCGCATCTTGCCCGAAATGTAGCCCAGTACCATGTGACCGTTTTCGAGGCGGATGCGAAACGTTGCGTTGGGCAGATTCTCGACCACTTCGCCCTGCATCTGTATGACGTCGTCCTTGGCCATCTTGCATCATCGCATGGGCACACCTGCGCCCTTGAAGTTGGCCTTGCGCAACAGCGAATCATACTGATGGGACACCAGATACGTCTGTGTCTGGGCCATGAAATCCATGGCCACCACCACGATGATCAGCAAGGACGTGCCGCCAAAGTAAAACGGAACGTTCCAGCGCATCTGCATGAACTCGGGCAGCAGACACACCAGGGTGATATACAGCGAGCCTGCCAGCGTGAGGCGCATCAGGATGCGATCGATGTAGCGCGCCGTCTGCGGGCCCGGACGGATACCCGGTACGAAAGCGCCGCTCTTCTTCAGGTTGTCTGCCGTTTCGCGGCTGTTGAACACCAGCGCGGTATAGAAGAAGCAGAAGAAGATGATGAGCGCCGAAAACAGCGTCACATACAGCGGCTGGTGCGGCTGCAGTGCCGCCGTCAGATCACCCAGCCAGCGCATGCCCGGCGATGCCGAGAACCAGCTCGTCAGGGTGGCCGGCAGCAGGATGATGGACGACGCGAAGATGGGCGGGATGACACCCGACATATTCAGCTTCAGCGGCAGATGCGAACTTTGCCCGCCATAGATCTTGTTGCCCACCTGGCGCTTGGCGTAGTTGACCGTGATGCGGCGCTGGCCGCGCTCGACGAAGACCACGAAGTAGGTGACCGCCACCACCAGCGCCAGGATGAACAGCGCCGACAGGATGGACATGGCGTCGGTGCGCACCAGATCCAGCATGCCGCCCAGCGCACTGGGCAGACCGGCGACAATCCCGGCGAAGATCAGGATGGAGATACCGTTGCCGATGCCGCGCTCGGTGATCTGCTCGCCCAGCCACATGATGAACATGGTGCCGGTGACCAGCGTCACGATGGTGGTGAAGCGGAACACCAGGCCGGGGTCGATGACCAGACCGGGCTGGGATTCCAGCGCCACCGAGATGCCCACGGCCTGGAACAGGGCGAGAAACACCGTGCCATAGCGCGTGTACTGGGTAATCTTGCGCTGCCCCGCCTGGCCTTCTTTCTTGATCGCCTCGAGCGTGGGCACGACGACCGACATCAACTGCATGATGATGGCCGCCGAGATGTAGGGCATGATCCCCAGGGCGAACACGGAGAAGCGCTCGAGCGCGCCGCCCGAGAACATGTTGAACAGGCCCAGAATACCGCTCTGGTTCTGCTGGAACAGGTCGGACAGCGCATCCGGATTGATCCCGGGCACAGGCACATGCGTGCCCAGCCGGTACACCACCATTGCCAGCAACAGGAAGATGACACGACGGCGCAGGTCGCCGAAGCGGGCTCCCGATGCTGCCTTGGCCTGAGCTCTTGCCACGCTTGCCCCTTAGACGATGGACCCGCCGGCCGCCTCAATGGCGGCACGCGCGCCCGCAGTGGCGGCCACGCCACGCAGCTGTACGCCACGCGTGATCTCGCCCGACTTGATGACCTTCACCTGACGCACCATCTGGCCGATGACGCCGGCCTGCTTGAGCGCCTGTACATCGATCTCGTCGATGGGCAGCCTTTCCAGGTCCGACAGGCGCACCTCGGCACGCAGGTGACGGCCCATAGACGTGAATCCGCGCTTGGGCAGGCGACGCTGCAGCGGCATCTGGCCGCCTTCGAAACCGATCTTGGGACGACCGCCCGAGCGGGCCTTCAGGCCCTTGTGGCCGCGACCCGATGTCTTGCCCCAGCCCGAGCCTTCACCGCGGCCCACGCGACGGCGTCCGCGACGGGAGCCTTCTGCGGGCTCGAGGGTGTTGAGTTGCGTGATTTCCATGACGATTTCCTTCAGGCCTCGGAAACGGCGATCAGATAATCCACCTTGTGGATCATGCCGCGCACTTCGGGCGTGTCAGCCAGCACGCGGCTGCTGTTGATGCGACCCAGGCCCAGACCGCGAACGGTGGCCCGGTGCGACTTCTTGGTGCCGATCAGAGAACGGACCAGCGTCACCTTGATTTGCTTCTGTGCCATGACTTATCCCAGGATCTCTTCGACCGTCTTGCCGCGCTTGGCAGCGACTTCGGCCGGGGTGAGGCAGGCGCGCAGCCCGTTGAGCGTGGCGCGCACCATGTTGTAGGGGTTGCTGGACCCCAGGCTCTTGGCCACGACGTTGCGCACGCCCATCACTTCAAAGATGGCGCGCATGGGGCCGCCGGCGATCACACCCGTACCTTCGGCTGCGGGCGAGATGAGCACCTTGGAGGCGCCATGACGGCCCACGACGGAGTGGTACAGCGTGCCGTCCTTCAGGGGCACCTTGACCATGCCGCGACGCGCCTGCTCCATCGCCTTCTGCACCGCCACGGGCACTTCGCGGGCCTTGCCCTTGCCCATGCCGATGCGGCCATCACCGTCACCCACCACGCTCAGCGCGGCGAAGCTCATGGTACGACCGCCCTTGACGACCTTGCTGACGCGGTTGACCGCAATCATCTTTTCACGCATGCCGTCGTCGCGATCGTCGGCGGCGTGTCTGCTTTGTGCTCTAGCCATATGACAGTCCCTGCCTAGAATTTGAGGCCGGCTTCACGCGCGGCTTCGGCCAGTGCCTTGACACGGCCATGATAACGAAAGCCCGAGCGATCGAAGGCCACCTTCTCGATGCCGGCGGCGCGGGCCTTCTCGGCCACACGTGTGCCGACCAGGCCGGCCGCTGCCACGTTGCGGGCATTGCCGTCGCCGTTGGACAGCGACTGGCGCACCTCGGGCTCGAGGGTGGACGCGCTGACGAGCACGCGATCGCCTTCCGGCGCAATGATGTTCGCGTAGATGTGCTGATTCGAGCGGAATACCGAGAGGCGATGTACGCGCAGTTCGGCGATCTTCCGGCGAGTCGCTGCAGCACGACGCAAACGGGTTTGTTTCTTGTCCATGATTCGTCCTTGCCTGTACGCTTACTTCTTCTTGGTTTCCTTGAGGATGACCTGCTCGTCGGCATAACGCACGCCCTTGCCCTTGTAGGGCTCGGGACGGCGGTAGGCACGAATCTCGGCGGCCACCTGACCCACAACCTGCTTGTCGATGCCCTTGACCACGATCTCGGTCTGGGTGGGGCATTCGACCTTGATGCCTTCCGGCATGTCGTGCAGCACATCGTGGGAGAAACCGAGTTGCATCTTCAGCGTATTACCCTGGACCTGGGCGCGGAAGCCCACGCCCACCAGATTCAGCCGGCGCTCGAAACCCTGGCTCACACCCGTGACCATGTTGTTCACGAGGGAGCGCATGGTACCGGCCATGGCACGTGCCTGCCGCGACTCGTTCGCCTCGGCAAAGCTGAGCTGGCCGTCGTCGAGCCGGATATCGACATCCGGATTGAGCGACTGCACCAGCGTGCCCAGCGGGCCCTTGACCGTGATCTGGTCATCACCAATGGTGGCCTGCACGCCCTGGGGCACCGGAACGGGATATTTTGCTATGCGTGACATGTGATGCTCCTCAGGCGACGTAGCACAGGACTTCGCCGCCCACACCGGTGGCGCGCGCCTTGCGGTCGGTCATCACCCCGCGGGGTGTGGACACGATGGCCACGCCCAGGCCGTTCATGACGGCGGGAATGGCCTTGCTGCCGCGATAGATGCGCAGACCGGGACGCGAGACACGGTCGAGGCGCTCGATGACCGGGCGCCCGGCATAATACTTGAGGGCGATTTCCAGCACCGGCTTGACATTGCCGCCCGTGATCTGGAAATCATCGATATAGCCTTCATCCTTGAGCACGGCTGCAATGGCAACCTTGAGCCTGGAAGAGGGCATGCTGACCGACTGCTTGCTGACCTGCTGCGCATTGCGCACGCGTGTCAGCATATCGGCGATTGGATCGCTCATGCTCATCTGAATTCCCCCTACCAGCTGGCCTTGGTCATGCCGGGCACTTCGCCGCGCATGGACATTTCACGCAGCTTGTGCCGCGTGAGCCCGAACTTGCTGTACACGCCGCGCCCGCGCCCCGTGACGGCGCAGCGATTGCGCAGGCGCGTCGGGTTGGCATTGCGGGGCAGGCGCTGCAGCCGCAGGCGGGCCTGGTAGCGTTCCTCGTCCGAAAGGGACTGGTCGTTAATGATGGCCTGAAGCTCGGCACGGCGCGCCGCATACTTCTGGACCAGTTTCGCGCGTTTTACTTCGCGATTGATAAGTGAAAGTTTTGCCACGTGAGCGCCCCTTCAGTTGCGGAACGGAAAGCGAAAGGCGCTGAGCAGGGCCCTGGCTTCCTCGTCGGTCTTGGCCGTGGTGGTGATGGCGATGTCCAGACCACGTACGGCGTCGATCTTGTCGTATTCGATCTCGGGGAAGATGATTTGCTCTTTCACCCCGAGGCTGTAGTTGCCCCGGCCATCGAAGGCACGCGACGAGACTCCGCGGAAATCGCGCACACGCGGCAGGGCCACGGCGATCAGGCGGTCGAGAAACTCGTACATGCGCCGGCCACGCAGCGTGACCTTGCAGCCAATGGGATAGTCTTCGCGGATCTTGAACCCGGCGATGGCCTTGCGGCTGACGGTGACGACCGGCTTCTGGCCGGCGATGCGGGCCAGATCGGCCGTGGCATTGTCCATCACCTTGCGATCGGCAACCGCCTCGGACACACCCATGTTGAGCGTGATCTTCTCGATACGCGGTACCTGCATGACGCTCTTGTAGCCGAACTTTT
This sequence comes from Castellaniella sp., assembly GCA_041655275.1. Classification (GTDB taxonomy): domain Bacteria; phylum Pseudomonadota; class Gammaproteobacteria; order Burkholderiales; family Burkholderiaceae_B; genus JAJYRX01. Next base: position 11,874 of record JBBAFU010000005.1, on the reverse strand, counting down.
CAACCAGGTCGGCCACAACCTTGTCACGATAGAATTCTTGCAGACGTGCCATGGAATGCCTCCTTAAGCCTTGGCGCCGACCACGGCGCCACTCGAGCTGAACACGCGCACTTTCTTGCCATCCACGTCGCGGATGGTGACGCGCCCGCCCTTGCCCGTAGCCGGATTGAACACGGCCACATTGGAGATATGGATGGGCATGGTCTTGTCGATGATGCCGCCGGCCACACCCGCCATGGGGTTGCCCTTGCTGTGCTTCTTGACCATGTTGACGCCTTCGACCAGCACGCGGTCGGCACCCACACGCGCCAGCACCACACCGCGACGGGATTTGTCGCGGCCGGTGAGCACGATGACTTCGTCGCCCTTGCGAATCTTTTGCATTGCTTTGCCCCTTACAAGACTTCGGGAGCCAGGGACACGATCTTCATGAACTTCTCGGTCCGCAGCTCGCGCGTGACCGGCCCGAAGATACGCGTACCAATGGGCTCCAGCCTGGCGTTGAGCAACACGGCGGCATTGCCGCCAAACTTGATCAGGGAACCGTCGCGACGACGCACACCCTTGGCGGTACGCACCACCACGGCGTTGTAGATTTCGCCTTTCTTGACACGCCCGCGGGGGGCGGCCTCTTTCACGGCAACCTTGATCACATCGCCGATAGCGGCGTAACGGCGCTTGGAGCCGCCCAACACCTTGATGCACATGACGGACCGTGCACCCGTGTTATCGGCCACGCCCAGCGTGGTCTGCATTTGAATCATGATTAGTCCTGTTCCAACTTAACCGTACCGCCTGCCGCCAACCATTGACGACGCTGCACGACCAGTTTTGGTCCCGTCAGGCCTGCAACGCATGCTGCGCCGCACACCCTGGGTTGAATTCCTGCCAAAGCCCGCCGCCACATGCTGCGACGAAAACGGGCGACTTGACCTGCCTACTGCTTGACCCTGCCACGTGCAGCCATAAGAGTAGCGCGTGCGAGCAAGGCGATTACTATAGCGGATTCGATAACGAAATGCAAACGATAAACGCGCCCGATCTATGCAGACACATTCAAACGATCGCGCAACCAGCGCAGCGGTGCCGTCATGAGCCGGCCAAGCCGATAGCTCACCGACCCACGCGTGGCCTGCAACGCAGCCTCGGCCCGATCAAGCTCACGTCGCAAGCCCGAGATCTCCTGCGCACGCCAAGCGTCACCCTGCTGGCGCAACTGCCACAACTGCCATAACAAACCCGTCGGCGAGCCCGAGACATCATTGATTTCGTGAAAGACGCTGAGGCGATCACGCAATTCAGGATCAAAAGGGTTGGGTAACAACTGTTTGTCTGCGGATGACAGATCACGATAAGCACGCCGCTCCAACAAGTCTATCGGTGTACCGTCCGTGTAGCAGGCAAATGAATAGGGTTCAACAAACGCCGCCATGCTCGCTTCATTGGCCTGAACAGCCGCACGATAGGCGTGACTGATTTCGCTCAATGCGCTGCCTGGCTCGGCCCTGACCCGGTCTTGATGACGTGACAGAGCGTCCGGATCGGCAGCGGTGAACCCGGAAAAATGGAAGAATACTAGCGGTCCGTCCCCAGTCACCCAGCCATTCGCCACGCTGCCCTGCAGGCTGCGCTGAGATGCATTCCAGTAGGCGAAGTTGTAGCTGTGGTGCGCCCACACACAGGTGCTAGGCACAAAACTACTGATCAGGGCGCCATAGAATTGGTCAACAAAATAAAAATGATGTGGGTGGAAAATACAGTGATCGACCAGACGCTCTGCCCACCAGGTAACAAAACGGCGCGCATCAGGCTGATTGGCGAGCCCGACAAACCCGAAGTTGTATTGGCCGCAACGTGCCATGTTTTCATTTGTCGGCACACACCCGTCATCCGGCAGCGGCTCCGTGATATGAGGTGTAACGACAGCGTCGTGTCCCTCCAGAACATCCCACAAATTGGTAAGCGGCGCGTACAGGCAGATATCCGGATCCAGATAAATAGCCGCACCAGCGCCTTGATCGAACAAGGCATTAAATACAAATGGCTTGACGGACGTATTGAATTCGGTAATGTCGTACTGAAACGCCATGCGCTCAAGGGCGGGTAGATTCAACGCGGACAAGGGCATGATTTCACAATTCAGAACCTCGCCAAGTGCCCGCATGCGCCCGGCAGTCCAGCTGGACTCAACCAGAACAAGCACACGGCGGCTGTCCGGCTCATGAGTCCTCAAGGAATCCATGAGAACCTTGGCGGTCGGCAGATAATTGGCCGAGCAGATAGTGAATACGGCTTTCTTCATGGCGCCTGCTCCAGGCAACGCGTCAATACGGCGACAACGGTATCAGGGTCGACAAAATTTCGACAATCACTACCGCCATATATCGGACAGTGACTGTAGCTATGACAGGGGGCGCAAGACATGCCTTTACTCAAGGCGACATAGTTCGGCGACGCATGGGACAGGTGTGCCTGGCTGGTCGGCCCAAACAGGCAGATTGTCGGCATACCCAGATGTTGTGACGCATAATGACACGGGAAGGAATCCATGCCTACGAGTACATCATGCGCCTCAAGCAGTGCCCGGAATGCCGACAGCTTGGTGAACTCATGCACCGCGACGCCTTCCACCTGAACGGCAAGGCTTCCCGTCACCGACACCGACCACTGTGCATCACGAAGCCGCCTGATCAATGCCTCCTGTGCACTTTTCGGATAAATCTTGATTGGCCAGCCGCCATCAAAATGCAGCAACACACGCTTGCCACGAACACGCGGCCAGGCGACGGTCTGGGAGGATAGCAGATCGTCGCTTGACTGTGCGGAGCCACCGGGGAACGCTGCCATTGCCTGCACATCGGCCAAGACAAATGCAAGCTGTGCGGCAAAGCTATAGTCGACGACTTCGTAGCCACGCACGGGACGCAGGAAGCAAATGGCGACGTCGGGCGAAATGGCCGGCAGCACGTAACGCTCGAAATACAAAAGCTCGTCAAACAGCGGATGCGCTCGCGACCACGCATGGCCTCGACCCGGCATGGGACCCTGAATTCCCTTCACCGGCATTCCAGGCAAGACATCGTGCACAATATCAACGTAATCACTATGTGTCAGCACCCCTTGCACGCACCCTGGATTGGCTTCGATGACCTTCAGGGCCAGCAACAAATCCCCGGCATGATGTGTGATGCACGCCCATGTCTGTATGCTGCCCGCCCGCAACGCGCACAGGCGCACCCGGGCCACATGCTTCGCCAATGCGGCCAGAGAAGGGAAACTGTATATGGCAGGCAGCACGTCCATACCCGGCGGTGTACGCACACGGCATATGCGCGCATCCAGCCCGAGCGCCTGCAACAGCTGTGTATCCAGTGCCGGCTCGAAACCGCTCAGATCGCACAAGGCAGCAGCCTCCGCAGCCAAAGCGCGGCTGGCCGGTGTAAACAGATAGGCGAGCACACGATCCGAATAATCACTGAAGACCTGAACGTCCACCGCCTGAACGCCAGACGCCACCTGCTCGCCCAACTCTGCAAAAATCGCCTGCAGGACGTCTGGTGACAAATCCCAGGCCGGGTTAAGTATGAGCAGAGGCAGCCGGCGGTACCAGGCCGCCGCAAATGCCAGCAGTGCAGAAACGTAGCGCCCGGGCATCGCGACAAAGGAATACGGTATGCCGGGCGCACCAGGCTCACGGGACAGGGGAACATTGATCAATGCCGCATGCAAATCCATTTCGCGCGCCAGGCGCCATGGACGACCAGCCGCATCCAGCCGGATGACCTGAACGCGCGGCGTCTCGGCCAAGCTCATGTCTGCGCTTCCCCGAGCTGCCCTGCGCTCTGTATACGAATGTCGAACATGGGTACGCCGACGATGCCTGTGCTGACGCTGGCACACAGCGAATGGACCAGCAGCGCATCATGCACCCAGTGATGCTGGATATGCTCGAGCTGGGTTCCTTCGGCAACTGATACCGTCACGGAATACTCACCCGCTGGCAGCAACGGCATTTGGAACCGAAAACGCGCCTCCTGGCGCTCGCCGCTGCGAATGCCAACCGGCTGGTCCAGCGTACTGATGCAGGTATTGTCGCCAAACAATATCTGGCCCAGGCGATCCTTGAACTGGAAGCCGGCAATCACCGAATCAATATCCAGCGCACTTGAATAGAGAATCACCAGCTCCACCAATTCGCCGCCTGTGATGTTGATCACCTGGCGGCCGTCCTCGAGCTCAAGCCAGCAATCCTCGATGTGCATGTGTCCCGTTCCGAAAACGTCACCGGCCTGGAATGCCTGTACCGTCATTGCATTCTGCAGAGGTGAGCCGCGCAGGCAGTCCCATCGAGGATCAATAACCGGACCCGGAGTCGTTTCGATAGCCTGCACAGGGCGATGCTCGGGCGCAGAAGACTGTCCGGAAGACACCTCGGCTTCGGAAGCACGCCGCCCCAGCTGATACACCTCAGCGTTGTACTGCTTGCAGATATCGCGGGCGTTTCCAATCGCACGCAGCCGGCCGTGCTCGAGCCAGATGGCACGCTGGCACAGCGCGGTAACCGACGCGCTGTCGTGGCTCACGAACAGCAGTGTCCCGTGCTCACGGAAACGACGCAGGAAACGCATGCATTTCTGGGTGAACAGGGCATCGCCCACCGAAAGCGCCTCATCGATCACCAGCACATCCGCATCCACGTGAGCGATGACGGCAAATGCCAAGCGGACATACATGCCGGACGAATAGGTTTTGACCGGCTGATCGATATATTGACCAATATCGGCAAAATCCGCAATGGCATCGAATCGCTGCTCAATCTCTTCCGCGGTCAAGCCCAGAATGGTGGCATTCAAGACCACATTCTCGCGCCCGGAAAATTCCGGATTGAAACCGGCACCGAGTTCCAGCAACGCTGCCACACGACCTTGCACAAAAAATTTGCCGTTGCTCGGCGACAGGGTGCCACACAACATCTGCAGCAAAGTAGACTTGCCCGCGCCGTTGCGCCCGATAATGCCTATGGTCTCACCACGCGACACCTCGAAGCTGATATCATCCAGCGCACAAAACTCCTTGTAGAAATTACGCCGGCCACGAAACAGCATCTGCAACAAGCGATGATGGGGCCGCTCATAGACGGTATAACGCTTGCTCAGACCCTGTGCCCGGACAGCAATATCTTCAGAGGACATCGGCAAAGCCCTTGCGCGCCTTCTGGAACCAGGCATAGCCTAGCCAGGCCAGTAACATACTGACCCCGGTGTACAGGCCCAACAACCCCCAATTCGGCCAGTGCCCAGAGATAAGAACACTGCGCAACTGCTCAACAGGTATCGTCAACGGATTGAACATCATGACACCCCTAAACATAGTGGGGATCATTTCGATCGGATAGAAGATGGGTGACAAAAACAGGAGGAGCGTACTCAGCAGGCTGGTCACATGTACAAGATCACGCACATAGACCGTCGTTGCTGCCAGGAACCAGCTGACACCCAGACACAACAACAGGAAAGGCAGCAGTACAAGTGGCAGGCACAGGGCCGGCCAGTGCAGACCATCACCGACAAAAACCACCGCCAGAAGCAGGATCACAATACTCAGCAAAGCATGGAATAAACTGCTACTAACTACAATTACCGGCAAGATCTCAAGCGGAAAAACCACTTTCTTCACGTAATTGGCATGTTCAAGAACCTTGGCAGGCGCCCGGGACAGGCAATCTCCAAGCAGGCCGTGCAGTGTCAATCCACAAAAAAGCTGCAACGCAAACTGTGTCGTCGATCCGTCCCCGCCCCATCTCGCCTTGAATATGCCACCAAAGACCGCTGTGTATACCACCAGCATAAGCAATGGGATAATAAGAGACCAGGCAATGCCGATGAACGACCCCCTGTAGCGTATCGAGATGTCTCGTCGCACCATCGAGACCAGCAGACGCTTCTGCGCAAACAGGTTCTGCACCATGGCGATCGGGCCGACAGAATAGGAATCGGAGCGCACACTCTCCTCGCAGCCAGATAAACGTAGCATTATACTGGCACGCACACTGCTTTTCCTTCGCACCGGCGCCGGCCAGGAATCCTGACACACAGCTTCCGATCATTGTTTCGGCGGCATGAATGTTATGATTGCGCCACTAGACGCAGACCTCAATGCATCTTCGGCTATTGCCACTACATTAGGCATGCCCAGCGCTGCCTTCTTCCATCGTGCACACCAGACGCAGCCTAAAATTCAGGCTGGTGTATTTTTGCTCGCCTGAAAACGCGGAGTGACCGATTCATGACAACAACACATCGCCTCACCGAAGCGATGCGCGGCATACGCAGGAAATTCAGTTCAGCACGGATCCATATTGCGCTCACCCGGCAAATGTTCCGGCACAAATCACCCCGACAAGTCGCAAGACGCCTTATCCAGCTCGTCAGGGATCATGGTCCTCGCGGAGTATATCAGCATTGGCGCACCTTGACCGTGCATCGGCAGGTGGCGCAGCACACCGATCGGGCGCTCAGGGCAAGCACTCAAACCTTGATCGAACCCAAACACCGGTACACGCCCCTGGCTTCCATCGATATGGATCGCTACGACTATCTGTTCCTGGACGTGTTTGATACCGCAGTGATCCGCCTTGTCTGCCGCCCTGTGGACCTATTCCAGTATGTGGCGATCCGGCACGGGCTGAAAGGCTTCCAGCAAGAACGCATCGCAAAGGAGGCGCAAGCGCGAGCAGACCATCCGGATCAGAAGGACATACATCTTCAAGACATCTATCGCTTGCTGCCGCAAGCCGGGATGCAGGCGGAGATTGACGCCGAGCTTCAGTTCTGCATTGCTAACCCGGAAATACGGGCACTCTATGACACTTGGATTCGTGCCGGCAAGAAAGTCTGCTTTGTGTCCGATATGTATCTGGATCAGGCAACGGTCACCGCAATTCTGCACGCCAATGGCTACACCACTTATGAAGCTGTCCATGTCTCGTCTCAGGACGATCTGATCAAGGGTGACGGCAGCCGGTTTGCCCGGTTGAGGGCGCAGATTCCCGACAGCGCAGGCCGCACTCTGCACTTGGGGGACAATCGGATCTCGGATTTCGTTCAGCCCATTGCATATGGCTTTGACGCCATACACACTATGGAAGTACCCGACTACTTTCTGGGCGACTCCTTCATCCGCTCAAAGATGCCCTTGCTCGAGGCGCGTCACAGCCTGGGCACCTCCTTCATACTCGCAAGCTTTCGCTACTGGAAAAGCAGCCAAACAGGAACCACCCCCGATTACTGGCAGCAATTCGGGTTCCTCTATGGTGGCGCACTAATCACCGCCTTTTGCGAATTCATCCATGACAGCGCGCTGAAAAACAATCCATCAACGAAGAAAATCTTCTTCCTTGCGCGCGATGGCCATATCCTGTCCCAAGTCTTTCGACTGCTTTACGATGACATCGAGGCTGTCTACCTGTTTGCCTCACGACGCTGCATGATTCTTCCGGTTCTGACCGGCTTCAACTACGAAACCGATGGCAATTTCCTGCGACAGTTCACCAATACCCTCGGTATCAGCCATCACAGCGACATCATCACGCGGTTTTCATATGGTGACCTTACGGGGCTCGCTGCGGATCTGGAAAAAACCTGTCCGGAAGCGCAGACCCTGACCGAACAGAATATCTACGCATGCATACAGAAAAATCGTCATGAAATAGAAAATAAAGTATTGGCCGAACGAGACACACTGCTCTCCTATCTTGAACATGTCGGATTTTTGGAAGAAAATCGTATTTCGATCGCCGACGTCGGATGGGGCGGATCCATTCAGGATGCGCTGGTCGCGCTGCTAAAAATCAGCAACCATAAAGACAAGACTATTCATGGCTATTATCTGGGCGTCAATAGCAACGTTGCACACGCCAGACACAAGAGCGGCCTTCTCTTTGATGGCGATCAGTCGGATTTTCTCGAGTACATCAATCTCATGGAGTTGCTGACCGCCGCACCGGAAGACGGTATTATTCGGATCCGCCACGAGGACGGCGAGTATCTTCCAGTCAGGCAGAATCCGTGCGACAAAGAGGAAAAGCGAAAGATTGCGGCGCAAGGCATCCAGAAGGGCGTCCTCGATTTTGCAAGACTGGCCAAACAACGCCGGCTCCGTGTCCGGGATCTCGTTGGCAGCGAGGATTTCCGAAACCTCTTCCTTGCCTTGCAGACATCCGGCTCTGAGGATGACATCAGCCAATTGGAACAGCTGCGTCATCCAAGCGCTATTGGCGGAAACTATGCGCATCGAGTGCTTGCCGGCAAATCGAACGCCGATTTTTCATAACTCGATGCGTTGCGCTGCATTATTATGCAAGACATAAATCTGGTGGTCGTCTATCTCAACGATGACATGGTCAGGAGATTCTTCCGGACCAATCCTAATGTGCAGGATTGCCGTCTTGTGGCCGTTGACAATCGCCCGACGAACCGGGGTTTGCCGGAAATATATAATGAAATTATTGCGCAACCCCGGGAGGAAGATTGCTGGTTTTTCTTTGTCCACGAGGATTTTCAGATCACATCCCCGCTTGCCGACATACGGCGATTGAACCCGCAATGCGTATACGGGACTTTTGGCGTCAAGATCGAAAATGGAATTCCGATCGGCTACGGTCGGCACACCTGCAGCAACAAGGATGGCAGTGCACCGATGGAAGTCGGGCTCCCCATACAAGAACCGACGGAAGTGGACACCCTGGATTGCCAGAGCATTCTTGTGCATTCTTCGTTGCTGAATGCCCATCCCGGGCTGCGATTTGATGAAAATCTGAGTTTCGACCTTTATACAGAAGATTTCTGCATCAGTGCGCGCATAAACTTTGGGTTGCGAGTGTGCGTATTCCCGCTGAAGGTTCAGCACCACTCCTTCGGCAAGATCACCGAGCGCTACTATATTGGCCTGGAGCATCTGGCAAGAAAATACCCAGACGTGGCTGTCGCCGGCAGTTGCTCATTCATCGGCGGTCGAGCAGTCGAGGCGGAAAAGCAATTCAGCTATGAGATCGTTGCAGACCAGGCACGATCGGCACCGCACATCGCCATCCTGCTATGCACCTGTAATGGCGAAGAATATCTCGAAGCACAACTCGATTCAATCGCGCGCCAGACGGCTGCCAACTGGCAGCTCTGGGTATCTGACGATGGATCTCGCGACGGCACGCTGGCCATTCTGGCTCAATACCAGAAAGCGTGGGGCGACGACAAAATGGTGGTCCTGCGCGGCCCCGGCCGCGGCCCAGCAACCAACTTTCTGTCGCTTGTTCATAATCGCAACATCAGCGCTGACTATTTTGCCTATTGTGATCAAGATGATATCTGGCACCCTGAAAAACTGGAACGGGCGACGCGCCTGCTGCAAGCACAGATATCAGGCCCGAACTCGCGATTGCGCCCGCTTCTGTATGGCAGCCGAACATGCTACGTTGACCGGCACGATCAGGAGATCGGGCTCTCACCCCTGTTCAGACGGGAGCCCGTGTTTGCTAATGCACTCGTGCAGAATATCGCCGGCGGCAACACCATGGTCTTCAACTCCGCAGCACGGCGCCTGCTGTGGAAATGCCCGCCTCAACAACCCGTCGTCATGCACGATTGGTGGACATATATCAGCGTATCCGCCTGCGGCGGGCGCGTATTCTATGACACCTGGCCTTCAGTGCGATATCGTCAGCACGATCATAACCAGATCGGACACAACACCGGGCTGCGCGCCAAAATTTCGCGCTTGCGTATGGCCATGAAAGGGCGGTTACGGGAGTGGAACACGCTCCACCTTGCGGCGCTATCGCACCTCGAGCCCTGCCTGAGCAAGGACTCGCGTCACCGGCTTAAACAATTCGAGGGTGTACGTCAGAAAGGCCCTTTGCGACGAATACGCGCCCTGCGCCGCTCGGGCGTATTCCGCCAGGGCCTGCCCGGCCATCTCGCTCTCTACCTGCTGGCCCTGCTCGGCCGGCTGTAAGGTATTGGGCCTTCGCTGCAAAACTTCGCTGTAGAATTGAACGTTTACTCCCACGGGCGCGTCGCGCCGACACTGAATACGGATGGACAAAGGCATGTACGAAGATCTCGCGCTGTATATCGATGGTGAGTTCCTGACCGGCGAAGGCCGCAACACGCAGGAGATCACCAACCCGGCAACGATGGAGACGCTGGGCCGGCTGCCCCACGCCACGCAAGCCGATCTGGACCGCGCCCTGGCCGCCGCACAACGCGCGTTTGAAAGCTGGCGCGACAGCTCGCCCATGGAGCGCTCGGAAATCCTGCGCAAGGTGGCCCAGCTCTCGCGCGACCGCGCGCAGGACATCGGCCGCAACATGACGCTGGATCAGGGCAAGCCGCTGGCCGAGTCCGTGGGCGAAGTGATGGGCTGTGCGGACCACGCCGACTGGCACGCCGAAGAGTGTCGCCGCATCTATGGCCGCGTCATTCCGCCGCGCCAGCCTGAGGTGCGCCAGATTGTGCTGCGCGAGCCCATCGGCGTCTGCGTCGCCTTCACACCCTGGAACTTCCCCTATAACCAGGCCATCCGCAAGATCTGCGCCGCCATCGGCGCGGGCTGCACCATCATCCTCAAGGGGCCGGAAGACTCGCCGAGCGCCGTGATGGCGATTGCCCGCATGTTTCACGAAGCGGGGCTGCCGGCCGGGGTGCTCAACCTGGTCTGGGGTGTGCCGCAGGAAATTTCCGATTACCTGATCCGCTCGCCCATAGTGCGCAAGGTCTCCTTCACCGGCTCTGTGCCCGTGGGCAAGCAACTGGCGGCCCTGGCCGGTGCACACATGAAGCGTGTCACCATGGAGCTGGGCGGGCATTCGCCGGTGCTGGTGTTCGACGATGCCGATGTGGCGCGTGCCGCAAAGATGCTGGCCCGCTTCAAATGCCGCAACGCAGGCCAGGTCTGCGTCTCGCCCACGCGCTTCTATATCCAGGAAGGCGTCTACGATGAATTTCTGGATATCTTCACCGAGAACATGAAAGGCATTCGCGTGGGCGATGGTCTGGAGCCCGGAACGCAGATGGGGCCGCTGGCGCACGCGCGCCGCGTACCGGCCATGGCCCGCTTCGTGGACGATGCCGTGAAGCTGGGCGGCAAGGTCATCCTGGGCGGGCAGGCCATGGACCGCACGGGCTGCTTCTTCTCGCCCACCGTCGTGACCGATGTGCCCGAAGAGGCGCTGCTGATGACGGAAGAGCCCTTTGGTCCCATCGCGCCGGTAGTGCGCTTCAAGGATACGGAAGAAGTGCTGCGCCGCTCCAACAGCCTGCCTTTCGGCCTGTCATCCTATGTCTTCACCAATTCGCTGCAGACGGCCACCCATGTGTCCAACCGCCTGGAGTCGGGCATGGTGAATATCAACCATTTTGGCAGCGCCCTGCCGGAAACGCCTTTTGGCGGCGTCAAGGACAGCGGCATCGGCAGCGAAGGCGGCAGTGAAACCTTCGACGGCTATCTGGTGACCAAGTTTGTCACTCATATTTAAGAATAAGTGTTTGATGTAGTGTATTCGATAGAATACAACCATTCATGTACACGATAAAAACCTTGCCCGAATTCGACGCGTGGTTCGATAGCATTAAAGATCCCGTCACACGGGCAAGACTCATCCGCAGGGCGCGCATCCTCCGCGATAATCAGGAGAGCCCGTCATGAACGCTACAAGGATTTCCGATCTGCCTACATTCGATCCTGCACGTTATTTAGTCGGCCCTGATTAATGCCTGCAACCCGCATGGATAGCGGGTTTACAGGCTATCCCCGATAGCCGGAACTCCCAGTTTGTTATTCAATATAGGCTGTTTTCTGGGAGTTTTCACCATGCACGCC
>JBBAFU010000004.1:0-189298 GCA_041655275.1 Castellaniella sp. | reverse complement strand
TCCCCTTGTATCAGCGCGTGCAGTACGCCATGCCGGGCGAGCGCGTGGAGGACTACTGATGCGCTGGAAGTTTCCCTGGCTCAAGCAGGCCGCATCCGGCGGTGGCGATTACGAGCAGCCGGACGGCTGGCAGCGCCACGTCGAGGCCTTGCGTCGGGCCGGCATCCCCGAACCGGGCGCAGTGGTCCAGGGACGCAGGCCGGCGACCTTGGCCGATGAGCAGGCGCTGTACGACGTCGCGCCGTCATTCGTAGAACTGCTGCCGTGGGTGGAATTCCTGCCGCAGTCGAAAACCATGTTGCTGGAGGACGGCCAATCGGTGGCCGCCTTCTACGAACTGGTGCCACTGGGCACCGAGGGCCGGGAACCCGGCTGGCTCGCACACGCCCGCGATGCCTTGGAGAACGCGCTCCAGGATTCGTTCGATGAACTGGACGAGAACCCCTGGGTGCTCCAGCTCTACGCTCAGGACGAGCCCAGTTTCGACCAGTACATGCAGACCCTGCGCGACTACGTGCAGCCGCGCGCCCGCGATACCGCCTTCACCGAGTTCTACCTTCGCTTCTTCGGCCACCACCTGCGTGCGGTGGCCAAACCGGGCGGCCTGTTCGAGGACACGGTGGTCACACGGCTGCGCTGGCGCGGCCAGACGCGGCGCGTGCGCATGGTTGTCTATCGCCGCGTGACCGGACAAGGACAGGGCCAGGCAAGCCGCCGCGGCCAGACGCCCGAGCAGATGCTGAACATCGTCTGCGACCGCCTGTGCGGCGGGTTGGCCAACGCCGGCATCCAGGCGCGGCGCATGGCCGCGGCCGACGTCCACGACTGGCTGCTGCGGTGGTTCAATCCGCGTCCCGCATTGCTCGGGCCAGAGGCAGAGGACCGCGAGCGCTTCTATGCGCTGGCCCGCTACCCCGACAGTACAGAGGAAAGCGAGGCCGACGAAATCGAACTGGCGAGCGGGCGGGATTTCAGCCAGCGGTTGTTCTTCGGCCAGCCACGCTCCGACGTGGAGCATGGCACCTGGTACTTCGACGGCATGCCGCACCGCGTGCTGATCACCGATCGGCTGCGCATGCCGCCCGGCACCGGGCACCTGACCGGCGAGACCCGCAAAGGGGATGCCATCAACACGCTGTTCGACCAGATGCCGGAGGACACCTTGCTTTGTCTCACGATGGTCGCCACACCGCAGGATGTGCTGGAAGCGGATCTCAACCACCTGGCGAAGAAGGCCGTGGGCGAGACGCTGGCGTCGGAGCAGACGCTCAAGGACGTGCAGGAAGCCCGCTCCCTCATCGGCAGCGCGCACAAGCTCTACCGGGGGACGCTGGCGTTTTACTTGCGCGGACCTGACGAAGCGGAACTGGACCGGCGCGGCCTGGACCTGGCGAACGTGATGCTCAATGCCGGCTTGCAGCCGGTGCGCGAGGACGACGAGGTGGCACCGCTCAACAGCTACTTGCGCTGGTTGCCGTGCTGCTACAACCCCGGCCAGGATCGGCGCAGGTGGTACACCCAACTGATGTTCGCGCAGCACATCGCGAACGTGTCGCCGGTGTGGGGGCGCGCCCAAGGCACGGGGCACCCCGGCATCACGATGTTCAACCGTGGTGGCGGCCCGATCACCTTCGATCCGCTCAATCGCCTAGATCGGCAGATGAACGCCCACCTGTTCCTGTTCGGCCCTACCGGCTCGGGCAAGTCAGCGACGCTCAACAACCTCTTGAACCAGGTCACGGCGATATACCGCCCGAGGCTGTTCATCGTGGAGGCCGGCAACAGTTTCGGCCTTTTCAGCGATTTCGCGCGCAGGCTCGGACTGACGGTGAACCGGGTCAAACTGGCCCCAGGCTCCGGCATCAGCCTGGCACCGTTCGCGGATGCGCGCCGGCTGATCGAAACGCCGAGCGACGTGCAGACCCTCGATGCCGACGCGCTGGACGAAGACCTGCCACCGGATGCGTCGGCCATGGAGGCGGATGAACAGCGGGACGTGCTCGGCGAACTGGAGATCACGGCACGGCTGATGATCACGGGCGGCGAGGACAAGGAAGAAGCCCGGATGACGCGGGCCGACCGCTCGCTGATCCGCCAGTGCATCCTCGACGCCGCCGAGCACTGCGTGGCCGAGAAGCGCACGGTGCTCACGCGCGACGTGCGCAACGCACTGCGCACTCGCGGCCAGGAGCCGACGCTGCCCGAAATGCGGCGCGTGCGGCTGCTGGAGATGGCGGACGCGATGGATATGTTCTGCCAAGGCACGGACGGCGAGATGTTCGACCGCGACGGCACGCCGTGGCCCGAAGCCGACATCACCTTGGTCGATCTGGCGACCTATGCACGGGAGGGCTACAACGCCCAGCTCTCCATCGCCTACATCAGCCTGATCAGCACGGTGAACAACATCGCCGAGCGCGACCAGTACCTGGGCCGCCCGATCATCAACGTCACCGACGAAGGCCACATCATCACGAAGAACCCGCTGCTCGCGCCCTATGTCGTGAAAATTACAAAGATGTGGAGGAAATTGGGGGCCTGGTTCTGGCTCGCGACGCAGAACATCGACGACTTGCCGCGCGCCGCGGAGCCCATGCTCAACATGATCGAGTGGTGGATCTGTCTCAGCATGCCGCCCGATGAAGTCGAGAAGATCGCGCGGTTCCGCGAACTCTCGCCCGCGCAGAAGGCGCTGATGCTTTCGGCGCGCAAAGAGGCGGGGAAATTCACCGAAGGCGTCATCCTCTCCAAGAGCATGGAAGTGCTGTTCCGCGCCGTGCCGCCGTCCCTGTACCTCGCCCTCGCGCAGACAGAACCCGAGGAGAAGGCCGAACGCTACCAGCTCATGCAGCAGTACGGCAGCACCGAACTGGAAGCGGCTTTCAAGGTGGCCGAGAAGATCGACCAGGCCCGCGGCATCGAGTCGCCGGCCCTGAAACTGTCGTAAACCGGAGAACGCCATGGAACAGAAACGTCCTTCCATTCCGATGCAGGTCCAGGCGTTCCGCCGTCGCCGCTGGCGGCCTCGCTGGCCCTGGGTATTGGCTGCCGTGCTGGTCGCGCTGCTGCTGACCTGGCTGGTGTCCCGGACGCCCGGCGAATCCTCAGCGCCGTCGCCCGCGCCGGCCAGCACGGCACAGGTCGCTGGGCCACCCTGGCAGATGGGCAACCCGGAAGGCCGCTTCACGCTGACGCTCTATGCCGACCTGGAATGCCCGTTCTGCCGGGAGTACTTCCCGCAGCTCAAGCGGTGGGTCGGCAACAACACCGACGTCACACTGCAATGGCATCACCAGCCGCTGGCCGCGCATGAGCCTGCCGCGTCGGCCGAGGCACGTCTGGCCGAGTGCGCCGCCGAAGTGGGCGGGCATGCAGCGTTCTGGCAGGCGGTCGAATGGGTCTATGCCCACACGCGCAGCGACGGCCAGGGCTTGCCCGCTGGCTTGCGTTACCCCGAAACAACGTCAGCCATCGAACAGTGCATGGCGAGCGAGCGGCCCAACGTGGCCATCCGCGCGCAGGCCGCGGAAGCCACCAAGAGCGGCGTGACCGCCACGCCGTCGCTGCGGCTGCTGGATCGCCAGACGGGCCAGGCCATCCTGCTGCAGGGGCCCATCGAGGGCGATGCCCTGCTGTCGGCCATGGACATGCTGGCGGCCGGGGACATGGCCAGCGACGCGGCAGCTTCACCCGCCGCCCCCACATCCGAAATGCCTGCCGACGTTGTCGGCGACATGCCCAGGTAGCCCTCGGTCTTGGAGGCTACGGCGCGGCTTGCCGCGCTGACCGCGACCCGTTCGCTTCGCATCCTGGCTGCGAACAATCACCGCTGCGCGGTGGTGGATGCACCTTGTTCCGCTGTTTTATCCCCAGGAGGGCTTGCCCTCCCAGGGTGGCGTCCTCCGTTCACATTCTGGAGGTTCGCCATGTCTCTCGTCGTCAATGACTCCTGCGTGGAGCCACGTTTTTCCCCTGCGTCCCAATCCGATGACTGGATCATCCGGCAAGCCATCGCGTTGCTGGAACAGCGGGTCTTCAAGAAGGGGCCATCCCTGGAGCGGCCTGCCGCCGTCAGGGACTATCTACATCTGAAACTGGCCGCCGAGCCCAACGAAATCTTCGCCATCGTGTTCCTTAACAGCATGCACGAGGTGCTGGCCTACGAGCCGATGTTCAGAGGCACGGTCCATTCAACCTCGGTGCATGCGCGCCCGATCGTGCAGCGTGCCCTGGAACTGAATGCCTCCGCAGTCATTTTTTGTCATCAACACCCTTCGGGCTGCACGGAGCCGTCGAGCGCCGACCGCACGATGACTCAAACGCTCAAGGCTGCGTTGGCGCTGATTGACGTGAGAGTGCTCGATCACCTCATCGTCGGCCAGGGCACCCCGTACTCATTCGCCGAAGCCGGCCTGATGTAGCCATGCTCCCCGCACGATCGCTCCCAGTGCCCGCGCACTCGGGGCGGTCTTGCACACTTTTGCAGGGGGGCCGGCGGCTTTCAGAAGTAATTAATGATCCCATTCACGGCGGTGATCGTGAAATAGGTTTGCAGAACCAGAAAGCCGAACAGGCGCTTGCGGAACGCCACGCCAACGAACATGGCGTTGCTGACAAAGAAAATGACCCATGCAAACTTCGCATGCTCCCCGTTGAAGGACAGGAGCATGGAACCCATCGCGCCAAAAAGGGAGGCTGCGCACTCCATCTTGTTGCGACGCACGTATTCGAGCGCCGACATGATGGGTTTCATGCGGTGCTTGGCGTGCGTGGCGCTGGCCTCGGCGCGTGGCCGAGGGGGCTCGCCAGGGTCGAGCGGTTCCATGCCGCCAATGTAGAAATCCATCGCGGCGGCGTCTCAATAAATAGGGCATGCCGGACTTCGCATTGTTTGCCGCTGCAGCGCGCGCTTGCGCGTCTGATGGGACCCTGATCCACTTCAGGGGCTATCGACATGCCAGCATCTCATTCCCGGTTCGCTCCAGGCTGGCGAATCCTTGGCCTGCCCTTTGCGCTGCTGGCGGCCCTGACCGCTCTCAGCGCGTCCGCCTTCGCCGCCGACGTGCTGGTCGTCACCGACAGCCGCCACCCGGTCAAGACCATGGGTGGCGAGCGGCTGATCGAGCTGGACGAAGCCCGCCGGATTGAAGCGGAGCTTTCAGCGGAATTGCCCGCCGCCCCTGAACAGGCGGCGGCCATCGTCAAGCGCCGGCTCTCCAGCGGCGGCGCCGACCTCCAGCGCCGCGTCGCCTCCGCATACCAGGGCGTCACCGACGCATGGAGTCTGGGCATCACCAGCATTCCAGCGGTTGTCGTGGATCAGCGCTATGTGGTCTATGGCGAGCTGGATGTGGCCCGCGCTGTTGCGCGCATCGAGCAGTACCGGAGGGCGCAGCCGTGAACCACCCCTTCGATCTGATGCGCCGCCTGCGCGGCGCCGTCGCCTCCGTGCTGTTGCTCAGTGCCACCGGCAGCTACGCCCTCAACACCGCCACCATCGTAGGTTCGGTGGCTTCGCCCGACTGCCTCGAATACCGCGTCGTCGGCATCTGCTACTGGCTCTACTGCACCTGGACCGGCTGTACGGTTCGCACGTCGATCAAGGTGCGCCACTACATCCCTGATGCGGTGGTGTCGTCGTACTCGAATACCGGCGAAAACCCCTGGGCCGAAGTCCGGACGATGAGCACGCCCAACCCGTCCGCCCAAGCGGGCGGCGATGGAACCACGAACGAGGATCACGAAAACAACCTCGCCAAATTCAAGAACGCGGACGTCATCGGCCACCCCGGCGTCGAGGTGTTCAACCAGTTCGTCTCGTCGTCGGGCTACTTCTGTGAGGGCGCGGGCACGGCGTTCATGCCGTACTTGCTCAGCACCCTGGATACGCTGGCCTGGCGCTACAACGTGCCTGAGATGGCCTACCCGGAAGCGCTGATTCCGGGCCGGCGCGAGGTCGGCGCACGCACCACGATGAACCTGTGGGGCAACGTGTATCCCCGTGGCGGCTTCCTGCACCAGACCGACGACTTCAAGGCCGGCGCAGTGGTGGCCCAGCGTGCGGGCGATGTGGTCACTCGCCGGGGGCAGATCCACGTCTATCAGCCGTTGCTTGCCAACTCCCGCGACGGCTACTGGCCAGCCGGCGCGCTGATGGAGGGCGATGCCTCCACCGGCAAGTGGCAAGAACTCACACCCGTCCTGTCGTCGTCCTGCACGGTCTTCCCGCGCAGCGGCTTCCTTACCCAAGCGCAGCAAGGCGACTACGCATGGGCGCTGTGGCGGCCGTATGCCTGCTGCGAACGCCGGGGCCAGGTGTTCCTCGGCAGCGTCGATTTCCTCTGAGGTGGTGCCATGAAGTTCCGTCCTGCATTCAATCCGTTCTCCCGCCAGGCACGTCGCAAGGAGATCGTCCTGGCGCTGGCCGGCGCGCTCGCGCTGGGCGGCGGCATGGCCTGGGGTCAACTGGGCTACCAGACCAGCGGCAGCGTCATCGGCGATGACGTCATGTACTCCATTGGCGGCGGCAATGCCGTGTCGATGGGGCGTGCGGCCGGCATGCGTTCGATCGGGGTCGGTGTGGGCTGGAACAGCAATCTGATCTGCGGGGACATGAGCCTCCAGACCACGCTGAAGAACCAGCTCAACGGTATCACCAACGGCTTCCAGCAAATCATGTCGTCGGTGATCCAGAGCGCCACCAGCGCGGTCGCCTCGCTGCCGGCGCTGATCATCCAGCGCGCCGATCCGGGCCTGTACAACCTGCTCACCAACGGCGTGCTGCAGGCGCGGTTGGATTTTGACCGCTCCAAGCTCACCTGCCGGGCGATGGCGGAGAAGATGGCCGACACGGCGGGCGGGCAGCTCGGCTGGAGCCAGATGGCCGAAGGCCTGGCGCTGCGCGATGCCGTGTCGAGCACGGATGCGGTCTCGGCCATCGAGCAAGCCGAGACGCGCCGCGGCAATGACGGCGTGCCGTGGGTCGGGGGCAGCAACGCGGGCGGCTCCGGCCAGCCCGCGATCAAGGTCGTCGGCGATGTCACCCGCGCCGGCTACAACCTGGTCAACGGCCGCGGCGTGACCGACACCTCGTCCATTGCGCCGGCCAGTTGCAGCAGTCTCTCGTGCCAGACCTGGACCTCGCCGCAGGCTGCCGTCGAGTGGGCCACGCGCGTGCTCGGCGAGAAGGAGCAGCGCACGTGCGATGCCTGCACCAAGACCGAGACGACGCCGGGCGTCGGGCTCACGCCGCTGATCCAGGAGGAGTACGACGCCAAGCTGCAGGCGCTCCAGGACCTGGTGACCAAGGCCAAGAACACGACGCCGGAGAACCTGCGCGAAGCTGGCAGCGCGTCGCTGCCGATCACGCGCGGCGTGATCGAGGCGCTGCGCGACGAGCCCGACCAGCACCTGCTGTCGCAGCGCTTGGCGTCCGAGGTCGCGCTGGCGTCCGTGCTGGAGAAGGCGCTGCTGCTGCAGCGCACGCTGCTCACGGGCAAGAAGGAACCCAACGTCGCGGCCAACGAGCTTGCCGTTGAGGCGGTGAACCACGAGAGCGACACGCTCGACCGTGAGATTCGCAACCTCAAGACCGAACTGGAGCTGCGGCGCGAGCTGGCGAACAACTCGCCCATGGCGATCATCCAGCGCCACGGCGCGCGCGCGGCCGGCTCGCGCGGCATCTACGAGGGCGATCCTGTGCCGGACCGTCTCGACCAGCTCCAGAAGGGCAATCCGGGGAGTCGGCCATGAGCCCGGCGCGCATGGCCTGGCGGCCGCTGCGCTGGTTGTTCAGCCGGCGCGCGGCGAAGACGCTGCTGTGGCTGGTGCTGATCGTTGCCGCCGCCGTGGGGGCGAACGTCGCGGGCATCTACCTGGTCGGCAGCGTTGCAGGCTGGGAACGGTGGCTGGCGGCCTCCGCAGGGTATTTCTTCATCTGGCGGCTGTGCGTGTACGCGGCAACGTCCTATGGATGGTTCTGGATGCGCCGCCGGGTGCTGGCCCGCGAAGACCAAAGCGGGACAGATGGCCAGGCGCGGCGCCGGCTGATCCGCACCGAGGTCGCCGGCGTCGTGGCCATCGTCGCGCTGGAAGCCAGCCTGTTGATGCAGGCCGCTTGAGGGGAGATCGGGGCCATGACGCTCTTCACGACCGACTATCTGGAGTACTACCTCACCCTCGTGTCCTGGGTCGTCAACAACGGCATCTGGGCCGTGCTGGTGTCCAGCGGGGTGTTTGCGCTGCCTTTCGTCGCCATCGTCGTGCAGGAGTGGCTGAAGGCCCGCGCGGAAGGCGCTGACGAGGGCAACAAAGGCGTCCTGAGTGCCGCCCGTATCGAGAACCGGGTATTCGTCGCGATCGTCGTGGTGATGTTCGCGGGCATTCCGTTCATCGACGTGGACCTCAGCACCATCCAGTACGACAGCTCGCGCTCGGCACAATGCCAAGTCAGCGTGCCGCAGCCCACGGAAACCGGCTGGTCGCAGTCTTTCAGCACCATCAACAACCAGTCGGCGAAGGTGCCGGTCTGGTGGGCCTTCATGCATGCACTGTCGCGCGCCGTCACGAGCGCCTCGGTAGCGGCGATCCCGTGCGGAACAGACCTGCGGCAGATGCGCATGGAGATCGATGCGACGCGCATTGACGACCCGGTACTGGCTCAGGAGGTCGCGGACTTCTCGCGGGATTGCTATGGGCCTGCGCGGGCCAAATTGTTCATGCAGCGCCCGGATCTCGATGAGCAGCAGATGCACGACGTGACCTGGATCGGTTCGCGCTTTTTCACGGACACGGGTGGCTACTACGACAGCTATCGCTCCAGCACGGCGCGCGAGGCATGGCCCTATGACGACACCCGCGATGCTGGCCTCGCGCAGGTTGCCAACGGTGGCGGCTACCCGACTTGCAGGCAGTGGTGGTCGGACGGCAGCAACGGCCTGCGGGCACGCCTGCTGGGGCAAGTGGACCCGAGCCTGCTGAATCGCCTGGCGGGCTGGGCCGGGTTCCTCAGCCGGGCCGAGCTGGACGATTCGGTGATCCGCGCCATCGCGTCACCGCGGCAGCAGAAACTGAACCAGGGCAGCGTCTATACGGACTACGGTGGCCAGATCGACAAGACCCTGCCGAACATCGTGACGCGCGCCACGGGCGACGTCGGCATGGCAGTCGGCGCGATTGCTGCGTTTCCCGCCATGGACGTCGTGCGCCAATCCCTGCCCATGGTGCTCGCCTTGCTCAAGATGGCACTGGTCATCTGCATCCCGCTCGTGCTGGTCGTGGGCACCTATGACCTGAAGACGGTCGTCACCGTCAGCGTCGTGCAGTTCGCGCTGTTCTTCACGGACTTCTGGTTCCAGCTCGCACGCTGGATCGATTCGACGATTCTGGACGCGCTTTATGGCTGGGGCTTCGGCTGGAACCGGCCGCACACCAACTTCGACCCGCTGGTGGGGCTGAACAACGCCTTCGGCGACATGCTCCTGATGTTCATCACAGGCACGATGTTCATCGTGCTGCCTACCTTCTGGATCATGGCCTTGGCCTGGGCGGGCGTTCGCGCCGGTAACGTGCTGCAAGGGCTCGCTGGTGCCACTGGCGATGCCAAGGCTGCCGGTGGGAAGGGAGGAAGTATCGCGATCAATGCAGTGTCGAAGAAGTGATCACTGTCAATCGTCCTCGAAATGGGGATCAATGCGAAAACCGTCGTAGGTGTACAGGCCGAACCCGGCTGGTCCGTTTCGCCATTCTGGCTCGGGCAACTCCTCGCTCAGGTCGGCGTTGCGGGCCATCCAGGCAACGACCATGACGCACACCAGCAGCAGAGCCAGCCAGAAGGTGGTGTACAGCAGCGCCCCGAGCGCGGCCAGCTTGACCGCCCACACGAGCACGACAGCGCCAGCTACCGGCAAGCCCTTGGAGATCAACCAGTTCGACGCCCGCCGTTCGCCGCGCGCATAGGCACGCCATCCGCGGCCAAAGGCGCGGCCGAGGCGTTCTGCGGTGCTGGTGCGGGTCGTCGTGTTCATGGTCGTCTCCTGCTGTTGAGGAATGCCTATTCCAGTTTGCTCCACTTCATTCGGTTTGCGGCTTCAATGTGTTTTCTTGCTGCTTCAGGACGCTTCGTCATCCGGCCCCACCGGGCCGGGGTCGGGTTCAACGCCGATGCGGTAGGTAGCAACGAAACGCGGCCAGTCCACATGGTCCACCAGGTCGATGTCCTCGATGACGCCAACCTTCGCTCCCGCGCGCTCGAACAGGGCGATGCTCTTGGCGGGATAGTTGTTGCGCGACGGATAGAACACTCCGTCGAACAGCGGCTGGCCGTCGTCTCCATGCATCGCGTGCACCTGGGCGGATACCTGTTGCGTGTGCGTGTAGTCTCGGCTGGCCAACTGCTCCAGGTTCAGGCCGAAGTAGCCCGCCATGACGCCCGGCGCCGTGAGGTCGGCCAGGAGCACGTCGTCCATCACGCCTACTGCACGCACCATCCGGGCCTGAACCTCCTTCAGGGCGATAGAGCGCTTCGTGTCTTCAAGCCACTGGTGCTTGTGAAACACCGACTCCATCAGCGCCGTGGGCAGGTCGCGCCCCAAGTAGAGCACGCCGTAGGTTCCCGCCGGGTCATCGTAGCGATTCGTGCCGCTACGGCCAAAGTACAGCGGGCTGCCCCGATAGACGATGCGGCTCACATGCTGGAGCAGTTCACCGGCATCGATCAGGAACGAAGGCAGCTCGTGGCTCATGGCGATCTCGCTTCAATGCACCTGCACGCCCAGCACGTTGAACACGGCCTCGGCCACGTCATCGATCGTGCCATGCGTCACCGCATCCACCGGCGAGCGACCGCCCAAGCCTTCGAGTGGTTCGGACAGCGCACGGTAGATCGTCCAGTGGTCGATGCCCTCGACCTCCTGAAGCACGGTTTGGGTCAACTGCTGCTTCACCGGGTCGAGCTGCCAGTCGGGCAGCTTCTGGCCGCGCGGCCCCACGTTCAGCGCCAGCAGCCGACGAGCAAGGATGTCCTTGTAGATTTGCTGGCGGGACTTGTCCGCCAGTTTGGCGTACTCGGGAATCGGCAGGTTATGCGGCTGGTTGAAGGCTTCCAGCAGCACGGCGCGGCCACGCTGGATGTCGGTTTCACTCGGAGCCCAGCGCGTGTCGGCACGCAACGCGGCCGCCTTGCGCTGCAAGGCCTGCGTTACCGTCTCGGCTTCCAGGTTGGCGGGCAGCGTCACCGCCTCCACGCGCTCGTGGATGAACGCCTGCAACTCGGCTGCGAAAGCCGGGGCATTCCTGATTTCGACGGTATCGGCGAAGCGGCGTACGTCCTCCACCGTGACGCGCGGCAGACGATCAGCAATGAATTCGATGGCGGTGGGCATGGTCATCTCCCAGGTAGGTTTGAGACAGGATTCACTCTAATCTCCTTAGTCTCGTTTGTCAACTTTGTCGCATTTTAGGAGCCTACCTGGCGGAAGCAGCGCTCTCGCAGCATAGGTCGAGGCCAGTACCGGGTCGCCGTCCAATCCATTCATGCGGGTTCCACATTGACGCTGGAGCCGCAACCCAGGCCCCGCTATACCGAAACGGAGAAAGGCCAAAGGGTCGAAACGGCAAGGGAATGGGGGGCAAGGGGAAAGGCCCTACCTCGAAAAGGCCAAAAGGCCTCCCACCCGGCCAGCCATCAGGACACCGACATGCTCTCCCTGTTCCAGCGAAAACGGCCTCCGGTCGCTGCCGCGCCGTCGCCAGCCCCCGCCACCGACCTCCCGAAAGGGTTGATGCGGCCGGAGCCGGCCGCATCGCTGCTGGCTACCCCGCGCCGGCAGAAGCTGCTGGAACACATCTGGCAGCGCACCTCGCTCTCGCGCAGGCAGTTCGCCACCCTGTACCGCGCGCCACTGGAGCGCTACGCCGAGCTGGTTCAGGCGTTCCCCGCGTCCGAAGCGCATCACCACGCCTATCCAGGTGGCATGCTGGACCACGGCCTCGAAATCGTCGCCTATAGCCTGAAGCTGCGGCAGTCCCATCTGCTGCCCATCGGCGC
Source organism: Castellaniella sp. (assembly GCA_041655275.1). GTDB lineage: Bacteria > Pseudomonadota > Gammaproteobacteria > Burkholderiales > Burkholderiaceae_B > JAJYRX01. Next base: position 177,252 of record JBBAFU010000004.1, on the reverse strand, counting down.
CAGCCCGGAGGACCAGGCCGCGCAGTCTGAGGCCTGGACCGCCGCCGTTGCCTACGCAGCGCTGCTGCACGACATCGGCAAGGTCGCCGTCGATCTGCACGTCGAGCTGGCCGACGGCAGCACTTGGCACCCGTGGCACGGCCCGCTGCGTCAGCCGTACCGCTTCCGCTACCGCGACGATCGCGAGTACCGGCTCCACAGCGCCGCGACAGGCTTGCTCTACCGGCAACTGCTCGACCGCGATCTGCTGGACTGGCTCAGCGGCTATCCGTCCCTGTGGGCGCCGCTGCTCTACGTCTTGGCCGGGCAGTACGAGCACGCCGGGGTGCTGGGCGAGCTGGTCGTGCAGGCCGACCGTGCCTCCGTCGCCCAGGAGCTGGGGGGCGACCCAGCGCGCGCCATGGCCGCACCCAAGCACTCGCTCCAACGCAAACTGGTCAACGGCCTGCGCTACCTGCTCAAGGAGGAGCTGAAACTGAACCAGCCCGAAGCCTCCGATGGCTGGCTCACGGACGATGCGCTATGGCTGGTGAGCAAAACCGTTTCCGACAAGCTCCGCGCGCACCTGCTGTCCCAGGGCGTCGATGGCATCCCGGCGAACAACACCGCGGTGTTCAACGTCCTCCAGGATCACGGCATGTTGCAGCCGACGCCCGACGGCAAGGCGATCTGGCGCGCAACGGTGACGAGTTCCACAGGCTGGTCCCATTCGTTCACCCTGCTGCGGCTCGCGCCTGCGCTGATTTGGGAGACTGACGAGCGGCCTGCGTCATTTGCTGGAACGGTGGCGATCGACGCGGCGACCTCCGAGGATAAAGAGGCCAATGCGTCGGACGGTCGTCCTACGGAAAACACTACACCCCCCTCGAAAAAGCAAGGGGCTCCGCAATGGGAAAGCGGTAGCACCGCGCCGATTCCTTCATCCAAGGTCCAGGCCGTGCCCGACGTCATGGCGGACGTGCTGGCAATGGTGGGAGCGGATGACCTGCCTGCCACCCACCAGGCTGCGCAAGCCATCTCAGGCGAGGTGCTTGCCGCGCGCGCCCAGGCGTCCGCGCCAACCTCGGCTGCGGCTCCGCCCTCGTCACCTATACCTGTGCTCTCATCCTCGGCGACGCAGCCATCTGGCGAGCACTTCATGGCGTGGCTGCAACAGGGCATCGCATCGCGGCGGCTCATCATCAATGACGCGAAGGCGCTGGTGCATACCGTCAGCGATGCTGCATATTTGGTCAGTCCCGGTGTATTCCAGCGGTATGCACAGGAGCACCCTCAGGTAGGTATGCTGGCTAAGCAGGATAGCCAGCAGGGTTGGCAGTGGGTACAAAAACGCTTTGAGCGACTACAGCAGCACCGTAAGCATCCCAACGGCCGAAATATTTGGGCTTGCGAGGTTACTGGCCCCAGGAGGTCTCGCCACCTCCACGGCTATCTCTTGGACGATGCGCGCCTACTGTTCGCAGAAACGCCGCCAAACAACCCATACCTGTCACTTGCTCGAGATTGAAGAGGTCTGATCCGTCGTCTTGAATCACCCGGTACCAGGGCAACTGTCGCATCCCAGATGATCGTACGGCCTCTCTTTCTGAACAATTCAGGCTTGTTTCTGTGGCATTCTTTCATGGCTGTACCGGATTTCTGGATTGAAGCGCAGACTGGGCAACTGGTGGTTGTACACATGCACGTAGCGCTCGATGGTTTGCTTCATGTCTTGCCCATCGATGAAGCGGTGTGTTCGCAAGACATCTTCAATTCGCCCATTGAAGCGCTCGACCATCCCATTGGTCTGCGGGCTGCGGGCTTCGGGCTTTGGGCCTCGGGGTTTGGTCTGGTCTGCCCCCTGGTTCGCGTTCAGGAAAATGAGGCTGACTGGCGCCCGCCGAGGGCACCAGCCCTGCTGCGCGGGCTGGCCCCGATTTCTCAGGTGGCAGCCGGCGTGCCCGCCACCCAGTGCAGGCCCTTGCCGCGGCTCAGGTAGTAGTCGCCTTCGGGGCTGATGACCACGGCGCGGTGCGCCTGCGGGTCGGTGAAGTAACGCCAGCCATGGGCGCGCGTGCCTTCGGCGGCGTGGTTGGTGACGACCTGCATGTCGTGGTCGTAGCCGGTGGCGCGATCGGCGGCCAGGAGCGCGGAGCTGCCGACAGCGGCCAGGACGGCGATCGTGGCGATCAGGGCGGTGGATTTCATGGTGCTCTCCTTGGCGTGGATTCCAGTCGATGCGGACCGTGGAGCCAGTGTGGGCGAGAGGCCGTGAATCAATGCTGAACGGTGCGTTTAGGTCGCGTTCATCATGTCGACCCGGGGCCCGGGATGCCGGCTTGACCGGCTTGGAGCGCGACCCAGGGGCTGCGGCCAGGCCAGGGCTGGCGGCCGCGCGATCCGCAGCGCCGCGGGCCCTCCCGGACTCACTGGGCGCCTTGCCGCAGTCGCTCCATGTCGGGCACGACGATGCGCCGGCCCTGGACTTCGAGCAGGCCGGCTGCGGCCAGGTCGCGCAGGATGCGCGAGAAGTGCTCGGGCGTCACGTTGAGTTGCGAGGCGATCTGGCTTTTCGTGGCCGGTAGGGTCCAGGAGAGGCTTTGCGCGCCCTGCGCCTGGCGCGCCAGGTAGGCGACGAAGCGCGCGCTGCCGCTGCCGAGGGCCTGTTGGTCGAGTTCGCTTACGAGCGTCTGCACGCGCCGGCTCAGGCCGGCGATCATCTGCCGCGCGAATTTCGGATTGCGGCCCAGTTCGGCAAACACGGCTTCGCCCGGCACCATCAGCACCAGGGCGTCGCACGCCGCCTGTGCGCGCACCAGCGTCGGGCGCTCCAAAAAAAGCACGGGCTCGCCAAAGCTCTGTCCGGCGTGCGCCATCCCGGTCAGGCGGCTGCCGCGCGCCGACGTGGTCGAGATCAGCCTGATGTCGCCATAGACGACCAGATAGATGCCGCGCGCGGGCTCCCCCCGGTCGAACAGCACCGCGCCGGACCTGGGTCGCAGCGTGACGGTGACGGCCGCCAGGTGTTCCAGGGCCGTGGGCGCCAGGCTGCTGAACAGCGGCATCCGTGCCAGCAGGGCGGCGGTCGGGACAGCGCGTCGATTCATCTCGTGCTCAACGGATCACGGCGATCAGCGCAGGGTCGTCGGCGTGGTCGATCAGCATGGCGCGCACCCAGTGCTGCCAGGCCCGGGCGAAGGCCGCGCGCATCGCCGCGTCGGCCTCCGGCGTAAGCGCGGCGCGCATCTTCTCGGTCAATCCGGGTGGTCGGGGCACGGCCTGGGGTTGATGCGCAAGCTCGACCGCCTGGCCGGTGTCCAGCCGCGTGTAGCGGATTTCGCCTTGCATGGGAATCCCGAAACGCAGCAGGTCGCGGCGCCCATGGCGGCCCGCCAGGCCCTTGAAGCCACTTTCGGCCGCGGCACCCGTGACCAGGCCCGCGATGCTGGCGATGACCCCCGCCACGCCCGCGTCGGCGGCCTGCCGCAGCTCGACGCGCATCTGGCCGCGTTCGGGCAGGGCGTCCGGGTACAGGCACGCCAGTGCCCTGCTGGTCATGAGCCAGGCACCGGCCACGGTGGGACAGGAGTGCCCCGCCAGCTTGACGGCATCCAGGTAGCGGTATTCGATCCGGCCGTCCTCGGTCGCGCCCAGCAGGGCGGCCAGGGGATCGGCCACCACGATCGGCGCCACCGCGTCGTAGAAGCCGGGCGTGCGCATCGCCCGGGGCGCGACCGGATTCATTGAGTCACCATGACCCGGTGCCGGGAAAGGGCGGGGCTCACGCCGGTCTCCCGCGCTTCAATGGCCCTCGGCCAGGGGCTTGAAACCGGCGTCATCGAAGTGGCTGCCGTACTGGTTAACGGCGCGCGCCACCTTGGTCAGGCCGAGTGCCGGGCGCAATTGGCCGTCCTTGCCGGCCATGGCGTCCGTGCCCTGGCCGATGTCGGCGATCACCAGGTGCAGCATGGCGTCGGCCTTGGGCTCAAGCTTGCAGTTGGCGACGATGCCGCCTACCTCGGTCTCGATCCGGCTCGCCAGCTGCTGGTAGCGCGCCGCGTCCAGCGTGCCGGCGTGGGCCGCGTCGAGCTCGGGCTCCACGAGATTGCGGATGTTCTTCATTCCGGCGCGCAGCGGCGCGTCGGTCGGCCACTTGCGGCCGTCGTTGAGGCTGAGCGCCTGGGGCGTGGCGCCGTTGTGGTCGTGTCCCGCCGTCTGCGCCAGGGCGGTTCCGCCCAGCGCCGCAGTCAATGCGGCGGCCGCCAGCGCGGGGATCAGGATATTGCGAATCGAGGTCTTCATGGGGTTTGCTCCAGTGAAACGACGGGTGCCGATCACCCGCCTGGACGTTCTGAGGGCGTGCCCGGGGCCGGGTTCGATCGACTTGCGGCGGCCTTGGGAAATGTTAAGAAAATGACGGGTTTCGCGTGTTGGCGGATCGACGGGCATGGCCGAGCCCTAGTCAGCCGCCCGGGCCGCACGGCCCGGGCTGCAGGGCGTCAGGCCCCGGTCGGCGTGCCCGCCACCCAGCGCAGGCCCTTACCGCGGCTCAGGTAGTAGTCGCCTTCGGGGCTGATAACCACGGCGCGGTGAGTCTGCGGGTCGCTGAAGTAACGCCAGCCGTAGGCTCGCGTGCCTTCGGCGGCGTGGTTGGCGACGACCTGCATGCCGTGGTCGTAGCCGGTGGCGCGCGCGTTGCGTGCTTGGTGGCGGTCGGCGGCCAGGAGTGAGGTTCCGGCGGTGCCGAGCAGGATAGCGATGGTGGCGATCAGGGCGGTGGATTTCATGGTGCTCTCCTTTGCGAGGGTCCCAGTCCATGCAGACTGTGGGGCCAGTTTGCACAGGGTGCCGTGAATCGATGCTGAACGACACGTTTATCTGGCGTTCATCTGCGCGGCTGGGGTACTGCGCGTGGTGGGGCAACCCATGCCCTGCCTCTGAGCCGAGGTCGCAGTTCAGGCGTTGATGGCTTGCAGGCCTTGCGGGTTCACGACGCGGACCCACTGCCGCCCAGTGTCGATCAGGCCGTCGCGCTTCAGGTCCGCCATGACGCGGCTGACGGTCTCGGGCGTGGCGCCGACCATGGCTGCCAGATCCTGGCGTGACAGCGGTGCGCGGATCAGGATGCCTTGGTCCGTGGTGTCGCCCAGGCGTTCGGCCAGCTTGACCAGGGCCACCGCGACGCGGGTGCGCACGGTCGAGGTGGTAAGCTGGCGGATGATTTCGCGCGCATCGTCTAGGCTGCGCGCAACGCTGCGCAGCACGGCCAACGTGACCGCTGGATGATCCTCCAGCAGTTGCTGAAAATCGGCACCCGAGATCTCCAGCACGCAGCAGTCGGTCTGCGCCATGGCGGTCTCGGGGTAGCGCTGCGTGCCCAGAGGCGCCAGGCCGCCAAACAGTGCACCCTGCGGCAGGATGTCGAGCACCACATCCTCGCCCCCCGCGCTATGGCGCAGCAGCTTGACCTTGCCGTGGGCGACGAAGAACAGGCGCTGGGCCTGACCACCCTCGTGGCAGATGGTGCTGTCGGCTGGGTGGTGGACCTCGCGAAAGCGCTGGCTGACCTGATCGAGCTGCGCACTGGAAAGGTCTTCGAAGTAGCGGGCGCGGCTCAGGATTTCGTGACGCAACTGCGCCGAGCAATGCTGTGGAGATACAGACTCGGTGCGCAGCGCGATGATGCGGGGATTCGTCTTCATGGCTTCTCGTTCTGGCGGTTCTGTGGCGGAGCCCGCTGCCGCTTGCACGGCAGCGGCAGGCTCTGTCAGGCCCGAGCCGGGGTCGATTCAGCTGGCGTGCCGACGCGCGCGAGCTGAACCCGCCGCGGCCGCATCAGACGCATGCCGTTCAGGATCACCAGCAGCACCGACGCCTGGTGGATGAACATGCCACCCGCCATGTGCACCTCACCGGCAAACACGCCCGCCAGCAGCCCAGCCACGGTGGCCAACGCGATACTCGTATTTTGACGGATATTGCGTACCGTGGCGCGCGCCAACGTGATGGCGCGGGCGACGCGCTCCAGGTCGTCGGTCATCAGCGCGATGTCTGCCGTGTCGATGGCCACGTCGGTGCCGGCCGCGCCCATGGCGACGCCGACGTCGGCGGCTGCCAGCGCCGGCGCGTCGTTGATGCCGTCGCCCACCATGGCGGTGACGCCGGCTTCGGCGCGCAGTCGGTCGATTGCCTCCAGCTTGTGCTCGGGCAGCAGTCCTGCCTGCATCTCGGTGATGCTCAGTGCGCGGGCCACGCGTTCGGCGCTGGCCAGGTGATCGCCGGTGAGCATCACGATGCGGCGCACACCGCCATCGCGCAGTTGCTGCAGGGCCATGGCGGCCTCGGGCCGGACCTGGTCGGCAAAGCCGAGTAGACCAAAAACCGTGCCGTCTACGCTGATTGCGGCCAGCGTTTCACCGCGCTGGCGAATCTCCTCGAACGCCGCTTGCGCGTCTGTCGGCCAGTCGGCCACACGCTGGCGCACCCAGTCGGGGCTGCCGATTTCGATGCGCCGGCCCTGCCAGCCGGCCCCGATGCCGCCGCCGGCAAAGGTTTGGAAGTTGTCGGCGGCAGGGATCGGCTCGTCTCCCTTGACCTCGCGCAGGATGGCGCGTGCCAGCGGGTGCTCGGAGCCGCCTTCGGCCACCGCCGCCCAGCGCAGCAGTTGCTGTGTACGGTCGTCCTGACCGGTGCCGGGCATGGGTTGCAGCGCCGTAAGCGGCACGATCGAGGTCACAGCAGGACGGCCCACGGTGAGTGTGCCAGTCTTGTCAAAGGCCACGGCGCGGATGCGCGCGGCGGTCTCCAGGTATTCGCCGCCCTTGATCAGGATGCCCTGGCGCGCCGCCTGGCCGATGCCGGCAATCACCGAGATCGGCGTCGAGATCACCAGCGCGCCAGGACAGGCGACGACCAGCAGCGTCAGCGCCAGCTCGATGTTGCGCGTCAGCGCATAGGTCAGGATGGTCAGCACGATGATGGCCGGCGTGTACCACTGGGCAAAGCGTTCGATGAAACGCTGAATCGGCGCCTTGGCCTCCTGCGCCTGCTCGACGCGCTGGATGATGTGCGCTAGCGTGGTGTCGGCACCCACGCCTTCGGCGCGGATCTCCAGATAGCCGTCGTGGCTGACGGTGCCGGCAAACACCGGGCTGCCCTCGGACTTGTCCTCGGGCATGGATTCGCCGGTGATGGCGGCCTGGTTGACGGCGGCGCGGCCGCTCAGCACCGTGCCGTCGACGCCGATGCGGCCACCGGGGCGCACGATCACGGTGTCGCCGGCAACCACATCATGCGGCGCCAGGGTCAGCTCGGCACCGTCCCGGCGCACCGTGACCTCGGTGGGCGCCAAGTCGATCAGGTCCTTGAGCGCACCGCGCGTCTTGGCGATGGTCCGCGCCTCCAGGTAGCCGCCCAGCAAGAACAGGAAGGTGACGGCGGCCGCTTCCCAGTATTCGCCGATGGCGATGGCGCCGACGGCGGCGATCGTCACCAGCAGCTCGATGCTGGCGCTGCGCGCGCGCAGGCTATGCCAGGCGCGCACCGCGATGTCGGAGCCGGCGATGACGGCGGCCAGGATCCACAGCATTGCGATCAGCGCCGCGGGCCCGTTCAGCAAGGCGACCAGGACGCCGCCCAGGCCTAGAGCCCCGCTCGCCAGCGTCAACAGGCCGCGCCGCTGCGCGGGCGATGCGCGCAGCGCTTGCAGCCGGGAAACAGGAGGATGGGGGATGGACATGATGGACCTCTGGAATGCAGACTGAAAAGGGCCGGGCGCGAGCGCGCCCGGCAGCGACCGGACGGCGGTTCAGAAGGCGCTGATGCGCGAGCCGTAGCCGACCTTGCGCACGGCCTCCTGCAATAGCTCGGCGCTGGCCTGCGCGGGCTCGTGCTCGATGTCGATGCGCCCGGAGTTGAAGTGCACCGTGGCTTCGCGCACGCCCGGCAGGGCCTTCAGGGCTTTCTCAATCTTGGAAATGCAGGAAGGGCAACTCAGTTCGTCGCTACGCAGGATGGTTTTCATGGTGGAACTCCTTGGGTTGGTTGATGTGCTTCAACTTTACGAAGTGGGGGTCACGATGTGAATGATCTGGCGCAGTTAACGGTAGCCGCTGCGGCGCAGTCCGATAAAAGTCGGTCGCGCCCCGCCCATCAGGCACCCGCGGCGGCGCCCGCCTCGGATGCGAAGCGGCCCAGGCCCAATTCCACGATGCGTCCTTCGCGGCGCAGTAGCCACAACGCTTCCAGTCCCAGACGCTGGGCGAGTGCAAAGCCTGCTCCAGAACCAGCAACCAGCAGGGCGGTGGCCCAGGCGTCGGCGTCCATGGCCTCGCGCGCCAGCACGGTGACCGAGGCGATGTCGTTTTTTGCCGGGGCACAGCGGCCCGGGTCCATGGTGTGGGCCAGGCGCGTTCCGCCCACGTCCCAGAAGTGGCGGTAATCTCCTGAAGTAGCGATAGCCAGGTCCTGCAGCGCGATCACGCTATGCACGGCGCGGCGACCTTGTTCGGGGCTTTCCACCGCGACCGGCCAGGGCTGGCCATCAGCCTGGGGGCCGATCGCGCGCAACTCGCCGTCCAGGGCAACCAGGGCATGATGCACGCCGCGCTGCCGCAGCACGGCAGCCATGCAATCGACGGCGTAACCCTTGGCGATGCCGCATAGGTCGACCTGCAGCGCGGCGTGCTTGCGCGCGCGGCCGACCGTGAGATCGAGCTCCAGCTGGGTGTAACCAGCCACTTGGCCGTCACTGCGCGCCGCCTGGATGGCCGCCGGATCCGGCTGTTGACTTGCCGCGCCGAAGCCCCAGGCATCGACCAGCGCGCCCACCGTGGGGTCGAAGGCGCCCACACTCAGGCGTGCGACGCCCAGGGCGCGCTCCAGCACCGCGAGCATCTCGGGCGGCAGAGGAACCCAACTTTCCACCGGCGCCTGGTTCAGGCGCACCAAATCGCTGTCGGCCTTCCATGGTGACATTTGCTGATCCACCCGCTGGACGGCGGCGGCAAGTTCGTGGCGCAGCGCATCACAATTGGCGGCCGACAACTCGTCCAGGGTGACCGACCAGCGCGTGCCCATGGTGGGGCCGTGCAGAGTCCGGCGCGTCGCTGGCGTGGCTTCAGAAGACATCTTCGGCATAGCGGCCCCTGGCCTTGAGTTGCGCCACGCTCAAGCGCAGCGCCGACAGGATTTGGTTCAAGGTTTCGGCCACATCGCGCGCCATCGGGCGGCTGCCGCAAACACGCACCAGGGCGCCCCTGGACACCAGCTCGCGCACACGATCGGCGTCGCGCCGTAGGGCGTCCTGCACGTAGCCGCCACCATCCGGCACCCGCGAGAACGCGGTGCGTACGCTGGCCACGCGGCCCTCGCCCTGCCAGCGCTCGATTTCAGGCCGGAAGTAATAGTCGCGGGCCGGGTCGCGCGCGCCAAACCACAGATGCATCGGCACGCGCCGTTCATTGCGGCGGATGAAGCCGGCCAGTGGTGCCACCCCGGTGCCAGCGCCGATCAGCAGCACCGGGCGCCGGCTGGCCGGCAGGGCAAAACCGGGGTTTTCGCGGATGAAGGCCTGCACCTGCTCGCCCGGTTGCAGGTCCAGCAGAAAGGTCGAACACACGCCGCCCGCCAGGTGTCGCACACAGATCTCGACGAAGCCGTCCTCGCTGCCCGAGGCGAGCGAGTAGTAGCGTGGCACGGGCGAGCCCGGAGGCACGATGGCGATCAGGTCGCCGGCGGCGAAACGGGCCAGGCCGCGCCCGCGCAACCGGTTCCAGGCGCTTTGCCGCGGCCAGATGAAGCGCAGAATGACGGCGGGCTGGCCCTCGCGCCCGGCATAGTCCTGGCGCGACACCAACTGCAGCGCGGTGGTGGCCGGCAGACGCGGACGGTAGTCCAGCGCCAGGGGCTCGCCCAGCCCGGCGGTCAGCGCCTCGCCCCAGCGCGCGAACTGCTGCCCCGATTGCTGATGGATGCGCTCCAGTGGCAGCAACTCGGGCCAGCCCTGCTGGCGCAGCAGGGCGTCGATTTCCTCGGCGTAGGCACAGTAGGCCGGGAATTGCTGATCGCCAAAACCGAGCACGGTGACTGGAACAGCGCCCGCCTTCAGTGCGGCAATGCGCTCCAGCGCGCCGCCGGCATGGGTCGGGGCCTGACCTTCGCCGTAGGTCGCCGCCAGCACGAAGATCTGGCGCGCCAGCGGACCGGTGGCGAACTGCTCCAGCGGCGCGCTGTACACGCGGTGGCCCGCACGCACCAGCGCGTCGTGCAAGGCCTGGGCGAAGCCCCAGGTGCTGCCGCTTTCGCTGGCGACGAAAATCAGCATGTCGGCTTGCGCCAGCGGGCTGTTGTGCGTGATGCGCGGCCGATCCAGGCGCGCGCGCCACCAGATGAGCAGGCCGGAGATCCAGAACAGTGGGATGCTGGCACCCGTCAGGGCCAGCAGCACGGTCCAGCTCCACCACGCGCCTTCGCCGGCGTGCAGCAGCAGTGCCCAGTCATACAGGCGCTGCGCCACGCTGGCGGGCTGCGTGGCCAGGGCCTGGCCGGTGTAGCGGTCGAGCCAGATTTCGCCCTGGCGCGTGGCGAGCTTCCAGGCGTCTTCGGGGTCGGACGCATCCGGGAAGTTCAGGGCGCGTAATTCGCCCAGCGTGACCTGCTGCAGCAGCGCGATCTGCGCGCCCGGGATGTCGGGCTGGCCGCTGACAATGGAAGCCACTTCCGGTTCGGGTTCGGCATCCAGAGCGATCATCCCGAGGGTGGTCGAACTCATGTAGAGCGCGGTGACCGAGCTGAGCAGCAGCACCGCGAGCACGATGCGGCCCGTGACCACGTGCACGCGCTGCGCCAGCGAGCCGCGCACGCGGCCGGTCACGTAGCGCCAGCCGCCCATGCGTCGCAGCAGCAGCACCAGGCCGGAGGCGCTGAGCAGCAGCATGGCCAGCGCCGTGGCGGTGGCGCCCCAGCGCCCCGCATCGCCCAGCAGCAGTGTGCGGTGCAGGTTCTTGACCCAACGCGGCAGGGCCGAGGGCTGATAGGGACCAAGAACTGTGCCGTCCGTCGGGTTGACGCGCACGGCGCGTGCCTGGTCGTTGTCGAAGGAATAGACCACCACCACGCCCGAGGGTAGGTGCCGCATTTCCTCGATGCCGGGGATGGTGCGTTCGATCCGCTGCACCAGGGCGGCCACTGACAAGCCGTCGGAGGCGGTTGGCGCCTGCCAGGCCTGTTGCAGCGGGTTCACGGCCAGCAGGGTGCCGGTCAGGCCCAGCACCAGGGCCAGCGTGCCCAGCACCAGGCCCAGCCAGCGGTGGATGGATTTCCAGCTCATTCTTGTGCTCCCGGACTTTCGGTTTATTTATTTAAATTGATAGGTCAGCGACTGGATGTAGGCCTTGCCGGCCTGCGACTTGCCGGCGTTGTCGGTGGTCAGCGGAACGCGCAGCTCGGATGGGCTGTCGCGCATGTCCTCCACCGCAGCGTCAACGCGAATCTCGTAGCCAGCGTCGATCAGCGCGTCAGCCAGATCAGCGGTGACGGTAAGCTTGCGGCCGGCACCGACGCTGGCGCCGGTTACACCCGCCAGGCGCTTGGCATCGCCCGCCGACAGGCGATTCCAGTCGGCCAGGTGCTTGTAATACTTGGCCTTGCCGCCAGCCACCCACAGGGTGCCCGCGTAGGCGCCCTGAGCGTCGGTCAGGTAGACGGCCATGTAGGCGCCATCGCCGCCGTAGTTCTTGAGCTGGGTGGTGATGTTGAGCTCGCGGCTTTGCGCCAATGCTGGAGATGCCAGGACAGCGGCTGCTATCAGGGCGGTGAGGATGGGTTTCTGATTCATGGTCTTGCTCCGTTTCATGGATTTGTCTGGTCGGACAGGGGGTGTCATTCGATCTGACCACGCGGTGTGGTGCCGGGGGTGAACAGGGGCTTGTCGGGCGAGGTGGTGTCGCCGCGGACGCGGGGGTCGTGCATTGGATCCCGTTCGCGCTTGCGATCACCTCTTCGATCGGCCCTGCGATCGCGCTGCTTGAGCTTGATCACGGCTAGGGTTTCCGGGTCGATCTTGGCCTTGAAGCCGCGGCCTTCGGCGTCGGTGCCGCGAATCTCGTAGCAGCCGTCGTCGATCTTCAGGCGCTGGACTTCCCAGCCTTTTTGCGCCGCCATCTGCCGCACGGCTTCGCGCGACTGCCAGCGCGCGACTGGCGCTTCGCAGTCGTCGCTCGCCAGGGTCGGTGCGGCCGCTAGCGCCACCGACAGGGCCAGCAGGCTGCTGCCGAGAATTTTGTGGTGATGTTTCATGGGAATCTCCGGGTTATCAAGATCGAGTGCGGATGGGTAACGGCTGCACTCAAGCCCGCGTTCGGGGCAGCGGCCGCTAGGAATCGGCGTGCGCGCGCCAAGTCACGCGTGGCAACATGTGCCGCAGCGTGTTGTCGCGCATCAGATAGTGGTGCCACAGTGCGGCGGCGGCGTGCCCGCCGATCAGGAAATAGCCCACCGTGCCGATCGCTTCATGGATGCCCTCCAAGCTGCGTGCCAGAGTTTTGTCGGGGTCGATCAGCGCCGGCAGATCCAGGCCGAAGAACGGTACCGGCCGGCCTTTGGCGCTCAGCACCAGCCAGCCCAGCAACGGCATGATGATGAGAAAGGTGTAGAGCGTGAGGTGCATCGCCCGAGCCGCCCGTTCCTGCCAGCGTGGCGGTGGCGGCTGGATGGCGGGCGCGGGGTAGATGGCACGCAGCGCAAGCCGCACGAACACGATGGCGAACACAGCCAAGCCCAGCATCTCGTGCCAATGCTTGGTCAGTTCGCGCGCCCCGCTACCCTTGGGGAATTCCCCGTGCAGCTCAATCAGTACATACACAGCCACCAGCAGCAGCACGGTCAGCCAGTGCGCGCCGATCGACAGGGGGTGAAAACGATCGCGAACAGTCGGGGCACAGCGATCAGGTTGTTTGCGTGCTTGCATGATGATGCCTCCTGTGGGTTGCCGGCACTGCCACCGTGCCGAACATGGAAGCCATTGTCGGGAATGCCTCCTGAACCGACGATGAAGGGCGCGTTCATCTGGCATTCAGGTTTGAGCAGCTATAAAATCATCCATGACAGCACTGACTCCCAGCTCTCGGCGCTACCTGGTTCTTCTGGCCTTGTTATTCTTGTTGACGGGTGCGCTGGTTCCGTCTGGGCCATTGTTTGCCTCGTCGGACGACCACGAACTGGCGCGCCAGGCACTGGAACGAGGTCAGGTGCTGCCGTTGCGCACCGTACTTGACAAGGTCGAGCGTGATTACCAGGGCCAAGTGCTGAAGATCGAGTTTGAGCACGACGACGGTCGCTTCATTTACGAGATCCGTTTACTACAGAAGGACGGGCGCCTGGCCAAGCTCAAAGTCGATGCGACCAGCGGCGAAGTGCTGAAAATCAAACGCAAGAGGCACTGATGCGCATTTTGGTGGTGGAGGACGAGCCGATATTGAACGGGCAACTGGTACAGGCCATCACCAACGCCGGCCACACGGTCGAGTCCGCGCACGACGGCGTGCAGGCGCACTACTTGGGCGAGGTCGAGGAGTTCGATGCCGTCGTGCTGGATTTGGGCCTACCCGAACTCGACGGCCTGACGGTGCTGCGGCGCTGGCGCACCGCGGGACGCAAGATGCCAGTGCTGATCCTGACGGCGCGCAGCGCCTGGCAGGAAAAGGTGGCGGGTATCGACGCCGGCGCCGACGACTATCTTGCCAAGCCCTTTCACATGGAAGAGTTGTTGGCGCGCCTGCGTGCGCTGCTGCGTCGCGGCGGTGAACATGCCAGCGCCGAATGGCAATGCGGGCCGATCACGCTTGATACGCGCCAGGCGCGGGTGTTGGTCGACGGCCAGCCGCTGATGCTGACCAGCCACGAGTTCAAGCTGTTGCAACTCCTGATGCAGCGCAAGGGCGAGGTACTGTCGCGCACCGAGTTGTCCGAGCGTATATACGCCTACGATAGCGACCGCGACTCCAACACCATCGAGGTCTTCGTTGGTCGCCTGCGCAAGAAGCTGCCGCCCGGCAGTATCGAAACCGTGCGTGGACTGGGCTACCGCCTAATGGAGCCGGGCGGCCCCGACTCATGACCGGCGGTTCGCTGCGACTGCGCCTTCTGGCCGGCACGCTGACCTGGGTGGCACTTGCCATCGCACTGGCGGCGTGGGGTCTGCGTGGTCTATTCCAAGAACACATCACACAGCAGTTGCAGGCACAGCTCGTGATGCAGCTCAATCATCTGAGCGCCGCCGTCGACTGGGCGCCGCCCGACCAGGTCAGCATCGGGCCCATGGTAGCCGACGCGCGGTTGGATCAGCCGCTATCCGGCTTGTACTGGCAGGTGGACGAACTTGGCGCTGCGCCGCGCACGGCATTGGCGCGCTCGCGTTCGCTGTGGGACCAGGTGCTGCAACTGCCCCCAGCTCCGACCGGCTACCCGGCGCAGGGCTATCGGGTATTGGCCCTGCGCGACGCGCAGGGCCATGCTCTGTTGGCTGTGGCACGCGTTGTCGAGCTGCCCGATGAAGGGGCGCCGCACCTGCGCCTGGTGGTGGCCGCCGACACAGCCCTGATCGCCGAGCCGTTGCAGCGTTTCACGCGTCTGCTGTGGTCCACTCTGGGCCTGTTGGCAGCAGGCTTGGCAGTCGCGGTGGCCTTGCAGCTGCACTATGCCCTGCAACCGCTGACCGTGCTGCAACGCCGCCTGGCGGCGGTGCGTAGTGGCAAGACTATGCAACTGGAAGGCCATTTCCCGCAGGAACTGCAGCCTCTGGTGGGCGAGTTCAACCACGTGCTGGCCGAAAACGCCGCCATGGTGGTACAAGCGCGTGCCCAGGCCGGCAACCTGGCGCACGCTGTACACACGCCGCTAGCGGTATTAGCCAACGCCGCTGCAGGGGAGGACGGCGCCCTGGCTCAGTTGGTGCGCGAACAGGTGGGCAGCGCGCGCCGCCAAGTCGACTACTACCTGGCGCGCGCGCGCGCTGCAGCCGCCGTGCGCGCCACCGGACTGGCGACGCCGGTACTGGGGCCGCTGGCAGCCCTGTTGCGCACCATGGAGCGGTTGCATGCTGCACGCGGGCTCGACTTCGAGCTGGCACCGCAGGCCGAGGACGTGGCTTTCCGCGGCGAGGAGCAGGATCTGTATGAGCTGCTGGGCAACCTGCTCGACAACGCCGGTAAGTGGGCGCGTTCGCGTGTGCTCGTCGATGTGCAGCGTGAAGGCGCCCTACTCTGCTTCACGGTCGATGACGACGGTCCTGGCATCCCCGAGGCTGAGCGCGCACGTATGTTCGAGCGCGGTGTGCAGCTGGACCAGCGCCATCCCGGTTCGGGCCTGGGTCTGGACATCGTGCGCACTCTGGCCGAGACCTATGGCGGTAGCGTCGAAGCTCTGGAGTCGCCGTTGGGTGGTCTGCGTATGCGGCTATGCCTGCCGGCCGGAGGGCAGGAACGAGTGTAGCCGGAGGCTACGTGGCTCAAGGCAGTAAGCCGTGAATGGGCCAGGGCACTCGGGCGCAGCCCGAGCAGCAAGATTTATAGGGGGAGCTTACGCTCCTACCGGTGCTCTCGCAGAATCCGCCGTATCTCCAGAATGGCCTCAGGGGTCTCCTGGACGCTATGGGAATACGGGATCACCAGCTCCGACTCGGCGCCAGGCAGATGCGCGCTGCGGTAGGGCACCAGTCCGTCGTCAGAGTCTTCAAGCGTCGTCTTGGGCGTGTGGTTTGCCACGATGCTGTGGTAGTGCACTGCGGGCGAAATCGGCAGCTCGGCCGCGGCGCGGATAAACGGATCCGAATCCTTGAGGCTGTCCACGCCATTGGGCAGGCTGGCCGGCAGGAGTGCCGATGAGGCCTGGCCGCCACCGATGATCTGATGATTGAGCCGCATAACTTGATCGACGACCTTCACGGGCATGGTGATGAGCCCGGACAGCAACCGCGACAGGCGATTGCTGGCGAAAGGCGTTCCCTTGTGGGGGGCTGCAATGAAGATGGCCCGCGATATCCCCGCATAGGCCTCGAAAGTCAGGAGACCGTCGGTTTCCGCTCTCAGCTTCTTGACCTGCGCATCATCGATCTGCCGCAGTTCCTTGATCGCATCGAGCAACACGCTGCCGGAGGAAGACACCAGCAATCGACCGAGCACCCCACCCATGCTGTGGCCGATGAGCACCATATCGTGCGAGGCGGCCGCAGTTCCTTTGGGATCGAAGTGCTGGAAGGTCGCGGCAAGCGCGGCGCGAATGCTCGCGTGGTTGTATGCAATGGGCGCATTGGTGGGATAGTACACCTGCCAGACTTGATAGCGTTTGCGCAATTCTTCGTCACCCATGACCTCGTTGGCGACGTTGATCCACGCTTCGGGGCTGCTGGCCAATCCGTGCAGCATGACGATGACCTGTCGGTCAGGATCAAATGGCTGCGTCAGGTAGACATACGGCGCGTCAAGACTGCCGGACTTGCCCAGGACATTGCGCAGTGCCTGCATGGAAAAGTCCGAGCGCGCCAGCCACAGCCCGTAGGCGGAAGTGAAGTTCGCGGCAAGCGGTACCGGTATGTCGTGGACATCCAGGGTTTCATGCTGGTAGGGATCGTAGCCGAGCAACGTTGCTTTCTGAGTATGAAGAATTTCCTCCAACGTGCTTCCGGTAAACGCAATGATGGCAGTGACTGGCCGGTAAGGCATCTCGCTATAGGGCACCGTCGACGACGCCATTGGCTTTTTGCCTATGCCCCGGGCGACGGCATCGGTGGCAATCACCAGATCGGCACCTAACCCATCGCGCCGATAAATGCTTCGGATACCTTGGAAGGTGAGCCGCGAAGCAGGCAGCAGTTCGCTGGCGCGGCGTGGCATGGGGTCCAACGGGTACAGATCGGACAGGTTTGCGCTCAACAACCAGTCGCCCACCTGCATCCGTCCTCTAATTTGATCAGGCCTGCTCCGAAACTGCTTAAAAAACAGCTCGGCCGCCTGCTGCACCGCAAAGTTGTAGTAGTCGCGCACCTGCGTCTGGCGATCCTCGAAGGCCCGCTCGCCCGAGCGGCGTGATGTGAAGAACAGGTAGGCGTAGCCATAGCGCGCAACCTGCAAATAGGCACCCAATGCATCCTCGAAGCGCGACTGGGCCGCAGCCCCCTGCTTCTCCTGCCGCAGCGCCTCCTGCAACCAGAGCTCAGCCAGCGCCGCGAGTTGACGCTCGGCGTCGATGCCGTCGGTGCGTGCCAATGCCTGAACGCAAGGATCGACGTTCTCCTTGCACCGATCCGGCTGAACCGCAAGACTTGTCAGTACGTCACGCGCCGATGTGCTGAGCTTGTCGGTGGTCAGCACATCACCACGCCGCTCTGAAACATAGTCTTTCGCGCTGACGGTCTGCACCTTGACACCAGCGCATCCAGCGCAGAGCGCCACGATGGCGAGCAACAACAGGTACCTGAAGAGGCGCTCACGCCTGTCGAGTAGGCTCGCGCCGACCCACGGGTGTCTTTCCAAGGCCATCTCGACGCCTCTGCGGCACATCGCAGGGAACGCTGTCGGCGACCTTCGTAACTGGCACAGTGCTCGCATGCCTGACTCACGGACCCAGTAAATCCTTTGGATCACCGGTGCCATCAACGGCTGCGCGCTGCGCATGGTTGAGCAGCGCTTCGCGATTCCAGCCGACCACGGCCGCTGCTGCATCCACCGCATGCGCCCAGGTGCAGCGGTTGGCGAACAGCATGCCGGGGACATCGAAGGTACCGCCGCGGCTGATGTAGCCGAGGGCATGAGTCCTGGCAGGGCCGCTGTCAATGCGGCGCAGGATACCGAGCATGGGCTCGGGGCGGGTATGGGTGAGGATCACACGCGGCAGGCCCGGCGGAAACAGCGCGTTGATGGTGGCATCATCATCGACGAATTCGGCTTCCATGGCATCGCGCGGGATACGCAGGCGACCGGGTTCCAGGATGACAGTGACGCAGACGTCCTTGCCCAGGTCGGCGAGGTGTTGCTGCGCCTTGATTACCTCGTCGAGCTGGTAGGCACCCAGCGCGATAAGCTGCATCTCGGCCTTAGCAGGATCGCCGATCAGATGGGCTGCGCCGTCACGAATCAGGCGTTGCGCCGATTCGGCGTCGAAACGGCTCTCCACATCGCGCTTGGAGACGATCAGGCAGGCAATTTGGCCGCGTCCGGCATAGACGTCACGCAGCGCGGCGACGGCGGTGTTGTCATCCACCGGGAACAGCACGCGCGAGGTGTCTGACATCTCGCCCAGCAGGGCTTCGCCGATGGTCGGGTCCTGGTGCGATTGTTCGTTCTTGGCGTTTTCCCAGGTGTGCGAGGTGACGATGAGAGGCACCGACAACCAGCCGGCTGGCCGCCCGACCTGGCGCTGGTGGCGGGCGAAGATGATTTCCTGCCGCAACAGGCCGAGCATCTTCACGGCGAAAGCTTCGTAGCTGACGATGAGATTCAGTCCGCCCTTGTTGCCAAGTGCGGCAGCGGCCACGGCTTCTTCGTTGAGAGCAGTAATGATGGCGCCGTGCAGGTCCTCCGGCACGCCGGGTTCGGCCTCATTGACGCGGTGCTTGAGCAGCGCAAGCGTGCCGCCCATCTTGTTGCTGGCCAATTCGTCCGGGTTTCCGATGCGCATGCGCATCTCATGATTGGCCTTGGCGAACTCGACAAACCACTGATCCAGCGCCGTCATCGCACTGCCTTCGCTGCCCGGTGCCTCCCAGCACGGTTCGGGCAGCTTGGGCGCGGCGGGATGGCGGTGCGCCATCGAATGCGCGCTTTCCAGCGAACGTTGCTGGGCGGCGTGGGTCGCGAAGGCGGCGAGCGCGGCGCCGAGTTCGGCCGGCGCAACGAACAGCGCGGCCGCGCTTTTGTTGAACAGATCACGCATGACGGCATCAGTGTGAGGATTGCCGCCCAGCGGCAGGTTGTGCGCGGCGTTGCTGCCTGCACCGGGAAAGCCAAAACCCTTCTCGGTCTCGGCGATCACGTAGGGCAGCGGCGCCGGATAGCGACGATCCGGATCGGCGGCGAACGCGCGCAGCGCGTCCTCGGCTTCGATGATCGACCAGGCAATCGCGGCCGGGTCGCGGCCATCGACGATCATCGGGTCGAAGCCGTTGTGGCGCACATCTTCAGCCAGCCATTGCGCACCGCCTTCCTGCATGATCTGTGTGCGCTGCTCGATACGGCGGCCGTTGAGGATCATCACCGGCACAGCGAAGCCACTGTCCTGCGCGCGCCACCAGCGGGGCGCCCAGTCCGGGCCGCGCTGTTCCTCGAAAGCACCGTCGCTGAGGAAGGCGACCAGTGATTCGCCAGGCAGTGGCATATGGATGTACTGCAGTTCGGCAAAGCCGAGGTAGCCGCCTTCAGACACGGCGCCGGCGGTGTTGGGGCCGGCATGGCTGCCCAGCGGCACAGCCGGGAGGCCTCGCGCATCAATGGCATAGGAATAGAAATCAGCACACAGGCGCGACAGGCCTTCCTCGCTGTGGTCGTAGCGGTTCCGCTGCGCGGGCGAGACGTCGCCGGTCAATGCGTTGACGGCTTCGATGGCGGCGACGCAATGGCCTTGCCCCATGATCCAACAGCGTGTGCTGCCGGTGAGCGCATTGGCGAGAAGGTAGCCGACGAAGGCCGGCACCATGTTCAACGAGCCGCCAGTGTGACCTTCGGGCGTTGGCTTAAAGTCCTCGGCTGACAGCGGCGCGCCGGAAAGATCGATGCGGCGCGCATAGGTCATGTGCGCGACCACGTTCATTGACACACAGCACAGGCGGTCGGCGGCGGCCAGCAGGGTGTAGGCCGTCGCCGCATCAGCAACGCGTCCTTCGACGATCAAACGGGCCACCAGTGCCTCGACACGTGCGGCGGTCTCTTCACGATGGGCGATGGGACCGTGGCCGGCCAGCCAGCGCTGGCGAATGGTGGAAGAAATGGTCATGTAATTTTCCTTCTTCGGTGCCGATGAATCCCTGTGTGCTTACAGAGTTCGTTGAACTGAGCGCGATCGGCCTGACTGGGCCATCACGCGGCAGTAGTCATCAATTCCTGCGTATAGCGTGCTGTGATCCATTCCTCGTTGGTAGGCTCCACCGCGACGTGCACGCGACTGTCGGTGGTGGAAATGACGTGGGCATTGATGGCGTTGGCACCGGCATCGAGCTTGATGCCGAGAAAGGCAAGGTCGCGGCAGACGCGCTCGCGCACGAAAGCGTTGTGCTCGCCGACGCCGGCAGTGAACGCCAGCAGATCCAGACCTCCAAGGACTGCGGTCAGCGCACCAATCTCGCGCACGATGCGGCGCACATAGAGCGCCAGCGCGATTCGGGCGCGCTCGCCGGCTTCTCCAGGGTCATCCTCATGCTTCACCACGACGCGCGGTTCGGCTGAAATCCCAGAAACACCGAGCAGGCCGGACCGGTTGTAGAGCGTGCAGCCCACTTCTTCCAGCGAGAGTTTTTCGATCTCCATCAAGTAAAGCAAGGCACCGGGATCGAGCGAGCCCGTGCGGGTGCCCATCATCAAGCCGTCAAGCGCGGAAAAGCCCATCGTGGTAGCGATGCTTTGCAAGTTCTGCATCGCGCACAGGCTGGCCCCGCTGCCGAGGTGCGCGACGATAGTGCGGCCACGTGCCAGATCACCGTGGCGCTCGGGCAGAGCGTGGCTCATATAGTCGTACGAAAGCCCGTGGAAACCGTAGCGGCGCAGACCGCGTTCCCAAGCCGAATACGGCAGCGGCAAGATTTGCTCCACCTTTGGCATCGTGCGGTGGAAGGCCGTATCGAAGCACGCCGCCTGAATAATTTCAGGCCACTGCTCGAACAGCAGGCTCATGGCTTTCAGAGGAAAGGGTTGGTGTAGCGGCGCCAAAGGAATCAAAGTTCTCAGTTCGGCGATGGTGCCAGCGGTCACCAGGGTTGGCTCGAAGTACCTGTTGCCACCATGGACGACACGGTGTGCGACAGCCACGATGCGGCGGCCGTCGAGTCGGGCCGAGATACGCGATTGAATCAACGCGAGAGCGGCCGTGTGAGGGTGTTCGCGATCCAGTTGGATACGCTGCTTTGCAGTGCCACTGTCGTCGTACTCAGGAGAAGACCCGGCAATCCCTTGCACTTTGCCGTGCCACAGCGGCTTGCGCGGCAATGGGTACGCTTTCGCGTTGAACAAGGCGAACTTGATGCTTGATGAGCCGCAGTTGAGTACCAGGATGAGGCTCGATTGTGAGTTGCTCATCGTGACGTTCTCGATCGTGATGTCTCGTGCGAACCGGTCTGGGACAAATATCTGTCAGCGGCTCCCATAAAACTGCCCCACGAACGATTGACGGAAGCTCTGGTGGCAGGCAAGGCAGCTTTGTTGCGTCTTGGAGAACGCGGCAATTACAGCCTGGCCGTCACTCCGCTTCGCAGCCTCGCTCATGGCGGTCGCGGCGTCATGCACCTGCCCATCAAGACCCCGAAACTTTCCAGCGTCTGCTCCAAGCCAGGCCAGGATGCGCATTTTTTCCGACATGGGCGGCTCGGCATGCTTGGCAATTTTTGGTGCCAACTCGGCGATCAGTGGCCAATCTTCTTTGGAGATCGCGCCCGTGACTGCTTGCATGTCGCGACCGAGTCTTTCCATTATGGTGCGAAGCGCCATTGGCTTTGCCACTTCTACGGACTGCGCACCGAGTGCCGTGGCGAAGGTTGCCACCAGCACGGACAGCGAGACAGCAAAGAACGATCTGGGTTTCAAGGGTTGGCTCATGAATTTCTCCATTGATGTTGTGACAAATGCCTTAGATCTAACGAATAGGTACAGGTGTCTTCAAAATTCCAGACTCAGGGCAATCGATCCAAATGCGTGATGGCCTGCCTGCTGGTCGAACTCGCGGGTTCTCCAGACGCGCATGACGGCAAGCCGCACGCCGCGTCCAGCAACAATCCATTGGCTGCTGATGCCGAGGGCTGCCTGAGCGACCCAAGGCCGCCGGCTGACGTGATGACTTTGCCGAAACATGTTTCCGTCGAGCGAGAAATCCCAGGCAACGGCTTTGGCCTCCAGGTTCAGGAAGACATGTGCCCCAGGTTTGGGCGCCCGGGCCGATTGCGGCGTTGTCGTGCGCAGATCGGCAACACCTGTGGGTGGGCGGTTCTCCGCGCCAGGGCGGATCGGATAGCTGCCGAAGTCGTTCGGTATGTTCCAACCCATGCGCAACTCCACGCCGGTACTGGCGGCGGTTTCGATGTTTCCGACACGCAGGGCATAGCTACCGATCACGTCGCTGCCCCACCCGGGACGGACGGCGCCCTCCGTGTACGGCTTGTACTTGCGTTCCATGGCCATCTGAAACGCAGGCTCGTTGTGCAACTGGTTGTTCCAGCCGCGAAAGCGTTCAATGTCGCGTACCCGGTGCACCAGGTTCTGAGACTGCTCAGCCAGCGACCAGGGGCCGATCACGCCCAGGGTCAGCTCACGCACGTCAAGCATTTCGTAACTCGCGGCCTGTGGATGGACACGGCGATTCCACGCTATACCCAGGTAGAGCAAACCAGCATACGGCCGGTCGTCTGGAATCAGATCGGTGCGCGCTTTGTCCTCGGGGGTGTACATAGATTGACCAAAGCGAACGACGACGTTCTGTGATGCCGACTGCGCGCCGGAGTCGCGCCAGAATTCGGGATCGACCCAGCCAATGAAGCGGGCATACCAACCAATCGGCTGGGGCAGGCACTCCGGGCGGAGTGCGCCTTGCAGATCGCGTGAAACCACCGTGAGCGCCACACCGTTGGTGTAATTGCGATCGGTGCCCGTAAACAAATCATTCTCCAGGCGCAGGGTACTACCCCGCCAGCGCAGGGATTGCTCTGGCGAGCAAGAGGGAGGATTTGCAGAGAGCGGGGCTTCGGAACCGAAAACAACAATCGGGCTGAACAATGCACCCGCAATCAATAAGGTGACGCACTGCATCGGCTGCCGCATCTTGGTGTCATGCAGGCTCCAGCGATCCCTGTCGATGCCAATCATGTTGCCCCATCGCCTGCCGCCCTGTTGACGTAAAAGCGTTCGAGAGCACTGACGATTTCCTCTGCTTCGTCCACGCAGGTGAACAAGTCGAGATCGGACGGCGAGACATAGCCTTCGTCGAGCAGAAGATCGAAATCAACCACGCGACGCCAGAATGCACGGCCGACCAGCACCACCGGAATACGCTGCATCTTTCCGGTCTGGATCAAGGTGAGCACCTCGAACAGCTCATCGAGCGTTCCATAGCCACCTGGGAAGGCCACCAAGCCCTTGGCGTGCAACAAGAAGTGCATCTTGCGCAGCGCGAAATAGTGGAAGCGGAACGCCAGCTCCGGACACATGTAAGGGTTGGGTGCCTGTTCGTGCGGCAGCGTGATGTTCAGGCCGATCGAGCGCGCGCCGACTTCGAAGGCACCGCGGTTGGCGGCCTCCATGATGCCGGGCCCACCCCCGGTGATGACGACGAAATCACGGCGGTTCTGCTGCTGGAAGCGGGTCGAAATCAGGGTCGAGAAACGCCGCGCCTGCTCGTAGTGGCGGGCCTGTTCGACCCGGCGGCGGGCTCTGGCGAGTTCCTGCCTCAGTCGGCTATCCCCGGGCGTGGCGAGTGCTTGCTGCTCCAGTGCACCAAGACGGGCGGCAGCGGTGTCGGCATCGCTCACACGCGCACTGCCGAAGACAACCACCGTCGAGTGGATGCCCTGTTCGTGCAGGATGCGTTCCGGCTTGAGCAGTTCGAGCTGCAGCCGCAGCGGTCGCAGTTCGTCCTGGCCAAGCAACTCGATGTCTTCGTACGCAAGTCGATACGTCGGCGACTCGCGGATGGCGCGCAGGCGCGTATCGAGATCGTCTGTGGATTTCATCGCTCGTGCGCCAGAAAGTCCGGCCAGCACAGCACATGACCATGCTCGGGCACCGTGACCTGCCAGCCGAGTTGCTGCTGCAAGAGTTCGGCGAAGGTCTGTGCGGCGGGCAGTTCTCCATGCACCACGAAGGTGTGCGCCGGTGCATGGATGAAGCCACGGGCCCAGTCCAGCAGCGCCTTTTGGTCGGCATGCGCCGAGAGACCGTCCACACTGTGGATCGCGGCACGTACCGGGATGTCTTCGCCGAAAATGCGTACCCGCTCAGCGCCCTCAATCAGGCGACGGCCAAGCGTTCCCTGCGCCTGGAAGCCGGAAAACAGGATGCTGCATTCTCGGCGTGGCAAGTTGTGCCGCAGGTGATGTCGGATGCGTCCTGCATCGCACATGCCGCTGGCAGAAATGATGATGGCTCCGGAACGGATCCGGTTCAGCGCCATGGACTCCTCGGCACTTTCCGTAAAGTGCAGATAGGGGAGGTTCTTGCCATGTGCGTGCCATCCGGCAAGGCGCTTTGCCTGCTCATCGAACAGCTCAAGATGCTCACGCGTGATGCGCGTGGCTTCCGTGGCCATCGGTGAATCGACGAACACCTTGGGTTGCCGCAGTCGCCCCTCGCAGGTGAGACGATGCAAGTGATAGAGCACCTCCTGAGTTCGACCAACAGCAAAAGCCGGCACGATGACGTTGCCACCGCGCTCGAACAGGGTTTCCTCTACGATGCGGATCATTTCCGCTTCGGTCGCCGAGAAGTCCTTGTGCAATCGGTTGCCGTAGGTGGACTCGATGACGAGGATGTCGGCATCCTCGATGGGTGTCGGGTCGCGCAGGATCGGGCGTCCCGGTTGGCCCAGGTCGCCACTGAACACGATCTTCGTGGGGTAGCCGTACTCGGTGACCCAGACCTCCACGATGGCCGATCCGAGGATATGTCCGGCATCACGAAAACGAGCGCGAACTCCGACGCGGGGAGCGAACTCCCGGTCATACTCGATGCCTCGCACCTGCTGCAGGCATTCGTGTGCATCCCGCAGGGTATACAGGGGCGGCAGCACGGGTTTGTCTTTGAATCGCTTGGCATCCCGCCGCGCATCGCTTTCCTGGATGTGGGCGCTGTCGGGCAGCATCACCCCGAGCAAATCGGCAGTGGCGGGCGTGGCATAGATGGGCCCCTTGAATCCTGCTCGCGTAAGCTTGGGCAACAGCCCGCTGTGGTCGATATGGGCATGGGTCAGGAGTACGAAATCGATGGATGCCGGATCGAACGGGAACGGCTCGTGGTTGCGTGCCGCCGCCGTACGTCCACCCTGAACCATCCCGCAATCCACCAGGAAGCGTATGTTGAGCGCTTCCACCAGAAAGCACGATCCAGTGACCTCGTGCGCCGCACCCAGAAAATTCAACTTCATGGGACGTTCACTCCGGCTTTTTCTTTTGCACTGGGCAGGTGCTTCGGCCAAGCAGGCGATAGCCTGGGCAGCGGCCAGACAAACCCGTGATGAGGGGCATGATTCCAACGAGTCCCAGCCAGCGCCAGGACGAGTCCAGCCACAGCGGGAGACTGAGCAGGATCAGTCCGATGACGATGCGCGCAATGCGATCGAGGCTTCCTACGTTCGTTTGCATGGTGGCACTCCTTGGATTGGTGGATAAAACGGGTTGAAATCAGTGCGCTGAATGGCTACATCGCTGTCAGAAAAATGGCGCGGATTTCCTCGTGCGAGGCCTGAATGGGATTGGTCAGGCCGCACACATCCTTGAGCGCGTTGGCGGTCAGCGTCGGGAAGTCCTTGGTCTGCACGCCCAGTTGCGTCAGCCCACTCGGAATGCCGATGTCGGCGGACAGCCTGCGGATCGCTGCCAGGCAGCGCTCGGCGGCGGCATCGTCGTCCAGGCCGTCGACGTTTTCTCCCATCGCGCGGGCGATGTCGCCCAGGCGCCCTGCGGCCACCTGCTTGTTGTAGGCCTGCACGTGCGGCAGCAGCACCGCATTACATACGCCGTGCGGCAGGTCGTAGAAGCCGCCCAGCTGGTGCGCCATCGCATGCACATAACCCAGCGATGCGTTGTTGAACGCCATGCCGGCGAGAAACTGCGCATAGGCCATCTGCTCGCGCGCCTCGATGTTCTGGCCGTCGGCCACTGCGGTGCGCAGCCACTGGCCGATCAGCTCCACCGCCTTCAGCGCGCAGGCGTCGGTAATCGGCGTCGCAATCGTCGAGACATAGGCCTCGACCGCGTGGGTGAGCGCATCCATGCCGGTGGCCGCGGTCAGGCCGGCGGGCTTGAGCAGCATCAGCTCGGGGTCGTTGACCGACAGAATCGGCGTCGTGTGCTTGTCGACGATAGCCATCTTCACGTGGCGCGACTCGTCGGTGATGATGCAAAAGCGCGTCATCTCGCTGGCCGTGCCGGCCGTGGTGTTGATGGCCACCAGCGGCAGCTGTGGCTTGGCCGACTGATCCAGCCCTTCATAGTCCTGAATGCTGCCGCCATTGGCTGCGACCAGCGCAATCCCCTTGGCGCAGTCGTGCGGCGATCCGCCGCCCAGCGAGATGACGAAGTCGCAGGCGTTGTCCTGCAACAGGCGCAGGCCGTCGGTCACGTTCTGCGTCGTCGGGTTGGGCTGCACACCGTCAAAAACCACGCTCTGCACGCCTTGCGCGGCAAGCAGGTCACATACCTTCTTGACGACGCCCAGGCGCACCAAAGGCGGGTCGGTGACAACCAAGGCTTTCTTGAAGCCATAGGAGCGGATGGCTGTGGCTGCATCACTCAGACAGCCCGCACCCATCAGGTTCACGGGAGGAATGAAGAAGGCGGTAGTGGTCATGGCTGGACTCCTTCGGCACGGCCGGTTGCTGATGAAAGGGATGATGGTTTTGCCGTGGCGTCGCTTGCGATTCGCATCGTGGCGCTGGCTTTGGGGGGCATGTCCGCACGACTCGCAAGGGGCGCGAGGGTGCCAGCACGCTGGGGCGGATTGGTCGTGGTGAATGCCGCAGTGGATACGTCCCAACCACCACCCAGCGCCTTGTACAGCGCCACTAATTGCACGGCGGCATTGGTATGCGCCCGTGCGGCTGCGGTTTCGGCCTCATGCAGGCTGCGCTGGGAGACCAGCAGTTCGACCAGCGCGATGTCGCCCGCCGCGTAGCGGGCCCTGGCGTGGCCGTAGCTGGCGCGTGCGGCATCCAGCGCCATGCCGCGGCGCTCCAGTGTGTCCAGCCCGCCGTGGTAGTCGCCCAGCGCGCGCTCGGCGTCGCCTAGCGCCGCCAGCACGGCCTGCTCGTAGGCCAGCGCCGCCTGCTGCTGGCCCGCCTCGCGCGCCCGAATCTCGGCACGCACGCGGCCGCCGTCGAACAACCGCCAGGACACCAGTGGCAGGATGGAAAAGCGCGAGCTGGAGGCATCGAACCATTTGCCTGTGCTGAGCGCCTGAAAGCCGCCGCCGACACCGATGGAGAGCTTGGGAAACAGCTCGGCCGTGGCCACGCCGATGTCGGCTGAACTTGCGGCCAGGCGCCGTTCCGCCGCCAGCACGTCGGGACGTCGGCGCAGGATGTCGGCGCGCTCGCCCACCGGCAGCGCCAGCAGCGTGCTCGGCGTCAGGGGGCCGTCCAGCAGGGCCAGCTCCCGCTCCGGTGGGGCGCCCAGCAGCACACCCAGGCTGAGCACTGCGGCACGCTGGCGCGCCTGGATGTCCGGCAAGAGTGCGTTGACCGCGGCCCATTGGGCGTATGCCGCCTCCACGTCGGCAGCCGACGCGTCGCCCAGCGCATGCCGCAGGCGCACCAGTTCGAAGGTTTGCAGCAATGTGTCCAGCGTGGCCTGTTGTGCGTGCAACTCGTAGCGGGCGCCGACGGCGCTGAACCAGGTGCGTGCGACCTCGGCCGCGATGCGCATGCGAATGCCCTGGGCTTCAGCTTCGGTCGCCTGCAGACGAGCACTGGCGCCCTCCAAGGCACGCCGTTTGGCGCCAAACAGATCCAGCTCCCAGGCTGCGTCAAAGCCTGCGTCATAAATCGTTTGCGTGGCATCCACGCCGGGCATGGAACCGATGGGCAAGGGGCCGTTCTCGCTCTGGCGGCGGCGGTTGATGCTCGCGCCGGCACCAACGGTCGGCGATGCCTCTCCGGCCACACGGTCGCGCAGGGCGCGCGCCTCATCGATGCGTGCTGCGGCCTGACGCAGATCCAGGTTCTGTGTCAACGCTGTAGCCATCAGTCGATCGAGAATAGGGTCGTCCAGCGCAGTCCACCAATAGCTCAAGTCTGCGGACTGAGACTCATTGGCCAACGGCAAGGTCCAACCGCTGCCGACATCGACCGGCGGCGGTTCGCGGTAGTCGGGGCCTACGGCCGCGCAGGCGGTCAGCAGCACACAGGACAGCGCTAGCGCGAGCGGGCGCATGCGCCCAGGGGCCGTTCCTGTGGCGGTTGCACGATGGAAGGGAATACGAGTCTTGGGCTTCATTGCAGGCGTCCTCGGACGAATACGGTGGCCATGGTCAGCGTGGCCAGTGCGATGACCGCCAGCGGCCACAGGCTGGCCAGGATGTCGTCGGGCGGCATGGCCTTGAGGAAGCTGCCCTCGACGATGATCAGGAAATGGGTCAGCGGAATGGCCTGCGCCAGCCATTGCAGGACGACGGGCATGTTTTCCACCGGCGTCGCAAAGCCGGACATCAGCACCGCCGGCACGCCAATAGCGAACGCCCCCAGAATGGCCTGCTGCTGGGTCATGCTGACTGCGGAAATCATCAGGCCGATGCCGACCACCGACAGGATGAACAGCACCAGGCTGGCGAGTAGCAATGCGAACGAACCGGTGAACGGAATGCCAAACAGGAACACGCCGGCTCCGATCATGAACAGGCCCAGTAGCGTGCCGATGGCCAGTGCCGGCAGTGATTTGGAAACGATGATTTCCGGCGTCGAGGTGGGCGAGACCAGCAACTGGTCGAAGGTGCCCAGCTCGCGTTCGCGCGCGATCGACAGCGAGGTGATGAGCAGCGCGCTGAACAGCGCCAGGATGCCCGTCAGGCCCGGCACGATGAACCAGCGATAGGTCAGGTTGGGATTGAACCAATGACGCACCTCCACGGGCGTCGGGGCCTGGGCGTCGGGCACCACTTCGGCGCCGACGTCGGCGGCGATGGTCGACAGGTAGGACACCGTGATCTGGCCCGAGTTGCTGCGCCTGCCATCGACCAGCGCCTGCGCGCGACCGCTCTCGCCGACAGCAATCGTGCGCGAGAAATCCACGGGAATGGACAGCGCCGCGATCACCTCACCGCGGTCAATCAGGTCGTGCAGCTTGTGTTGGCTGTCCACACGGTGCACATGGGTGATGAATTTGGCGCTGTCCAGGCGCTGCACCAGTTCATGCGACCAGCGACCCCCGTCCTGGTTATAGACGGCGATATCCACGTTGCGCACTTCCAGTGTTGCAGCAAAGGCAAACACCAGCAGCTGCAGGATCGGCGGCACGAACACCACCATGCGGCTGCGCGGGTCGCGCAGCACGCTGAGCACTTCCTTGATGAACTGGGCGCGCAAGCGGGTGAACGAAAATGCGGAGACCAACATCGGCTCACTCCAGGTTTTTGCGCGTGGCGCGTTTGGCGATCACGAAGAACAGCGCCCCGATCGCCGCCATTGCTGCCAGGTTTGGAAGAAACACCGCCCAGATGTCGCCGGCCAGGAACACCGTCTTGAGCGAATCAACGAAATAACGCGCCGGAACCGCCCGGGTGATGGCACGGATCGGCGCCGGCATGGCGTCGATCTCGTACAGAAAGCCAGACAACATGAAAGCCGGTAGGAAGCCCGTGAACAGCGCGATTTGCGCCGCCAGGAACTGGTTGCGCGCCAGCGATGAGATCAGCAGGCCCTGGCCCAGTGCTGGCACCATGAACACGGCAGACAGCAAGAGCAGAGCCGCCAGCGAGCCGCGCATCGGTACGCCGAACACGAATACCGCCAACCCTGCCGCGACTAGTGTGGACAGCATGCCGAGCGCGAAGTAAGGCAGCAGCTTGCCGATCAGGATTTCGGCCACCGAAGCTGGTGTGGACAACACCGCCTCCATCGTGCCGCGCTCCCACTCGCGTGCCACCACCAGTGCGGTAAGCATGGTGCCGATGATGGTCATGACGATGGCAATTGCCCCCGGAATCAGCGCTCGGCGGCTTTCCAGCTCGGGGTTGAACCAGTAGCGCGGCTCCAGTACCACGGACTGCGCAGGTGCCGCGACATCAAGCCCGGCGCGCCAGCTCTGCACCACGCCACGCGCGTAGTTCTCGACGTAGTTGGCGGTATTGGGGTAAGAGCCGTCGGTGACGATCTGCACCAGCGGCTCGCTGCCGTGCCGCGCCAAGCGCTGCTCGAAGTCCTGCGGAATGACCACGTAGCCGCGCAGCGCACCGGACACCAGCTTCTCGGCCACTTCGCGTCGGTCGTGAGCAAATTGCACGTCCAGGAAGCGCGTGCCCGAAAACGCGGCAGCCAACGACTGCGCCGACGCGCTCGGCGCCTCCAACACCACACCAACACGCACGTCCTTGGCGTCCAGCGATACCGCATAGGCAAACAGCAGCAGCAACACCACCGGCAGCACGAAGGCGATCAGCAGGGTCGAGGGATCGCGCAGCGCCTGGTAACTTTCCTTGGTGACCAGGGCCAGCAGGCGACGCAGGTCGAAGCGGCGCAGGTCAGCCTGCACCGGACCGCCGTCCCCATCCTTGCGTTTAGTCAGGCCGTTCATGTGGCGGCCTCCATCGTGCGATCCGCCGACTCGACCAGGTGAATGAAGGCGTCCTCCATGGTCGGATCGGGGTGTTCCGGGCCGATGGCCATGCGCTTGAGCGCGTCCGGCGTATCGAGTGCGATCAGGCGTGCGCGCGACAGCATGGCCACCCGGTCGCAGTACTCGGCTTCGTCCATGAAGTGGGTGGTGACCATGATGGTCACGCCCTTGCGCGCCAGGCCGTTGATGTGGGTCCAGAACTCGCGCCGGGTGATCGGGTCCACGCCCGAGGTGGGCTCGTCCAGGAACAGCACCGGCGGTCGGTGCATCAGCGAGCAGGCCAGCGCCAGGCGCTGCTTGTGCCCGAGCGGCAGCGAGTCCGGCGTCGCCGCAAGCCAGCCGCCAAGATCGAAAGTTTCGATCATCTCGGCGATACGTTCGCGCCGGGTGCTGCCTTCCAGCCCGTAGACCCCGGCCGAGAACTCCAGATTCTGCTGCACCGACAGCAGGCCGTAGAGCGAAAATTTCTGCGCCATGTAGCCCAGGCGGCTCTTGGCCTCGCCGGTGGCGCGGCGCAGATCATGGCCCACCACATGCGCTTCGCCAGCAGTGGGTTTCAACAGGCCGCACAACATCTTGAAGGTGGTGGACTTGCCGGCGCCATTGGGGCCGAGCAGGCCGAAAATCTCGCCCTTCTGCACTTCGAAGCTGACCTTGTCAGTGGCAGTGAATTCGCCGAAACGCTTGGTGAGATCACGGCACGACACGGCGACGTCCGAGCCCAGCTCGATCGGCGCCAGCCGTTCGGCCAAGGTGGACGTACCGCCGGGGCCGCCGCCGAGCAGATCGATAAAAGCGTCCTCGAAGCGCGCCGGCACCGGTGCAAGCTCAACCCCTGCCTGATTGGCCAGCGCCTGCATCTGGGTGGCGTTCGTGCCCGCGCGCAGCACCACGCGCACGCCGGCACCCTGGATTACACCGTCGCTCACGCTGGGCAGATCGAGCGCTTCGGTCAGCACCGCCCGGCGCTCGGCCCCGACGTTCTCCAGACGGAAGCTGCGACCTTCGAGCTGCGCAGTCAGTTGCTGCGGCGGGCCATCGAATAAGAGTTGCCCTTGGTTCAGCAGCAGCACGCTTTCGCAGCGCTCGGCCTCGTCGAGATAGGCAGTAGACCAGACCACGGCCATGCCCTCGTCGGTCAGTGCCTGCACCATCCGCCACAAGTCCTGGCGGCTGACCGGATCGACGCCCACGCCGGGCTCGTCCAGCAGCAGCACCTTGGGCCGCGCCATGAGGGCACAGGCCAGCCCCAGCTTCTGCTTCATGCCGCCGGAGAGTTTGCCGGCCAGGCGCTTGGTGAAGGGCGCGAGGCGCGTGAAGTCGAGCAACTCGGCAAACAGATCGGCATTGCGGTTGGCGTCCATGCCGCGCAGCTGCGCGTACAGGTGCATGTTCTCCATCACCGACAGGTCTTCGTACAGGCCAAAACGCTGCGGCATGTAGCCGCTGGCGACGTGGATGGCGTCGTTGTCGCGGACTACGTCGAAGCCCGCTAGGGTGACGCGGCCGGCATTGGGTGTCAGCAGGCCGGTCAGGATGCGCATCAGTGTCGTCTTGCCGGCACCGTCGGGGCCGACCAGGCCGGTCAGCCGCCCATAGTGGATGCGCGCACTCAAACCCCGCAGGGCCTGCACCTTGCCGAAATGCTTGTCCACGCCGTCGATGACGACGGCGGCGGTTTCAAGTGCCGTGTCGTTACGCGCGTCGATAGCGGCGTTCGCGGACATCTCAGCGCCCCCCGGAGCGTGCGATAGAGCCGGGTTGGGCATCGACTGTGATCGTCACCGGCATGCCCTGGCGCAGTGCGGCGTCGCTGTCGGCTTCGTCGATGACGATGCGCAGACGGTACACCAGGTCGGTGCGCAGATCCGTCGTCTCCACCGTCTTGGGGGTGAATTCAGCGCGTGGCGAGATGAAGCCAATCTGGCCGCGATAGGCCTTGTCCGACGAATCGCTCTTGACCTGCACTGCGGTGCCAGGCGCGATGCGCCCCAAGTCCGGCTCGCCCACGTAAGCGCGCACGTAAACAGGTTTGTCCAGACTCAGGCTGTAGACCGTGCTCTGGCTGGCCACCATGCTGCCGGGCTCACGCACGCGCGCGATGATGGTGCCGTCGCTGGGCGCGACCAGTTCGGTGTCGGCCAACGCCGTGGTGGCTTGCGCCGCAGACGCCTGGGCAGCCGCAAGGCGCGCCTCGGCCGCGGCGATGTCTTCCTTGCGAAAACCTTCAGAGGCCTGCGACAGGGCCGCCTTGGCCGATTCGACGCCGGCGACCGCCTGGTCGCGTGCCGTGCGGGCGGCATCGACCGTGCGCTGGCTGCTGGCGCCCGACGCCAGCAGGCCGCTCTGACGCTGGAAGTTGCGCTCGGCTTCGGTCGCGAGCGCCTGCGCCTGCCTGAGCGCCTCGCGCGCCTGGGTGATTTCCTGCGGGCGCAGGCCGCGGCGCAGCTTGGCCAGCTCCGCCTGTGCGACCTGCGCCTGGGCCTGCGCAGCGGCCAGCGCATCCCGGTACGGCTGCGCGTCGAGCGCAGCCAGTCGCGCGCCAGCGCTGACGGTGTCGCCCTCATCGAACGCCATCTGCGCTACGCGCCCGGGCTGGCGGAAGGCCAGCTGCACCTCGCGGATATCGACGTTGCCGTAGAGGCGCAACGAATCTTCTTTGCCATGATCCCGCGATAGCCAGAACGCCAGCGCGCCCCCAAGAGCGAGTATGACGACCGCGATCACGACCCAACGGGTTCTTTTGGCGGGGAGATTTGGAGTTGTCATGGATGAATGTCCGCTAGATAAAAGTGCTCAGTGCTCGCGTATGGCCTGCGCGTTCGTCGCAGACCCTCGCCAGGCGATCGTCGCGATACCGGCCCAGACCAAAGTGCGCAGTGCCATGGCGATCACCGTGCGCTGCTCCCAGGCGCCGCCCAGTGCCACATGCACGCCGAAAGCCAGAAACACGAGTGCGGTTGCTACCGCGATGACCACCGCTAGCCAGGCCGCCCAGTGCCGGCGCAACCACAGGCCAACGCCCGCAACGACGTAGGCGAACCCGGCCAAAAAATTGAACCAGAGCACAAAAGGCACATAGTGGCCGGCGGCCAGGCGTGCCGCGCCGTCGACAAACAGCACCGCGCCGCCCTCCCGAAGCGTGAGCAGGCCAAAGCCGATGGCCAGCAGGGAGAGCAGCCGGCTCCACGTATTGCGTGGCAGGTGAGTGCTCGTCTTCATGATCTTTGCGTGATGCCACGGAGATAGATGGCAAACACGGCAGGCGCATCGCGCCGAATGCGGCTGACTTTGCCGGCCAACAGCGACTGCATGACCAGTCCCTGGATCGTGCCGATGAACAGTACGGCGGCGGCGTCCACGTCCAGCTGTGCGTTCAGTTCTCCCTGCGCCTTACCTTCTTCCATCAAGCGGCGCAAGCGCTGCTCGTACTGGCGAATCAAGGTCTGCACCATTCGCTTGGGAAGCGTCTCGCCAGCGCGTTGCAGCTCGCCGAACAACATGCGCGGCACACCGGGGTGCTTGATCACGAAGTCGATGTGCGTCATGAACATAGCTTCGAGCGCCGCAGCGGGTGACGCAGCACCTTCGGCCGCCTTGTCCACACGAATCAGCAACCGCTCGCCGACCCACGACATCGTCGCTTCCAGAATTGATTCTTTGGTGGGGAAGTGGCGAAACAGCGCGCCTTGCGTCAAGCCCATGCGATCGGCAATGGCGGTAGTCGTGATCTCGGCCGGGTTTTGCTCTGCTGCCAAATCGACAACGGCTTGCACCGTGGCCGCGCGTCGCTCTTCAGCAGACAAGTACTGGGGACGTTCGCTCACTGTTCATGCTCCTTAAAGTAAGTGACTTATTACTATCCTAACATACAAAACAACCATGTTGCAACATCAAATATCCAGTTGATCGAGGCTAGCCAGAACAGATCTGTTCCCGTATGCAACGGTGATCTGACTCAAGCATAGGTGGCCATTCTTAAGAAGGAAAAGCGTCACTAGTTGACAGGTTGGTGATCAGTACCAGGGATGCCGACGGAGCAACTTCTCCTGTAAAGAGGTGGAATTCACTCGTCGCTCAGGAGGCGGTTGCATCTTTCTTTATAAGCGTTAAGATAGTAATAAGTCACTTGCAAAATTAGGAGTCACAGATGAATGTTGCTGCCATGCATGACACGCCCGTGCCGGCTTCGATTGAGGACAGCCGCCCCGATGTTCTGGATACGCTCGCCAACGCTTGGCGTGCACGCGGCACTGGCGGCTTGTCGCCGGCGGCGGGTTTGCTGGCCTGGTATGACTGGGCGCTGCACCTGAGTCTTTCCCCAGGCAAGCAACGCAGCCTGCTCGAAAAGGGCTTGCAAAAGCAGCAACGTCTGGCGCGTTACGTCATGCACGCCGCGGGCGCGCACGACTGCCCGGCTTGCATCGAACCTCTGGAGCAAGATCGGCGCTTTGCAGCACCGGCCTGGCAACAATGGCCCTTCAACGTGATCCATCAGGGCTTCCTGCTGCACCAGCAGTGGTGGCACAACGCCACCACCAGCGTGCGCGGCATGTCGCGCCATCACGAAAACATGGTGACTTTCGCCGGGCGGCAGTGGTTGGACATGTGGTCGCCCTCGAACTTCATCTGGACCAACCCCGAAGTGCTGGATGCCATCCGGACCAGCGGTGGCGCCAACCTGTGGCGCGGCGCTATGAACTTCCTGGAGGACGCACGGCGTCTCGCGCTGGACGATACCCCGGCCGGGGTTGAAGGCTTTGAGGTTGGCAAGGACGTGGCGGTCACGCCGGGCAAGGTGGTGTTTCGCAACCATCTGATCGAGCTGATCCAGTACACGCCCACCACGCCCGACGTGCATGCCGAGCCGGTGCTGATCGTGCCCTCGTGGATCATGAAGTACTACATCCTCGACCTGTCACCGCACAACTCCATGGTGAAGTACCTGGTCGATCAGGGACATACGGTGTTCATCATTTCCTGGAAGAACCCGACGGCGGCCGATCGCGACCTCGGCCTAGAGGACTATCGCTGGCTCGGCGTCATGGACGCCCTGGATGCAGTGTCGGCCATCGTGCTCGAGCGCAAGGTACAGGCGGTCGGCTACTGCCTGGGCGGCACCTTGTTGACGATCGCGGCCGCCGCCATGGCGCGGGATGGCGATGAGCGGCTGCGCAGCCTGACGCTGCTGGCGTCAGAGACCGATTTCCGAGAATCGGGCGAAATCGCGCTGTTCATCGACGAGAGCCAACTCGCCTGGCTGGAGGCCGGGATGTGGGACAAGGGCTATCTCGACGGCAAGCAGATGGCCGGGGCGTTTCAGATGCTCAACTCGCGTGACCTGATCTGGTCGCGCCGGGTGCGTGAATACCTGATGGGCGAACGGCAGGAACTCAATGACCTGATGGCCTGGAACGCCGACGTGACCCGTATGCCGTACCGCATGCACAGCGAGTATCTGCGGCACCTGTATCTGGGCAACGATCTGGCCGAAGGGCGCTATCGCGTGGGCGGCAAGCCGGTAGCGATCGCCGACATCGAGGTGCCCATGTTCATCGTCGGAACGGTACGCGACCACGTCGCGCCTTGGCCTTCCGTGTACAAGATGCACTTGCTCAGTGATGCGGAGCTGACCTTCGTTCTCACCAGCGGTGGGCACAACGCCGGGGTGGTCAGCGAACCGGGGCATCCGCGGCGCAGCTTCCAGATCGCCACCCGCGCCACTGGTGATCGCTATGTCGATCCGCAGCAGTGGCGCGCCGACCAGCCGCTGTGCGAGGGCTCTTGGTGGCCGGCCTGGCAACAGTGGCTGGCGCAACGCTCGTCAGGGCGGGTAACACCGCCTGTCTTGGGGGGCATGCACGACGCATATGCACCGCTTGGCGATGCACCCGGAACCTATGTGATGACGAGATGAAATGACGCCCTGCGGCGGCGGCAGAGCCGCTGCGGTTCGATCGGGCCACCTTGAAAGGATGCCCATACCCGCCCCACAGGGGCACACCATGACCGTGGAGTACTGCCATGAACCCCGAACTGCCGATTCAACTCTACAAGGCCAATGCCAAACTGCAGCTGCAGATCACGCGCTTGCTGCAGGAAAGCGGCCATCACTGGCTCGAAGCCATGCAACAACTGAGCGCCGACGGAATGCAGGAGACGTCATCTCGCATCAAAGGCCTGCAGCAGGCAGCCGACTGGCAGGCGCTTGCGACCCTACCGTCCGAAGTTTTCTGGCGTCTGTGCCAGGGCCGCATGGACGACGCTCAAGCAGCCGGACAAGCAGCTGCCAAGAGCCAGGCTGCTTTTGCCGATGGTTTACGGCAGGCACTTATAGCCTGGCAAGAGTCTGTCTCCGAGGCACTCGGCGCCAATGCTGAAACGGCCTCTTTTGCTCAGCTTTGTCAGCAATGGGCGCAGCCCTGGACCGCGCCTGCTGTCGCACCACAGGGCAAGACCAAGAAATGAGGAGTACGCCATGAATCCCCCACAACGAACAGCGCTGGTCACGGGAGGCAGCCGTGGGTTGGGCGCAGCCATCGCCCGCGCCCTGCACGCTGTTGGCCACCGCGTGATCGTCACGCACACACCAGGCAACACCAAGATTGGCCCATGGCAGCGCGAGCAGGCGGCGCAGGGCTACGCATTTGCCGCCTATGGGGTGGATGTGTCCGACTATGAGTCGTCGCAGGAGCTGGCGCGGCGCATCCATGCCGATGACTATCAAATCGACATTCTGGTGAACAACGCCGGCATCACCCGCGACGCCACGCTGCGCAAGCTGGACAAGGCCGGCTGGGACGCCGTGCTGCGCACCAACCTGGACTCGATGTTCAACGTCACCAAACCGTTCATCGATCCGATGATGGAGCGTGGCTGGGGACGCATCATCAACATTTCTTCGATCAACGGCAGCAAGGGCCAGTTCGGGCAGACCAATTATTCGACCGCCAAGGCTGGCGTCCATGGATTCACGAAGGCACTCGCACAGGAAGTGGCGCGCAAGGGCGTGACCGTGAACACAGTCTCGCCGGGCTACCTGGCCACCGAGATGGTGATGGCGGTGCGCGAGGATGTGCGACAGAAGATCATCGATGCGATTCCAGTCGGCCGTCTTGGTCAGCCGGATGAAATCGCCGCGCTGGTGGCATTCATCGCGAGCGATGCCGCCGCCTTCATGACCGGCAGCAACGTTGCCATGAATGGCGGCCAACACATGTACTGACCAGGCTCTGATGATAGTTTGGATCCGTATCGCAGTTCTCATCTTGTTGGAGTTGCGCCTGAAAATATTCATTTTGAATAAATTTCACAGAAAGCAGAATTTTCAACCTTAAAAATAAAGATAATTTTTGATGAAGATATTGAAAAATTCGAGTCGATTAAAATGTGGCTAGCTGCCACCCATTGTTCGAGGCGCTGCCGTCAAAGAGGGTGAATTCCTGATCCTCACCGCAAGCGCTATGCTGCCGTGACGAGTGAGGTAAGGCATGGAATTGCGACATCTGCGCTGTTTTGTTGTTTTGGCTGAGGAACTACATTTCACACGTGCCGCTGAACGTCTGCATATTGAACAGCCCCCTCTGTCTCGAACTATCAAGGAGCTTGAGGATGAGTTGAATGTTGTGCTTTTCGATCGAGATCGTAGAGGAACTCGTTTGACTTCAGCGGGTGCCGCCTTCTTACAGGACGCTCGCAGATTATTCACCATCCTAGATCAAGCACGCGAGAATGCAAAAGCCGTGGCTTCAGGTTTGCGAGGTAGTTTGCGTATTGCGATATCTGATGGTGCGATTGATCTTCGACTGTCGGAATTTCTAGCGCGCTGCCGAGCAGAAGAGCCTGACGTCGAAATCCGTTTGTGTGAAGTTCCTTTGTCGGAACAATTGCGTGGGTTACGGTCAGGAGATTTTGCGATTGGTTTCGCGCATACAGCCGAGGTCGGAGACGGCATTGTGGCTGAACCAATTTGGCGTGATCCCCTGATGGTCGCCGTGCCTGCCAGGCATGAATTACTGATTTACAAAAAAATCCCATTTCAGGAAATAGGAAATCATCCAGTTGTTTTATGTGACCCGTTGGTGTGTGAAGGTTATTGGCGTGAATTAGCACGACTTCTTCGGCAACTGGAGTGTGAACTTGATATTGTCGAGCATGTATCTTCACTGGACATGCTGCTTACGCTGGTCGGCGCGGGTTACGGAATCGGATTTACGACGGTGGCAAGAGTTGCAGTTTGTCAACGTCCGGATGTGGTCATACGGCCTTTAGCGACGGACTCAGCGGTAATCACGACCTATTTACTTCGATCCAACAATAGTGAACAAGCGGTCTCACTGGAGCGATTTATAGATCGTTTGCGTGACCAGGTAGATTACTAAATTTATGCTCATACGAGTGACCTCAAGAGCTAGTATTGTGGTTAATGTTGTATTCCGTTATTGCCATCAAGTCGGCGGCGGTGACCTTTAGCGCTGTGGAAATTTTCAAAATTAACGCGAGCGTGGGCATATGCTCACCTCGTTCGATTTTCCCCATGTGCGAGCGCTCAATACCAGCCAAGGCAGCCAGCTCTTCCTGAGCGATTCCTTGCTCCACGCGCGTAGCACGCACTGCTTTCCCGAAAGCCTGGGCTGGTTCGGCTTCATAAGTGGTTGTACCTGGAGGACGGCCTCGTCGAACAATACGCTTCTGCATGACTAGAAGCGTCGGGTAGCCGAACAAATTTAACCACGTTAAATTTAACTCATTGGTATGATATCGCTTTGGTCGGTTCTTTTTTTGAGGCTCTCATGCACGACGCCACCAGCCAGCCCGCCTGTCTTAGGCTTGCGGTAGCGCCGGGCGTACCGTCATCACAATTCTCGACGCTTCTCGCGCGGCAACGCGCAGAGGAGCCAGACGTCACCCTCGCATTTTTCGAGGTTGCAAGCGACGTCCTTCTTGATGGGCTTCTTGCGGATCGCTACGACGTTGGGTTGACACTTCAAGGGCATAGCGACCCGACCCTCAAAACGCAGCTCTTGTGGACGGAGAACATGGCTGTCGCCATGTCGCCACAATTCTATTTATCCGACCAGGCAATGCTGACCATTGCCGACCTCCAAGGCTATCTCGTCTATCGCTGGCAGGCAGAGGCCTGTTCCCTGCTGGCTGAAAGGCTAACCTCCCTCATGTCGGTAGGCCAGAAGAGCATCGAGCAGATAACTTCTTTCGAGATGATGGCGCTATGGGTTGCAGCCGGCTACGGTGTCGGGATATCCACGCAATCACGCATCGAGCACGCCCATGGATGGGGGATTGCCATGCGACCGCTGAGCGATGGCCCCTATCAGATTGGAACATACCTACAGTGGCCTTACACGAAAACCAACCCAGTTGCCGAGCGATTTGAACGTAGAGCGCTACAAATTGCCGAAGCAGGCGCAAGGTGATTGCATCCGTATGACCGGGAATTTCATTCCGGTCATACGCTGAAATGTGGTGACTAGACCTCTTCAAGCACTACTGCGCTATTCACAAGCCTATGGACGCGCTGCCGTACATCCTCGGGGATGGTCGGTGGGACAACGGCCCCGGGCGCATCCGCTTGGTGTTGGTAGTCGCCCATGATGATCCGGATGACCGCAGGCACGTTGGTCGGCGTCACTGCATCAATGGCTGCGCGATCACCCAGATCAGGATGCGGCTGGGTCAGCAGCCGATATAGATCCCAAGGATCCGCGTGTGGACACTGTTTCATGAGCGCTTGGGCCAACTTGTACTTGAGCGGCACAAGTTGCCAATCGGGAACCCGCTGCCCCCGGTTGCCCAGACTGATAGCCAGCAATTTGCCAGCTTTCAGCTCGCGGTTGATCTGGTCTTTGGACTTCCCGGCCAGCTTGCCGAACAGCGAGACCGGCAGATTGTTCGGCGACTCGTAGATGGCCAGCATTTCTTCGCGCTCGCGCTGGATGGCGGACACTTCCGGCTCCGGGGCATGCACCGGAGGCGGCGGCACCTGCGACAGCCGCTGGAACGTGATTCCGCCGTTGTTGGGGGTCACGACGATGGGCGTGGCTACCACGGGCGGCACGCCGGGTACAGCAGGCTCAGCAGTCGTGGAGAGCGCGCCCACCACTTCCTCCACTTCCGCCATCGCCGGCACCCCGTCGATACGAATGGTCAGGTGCGCGCTCGCGGCTTCCACTTCACCCTGTTCGAGCAGGTCGAGGCGATCGGCCCAGTCCTGCATCATCCGGCGGCGCGGTTCCACGTACTTGGCGTGGTTGTAGGCCGAGCTGACCTTGTTCGGATCGGAGTGCGAAAGCTGCGCATCCACCCAAATCTTCGGGTAGCCGATCTCGTTGAGTGCCGTCGAGATGGTGCCGCGGATGCCGTGGCCGGTCAGGCGCCCCTCATACCCCATGAGCTGAACCGCCTTGTTGAGGGTGTTCTCGCTTATGCGCTTCTTGAGTTCGCTGCGATGCGACAGCAGGTACTTCTGCGCCGGCCGCATCACGCCCAGGAGATAGCGCACGATCTCGATGGCCTGCAGGGACAGGGGCACGATGTAGGGTGGCACGTCCTGCGGCCGCTTGCCGGCCTTGCGCATTTCGTCCTGGAGTTGCTTGACGACCTGCGGCGGGATGATCCACAAGCCGCGGTCGAGGTCGAACTGCTCGGGTTCGGCCAGCCGCAACTCGCCCGTGCGCACCCCCGTCAGGAATAGCAGCCGGACACCAAGCTGGGTCTGCCAGCCGCGAGGGTTGTAGCGCCGGAGCTTCTGAAGAAACTCGGGTAGTTCGGGCAGGTGCAGGTAGGGGTTGTGGGCCACCGGGGGCTTGGGTTCG
This sequence comes from Castellaniella sp., assembly GCA_041655275.1. Taxonomy (GTDB): domain Bacteria; phylum Pseudomonadota; class Gammaproteobacteria; order Burkholderiales; family Burkholderiaceae_B; genus JAJYRX01. The sequence continues at coordinate 135,714 of JBBAFU010000004.1, read as the reverse complement.
GCCACCACGTCTAGGTCCGCGGCCGGGTTGACTTCCAGTCCCTCGGCAATGACCAGGGCATAGCGGAACAACTGGTTGAACCAGGTGCGAACCTTCTCGGCGGTGGTGAACGCCTTGCGCTTCTCGATCGCTGCCAGGACGCCCAGGAGCTGGGGCCGCCGAATGTCGTAGATCGACATCTTCCCCAGGGTGGGCAGTACGTCCTTGTTGAAGATGCGCAGGATCTGCGAAAGCGTGCTTTGACGGCCTTCCTTGAGTTCCTTGCGGCGATGCTCGACCCAGGCATCGAAGACGTTCTTGAAGGTGTATTCGCCCGCCAGCTTGGCCGCATGCCGACGCTGGTCACGTTCGATTTGGGGATCGATCCCCCTAGCGAGCAGGGCTTGGGCCTTGTCCCGCTCGGCGCGGGCCTCCCGCAGGCTGAGGGCGGGATAGCCGCCCACGGACATGCGCTTTTGCTTGCCCAGCCAGGAATAGCGGAAGATCCATGACTTGCCGCCTGCGGCAGAGACCATCAGGCTCAGGCAGTCGTTGTCGTAGAGGGTGTAGCGTTTGCCGGTGGTCTTGGCCTGACGGACGACCAGATCAGAGAGTGCCATTTCGAGGCTCCTAAGTGATGACTTAGGCCCTATGCTCGTCATGGTTCCCGCTCAGCCCCAGCAACTATCCGGAAGCCGTCTCACCCGTATTCCTGTGCCTAGATTGGCGCCTAAAAAAGGCTGGCTGTGGGTGGATTTCCGTGGCGCTCGCTGGAATGAAAAGAGGGGCCGAAGCCCCTCTTTTCAACGACTTACGGACGTCAGTAGAAGTCTGTAGATCATAAACTGGAGCGGGAAACCGGTCTCGAACCGGCGACCTCAACCTTGGCAAGGTTGCGCTCTACCAACTGAGCTATTCCCGCGTTTCCAACGGTGCCGGAAGCTGGCGCGTCGTTTGGAGAACAGAAATATACCACACTTGCCGGCGCCCGTGTCAAGCGACAGTCGGGGCTGCTCTACAATAAGCGGCTTCAGCCCTGCGCGCCATCATTATGTCTGCCTCCCCTGCCCATGATTTGACTGCCAAAAACAGCCTGCGCCTGACGGCGACGGCCCGGGACATGGTGTGTTTTCACGCGCTTGCCGAGCTGCCGCAGATCACGGCGCGCGTGCGCAGTGCCGAACAGGCTTTCGTACTGGGGGGTGGCAGCAATGTCGTGCTGGCACCGTACCTGGACAGCCTGGTCATTCAGGTGGCATCCCGTGGCATGCGTGTGGTGGAGGAAACCGCTGACAGCCGGATCCTGGAAGTGCAGGCCGGCGTCTGCTGGCACGATCTGGTATCACAATGTATAGCCAATGAGTGGGGCGGGCTTGAGAATCTGGCGCTCATTCCCGGCACGGTAGGTGCCGCGCCTGTGCAGAATATCGGTGCTTATGGGCTGGAGCTTGCGCAGCGGCTGGCGGGCGTGCAAGCCTGGCATTTTGGTCGGGAGCGATTGTTCGATCTCGCGCCGGACGACTGCGGCCTTGCCTACCGCGACAGTATTTTTCGTCAGGCGCCGCCCGGTGCCTGGCTGATCACCAGCGTGCGCCTGCGTCTGCCGCTTCATTGGGAACCGGTGTTGAGCTATCCCGTCTTGCGCGACCACGCGTCCCTGCAGATGCCGGCATCGTCCCTGACGCCGCGTCACATCTTCGAGGCGGTATGCGAGATCCGGCGCAGCAAGCTGCCCGATCCGGCGGTGCTGCCCAATGCCGGCAGCTTTTTCAAGAACCCGGTGGTCGACGCCGCCCATCATGCCCGTCTGCGCGAGCGCTGGACTGACCTGGCCGCCTATCCGCAGCCGGACGGGCGCTGGAAGCTGGCCGCCGGCTGGCTGATCGAGCGCGCAGGCTGGAAAGGGCGCCGGCTGGGCGCCGTAGGCATGCATAGCGACCAGGCGCTGGTGCTGGTCAACCATGGGCAGGCCGATGCGCACCAGGTGCGGGCGCTGGCAAATCGAGTGCGTGCTGATGTGACGCGGCTATTTCAGGTCGATCTGGAGCAGGAACCCGTCAATATCTTCTGAATGACCGGTATGGCCGGTCAGGCAACCAGGGCGAGCACGTCCTGCATGTCGAAGACGCCGAAATCCTTGCGCGCCAGGAAGCGCGCGGCACGCAGGCTGCCCTGGGCGTAGGTGGCACGGCTGGTCGAGCGGTGTGTGATTTCCACGCGTTCGCCGGCACCGCAGAAGAAGACGGTGTGTTCACCCACGATGTCACCGCCGCGCACGACAGAAAACCCGATACGGCCGTCTTCGCGCTCGCCGGTGATGCCGTGGCGTGCCCAGTCGGCAATATCATCCAGCTCCTTGCCCCAGGCGCGGGCAACCGCCTCGCCCATGGCAAGCGCCGTACCCGAAGGCGCATCCACCTTGTTGCGATGGTGGGCCTCGAAGACTTCCGCGTCATAGCCGCCGGCCAGCAGGCGTGCCGCCATGCTGATGAGACGCAGGCTGGCATTGACGCCCACACTCATGTTGGGTGCAAACACGATGGCAATCTTCTGCCCGGCACTGTAGATGGCCTGGCGCCCCGCCGTATCGAAGCCGGTGGTGCCGATCACGCACTTGATGCCGTGACGCAGGCAGGCCTGCAGGTGGGCCTCGCTGGCTTCCGGCCGGGTGAAGTCGATCAGGCAGTCGGCCCCGGACAGGACATCCAGATCATCGCTGATGAGGATGCCCGTTTCGGTTCCAAGGAAATGGCCGGCGTCCTGTCCCAGCACGGACGCGCCGGTCTGTTCCAGGGCCGCAGCCAGCTTGAGATCGCTGCTTTGCAGGACGGCTTCAATCAACATGCGGCCCATGCGGCCGTTGGCTCCAGCGATGGCAATGCGCATCTCTTCCTCTGTGTTCAACGTGATTGGCTATCGGTCGGTGTCGGTCATGCCGGTATCGGCCTTCTCGAAAGGCTGGCGATCGGGTTGCTCGTCGCCCGACCAGCTGACCAGGGCGCCGTCCTCGAACCATACGGTAAAGCGGCGCAGTTCCGAATCGCCATAGCCGGGCTTGTTATAGTAGGGGTAGTCCCAGCGGTCATCGCGAAACACATTCTGAAGCGTGGGCGTGCCCAGCAGGTAGCGTACCTGCTCGTGTGACATGCCTTGTTCCAGCTGGGCCACCTGCCGTGCCGTAATCCAGTTGCCCTGCTGGATGTCCTGCTTGTATGGGAAGCCCCACTTGCCCGCGCCACAGCCCGATAGCATGGCGGCCAGTGCGGTTGCTGCAAGCCCGGCCCGCACAATCGTCGATAATGGTTTGGCTGTCGTCAGCACATCGTGCCTCTTGGTGGGTGAAGTCGGTAAAGTCGTTATCATAATGCCTGCAATCGCCGACCATGATACCGTAGGCTTCAAACATCATTTCTTGCGCTGGGATTTTCCATGGATGATCAGAACGAACTGAAGAGCGCCGGGCTCAAGGCCACCTTTCCTCGTCTCAAGATTCTGGACATTTTTCGTCGTGCCGATCCGCGTCACCAGAGTGCCGAGGATGTGTACCGTACGCTGATGGCAGAGGATGTGGATATCGGCCTGGCCACCGTGTATCGTGTGCTCACCCAGTTCGAACAGGCGGGCATACTCACACGCAGCCAGTTTGATGGCACGCGTGCCGTGTTCGAAATGAATGATGGCGATCATCACGATCACCTCATCTGCACCAGTTGCGGCAAGGTGGTCGAATTCTATGAGAAGAATATCGAAAAGCGCCAGCATGAGATCGCACGTGAGCACGGCTTTGTGCTCGAAAGCCATACCATGATGCTGTATGGCATCTGTGCTTCATGCCTGGAGGCCCAGAAAGGGGGCAAGGAAAACCGGGACGGGCGCTAATCCCCGGAAGCACATCGGGCGGGCCGGTTCAGCCTGCCAGCATCTCCATGGCGTGGCGACGGGTGGTGTCGGTAATGGTCAGGCCGCCCAGCATGCGCGCAATTTCCTCTACGCGTCCCGCGTCGTCCAGCGCCGTGATGCGCGATATCGTCTCCCCGTCCTGTGTGGCCTTGCGGACTTCGAAGTGCTGCCGGCCGCGCGCCGCCACCTGCGCCAGATGGGTCACGCACAGCACCTGGTGGCGTTTGCCCAGATCACGCAGCAGCCGGCCCACCACCTCGGCCACGCCACCGCCGATGCCGGCATCCACCTCGTCGAATATCAGGGTGGGTACGCGCGCCGCCTGACTGGCAATGACGGACAGCGCCAGCGAGATACGCGCAAGTTCGCCACCGGAGGCCACCTTCGCCAGCGGGCGCAAGGGCGCTCCCGCATGGCCTGCCACCTGGAAGCTGACGGCCTCGCAGCCATGGGGGCCGGGTGCGCAGGGTGTCAGCCCCACGTCGAAGGCACCGCCCTCCATGGCCAATGCCTGCATGACCCGGGTAACCTGTTCGCCCAGGCGTTGTGCGGTCTTGCGGCGTTGCCGGCCGAGCGTGTCGGCATGATGCTGATATTCAAGGTGTGCCGCTTCCACGGCACTCGATAGTGCGTCCAGCGATGAGGCCGCCTGCAAGTCTTGCATTTCCGTCTGCAGCGCCTGCTGCAGGGCAGGCAGCGCTTCGGGCGGACTGTTGAGCCGGCGCGCCAGGCCGAAGATGGCCGACATGCGCGCTTCGGCCTGCTCCAGTGCATCAGGATCGAGCTCCAGACGGCTCAGGTAGGCATTCAGGTCGGAGATGGCGGTGTCGCTGGCGATGAGGGCGGAGTCCAGGCTGTCGAGCATGTCGGCAAGACGGGCATCGTGCTGCAGCAGGGGCTCCAGGCTGTGCCGCGCCTGCAGCAGCAGGCGGCGTGCGCCACGCTCATCGTCATCCAGTGCTTCAAGCGCCTGTGATCCGCCGTCAAGCAGGGCACGTGCATGGGCCAGCCGGTGATGGGTGGCGGTCAGTTCGTTCCATTCTTCGGCGCCCGGCGCCAGGGCTGCGAGCTCGTCGAGCCGCCACTGCAGATGATCCATGCGTGCCTGACGTTCGCCCGCCTGTTGCCGTGCCAGTTCGAGCGCTTCTTGTGCCGCCTGCCAGTCCTGCCAGGCCCGCTGCAGCTTTTCCAGCACGCCGGCATGGCCGCCATGGGTGTCCAGCAGTTCACGCTGCTGGCGTGCGTGCAGCAGGCTCTGGTGGGCGTGCTGGCCATGGATGTCGACCAGATGCTCTCCCAGGGTGCGCAGCTGTGTCACGGTGGCCGGCAGACCGTTGATGAAGGCGCGGCTGCGTCCCTCCCGGTCGATGGTGCGCCGCAGCATCAGTCCGTCCTGCGCATCGATCGCGTGCTCATCCAGCCAGGCTTTCAGACTTTCGGGGACATCGAAGCCGGCGGTAATGTCGGCCCGCTGTGCGCCGGGGCGTACCATGCCGGCATCGCCGCGCGCGCCCAATGTCAATGACAGCGCGTCGATGAGTATGGATTTGCCGGCCCCGGTTTCGCCCGAGAAGACCGTGAAGCCGGCCTCGAAGCTGATGTCCAGTGTGTCGACGATGACAAAATCGCGCAGGGTGAGGGCACACAGCATGCTGGGCTCAGTCGATGTCGTCAGTGGGCTGGGGCAGCCGGTTCCAGTGCAATTTGCGGCGCAATGTGGAGAAGAAGCTGTAGCCGGTGGGATGCAGCAGGCGCAGGCTGTGACTGGCGCGTCGCACGTCGATGCGATCGCCCACCTGGCAGTCGGACCAGGTCTGCATGTCGAAGTGCACGCTGGCACCGGTTTCCACACGCGCCAGGGCATTGATGGTCAGGCTGAGTGTGCCCGAGTCGGGCAGGACGATGGGGCGGTTGGACAGGGTCTGCGGTGCCACGGGCACCAGCAGTATGGCGCTCAGGCGCGGGTGCATGATGGGGCCGCTGGCCGACAGCGAATAGGCTGTGGAGCCGGTGGGCGTTGCGATGATGAGGCCGTCCGCCCTCTGTGTATACATGAAGAGGCCGTCGTGCTCGACGCGCAGCTCTATCATCCCGCCCCGGCCCGCGCGGTTGACCACCACGTCATTGAGCGCCAGGCCCGAGAACAGTGTCTCGCCATCACGCACCACCCGTCCTTCGAGCATGGTACGGTCTTCGCAGGTGTAGTTGCCCTGGAGTACCTGCTCGAGCGCAAGAGTGGCGTTGTGCACGGGAATGTCGGTGATGAAGCCCAGCCGCCCGTGGTTGATGCCCAGCAGCGGCACACCACTGCAGGCCAGCTCGCGTGCGGCACCCAGCAGGGTGCCGTCACCGCCCATGACGATCACCAGATCGGCCCGTTTGCCGAGCGCGGAATAATCGACCGCCTCGATATCGGTGATGCCGGTATTGCTCGCCGTGTCGCTTTCAAGCACTACTTCGCAGCCCGCACGTACGAGCGTGGCGGCAATGTTGCGCAGGGGGCCGTCCAGGCCACTGTCCTGGTACCGGCCGATGATGCCCACGGTATTGAAGTGCATGATGTGAACCTTGCCCGGCCAAGCGGGATGACGGGTTGGGGGAGCTCCGGACAATTATAGGGGGGCTTTGCACGCCCATTGCACCATGGCGCCCGGGAATCGCATCCATACACTAAAATGATGCCATGGACGAGAGAGCAAATGCATTGTTGAAAGCCCTGATCGAGCGTTACATCGCCGAAGGGCAGCCTGTCGGCTCGCGCACGCTTTCCAAGATGTTCGAGCTCTCGCCGGCCACCATCCGCAATGTCATGGCCGACCTCGAGGATCTTGGCCTCATTCACAGCCCGCATACATCCTCGGGGCGCGTGCCCACGCCGCAAGGTTACCGGCTGTTTGTGGACCGGCTGCTGGCCGCGCGCGAGTTCGAGGCGCCCCCGGCAAGCAAGGTGCGCCGTCTGCTTCCTGCAGCCGAGACCGGCCGTACCGTGGCCTCAGCCGCCGCATTGCTGTCCAATCTCTCGCAGTTTGCCGGTGTCGTGCTGGCGCCGCGGCGCACCCAGGTATTTCGCCAGATCGAATTCATCCGCCTGTCCGACACGCGGGTGCTGCTCATCATTGTCACGCCCGACGGTGATGTACAGAACCGCATCCTGTTCGTGCGGCGCGACTATTCCGGGCAGGAGCTGTCCGAAGCGGCGGCTTTCTTCAACCAGCATTTTGCCGGCATGTCCTTTGCCCAGGTCAGGACGCGTCTGGCCGCACAGCTGGTCAGCCTGCGCGAGGACATCTCGCGCCTGATGGAAGCCGCGGTCGAGGCCGGCACGGCCGCTCCCGATACGGACGAAACCGTGGTCATCTCGGGCGAAAGCAAGCTGCTCGATATCAGCGACATCACATCCGATCTCGACCGCCTGCGCGGCATGTTCACCCTGTTCGAAAAAAAGTCCGAGCTCCTCCAGCTGCTCGATGTCAGTACGCGCGCCCAGGGGGTGCAGATCTACATCGGCGGCGATTCGCAGCTCGTGCCGCTCGACGATGTCTCGGTGGTGACCGCACCCTACGGCGTCGATGGTACAGTCGTCGGCACGCTGGGCGTCATAGGGCCATCGCGCATGGCCTACGACCGGGTCATTCCCATTGTCGACATCACCGCCCGTCTCCTGTCCAATGCCCTGAGCGAAGGCAAATCCTAGCCTGTTATCCGCAGGCCCTCACTTTCCAATCCATGGCCGCTCTACTATCCCCTTCCTATCTTCCCGAATCCGTCGACGACCACGCTTTCAGCACCACGCCCGCCCCCAGGGCGCCGGCGCCGCTGGGTGTGCTGCTCATCAATCTCGGCACGCCCGACACGCCCACGGCCCCCGACATCCGCCGTTATCTGCGGGAATTCCTGTCCGACCCGCGCGTGATCGAGCTGCCGGCCCTGCTCTGGCAGCCCATACTGCGTGGGCTTGTGCTGGCGCGCCGGCCGGCAAAGCTGGTGCCGCGCTACGCCGATATCTGGATGGAAGAGGGCTCGCCCCTGCTCGTCTGGAGCGAGGCGCAGGCGCAGGCACTGCAACAGCGCCTGGATGCGCGGGCGCTGCCGGTGCGGGTGGCGGTGGGCATGCGCTATGGCAACCCCTCGACAGCCCATGGTCTGGCCCAGTTGCAGGCTGCCCGGTGCGAGCATGTCCTGCTGGTGCCGCTCTACCCCCAGTATTCGGCCACCACCACGGCTACGGCGGTCGATCATGCCTGCCGGGCGCTTGCCCGACGGCGTAACCAGCCTGCCGTGCGCAGCATCAAGCGCTTTCACACCCATCCCGGCTATATCGCGGCGCTCGCCAGCCAGGTGCAGGAGCTGTGGCAGGAAAAGGGCCTGCCCGATCGTCTGCTGCTCAGCTTTCACGGTCTGCCCTGGCGCATGGTGGAACGCGGCGACCCCTATCATCGCGACTGCATGGAAACCGCCCGCCTCCTGGCGGATCAGCTGGGCGAGGCGGGCGCGCTGGTGCACGTGTCATTCCAGAGTCGCTTCGGCGCGCAGGCCTGGCTTCAGCCCTATACTGAACCGACCTTGCGCCAGTGGGCGCGCGAGGGTGTCAGGCGTGTGGATGTGATCTGTCCGGGATTCGTGTCCGATTGTCTGGAAACGCTGGAGGAAATCCAGATCGAATGCCGCGATGCCTTTGTTGAAGAGGGCGGCGAGACATTGAATTACATTCCCTGTCTGAACGCGCGCGAGGACTGGATAGCCGTGCTCGAGGATCTGGTGGTGCGCGAGCTTCAGGGCTGGCCGGGGATTCCCGCCGACGCGTGAGCCGGCGGGCCGACGGCGGTTTCGCTATAAACTGGAGGCTCATTTCCTTTTTCGGAATCAAACCCCATGTTGCGAAAGAACCCTCGCGGCGACTACCCGGTCGTCCATGAAACCGCCTTTGTCGATCCGACCGCCATCCTGTGCGGACTGATCACGGTCGACGCCCACGTCTTCATCGGTCCGTATGCGGTGATCCGTGCTGACGAGGTCGATGAGGAGGGCCATATGGAGCCCATCGTCATCGGCGCCAACTCGAACATCCAGGATGGTGTGGTCATCCATTCCAAGGACGGTGCCGCCGTCACCATCGGCGCGCATACGTCCATTGCCCACCGGTCCATCGTACATGGCCCCTGCCAGGTGGGCGGCCATGTCTTCATCGGTTTCAACACGGTTCTCTTCAATTGCGCCGTGGGCGACAACGCTGTCGTGCGGCACAATTGCGTCGTCGACGGCCAGGACATCCCCGAGGGTTTCTATCTGCCTTCGGCCACCGTCGTCACCCGTGCCACCGACCTGAATGCCCTGCGCGGCGTACCCCAGGCGGCACGCGAGTTTTCCGAATCCGTCATCCATACCAACATCAACCTGGCCCAGGCCTACCGGCGCATCCAGAATGAGTTTTGAGGCAATACATCTTGAAATGGAGGCAAGCGCCCTCATTCTTGTGGAAGTCCCAAACTATGCACATGGAGAACAGCGATGTCGGGAAGCCCGGAACACGACCCCAGCCAGCCACCCGCGGACGGCCCCAGCGAACTGCCCCAGGACAACGAACCCGAAACCATAGGTGCGGGCACGGGCGAGGACTGGACCACCTTGCTGGCCCAGTCGCAGGAGCAGGTGGCCGCCTATCATGACGAGTTGCTGCGCGCGCGGGCCGAGGTCGAGAATGTGCGCCGCCGCGCGCAGGAAGACGTGGCCAGGGCGCGCAAGTTCGGCATAGAAGCCTTTGCCGAGAGTCTGGTGCCGGTGAAGGACAGCCTGGAAGCGGCGCTGGACCAGGCCGGGCAGGATGTGACTGCCTGGCATGAAGGCGTGCAGGCCACGCTCAGGCAGCTGGTCAATGCCTTCGAGCGCAACGCACTGAAGGAAGTGGCACCCGAGCCGGGTGAGCGCTTCGATCCCCATCTGCATCAGGCCATCGCGACCATTCCCAGTGACCAGCCCGAAGGCTGCATTGCCCAGCGTCTGCAGAAAGGCTACACGATTGCCGACCGCGTCCTGCGCCCGGCGATGGTGATGGTGTCGTCGGGCGCCGCCGGCGCTTCCCCCGCTCAGGCTTGAGGACGCAGTCCGGCCCCGGGGGGGCTTGAAACCGCAGTTACCGTCCCCATCTGGGAAGCATTGGCGGTTCAGTCTTTCACATTTTTCAGCAGAGTAAGCAAACATGGCAAAAATCATCGGAATCGACCTGGGCACGACCAACAGTTGTGTGGCCGTGCTCGACGGCGGCAAGCCCCGCATCATCGAGAATGCCGAAGGTACACGCACCACACCGTCCATCGTCGCCTACATGGCCGATGGCGAAATCCTGGTGGGTGCCCCGGCCAAGCGTCAGGCCGTCACCAATCCCCAGAACACGCTCTACGCCGTCAAGCGTCTCATCGGCCGCAAGTTCGAAGAGAAGGCGGTGCAGCATGATATGGAGCTCATGCCCTACAAGATCATCCGGGCGGATAACGGCGATGCCTGGGTCGAGGCCCAGGGCAAGCAGCTGGCACCGCCCCAGGTGTCGGCCGACGTACTGCGCAAGATGAAGAAGACGGCCGAGGACTATCTGGGCGAAGAGGTGACCGAGGCGGTCATCACCGTGCCGGCCTACTTCAACGACAGCCAGCGTCAGGCCACCAAGGATGCGGGTCGCATCGCGGGCCTGGAAGTCAAGCGCATCATCAACGAACCCACGGCCGCAGCCCTGGCATTCGGTCTGGACAAGGCCGAAAAGGGCGATCGCAAGATTGCCGTCTATGATCTGGGCGGCGGTACGTTCGACGTCTCCATCATCGAGATTGCGGATGTCGATGGTGAAAAGCAGTTCGAGGTGCTGTCCACCAATGGCGACACTTTCCTCGGCGGTGAAGACTTCGACCAGCGCCTGATCGAATACGTCATCGACGAGTTCCGCAAGGACAGCGGGGCCGATCTCTCCAAGGACGTGCTGGCCATGCAGCGTCTGAAGGAAGCGGCCGAGAAGGCGAAGATCGAGCTGTCCTCCACGCAGCAGACCGAACTCAACCTGCCCTACATCACGGCGGATGCCTCCGGTCCCAAGCACCTGAACCTGAAGGTCACGCGTGCCAAGCTCGAGGCCTTGGTCGAGGAGCTGGTCGAGCGTACGCTCGTGCCCTGCCGCACGGCCATCAAGGATGCCGGCATCAAGGTTTCCGACATCGATGATGTGATCCTGGTGGGCGGCATGTCGCGCATGCCCATGGTGCAGGAGAAGGTCAAGGACTTCTTCGGCAAGGAGCCGCGCAAGGATGTGAACCCCGATGAGGCGGTTGCCGCCGGGGCTGCCATCCAGGGATCGGTGCTGGCGGGTGACCGTCAGGACGTGCTGCTGCTCGACGTGACGCCGCTGTCCCTGGGGATAGAAACCCTGGGTGGTGTCATGACGAAGATGATCCAGAAGAACACCACGATTCCCACGCGCTACTCGCAGGTCTTCTCCACGGCTGACGATAACCAGCCTGCGGTCACCATCAAGGTGTTCCAGGGCGAGCGCGAGATCGCGGCCGGCAACAAGGCCCTGGGCGAGTTCAATCTGGAAGGCATTCCGCCCGCGCCGCGTGGCCTGCCGCAGATCGAGGTGACCTTCGATATCGATGCCAACGGTATCCTGCATGTGTCCGCCAAGGACAAGGGTACGGGCAAGGAAAACAAGATCACCATCAAGGCCAACTCGGGCCTGACCGACGAGGAAGTCGAGCGCATGATCAAGGATGCCGAGGCGAATGCCGCTGATGACCGTCGTGTGGCCGATCTGGCCCAGGCGCGCAATCAGGCGGATGCCCTCATCCACAGCACGCGCAAGTCACTCGAGGAATATGGCGACAAGCTGGATGCCGCCGACAGGGAAGCCATCGAGGAGGCCATCAAGGCGCTCGAAGCCACCTTGCAGGATGGCGACAAGGAAGCGATCGATGCCAGGGTCGAGACCTTGAACACGGTCTCGCAGAAGCTCGGCGAAAAGATGTATGCCGAGATGCAGCAGGCCCAGGCCGGCGAGGCGCCCGCACAGGACGAGCAGCCGGCCGGGGATGACAATGTGGTCGACGCTGACTTCAAGGAAGTCAAGCGCGACGACTAGGTTGGCAGCCCACGCACGGCTTCGCGCCCGATTCCCGGAAAACCCGGGAATCGGGCATTGTTGTTGCCCCTTGCGGGGCAATGATTTCATTCAGACATAGCGTCCCATCATGTCAAAACGCGACTACTACGAAACCCTGGGTGTGCAGAAGAACGCTTCGGCCGACGAACTCCGCAAGGCCTATCGTCGCCTTGCCATGAAATATCACCCGGACCGCAATCCTGACAGCAAGGAGGCGGAAGAGAAGTTCAAGGAGGCCAAGGAGGCCTACGAAGTTCTTTCCGACGACAGCAAGCGGGCCGCTTATGATCGCTTCGGCCATGCCGGCGTGAACGGTGCAGCGGGCGGTGGCCCGGGTGCCGGCGGCATGGGCGGCGGTGCAGGCTTTGCCGATGTGTTCGGCGATATCTTTGGTGATATCTTCGGCGGTGGCGCCGGGCGTGGCGGTGGGCCCCAGGTCTATCGGGGCAGCGACCTGAAGTACACGCTGGATATCAGCCTGGAGCAGGCGGCCACGGGTTTCGATACCGAGATCCGCGTGCCCAGCTGGGAAAACTGCGAAACCTGCTCGGGCAGTGGTGCCAAGCCCGGCACCCAGCCCGTCACCTGTCATACCTGCGACGGCCATGGTGTGGTGCGCATGCAGCAGGGTTTCTTCAGTGTGCAGCAGACATGCCCCACCTGTCAGGGCTCCGGGCAGGAAATCAAGGAACCCTGCCGTCAGTGCGATGGTGTGGGCCGTATCCGGCGCCACAAGACGCTGCAGGTCTCGATTCCGGCCGGCATCGATGACGGCATGCGCATTCGTTCGGCCGGCAATGGCGAACCGGGTGTCAATGGGGGCCCTCCGGGCGATCTGTATGTCGAGATCCGCCTCAAGCCGCACGGCATTTTCCAGCGCGATGGCGAAGACCTGCGCTGCGAGCTGACCGTGCCGTTCACGACGGCTGCCCTGGGTGGTGAAGTCGAGGTGCCCACCCTGACAGGGCGCATGAATATGGTGATCCCAGAAGGCACGCAGACGGGCAAGATCTTCCGTCTGCGCGGCAAGGGCATTCGCGGCATCCGCTCCAGCTATCCGGGCGACCTGTATTGCCATATCCAGGTCGAGACGCCCGTACGGCTCACCGATGAGCAGAAGGCGCTGCTGCGCCAGTTCGAAGTTTCGCTGGCCCAGGGGGGCGAGAAGCACTCGCCCATCAGCAAGTCCTGGACCGATCGCGTCAAGAGCTTTTTCAGCTAGGCCTTCTTCTAGCGCTCTTCATTGGCCGGCTCGGGGTCGGCCGCGATTGCAATGCTCAACTGCGTCGGGTCGAAGACCCGGCGCAGCGCCGCATTCACCGCGTCGGCCGTCAGGCCCTGCAGGGCATCGTCGATGTCCTGCGACCATGCGAAACTGCGCCCCGTCTGCAGATATTGCAGCCACGCGCCGGCAAGCACGCCGTCGCGGCTGCGCGCCAGGCGGCGGTAGTTGATCAGGGCGTGTATGCCCTCGTCCACTTCAGCCTGGGTAAAACCTTTCTCGAGCACTGTCTTCAGCTCTTCATCGATCGCGCGCGTGAGGCGTTCGCGGTTTTCCGGTGCGAAGATGGCATGGATGGTCCAGCTTCCATTCGGCTCCCAGGAAGAGAGATCCAGGCCGCTGCGGATGTTGTAGGACAGGCCTTCCCGGGTGCGCACGCGATTCCACAGGCGCGAGGTCTCGGAGCTGCCCAGCAGGTAATCGGCCAGATATAGTGCGGCAAACTCGGGGTCGGTATCCTGATGGTGCACAGGCAGCGTTGCCATGTAGAAGGCGTTTGCCTTGCCCGGTGTGGCGATATCAAAGGTCTTTGGTGCCACCGGATGCCAGGGATTGGGGATGCGTTCATAGGCCGGCGCCGTTTTCCAGCCTTCCAGACTCTGTGCCAGCGCCGTCTTGACGGCCTGTGTGTCAAAGTCGCCCACAGCCGTGAACAGGATGCGGCCTGTGCCGTAGAACTGCGTGTGGAAGTCCAGCAGGTCCTCGCGCTTCAGTGCAGTCAGCGCAGCCACGGATTCGTCGAAGTCCGGCTGATAGCGGATATCATCGGCCGGCCAGGGGTTGGCGTGCCGGCCCAGCGCCAGCGACGCCAGGGCGTGCGGCTCGGCTCTTGCGTTGTTGAGCGCGGTCAGCTGGCTGCGCCTGAGTTCATCCAGCTCTTCCTGGGGGAAGTCGGCATCGCGCAACAGGTGGACCGCCAGCGCCACGAGTGCGGGCAAATGCTCACGGGTGGTGGACAGGCCCATGTTGACCGACCCGGCCTGGCCGCTGATGCTGACCCGTGCCTGCAAGGCATCGAAGCGATCCTCGATCTCCTGGCGGCTCATGTCGCGGGTGCCGTGACTGAGCAGTGCCGCGGTCGTGGCCGCAGCAAGCTGCCGGCCTTTCAGGCCGTTGGCATCGGCAAATTGCAGCAGCAGACGGGCCTCGACCCGATGGCCGCGCGTTGCCTTGGGCAGCAGGGCAAGCGTCACGGGGCCATTGTCCAGTGTGAGGGTGCTGCGCTCGGTGCGCGCATCGATATTGGCGGGCGTGGCCTCGAACGCTGCCACCTCCTCGGCGCCGCTGCGACCTTCGTAGTCTGCCAGCATGCTTGCCGGATCGATTGCCTGTGCCCGGGGGGCGCGCACCGGCGCTTCCGTGGGAACGTAGATGCCCTGGGTGCGGTTGTCGGGCACCAGCCAGGCTGCAAGCACACGCTGCACATCATCCGCCGTGACGCGCTCCACCTGGTCGCGCAACCAGAAGAACAGGCGCCAGTCACCGGAAGCCACCGTCTCGGACAATATGCCGGCCAGGCGCGCGGGATCGGCGTAGATGCGATCCCATTCGGCAAGCCATTTGTTGCGGGCACGCGCCAGATCCGCTTCGTCGACCGGTTGCTGAACCAGCGTGTCCAGGGTTTCCGACAGGGCTTGCAGGGTGGCTTCGGCATCGCCATCGGGCTCGAGTTGCGCGCCGAACATGGCGAAGCCGGGCTGGCGCCGGTCGGCGGCAAAGCCGAAGACGCCACTGGCCAGTCCTTCACGCACCAGCGCACGATACAGCGGGCCCGACGGCGTGTCGCTCAGCATGTCCACCCCCAGATCGAGCGCGGCATAGTCCGGGTCGGCCGCAGCCGGGATGTGATAGATGGCCGCTGCCAGCGGGCTGCCGCCCTGGCGCTTCAGGCTGACGCGCCGTTCGCCGTCCTGTACGGGCTCCATGGTGTATTCGGGCGGCAGTGCCCGTTCCGGCCGCGGAATGCCGCCGAAGGCATCCCCGATGATGGCCAGCGTGGCCTGGGGGTCAAACTGCCCGGACACGATGAGCACGGCATTGTCAGGCTGATAGTAGCGCTGGTAGAAGTCGCGCAGCTGGCCGATATCGACGTTTTCCACATCGGAGCGCGCGCCTATGGTGCTGTGTCCGTAGTTGTGCCACTGGAAGGCGACGGCCTGCATCTTCTGCAGCAGCATCTGAAAAGGGCTATTCTCGCCCATTTCCATCTCGTTGCGTACCACCGTCATCTCGGCATCCAGGTCTTCCCGTGTGATGGTGGCGTTGATCATCACATCGGCCTGCCAGCGAAGGTACCACTCCAGCGTATGGTCATCGGCAGCGAAGCTGGCGTAGTAGTTCGTGCGGTCCGCACTGGTGGAGCCGTTGGCCTGCAGGCCACGGCGTGAAAACTCGGCGAGGGCATCCGGCAGCGAGGGCGTGCCGCGAAACAGCATGTGCTCCAGCAGGTGGGCCATGCCGGTCTGCCCGTAGTTCTCGTGGCGCGAGCCCACCAGGTAGGTCATGTTGACCGTGGTGTTGGGCTTGGAGGCATCGGGTGCGAGCAGGATGCGCAAACCGTTGGGCAGGGCATGCTCGTGCACGCCTTCAACCCGGGCAAGTGCGGTGACGGTGCCGGCGGGCGGCGCCGGCTGGGCCAGCACATGCATGCCCGGCGCGCACAGCAGCAGTGCCAGCAGCAGGCCGGCCAGGGAGCGGGGAAGGGGAGAGCGGATAGCGGATGGGGCTCGTGAGTCCATGTTGTTTTCCAGCAGAAAGGCAGGAGAAGGCGATGATGGTTTCTATAGACAGCGTCTTGCGGTGAATGTTTCCCGTGATTTCAGATTGCCGCCTTGGTCGGGTGTATGCGCTAGCATGAAGCTCATCACCGGCATGGGAGGTCCATTATGTCTGCCTTCAAAGATTCATGCGAGAGCCCGGCCGTCGGCTGGCGGCGGGTGTTGCGCCTTGGCGGCATCCTGGCGGCCGCGTTTGTCCTGGCCGGCTGTACAGTCTACGATACCGGCTATCGGGGCTCCCGATATTATGGCTATGACGGGCCTTACCTGTATTCGAATTACTACTACGGCTACTGGTCAGGCCCGATCGTCGTTGAACGCAGGGGTCACGTCCACCGCAAGCGTCCGTACCATGTCCGGCCCGCACCCCGGCTCAGGCCGCCAAGCTATTCACGTCCGAACAAGCGGCGGCAGGTGCATCCGGTCAGGCCGCACCGGTCCGGCGCGGCCACTGTCCGACCGCATCACCGGGAAGCCCGTCCATGGGATGGTGCCAGGCCGTCGGGCTATTCGCGTCCTGAGCGCGGCGCCAGGCCGGCAGGGGCGGTGCGCCACCGGCGTCCCTAGGCCTGCAGGCTGCGCATGGCTTCCTGGAGGCCGCTCAGCGTTACCGGAAACATGCGCTCGCCCATCAGGCGGCGCACAATGGCGATGGATTGCCGGTATTCCCAGTAGGCGCGCGGTTCGGGATTGAGCCACACGGCGCGTGGCCAGGTTGCCAGCAGGCGCTGCAGCCAGGCGGCACCCGTTTCGCGGTTGTAATGCTCTATGGCGCCGCCCGGCTGGAGCAACTCGTAGGGACTCATCGAGGCGTCGCCCACGATGATGAGGCGCCAGTCGTCGTTATAGGTGCGCAGCACATCCCAGGTGTCGCACAGTGCATCGTGGCGGCGGCGATTGTCCTGCCACAGGTATTCATACGGGCAGTTGTGGAAATAGTAGACGGCCAGGTCACGGAACTCGCTGCGCGCTGCCGAGAACAGGGACTCGACCTGCTGGATGTGGTCGTCCATGCTGCCGCCCACATCCAGCAGCATCAGCACCTTGACCACATTGTGGCGCTCGGGCACCATCTTCAGGTCCAGCATGCCGGCATTGCGCGCGGTGCTGCGTATGGTGTCTTCGAGGTCCAGTTCAAGCTCGGCGCCCTGGCGCGCGAAATGGCGCAGCCCGCGCAGTGCCACCTTGAAGTTGCGTGTGCCCAGTTCGCGCTGGTCGTCGTAGTCGCGATATTCGCGCTGCTCCCATACCTTGACGGCAGTGTGGTTGCCGGCCGACGGACCGCCCAGGCGTATACCTTCGGGGTGATAGCCGCCGTGGCCAAACGGCGATGAGCCGCCTGTGCCTATCCACTTGCCGCCGCCGGCATGGCGGCCCTGCTGCGCTTCGAGGCGCTCGCGGAACATCTCCATCAGCCGATCCCAGCCGTGCTTCTCGAGCGCCGCCTTCTGCTCGGGTGTGAGCATGCGCTGCAGGGTCTTGACCAGCCAGTCTGCAGGAAGCTCGGCCCCCTGGGGCATGCCGGCCTGGAGCCCATGGAAGAATTCACCGAAGGCCTGGTCGAAGCGGTCGTACAGGCGTTCGTCCTTGACCAGACACAGGCGTGCAAGGTGATAGAAGTCATCCAGCGTGGGCACCATCACCGGCTGGCGCAGGGCGGCCAGCAGGCCGAGATACTCCTGGACGGAGACGGGTAGCCGTGCGGCACGCAGGTGCTGGAAGAACTCGGTCAGCATGCCCCTTGGGTTCCGTGGCTGGCAAGCAGCCAGTTGAGGTGATGGCGCACTTCGGGCCATTCGCCGGCCAGCAGGCTGTACATGACGGTGTCGCGCACCGTGCCGTCGCGGCGCAGGGCGTGGTGGCGCAGCACGCCATCCTGGTGCGCGCCCAGACGCTCGATGGCCCTTTGCGAGGCAAAGTTGTAGTTGTCGGTGCGCCAACCGACGATATGGGCACCCAGGCTGTCGAAGGCATGCGTGAGCAGCAGCAGTTTGCAGGCTGTGTTCACGTGGCTGCGCTGATGGCGCTTGCCATACCAGGTGTAGCCGATCTCGAGCCGGCCGACGGAGGCCATGATGTCGTGATAGCGGCTCGAGCCGATGACTTCGCCGGAACTGTCATCCAGTACGACGAAAGGCAGCATGTGGCCCTGTTCCTGTCCTTCCAGGGCGGCGCGGACGTATTCCGCTTCGGCACCGGGTTCGGGCACCGAGGTGACCCGCAGGTTCCAGAGCTCGCCATCGGCCGCTGCGCGCGCCAGACCGGCCGCGTGTTCCGCAGCCATGGGCACCAGGCGTACACCATGGCCGGACAGGGTAACGGGAGAGGGGGGATTGCGGAAGCCGGCATCCGCGACGGGTATTGTGTTCATGATGCGATGAAATCCCTTGGTGAAATGCCTAGTTGCGACGCCCGGCGCGGGCCATGCCCGCAAGACGTTGCAATAGTGTGAGGTCTTGTTCATTTTTGAGCAAGGCCCCTGCCAGGGGTGGCAGACCGTCATTGTCATCCCTCAGCGCCTCGGCATCAATATCATTGGCCAGCAGAAGCTGCAGCCAGTCCAGGAACTCCGAGGTCGAGGGTTTCTTCTTCAGGCCGGGCGCGTCGCGCAGTGCAAAGAAGCGCTCCAGCGCGGCATTCAGAAGGTCGGCGCGCAGTGCGGGGTAATGCACGTCAACGATGGCACGCAGGGTCTGCGCATCGGGAAAGCGGATGTAGTGAAAGAAGCAGCGGCGCAGGAAGGCATCGGGCAGCTCCTTTTCGTTGTTGGAGGTGATGATGATGAGTGGCCGGTGCCGCGCCCGTATGGTCTGGCGCGTTTCATAGACATGGAACTCCATGCGGTCGAGCTCCTGCAGGAGATCGTTTGGAAACTCGATGTCCGCCTTGTCGATCTCGTCGATCAGCACGACGGCCGGCTCGTCCGACTCGAAAGCGTGCCACAGCTGGCCCTTGATGATGTAGTTTCCGATGTCACCGACACGCGCATCGCCCAGCTGGGAGTCGCGCAGGCGCGAGACTGCATCGTACTCATACAGGCCCTGGTGCGCCTTGGTCGTGGATTTGATATGCCACTGCAGCAGTGACCGGCCCAGCGCCGATGCCACTTCGCCGGCCAGCAATGTCTTGCCGGTGCCGGGTTCGCCCTTGATCAGCAGCGGCCGTTGCAGCGCCAGTGCTGCATTCACTGCGAGTTTCAGATCTTCCGTGGCGACATAGCGGTCGGTGCCGGAGAATTGTGGAGTATTGGGGGTTTGCACACTCATGTAAAGCCTTCCTCAAGACCACCGGCATCCGCCAGTGGGATCAGACCTAATGGTTTAGGTTGGGTTGTTTCATATATTTATCGTACAATCTTCAACGAGACAAACTGCCGGGAACCTCGGACCCGATATTCCCAACATAAAGACAAGAGCCATCATGACCTTGCGACTCCTTCATCCGCGTGCCACAGCCGCGTTGACCCTGCTTCTGTCACTGGCTGCACCTCTGGGCGTGCAGGCCCAGGACACACCCATAGGCGATGCCGAAGCGGCCCGCTCCAAGATTTCCATGTGTATAGGCTGTCATGGCATCAAGGGCTACAAGGCCAGCTTTCCCGAGGTGTATCACGTGCCCATGATCGCAGGCCAGAATGCCGAATACCTCGTTGCGGCGCTCAATGATTATGCCAGCGGTGCGCGCAGCTTTCCCACCATGGAAGCCATCGCCCAAACGCTCAGCGCGCAGGATATTGCCGATCTTGCCGCTTATTACTCCAGTCTCAGGTAAGGAGGCACCATGAAGACACTGCTGATTGCCCTGTCGGGTGGCGCACTTCTCTGTGCCGGCATGGCCGGCGCCCGGGCGGCTGACGTGGAGGCGGGCAAAGCCGCTTTCGAGAAATTTACCTGCGTGACCTGTCACGGGGCCGACGCCAAGACGGCGACGGACCCCAGCTATCCCACGCTTGCGGGTCAGCACAAGGATTATCTGGTGCACGCACTCAGGGCCTATCAGCGTGGCCAGCAAGGTGCACCGGCGTCCTCGAACATTCGCAGGAACCCCATCATGGGCGCCATGGCGGCACCCTTGTCGGCAGCCGATATCGAGAATATTGCAGCCTGGCTGGAAACCCTGCCCTCGCCGCTGGCGGTGCGCAAGTAAGACATGCGCCCGGGGCGGGCGATCAGGCCCGGCCCAGATGGTGGTGGATGCGTTCAAGATAGGCGTCGCTGCTGTAAGGCTTGTGCAGCCGCTGCACTTCCCAGATCGTTTCCGCCAGCGCTTCCATCAGCACATGGGCGGCATCGTGCTCGCTGCGCGTCGCGCAAAGCCGCTGCCAGGCCGCACGTATGCCGGGCGGCTGATCTATGGATAGCTGCTCGTTCACGGCCATGTGCAGGCTCAGGTGCAGAAAAGGGTTGGTCTGGCCGCCTTCGACGGTATAGTCGGCCCGGCTTTGTCCGGCATCTTCCAGCACTGCGTGGTATTCAGGGTGCATCAGGATGATGTCTACCGCCATGGATTCCAGCGGGCTGAGCACACCGCCGCTGCGGTGTCTTTCCCAGGCGTCGCAATAGAATCGGCGCGCGTCCTCGCGTGAGGGTGTGAACATGGGTGCAAGGGCTCTTCTTGGACAGCAGATACGAGCCCTGATGATAGCACTCACCCGCTGACCGCTTGTCACTGGACATCGGTTTTCCGGCTGTTATACTGTATAAATAAACAGTATATGAAGGCCTGCTATGCCAATACTGATGACAGCAAACAAGACAGGCGCCGTCCTGAAGGGGCGTGGCAGCGTGTCCAATACCGGCGCTCGCTTTCTGGAGCATCAGCGCGAGGTGTTCGATGACGGCTGGGGGGTGTCGCCACAGGCGGGTCAGCCGGTCGTACGCACGCAGGTCAGGCCGGAACGGGCGCGCACGCTCATCACGCGCAATGCTTCGCCCGACGTTCCCTTTGACCGGTCCGTCAATCCCTATCGCGGCTGCGAGCATGGCTGCATCTATTGCTATGCCCGCCCGGATCATGCGCGCCTCGGGCTTTCGCCGGGCCTGGATTTCGAGTCACGGCTCACGGCCAAGGCCAATGCGGCGCAGGTGCTCGAGGCCGAACTGGCGCGCCCCGGATATCGCGCCGCCGTGCTCGCCCTGGGTACCAGTACCGATCCCTACCAGCCGGTCGAGCGCCAATGGGGCATCACGCGCCAGTTGCTGTCGGTGCTGTTGCAGTGCCGCCATCCGGTTTCCATCACGACCAAGTCTGCAGGCATACTGCGCGATCTGGATTTGCTCACGGCCCTGGCGCGGCAGGATCTGGTGCGGGTCTTCATCTCGGTGTGCACACTGGACGGCGAATTGGCACGCACGCTGGAACCCCGGGCCGGTGCACCCCAGGCCCGCCTGGATGCGATACGCCGTCTCAGCGCCGCAGGCATTCCGGTCGGTGTGCTGGTAGCGCCTGTCATTCCTGCGCTCACGGACGATGCCATCGAGCGTGTTGTGGCCGCAGCGGCGGCCGCGGGCGCGCAGGATGCGCATTATGTGCTGCTGCGCCTGCCGGGCGAGGTGGCGCCACTGTTTCAGGAGTGGCTGCAGGTGCATGCACCCGGGCGCATGGCGCATGTGCTCAAGCGTCTGCGCGAGATGCGTGGCGGGCGGCTCAACGATGCCGCTTTCGGTACGCGCATGCGCGGGCAGGGCGTGCATGCCGCGCTCATCGGGCAGCGTTTTCGCAAGGCCTGCACACGTCATGGCCTGGCACCACGCCGGATTCAGCTGAATACCGCACTCTTCCGGCCGCCCGGCCTGGTGGTGCAGCGCTCCCTGTTCGACGAGCAGGATGACGCCGGAGACTGATTGGCGGCAGCGGCTTTGCAATCACTATAATCGGGGGCGTCAAGACGTTTTCGGTATCTGGTGATGCGTGTGCGCAAGGCACTTTCCCGCTTTCTGCTCCGGTTCTGTTGCTGCTGGCTGATTCCCGTGGTCGCGTGGGCGGCCGAGAATTCTTCGCGTGTCGTGCTTGCCTTCCCCGAGGCCTGGCATGCGCGCTGAGATGCGCACCGCAGCCGGCGGCAGGTTCGCATACCGCCGCCGGCTGGTACTGGCGCTCCCGCTGTTGCTTGCCGCTTGCGCGGGCAAGTCGCGTCGGGCGCCCGGCAGTGCGACAGCACCCGCAGCAGGCGTGGGTGAATACCGGGTGATGCGGGGAGACACACTGACCAGGATTGCGCGTCAGCACGGGCAGACCGTGGCGTCGCTGATGCAGATGAACGGCATCCGCAATCCCAACCACATCCGGGTGGGACAGATACTGCGTGTACGCGGGGGTGCGCCTGCGGGCACGATGTCATCGGCGAGCACTGTAGAAGCCCCTGCAGTGGCGCGGACGTCATCGGTGGCCGCACCGCGGTCCATCCACCTGTCCTGGCCTGCCGAAGGCCGGCGACGGCGCGGGACTACCGAAGGCCGCACGCAGGGTGTCTATATCGCGGGCGCGGCCGGCTCACCCGTCAAGGCCGCCGCTGCGGGGGAAGTTGTCTTTGCGGGCCAGGGCCCGCGTGGCTACGGGAATCTGCTGCTGGTGCGCCACGATGCCAATTTCATCAGTGTGTATGCCCACAATGATCGCCTGCTGGTCAAGCTTGGCGCGCACGTCAAGCAGGGCCAGCAGATTGCGACCATGGGCAATTCAAGCAGCAATGAGGTACACCTCTATTTCGAGTTGCGCTATGACAGCAAGGCTGTGGACGCGATGCGCTACCTGCCCGCCTGATGGCCGTCAGGCGAGCCAGCGCTTGCGTCTGCGGTAATGCTTGACGTTGTGATAATCGACCTTGCCGCTGTCCCCCAGGTAGAACTCCTTGACATCCGGATTTTCCCGCAGCACTTCGGCCGGACCGTTCATGACGACCTGACCGTTCTCGATCAGGTAGGCGTGGTCGACGATCTCGAGCGCTGCCGCAGCATTCTGCTCGACAAGCAGGATGCTGCTGCGTGTCTCCTGGTTGATCTGGCGGATGATGGCAAAGATATCCTGCACCAGACGCGGCGACAGGCCCAGGCTGGGTTCATCGAGCATCAGCAACCGGGGTTCGGTCATGAGGGCCCGGCCGATGGCGAGCATCTGCTGCTCGCCGCCCGACAGATAACCGGCCTTCGTGCGAGAGAACTCGGTGAGCCTGGGAAAGAAGGTGTAGACCATGTCGCGCAGCTGGTTCAGGCGGCTGCGTGAGCCTCCGCTGCGATATGCCGCCAGCAGGTTGTCATCCGGCGTCAGGTGGCCAAAGATGCGGCGGCCTTCCATGACGTGAACCAAGCCCATGCTGACACGCCGGGCCGCACTCAGCGGCAGGAGGTTTTCCCCCTGAAACTGAATGCTGCCCCGCGTGACTTCGCCGCGCTCGGGGGCGAGCAGGCCGCTGATCGCTTTCAGCGTGGTGCTCTTGCCCGCCCCGTTGGCGCCCAGAAGGGCGACCATGCCGCCCTCGGGCACCGACAGCGAGACGCCGCGAATGGCCAGAAAGACCTTGTCGTAGATGACTTCGACGTTTTCCAGTGCGAGCATTACTGGCCGCTCTCCCTGTAGCCCTTGGCGCCCTTGCGGATCTCCTCCCAGACGACATCCTGGAAGGAGGTGTGCCAGTCGCCCAGGGGCGCCCACTGCTCGCCATCCCAGTGTGCCACCCGCCCGAAGCCGCCACCCTGGTGGTCTTCGTTGCTGAAGCTGACTGTCGGGATCAGGCCCTGGGCGTCAAAGTCCTTCAGGCTCTCCAGGCCCTTGCGCAGCTTCTCGCCGTTCAGCGGTGCGCCGTATTCAGCCAGCGCGAGGCGGGCGCCTTCAACAGCAATTGCCATGGTGGCGACACCGATGTTGTAGTAGGTGCGGCCGACGTTCTCCTTGGGGCCTGCGCCCTTGCCGGCATTCACCACCTTGTCCATGATGGCCTGGATCACAGGCGTGTCGGTGCCGCTGGCAGCCGCCTGAAACTTGCGCACGCCCTTGGCAACGTCACGGCCCACCGTGTCCATATCGGCTTCTGC
This sequence comes from Castellaniella sp., assembly GCA_041655275.1. GTDB lineage: Bacteria > Pseudomonadota > Gammaproteobacteria > Burkholderiales > Burkholderiaceae_B > JAJYRX01. The sequence goes on along the minus strand of JBBAFU010000004.1, from coordinate 111,606 downwards.
AAGCCACACCACGGAGTGGATCTGTTCGGGCTTGATGCCGTTACGGATGGCATCGCGCACGGATACCGCCTGGCCGCCGCCCGCCCCCCAGATGATGACGAAGTCGGGACGATAGCGGCGTACTTCCGACCAGGTCGAGGATTGCTCGTTGCCGGGGCTGGCGTAGGGGAAGGTCTTGAGGGTGAAGTCGAGCCGCTTTGACAGCTCTTCAAGCACCGGGATGGGTTCACGTCCGAACGGCGAGTCGATGAAGACATGTGCAAGCTTCTTGCCCTTCAGCCCGCCGCCGCTTTCATTCATGTGATCCACCAGCAGGGCGGCCTGCGACCAGTAGGTGGCCATGAGCGGGAAGACGTAGGGGAAGGTGTCACCGTCACTGGCATCGCCCCGGCCATGCAGGGCCATGATCATGACGATTTCGTCCTCGAGTACACGGTTGACCATGGCGCGCGCTACCGGCGTGCTCAGGAAGTCCACCAGAATCGCACCGTCGCGCTTGGCGCGGTTGTAGGCCTCGATGCCGCGCTGCGGCTGGTTGCCGGTGTCGGATACCGACAGCTCGACCGGATGGCCGTCGATGCCGCCATTTTCGTTGATGAGCGTGATGTAATCACGCTGGCCTTCGCTGTATTCGTTAGTGAGGAAAGTGTAGACCGCCGTAAAGTCCATCGGCGTGGCGAACTTGATCGGATCTTTCGCGATGGCAGGCGTGGCCGCCAGTGCGAAACCCAGTGTGCCGGCCAGGGTCAGCCGCTTGAAAAGGTGTTTCATGGTTGTTTCCTCCGTGTCAAGGAATGGTGTAATAATTGTGGAACAACAGGAACAAAGGATTGAATCAACAGCTCAAAGCCCCGAATGACGAAAGGGCCAAACCAGCAGGTACTTGCGGATGTTGTCATAGATCTTGCCCAGGCCAAGCGGCTCGAGCAGCAGGAAGCCGATGATGAGCAGGCCGTAGATCATCAGCGGAATATGTGACAGCAGGTTGGTGGAAACCGACAGCCAGCCCAGCTGGTTGAGGTAGACCACAAAGTTGGTGAGCATGATGGGGGCGAGCAGTACGAAGCCGGCACCCATATAGGCGCCGATCACGCTGCCCAGCCCGCCCACCAGCACCATGGCCACCAGCTGCACCGATACATTGAACGTGAACTGCTCCGGTGTAACCGCCTGGTAGTAGCAGAAGGCGAGCACCGCGCCGGTAACGCCTCCCAGGAAGGAGCTGGTGAAGAAGGCCACCAGCTTGAAGTGCACGACATTGACGCCGATGACGGCGGCGGCATAGTCCTTGTCGCGTACGGCCACGAGTGCGCGCCCCACGCTGGTGCGCTTGATGTTGAGTATGAGCAGCGTCAGGAACAGGGCCCACAGCAGGGCTACGTAATAGCGTGCTGCGTCGGACTTCAGGGGCATGAACAGGAATTGCGTTGCCGGCGCCTGCAGCGTGGCCTGGGCGCCGCCACTGATGGCCGGCACATTGATGATGGTCCAGTCCACCAGATACTGCATGGCCAGCGTCGCCATCACCAGATAGAGCCCCTTGACGCGCAGGGCTGCCGCCCCGAAGACGCTGCCGATGAGGGCGGCCATCAGGCCTGCGCCCACGAGCGAGAGCTCGAAAGGTACGCCGGCGCGTGTGAGATGGATGCTGGTGTAGGCGCCGATGGCCATCACCGCTGCAAAGCCGAAGTGCAGCTGGCCGGCGATGCCCATGAGCAGGGTGAGCGAGAGGGCTGCGGCGCTGAAGATGAGCCAGGGCAGCAGGTAGCTGGTCAGGTAGAAGCTGCTGAACAGGAATGGCGCCGCCACCGCAAGCACAAGCAGCACGCCTACCTGCCAGCGATCGGCGGTGATGGGCCAGAGCTGGCGTGCACTGGCGTAACGCGTGTGATAGAGGCCCGAGAGTCGATAGAACATGGCGACTACACCCTTTCGATGTCTTCACGGCCGAAGATGCCGTGCGGACGGAACATGATGGTGAACAGGATGATGAGCGAGGTGACGACATCGCGCGTACCGCCGCCGGCGAGTTCATCCAGATAGCCGGGGAGCACGCTGCCCATGATGCCCACGATCAGGCCGCCCAGGAGCACACCGGCAACGCTGTCCAGCCCGCCGAGGATGACGACGGCGATCGCCGGAAACAGCAGCTCGGACAAGGTCCAGTCGACCCCCTGGACGGAACCCCAGACTACGCCCGCCGCGATGGCCGACAGCCCGGCCAGCCCCCAGGAAATGCCGATGGCGCGCTCCACTGAAATGCCCACCGACCAGCTCGAGACGTGATCGTCGGAAACGGCCCGCAGTTTAGTGCCCGTGCGGGTGCGGAAGAACAGCATGGAGGCGATGATGAGCAGCAGGGCGACGGCACCGCCGACAAGATAGACGCGGTTGATGAAGACATCACCAATGATGATGGGTGCCAGCGATACGCCGATGTCGATCTGCTTGGGCGAGGCGCCCAGGAAGCCCGGCCCCACGCCGCGCAGGAAGATCTCCAGCCCCAGTGTGAGCATGACGATCATGATGATGGGCTGGCCCACCATCTTGCGCAGCAGCAGGCGCTCGGACAGCATGCCGAAGGCGAACATGGCCAGCGCACCGGCAATGACGGCCAGCCAGACGGGCAGGCCCCAGGTCGTGCTCAGCCACACCACATAGGCGGCCGACATGACCATGGCCCCCTGGGCAAGATTGGGCACGCCGGAGGATTTGTAGATGAGGACGATGCCCAGGGCCACCAGGCTGTACATCAGACCGGTGAGGGCGCCATTGATGAGCAGTTCGATGAAATATGCCATGGCTATGCCTGTCCGGTTGCCAGCGTGCGCAGTGCCAGGGTGCGTCGCAGCACCCCGGTGTCGCCGGTCTCGTAGACGATGCGCGCTTCGAAGTCCACGCTGTCCTGATCCGTGTAGAGCGCGTCGATGATTTCGCGGTAATTCGTATCGATCACGTTGCGGCGCAGCTTGCGCGTGCGTGTGACTTCGCCGTCATCGGTGTCGAACTCCTTGTGCAGGTTGACGAAACGCCGGATGCGCAGCGGTGCGGGCAGGACCTGATTGGTATGTTGAATGAGGCCTTCGATCAGGTCGATGACGCGCGGCTGCTGCGACAGCTCTGCATATGACGAGTAGGGCACATTGTTTTCCTGGGCCCAATGGCCCACCGCCTGGAAATCTATGCACACGATGGCCGCAAGGTGGTCGCGGTCCTTGCCGAGTACGCAGACATCGCGGATATAGTGGCTGAACTGCAGGCGGTTTTCGATATAGGTGGGGATGAAGCGTTCGCCCTGGCGGGTGTACACCACTTCCGAGACCCGGCCCAGCACCACGAGCTGGCCATCTTTTTCGAAATAGCCCGCATCGCCCGTATGCAGCCAGCCATTCTGCAGGGCTTCGGCCGTCTCCTCGGGCTGCTGCCAGTAGCCGTCGAAGACATTGTCGCCGCGCATGAGGATTTCGCCGTCATCGGCGATGCGCACCTCCATGCCCGGAAAAGGTCGTCCAACGGTGTGCAGCATGACTTCGTCGGGTGATTGTGCGGTGGCCAGCGCGCCGTTTTCAGTCTGGCCGTAGAACTGGCGCAGACTGAGCCCCAGCCCGCGGAAGAAAAGAAAGATGTCCTCGCCGATGGCTTCGCCGGCCGTGTAGGGACGGCGCACGCGCGACAGGCCGAGATGGTCCTTTATAGGCCCGTAGATGAGCAATTCACCCAGGCTGCGCTTGATGCGCTCGCCCAGGGTGGGTTGATGCCCTTCCAGGCGCCGGCGTTCGAGTTCGATCGCAAAGGGCATGAAGGTGCGGTACAGCCACTTCTTCAGTGGTGTGGACTCGTCGATGCCGACCTGGATGTGCGTGAGCATGTTGGACCAGGTGCGCGGCGAGCAGAAGTACAGCGTAGGCGCAATCTCGCGCAGATCGTGCTGCGCGGTCTCGCGCCGCTCCGGGATGTTGACGATGAAGCGCAGCGCAATGGATGCGCCGATCGAGAAGATGAAGTCACCCACCCAGGCGATGGGCAGGTAGGCCATGTGGATTTCGCCCTCATCGAAGTAACCCGCTGCTGCAGCGTTGCGCACGCCGTGCAGGATGTGGCCGTGCTTCAGCGGGATGCCCTTGGGCACGCCGGTGGTGCCCGAAGAGTGCAGCAGCGCCGCCACGTCATGCGTGGTGGGGCGGTTGATGAGTGCGTCGCGCAGCCCGGGCTCCTGCGCAAGGCGCTCGCGCCCCAGGGCAACGAGGTGTTCGAAGGAAAACAGGCCGTCGCCATCTTCCAGGCCGCGTGCATCGTCGTAGACGATGAGTTCGAGCGCAATCCCGTGGCTGTCGCGTACATGCAGGAGCTTGTCGACCTGTTCCTGATCCTCGGCCACCGCAAAGCGGATGTTTTCGCGTGTGATCTGGCCGGCCAGTTCCTCCGGTGTCGTGTCGGGGTAGGCCGGCGAAGGGATGGCGCGCAGCGCAATCGCACCCAGCATGCTGAAATACAGTGCCGGCCGGTTGTCACCAATGATGAGTACGACATCTTCGGGCCCGACGCCATGGCGCTCCAGGCCGGCCGCAAAGGCGAGCACATCATCCAGGTAGCGTTGCCAGGAGTACTCCTGCCAGACGCCGCGATCGCGTTCGCGCATGGCGATACGCTCGGGAAAGCGTTGTGCGTTCTCGGCCAGCAGCGTGAGCAGATGATCTTCAAGCGGCCAGCCCGGGTGAAGCGCCATGCTTTCGCGCACTGCGGCGGAAACGGATTCAGTCCTGTTCATTGCCGGTCTTTCCGATATAGGCGGCCACGACAGCCGGATCACTGATGGCCTCCTGGGGCAGGCCTTCCTTGATTTTTTCGCCGTTGTTCAGCACGACAAGGCGGTCACAGATGGCAGTGACGACGTCCATGTGATGCTCGATGAGCAGAATGGTCAGGCCGAGTGCCTCCTGTGCATCCAGGATGAAGCGCACCATGTATTCCTTCTCTTCCTGGTTCATGCCGGCCATGGGCTCGTCCAGAATGAGAAAACTGGGCTCGGCCACGAGCGCCCGGGCCAGCTCGACACGTTTCTGGGTGCCCAGCGGTATGACCTCGACCATTTCGTCGCGCACGCTTTCCAGCTGCAGCAGGTCGATGATCTCTTCCACCTTGTCGCGGTTGGCGACTTCCTCCTTTACCGCCCACCACCAGTACAGCATGGCGGAAAGCACGCTGGGGCGCATGAAGTTGTGCCGCCCGAGCAGGATGTTGTCCAGTACGCTCATGCCCTTGAACAGGGCCACGTTCTGGAAGGTGCGTGCAATGCCCTGGCGCGCGATCTGGTGCGGCTTGAGGTCGTTGAGCCGCACCGCGCCGAAATGGATGTCTCCTTTCTGCGGCGGAAAGAAACCGGTGATGGCATTCACGGTGGTGGTCTTGCCCGAACCGTTCGGGCCGACCAGTCCGAGGATTTCGCCACGACGGATATCTATTGTTACATCCTTCATGGCGTGCAGGCCGCCAAACCAGCGATTCATGCCGTTGCACGAAAGTACAATATCGCCTCCGGCCGTCTCGCCAGCTCCCGGACCAACTGCTGTTGTCATGATGTCTCCTGCCATGCGGTGTGTTCTATTCTGCTTATCTTCAGCCGGCCCCGCCGCGCTGAAAACCCTGCACCACAACGGGTCAACAGCGCATAACATAGCATATTGCAGCATACTGTTTCTTCTGGATTGAAAGGAATCACCATGTCACGTCGTTTGAACTATTCACAGGCTGCACCCGAATTCTTCAAGAAATTCCAGGCGCTCAGTCAGGTGCTCCAGAGCGACCCGCTGAATCAGGAGCTCGGCAACCTCATCGATATCCGCTCATCTCAGCTGAATGGTTGCGCATTCTGCCTGGACATGCACGTGAAGCAGGCCAAGCTGCAGGGAGAACGGGAGTTGCGTTTGCACCACATTGCAATCTGGCGCGAATCCACCCTGTTCAATGCGCGCGAGCGTGCGGTACTCGAGTGGACGGAAGCCCTCACGCAGCTGCCCCCGCACGGTATCTCCGACACTTTGTACGAGGCGGTGCGCGAGGTATTCTCCGAGGAAGAGCTCGCGGCGCTCACTTTCCGCATCGTATCCATCAACGGCTGGAACCGGCTGTCCATCGCCTTTCGCAACCCGCCCGGGTCCATGGACAAACTCCTGGGACTCGACAAGGCCGGCCTGAACTGATCCGCGCCGCTTGGATGGCCCTGTGTGACGAGTGGGCGGGTTAGAATTGCAGCTGCGATTCACCCGTCTACCGTCACACAGAGGTCGGCCATCTTCTCCACTTCGCCCGGGCGTGCGCTGAGCAGCGAGCAGATCGGCATCCTGCTGTTCTTCTGCGGCCTGTCCACTTTCGCGATTTTCGACGCCACTTCGAAATATCTGGTGCAGATCTATCCCGCGCTGTTTGTGAACTGGGTGCGTTATTGCATCGTCGCACTCGTGGGACTGCTTTCCATCCTGCGCTACGGCAACGTGTTGCCGTCCTCGCGGCGTTTGCGCGTACTGCTGGGACTTCGCGGCCTGGCGCTTGCCTTCGTCGGCATTTGTTTCATGCTTGCGCTGCAGACCATGCCGCTGGGTGCCGCCACTGCCATTCTCTTCACCTCACCACTCATTGTCCTGCTGCTGTCGCCCTGGGTGCTGGGCGAGCGGCTGGGGCGCGCAAAATGGCTTGCCGTGATCGTGGGGTTTTCCGGCATGTTGCTCATCGTGCGTCCGGGCGGGCATCTGCCGCTGGCCGGCACAATGCTGATGCTGATTGCCGCCATCAGCTTTGCCGGCTTCCAGCTGCTCACCCGCTTGCTGGCGCGCGACGTGCCCAATCACATCCAGTATGCCTACACCTCGTTCATGTGCGTGCTGGTTGCGGCCATTCCTGCACCTTTCTTCCTGCCCGAGGTGTGGCCCTCGGCGGCGCACGTGGTCCTCATCATCGGTCTGAGTCTGGCCAATGCTGCGGGACAGCTGCTGCTCATTGCCGCTTTCCGGCGTGTGGCCGCCTCTACCCTTGCGCCGTTGAACTATTTCCAGCTGCTCATGGCAGTGCTCATCGGTCTGATCTGGTTTCATGAGATGCCCGACGGGCCGGCGCTGGGCGGTATGGCCCTGATCATGCTGGCCGGACTGTTCCTGGCACGCGGCCGTGCGGCACAAGTGCCTGCAGCGCCCCTCAATGAGACGGAAGAGTGATATTTATCAAACGGTTTAGCTTGAACGGGTACGCGCCCTGTTTCTAATTTGTCACCATATCGGCTAAACTAGTCTTATATAAGACTGCGGCCAACTGCGGTCCGGCCACGAGTTTTTACTTCACACCTGCACTTCACTTTTGGAGCGTACATGTCCTATCAGCACATCCAGGTCCCCGCTGCGGGCCAGAAGATCACCGTCAATGCCGATTTCTCCCTCAATGTTCCCGATGAGCCCATCATCCCCTACATTGAAGGTGATGGCACGGGGGTCGATATCAGCCCGGTCATGATCAAGGTGGTCGATGCGGCCGTACAGAAAGCCTATGAGGGCAAGCGCCGCATTCACTGGATGGAAGTTTTCGCCGGCGAGAAATCCACCCGGGTCTACGGGCCGGATGTCTGGCTGCCCGATGAGACCCTGGACGCTGTTCGCGACTATGTCGTCTCCATCAAGGGGCCGCTCACCACGCCGGTCGGCGGCGGCATCCGCTCGCTCAATGTGGCCCTGCGCCAGCAGCTTGACCTCTATGTCTGTCTGCGCCCGGTGCGCTACTTCGAAGGCACGCCTTCGCCCGTGCGCGAGCCCGGCAAGACCAACATGGTCATCTTCCGCGAGAACTCCGAGGATATCTACGCCGGCATCGAGTTTGAAGCCGGTTCCGATGATGCCCGCGCCCTGATCGAGTTCCTGCAGAACAACCTGGGGGTCAAGAAGATCCGCTTCCCGGCCACCTCGGGCATTGGTGTCAAGCCGGTATCGCGTGAAGGTACCCAGCGCCTGGTGCGCAAGGCCATCCAGTACGCCATCGACAATGACCGCAGCTCGGTCACACTGGTGCACAAGGGCAACATCATGAAGTTCACCGAAGGTGGCTTCCGCGACTGGGGTTACGAACTGGCCATGAAGGAGTTCGGTGCCGAGCTCATCGATGGCGGCCCGTGGTGCAAGTTCAAGAACCCCAAGACGGGGCGCGAGATCACGGTCAAGGATTCGATTGCCGACGCCTTCCTGCAGCAGATCCTGCTGCGTCCCGCAGAGTACGACGTCATCGCCACGCTCAACCTCAATGGTGATTACATCTCCGACGCCCTGGCTGCCCAGGTCGGCGGTATCGGTATTGCACCGGGTGCCAACATGTCGGATTCCGTGGCCATGTTCGAGGCCACGCACGGCACGGCGCCCAAGTATGCCGGCAAGGATTACGTCAATCCCGGCTCGCTCATCCTGTCGGCCGAGATGATGCTGCGCCACATGGGCTGGAAGGAAGCGGCAGACCTCATCATCAGCAGCATGGAGAAGTCCATCCAGTCGAAGAACGTCACCTATGACTTCGCGCGCCTGATGGAAGGCGCCACCCAGGTGTCGTGCTCGGGCTTCGGCGACGTGATGATAGAGAATATGTAGTCGATTCCGGCCTGATCCACAAAGGCTGAATAAAGCCCCGTTTTCTAGATGAAGGCGGGGCTTTTTACCGTCATCGCCCCTAGAAAGGCAGCGTCAGCGCCGGTTCCAGCGCCAGCAGGGCGCGGCGGAATTCCTCCTGGATGCGGGCGATGGCCTCGGGCGTTTCGCCTTCGAAGCGCAGGACCACCACCGGTGTGGTGTTGGATGCCCGCGCCAGACCGAAGCCATCGGCATATTCGGCACGCACGCCGTCCATGGTGATGCGCGTGTGCGAGGTGGGAAACTCGCCCTGTGCCTGCAGGCGTTCGATCAGGGCATGGGGTTCACCTTCGCGCAGGGCAAGCTTGATCTCGGGCGTGGAAATGTCCTGGGGCAAAGCCTCGAGCACGGTCGATGGATTGGCATGGCGCGACAGGATCTCCAGCAGGCGTGCGCCCGCATACAGCCCGTCGTCGAAGCCGAACCAGCGCTCGCCAAAGAAGATGTGACCGCTCATCTCGCCGGCTAGGGGTGCATCGCATTCCGCCATGGCGGCCTTGATGAGCGAGTGGCCGGTGCGCGACATACGCGCCTGACCGCCCGCCTCGGTGATGGCGGCGGCCACGTGGCGGCTGCACTTGACATCGAACAGTATGGGGGCGCCGGCATTGCGGGCCAGCACGTCGCGTGCAAACAGGATGAGCTGGCGATCGGGCCAGATGATCTGCCCCGAGCGCGTGACCACGCCCAGACGGTCGGCATCCCCGTCAAAGGCCAGGCCCAGTTCGCAGTCGCTGTTCCGGACGTGGCGGATCAGATCCTGCAGATTGGCCGGGTCGGCCGGGTCGGGGTGATGGTTGGGGAAGCCGGCGTCCACGGCGCAGTACAGCGCATCCACCGTGCAGCCCAGTGTGCTGAACAGGCGCTCGGCAATGACGCCGCCGACACCGTTGCCGCAATCGATGGCCACGCGCATGGGGCGTGCCAGGTGCACGTCACCTGTGATGCGCGCGAGATACGCGTCAAGCACGGGCAGGGATTGCAGTGCGCCGGCTTGCCGGGCGGCCGGGGCGGGCGCGCCGGTCATCAGACCGTGCAGGGCCCGTATCGCGTCGCCGTGCAGTGTGGTGCCGCCCAGCATGAGCTTGAAGCCGTTGTATTCGGGCGGGTTATGGCTGCCGGTGATGGCCACGCCCGAGCCCTGGCTGTGTTCATGCGCGGCGTAGTAGACCACGGGGGTGGGCACCATGCCCAGGCGCAGGCAATCCAGGCCGCCTTCCGAGAGGCCTTCGACCAGTGCCTGCTCCAGGGTTGGCCCGCTGGCCCGCCCGTCATAGCCCACGGCAATGCGACCCAGACCCAGCGCCAGCGCCTGTTGTGCCAGCGCCAGGCCCAGACTGTGGGCGAAGCGTTCATCCAGGGGATCGGGTACGGTGCCGCGAATATCGTAGGCCTTGAAGGCGGAAAGCGGAAAAGAGGCGGGCATGAAGCATCCTTGGGTGGGAAAGTGGGTGTCCTGTAGAAGGTATTGTTCCTGATTATCGGCCATCCCCCTGCAGGCGGGCTAAAATGGATCTGATGATAGTCAAGGCGGGTGTTTGGGTAACTGTCGGGGTAACCATGGATGAAGCATTGCAGTTGAACCAATCTCGGGATGAAAGGCTGGCGGCGCTGGCGGCTATTGTGGGTCGCGGGCATGTGCTCACGGGTGCCTTGGCCGAATCCAGTCTGGTGGACTGGCGTGATCGTTTCAGTGGTCGCGCCCTGGCAGTGGTCCGGCCGGGATCGACGGAAGAAGTGGCGCGCGTTGTGGCCTGGTGTGCCGAGCAGGGCGTGCCTATCGTGCCCCAGGGGGGCAACACCGGCCTGTGTGGTGGTGCGACACCGGATGACAGCGGCACCGCCATCGTACTGTCACTGCTTCGTCTGAACGCTGTGCGCAGCATCGATACGGATAACGACACCATGGTGGTCGAGGCAGGTTGTCTGTTGCAGCAGGTGCAGCAGGCCGCGCACGACGCGGGGCGCCTGTTTCCGCTCAGTCTGGCGGCCGAAGGCAGTTGCACGATTGGCGGCAATCTCGCAACGAATGCCGGCGGCACCCAGGTGTTGCGCTACGGCAATACGCGTGAGCTGACGCTGGGTCTGGAAGTTGTGACGGCACAGGGCGAGGTCTGGGACGGCCTGCGTGGCCTGCGCAAGGACAACACGGGCTACAGCCTGCGCGATCTGTTCATCGGCAGCGAAGGCAGTCTGGGCATCATCACTGCGGCCACGCTCAAGCTGTATCCCCAGCCGGTGGCGCATTGCACGGCCCTGGTGGGACTCAACAGCATCGAAGACGCCGTGGCCGTGCTCCAGCTGGCGCGCCGCGGCCTGGCTTCGGGACTGACCGGCTTCGAGCTCATCGCCGGCAATTGTCTTGAAGGCGTGGTGTATTGCTATCCCGAGCAGCGCATTCCCTTCGAAGGCGAATCCGCAAAGCTGCCCTGGTATGCCTTGCTCGAGCTTTCCGACAGCGAAAGCGAGGCGCACGCGCGCGAGCGTTTCGAGGCCGTGCTGGGCGAAGGCCTGGAAGCCGGCCTGATCGTGGACGCCGTCATTGCCGAGAGTGAGGCGCAGAGCCATGCCCTGTGGCATCTGCGCGAGAGCATTCCGTTGTCGGAACGTGCTTTCGGCAAGGGCATCAAGCACGATGTCTCCATCCCCGTCTCGCGCATGGCGGAGTTCGTGGCCGTCACCAACCAGGCCCTGCAGACCCACTTCCCGGGCATCATGCACGTCATCTTCGGACATATGGGTGATGGCAATTTGCACTATAACGTGGCCACGGGCGAGCACTGGGATGTGGAACGCCTGCTGGCGGCCCAGGATGATATCTACGAGGTGGTGCACGACAGTGTGCATCGCTTCGGCGGCTCCATCAGCGCCGAGCACGGGGTGGGTCAGCTCAAGCGCGATCTGCTGCCGCGCTACAAGGATGCCGTCGAGCTGGACCTGATGCGCCGCATCAAGCGCGCGCTCGATCCCCAGGGCATCATGAATCCGGGCAAGGTGATCTGATCCTGCCGGCTGCCTTGTGCCGCACGCTCACCAGCGCTGGCACTGCGGGCAGTAGTAGGTGGCGCGCTGACCCTGCACCATGCGGCGTATGGCCGCCCGGCAGCGCGGGCAGGCCTCGCCTTCGCGTCCATAGACGGCGGCATGCAGCTGAAAATAGGCGCCGGGCTCGCCGCTGGCATTCAGATAGTCGCGCAACGTGCTGCCGCCACTGGCCAGCGCCTGCCCCAGGGTGTCGCGAATCGCCTGCACCAGCCGCTCGCAGCGCCGGCGTGACAGCCGGCCCGCGGGGCAGGCCGGGTGGATGCGCGCCAGAAAAAGCGATTCGCAGGCGTAGATGTTTCCCACCCCGACGACAATCTTTCCGCCCAGCAGCACGGCCTTGATGGCCTGGCGCCGCCCGGCAAGCGCGGCGTGCAGGACCGCACCTGTGAAAGCGGGATCGAAAGGTTCCATGCCCAGTTCGCGCAACAGCGGGTGGGTGTCCTCCACGGGCCCGAGCGCGGCAGGGTGCCAGAGTATGGCACCGAAGCGGCGCGGGTCATGCAGCAGTACGCGCGTCCCATCCTCCAGCACCCATTCGGCGTGATCGTGCGGGCGACGGGGAATATCGGCGGGCTGGCTGCGCAGGGAGCCCGACATGCCCAGGTGCACGATCTGCGTGCCCCGGGCAAACCGGAAAAGCAGGTACTTGCCGCGGCGCTCGCAGGCGAGCAGGCGCTGCCCGCGCAGCTCCCCGGGCAGGGATGGCGGTACCGGCCAGCGCAGGCGGGCGTCATGCACGATGAATTCGCGCACTATCCTGCCGGGCATGATCGTCGCCAATCCGCGACGCGTGGTTTCAACTTCTGGCAGCTCGGGCATGGGCGGGTGCTAACATCTGGAATTCCAGATGGCCATTGTGCCATTGCCCGCCGCTCTCATACAGTGCTGTCCTGCTTTTTTGCATGAAACGCCTCCTGCCCCTGCTGTCTGCTGTGATCCTGTCTGCGCCGCTGTCCGCCGGTGCGCAGGCAGCGGCGCCTGTCAGCGAAGACGTATCGGCCATCCATCTGCGTGCGGGCGAGCTGCCGGCTGTCGAACTCACCCGTGATCTGCTCTATCGCATCCTGGTGGCGGAGCTGGCCGGGCAACGCGGCCTCTACGAACAGGCCAGCCAGCTGTATCTCGAGCTGGCGCAGGACACACTGGACCCGCGTCTGGCCAAGCGCAGCTTTCTTGCCGCCATGGTGACGCACGATACGGCACGTGCCTATCAGGCCGCACGTCTGTGGGCCTTGCTGGCACCCGATGATTCCGAGGCCGCCGCGTCCGCAATGGCCCTGGCCGCCACCAGCGGCCGGCCCGAGGATCTGGTGGCCACGCTTGCCCGGCGGATTCGCACAGCGCCCGTCGACGAAAAGGACAGGGCCATCGTGCAGGCCCTGGATGTGGTCAGCAAGATTCAGGACAAGCGTGTGGCACTCGAAGTGCTCGACAAGGCCCTGGGCCCGGACACCCGTGATCTGCCCATGGCGCGCCTGGCGCTCTCGGATGTGGCCTGGGCTGCCCTGGATGCCTGGCGTGCACTCGAGGAGGCCAGGGCGGGCCTGGCGCTCGATCCGGCTTCCGAGGCGGCTGCACAGCGTGTGCTTGAGTACGGTATGGAGGTCGAGCCCGACACGGTGTTGCGCCAGACGCAGGAATGGCTGGCGGATCATCCCGATGCGCGCCGGCTCAGTCTGATGCTGGTGGGGCATCTGGTCAATCGCCGGCAATATGAGGCGGCGCTGGCCCAGGTACGGCGGCTGCGCCAGCGCTCCCCCGAGGATTTCGATCTGCTCTATACCGAGGCCGACGTGCAGTTCAACGCCGGCAATGACGCCGAGGCCGAGCGTCTGTTATATGAGTACATCCAGGTGCAGGACCAGCGGCGTGCCTCCCTGAACGAGCGCGCCACGAATGCGCTTGCCGAAGCCTCGGATGCCCATCTGCTGCTGGTGCGTATCGCCGAGCGCCAGCAGGACTGGAACAAGGCGCTGGCGGCGCTGGACGCAATCGATGACAACGCCCTGCGGTTTCAGGTTCTGCTGCACAAGGCCGTGCTGCAGGCCCGTCTGGGGCAGCTCGTGCTCGCGGCCAAGACGCTGGACGACGCTGCGCCGCGCGATGACCACGAGCGCGCTGTGGTCGCCCTGACCATGGCCTCCATCTACCGCAATGCGGGCCGCACGGACTCGGCGGTGCAGGTGCTTGTCGATGCCGACCGCGAAATTCCCGATTCGCCCGAAATCAAATATGACCTGGCCATGCTCTACGAGCGCCAGGGACGCAGCGAGCAGTTCGAGTCGCTGTTGCGCGAGGTGATGGTGCTGGCGCCCGATCATGCCAATGCCTACAACTCCCTCGGCTATACCTATGCCAACCAGAACCGGCGTCTTGATGAGGCCCATGAGCTGCTCGAACGCGCCATAGAACTCGAGCCGGACAATCCCTACATCCTCGACAGCGTGGGCTGGTATTTCTACCGGGTCAATGATTACGAGGCGGCCATCGACTATCTGCGTCGCGCCTTCAGGGCCCTGTCGCATGCGGAGGTTGGCGCCCATCTGGGGGAGGTGCTGTGGATGAGCGGCCGCAAGGACGAGGCCATGCGGATATGGCGCGAAGCCCGTGACGACGATGCAGAAAACGATACGCTCGCGGAAACCTTGAAACGCCTCGGGATCAGCCTGCCATGACGTGTATCACCATCAATGCCCGCCGGCGTACGCTGGCGCTGTTGCCGGCAATGTTGCCCCTGATGCTGCTGGGTGCCTGTGCCGCGCCTCGACTGGATCTGGCCAGTGGTGCGGTCTTCCGGCGTGCCGGCCGGTTCTCGCTCAGCATCACCCATGCCGATGACCGGCAGGAGGCCGTGCAGGGGGGGTTCCTGTGGGCGGATGACGGCGTTCGCCTGGAGCTGGACCTGACCGATCCCGTTGGCGCCACGCTCGCCCGCGTGGCCGTCAATCAGGCGGGTGCGACGCTGTGGCATGCCGATGGGCGGCGTGAACATGCGCCCGACGCAGACACGCTGGTGGCCCGGGTGCTGGGCGGCGCGGTGCCCGTATCGGGGCTGCGTGACTGGCTGCAGGGGCATCTGCAGGCCGGCGCAGCTGAAAACGTGCAGCACGACGGGGACGACCGGCTGGCGGGCTTCGAACAGCAGGGCTGGCGCGTCGGGCTGTCGCGTTACGATAGCCTCGGTCCCACGCTGCTGCAGCTCCATCGCCACGATGGCCAGGCGAACGTGCGCGTGCGCCTCGCCATCACGCCTGCGGGCTGATGCGCGCGCGACTGCTGACCGGCAAGGGTCTCTACGGAGTGCCCGCGCCGGCCAAGATCAATCTCTTCCTCCATGTCACTGGCCGGCGCGACGACGGCTACCATGATTTGCAGACGGTATTTCGCTTCATCGGCCTGTACGACTGGCTGGACTTTGATGTGCGTGCGGATGGGCGTATCGTGCGTGAGGGCCGGAGTCTGCCCGGTGTTGCGCTGCGGGACGACCTGATTGTGCGTGCGGCCCGTCTGTTGCAGAAGGCCACCGGTACGCGCCTGGGTGTGCAGATGCGCCTCATCAAGCAGATTCCCGCCGGCGGCGGCCTGGGCGGCGGCTCCAGCGATGCCGCAACTGTGCTGATCGCGCTGAATCGCCTGTGGGGTACCGGCCTGGATCGCAAGCGCCTGCAGTCTCTGGGGGCGGAACTGGGTGCCGACGTGCCGGTGTTCATCTTCGGCCGGCCGGCGTTCGCCGAAGGGCGGGGCGATCGCTTCACGTCCCTGTCGCTGCCGCCGGCGTATTACGTCATCATCCAGCCGCGGGTGCACCTTGCCACGGCGCAGGTCTTTGCTGATCCCGGCTTGACACGAGACACAAAACCCGTCACAATTTCGTTCTTTACCGAATGGCAAAGCAGTGCGCCCCGCCACGCCTTCGGGCGCAATGATCTGGAACCTGCAGCAGGGCGGATCAGTCCCGAAGTGGCACAGCTTGCCGGCTGGCTCGCTGACGAAGGTTTCACGGCGCGCATGTCCGGATCGGGCAGCTGCTTCTTTGTCGAATGTGCATCGGCCCGGCAGGCCGGCGTGATACGGCAGGCAATATTGGGTAAAATAGCCGCTGCAACGCAGCAGGGGTACCCGGAACGGGTCAGGCAGGTATGGGCGGTTCCCGGCCTGCAGGCGCATCCGCTGTACGCCTGGTTGCAGGATTGAATTCTTGGGGAATAGCCAAGCTGGTTAAGGCACCGGATTTTGATTCCGGCATGCGAAGGTTCGAATCCTTCTTCCCCAGCCACTTATTTTTCAGCACTTCCCGCCGAGCTACAAGGGGTTGCCAATCATGTCAGAGCTGTTGAGTCGGCCCGTCAAGCAGGGCAGGTCAACAGCTTTGATTGTTTTTGACACCGCCACCGCAGCTTCCATACCATGGCACAAGACCGTTTCATGATCTTCACCGGCACCGCCAACACCCGTTTGGCGGTCGATGTGGCCAATCACCTCGATATGTCCCTGGGCAAGATGATGGTCGGCCGTTTTTCGGACGGCGAAGTCATGGTCGAGATCAACGAGAACGTGCGCGGCAAGGATATCTTCGTCCTGCAGCCGACCTGCGCACCGACCAATGACAATCTCATGGAGATCATGGTGATGGTGGATGCCTTGCGGCGGGCCTCGGCGGGCAAGATCACCGCCGCCATCCCATACTTTGGCTATGCACGCCAGGATCGCCGGCCGCGTTCGGCGCGGGTGGCCATCTCGGCCAAGGTCGTGGCCAACATGTTGCAGGTGGTCGGCGTGGATCGCGTGCTCACCATGGATCTTCACGCCGACCAGATCCAGGGCTTCTTTGATATTCCGGTTGACAACATCTATGCCGGCCCCATTCTGCTGGGTGATATCTGGCGCTGCAACTACCAGGACCTGATCGTCGTCTCTCCCGACATCGGCGGGGTGGTGCGCGCACGCGCCCTCGCGAAGCAGCTCGAGGCCGATCTGGCCATCATTGACAAGCGCCGTCCGCGTGCCAATGTGTCGGAAGTCATGAACGTCATCGGCGAGGTGGAAGGGCGTACCTGCATCATCATGGATGACATGGTCGATACGGCCGGTACGCTGTGCAAGGCCGCGAGCGTCCTCAAGGAGCGCGGTGCCACCAGCGTCTACGCCTACTGCACCCATCCGGTGCTGTCGGGGTCCGCCGTGCAGCGCGTGGCCGAGTCGGAGCTCGACGAGCTGGTTGTCACCGATACCATTCCGCTGTCCGAAGAGGCGCGGGCCTGCGAGCGTATCCGCCAGCTGCCCTGCGCGTCGCTGCTGGGGGAGACCATTCTCCGAATTTCAAATGCCGAGTCCGTCAGCTCACTGTTTGCCGATTAGCTGACGGCATCCGGGTCTTGCCGGTTGGTCGCGACCGGCAAGACATCACGGGCGGCCTGCGGGCTGCCCTTATTTCAACCCTGATCGGGCCAGACCCGATACCGCTGGAGTTATCCATGAAAGTCAATGCCACATCGCGTAGCAAGAAGGGATCGAGTGCGAGCCGCCGCCTTCGCCACGCCGGGCGTGTTCCCGCCATCATCTATGGCGGCACTGCCGAAGCCCAGAGCGTAGAGCTGGATCACAACGAAATCTTCCACTCCTTGCGCAAGGAGGCCTTCCACGCCTCGATTCTTGATCTGCACCTTGACGGCAGCCGGCAGAAAGTACTGCTGCGCGCCGTGCAATGGCATCCCTACAAGCCGCAGGTCATGCATGTGGATTTCCAGCGTATCCTGGCCAGCGAGCCCATCACCACACGCGTACCGCTGCACTTCCTGAACGGCGAGGAATCGCCGGCCGTCAAGCTCAATCAGCAGGTCATCACGCATGTGCTCACCGAGCTTGAGATCAGCTGCCTGCCGGCGGATCTGCCGTCTTCCATCGTGGTCGATCTGGGTGCGCTCGAGCCCGGTGGCAACGTCTATCTGGGCGACATCACGCTGCCCGAAGGCGTGACCTATGCGGGTGCCGACGAGCATCCGGTGCTTGCCGCCGCCCTGGCACGTCGCGGTGCCGGCGCAGCCGACGAGGACGACGAAGCGGTCGAAGGCGACGACGAAGCCGCCGAAGGCAGCGCCGAGGAGTAAGCGGCCTGAAGGGGCGCCGGCCGGCGCCCCGATGCAGCCGTGGCCATGAGCGCAGGGATACGCCTCATCATCGGCCTGGGCAATCCGGGCCCCCAGTACGAAACCACACGCCACAATGCCGGCTTCTGGCTGGCTGACCACCTGGCTGATGATGTGGGTGCCCGCTTTCGCCTGGAAAAAGGCTTTTCCGCCGAAGTGGCGGTCGGGCGCCTTGGTACCGAGCGCGTCATCATCGCCAAACCCACCACCTTCATGAACCGCTCCGGGCTGGCCGCCGGCAAGCTGATGCATTTCTACAAGCTGGAGCCCGCGCAGGTTCTGGTCCTGCACGATGAGCTGGACCTGCCTCCCGGGCACGTCAAGCTCAAGCTGGGGGGCGGCCATGCGGGCCACAATGGCCTGCGCGATATACAGACCGTACTGGGCGGCGCCGGCTTCTGGCGCCTGCGTCTGGGTATTGGCCATCCGCGCACCCTGGGGCTGGCCCAGCCGGTAGTGGCCTTTGTACTCAATGCGCCGCGACGTGAAGAGCTGGAACATATCGTGGATGCGATAGCACGCTGCCGCCAGGTGCTGCCCGCGCTCGTGGACGGTGATTTCGAACGGGCGACGGCCGAGCTGCATGGCGGCAACCGCCAGGACAAGGCGTGAGCGTGTCCGGCGCATGGCGATTCACCGACGAACTGCGCGACTTCATCGATTTTGTCTATCGGCCGCGCCTGACGCCGCGCCTGCCCGGACGTGTGTCAGGCAACGGGGTATGGGCCGACTGGCTCAGCCTGCCGTCCTGGCGGCGCCTGTTGCAATGGGCGGTATTTCTGTGGGTGATCAATCTTGTCCTGCTGGGTCCGATTGCCGTCGCGGCTGCCGCAGCGGGCGGTGCCCAGCACCGGCTCGAGATCCAGGCCATTCCCTGGCTGCATGCCCTGATCTGGGCGCCGCTTGTCGAGGAGCTGGTGTTTCGCTATGGCATGCGGCGCTTCGTCCAGGCGCTGTGGCTGGTGCCCGTCAGTACCGTCCTCATGGTCACGGGGCCATCACTCACGGCAATGCTTTTCCTGTGCGCCGTGCTGCTGCTCGCCATTGCACCACCGGCGTGGCGCCCCGCCGTGCTGCGACGCCGGCGTGCGCCCGGGCAGGCGTGGGCGCTGTGCCGTTCATGGCAGCTGTGGTTTCCCTGGATCTTCCATCTGGCCAGCCTGGCGTTTGCCGCGGTGCATCTGTACAACTTCCGGCTGTCGGCAACACCCTTGTGGCTGCTGCCGCTGCTGGTCCTGCCCCAGTGGCTCACCGGCCTGGTGCTGGGCTGGCTGCGTGTGCGCCGTGGAATAGGCGCCGCCATACTGCTGCATGCCACTTTCAACGCCGGGCCGCTGCTGCTCGTCTGGCTCATCCTGCAGATGCTGGGCGACTTGTCTAATTTCTGAAATCCCTACCTGAGTCTGGAACATCATGTCATTGCAATGCGGCATCGTGGGCTTGCCCAACGTCGGAAAATCCACTCTGTTCAACGCCCTGACCAAGGCTGGCATCGCCGCCGAGAACTATCCTTTCTGTACCATAGAGCCCAATGTGGGCGTGGTGGAAGTGCCCGACCCGCGCCTGGATGCGCTGGCCGAGATTGTCCAGCCCCAGCGGACCTTGCCTGCGGTGGTGGAGTTTGTCGACATCGCCGGCCTGGTGGCGGGCGCCTCCAAGGGCGAGGGCCTGGGCAACCAGTTCCTGGCCAACATCCGCGAAACCGATGCTATCGTCCATGTGGTGCGCTGCTTCGAGGATGACAATGTGGTGCATGTGTCCGGCCACATCGATCCGCTGGCGGATATCGACGTCATCAATACCGAGCTGGCGCTGGCCGATCTGGCCGTGGCCGAACGCGCCCTGCAGCGCCACCAGAAGCTGGCGCGCTCGGGCGACAAGGAGGCCATACGGCTGGTGGCCCTGCTGGAGCGCGTCATTGCCCAGCTCGACCAGGCCCTGCCCCTGCGTGCCCTGGGCCTGAGCGAGGATGAGAGCGCCCTGCTCAAGTCCTACAACTTCATCACCGCCAAGCCCACCCTGTACGTGGCCAACGTGAAGGAAGACGGATTCGAGAACAACCCTCATCTGGCCGCCGTACAGGCGCGCGGCGCCGAAGAAGGGGCGCCCGTGGTGGCCGTATGTGCCGCCATAGAGGCCGAGATTGCTGATCTGGATGACGAGGACAAGGCGGTCTTCCTGGAAGACCTGGGCATGAGCGAGCCCGGCCTGAACCGCGTCATCCGCGCCGGTTACGAGCTCCTGGGCCTGCAGACCTACTTCACGGCCGGCGTGAAGGAAGTACGTGCCTGGACCATACGCGTGGGCGATACCGCTCCCCAGGCCGCCGGCGTCATCCACACCGACTTCGAGCGCGGCTTCATCCGTGCACAGACGATTTCCTATGACGACTTCATCGCCTACAAGGGCGAGCAGGGCGCCAAGGAAGCGGGGCGCATGCGGGCGGAAGGCAAGGATTATGTGGTGCAGGACGGGGACGTGCTGAATTTCCTGTTCAATGTTTGAACAGGGCCCAGCCGCTCCGATTCAATTTGCCCCTCCACGGGTGACAAAGCCTATGCTGCGCCGGCAGGCTTTCAGGGGCAGCCAGACGTCAGCTACGCGGTTTGTCGTCACGGCGCCGCCGTCACCGTGATAGTGTGGCGCGCCAGCGTCCTGTAACCCTGATTCTGGATGTAGCGGATTTCGTAGGTGCCGGGCTCGTCGGGCATGTTCAGTTCCAGCGGGCTGCCGCTCTCGGTGTAAGCATAGCTGAGTGATGTGTCGGCGTTCGATCTCTTGTCCGGGCGTTCCACGCTGAGATAGTCCCTCTCATAATCCGGACCGTTCCAGCCGACACGCACGCTGGTGCCCGCCACGGCGGTGTCCGGAGCTTGCAGTGTGACCGTGACCGGGGTCACTTCAATGGTATGGCGCGCCAGGGTCTTGTAGTCCTGATTCTGGATGTAGCGGATCTCGTAGGTGCCGGGATCGGCCGGCATGAGGAGCTCCAGCGGGTTGCCTCTATCGGTATACGTGTAGTTGATGGATGTGTTGGCGTTCGATGCCTTGTCCGGAAGCTCCACGCTGAGATAGTCGCTGGCGTAGTCAGGGCCCGTCCAGTTGATGCGTACGGTGGCGCCTGCCGCCGCAGTGGCCGGGGCTTCCAGTGTTGCATCAACTGCGGTCACTTCGATGGTGTGGCTCGCCAGGGTCTTGTGGCCCTGATTCTGGATGTAGCGAATCTCGTAGGTGCCGGGATCGGGCGGCATGAGGAGCTCCAGCGGGCTGCCTTTGTCGGTGTAGGTATAGGTGATGGAAGTGGCGGCATTGGATGGCTTGTCCGGCCGCTGCACGCTGAGATAGTCGTGCTCCCGGTCCGGGCCCTCCCAGCTCACACGAACGGTCGCTCCGGCTGCCGCAGTCGCGGGAGCGGAAATGGCGGCATCGTAGTGCACCACAATGGGCAAGGTGTAGCGCTTGTCATTGGCGGGGTTGAACGAGCCCTCGGCGACCGCACCATCTGCGGTGCGCGTGACGCGCACGTCCTTGATGCCCTTGGTGAGATCCAGCGCCAGGCTGCCGGTTTCCGGTGATTCGTGCAGCACCTTGCCGCTGCCGCCGTCCAGGATGGTCCAGACCAGGCCGTCCTTGATCACGGGGCCGTCTTTCTGATCGGTGGCTTCAAGCGTGACGGGCAGGGTGGCGGGGGCCGCAGGCGTGACGACAGCGGGTGCAACGGGCTCGGGTTCGGTCGCCGCAACAGTGGTGAGCGCCGCTGCCAGCTCCTGGGCATTGGCGGCGTTGAAGAACTGCCCGCCGGTAGCCTGGGCCATGCATTGCAACTGCTCGCGTGCATTCTTGGCTTCGGCGCTTTCCAGGCCGAAGCCCACGGTATGCACGGTCAGGTCCACACCCAGCTTCTCCAGTGTTTCCACGGCGGCGCAGGGGTCTGCGTGGCAGGTTTCCTCGCCATCGGACACCAGGATGACGGTGGCCTTGTTTTCGGTGAATCTGAGCGCTTCGGCAGCCATCTGGACGGCGGTGGTCATGGGCGTCATGCCCCTGGGGTTGATGCTCATGACGGCGCTGCGGATGGCTTCACGGTCGGTGCCCACGGGCACCAGCATTTCGATGTCGTTGCAGTCGCCCTTGCGATTGTGGCCGTAGGCCATCAGGCCCAGGCGCCGGTTCTGCGGCAGCTCGTTCAGCAGCTGGCTGACAACGTCACGTGCGATGACGATCTTATTGACGCCATCGATCTGGCCCCACATGGAACCCGAGGCATCAAACACCAGAATGGCGTCGGTAGCGCCGGAAGTGGATTGTGCGGATACCGTGCCGCTGGCCAGCAGGCCGGCAAACGCCAGGCCGATTGCGAATCGTTTCATGGAAGATCCCTTTGTTATTCACATGGATGATGCATCAAATTGCGATTCGGCGCCAGTGCCATGCCTCTCGGCTTGCAGGTGCAAGCCGTATTCCTTATAGTAAGGATGTAGTGATCAGGCCTCGGAGGGTATGGGATGCCTACGGCGGTTGGCAAGATTACCAGCAAGAGCCAGACCACCATTCCGCGTGAAATCCGCGACGCACTGGGTATTGGTCCTGGCGATCTTATCGCTTGGGAAGTGAAGGCGGGCGGCGTGGCATGCGTTCGTCGTGTGGAGCCACTGGACGTGGATTATCTGCGTGCACTGGACAATACGCTTTCCGAGTGGGCGTCCGAAGCCGATGAAGAGGCCTGGCGTGATCTCTGAAACAATGGTGCGCTCAGACGTGCCTGATGCCTTTGCCGTAATCCGCGTACCGTTCCCGTTCACCGAACGCGTTGCCAGCAAGAATCGGCCGGCGCTGGTGCTTTCCAGCCGGGAGCAATTCAATATTCCAGCCGGACATTCCGTCATGGCCATGATTACGTCTGCCCACAATCCGCCCTGGCCGCTGGATTATGTGCTTCAGGATCTGGAAAGTGCCGGCTTGCCGGCACCCTCGCGAGTGCGCTGCAAGCTGTTCACCCTGGACCAGCGGCTCATGCGCGGGGTGCTGGGCCGTTTATCCGCCCGCGACGAGGCGCAGGTGCGTGCCATACTGGCGCAATTGCTGGTACTGGATACCCGGTGAACACGTCGGCTTACAGACCGACGTTCTCGTCATCCAGCACGCGCTCGGCGCGGTAGCTTGAACGCACCAGGGCGCCCGAGACAACCTCCCGGAAGCCCTTGGACAGGCCGATGCGGCGATATTCACGGAATTGTTCGGGCGTCACGAAGCGCTTCACCGGCAGGTGGTTCTTGGTGGGCCGCATATATTGGCCCAGCGTCAGGATGTCCACGTCGTGAGCACGAATATCGTCCATGGTCTGGACGATTTCCTCGTCGGTCTCGCCCAGGCCCAGCATCATGCTGGTCTTGGTGAGGGTCTTCGGCGCATGGGCCTTGGCAAACTTCAGGACATTGAGCGTCTGCTGATAGCCGGCACGCACATCGCGCACCACATGCGTGAGGCGTTCCACCGTTTCAATGTTCTGTGCAAAGGTGACCAGGCCGGCATCCAGCACGGTGGCGACATGCTTCTCGATACCCTGGAAGTCCGGCGTGAGCGCTTCGACGGCGGTTCCGGGAGAGCGTTCGTGTATGGCCCGGATGCAGGCGGCGTAATGCCCCGCGCCCCCGTCGAAGAGATCGTCGCGGTCCACCGAGGTGAGTACGACGTACTTCAGCTGCATCAGCGCCACGGCATCGGCCACGCTGTCGGGCTCGTCGCGATCCAGCCAGCCATGCGGATTGCCCGTGCTGACGGCGCAGAACTTGCACGCCCGCGTACATACCGAGCCCATGAGCATCAGTGTGGCCGTGCCGCGTCCCCAGCATTCGGCGATATTGGGGCATTTGGATTCGGCGCACACGGTATTGAGCTGGTGCGTCTTGACGATGTCGCGCACGGCTTCGTACTGGCCGCCGGCCGGCACGCGCACCCGAAGCCATGAAGGCTTGGGGCCGATGTCGGGCTGCTCGCTCAGGTCGCTGGGCCGCATGCCGTCCTTGACTGCCCTGGTGCCCTGGGGGCTGACAAACTTGGCGCCGGGACGAACGCGTGCGCGCACGATGGGTATTTCTGTGGTCATGTCGAATCGGTTTGTGACGGGTCAATAACAATCAGGATACAGTGTACGCTGCATGTTGGCATTGAGGTTTAATGTGAAAGAGAGCGTTTTTCTGACAAACGCTCTCCTGACCCTCACGGGCCATGGCGTGAACCCTGTCAGACCCGTAGCGAGTCAGGCGGCGCTGGGCGGGGTGATGTACCCGAACTTGGCCAAGGCCTTGATCCAGCGCGGTGCGTTTTTCTGAACGCTCAAAGCTTCGTAGTCGGTGGTGCTGTCCCGGTAATGCTCTTTCCGTTTGAGCATGAAGAAGATTGTTCGCAGAATCTTATGCCCAATGGCGATGATCGAACGTTTGTGGCCGCGTCGAACGACCAGGGCCTGGAATTTCGATTTGAAGACGGACTGCGTTCGGCTGGCGGCATGGGCAAACTCGCATAGCAGGCGACGAACGTATCGATTGCCTTTTCGCATGTGGCCGGATTTGTGCTTGCCCGCCGACTCGTGGTTGCCTGGACACATGCCTGCCCACGAAGCGAGACGATCGGCGCTGCCAAAGGCATCCATATCGGTGCCAATTTCCACCAACAGCAGGGCCGCACCGATCTGATCCACGCCTGGGATCGTCTGCAACAGGGCCAGTGCCTGGCGCTCTGTGGCCAGACCTTGGAGCAGGCGGGTGTCAAAGCGGCTGATCCGGGCTTCGATCTCCTGGATGTGGGCCAGCAATTCTTGCAGCACAAAGAGATGGCTGGCCGAGAGTTCGCCCTGTAGCGCATCAAAGATCTCTTCGCGGCTGGCCCGCAGGCGTTTGCTGGCATACTGAAGGATCTCGGGCGGGGATTTCCCCTGGGCAATGGCCTGCACCATCGCTCGGGCCGATTGCCCGTGCAGGTCGCTGACCACCACACCCAAGCGGATACCGCTATCGGTGAGCACCTTGTGCAGGCGGTTTTTCTCGGAGGCCAGTTGCCCGACCAGATTCTGCCTCTGGCGGGCGATCAGGCGCAGTTCACGCAGTTGGGCGGGCGGGACAAATGACGCGCGCAACAGCCCTGCGCGTGCGAGCATCGCCAGCCATTGTGCATCGGCCATGTCCGTCTTGCGCCCCGGCACGTTCTTGACGTGTCGGGCATTGACGACCTTGGCGCGAATCCCCACCGCCTCCAGTGCGGCATAGGGACTCTTCCAATAAATCCCTGTGCTCTCCATGACGACCTCGTCAGGCGAGAGGGCTGCAGCCCATTGAGCCAGTGCTCGCCGATCCTTCTTGAAGCCGCCAAATTGCCGCTGCTCGGTACGAACCGAGCCATCGGCTTGTTCGATCAAGGCACACGCGGTGATCTGCGCCTGGTGAACATCCAACCCGATGACACGTTTGTAGATCGGTTCCAGTTCCATGCAATGCCTCCCATCCGGTAGACTTTGGAATTGGAAGGTGGCGGTGCCGGCACTGAAGGAGCCTGAAGGCGACATGTCGCCAACGGCCTGTTTAATGTGCGCTCTGAACGAACCAATCTGGGGTACGAGTCAGGCCGGCGGGTCACGTTAGTGTCGGGGTTCTAGCCGCCATAAAAACTGCGCGACCTCTACCGTCCACCTCCCACTCTGAAGTCTCTTTCATCTTCGGGGGTGGCGGCAACCTCCATGACCGTTAGTGCGGGTCGTGTGCGATGACCTCCTTTTTCATCCATTCGATCAGCGTTATCAGGTGTTCATCCCGGTACCCCGACAGCCATCTCAGACAGTAGGGACGGTTCGATTTCCAGCCTTCCTGATCCAGGCATATCAGTTTTCCCGCGCTCAGCGGGTCGGTTGTCAGATAGCCGGGAAGCAGCGCGATGCCGACGCCGTCCACAACGGCTTGCAGTACCAGTGAAATCATTTCATAACGCGGCCCGCTGCCGAGATGCTTGGGGTCGATCCGGCTGATGATATTCTTCTGGCGCAGCCAGTTTTCCCAGACTTGCGTCACGGTTGTCTTCAGCAGGGGACTGCGTTGCAGGATGTCGATCAAGGTGCCGGTGGTCATTGCCGGCGGCAAGTCACGGTACCCCAATGACGCCAGTTGCCCCGGAGAAGTATACGGCTTGTAGATCAGGTCCAGGATCTTCAGGGCATCAATGCCGGGTGCGGCCCCTTCAGACTGTTCGAACCAGGCGTCCACCGCCTCTTCGCGCTCCGAATCTCCGGATCGCACAATGATATCCAGGCGTATGCCGGGATGGTCAAGAGAAAACCGGTTGAGCTTGGGCATGAGCCAGTAGTCTGCAAACGTGGGTTGTACGGCAATCCGTATGAGCGCCTGGCGGTGCAGTCCGTTGCGCAGCTTGTCGGTTGACAAGACGATACGATGTAACGCGGGTATTACCTGCTGGACATACCAAATGCCTTCCTCGGTCAGTGTGACACCGCCGACGGCATGACGCTCGAAAAGCTTTACAGCCAGCTGCGCTTCCAGCTTTGAAATGTGGTGGCTGACCGCGCTCTGGGTGAGGTGCAGTTCCTGGCCGGCCTGGGTGAAGCTGAGCAGTCTTGCGCTGGCTTCCAGGCATTTAAGCGCCGTGTACGAAGGGTAATAGCTCATCGATTTTCTTTATCGCATCATCGAAATGTTTGGATTGCTTGCGCGGGACTAAACGATCTAGAGTATAGGCATGGTCGCCTGCTGTTAGGCTGCATGCATGATCAACGCAGATTCAAGGGGTTAAAAGAAGCTTATGTGCCACTCTGATTGTTGCTCGTCCGGTATCCCGATTTTCGCATTGCAATGATTTCAGCCGAAGATCGCATCCCCTATAGCGCAATCCATGATCGGCCACGCATCAGCTGGCCGGGCGGTGCACGAGTCGCATTGTGCGTCGTGCCCAACATTGAGCATTACGAATACTTGCCGCCGGTTCATCCTGTTCGTGATGCGTATCCACGCACGCCCCATCCGGATGTTTTTTCGTATGGCGGCAAGGATTATGGCAACAGGGCGGGATTGTGGCGCCTGATGGATGTCCTGGATCATCATGGCGTCCGGGCCACTGTGTCATTGAACCTGGGTGTTATTGCGCATTATCCGGAAATAATGGATGCATGCGAAGAAAGACGCTGGGATTACATGGGTCATGGTCTGTACAACACCCGGTATATGTGGGGTGTCACGGAGGCACATGAGCGCGAGCACATCGTCAGCTGTGTGGAATTGTTCCGTCGTCGCACCGGACGTCAGCTGGCAGGCTGGCTGTCGCCTGCACTGTCCCACACCTTGCTGACCCCCGATCTTGTGGCCGAGGCCGGCATTCAGTATCTCTGTGATCTGGTGCATGACGAGCAGCCTTGGCCCATCAGAGTGCGTCGTGGCCGATTGATTTCCATGCCGTATTCCGTGGATCTCAACGATGCCGTTGCCTATCGTCAGGGCTATGAGGCCCAGGATTTCTGCCGTATGTTGACAGATACCTTCGACACGCTCTGGCGCGAAGGCGCCACCCAGGGGCGGGTGATGTCGGTTGCCATCCATCCATATAACATGGGGCAGCCCCACCGGTCCGGCCATCTTGATGCGGCTTTGAAATATATGCTGTCGCATGACGCTGTCTGGGTTGCTACTGCAGGGGAAATTGCCGCATGGTATTACGACAACATCTGGCATCAGGTCGCGCCGATGGTGCAGGCGGGAGCGAAGCGATGACGGTGTTGCAACGGGGAATGGACCACGAATTGTATGCCTTCTCTCCCATGCCGGCGAGAAAGGTGCTGACATGGCGCGACGGGAAACCGCTGGCTCTGTGGATGGTGCTGTATCTGGATTACTGGGAGCTGGAGACGCCGGCGGACATGCACTGTGCGCCGGGTACGCAAGGCATGTGGGGGCATCAGTTTCCCGATCTGCGTACCTTCAGCTATCGCCTGTACGGTGAGCGGATCGGCGTATTTCGCATTCTGGATCTATTGGCGCGCCATCGGTTGCGCGTGACCGTGGCCGCCGGCGCCGAGATTTGCCGCCGCTACCCGGATCTGGTTCGTCTGTGTGCCGCACAGGGACACGAGATTGCCGCCCATGGCACGCATGCCACGCGAATGATCACCAGCCGCATGAGTGAGGCGGAAGAACGAGCAGTCATTCAACAAGCGCGGGACGCTGTAACGGAAGTCTGCGGTATTGTGCCCAGGGGCTGGTTCGGCCAGGATCAGGGTGAATCCACACGCACCCCGTGCCTCATCGCGGAGGCGGGGTTCGATTACCTTGCGGACTGGCCCAACGACGAGCAGCCCTATTGGCTGACATTGCCACAGCCCATAGTGAGCCTTCCCTTGCAGACGGAGCTGGATGATCAGCAGTTGCTGTGGATGCGCCAGCAGCCTGTGTGGGAATATCCCGGGCTGGTCGAACAGGCAGTCGATCAATTGACGATCGACGGTCGGGTCAATGGCCGTTCACTCGGACTGGGCATGCGCAGCTGGCTGTTCGGACGTCCCCATCGCATTCGTTATCTGGATGAGGCGCTTTCACGGTTGACGTGTCGTTCCGATGTGTGGCACGCGACTGCCATCGAGGTGGTCGAGGCGTTTCGCCACGCCCATCCCTATCCTGAGGATCAAGCTTCATGACCAAGACACAACGCATGCGCGCACTGATCAATGGTGAGCGCATCTGCATTTCACCTGGCGTTTACGACGGCTACAGTGTCCGGCTGGTGCAGCAGATGGGTTATGAGACCGCATCGACCACTGGTGCAGGATTGAGCAATTCGCGTCTCGGAAAGTCGGAAAGCATCGGCATCATGTCGATGCTTGAGAACGTTGCTGCATGTCGTGCGCTGGCGGATGCCGTGGATATACCGCTCATGGCAGACGCGGATACCGGTTACGGTAATGCAGTCACTGTATTTCATGCGGTGCGTGCATTTGAAGATGCAGGCGTCGTGGGCATCAATATCGAGGATCAGACATATCCGAAGCGTTGCGGGCATTATGTCGGCAAGGAATTGATCGATGCGCGGGAGATGGCGGGGAAAATCGAGGCGGCGGTGGACGCACGCAGGGATGATGACTTTATTCTGGTGGCGCGTACGGATGCGATAGCAGTCGAGGGCCTGGACAAGGCCATCGAGCGTGCGCGCCTATACGCGGCAGCCGGTGCCGACATGATCTTTCCGGATGCCGTGCGCAGCGAAGATCAGATCAAGCGGTTTTTGGATGAAGTGCCTGCCTCGCTGTCCATCAATATGGGGCTGGGTATCAGGTCGCGTGCGACTACACCATTGATCCCGCTGTCGAAACTCGAGGCGATGGGTGTTGCGCGTGTTTCATTGCCGCGTATGCTGCCCGCAGCTGCGATTGCAGGCATGCGTCAAGCCTTGACGCTCATGAAGGATTCGATTGAAAGCGGCATTGTCATGGACAGGAAAGATCTGCTTGTGGGCGTCGAGGAGATCATGGAGTTGATCGGGGACAACGATGTCAATGCCCTGGAGCAGCGCTATCTTCTTCCGGAGCAGCTCCAGAAAAAATATCACCCGCACGGGTAGCATTCCAACGGGGTTTCGGTTTTTATATTATTCAGAATATTTTGCTCTCGAGAGCATTGAGGAGTCAACAATCATGCGTATATCTTCCGGTTTTTCACGCTCCTTTTTGTATGTTGCTGCGTTATCTGTTATTGGAGGGCTTCATTTTGGGGCCGCCCAGGCAGCGTCGCATACCTACCCCGAGCGGCCGATTACATTGGTTGTTCCCTATGCGCCAGGGGCTACCGATCAGGAAGCCCGTCGTTTAGCGGAAGGCATGTCCAAGGAACTGGGCCAAACGGTCATAGTGGAGAACCGTGCCGGAGCGGGAGGTGTCATTGGCACGCAGGCAGTCGCCAACGCGAAGCCGGATGGCTATACCCTGCTGTATGCCGCACCGGCTGTGGTCACTGTTGCGCCGCTGCTCGGGCATGCGCCGTATCGCTATGAGGATTTGTTGCCTGTTGCGCGGAGTACGGCGTCTCCTCATGTACTGGCGAGTCGCAGCGATGCGCCGTTCACGACATTGGCGGAGCTGATTGACTATGCACGGCAAAACCCCGGCAAAGTGAACTTCGGGAGCTCCGGTTCAGGCACCGCTGTTCATCTGGCCGGGGAGGCGTTTGCAGACGCTGCCGGCATCGAGTTTCACCATATACCGTATGGCGGCCTTGCGCCGGCCATTACTGCCGCCCTGGGTGGTTTTGTTGATTTGGTGATTGGCTTGCCGGTGGCAATAAAGCCGCAGGTGGATGGCGGAAAATTGCGGGCGTTGACGCAGTTCGGCGCGACGCGTGCTTCGACCCTTCCCGATGTGCCCACGTTGAATGAAGCGGGCATTCCGCTGACCTTGAGTGTGGATATTGGTGTCTTCGCACCGTCGGGAACGCCCGCAGCGGTTGTGGAGCGCATCGGTGAGGCAGTGAAGGAGACAGTGCAGTCTCCCGGATTCATATCGTTTGCACAAGCCGCACTGGTCGTGCCCGGATATCTGGATGACAAGGAATATCGCCTTGCGGTCGATAATGAGCGCAAGCTTTATGCAGATATCTTCCCGACATTGAAGCTGGACTGATTCGCCCGGGTGTCATGCCACTTTTCAACTCTCCGCCTTGATCAGTGCCAGCACTTCGCGGAAACGCGGATGTGCGCTGCTGCCCAGCCATTCGAACACCACCATTTCATGCGTGACGATGGTGGCGCCCGCCTGCTGCAGTCGCTGCATGGCGGCGGTATGGTCCGCCGGGCGACGGCTGCCGCTGGCATCAGCCACCACCCAGACCCGATGACCGGCGTCCAGCAGGCCCAGGGCAGTCTGCAGCAGGCAGACATGCGCTTCGCAGCCGGCGATGACCACATCTTCGCGCCCCGGCGCCTGCGTTGCCAGCGTTTGCGCCAGGCCGTCCGCGCAGGCGCCGAAGTGCAGCTTGCCCACGGTGTGCCGGCACAGGCTGCGGATGGCATCCACATTGGGCCCCAGGCCATCGGGGTTCTGTTCGGTACCCAGCACCGGCACTTCGAGCAGACCGGCGGTGCGCGCCAGCAGCGTCGCCCGGGCGATGAGGGTGTCGCCCTCGTGGATGGCCGGCATCAGGCGGCCCTGGTAGTCAATCAGGACCAGTGTGCTTTCCTGTGCCTTCATCATGTCGCACTCCTCGGAAGGTCTGAAATATCTGTACAGCTCCATTCGAACCGCAATGCGGTGAAAGGTCAACGTCCGGGCGATGGGGTGGTCGTCTCCAGGCGGCGCAGCGCCCGTCGCACCATGTGCCAGGCGGTCAGGCCGGCGAGGAGGTTGCCGCCGAGCACGCCCACGTAGATGCCCGTCATGCCCGCCATGCGCGCGCCCAGCCACAGTGCGGGCAGATAGAAGGCGAACAGGCGCAGTATGGAGATGATGACGGCGCGCACCGGCATGCCCAGCGCGTTTGTCGCAGACACCATGAGCATGCATACGCCGAGCGCGCCGAAGCTGAAGGGCACGCTGATGAACCACAGGCGCAGATAGGCCGCCACCTGTGTGTCGCTGCTCAGTGCGGCGGGCAGCACCCAGGCAAGGGACAGCCACAGCAGTGCGATGCCCAGCTGCAGGGCCAGCACGAAGCGGGCGGCCAGTCGCAGCAATTGATGGATGTCCTGGTATGCACCCGCGCCGAGGAAGCGGCCCACCATGGGCGGCAGTGACATGGTGAGCGCGAGCACGATGACGATGGAGAAGAATTCCAGACGGGTATTGAGCGCCCAGGCGGCCACGGCGGGCGCGCCGAAGCCGGCCACGATGCTGGTCGCAGCCACGGCGGCCATGCCGGGCATGAGCTGGCTCAGCATGGCCGGGCCACTGATGGCGGCCAGCTCGCCGAGCGCTCGCATGATGGGCAGGCTGTCTCGCCGGTAGCGCAGCCAGCGGGCCCGTCGCACACGCGAGGTCATGATGAGGCCGCCCACGGCAAAGGCGGCCAGGGTGGCATAGGCGGCGCCGGGCAGGCCCCAACCGAAGGCGAAGATGAACAGGGGGTCGAGCACCAGGTTGAGCAGGCTGGTGATGACCATGACGGTGCCGGGCACGCGGGTGTTGCCATGCGCACGCGCCACGCTGTAGGCGAAGTAGAGGCCGGCGCCCAGCCATACGCTGGCCAGCCAGGGGGGCCAGTAGGCGGCGATCTCGGGCCATAGCGCCGTCTCCGCATCGAGCAGGCGCAGTATGGGATCGCGCAGCCACCAGGCAGCCAGGCACAGCATGGCCATCAGGCCGCTGCCGGCCGCCATCACCAGGACACCCAGGCTGCGCGCCCGGCGCAGCTGGCGGGCACCCAGCGCGCGCGAGATCAGCGCCGTGGTGGCAATGCCGATGCCGATCTGCACGCCGATGAGCACCTGGTTCACCGCCACGGTGAAGCCCAGGGCCGCCAGGGGTGCCGTTCCGAGCAGGCTGATGAAGATGCTGTCCACCAGTTGATAGCCCATCAGGGCCAGTACGCCGAAGACCATGGGCCAGGTCAGGCGAGCCAGTGTTCTGCCCAGACTTTCCCCCGGCCTGGAGACGTCCGATGCTGCACTCGCACGCGATGCGGATGTGTCACAATATGCTTTTGTCGTCTTTGTGGAATCACTCATGGCCCGCATCGTTCTTTTCGAAAACATCCATCCCAGTGCCCGCGAGGTCTTTCAGGCCGCCGGACATGCCGATATTGTCACGTATGCCAGCGCCCTTTCGGGTGCCGATCTGCTTCAGGCGGTACAGGGGGCACAGGTACTGGGCATCCGCTCGCGTACCCAGCTCACCGCCGAGGTGCTTGCCGCCGCGCCGGAGCTGATCTGTGTGGGGTGCTTCTGCATCGGTACCAATCAGGTGGATCTGGATGCGGCCCTGTCCCAGGGGGTGCCTGTATTCAATGCACCGTTCTCGAATACGCGCTCGGTGGCCGAGATGGTGCTTGGCGAGGCCATTTTGCTGCTGCGCCGCATCCCCGAAAAGAACGCACGCGTGCACCAGGGTTTCTGGGACAAGTCTGCGGAAGGCGCTTTCGAGGCGCGCGGCAAGACGCTGGGCATTGTCGGCTATGGCAACATCGGTTCGCAAGTCGGCACGCTGGCCGAGGCGGCCGGCATGCGGGTTATTTTCCACGATATCGAGGCCAAGCTGCCGCTGGGCAATGCCCGTGCCATGGTTTCGCTCAGGGAGTTCCTCGGCAAGGCCGACGTGGTCACGCTGCATGTGCCGGGTGGTGAAAGCACGCACAATCTCATGAATGCCGAGACGATTGCCGCCATGCGCCCCGGGGCGATTCTCATCAACGCCTCGCGTGGCACGGTGGTCGACATCGATGCCCTGCATGCGGCCCTGGTCTCGGGGCATCTGTCGGGCGCAGCGGTGGACGTCTTCCCGGTGGAGCCCAAGAGTGTGAACGAACCGCTCGACAGCCCGCTGCGCGGCATGCCCAATGTGCTGCTCACACCGCATATTGGCGGCAGTACGCAGGAGTCCCAGGAAAATATCGGCCGCGAAGTGGCCACCAAGCTGGTTGACTTCATGCGTACGGGTACGACCAAGGGTTCGGTCAACTTTCCTGGCGTGGCGGCGCGCGAGGCCGTCGGTGCGGTACGCATTCTGCATGTCCACCGCAACCTGCCCGGTGCCATGGGTACGCTCACCGGCATCATGGCCGAGCACGGGCTCAACATCGTGAGTCAGCGCCTGCAGACGCGCGGCCAGATTGGTTATGTGATCACCGATGTCGATGGCGATGTGACCGAGGCCGTCATGAAGGCACTCAACGACAGCGAAGTCACCGTGCGCAGTCGCCTGATTCCGGGCTGATGCTGATGCGGGCCCGGCCGGGGCCCGCAGACCCCTTTGGGGCCGGCAGCAGGTCGGCCAGGGTATGGCTGTCCAGATGCGCCATGAAGAGCGCCAGGGCCTCGCCAAGGATGCGCGGCAGGCTGCACGAGCCTATCAGTATGCAGCTGCTGCCCTTGCGGCCCATGCATTCCACCAGGGCCATGTCATTCTCGATATCGCGCACGATGGCACCCAGGGGGATATCCCGGGGTGCGTGCGCCAGACGCATGCCGCCATTCTTGCCCCTGATGGTTTCCACCCAACCCGTGCGCGCCAGCCGGTGTGTGACCTTCATCAGATGCGGTTGTGATATGCCGTGGGCCTGGGCGACCTCGCCAATGGTGCACAGGCGATCGGGGTTCTCGGCCAGATACATGAGTATCCGCATCGCGTAATCGGTCATCGTGGTCAGACGCATGTCAGTTCCTGGGACGGATGAGCATGGGTACGAAGCGCCACAGGTACAGGCCCATGCAGACGATCCACGCCAGGGCGGCGGCGTCCAGGAAGCTGCGCACATAGGCTGTGGGCCACAGGGCCAGGATACGCAGCACGACGGCGGCCATCATGAAGTAGTAACTCACCAGCATGCTGGTGTCGAGCGCCAGCGGGTGGCCCAGATGACCCAGTGCCGTGCGCGTCACCATACCGATGATGAGAATGGCGAAGCCGCCCATGCCGATGACGTGTACATGCATGGCCGCACGCGCCAGCACGCCGCTGGCAAAGCCGCTGATGTGGACGGCGGCCAGGATCAGTCCCACGCCCGTGAGCGTGTAGCCCAGATAGAGTATCCACAGCATGGGCTTGTGCAGTACCGAGAACGGTTTCCAGAGCACGATCTGGAACAGGCTGATGGCGCCCGTGAGCAGCAGGGCGACGGCCATGGCCATGGGCTGGCCGAACAGTCCCAGGAGAATGGCGAGTACGCTGAGCGTCAACTGGATGTGGCCGCTGCGCTTCTGCATGGGGATCTCCAGCCCGGGCACCATGCGCATGGTGAAGAAGGGGATGACGCGCCGGCCAATCAGCAGCACGATGACGGCCATGCAGAGCATGCCCAGGTTGAAGCGCTCGATGAGCAGCGCGTAATCCCCGTCGAGTACGGCGCGCAGGTACAGCAGGTTGGTGGCGGCCAGTCCCAGCAGCAACCAGGGAATGCCGTAGTTGCGCCGGCTGTGACCCAGGAGGACAACCCGCATCACGCAGAATGCGCCCACGAGGAGGAAGCCGGTTTCGCTGATTGCGCCCACCCAGAACATCGTTTCACCGCCGGCCAGATAGCCGATACGTGCCATGCACCACAGCAGGCTCGTCAGCGCCAGGCCCGTACCTTTGAGCGGGTTCTGCCGCGTCCAGGTGGCGCTGGCCGTGAGCAGGAAGCCCACGGCGATGGTCACGATGAAGCCCCAGAGCATTTCATGCGCATGCCAGCTCAGTCCGTCGAACGGCGCCGGGATGAGCTCGGGCGCAAAGATCCAGATGGCGATGGACACCAGTGCCCAGGAGCAGCCGGCGATATATAGGGGGCGGAAACCCAGGCTGAAGAGGGCCTGCAGGCTGGGCGAATGAGAATCAGTCATGTTGTTGTCTGCCGAGGAGCGAAGATGTTTTGCGCCCTCGTTTATAACATATATTTAATATGGCACTTATTGTCCTGCAGCGCAGCCTTGCAACCTGGGGCGCACGGATTTACGATGGCTTTTCCGCCCGTTCCTGCCGGAGAGCCGTTTTGAGCCTGTCCATACGCGTCGTGACCGAAGACTTTGCCGTTGCCGGCCAATTATGTGCGGCCGACATGGCCGCAGTGGCGGCTGCGGGGTATCGCAGCGTCATCATCAATCGCCCCGATTTCGAAGAAGGGCCGGATCAACCCCGATCAACCGATGTCATCGATGCGGCCTGCGCTGCCGGTCTTTGCGTGGAATACCAGCCGGTGATCAGCGGGGGCGCCACGGATGACGATGTGCGGCGCTTTGCCGAGCTGCTGGAGCAGCTGCCCCGGCCCACGCTGGCCTATTGTCGCTCCGGGGCGCGCTGCATGGGTCTGTACAAGGCGGCGCTACGGGTTTGATGAAGGTTTGATCAGACGCAAGACCAGACGCAATACATGGCGCCCAATGGCTGCCTAAGGGCAGTTACTAGCTGAAAATGGCCTTCGTACGGGTTAAGCTAGGGCATTACCAAATTGACAAGGCAACATCATGTTCAAGAAAATCCTTATTCCCACAGATGGTTCCCCCCTGTCCGCCCAGTCTGCCAACAAGGGCGTCTGCCTCGCGCGCGAGATTGGTGCCGAGGTCGTGGCGCTCTACGTGACGCAGCCGTTTGCCGCGACTGTGGGCTTCGATGGCATGGCGGCCGCCTACGCCATCACTGACGAAGATTACGACAAGACCGCTGCCGAACAGGCCGACAAATACGTCAAGGCTGTGCTTGATCGCGCCGAGACGGCGGGCGTCAAGGCCAGCAGCAAGATCGTCTCCAACTTCAACGTGGCCGACGGCATCGTGCAAAGCGCCGAAGAGCTGGGTTGCGATCTCATCTTCATTGGCAGTCATGGCCGCAGCGGCCTGTCGCGCCTGCTGCTGGGCAGCGTCACCATCAAGGTGCTCAGCCTCGCCCGCATGGCGGTACTCGTCTATCGCGTCAAGCCGGCCGAGAAGAAATAGGCGACGCGGCCGGCAGGTTCGCAGTTGCCGCCCCGGTTTGCCGGCAGGGCCCCCGGCCTCAGCGCCGGCGCCGGGTGCGCAGGTGACCGGGGTGGGTGTACACCGTGTAGCGCTGTTCGCGTACGAAGCCGGCCAGCATGACGTTGAGCTCCTGCGCAAGCGTGATGGCGTACGAGGTCGGCGCCGATACGGCCGCCAGTATGGCAATGCCTGCAGCTGCGGCTTTCTGCACCATCTCGAAGCTTGCCCGGCTTGAAACGATGGCCAGACCCTGCTGCGGATCCAGGCACCGGCGCAGCATATGCCCCACGAGCTTGTCCAGGGCGTTATGGCGGCCCACATCTTCGCGAATGCATGTGATGCGTCCCGTGGCGTCGGCCCAGCCTGCTGCATGCGTGGCCCCGGTCAGCTGATGCAGCGGCTGACCGTCGAACAGGTTCCGTGCGGCGGCCACGAGTGCATGGTCATCCAGGGGCCGCTCCAGCACCACCGGTCTCAACGGACGGCGCACTTCCGTCAGGCTGTCCAGCCCGCACAGTCCGCAGCCGGTGCGCCCCGCCAGCTGGCGGCGGCGCTGGCGCAAGCGATGCAGACAGGCACCGGCGATGTCCAGGCGGATCACCAGCCCGTCGTCCTGCTCGCTGGTGGTGATGTCGTAGACATCGGCGGCGCTGCGTACGATACCTTCGGTAAAGGAGAAGCCCAGTGCCAGATCCTCGAGGTCGGCCGGAGTGCCCAGCATGACGGCATGGCTGATGCCGTTGTATTCCAGCGCGAGCGGGCGCTCGACGGCGATGTCATCCGCACGGTCTTGCGACAGGCCCAGCGCATCGGGCCGCCACACCGGGTGCGAACGGTATGTGTCGCGGGACACCGGAGCGGGCAGGGTGGGGCAGGGCAATTCGGCCATTGCGATGTCTTTGTGGTTATCGTTGTCGGGTAAAGAGGGGTTTGCTAAGATGAATTCATTCGAGGGCGGGCAGCCCCTCATGGCATCAATCCAGCTGGCTTGGCTTTATTCCAACCACTTTAATCTAACCATTAACGGCTGCCCGGGCAACAGAGCGTCTGCAGCCCGATGCGGTATTGCGGTATTGAACAGGTCCTCACCATGACTGATCCCATCCACTCTGCGGTTGTCCGGCCTCGCGTCGTGCCTGTCACGCGGGCGGCCGGCAGCGCCGGCCAGCCTCTGCTGGATCAGTATCAGCGACCCATGCGCGATCTGCGCATCTCGGTGACGGATCGATGCAACTTCCGCTGTACCTACTGCATGCCGCGCGAGCTTTTCGGGCCGGATCACGCCTTCCTGCCGCGAGCCATGCTGCTGAGCTTCGACGAGATCACGCGGATGGCGCGCATTGCGGTGGAAAACGGCATCCGCAAGATACGGCTCACGGGCGGCGAGCCGCTGCTGCGCAAGGATATCGAGAAACTGGTAGCCATGCTGGCCGGACTGCGTACGCCCGACGGCATGCCGGTGGAACTGACGCTCACCACCAATGGCACCCTGCTCGAGCGCAAGGCGGCTGCCCTGCGCGATGCCGGCCTGCACCGGGTCACGGTCAGCCTGGATGCACTCGATGACACCATTTTCAGGCAGATGAGCGACAGCGATGTCAGTGTGGACACGATTCTGGCCGGCATCGATGCGGCGGCCGCCCGGGGGCTTGCGCCCGTAAAAGTCAATATGGTGGTACGCAAGGGGCTCAACGATCACCAGATCCTGCCCATGGCGCGGCGCTTTCGCGGTACCGGCCACATCCTGCGTTTCATCGAGTTCATGGATGTCGGCGACACCAACGGCTGGGATTATCGTGAAGTGGTCACCGGCGCCCAGGTGCTCGAAATGCTCTCGCAGGAATTTGAGCTCGAAGCACGCGCGCCCGCCTACCGGGGCCAGGTCGCCAAGTCCTGGCGCTATGTGGACGGCCAGGGGGAAATCGGGCTCATCACCAGTGTCTCCCAGCCATTCTGCGGTGACTGCACCCGCATCCGCCTGTCTCCCGAAGGCAAGCTCTTCCTGTGCCTGTTCGCCTCCCGGGGCCATGATGTGCGCGGGCTGCTGCGCAGCGGGGCCACGGATGCCGATCTGCACGCACGTCTGGCAAGCATCTGGGGCGCGCGCGACGATCGCTATTCCGAGCAGCGCGGCCGGCCGGGTTCGCAGCGCAAGAAGATCGAAATGAGCTACATCGGCGGATGATCGGGCGTGATCGGGTATCGGGCCTGATCCTGGCGGGCGGCGCCGGGCGGCGCATGCAGACTTCCCGCTCGCCGGCTGGCCCCCGGCTCGAGAAACCCCTGATTCCCCTGCACGGGCGCCCGCTGATCGCCTGGGCGCGTGATGCCCTGCCCCAGGGGCTGGCCCATTGCTATGTGAGCGCCAATACCCGCGCCGAAGCCTATGCCGCCTATGGCACGGTGGTGGCCGATGACGCCTCGCTGGGCCCCGGCTGGGGGCCGCTGGCCGGCGTCGCCAGCACGCTGATGCGCATCCGGACGCCCTGGTTGCTCGTCGTGCCGGGCGATGTGCCTGACCCGCCGTGCCATTTGGGACAAGGTCTGTTACAGTACTCGGAAGCATCCGGTGCGCTTCTGGCCTATGTCTGCTCCCTTCGGCCCCAGCCCCTGTTCATGCTGGTTCACGTCAGTCTGCTGGCCAATCTGCGCCAGTATCTTCTTTCCGGCGGGCGCCAGGCATTCCAGTGGGTTGATTCTCTGGGTCATGCAGTCCGGGTTCCGGGTGACGAATCGACGTTCTTCAATATCAATACTCAGGAGGACATATGTCTTGCACACCAATTGATTCCTCCACCGCCCGCCTGAGATGGCCGGCGGTGGCCGGCGGGCTGCTGGCTTCGGCGCTGATGGCCTGTGCCTCTGTCGCCTCGGCAGCCGATGATGACAAGCTCGTGGCCGAAATGCAGACCATGAGCTGGGCCACTGCCTGCTTCACCTGCCATGGTGCAGCGGATGACGTCGATGGTTCGCGCATCGGCTCCCTGGCCGGCATGCCGGCTGACGAGTTCGTCAGCAAGATGAAGGAACTGGCGGCCAGCACGCGAGCCGGAGCGCTCATGCCTCAACTGGCGCGTGGCTACGATGAGACCGCCCTGGTGCGCATGGGCGAGTACTTCGAAAAACTGGGAGAGGCACAATGAAAAGACGTTCATTTCTGGGGGGCATGGGCGCCCTGGCCACATTGGGCATTCCCTCCCTGTCATATGCGGCTGACAAACCGGTTGGCCAGGTGGTTGTGATCGGAGCCGGTTTTGGCGGCGCTACGGCGGCCAAGTATCTGCGTCTGTTCAGCCAGGGACGTGTGGGCGTCACACTGGTCGATCCGAACCCCGCCTTCGTTTCCTGCCCGATTTCCAACCTGGTGCTCGAAGGGCGTTTTACCATTGATGATGTCACGCGCCCGTATGCGCTCGAGAAGAATCACGGCGTGAAGCAGATTCAGGATATGGTCGACAGCGTCGATCCGGTGGGCAAGACAGTCACCCTGCGTGGCGGTCAGACACTGTCCTGGGACAGGCTCATCGTTGCCCCCGGTATTGATTTCATGTGGGAACAGATCCCGGGGATGAACAATGCCGATGCCCAGGGCAAGATCATGCACGCCTGGAAGGCCGGCGAGCAGACAGTCACCCTGCGCAAGCAGCTGGAAGCCATGCCGGATGGCGGGCGCGTCATCCTGACGATTCCCGAAGCGCCGTACCGCTGCCCGCCCGGACCGTACGAGCGTGCCTGCCTGATCGCGTCCTACCTGAAGAAGCACAAGCCGGGTGCGAAGATCCAGATCTTCGATGCCAACCAGGATGTCACGTCCAAGGGTGCACTGTTCAAGGCTGCCTGGAAGGAGCTGTATTCCGACGTGCTCGAGTACGTGCCTTCCTTCAAGGCGGTTGATGTGGTCGCCGATGAGCGGCGCGTCATCTTCGAGCTGGGCGAGGAAGAGGTGGCGGATGTGCTCAACGTCATTCCGCCCCAGCGCGCGGGTGACATCGTTGTCGAGACGGGCCTGGCCACGGCCAACAATCGCTGGTGCGAGGTTGATTTCCTCACCTTCGAATCCACCGTGGCACCGGGCGTGCACGTTCTGGGTGACGCCATCCAGATCGCCCCCGGCATGCCCAAATCGGGACATATGGCCAACCAGCACGGCAAGAACTGTGCCGCTGCCGTGGCCGCTCTGCTGCTCGAGCGTCCCATCAACGGTGATCCCATCTATGCAAACACCTGCTTCAGCTTTGTGGATGATGCCCAGGCCATGCACGTTGCGAGCGTTCACCGCTACAACCTTGACAAGAAGACCATGCTGGCGGTTGAAGGCTCGGGCGGCCTGTCGGCAGCGCCTTCCAGTCGCGAGGGTCGCGTGGCCATCTCCTGGCTCAACGCCGTCACGGCAGATGTTCTGAGCTGATTGCCCGTGGTTCCTGCCTGCGTCGCCGTGTGCGAAGCAGGCAGGCCGTGATGCATGGGGCTCTGCCATCAGTTTATAAACATATACAATATCTCGATATATTTTATTGATCCACGACGTGTGCTTGCTCAGGCAGGAGGCAAAGGTGAGTATTTCGAGTCAGACGCCGCGCGGGCGTCTTCGCAAGGCACCGGAAGGTTTCGTCGCGCCCGGACTGGCGCTCGATATCCAGCGTCACGGGCTTGATGCCTCTCGCCGTGGTTTTCTCAGGAGCAGCTTCGCGGCTGCCGCCGCCGGGATTGCGGGCGTAGCCATGACGCGTCGCAGCCTGGCGGCGGATACGCCGTCCGGTGATCCCGCCATCACCGGGTTGCAACCCTGGAATACGCGCCTGGGCCAGCCGGTGGCCTCGCGTCCCTATGGCATGCCGTCAAAATACGAGGCCAACCTGCAGCGGCGTCAGTCTCCCGGATTGACGCAGACCAACCAGTCCTCGGTGTCTTTTGCCCCCCTGCAGGGGTTCTTCGGCATCATCACACCCAGTGGCCTGCATTTCGAGCGTCATCACCAGGGCTGGGTCGACATCGATCCCGAGCGCCATCGCTTCATGATCAATGGCATGGTGCGTGTACCCAAGGTATATACCATGGATGAGCTGATGCGCTTTCCGTCGGTATCGCGCATGCACTTCATCGAGTGCGGGGCCAATACGGGCATGGAATGGGGCAATGTGGCCGTACCCACGGTGCAGTACACCCATGGCATGCTGTCGTGCTGCGAATTCACCGGCGTCCCGCTGGCCACCCTGCTGGAGGATTGCGGGGCGGATATCGAGAACGCGGGCTACGTCCTGGCCGAAGGTGCCGACGGTTCCGGCATGACACGCACCATTTCCATGGCGGCGGCGCTGGACGATGTGCTGGTTGTCTATGGCATGAACGGCGAGATGCTGCGCCCGGAGAACGGCTATCCGCTGCGCCTGGTGGTGCCCGGCGTTCAGGGTGTTTCCTCGGTGAAGTGGCTGCGGCGCATCAAGGTAGGCGACATGCCGTGGAACACCAAGGATGAGGCGGTACATTACACCGACATGATGCCCGACGGGCGCTTCCGGCAGTACACGTCCATCCAGGAATGCAAGTCCGTCATCACCACGCCATCGGGCGGTCAGGCACTGCTCGACAAGGGTTATTACAACGTCAGCGGCCTGGCATGGTCGGGTCGCGGCAAGATTACCCAGGTGGATGTCTCCTTTGATGGCGGACGCAACTGGCGCCGGGCGCGTCTTGAGGGACCTGTGCTCGACAAATGTCTTACGCGCTTCAACATCGACTGGGTCTGGGACGGCACGCCCTGTATCCTGCAGAGTCGCGCCATGGACAGCACA
The DNA here is from genome assembly GCA_041655275.1 of Castellaniella sp. Lineage (GTDB taxonomy): Bacteria > Pseudomonadota > Gammaproteobacteria > Burkholderiales > Burkholderiaceae_B > JAJYRX01. The sequence goes on along the minus strand of JBBAFU010000004.1, from coordinate 69,351 downwards.
GGTTTCGTGCAGCCGCGTTACCGCCAGCTGCGCGAGGTGCGGGGCTCGCGCTCCGTGTATCACAACAATGCCATCCAGTCATGGCGTGTGGCTGAAAGCGGGGAGGTGTTCAATGTTCACGTGGAGTAGAACCGCCCTGGCTGCCGCAACGCTTGCGGCAGGCGCGCTGGCGGCCCTGCCTGCTGCGGCAGCTGACATTGGCCTGGGACGGGCGGCAACGCCTGCCGAGCTCGACGCCTGGGATATCGATGTGCGCCCGGATTTCAAGGGCCTGCCCAGGGGCAGTGGAACGGTGGATGACGGCGAAGAGATCTGGGAGTCCACCTGCGCCGCCTGCCATGGCTCCTTCGGCGAGAGCAATCTGGTGTTCACGCCACTCATCGGCGGCACCACCGAAGAGGACATGGAGACCGGGCGCGTGGCCTCGCTCACCAGCCCCACGCAATCGACGCGTACCACCATCATGAAGGCGGCCACGGTGTCCACGCTGTGGGACTACATCCGCCGCGCCATGCCCTGGGACAATCCGCGCTCGCTCGACACCGACGAGGTATATGCGGTCCTGGCCTATCTGCTCAGCCTCGCCGACATCGTCGACTATGACTTCACGCTCAGCGACGAAACCATCGCCGAAGTACAGGAGCGCATGCCCAACCGCAACAATCTCTTCTTCCATGAAGGGCTGTGGCGCGTGGACGGCGAACCCGATACGCACAATGTCGCCTGCATGCAGGATTGCGTCACCGAGGTCGAGATCTCTTCCGCCCTGCCCGACTACGCGCGCGATGCGAATGGCGATCTGGCCGCGCAGATGCGTATCGTGGGTCCGGTGCGCGGCGTGGACTCGCTGTCGCCGGCACTGACGGGTACGGTGGCCGACAACGCTCAGGCTGTGCGTGCCCATGCGCGCGCCACGCTCGACCAGGCGCAGGCCGACACCGGTGACATCGGTTCGACATTCGCGGGCGACGCGCGCGCCGTGCTGGCCGATATCGATGCCAGCGGCTGCCTGGCCTGCCATGCCCGTGACACACCATTGCTGGGCCCCTCGTTTCGTGAGGTGGCCCTGCGCTACAAGGACGAGGATGTCCAGGCCCGGCTGGTCGACAAGGTGCGCCAGGGGGGGAGCGGCGTGTGGGGTCCCATTGTGATGCCACCCCATCCGCAGCTGGACGAAGCCATGCTGGCGCGCATGGTTGACTGGATACTGGCAGGAGCACCGCAATGATCGGGTCTGCCAGGTGCTGACAAACATAAGCCGCCGGACATATGCCGCGAAACGATTCACACGGGAGAAAAGCACATGAATCATCAACGCAGGACCGTACTCAAGCTGGGAACGGCATTGGGTCTGGCCGTATCGGCCGGCCTGCTCGGGCCGGCCCAGGCCTGGGCGGCCCAGCAGGCCTGGAATGCCAAAGCCTTCGAGGCCAAGGATGTCGAAGGCGTCATCGCCGCACTCGGTGGGGGCGATGCACAGGACAGCGACCAGATCACGCTGGTCGCGCCCGATATCGCGGAAAACGGGGCGGTGGTTCCGGTGGGCATCGTGAGTGCCTTGCCGAATACGACCGAGGTGGCCATCCTGGTCCCCAACAACCCCAATACCCTGACGGCCTGGTTCGAGATACCGGAAGGCACTCTGGCCGATGTTTCCACGCGCATCAAGATGGGGCAGACGTCCGACGTCTATGCCCTGGTCAAGGCCGATGGCAGCTTCTATCTGGCGCACAAGGAAGTCAAGGTGACGCTGGGCGGTTGCGGCGGTTGAGTCGCAGCACACGAATCACGCAAACAAGGAGTTTTCGACATGGCGACCCGACCCATGCGCATACGCGCCGCCGAGAAGGGCGGTATTACCGAAGTCAAGGCTTTGATGAGCCATTTGATGGAAACCGGCCAACGCAAGGACGAAGAGGGCAATGTCATCCCCGCCCATTTCATCCAGGAAGTCACGGTCGTGTGCAATGACAGAACCGTGCTGAAGGCCCAGTGGGGGCCGGCGGTATCCCGCGATCCTTTCCTGTCCTTCAAGTTCGAAGGTGCCGGCAAAGGTGACGAAGTGACCATTACCTGGCTTGACAACGAGGGTGAGTCACGCAGCGACACCACAAAGGTGCGCTGAGACCGGGAGAGCCCGAAGGAGGATGGATGCAGACAAGCGCATGGCGCCGATCAGTGTCGATGCTGCTGGTCGGCATGCTTGCTGCGGCGACGGCATGGGGGGCGCCACTCCAGGTGGGTGACAGCGTCGAGCTGCCCGGCGTTATCCTGATTGACGGGCGTCACCGCCCCCCCGGTTATTACCAGGGCAAGCCGGTCATTGTCCAGTACTGGGCGGTATGGTGCCCTTATTGCGCGCGTCAGAACCGCCATGTGCAGCAATTGTGGGAGCAAGCGCAAGCCCGCGAGCTTGAAGTGCTTGCCATCAGTCTCGATCCGGATGAAGCCGGGGTGCGGCATCACATGGCAGAGCGGAACTATACGTTTCCGGTGGTCATGCAAGATCGGGAACTGCTTGACGTCTTCGGCAAGCAGGGCGTCGTTCCCCAGTTGTATGTCATCAATGCCCAGGGCCGGGTGGCTGAAGTCATCCCCGGCGAGATGTTTTCCGCAGATGTGCTCGGGTTGTTGAAATATGCACCCTGAGTGCTGTTGCTTCCCGGCCTTGCCTCGTGATTTCCACACTCGAAAGACGGACCGAATGCCATGTTAGCGCGACGTGAATTCCTTCAGATACTGGCCATTGCCGCCGCCGGCGGCATGAGCCTGACCCACCGGGCCCGGGCCGCCGATCTGTCGGCCGAGGCCTTTTACGATCTGCCGCGATTCGGCAATGTGCATTTCCTGCACATGACGGATTGCCATGCTCAGCTCATGCCCATCTACTTTCGTGAACCCGGCGTCAATCTGGGTGTGGGTGCTGCCACGAATCAGCCGCCTCATGTGGTGGGCAGTCATTTCCTCGATCGCTTCGGACTGGCGCCGCACACCGCACAGGCGCATGCCTTCACTTGCCTGGATTTCGAAAATGCGGCGCGCCGGTATGGCAAGGTCGGCGGTTTTGCGCATCTGGCGACGCTGGTGAAGCGCTTGCGTGCAGGCCGCCCGGGCGCCCTGCTGCTCGATGGCGGCGACACCTGGCAGGGCTCGGCGACCGCCTTGTGGACCAATGGCCAGGACATGGTGGATGCCTGCGTCCAGCTGGGCGTGGACATCATGACGGGCCATTGGGAGTTCACGCTGGGCGCCGAGCGCGTCGAGGAGATCATAGCGCAGGATTTCAACGGTCGCCTGGAGTTTGTCGCGCAGAATGTCGAAACCAGCGATTTCGGCGACCCGGTCTTTCCGCCCTACACCCTGCGTGAAATGAACGGCGTGCCGGTGGCGATCATCGGCCAGGCCTTTCCCTATACGCCGATTGCGAATCCGGCCCATTTTGTGCCTGAATGGACATTCGGCATCCAGGAGCACCACCTGCAGGAAACGGTGGACGAGGTGCGGGACGAGGGCGCCCAAGTGGTGGTGCTGCTGTCGCACAACGGCATGGATGTGGACATCAAGCTGGCCTCGCGCGTGCGCGGTCTGGATGCCATCATGGGCGGCCATACGCACGACGGCATACCGGCGCCGGTCATTGTATCCAACGCTGCGGGCAAGACACTGGTCACCAATGCGGGCAGCAACGGCAAGTTTCTGGGCGTGCTGGATTTTGATGTGCGCGGCGGGCGTGTCGTCGATCATCAGTATCGGCTCATGCCGGTCTTCGCCAACTATCTCGAGGCGGACCCCGAGATGAGCGCGCTGGTGGCCGGGATCCGTGCGCCGTTTGCCGGGCAACTGGCCGAGCCCCTGGCCGTTACGGATGCGCTGCTGTACCGGCGCGGCAACTTCAACGGCAGCTTCGATCAGATCATCCTGGATGCGCTGATGGCCGTGAGCGATGCGCCCATCGCCTTTTCACCGGGTTTTCGCTGGGGCACCAGCCTGCTTCCGGGCGACACCATCACGATGGAGCACCTGATGGACCAGACGGCCATCACCTACCCGCAGACCACACTCACCGAAATGCCCGGCAGCCAGATCAAGGTCATCCTGGAAGACGTGGCCGATAACCTGTTCAATCCCGATCCCTATTACCAGCAGGGCGGCGACATGGTACGCGTGGGCGGGCTGCGTTACGCCATTGACCCGCTGGCGCGTGCCGGTGAGCGCATTCTGGCCATGTCACTCGGCGACCAGCCCATAGAGGCCGACAAGGTCTACAAGGTGGCGGGATGGGCGCCGGTCGCCGAAGGCGTGCAGGGCCGGCCCATCTGGGATGTGGTGGCGGACTACCTGCGCGATCGCAAGACGATTTCCGGGGTGGTGCCCAACACGCCCGAAGTCAGGGGTATGGCGGATAACCACGGCATGCTCTGAGCCGTTCAGGACAGCCAGCCAGCAAACGGATAGAAGGCCACTGTATCGCCGCCAACGGCCTGGCCATCGGCCGGGATGCGCGCCAGTCCATCCGCCCATGACAGCGAGCTGATGATGGCCGAGCCCTGGTCGGCATGCGGGATGAGCTCGGGCCGGTCTTCCGGCGTATGTCGCAGTTGCACACGGATGAATTCCTCGCGCGAACTGCCGAAGCGTCGGGTGGTGATGAGCCGGCCATAATGCACGGCCGGCATCAGCTCGCTGCGGCCCTGCATGCGGCGTATCAGGGGCGAGACGAGCAGCGCAAACACCACAAAGGCCGAGACGGGGTTGCCGGGCAGGCCGACTACCGGCGTGGTATCGAGATGGGCCAGGGCCACGGGGCGTCCCGGTTTCATGCGCACGCGCCACAGGGCCAGTTCTGCACCAAGCTGCTCCAGTACCGGCTTGACCAGATCCTTGTCGCCGACCGAGACGCCGCCAACGCTCAGGATGATGTCGCTGTCGGCCTGCAAGGCCCTGAAGGCCCCGGCAATCTCGCCTTCGTCGTCGCGGGCATGCGCCAGGCGTACATGGCCGACGCCCATGGCCTGCGCCATGGCGGCCAGCATGGGGCCGTTGGCGTTGTAGATCTCCTGCTCGCCGCGCGGTTGACCGGGCGCAACCAGTTCGTCGCCGGTGGTCAGGATACCGATGCGCAGTGCGGGACAGACTTCGAGCCGGGCCAGCCCCTGGGATGCCAGCAGGGCAATCTCGCCCGCGCCCAGGCGTGTGCCTTTCGCGAGCAGGCGCGTGTTGCGGTTGACATCCTCGCCGCGCCAGCGAACATGGCTGCCCTTGGCGGGCGTAACGCGAAAGCGCACCGTGTCGCCGTCCTCGCTGGCGTCCTCCTGCATGATGATGGTGTCTGCCCCCTGCGGCAGCAGGCTGCCGGTGTACAGGCGTATGGCCTTGCCCGGCTGCAGCGCCTGGGGTGTATCGCCGGCGTAGCAACGCTGCTGTATGGGAAAGACCGCAGCGGGTTTCAGATCGACATGGCGTACGGCGTAGCCGTCCATGGCGCTGTTGTCGGCGGGCGGCAGGTCCAGGACGGCCGTGATGTTGTGGGCAAGTACACGGCCCGGCGCCTGATGCAGCGCAATGGTCTCGGTACTCTCGGGAGCCGCGCCGGCCTGGGCCAGGCGGTTCTGGGCGTCGTCGAATTCAAGCATAGTGGCTCGCAAAGTTGCAGGGGGCCTGGCGGCTGTCGAGCTGTTCGCGCAGTATGCCGTCCCAGGCCAGGCGGCAGGCACCGGTGGAACCGGGCAGGCAGAACACCAGAGTGTTGTTGGCACGGCCGGCCAGCGCATCGGACTGCAGCGCCGAGCTGCCGATATCGAGGTAGGAAAGGTGGCGGAACAGCTCGCCAAAGCCGGTGATGGTCTGTTCCAGCAGCGGGGTGATGGCGGGCACTGTGGCCTTGCCATGCGTGTAGCCCGTGCCGCCGTTGGTGATGATGAGCTGGATGCGCTCATCCACAATCCAGTTGCAGAGGGTCTTGCGGATATGCCAGATGTCGTTGGGCGCGATAGCGCGTTCCAGGCAATGGTGGCCCGCCTGCTCCAGGCTCCGGGCCAGAAAGTCGCCCGTGGTGTCGGTTTCGGGCGTATGGGAATCCGAGATGGTGAGCACCGCTGCGCGGATGCTGACGGGGGTAGGGCTGTCCTGGCTCATGGTTTTGCGCGCCTTACGAAGGAGAGGGTTCAACAGGGGTACCAACAGGGGTACCGACGGCCCAGCTGGCGGTCTTGCGCGCATCGGCCCCGGCCTGCTGCACCCAGAAGCGGCGCCCGTCATCCAGTGTTTCGCGCTTCCAGAACGGGGCGCGCGTCTTGAGGGCGTCGATGATGAATTCACAGGCCTGGAAAGCCTGGCCGCGATGCACGCCGGCGACGGCGACAAAGACGATCTGCTCGCCCAGGCCAAGCTCGCCCACGCGATGGACCACCAGACTGTCGAGGATGTCCCAGCGTGTTGCCGCCTGCTCGCATAGCTGCGTGATCTCGCGCTCGCACATGCCGGGATAGTGCTCGAGGTAGAGACTGGTGGTGGCTTCGTTCTCGGCATAGTCGCGCACGTAGCCGGTGAAGCTGACGATGGCGCCGGCCTGGCCTGCCGTGCGTTCGCGCAGGCGTGCATTCAGGGCGGACGCATCGAAATCATCGGCTTGCACGATGACCATGCCTATCCTCCCGTAACCGGCTCGAACACCGCAACCTCGTCGCCCGGTTGAATGGGGGAGTCGGGCGTAGCATGGGTCTGGTTGACGGCCAGCTGCAGTCGCGCCATCGGTGCCAGCTGCGGATAGCGGGCCTCGAGTTCGGGCAGCCATTGCGCCACGGTGGTCGCGGCCGGCAGGGCCCAGTCTTCCTCGCGCAGGCCCACGATCTCGGCGACCTGGGCGAAGTACAGAACCTTAATCGCGCTGCCACGAGCCACTCTTGCCTCCCGTCTTGGATTCCAGTCTGACCTGCTCGATGACGATGCCCTTGTCAGCTGCCTTGCACATATCATAGATCGTCAGCGCTGCAATGCTGCAGGCCGTCATCGCTTCCATCTCGACGCCGGTACGGTAGTCGCTGCGGCAGGTGGCAATGACCTCCAGACTGTGCCGTGCATCGTCGGATTCGAACTCTATGCCCGCGAAGCTCAAGGGCAGGCTGTGGCACAGGGGGATGAGGGTGTCGCAGCGTTTGGCCGCCAGTATGCCGGCGATGCGGGCGGTATTGAGCACGTCGCCCTTGGCGTTGACTGCAGCATCGAGCAGGGCGTAAGCCTGCGCACCCATGCGTATGCGCGCCCTTGCCACGGCGCTGCGGGTGGTGATGGCTTTGCTGCCAACGTCGACCATGCGGACTTCCCCGCGATCGTCGACATGGGATAGCGCGGTTTCGGACATGAGAAGCCTATCCTGTGAAACAATGGAGTGGAGCGGGACCGTATCGCGCAGTGCGCGTACGGTGCGTCGCTACCCTCCATCGTATCATTGTGTGAGCGACTGCGAACCGGGTATCTCATTGCGGCGCGGTGCTTGTGTTCCTGCGGTTTCCTATCTGTTTCTTGTCTGTTGTCCGTCCATTTCCAGGGGTATTTCATGAGCATTTCCATCGGCAGTCCGCTTCCCGACGTGATTTTGACCGAGTATGTGCAGGCACCGGGTGATGCCTGTACCACAGGGCCTGTGCAGCACGCTGTACGTGATCTGGCCCGCGGGCGCACCATTGCCCTGTTTGCCTTGCCGGGTGCGTTCACACCCACGTGTTCCGAGCAACATCTGCCCGGATATCTGGCACGCTACGATGATCTCAAGGCCAGGGGGGTGGACGAGATCTGGTGCGTGTCAGTCAATGACGCTTTCGTCATGGAGGCCTGGGGGCGCGACCAGCAGGTACAGGGCCGGGTGCGCATGCTGGCCGACGGCGCCGCCGCTTTCACCCGGGCCATGGGGCAGGTGCTGGATCTGACCGAGCGCGGCATGGGCCTGCGATCGCGGCGTTATTCGGCACTCGCGGTGGATGGTATTGTGCGCCAGCTCAATGTCGAGGCTCCCGGCAAGTTCGAGGTCAGTGACGCCGACAGTCTTCTGGCTCAACTCTAGTTCCGGGCCGGGTGCGCCCGCCACCGCGCCCGGCCCGCTCTGATGTGGTCGATCGATGCGTAACACTCTTGGCGCGTTCTTTTCCCTGTATCTGGCCACATTGGTCCTGCTGACAGGCTCGGGTCTGTTCAATACCTACCTGGGCCTGCGCCTCACGGCGGCGGCGGTTGCCGAGAGCTGGGTGGGGGCGCTGATAGCAGTCTATTATCTGGGGCTGGTCTTTGGCGCACGCCAGGGGCACAAGCTCATCATCGGTGTGGGGCACATCCGCGCCTATGCGGCCAGTGCCGCCTTTGCCACGGTATCGGTGCTGGCCCTGGTGCTGATGGACAATCTGTGGGTATGGCTGGGCTTTCGCTTTGTGGCGGGGCTGGCCATGGTGACCCAGTTCATGGTGCTGGAAAGCTGGCTCAATGAGCAGACCGAGAACAATACGCGCGGCGTTGTCTTTGCGTTCTACATGCTGATCTCGGGGCTGGGCACCGTGGCGGGCCAGCTGACGCTGATACTGTTTGCCGGGCTGGATCACAAGCCGCTGGTCTTTGTGTCCATGTGCTTTGTAATGAGCCTGGTGCCCGTGACGCTGACGCGACGCATTCACCCCGCCCTGCAGGTGCCGGCACCGCTGGCGTTTCGCTACTATGTGCGCCGGGTTCCACTGTCGCTGACGGTGCTGTTCGTGGCCGGGCTGATCACCGGGGCGTTCTATGGCCTGGCGCCGGTCTACGCACTCAAGCAGGGTCTTTCAGCTTCACAGGCAGCCCTGTTCGTGGCCGTGTCGGTGGCTGCCGGTCTGCTGTCCCAGTGGCCGCTGGGGCGGCTGGCGGATCGCATCAGCCGGGTGACCATGATCCGCATCAACGCCTTCCTGCTCATGATGCTGGCCGTGCCGCTGTGGGGCTGGCAGCAGTTCTCCTATATCATCCTGCTGCTGTTTTCCGCCGGTTTCGGCGTGCTGCAATTCACGCTCTACCCCCTGGGTACGGCCTTTGCCAATGACAATGTCGAGCCCGAGCGCCGCGTCGGGCTGAGTGCGATGGTGTACATGCTCTATGGCATGGGCGCCTGTCTCGGGCCTCTCGTGGCCGGAATGCTGATGCGCAAGCTCGACAGCGGCGTCTATTTCATGTTTGTCTCGGCCTGTGCGGCGGTGCTGGTCGCGGTCGTACGCCAGAAGAAGGTGAAGGGCGATCACGTCAGCCCGGATGCGCCCACCCAGTTCGTGCCCATGGTGGACAGCCTGCAGAGCTCTACCGTTGTTGCCGTGCTGGACCCGCGGGTGGATGCCGACAGCGATGTCTCGCATGATCTGCCGGCGGAGGCCGAGATTCCGCTCGAAAGCGAGCTGGTGGCGCAGGCGTCAGCGGGGGATGAGCAGGACGATGGCGGCGAGCGCAAGGGCGATGCCCAGGATGTTCCAGCGGCTCAGACGCTCCCGGAAGATGCCGGCACCGACCAGGGTGCCCACTGAGATCACGCCGATATTCATGGCGGTGAATACCAGGGTGGGGTTTTCGGGAAAGTGCTGGTGGGCGCGGATGTAGAAATAGATGTTGCCGAAGTTCAGCAGGCCCAGGATCGCGCCGCCGATCAGATCGCGGCGACTCCAGCGTATGCGGCGCAGCACCAGGGTGACGATCATGAGGCTGCCTGCCATGAGGAAGGACACGAGCAGCCCCGAGGCGAAGGCGGTGCCGCTGCGGGCGAGCTGCTTGAACAGGATGTCGATGGTGCCATAGCCCAGCCATACACCCAGCAGGCAGACGGGAGCCTGCCAGGCGGCCGGGACCGGCGCGTTGCGGCTGCCGCCTGTGGTGCTGCCTGCAGTTGCCGGCCCATGGTTTCGCATCAGTAGCAGCAGCAATGCAGCGATGGCGGTGACCAGCCCCGCCAGCTTGTCCGAGGACAGCGTCTCGCCAAAGATGAGGAAGGCGGCGGCCAGGGGCAGGAAGAGCGAGAGCCGCTGGGCGGCATCGCTGCGCACGATGCCGGCCTGGTTCACGGCGGCCGCCATCACGAGGAAGATGCTCGGCAACAGGACACCCAGGGCGGCCAGGATGGCCCAGCCGCCTGCCGTTGCGGGCAGCTGCTCCCAGGAAGGGCGCAGCAGAAGCCAGCACAGCAGGCCGGCGACGGCGTAATTCAGGGTGACGGCCTGCGCAATGCCGATGGACTGGCTGCGCGCCAGTTTGAGGAGCACGGAGACGGCAACGCTGCAGCTGATGCTGAGCACGAGAAGATGCATGGGTATCGCTTCTCATCAATGGAAAAGCGACATGCTAGGGCGACATCGATATATCGACAAGGCGCTGTCGCCCTTATCGTCGCTCAAATATCGTCTTGTTCATGCTAATTGTCTTCAATTGTTCTTAACTAGCGTCAATGCGCTTGTTGCGCAAGCCTTCTGCCGCTATCTGCAGTTTGGTGAGCAATTGTGAGCATCACAGTTCAGACGCGGCGTATCCCCGGTGTATCCAGGGACTGTAGGTACACCTGGACACCCATGCGTCGGGCGAGCGGACGAATCTGGTGTTCCGGCATGTGCGAGAAGGCGGTGGACAAGGCGTCGGCCGTGGTGGCATCGGCAGCCACGACGCTGACGCTGCGATGAAGGGGCCGGCTGACACCGTTGAGCGGATTGAACAGGTGGCTGTCCCCGTGGACACCCAGGGGCGTGCCATAGGCGCCCGAGGTGGATACGGCCTGGTTGCGTATGGCCAGGCGCATGAGCGCATGGCCCGGCCGGCGTGCGTCTTCCAGGCCCACCTGCCAGGAGCGGCCCCCATCTTCCGGGGTCAGGCCATGGATCTCGCCCATGTTGACGAGTGCATAGCGCACGCCATGGGCGGCGAGCAGCGCGGTGATGCGGTCAGTGATATAGCCCTGTGCAATGCCATTGAGCGTCAGTGCCATGCCGGGTCGGGCGAGGCTGATGCGCTCCGGATCCAGCCTGATTCCCTGCCAGCCGATATTTGCGAGTGCTGCACGCAGCATGTCCTCGCGTTCGGCGCGTCCGGCGTTTTTGCCCAGCGCTGCGTGTGCCTGCCACAGGGGCTGGACGGTGATGTCGAACAGGCCGCCGGTGAGGCGGCTGAACGCCTGGCTGCGCGAGAGCAGGGCAAGGAAATCGGCGGCAGGCACCTCCAGCCGGCCTTGACGGTTGAGGCGGCAGAGCGCGCTGTCGGGCTGGTAGAGGCTGAAAAGGGATTCCAGGCGCCGCAGCTCGTCCAGGCACAGGCGTGTGAGCGCCCGGGCGGTGGCGGCATCGGGATGGTGGATGTCCAGGCTGGCATCGGCACCCAGGGCGATGCCTTGCCAGTGATGGGTGTGGGTGTCCAGTTGTGTTCCCAGCGGTGTTCGCTGTTGCGCGCCGGCCAGCGCGGGCCACAGGCAGGCGGCGCTCAGGCCGGCGGCGATCTGGATGAAGCGGCGTCGTGTGGGTGCAGGGTGTGTCATGAGGGTCCTCCAGCGGCGCGTTCGGCCTGGCGGGCTTCGTAGTGCAGGATGTAATCCTCGGGGATGTCTTCGTAGGCGAAGATATGGCCGCCATGGGTGTCCACGAATGTCTCGGCCTGTTCGCGCGTGCCGAAAGGCAGGGGGTCTTCCCCGCCCATGCCGCCGATCTGCCGGCTTTCGGCAACGTAGTAGGCCCGGCGCGCATCGATCCAGGTTTCCGGGCCGGGCTGGCGCAGGTCGGTCGCCACGCCCATGTCGGTGACATAGATGGCATCCAGCCCCTTGGGTGAGTCGGGCAGGAGGGTGTAGGCCAGTGTCTGGCGTATGGTCGAGAACCATAGCGGGTCGGCCTGGCCGCGGATGAAGATCTGCCCCTTGGGGCCTTCGTGCTCCATCAGGTCCATGCTGCAGAAATATCCGACAGCGTCTTCGGTGATGGGACGCGCCGCCGGCGGGGCGCCGGCCTCCATGGAAGGGCTGCAGCCCGACAGCATCAGGAATACGCCGGCGCACAGGCAGAAGAAAGCACGTTTCACAGTTGTTTCCTCTGGAAGATCAGGCTGGCGAAGACAAAGGGCAGCACCGTCCATGCCAGCAGGATGGCGCTCAGCGCAGGCAGCCCCAGCCGGGCGTGCCCGCTCAGGGCGGCCATGCCGGAAAAGCGGGCGGTATCGGCAAAGCCCGTGAGGTTGATCAGGCGATACACATCGGCGGGATTGATGGTCAGCAGCCAGGAGAGCAGCTGCGGCGTGAGGAAACGCCCCTGATCGGCAACCAGTATTCCCAGGACAGCCATGTCGTAGATGAGCACGAAGAACAGCCACAGGCCGATGGCGATGCCGGCGGCCGTCGGCCGCTCGTGCACGCAGGTGCTGACCAGATAGCCCAGTGCAAGAAAGCAGGCACCCAGCAGGATGCTGCTCGCCATGAGCACCAGCCACGGCAGCCAGGTCTGGACATCCGCTTCCAGCGAACCCGTGGACACCCATTGTGTCAGCAGGCCGGCGATGCCGTAGCCAATCAGTGTTGCCAGTGCGAGTATGCCCAGATGTCCCAGGTATTTGCCGATGAGCACCTCGGTGCGGGCCACGGGATAGCTGAGGAGCAATGCCATGGTGCCGCGCTCGATGTCGCCAACAACGGCATCGTGCGAGAGCAGCAGGGCCATCAGTGGCAGCAGGAAGATGCTGAGGCTGGAAAGGCTCACCACAGTGACGGCCAGCGGGCTGGTCTTGACCTCGCCTGTGGGGGCGCTGCCGAGCAGGGCCAGCGTGAGCGCGAAGAGCGTCAGCAGCAGGGTGGCGGACATCACCCAGCGATTGCGCAATCCGTCGCGGAACTCCCGGCCCGCAAGGATGAGGATGTTGTTCATGTCTCTTCTCGCCTCAGGAAGTGGGCATACATCTCGTCCAGTCCCGGCTGGACGAGCTGGATGTCCTGTACCTCGGCCGGCAGGGCGGCGAGGCTGCGCAGGGCGTTCATCTTTTCGGCCATAGGCAGGCGCCATTCATAGCGTCGTGCCTCCAGGCGCTGCCAGACGGCGGGCAGCGTCACCGCGCCCTCGGGAGTCTCGTCGGCCAGGCGCAGCCGGAGCACCAGCGGCAGCCGGGCATCGCGGCGCAGCTCCTCAAGCGTGCCATCGGCCACCTTGCAGCCATTCTTCATGACCACGATGCGATCCGCCTGACCTTCGATCTCGGCCAGCGCGTGCGAGGACAGCAGCAGTGTGGCACCGGCGGCGCGCAATTCATTGACGATCTCGTAGAAGTTCTGGCGCAGCGCCGGGTCCAGGCCGGTGGTGGGCTCGTCCAGCAGCAGCACCCGGGGCGAGCCCAGCAGCGCCTGTGCCAGTGCAAGCCGCTGGCGCATGCCCTTGGAGTAAGTGGACACCCGTTTTGTTGCCGCGCGTGCGATGCCCACGCGCTCTAGCAGGGCCAGATTGCCTGCCACGGGCTGGCGCTTGAGTCGTGCATAGAAGGCGAGAGTCTCCAGCCCTGTCATCGCCGGATGCAGGGCCACGGTTTCGGGCAGGTAGCCCACATGCAGGCGCGCCGGTGCACGTCCGGATCGCGGATCATCGCCCAGGACGCGTACCGTGCCGCCATCGCTGTGGATCAGGCCGAGCATCAGTTTGATCAGCGTGCTCTTGCCCGCGCCATTGTGCCCGGCCAGCGCCACGCACTCGCCGGCGTGCAGGCGCAGGTCGACCTGCTGGACAGCCACACTGTCGCCATAGCGCTTGGTCACCCCCTGCAGTTCTATGCGCACAGGGTTCATGGATGTCCTCCAGTTGCTCCAGTCGGGTGTCCTGCCGCCGCCGGCTGTGCAAAGGCCGGCGGGCTCATCAGGGGGGCACTGTCGATGACGCCGCCCGGATGGATGGCGGGAAACTGGGCCTGGGCCCATTTGATCACCTGGGTTGCCGGGCTGTTGAGCAGCAGCCGTGCCATGGGTGCGCGCCACAGGACCTCATCGAGGATGTTGTTGGGGCGGTAGGCCGTGTCCGCGATGCCGTCGCCATCCAGGTCGAAGGCGGTGTTGTCGCTCCAGTAGTTGCCCCGACCCTCGTCGGACCATTCGAGCTCTCGCGTGCCCACATAGCGCACCTGCGTCTGGTTGGCGATGAAGGCATTCCGGCTGATGCGATTTCGCTCCGATCCCGCGGTGTAGTGCACGCCGATGCGACAGCCTTCGAACAGGTTGTCGCGAAAAAGGTTGATGTTGGCCGCGTAGATGAAGACGCATTTTTCGCCCCCTTCGATGCGGTTCCCGATGATCTCGGACTGGTTCACGGCATTGAGCAGCAGGCCATGGTCGCGGCTGTTGGTGGCGGTATTGTCCACGACCCGCAGCCGGTTGGAGAACATCAGGGCATAGCCCGCGTCCGCACCATCGACGGTATTGCCCGTCACTTCGCTGTCCTCGGTATACATGTAATGCACGCCGAAGCGGACATCCGTGAACCGGTTGTCGCGAAAGGAGTTCCTGCGGCTGGCGTTGACGAAAATGCCGTCGCGGCCCGCACGGATGTCGTTGCCCACCACTTCGGTGCCGGGCGTGTTCCAGAGCTGGATGCCGTTGCCGCGCTCGGCACGGCGCAGCCGGGTGTCCCCCACCACGCGGTTGCCGGCCACCCGGACGTCTGCGGGCCCCCAGACATAGACGCCGATCAGATTGCCCAGGATGTCGTTGTCACGGATCTGCGCATGGTCGGCGTTGCGATCCAGGAAAATGGCCGCGTCCATGGCGAACAGGCTCATCCCCGAGCCCTGGACCGTGAGCCGTTCTATCGTCACCCCGGCCGCTTTCACCCAGATGCTGCGGCCCGTGCCGTCACCCTGCACGATGGCGCTGCGATCCTCGGGGCCCGAGAGGGTGAGCGGTTTGTCGATGACGATATTGCCCGGATAGGTTCCGGCTGCAAGCTGCAGGCGATCGCCCGGGGATGCGGCCTCAATGACCGCCTGCAGCCCGTCTTGCGCACTCACCACCAGATCGGCCGCCATACCCGGCATTGCGGTTATTGCGGACATGGCCGCCACCAGACCCGCCATGGCCGCAGCCGGGCGTCGGGGCCGGTGTGGGTGTCCAGCAGTGCTGCCGGTGGTGTTGGGGCCTGACATGGGTGTCCTCTATTTCAGGCCTTGGGGTGGACGATGAGCCGGCCCGACATCTCCATGTGCAGGGCATGGCAGAACCACTGACAGTAGTACCAGTGCACGCCGGGCCGGTCGGCCGTGAAGGTGACGGAAGCCGTGGCCTGGGGCGCGATTTCCATGGCGATGCCATGACGATCGAGCGTGAAGCCGTGCGTCAGATCTTCGATCTGGTCCATGTTGGTGATGACGATGGTCACCTCGTCGCCCTCGTTCACCTCGATCTTGTTGAGGCTGAACACCGGCGCGATCGAGATCATGTAGACGCGCACCTTGTTGCCGTCGCGGATGATCTCGCCGGCCGATTCCAGATCAACGCCGTCCTTCTCCGCCATGGCGCGGGCGTCGGCCCACATGGGGTCATCACGCTCCCACACGCTCACCGGGTTTACCTTGGAGCGGTGCACCAGCAGCATGTCATGAGGTTCGGCAAAGCTGGGGCCATCGTGCACCAGACGCATCTTGTCACCGGAAATATCGATGAGCTGATCGTTTTCGGGCTTGAGCGGTCCCACATTCAGGAAGCGGTCCTTGGAGAACTTGTTCAGCGACACCAGCCAGCGGCCGTCGGCCTCGCGCGTTTCGCCCATGGTGCTATGGTTGTGGCCCGGCTGGTAGTGGACATCCAGCTTGTCCAGTATGGGGTCCACATCCTCACCCTGGTAGGCACGCCGGGCGGCGTCGATGTTCCATTTCACCATCTGGCTGTCGATGAACAGTGTGGTGTAAGCGTTGCCGCGGCCGTCAAAAGCGGTATGCAGGGGGCCGAGGCCCAGCTGCGGCTCGGCAACCACGCAATCGCGCTCGCTGATCTTGCCGGCGAACAGGTCGTCCAGCTTGCGCACATCGATTACCGTGACCGTGGGCGAGAGCTTGCCGTTGAAGACGATATGGATGCCATCCGGTGCGGCATTGCAGCCATGAGGCGAGTTCGGTACCGGGATGTAGCGCGTGAAGCGCGAGCCATGGCGACCATCCACCATGCGCACGCCATTCATCTCCTTGTACTCGCCTTTCTCGATGGCATCCTCGATGGCCTTGATGTCGAAGACCACCGCCCAGTCCTGCTCATTGGCCGACATCTCCTGGACGTTGAAGCCCTTTTCGGAGTTGTAGCAGGTGGAAAAGGCGTACTTGCCCTGGTAGTCGGCATCCATATTGTCCAGGTTGCCATCCACCAGTACCTGCCAGGCGATCTCCATGGTGTCGCCGTCAATGGCCGTGAAGGCCGTCCAGTACTGGGTATTGTCATCGCTGACCACGGAGCCGTCGTTGGGCATGGGCACGATGTGCTCGCCATTGGCAAACACATAGCCGGTGCGCGGATAGCGCTGCGGGCGCAGGCCGTGCACCCCGGACACATTGGGGATTTCGATGATCTTGTCGGTCTTCATCACGTCGCAGCGGATGCGCGCCACGCGCGTGTTCGCCTTGTCGTTCACGAAGATGTAGCGGCCGTCATAGGTGCCGTCGGTGAATGACATGTGCGGATGATGCAGATCGCCGTTCATGAAGATGCCGCCCTTGTCGGCCAGATGGCGCAGCGTCTCCTCGGTCATGCCTTCGGTCAGGATCTTGCGACTCTCGTTTGTGCGGCCCCAGCCCGTGGCACCGCAATAGTTGAAGACGGGGATGCGCATGAGCTCGCGCATCGAAGGCATGCCCAGGATGCGGACTTCGCCGGATTGCCCGCCGGAGCTGAACGCATAGTATTCATCCAGATCGCCGGGCTCGACGTGATCGGTCGGCCTTGGCGCGTTCTTCTTCTGGGCGAGCACTTCGCTCGTGCGTGTGCCTGCCAGAAGGCCCGCACCACCCGAGGCCACGGCAGTTCCCAGAAATCCGCGCCGGCTCATGCCGTGCGGCTTGTTTTCCTGTTCAGACATGAAAAGCTCCCT
Source organism: Castellaniella sp. (assembly GCA_041655275.1). Lineage (GTDB taxonomy): Bacteria > Pseudomonadota > Gammaproteobacteria > Burkholderiales > Burkholderiaceae_B > JAJYRX01. Next base: position 52,282 of record JBBAFU010000004.1, on the reverse strand, counting down.
TCAGTAAGTTGGGCAAGGATTGCCCGTAACGATATCGGCGCATGGTCATGTTGCGGGTGTGCCGATGCCGGGTTCGGTCGGGTCGGGTACGGATGCCGCCACACGTGCGATGACACGTGCGCCCGGCCTGGCCTGGATTCCCGCCTGATCGGGTGCCGGCTTGCGTACACGCCGGGCATACTTCTTGATCAGGTGCGGACATTTTTCCTTGTGGTGGTACAGCACCTGACAGTTCAGGCACTGTATGCATTCGTTGGGGTTGATATGACCTTCGGGATGGATGGCCTCGACCGGGCATTCGATAGCACAGCGCTGGCAGGGATTGCCGCATTCCTTGTAGCGTCGCAGCCAGTCGAACAGGCGCAGGCGTGCGGGAATGGCCAGCGCCGCACCCAGCGGACACAGATAGCGGCAGTAGAAGCGCTCGATGAACAGGCCGGCCGCCAGCACGGCAACTGCGAACAGTACGTAGGGCCATTCGCGCATGAAGCGCAGGATGATGCTGGTCTTGAACGGTTCCACTTCCGACATGCGTTCGGCGAAGCCCAGGTCGTACAGCGAGAAAGCGAAGAGCGCCAGGAAGATCACGTACTTGAGCGCCGCCAGACGCTCGTGAATCCCGAAGGCAACACGGATCTGGCGCAGGCCGAGGCGTCGCGCGAGCTTGTTCGTGAGCTCCTGGAGTGCGCCAAAAGGGCACAGCCAGCCGCAGAAGGCTCCCCGGTTCCACAGCAGGCCGGAAACCGCCGTTGCGCACCAGAGCACGAAGACGACCGGATCCATCAGGAAGTACTCCCAGTGAAAGCCGGTGCGCAGGGCGTGGGTGAAGGTGAGGACGTTCACCACCGACAGCTGGGCCACACAATAGCCGCCCAGCCAGAACAGGGTGAACATCAGGTAGGCGATGCGAAAACGTGTATAGAACACCGGGTGGCGGGCGAACCAGTTCTGGAAGAAGAAAACCGATGTGAGAATGAGGAGCGCGAACAGCAGGACACCCACCTGCACCATCTTGGCGCGCCACAGGTGCTGCCACAGGGCGGACTCATCGTCCAGGCCAATGGCGGGGCCGGTGGCTGGAGCCGTGCTTGCGGCAGGCGTCTCGGCGACGGCGGGCAGGATCAGATAGCGGTCGGGGATGCGATAGTCCAGGTCAAAGCTCATGAAGGCTTTTTCCTGAACCGATAGCGTGCGCTGCACCAGCAGCTGCAGGCGCCAGGGCTCGGCGGCCTCGAAAACCTGGTCTTCCGGCACCGTGAACAGGGCCACTTCACGAAAGGATGGTGATCCTTCGGCCATCAGGTCGGCCAGACGCCGGTGATTGCGGTCACGAAAACGGAAACCCTGGGGGCCCTGCAGGACCTCGATGCGATCGAAGATGCCGCCACGCACATAGCCTGAGCCCTTGAAGGAGTAGGCCCCATTGCCCGCCACCAGGATGGCCTGCTGCCCCGGGGCCAGGCGTGTCTGGATCTGGTTCCACAATGCCTCGCCCAGAAGACTGCGCCCTATACTGGGTACGCTCACCTGGGCCACCACCATGTCGATGAAATTGTCGTCGGGGTCATCCGATTCGGGATGTTCGGCCGCAGCCGGATTGCCGGATTGTGCAAACGCCGCGTTCACTTCGCCGACGCTGAGTTCCAGGCGGCGCACGGCGCCCTCGTCCAGCAGCGCCTGCCAGCTGCGTACCTCCACGAGTTCGGTATTGATGCGCGCCGGCTCGGGAGCGGCGGCAGCGCGGGATGCGCTCGCATCGTGCAGGCGTTGCGCGACGATCATGGAGGAGCGCGTGATGGTGTCGCCGATCACCATGAGTGTGACCGTTGCACCGCTGATGATGTCGACCGGCGGCTCCATGCGGCTTCGCGGCGGGTTCTTGATGAAATTCAGACCAAGATAGCCTTCGATGAAGGCATGGATACGGCTGATGGCAATGCCGATGAGCACGATGGGCTCATCATGCTGCACCAGCTTCAGGCCGACCAGTTCGCCATCGTTGGCCATGCCCACGAGGATATGGATGGGCTTGGCCGAGTAGCCCGCCGCATTGACGAAGTCTGAATTCAGGAAGACGTGGCCCAGGGCCTTGCTGCCCGACCAGGCGGTCGCCACCGGAAAGCCGGGATCTTCGGGAGGCGTGATGCGATCCGCGCCGGGAAAGATTTCCGCGACCGGCGTGTCGGCGAGAAAGCCTCCCAGGTTTGCCGCCGGTGCCCGGCCGGACCACAGGGACAGCAGAAGCAGCAGCGCGCACAGCAGGATGGCGGCGGGTTGGATGTTTCTGTCGATGTACATGGCCGTACCGTGACTCCCTGGATGCCGGCGACCCACAATGGTCGGCCACCGCATCGAATCTTGATGTCAATCAGATTACAGTGATCTAGGGTTTCTTCGTATTGACAATAATCAAGGGGTACGGTGATGTGTAATGGGCGGTACGCGCATGTGCGAGGCGGATGCACGAAAAGAAAACGCCTGAGGCCATTCCGGCTTCAGGCGTTTTCTGGAATCTGGCGGAGCGGACGGGACTCGAACCCGCGACCCCCGGCGTGACAGGCCGGTATTCTAACCAACTGAACTACCGCTCCTGGTAGTTACTACAAGAAGTTGCCACAAGAAGGTGGCGTCCCCTAGGGGATTCGAACCCCTGTTGCCGCCGTGAAAGGGCAGTGTCCTAGGCCTCTAGACGAAGGGGACCTGAACATAAGCGTGCGAGACTATACCATAAACTTCCTGGTACAGCTTTCACTGTATTGCCGGTGCGATGGTGGAGGTAAGCGGGATCGAACCGCTGACCTCTTGCATGCCATGCAAGCGCTCTCCCAGCTGAGCTATACCCCCATGGACCGCTGTCCAGCGAAAGCGAGATTATGCACTATATTTTTCTGCTATGCAAGCAGTTGTTGGTGCACTGTCAGTGCAACGTGAGAATGTCCGGTTCATTCGATACGGATCTTTGCCTGCTGGATGGCATCGCCCCATACCTTGATTTCGGAGACGACAAAAGCCTTGAAGTCCTCCCGGTTGCCGGAAAAAGTGATCAGGCCGCGCTCGTTGAAGTCTTTCTTCACATCCTCTCGGGCGAAGATGCGCTGCATGGCCTGCGCCAGCTTGTCCGTGATCTCGCCATCGACACCGGCGGGCACGAAAATGCCAAACCACAGCGAGGCGTCGAAGTTCTCGATGCCCAGCTCCTCCAGGGTCTGGACGTCCGGCAGGGATGCCGAGCGTTCGGCGGTGGTCACGGCCAGCGGACGGACACGCCCGGACTGGATATAGTTGACGGCTGTGGGCAGAGGCTCGGTAAGGAAGTCGATCTGGCCGCCGATGAGATCGGTCATGGCGGGAGCGCCACCCCGGTAGGGCACGTGCGTCCACTTGGCGCCCGTGCGCAGCTTGAGCGTTTCCGTCTTGATGTGGTGGCTGGTTCCCGGGCCGGCCGATCCGTAGTTGATTTCACTGGTGTCCTGCCCGTCGGGCTGGACCAGATCACCGAATGCCGTCCACTTCGAATCGCTCGCAACGACGATGACGCTGGCTGTAGCGCCTATGCCGCCGACAGCCTCGAAGCTCTTCAGCGGGGAGTAGGCCAGGTTGCGATACAGGCCGGGTGCGGTTGCGATGGTGCTGCTGGCCCCCAGCAGGATGGTGTATCCGTCCGGAGTGCTTTCCGCCGCCAGTGCCGTGCCGATGGTGCCGCCGGCACCGGTGCGGTTGTCGGCCACCACGCTGACGCCCAGTTCTTCCTGAAGGTAGGATGCGGTCAGACGGCCGACAACATCATTGATGCCCCCGGCCGGGAAGGGCACTATCATCTTGATGGGCCGGTCGGGCCAGGCATGGACGCCTGCTGAAAATGCCAGGGTGGCCAGCAGGGCGCCGCCCGTCAGGATCTGGCGCACACGGGTCTTCATAATCTTGGAATGGGTCATGGTCTCCACCGTTCATATAATTGGTCGCCTCAATCTTAGTGAGCGCATCTGCGTCCAGACAAGCGATTTTATGTAATGATCGCCATCAGTTAAACTGATGTCTGACGTTCCCCAGCAGATTTTCTTCCGAGTCGCCGATGAGCCGACGATTGCCACCCCTGCTGGCCACCCGGTATTTCGAGGTGGTCGCCAGGCACCTCTCCTTCACCCGGGCAGCCGAGGAGCTGCACGTGACCCAGGGGGCAATCAGCCTGCAGATCCGCAAGCTGGAGTCCTTCCTGAAGATACCATTGTTCGTGCGTCATGCCCGTCATATCGAGCTGACCCCGGCCGGCGAAACCTTCCATGGCGCCTGCGGCCAGCTGCTCGATGGTTTCGAGAAGGCGGTCGATGCCATTATTGCGCCCAATCAGCCGCAGACGCTGATCGTCAATACCCTGCCCACCATCGCCATACTCTGGCTCATGCCGCGCCTGGCAGGATTCTCCTCGCAGCAGCCGGGTATAGAGGTGCGTGTGGTTTCCGACATCCGTCCGGTGGACATCCATTCCGACAGTATCGATGTCGCCTTGCGCGTGGGGCGACTGCCGGGCAAGCACTATCCCGGAACGGCACCTGCCATCGACCTGGTGCTGCTGGAAAAGTGGGATGACATCGAAGCCGACCTGCTGTTTCCGGACGTGATGGTGCCGGTGGCGTCGCGCCGGTGGTATGCCACGCAACCGGCTATCACGCAGGCTTCGGATTTTGCGAAAACCCGTCTGATTCATACTTCGAGCCGGCCCAAGGCATGGCAACACTGGCTGGGTGCCTGCGGCGTGCACTATCTTCCCGACGGCGACGCACCTGAATACGGGCACTTCTATGTCTCGCTGGGTGCAGCGCTGGAGCAAAAGGGTATCGCCCTGGTGCCGGACATCCTGCTGGAGCATTATCCGGGGCGCAACGAGCTGGTCGTGATCCTGCCCGACGGCCTGGAGCCCGTTCCCAGCGCAGGTGATTATTATCTGCTCACACACGCGGGTTCGCGCAAGGCGGTGGCTGTCCAGGCGTTTCGCCAGTGGTTGCTGGAGGAGGCGCAGCGGACCGCAAGGCATTAGCGGATCTAATGCACGGGGTGACAACAACTCGTTTGTTGTCGGCGCCGGTTCTTTCCTAGAATGAGTTCTCGATGCCCCGACGGGGCGCCATGCACTTCGTATGACAGGAATATCGCTGATGGGAAATACGAGAGTGGGTATTGCGGGCTTTGGTGCCATTGGCCGCTCGATCGCCGAGCATATCCGGCAAGGTATCGACGGTGTCGAGCTTGCAGCCGTGGGTGTGCGCAATCCGGAAGCACCACCCGCCTTCGATTGGGGCGGTGCTCCGCCACGCTTCACGACACTGGATGGCCTTGAACCCCACTGCGAGGTGGTGATTGAATGCGCGCCTGCGACTCTGCTGTCTGGCATTGCCTCTCCCTTCCTGCGGGCCGGCAAGAAAGTCATCATACTGAGCAGCAGCGCGCTGCTGTTGCAGCCGGAGCTGATCGAGCTGGCGCGCGAACATCAGGGGCAGATCCTGGTGCCAACAGGCGCAATCCTGGGGCTGGATGCCATCCTGGCGGCTGCCGAAGGCTGTATCGAGTCGGTGAAGGTGGTGTCGCGCAAGCCGCCCAGAGGATTCCAGGGGGCGCCCTATGTGGAAAAACACGGCATTGATCTTTTGGCATTGACGCAGCCCACCATGATCTTCTCCGGTACGGCGCGTGAGGTGGCACTGGGCTTTCCCGCCAATCTGAACGTAGCGGTGAGCGTATCGCTTGCCGGTGTGGGCCCGGACAATACCAGTCTGGAAGTGTGGGCCGATCCAACCATCGACTACAACCACCACGCTGTCGAGGTGGTATCGGATTCAGCCCGTCTGTCCATGGAAATACGCAATGTTCCCACCGCCAATCCCCGAACGGGTCGCATCACCGCGCTCAGTGTCATGGCCATGTTGCGCAAGATGAATGCCCCCCTCAGTGTCGGTACCTAGAAAATTACGAAACAAGCATGAAGATCCCTTTCGCCTCCGCTACCACGCCTGATCCGCAGGTATGGATCAGACCCCTGCAGGCCGCTTTGCCCGAGCACGAAATTGTTCCCTGGGACGATTCCGGTGGGGCTCACGGCAGCGAACTCGCGATTGTGTGGAATCCGCCCGAATTCTTCTTCGAGCGGGAGCGCAAGCTGCGTGCAGTCTTCAATCTGGGTGCGGGTGTCGACGCCATCCTGCAGCGTCCGGGCCTCACGGACCGCGTCGCCATCTATCGTCTGGAAGATGCCGGCATGGCGGTGCAGATGGCCGAATACGCCATCTGGGCCGTGGTGCGCGCCTCGCGTCATTTCGACGCCTATATCGATCAGCAGCAGGCGCGGCGCTGGGATCGGCTGCCGCACATCCAGCGCCAGGAATGGCCGGTGGGTGTACTGGGTCTGGGCGTGATGGGCAGTCGTGTGGCACAGGCGCTTGCCGCCCTGGACTACCCGGTGGCCGGCTGGTCGCGCAGTGCAAAGGCGCTGGATGGCATCCAGACGTTTGCAGGCGACGGGCAGTTTGATGAGTTTCTGTCGCGCAGCCGCGTGCTGATCAATACCCTGCCGCTTACGCCCCAGACACGCGGCATCCTCTGCCGGGACACCTTCGCCCAGTTGCTGCCGTCCGCCTGCATCATCAACATGGGGCGCGGCGAGCATCTGGTCGAAGCCGACTTGCTCGCAATGCTCGATGAAGGCCATATCCAGCAGGCTACGCTCGACGCCTTCACCGAGGAGCCCCTGCCGGAACCCCATCCGTTCTGGGCCCACCCCCGGATTACCGTTACGCCCCATATCTCTGCATCCAGCATCCGGGATGTGAGCGTGCGTCAGACGGCCGACAAGATCCGAGCCTTTCTTGCGGGAGAAGCGGTTTCGGGGCGTGTGACGATGGGTAGGGGGTATTGAGGAGAGCGTATTGAATGCCTTCCCATTGTTTTTGACCCGCAGAGTGGTACAGTAGGGCATTCCGGGGGGCGGCTGTGATAACGGGATTTCGGGATGGCTGGCTTCAGGCTTTTTTCAAGGATGACATACGTTCACGCAAGATCCTGAGTCGCGTTTGTTTCGTAAGCTCCAGATGATCGATGATGCCATAAGCGATCAGGATTTGCGGATACCGCTCAGTAATCATTTTGAGAAGCTTCGTGGCAATTTGGCCGGGTTTATTCAATTCGCGTCAATCAGCAATGGCGGCTGATTTTTTGCTGGGATGGCGAGCGGGGCGCGGCGGATAGCATTTATCTGGACAATCACAGCTATCAGCACTTGCCCAGGCGATGGGCGTTCAGCGCAAGCATGTCAATGAACTATGCGGGAACCGTAGAAAAGTAACAGCGGCAACGGCATTGATCCTGGCTCGTGTGTTTGGAAACAGCCCGGATTTCTGGCTCAATGTGCAGAGGCGCAATAATCTCTGGGATGTGATGAACACACCGCGAGAGCGTGAGCGTGTCGAACGCGCCCAACCGTTGCAGGATGTATCCTAAGAGCGGGGTGGAGCTGTTTATTTCATTGTTATCAGCGAGTTAAGTGCTCTTCATTGGCGGACAGGGTGAGATTCGAACTCACGATACGCTTGCACGTATACCGGATTTCGAGTCCGGCGCATTCGACCACTCTGCCACCTGTCCGCGTGTAGAGCCACCGGGATGATCTCCCGGGCAAGACGCAGATTCTAGCAGAAAATCATACAACCTTGGGGCTCCCGGCGTTGATGACTTGCCCGCCGTCATGGGCAAGCACAGCGGGCGGGCAGGGCGGCGTTACACTGTCCGTATTGACGTTATCCGGGTTTTTTCCGGATTTTCCCAGCCTTCAGGAGAAATATGATGCTGACGAACAAAAAGGCCGTTGTCACGGGCTCAACCAGCGGAATAGGTCTGGCGATTGCACGCGAGCTTGCTGCCAATGGTGCAGATGTGGTCATCAACGGGTTTGGCGATCCCGAGGCGATCGAGAAGGAGCGTCTGGGTTTCGAGCTTGAATTCGATGTTGCGGCACACTATCTGAATGCCGATCTCAGCGATGCCAAGGCGGTGCGTGCTTTCATCGATGGCGCCGCCGAGCGTCTGGGCGGCATCGATATCCTGGTGAACAACGCGGGCATCCAGCATACGGATCCCATAGAGACATTCCCGATCGATCGCTGGGATGCCATCATCGCGCTCAATCTGTCGGCGGTCTTTCATGGCACGGCGGCAGCCCTGCCCCATATGCAGAAGGCGGGTTGGGGACGCATCATCAATATCGCGTCCACGCACGGTCTGGTTGCATCGGTGCACAAGTCGGCCTATGTGGCAGCCAAGCATGGTGTGGTGGGGCTCACCAAGGTGACGGCCCTGGAAAATGCAGGCAGCGGCATCACCTGCAATGCCATCTGCCCGGGATGGGTGCGCACGCCGCTGGTCGAGGCGCAGATCCAGGCGCTTGCCAAGGCGCAGGGTATAGAGGTCGAGGCGGCGGCGCGCTCGCTGCTCGAAGAGAAGCAGCCTTCGCTGCAGTTCGTCACGCCGGCACAGCTGGGCTGTGCCGCTGTTTTCCTTGCCTCGCCCGCCGCTGACCAGATGACGGGCACGACATTGACATTGGACGGCGGCTGGACGGCGCGCTGACGCGCCGGCTGCCGGCTTTCAACGACGACAGGATCACGACATGCTCATCGTCCTTTCTCCGGCGAAGAAGCTGGATTACGACACGCCCGTACGGACAACGCTGGATTCCGAGCCCTGCTTTCTCGATGAAGCGGCGGCGCTCATCGATGTCCTGCGCCCGCTGGGGCGCTCCGAGCTTGCCCGGCTGATGAAGCTCAGCGATGCGCTGGCCGGGCTCAATGTGGAGCGCTATCAGGCCTGGACTGCGGACACTGATCCGTCGCGGGCGCGTCAGGCGGTGCTGGCGTTCAACGGCGATGTGTACGAGGGGCTGGATGCCGCCAGCCTGTCGGATGCGCAGCTGCAGTGGGCGCAGGCGCATGTGGCGATATTGAGCGGGCTGTATGGCGTCCTGCGGCCGCTGGATCGTATTCAGCCTCACCGGCTGGAGATGGGAACGCGGCTGGCAACGGCACGCGGCACCAATCTCTACCAGTGGTGGGGCGCCACCATTGCCGAGCATCTGAACCGCAGGCTGGATGCCGTGCAGGACGGCAGCGAGCGCGTGCTTGTCAATCTGGCGTCGGTGGAATACTTCAAGGCGGTCGACCAGAGCGTGCTCGATGCGCGCGTGGTGCAGTGCGTTTTCGAGGATTTCAGCAAGGGGCAGTGGAAGGTGATCAGTTTTCATGCCAAGCGTGCACGCGGTCTGATGGCGCGTGCCATTATCGAGGAGCGCATGACTGCGCCGGCGGCGATGCAGGGTTTCTCCAGCGACGGCTATGCCTGGGCGCCCGAGGTGTCCACGCCCGACCGCATGGTGTTCCGTCGCGCCGCACGCTGAACCCCGGAGAGTCTGCGGATCCGGTCCGGCAGGGTTTTCATGGATTGAGTGACAAGTGTAAACATTCGATACTGTATTTCAGGAGACAACATTGGAGGCTTGACGCAAGCATGGCATACAGAGGCCAATCTCTAGCAGGTCGGGTTGCACTGGTTACCGGAGCTGCGGGCGGCCTTGGCCACGCATTCTGTCTGGCCCTGGGTCGGGCAGGTGCATCGGTGGTGCTGGCAGGGCGTACTGCGGCGTCGCTGGAGGCTGCGGTTGTCGCGCTCGAACAGCAGGGCTGCACCGCCATGGCAGCGCCGCTGGATGTGACCCGCCCCGAAAGTGTGGCGGATGCCTTCGCCCGTGCGCAGGGCGCCTTTGGTGTTGTTGATATTGTGGTTGCCAATGCCGGCATTGCCGTGACGCGACCGGCGCTGGAGCTGTCGCACGATGACTGGCTGCGCGTGCTGGACGTGAACCTGACCGGCTCGTGGCTGGTGTGCCGCGAGGCGGCAAGCCGGCTGGTCGCAGCCGGACAGCCGGGCAGCATCATTGCCGTATCCTCCATTCTTGCGCAGCGTGTGGCGGCACAGGTTCTCCCCTATGCGGTATCCAAGGCCGGTCTCGAACACATGGTGCGTGCGCTGGCGCTGGAATGGGCGCGCCATGGCATACGCGTCAATGCCCTGGCGCCCGGCTATGTGGAAACGCCGCTGAACCACAGTTTCTTCCAATCCGAAGCCGGGAAAGCCGTACAGCGGCGCATTCCGTCGCGACGGATCGGCAAGGCGGAAGACCTGCTTGGCGCGCTGCTGTTGCTGGCATCGGATGCCTCGGCCCATATGACGGGGTCAACCCTGGTCGTGGATGGCGGGCATCTGCAGTCTGCGCTGTAGGAGTACCTCAGTCATGAATTCCACGATGGATGCCGGTCTTCACCGGCGGGCCGCCAATCACTCGGCGCTGACACCGCTGCAGTTGCTGCAGCGTTCGGCGCTCATCTATCCCCACAAGACGGCGGTCATCGACGGCGACCAGCGTTTCAGCTATGCGGATCTCTATGCGCGTTCGCGCCGGCTGGCATCGGCCCTGGAAAGCATGGGTGTGGCGCCGGGTGACCGCGTGGCCATCCTGTGCCGCAACCGCCACGAGATGCTTGAAGCCCATTATGGCGTGCCCATGGCGGGCGCGGTGCTGAATGCACTGAACACCCGTCTCGATGCCGCCAGCCTGGGCTATATCCTCGCGCATGGCGAGGCGCGCGTGCTCATTCATGATGCCGGCTTTGCCCCGCTGGTGATGCAGGCGCTCGCCGCGCTCGACGGTGAACAGCCCGCGCTCATCCGGGTTGACCGGCTGGACGAAAGGGGCAGCCAGGGTCTGGAATACGAAGCCGTGCTGACCGGGGGCGCGCCCGATTACGCCTGGCATGTGCCGGCGGATGAGTGGGATGCCATCAGCCTGAACTACACTTCGGGCACCACCGGACGACCCAAGGGCGTGGTCTACCACCACCGCGGCGCCTATCTGTCGTCGCTGGGCAATGCCATGGCCATGGGCATGACGCCCGATACCGTCTACCTGTGGACCCTGCCCATGTTCCACTGCAATGGCTGGTGCTACACCTGGGCCGTGACCGCCATGGGCGGCACCCATGTCTGCCTGGATCGTGTGGCAAGCGATGCGGTGCACGAGGCCATGCTGAGCCACGGGGTTACCCATCTATGCGGTGCGCCCGTGGTGCTGAACAGTCTCATCAATGATTTTCATGCGGCGGGGCTGCGCCTGGAGCGGCGCGTCTGCTTTGCTGTGGGTGGTGCCGCACCGCATAGTGCAACGCTCGACAAGGCGAAGGATGTCGGCTTCGATATCATCCATCTCTACGGGCTTACCGAAACCTATGGCCCTGCCAGCGTCTGTGTCTGGCAGGAGGAATGGAAGGACCTGCCGGCCGACGCGCTGGCCCGGCAGCTGGCGCGCCAGGGCGTGGGACTGTACAGTATTGATGAGCTGACCGTTCTCGATCCCGGGACCGGCCGGCCCGTGCCGGCGGATGCCGCCACCATGGGTGAGCTCTGCCTGCGCGGCAATACGCTCATGAAAGGCTATCTCAAGGATGAGGAGGCTACCGGGACGGCCTTGCGGGATGGCTGGTTTCACACGGGAGACTTGGGGGTCCTGCATCCCGACGGCTATGTGGAGATCCGTGACCGGATCAAGGACATCATCATTTCCGGCGGCGAGAACATCTCCAGCCACGAGGTGGAAAATGTCCTCTACGACCATCCGGCGGTCCTGGAGGCTGCCGTGGTGGCACAGCCGGACCCGAAGTGGGGTGAGGTTCCCTGTGCATTCGTCACACTGAAGGCGGATGCTTCCCTGGAGTCCGACGCCTTGCTGGCATTCTGTCGCCGGCACCTGTCGGGCTTCAAGGTTCCCAAGCGTATCATATTCGGGGAGTTGCCGAAAACCTCGACAGGCAAGATCCAGAAGAACAAATTGCGTGAAACCGTGAAGTCGGGTCTCTGACTTCGAACGACCAAGGAGAAGACGATGAAAACACTGAGTAGACAAGGCCTGGCGGTGCTCGCCATGGCCGGGCTGCTGGCTGCGGCGCCGGCCGGTGCCGCCGATGGCCCGATCAAGATCGGTGCCCTCTACATGTTGTCGGGCAGCGCTGCGGCCTATGGCAAGTTTGCCCAGCAGGGCATACAGCTGGCGCTCGACGAGATCAACGGTTCGGGCGGTGTGCTCGGCCGCCAGCTGGAAGTGATGTTCGAGGATAGCGAGGGCAAGGCTGCCACCGCCATCCAGGCGGCGCGCAAGCTCGTGTATCAGAATGGCGCCGTGGGCCTGATGGGGCTGGACAGCTCCGGGGTGGCACAGGGGCTGGTGCCGGTGATTCCCGAGCTCGAGCGCGCGCTCATCATCACCCATGCGGCAACGCCTGATGTCACGGGCAAGCTGTGCAATGCCTATACCTATCGCGTCAGCGTCAACGTGCACCAGAACATGAAGGGTGCTGCGCTGGTGGCGGCCGATAGTGGTGCAAAGAAATGGACCACCATAGGGCCGGATTACGCCTTCGGGCACCAGTCCTGGGAGTTCTTCGGCAAGTATCTGAAGGAGCTTGTGCCGGATGCCGAACTGTCTTCCGATCCCTCCTTTCCACGGTTCGGCGCCGAGGACTTCACCCCCTTCATCAACAGTGTGATGGAGGCCAAGCCCGATGGTGTGCTGATTTCGGTATGGGGCGGGGATCTGGTGAACTTCGTGCGCCAGGCCAACAACCGGGGCTTCTTCGATCAGGGCTTCCAGGTCCTGATGACGGTGGGCGCGGCAACCGAGGTATTGACGGCGCTGGGCGAGCAGATGCCGGAAAACGTCTGGCTGGGTACACGTTACTGGTATGACTCGCACGATACAGAGCTCAACAAGCAGTTCGTGGCCAAGTATCGCGAGACCTACAAGGCGCCGCCCAGCTATAACGCCGAAGGTGCCTATGTCGCCATCTACGCCTACAAGCAGGCCATCGAAAAGGCCGGAAGCACGGATGGCAAGGCCATTGCTGCAGCGCTCAAGGGCGCCAGCGTCAATGCGCCCACGGGTGTGCTGACGTTCCGTGAGGGCGACAACCAGGGGCTGATCGGACCGACCTGGGGACGCACGGCCGCCATGGATGATGCGCTCAAGATCCGCTCCCTGGCCGACATCCGCAACTTCAGCGGCGATGAGGTGACGCCTGCTGTGGATGCCGAGTGCAAGATGTAGCCGCAGTGTAGTGGCGATACACGACAGGCGAAACCACCGCGGGCGCAACCGGGCCCGCGGTGATCAATAACGATAACGAGGGGGCGTCATGAGCGGTATTGCGCTGGCACTGCTGAACAGCCTGGATATCGGGCTGTTGCTGTTCATCATCGCAGTGGGTCTGAACATTGTCTTCGGTGTGCTCAATGTCATCAATTTTGCGCATGGCGCACTCTATATGCTGGGCGCCTACGTGGCCTACAGCTGCATCGCCATACTGGGCCTGTCCTTCTGGCTTGCCCTGATCGTGGCGCCACTGGTGGTGGCCATGCTGGCCGTCCTGGTGGACCGCATCATGCTGCGCTTCATCTACGAGCGCGAGATCTCCGACAGCCTGCTGCTCACTTTCGCCCTGCTCCTCATCCTCAACGAGTCGGTGCGCCAGATCTGGGGAACGGGGATTCATGTGGTGGAGCCGCCGGCCGGCTTCCAGGGCACGATCAGGCTGCCGGGCGGCATCACCTACCCGACCTACAGCCTGTTCGTCGTCATCATGGGCTTTGTGGTCCTGGGCGGGCTGTGGTACCTGTTCAATCGCACCCGGCTGGGCATCATCATGCGCGCGGCGGCGCTGGATCGCGAGATGGCGCAGGCCCTGTGCATCAATACCAAGCGTGTGATCACAGCCGTGTTCGCCTTTGGTGCCTGGCTGGCCGCGCTGGGCGGTGTGGTGGCGGCGCCCATGCGTGCCATCGACCCCGGCATGGGTGACAAGATCATCATCGAAAGTTTCATTGTGGTCGTCATCGGCGGCCTGGGCAGCTTTCCGGGGGCATTGCTGGGCGCCATCGTGCTGGGCCTGCTTCACGGCTTCGGCGGGCGTTACCTGCCGGATATCAATCTTGTCCTGCCATTCATCGGCATGGCGGTTGTGCTGTTGATCAAGCCCCACGGGATCATGGGCAAGGGGGCAGTCACATGAAGCGCCTGCTGCTGGCCCTGATGGCCCTGATCCTGGCAGTGGGCCTCGTGGTCCTGCCCTGGATTGCGCCGTACTTCTATATCTTCATTGCCACCGAGATCCTCATACTGGGCCTGTTTGCCACCAGTTTCAATCTGATCTTCGGCTATACCGGCATGCTCAGCTTCGGCCATGCCGCCTTCTTCGGCATCGGCGCCTATGCCAGTGCCATGCTGCTCATGGGTTCGCCCTGGCCCCTGCTGGCCTGTCTGGCTGTTGCCATCGTTGCCGGTGCCGTGCTGGGCCTGGTGATCGGCTTCTTCAGTGTGCGTCTGGATGAGGTCTATTTCGCCATGCTGACCCTGGCCTTCGGCATGATGGTCTTTGCGGTCGTGCACCAGTGGCGCTCGGTCACCAACGGCAGTGACGGCATTGCCGGCTTCCGCATGGGCGGTCTGGGCCTGGGCATGGAGCTGACGCTGGGCAACCCGGCGGTCTACTACCACGTGGTGCTGGCCATCGTGGCATTGGCCATGGCCGTGCTCTACCTGATCTGCCGTTCCTCCTTCGGCCTGGTCCTGCGCGCCATTCGCGAGAATCCGGAACGCGTGGCTTTCTGCGGTCTGAACGTACGTCATTACCGCCTGGCTGCCTTCACCATATCGGGTGCATTCTCGGCGCTGGCGGGCGGCCTGATGGCACCCTTTCTGCGTATTGCCAGCCCCGAGCTGGTGCACTGGACGATGTCGGCCGAACCCGTGCTCATGTCCATCCTGGGCGGCACGGGCTATTTCCTCGGGCCCCTGTTCGGCGCCGGCATGTTCGTGCTGCTCAAGACCATCATTACCGACATCACCCAGGCGTGGATGCTGGTACTGGGCATCATTCTCGCCATCATGGTGATATTCTTCCGGCGTGGCCTGCTGGGTACTTTCCTGGACCGTTGGCTGGAGAAATCATGAGCGATCCGATTCTGGAAACCCGGGCGTTGTCACGCCGCTTCGGTGGTGTGGCCGCTGTCTCGGACATGAGTATTTCGGTGGCTGAGCGCGAGACCCTGGCCATCATCGGGCCCAACGGGGCGGGCAAGACGACGTTCTACAACATGCTTTCGGGGCGCATGACGCCCACCAGCGGGCAGATTTTCTTCCGCGGTCAGGATATCACCGGTCTGCCGCCGCACAAGATCAGCCGTCTGGGTATTTCGCGCTCGTTTCAGATCAACAACATCTTCACCGAGATGACCGTGCGCGAGAATGTCGAGGTGGCCGTCACGGCCCTGTGGGGCGACAGTCGCCGGTGGTACAACATCGCCTCGCGCAACCGCGCCGTGCAGGAGCGCGCCCAGATCCTGCTTGACCAGCTGGAAATCGGGCATATGGCCGACCAGCGCGCCGGCGTCATCAGCTACGGCGACAAGCGTCTGGTCGAGATTGCCGTGGTGCTCGCGACCGAGCCCACCCTGGTATTGCTCGACGAACCGACGGCGGGGATGACACCCGAGGAAACCCGGCGCGTAACCGCGCTGGTGAAACAGCTGGCAGCCAGCGGTACCTATACCTTCATCATCACCGAGCACGACATGAGCGTGGTCTTCGACCTGGCGCATCGCATCCTGGTCATGCATCGCGGGAAGCTGCTCGTCATGGGTTCGCCCGAGGAAGTCCGGCAGCACCCCGACGTGCGCAAGGCCTATCTGGGTGAGGCTCAGGATGAGACTCTGGGGGAGGCCGTGTCATGATGCTGGAAGTAAAAGACATCCACACCTATTACGGCGAGAGCCACGCCCTGCAGGGTGTGTCGCTCACGGTGGCCGAAGGCGAGACGATCTGCCTGCTGGGTCGCAACGGTGCGGGCAAGAGCACGACGCTGCGCAGCATCATCGGCCTGACGCCGCCCCGGCGCGGCAGCATCCGCTTCGATGGCGAGGAGATCTGCGGTCTGCCCGCCTGGCGCATCGCCCGCATGGGCATCGGCCTGGTGCCCGAGGACAGGCGCATCTTTCCCGGCCTGAGCGTGCGCGAGAACCTGAGTGTGGCCGCCTACCAGCGCCCCGGGACACCCAAGCAGTGGACGGTGGAGCGCGTCTTCGACGAATATCCCATGCTGGCCGAGCTGGCCGATCAGGACGGGAGCACGCTGTCGGGCGGGCAGCAGCAGATGCTGGCGGTGGCGCGGTCCCTGATGAGCGAGCCGCGCCTGCTGCTGCTCGATGAGCCCAACGAAGGTCTGGCGCCGGTGATCGTGCAGCAGATCGGCGCGCTGATCGACAGCCTGGCGCAGGGCACGACCATCATCTTCACCGATCAGAGCGTGCACTTTGCCCTGCGTCATGCGCGGCGTGCCTACATTCTCGAAAAGGGACGTGTGGTTCACGAGGTCGAGACCCGGACCCTGGCCGAAGATGCGGAATTGCAGGAGCGCTACCTGTCGGTTGCCTGAAGCAAGGCCTCAGGCCGGGTTCAGGACAGCCGCTTCGGGCGGCGGGGGCAGGGTATCGGGTGTCAGCCGGTGCATTTCCTCGCGGATCAGGCGCGAGGCCTTTACCATCTGTCGTATCGGATAGGCCAGCGTAGCCAGCTCGCCTTCGGTCTCGATGCCGGCCGGTGGTTCGGCAGGCTGGTCGGCCAGGAAGCGCGTGACTGCATCCAGCGAGGCCTGTATGCCGGGCGGTACTTCGTCCAGATCCGCGAGCACGGGCACGGCGGCGGCGATCTGCGAGGCCAGGATGTGGTACTGCAGGAGCAGGCGGTTGAATTCCGCCACGTTGACCTGCTGGCGCTCGGGTTCATCCATCATGCGGTAGAAGGCGGCCGCAAAATTGCTGAAGGCGGTATAGGCCTGCTGGTGGGTCAGGCGCCAGGCGGTTTCGGCCTCGGCCTGCTCGCGTACCAGGGTGTCCCGTGCCTCGTCCGGCGTTTCGGCGTCGGCCATGCGTTGTGCGCGTGTCAGGTGTGCGTAGTTCAGCCCGGCCGCCAGGAAGTTGCGGTTGGCGCGCCAGGCGGCCTTGGCAAGCGAAGCCATGAAATTGTGCTCCCACCAGGGCAGCAGTGTGCTGCACGCAAAGGCGATGCCGCTGGCGATGATGGTGTCGAACAGGCGTTCGCCCACCGTCGCCATGCCTGCGCCCGACAGGAAGTGGAAGACGAGCAGCACGAACACCGTGTTGAAGATGGCCGACATCAGATAGCTGAGCTGAATCAGGCTGTAACCCATGATGCTGGCGGCCACCATGAGGGCCAGATAGACCTCGACATTGTCTGTGGCCTTGAACAGCACCAGCGCAAGAATGCAGCCGATGAGCGTGCCGGCCAGCCGGCGCGTGTTGCGCTGGCGCGTGAGTGCATAGCCGGGCTTCATGATCACCAGCAGTGTGAGGATGATCCAGTAGTGATGACTGGTGAAGCCCGGCAGCAGGGCGTGCAGGCGTGCGCCGTGATCAAGCAGGGCCGAAAAGCTCATGGCAATGAAACAGGCCGCCGTCACGCGCAGGGCGTAGCGGAAATGGGGCGAATCCATGCGCAGGTTGCTGGTCAGCAGGCTCAGGCGGATATCCTGGCGCGACAGGAAGCGGGCAAAGGATTTCTTCAGACGCTGGTCGAGCAGGCGCACATCGGTTTCGGGCCGGACGTGACCGGCCAGGCGCTGGATGATGCGTGCTGCATTGCGCAGACGGCGCAGGATCTGCACCAGCAGGGCATAGACTTCGGGCTCGCGCGCATT
The DNA here is from genome assembly GCA_041655275.1 of Castellaniella sp. Lineage (GTDB taxonomy): Bacteria > Pseudomonadota > Gammaproteobacteria > Burkholderiales > Burkholderiaceae_B > JAJYRX01. Next base: position 34,427 of record JBBAFU010000004.1, on the reverse strand, counting down.
CAGGCTGTCCCGGCGGTACTTTTCAAGTTCATATTCGATGGCCCACAGCTCGGCCTTGACGCTTTCGCGCCGCTCCGTGGGCCGGTTGCGCGCCAGATCAAGCGCGATGCGCTCCAGGTTGATCGACATCTTGTGCAGGGCATCCCGGCTGAAGATGAGCACATCGCTGTCGGGCAGGCGTTCGCGCAGCGTGGCGTAATCGGTCTGGGTGGCGATCATGTTGTCTACGAGCGCCACCATATCCGTGAAGGCATTCAGCGTGGCGATGCGCAGATGGTCGCCCGGCCGTCGGCCGTGTGGCATGTCGCGCAGCAGGACGTCGCGTGCGGCCTGCTGGCTCTCCGTCATGCTTGCCTGGCGTGCAATCAGCCTGCGGTAGCTTTCATCCAGCGGGATGGCCATGTCGTAGAACTGTGAGCGCACACGAATGTAGTCGGCCGTGGCAAACATGGCCACCGACAGGGCCTGCAGGCCGGCGCGATGCCAGCTCAGCCGATGGATCAGCGTGCTGAAGCTGAAGTAGTACAGGCCGCCCAGGAAGGTCCAGGCCGTGTGCGCAAGCACCGCATGCCCGTCCATGGGGGTGCGCATGGTGAGCGTCATGAGCAGCAGGCAGGCAAAGCCGAGCAGCCCGCCTTGCTTGCCGAATACCGTGAACATGCTGAAGAAGAAGGCCAGCGCGGGCACGAGCAGCCACAGACCCAGCATGTGGCCCGTAGCCAGCCCGGTGAGCGCGGCCGTGAGCGAGCCCAGGGCGATGGCAAGCAGCATGCCGGTGCGACCATAGCGCCGCGGGCCGCCGGGCTGATCCAGTATGGCGACGCAGGCGGCACCGATGGAGGCAACCACGCCGATGTCATACCAGTGCAGCAGGCCGCCCAGGATGAGCGCAGGCGACAGGACACCCAGCGCCTGGCGAAGGCCGCTGAAGAAGTAGTGGCTGTAGATGAAGCGCAGCAGGGTATGGGTGGAGATTTCCATGGCGTTCCGGCAGTGGGTGTCCCCATTTTCCCACAGGCGCGTCGCAATGGTGCCGATGGGCTGGTGGCAGACCCCTTTGCGCCAGGGGTTTCGTTTGCGCGTTGCAACATAACACGGTAAAGTTACGGTGTGGTCTGGCCCTGCATCCGGGTCAGGCTTCCAAGGCTCTGTTATCCGGGCTATCCGCCCGGTTTTTTGCGCCTGTATCACCTTGCTGCTGGCCGCGTCACAAGCGTGTGTTGCCGGGCGTTCGTTTCTGCCTCCCACGCCTATTTTGGGCGTTCGTGCCGTGTTTCGACGGGTGCGGGCCGGATGGGCAGGGTGTCCGGGTGAATTGGTTCCGTGAACCATGCAACGCCGCGGCATCCCGCCCGATCTGGGCTCAACCCCGGGCCTTGTCAGGCCAGTCGGGGCATGGGTGCGGGTATTGAAAGGAAAGACAACATGGAACTCAATGGCGCAGAAATCGTCGTACGATGCCTGGCCGAGCAGGGCGTCGAACACGTATTCGGCTACCCTGGCGGCGCAGTGCTCTACATTTACGACGCCATCTACAATCAGGACAAATTCAAGCATATCCTCGTTCGTCACGAGCAGGCAGCCATACATGCGGCCGATGCCTATTCGCGCTCGTCGAACAAGGTGGGCGTGGCACTGGTGACCAGCGGCCCCGGAGTCACGAACTCGGTGACCGGCGTTGCCACCGCCTACATGGACTCCATCCCCATGATCATCATCACCGGCCAGGTGCCCACGGGTGCCATCGGCCAGGATGCCTTCCAGGAATCCGACACCGTGGGCATTACGCGGCCCTGCGTCAAGCACAACTTCCTGGTGCGCGATATCCGTGATCTGGCCGAGACCATGCGCCGGGCCTTCTACATTGCCACCAGCGGGCGCCCCGGCCCGGTGCTGGTGGACATCCCCAAGGACATCACGGTTGCCACCTGCAAGTTCACCGCCAAGCGTGGCGAGGTGAAGATGCGTTCGTACGCCCCCATCATCAAGGGGCATCAGGGCCAGATCAAGAAAGCCGTGCAGCACCTGCTCGCCGCCGAGCGTCCGGTCATCTACACCGGCGGCGGCGTGGTGCTCTCGAATGCCTCGCCGGAGCTGCGAGAGCTGGTCGACATGGTGGGTGCGCCCTGCACCAACACCCTCATGGGGCTGGGGTCCTTCCCGGCGAGCGATCCGCGCTTCATCGGCATGCCCGGCATGCACGGTACCTATGAAGCGAACATGGCCATGCAGAACTGCGATGTGCTGCTCGCCATCGGCGCGCGCTTCGACGATCGCGTCATCGGCAATCCGCGCCATTTCTCGCAGGTCGCCCGCAAGATCATCCATATCGATATCGACCCCTCGTCCATCTCCAAGCGGGTTCAGGTCGATGTTCCCATTGTCGGCAATGTCAAGGACATCCTGCAGGACATGACGGTGCTGTACCGCGAAGCCGCAGCAGAGACCGCGCCCAACAAGGCGGCGCTCGAGCGCTGGTGGGAGCAGGTGAATGCCTGGCGTGCCAGGGATTGCCTCGCCTACGAGGCGTCCGACACCGTCATCAAGCCGCAGTTTGTCGTACAGAAACTCTGGGAAGTCACCGAAGGCAAGGCTTTTGTCACTTCCGACGTGGGCCAGCACCAGATGTGGGCCGCCCAGTATTACGGCTTCGACGAACCGCGCCGCTGGCTCAATTCCGGCGGTCTGGGCACCATGGGTGTGGGCCTGCCCTATGCCATGGGCGTGCAGATGGCCAATCCCGGTGCCGATGTGGCCGTGATCACGGGTGAGGGCTCCATCCAGATGAACATCCAGGAGCTGTCCACCTGCACCCAGTTTCGCCTGACGCCCAAGATCGTGTGCCTGAACAACCGCTACCTGGGCATGGTGCGCCAGTGGCAGCAGATCGAATACGGTTCGCGCTATTCGGAGTCCTATGTCGATGCGCTGCCGGATTTTGTGCGGCTGGCGGAAAGCTACGGCCACGTGGGCGTGCAGATCAGCGATCCGGCGGATGTCGAGCCTGCGTTGCGCGAGGCCTTCGGCAAGTACAAGGACCGGCTGGTCTTCCTGGATTTCATCACGGACCCGACCGAAAATGTCTGGCCCATGGTCAAGGCCGGACGCGGTCTGACGGAAATGCTGCTTGGCTCGGAGGACCTGTGACATGGCTGCCCCAAAACATATCATCTCTGTCCTTCTCGAGAACGAACCCGGCGCGCTGTCACGCGTGGTCGGGCTGTTCTCGGCCCGAGGCTACAACATCGAGACGCTGACGGTCGCGCCGACCGAAGATGAAACCCTGTCGCGCATGACGATAGTCACCAAGGGTTCGGACGCCGTCATCGAACAGATCACCAAGCACCTGAACCGGCTGGTTGACGTGGTCAAGGTCGTTGACCTGACCGAAGGCAGCCACGTCGAGCGTGAGCTCATGCTCATCAAGGTGCGCGCCGTGGGTCGCGAGCGCGATGAAATGAAGCGCCTGTCGGATATCTTCCGCGGGCGCATCATCGACGTAACCGACAAGATCTACACGATAGAGCTGACTGGTGTACAGGAGAAGATCGAGGCCTTCATCGAGGCGCTCGACCGTACATCGATACTCGAGACCGTGCGTACGGGCGTGTCCGGCATCAGCCGTGGCGAGCGCGTACTCAAGCTGTAAACCCCTCTGAAATCTCTGGAGCACGAATAAAATGAATGTCTTCTATGACAAGGATTGCGACCTGTCCCTCATCAAGGGGCGTACCGTGGCCATCATCGGCTATGGCTCACAAGGCCATGCCCACGCCCTCAACCTGCATGAGTCGGGTGTGAAGGTTGTGGTCGGTCTGCGCCGCAGTGGCGCATCCTGGGCCAAGGCCGAGAATGCCGGTCTTTCGGTGATGGAAGTGGCCGATGCCGTCAAGGGCGCCGATCTGGTCATGATTCTCCTTCCCGACGAGAACATCGCCGAAGTCTATCGCAATCAGGTGGCGGACAACATCAAGCCGGGTGCAGCACTGGCCTTTGCCCACGGGTTCAACATCCATTACGGGCAGGTGACGCCCCGTGACGACATCGATGTCATCATGATTGCGCCCAAGGCGCCCGGCCACACCGTCCGCGGCACCTATGTCCAGGGCGGCGGCGTGCCCGCGCTGGTTGCCGTGCATCAGGACAATTCAGGCGCCGCACGCGATGTGGCACTGTCCTATGCTTGCGCCATCGGCAGCGGCCGTGCCGGCATCATCGAAACCAACTTCCGCGAAGAGACCGAGACCGACCTGTTCGGCGAGCAGGCCGTGCTGTGCGGCGGTACGGTGGAGCTCATCAAGGCCGGTTTCGAGACCCTGGTCGAAGCCGGTTATGCGCCGGAAATGGCCTACTTCGAGTGCCTGCATGAGCTCAAGCTCATCGTTGACCTGATCTACGAAGGCGGCATCGCCAACATGAACTACTCCATCTCCAATAATGCCGAGTTCGGCGAATACGAGACGGGGCCGAAGATCGTCAACGACGAGACGCGTCGCGTCATGCGCGAGTGCCTGGCGCAGATCCAGTCCGGAGAGTATGCGAAGAAGTTCATCCTGGAGCACGCAGCCGGTGCACCCACGCTCACCTCGCGTCGTCGCATCAACGCCGAGTCCCAGATCGAGGAAATCGGTGGCAGGCTGCGTGCCATGATGCCCTGGATTGCGGCCAACAAGCTGGTGGATCAGAGCAAGAACTGATCGCTTATCGGTGTTATGGCCGATAGCATTTGAGCTGCTACCTCGCTAATGGTGGGGTAGCAACTTCGCATTTGTATTCGAATTGTCCTGATCATGGTGCACAAGGCGCTATGGGATCGGTTAGCGGTCTATGTGTTCATGATTGCACTTTAAAAACCATGCCCGCAATTATCAAGGTTTAATCACAAATCGTTGTTTTAATATTTTCTTCAAGGCATTTCGAAAGGAAAATAGTGCGGGTAGTGGTGGCTCGGAAGTGCGCCAAATTAATGAAATAGGGATGGAGTCAGGATAAAATGGCGCGCTAATCATAGAGAGATTGCGCGTTTGAAAATGACGTTGTGCCAAGCTGCGCGGCACTGTACCCAAGAGATTCGTTGCAGCAACAATATCCATGTTGGAATGTGCATTGTGTGATTCGATGACTGGTGATGGCGGTATCAGACCTTGCGCAAGAAATAGCTTGTCAAAAGCTAATCGAGTAGAAAATGGTGCAGGTGGCAATATCCAGCTTTCACGAGCTAGAGATGGGAGGTCGATGAGGGCATTGGAATAACAAGGATGATTATAACGACTAATAAAGCAACGAGGTTCATCATAAAGCTTTAATTGTTGAATCCCTACGCCTTCAGAATCTAATGATGATATTCGCCCCAGCCGCCCAACGATGCAGTCCAGCTCTCTGACGAGAAAGGCATCTGTAAGCCCAGCAACGGTTCCCTCTGTAATTTCTATCTTTATAGCAGGTGAGTCCCGGAGAAGGATACATAGGGTTCGCGGTATTAAAGTAACCATTGCCAGGCTAAGTGCGCCTACTCTGAGCCTTGCTCCTCCATGCTCCTGAATAAGCACAGCTTCTTCACGTGCGGACTCAATTTCCCGTAATGCCATAGCGAACCTGCGCAATGCCGTTATGCCCGCGGGGGTCAGTTCGACGCCTCGTGCACCCCGTTTTACAAGAACGACACCGAAAATCGCCTCAAGCTCTTTGAGCATGGAGCTGGTAGCAGATTGTGTTAGATGCAGCTGCTCGCTGGCCCTCGTGATTGACTTGACTTCGTGCAGTAGCTGCAGGAGCTCCAAGTGGCGTAATTTCAGATGCCTGTACTGTAGAATTCCCGGCTTTGTCAGTTGAGTCATCGGATTTTTCTATGGATTAAGCAAAAATATGCGCTATTTAACAAGGCTCGAATCAATCATACTGAGGTCATCAGGGTCCCGCAAATCGGAAGTGGATCCCACCGAAGGAGAGTGTAATGAGAAAAAATTGTCTGAGATTCGCCATGTTGGCGCTAGCACTGGTTCCAGCATTCGGCCATGCTGCCTCGGAGCTAAAGTTCCCAGAGCGACCGATACATTTGGTTACTCCATTTCCACCAGGCGGCGGGACGGACGCAGTCGCACGCATACTAGCTGATAAGCTCGGCAATGAATTGGGTCAGCCGGTTATCGTCGAAAATAAAGGCGGAGCCGGGGGTACTCTCGGTACCAACATTGCCGCAAAAGCAGCGCCGGATGGCTATACGATTGTGCTTGGAAGTAGTGCGACCCATGCCATAAACCCCAGTCTGTATCCCAACCTGACATATGACCCTGTATCAGACTTCACGCCAATATCGACGGTAGCGACGACGCCCTTGCTGCTGATGGTAAATGCGTCTCTGCCGGTTCAGAATGTGTCAGATCTTATAGAATTATCTAAATCAAAAGTCGAACCGGATAGCTTAACATTTGCATCGGCAGGAGTAGGCTCTGCGCAGCACCTTGGCGCAGAGATGTTTAAGTCAATAACGGGTGCCACATTTCTACACATACCCTATAAGGGAGCAGGCCCGGCGATGGTCGATCTATTAGCTGGTCACGTGGATGTGATGTTCGACACGATGCCTTCCGCACTGCCTCAAGTCAAATCAGATAAATTGAAAGTATTAGGGATTAGCAGTCCAGCCAGAAATAGGGATCTTCCGGATATTCCGGCAATAGGGGAATCTGTACCCAATTATGAGGTTGTTACGTGGTATGGGATCTTCTCACCGAAAGAAACTCCCGAGCCAATAGTGCAAAAGCTAAATGATGCAATAAAAGCTGTTTTGAATTCCGATGATGTGAAGCGACAATTTAAGGAGGCTGGAATTGAGCCCAGTTGGAGCACACCAAATGCGCTGATGGAAACACTACAACAAGATATTCCGAAATGGAGATCTGTGATTGAAAATTCAGGAGCAAGAATTGAATAATAATATACTGGATCAAAGCATGGACAGTATTGCTTGCGAAAATATAGATCGCGTTATGAATATCGAAATGCGAGGTCCAGGTACACTACCGAGGGGGATCAAATGGAATATGTATCAGATGGCGCGAAGAATAACAGATGTCCCTTTGACTCAGGCGGCAGCCTTGTTGCTTTATCTGGAGAGCCCTAAAAGGATCTTAATTGTAAGCGGTGCTGCTGTTCCTCAACATATGCCTGTCGGTGAAAATGATGGACCTCTGGGCTCAGTGGTTCTCGCACGGTCTTTGACAGCCTTAGGCCATAAGGTTTCCATACTGACGGACACAATGGCGGCAATGCCATTTAAGGAATTGATACGAGCTTGCGATATAGATGTTGAGGTTATTGAGATTTCTGTGAATGATTCGGAACTACAATATCATATAGCGGAAGATAATGATGTTTTCTGTGCCATCGAGCGACTGGGTGGAAATACATCGGGAATAATTTACGGCGCTACAGGGGTCTCGCGAGCACCGTTCAGGGCAAATGTTGATTTGCTTTTCAATTATGCCCGTAAACTAGGGAAGACAACGATCGGGATTGCGGATGGTGGAAATGAAATTGGATGCGGAAATATACATCAACGCCTCTGCAGTGAACTTCCCGATTATTCATTTAGTGATGTTACGCCATGTGGTGGCGGCGTATATTCAGTTGTTGAGACGGATCTCTTGGTTATTTCTAGTACATCAAATATGGGTGCGTATGCGATTACAGCGGGTCTCGCGCTTTTATACAATAACTTGTCATTGTGTCATACGGCAAAAGAGGAGACGGCATTAACATATATTGGTGTCGGCCTTGGGTTAATAGATGGCGGTAGTGGAAAATTGAGACCTTGGTGTGATGGTGTTCCGCTTGTCGGAAACTGTGCGATGATCGAGATGATGCATACCATAGTTGCGCAATCACTAGGTGAACCTAATGTGCGAGACTTCTGAGTTGAAAAAATTGATAGAGATGGAAAATGGAACAAAAAAAGATTTTCGCCAATATCAGTCGTTTGAATGAATATATGGATGCAGCAGGTCTTGATGCGCTTGTATTGAGATCGGGACAAAATTTCACATATCTGACGCAAGTGGTATACCCGGGGACACTTGCTCGACATCAAGACCTTGTGGATTCGGCTCGCGCGGTAATTTTACTTTGGCCAAGGCATGGGACGCCTTGTATTATTACAAATAAGACTGCAGCGGGCCTGGCGCGACGCGACGCAGCGAATATGGATATCTACCTATACGAGGGTTATCTCGAATCTCCTTATGATGTGTTGACAAAAGCTGTTGCTGATAACGGCTTATCTACCGCTAAGATAGGGTTTGAGAAGTACTATACCAATGCGGCTGACTGGGAGAGAGTTAAAACAACGAATCCGCAGATGGAGATGGTTGCTTGCGATGATCTTATGGATAGAGTTCGCTGGATTAAAACTGAAGCGGAAATTGAACAGATTCGCAAAGCAGCAGATATGCTTGATGATGTCTATCTAGATGTTTTCTCTAATATACGATACGGAGATAGTGAGAGAAAAATTCATGCAAACATGATTGAGGCATGCCTATCTTGTGGGTTCGAATGGGCACATGGCATCTTGAATTCAGACAAAAATATCATTCCGTACGCTGGTGAAAGCGACTTTGTCGTTCGTAAAGGTGATGTCATTAGAACCGATTATGTAGCTTACCTGAAATCATATCCCGGCCATCAATCTAGAAATGTGATTTTAGGACGTCCAAGTGCGTTGCAAATCGCCGATTATAGAAGAAATTTAGAGATCTATCGGGAAGCGATATCTCGGTGTCGCGCAGGTGCGATCGTCGGCGATATTTATGAATTTGTGATGGAGGAATTCAAGAAGAGCCAATGGTCTTACAATTCATTGCTGATTGGGCATGGTGTTGGCCCTTGGTGGCACCAGCAGGAGCCGATTCTTAAAAAGGGATCTACGGTTCGCCTGGAAAAGGGAATGGTCCTTGCGCTGGAACCACATAAGGATCATTGGCACGTACAAGATATGATCCTGATTGGCGAAGGCGATCCAATACTCCTTTCATCCAAATTTAATACTGATGAACCATATGTTGTTGGCTAGAATCGATATTTAGCTAAATCAGGCCACAGGCTGAAAAAACCCCGACGGCATCTGCACCGTCGGGGTTTTTTCTGTCCACCGCCCGGCAGGGCGGCAGACTTCAGGCTTACATCATCGCAATCAGACGTAGTCCTTGTACTTCTCCAGCAGACGTACCGGCTTGGACAGCGCATCACGGCGGAAGGGATCGCCCAGCTCGCGCGTGCACATGATTTCCAGGATGGTCGTCTTGCCTTCGTTCATCTGGCGATCGATCGCCTTCTTGAGCGCCGGGCCCACGTCCTCGATACGGTCTACCGTGACGCCCTCGGCGCCCATGGAGCGTGCGATTTCTGCGAAGGAGGGGTTCTCCAGCTCACCGGCAACGAAGCGGCGATTGTAGAAATCCACCTGGTTCTTCTTCTCGGCACCCCACTGGCGGTTGTGGAACACAACGGCGGTGACGGGAATGTTCTCGCGCACGCAGGTGAGCGTTTCCATCATGCTCATGGCCCAGGCACCGTCACCCGCGTAGGAGATCGCCGGACGATGGGGGGCCGCCATCTTGGCACCGATGATGGTGGGGAAGGCGTAGCCGCAGTTGCCATAGGACATGGCGGCAAAGAAGCTGCGCGGCTTCTCGAAGCGCAGATAGCTGTTGGCGATGGAGTTGATGTTGCCGATGTCGGTGGACACCATCACATCTTCGGGCATGGCCTTCTCGAGCTCGCGCAACACCTGGCGCGGGTGCAGGTATTCACCGCCGGAGAACGGCTTCTCGCCCCTGGCTTCCTCGATCATGTCCAGGCTGAAGGGGTCGCGCTCGTGCGTCCATTCGTCGAGCTCCTTCTCCCAGGCGGCCTTTTCATCGGCGATCTTGCGCGCGCGCTCATCCTTGTTTGCATCGCTGGCCAGTGTGCGGTTGCTCAGGCGCGACAGCAGGGCTTCGGCAGCCGCCTTGGCGTCACCGCAAATGCCGACGGAAATCTTCTTCACCAGACCCAGCATCTTGTTGTCGGCGTCAATCTGGATGATCTTGGCGTCCTGCGGCCAGTAGTCCATGCCGTGCTGGGGCAGGGTGCCGAAGGGTCCAAGACGCGAGCCGAGTGCCACAACAACATCGGCCTGCGCGATCAGCTTCATGGCGGCCTTGGAGCCCTGGTAGCCCAGCGGTCCGCACCACAGCGGATGGCTGGCGGGGAAGGAGTCATTGTGCAGGTAGCTGTTGACGACGGGCGCGCCCAGACGTTCGGCCAGTGCCTTGCACTCCTCGACCGCATCGGCCATGACGACACCACCGCCGGAAATGATGACGGGGAACTTGGCCTTGGCCAGCAGCTCGGCGGCTTCGTTCAGGCTGCTTTCGCCGCCGGCACCCCGGTCCAGGAAGGACGGCTTGGGGATTTCGCAGGTGATTTCGCCATAGAAATAGTCACGCGGGATGTTCAGCTGCGTGGGGCCCATTTCGCTCAGGGCGCGATCGAAGCAGCGACCGGTGAACTCCGCCATGCGGGCCGGGTTGGTCACATGGCCCTGGTATTTGGTGAACTCCTGGAACATGGGCAGCTGGTCGGCTTCCTGGAAACCGCCCAGACCAATGGAGTTGGTACCGGTCTGCGGTGTGACGATGACGACGGGGCTATGGGCCCAGTAGGCGGCGGCGATCGAGGTAACGCAGTTGCTGATGCCGGGGCCGTTCTGCCCGATGACCACACCGTGGCGGCCCGAGACGCGCGAATAGCCGTCGGCCATGTGGCCTGCGCCCTGTTCGTGAACGACGGGAATCAGACGGATGCCGGCGGGCGCGAAGATGTCCATGGCATCCATGAAGGCCGAGCCCATGATGCCGAACATTTCCGTGACGCCGTGTGCTACCAGCGTCTCGACAAAGGCTTCCGAGGGTGTCATTCTGGTCATGCCGGATACGACAGTGCGCGTATCTGCGGGGGATGAGTCCTTGCTCATGAGAACTATTCTCCTGAAATGGTGTGTGGAAGTGGTACGGTGGGTCTTGAATTCTTGGGTCTTGAACGGGTCTTGAACTCTCGTTTGATACGGCAAGTGTCCCCGATATTGGGGGATGTTGTCAAGCAAATATCTCGAATTTCGATATGCGATAGTCCAAAAATCGTAAATGTTGTAAGATTGCCGAATCGATAAAGGAGGTCTGCATGAGCGCAACCAAGGATGCTGTTTCCGCCCCGGCCGATTTCGGTGCGATGCTGCCCGATCGCGAGGTGTCCGCAGGTGCCGTCTTCGGCATTGACAGCGATTTTCGTGTTCCGGCCTTCAGTGAACGCACGGACCATGTGCCCGATGTCGATCCGGCCTATCGCTTTCATCCGGAAGTCACCCTGGCAATTCTGGCGGGCTTTGCGCATAACCGCCGCGTCATGGTGCATGGGCGCCACGGCACGGGCAAGTCCACCCATATAGAACAGGTGGCGGCCCGTCTGAACTGGCCCTGCGTGCGCGTCAATCTGGATGGGCACATCACCCGTCTGGACCTGGTGGGCAAGGATGCCATTGTGATCGAGGACGGCCTTCAGGTGACGGCCTTCCAGGAAGGCATCATTCCCTGGGCGCTGCAGCGGCCGGTGGCCCTGGTGTTCGACGAGTACGATGCCGGGCGCCCCGACGTGATGTTCGTCATCCAGCGCATTCTCGAGCGGGACGGCAAGTTCACACTGCTGGATCAGAACCGGGTCATTTCCCCGCATCCGGCTTTTCGCCTGTTCGCCACAGCCAACACGCTGGGCCTGGGCAACCTCTCGGGACTCTATCAGGGAGTTCAGGTGCTCAATCATGCCCAGATCGACCGCTGGAGCATTGTGGCCACACTGGATTACCTCTCACCCGAGGAAGAGGTGGAAATCGTTGCTGCACGCGTGCCTTCGAAGAACACCGAGCGTGGTCGCGCCCTGATCCGGTCCATGGTGGCGCTTGCCAACCTGACACGCAAGAGCTTCGAGGCGGGTGATCTGTCATCTCTGATGTCGCCCCGCACCGTCATTACCTGGGCCGAGAACTGCGAAGTCTTCCGCGACCCTGCCGTGGCCTTTCGCTATGCTTTCCTGAACAAGTGCGACGAGGCCGAAAGGCCGCTGGTGGCGGAGTTCTACCAGCGTTGCTTCAATACCGAGCTGGCGGAATCCTGGGTACGCAGCCCCGGAGCCGTGCATGGCTGAGCCGTTGCGCCTGCACCGGCAGCAACAGCAGCTCGAGGAGCTGTCCTCGGCAAGCCTGCGTGCCCTGACCGGTGATGCGCGTCTGGCCTGGCGCCAGTTCGAGCTCTATCGTGACGAGCGTCGTCTTGCCATGTATGCACCGCATCTGCGGGTGGCGCCCGAGCGGCGCTCCCTGCCGGTGCTGCGCGGGATTGCGGATGCCCAGGCCTTGCGCCTCCGGCACAGCGATCCGGATCTGTTTCGGCGCACCTGTCCCGGGGAACCGATCGCCCGCCTGGTGTTCGAGCTCATGGAGCAGTTGCGCGTCGAAACCCTGATACCGCCCCATTTGCCGGGGGTGCGAGCCAATATTCATGCCCGCTTCATGGCCTGGTCGGGCGAGGTCCACCAATCGGGGCTCACCGAGAGCACGATAGGCATCCTGCTGTATACCGTGGTGCAGATGGCCTGGTCGCGCCTGAACGCATTGCCGGTGATGCAGGAGACGGAGGACTTCGTCGAGGTGACGCGTGCGCGCACGGCGCGCAAGATCGGTCCCGCCCTGCGTGGCATGCGCGAGCATCGCGACGACCAGGCAGCCTTTGCGCTCCATGCCGCGGCCCTGGCGGAGATTGTGGCGGACAGCATTCACGAGGCGCGCGAAGAGGAGGACGATGCCGACAGTCGCATCGCCAAGGCCGGACGCGCGCTTGCACTGCTGCTGGACTTTGACGCGCCCGATCCGCCGCCGCCTCCCGTGGCCGGCACGGGCGACAGCCGGGTGCTGGAGGAGGCGGGCGGGCAGTACCGCATCTTCACGACGGATTTCGATGTCGAGGTGGATGCGGCGGACCAGCTGCGCGCGGATCTGCTGAAGGAATACCGCGTCGAGCTCGACGCCCTGGTGGCGCGCCAGGGCGTGAATCGCAATCGGCTGTCGCGTCTGCTGATGGCGGCGCTGGGCAGCGACTGGATTGATGGCCGAAAGGGTGGCGAGGAAGAGGGCCTGATCGATGGCCGGCGCCTGGCGGGTCTGGTGAGCTCACCGCTGGATCGGCGCATCTTCACGCAGGAGCGCTGGGTGCGACGGGCGAATTGTGCAATCAGCTTCCTGATCGATTGCTCCGGCTCCATGAAGGTGCATGCCCGTCCCGTTGCCGTGCTGGTCGATGTGCTGGGCCGCACCATGGAGCGCCTGGGCGCAAGCGTCGAGGTTCTGGGTTTCAGCACGGGCGCCTGGAATGGCGGGCGGGCGTATCGCCAGTGGCTGCGCCAGGGAAAGCCCCTGCGGCCGGGGCGGCTCAACGAGCTGAGTCATCGCGTGTTCAAACCGGCCGACAAGTCCTGGCGCCAGGGGCGTGCCGGTATTGCCGCCCTGTTCAAGGCCGATCTGTTTCGCGAAGGCGTGGACGGCGAAGCCCTGCAGTGGGCGGCCGGCCGCCTGCTCGCCCGCGATGCCGCGCGTCGCATCCTCATCGTCATTTCAGATGGCTGTCCCATGGACAGCGCCACCCAGCTCGTCAATGACGAGCATTATCTGGACACCCACTTACGACAGGTGGTGCGCCGGCTGGAGGCTCGCCACCGGATGGAAGTGGTCGGTGTGGGGGTGGGCCTGGATCTGGGACCTTTCTATCGCCGCAATGTGGCGGTCGAACTGGAAGATGGCCTGGGCAACGACGTGCTCTACGATATTGCACATCTGCTGGCGCCGCCGCGCGTGCAGCAACGACGCTGATCAGGCTTCGCCGGCGTCGTCATCCTCATCGTCGTCGGCCTCGATGCGGGCAAGCGCCTGGGCGGCACGACGCAGGGCCGGCAGGCAGCGCAGGGCCTTGTCCGCAGTCATGCGCATCACGGGTGCCTGAATCGCCACCCCCATGTTGGAGCGGCCCTCGGCGCGGGGCACGAGCACGGCGATACAGAACAGGCCGGGCAGGAACTCCTCGTTGTCCAGGGCGTAACCGAGTTCGCGCACCTGTTCCATTTCGCGCTCCAGGGCTTCCATGGTCACCAGGGTGTTGGCCGTGTAGCGTGTGAGCGGCGTGTGGCTGAGCAGGCGGCGACGCTGGGCTGCGCTGAGCTGGGCCAGAAATAATTTTCCGCTGGCCGAGCAATGCGCCGGGACACGCGAGCCCGGATGCAGGTAGAATCGAAGAGGTGCGGCCGTTTCAGCGCGATCCAGGTACAGCACCTCGCTGCCCGAAAGCGCGGTGATGTTGCAGCTTTCACCGACTTCCTCACGCAGCTGCATCAGGACCGAGCGGCGTGCACCATGCTTGGTGTCATTGAGCAGCAGGTTTTCCGCCAGGCGGCGCAGGCGCGCACCCGTGCCGTAGTGCCGGCCGTCGCTGTCGCGCTGCAACATGCCGCTGGATTCCAGCTGTTGCAGCATGCGGTGCAGCGTGGGCTTGGGCAGGGTAGTCTGCTCTACCAGGTCCTGGAGCGAGAACAGGTGATCGCGACTGGCGATCAGTTCCAGCAGGCCCAGCAGGCGCATGGTGGGTGTTTCGCCCAGATGCTTGGCACTGCGGCGATGCGCAGCGGGCGGGGCTGGTTCGGTCAAATTTGTCATCCCTTGCGTCTCGAATTTTGATATGATAAGTATCGTTTAATGCATTTTATGCCAAGTTGCATGATTTGCAAGTATTCCACCGTGACGTTCGGAGCCAAGTATGCATGATCCCTGGACACTTGCCGGAAGAACCTTTAGCTCGCGCCTGATGGTGGGCACCGGAAAATACCGGGATTTCGCGCAAACGCGCGATGCCATCCAGGCGAGCGGCGCGCAGATTGTCACCGTGGCCATACGGCGCACCAACATTGGTCAGGCCGGTGATGAAGAAAGCCTGCTCGACTATCTGCCGCCTTCCGAATACACCTATCTTCCCAATACGGCAGGTTGCTATACCGCCCAAGACGCGGTGCGCACCCTGCGGCTGGCGCGCGAGCTGCTCGATGGTCATTCGCTGGTGAAGCTCGAGGTGCTGGGCAGTCATGACAACCTGTATCCGCAGATGCCCGAAACCCTGAAGGCGGCGGAAATCCTGGTCAAGGATGGCTTCGATGTCATGGTCTATTGCTCGGATGACCCCATACAGGCGCGAATTCTGGAAAGCATAGGCTGTGTGGCCATTATGCCACTGGCCTCCATCATTGGTTCCGGCATGGGCATTCTCAACCCCTGGAACCTGCGTCTGGTGATCGAATCCGTCTCTGTGCCCGTCATTGTCGATGCGGGTGTGGGCACGGCATCGGATGCCGCGATTGCGATGGAACTGGGTTGCGACGCCGTCCTCATGAATTCCGCCATTGCCTATGCGCGTGAACCTGTGCTCATGGCCGAAGCCATGCGCCATGCAGTGACGGCGGGACGCAAGGCCTTCCTCGCCGGGCGCATGCCGCGCAAGCTGTACGCTGCCGAAGCCTCGTCACCGCTGACAGGGATGATTGCGCCAACCCCGTCATGAGCGCGCGCCGGTCGGGATCGGCCATGTGGAAAGCCCTTTTTGAGCGAAGGGGGGGCAAGGGGCTGAGCCTGCAGGAGCAGATCTGCCAGATGCTGGTGGCAGCCGTGCTCGACGGGCAGGTATCGTCCGATGTGCCGCTGCCGTCCAGTCGTCGCATGGCCCAGCGTCTCGGGGTATCGCGCAACACAGTCATCATTGCCTATCAGCGCCTGGTAGACCATGGCTATCTGCTGGCGCGTGAGCGCCGCGGCTATTTCGTCAACCCCGACATGCGCCCCGTGCCGGCACGGGGCGACAGCCCGGTGCCGCCGCCCGGCGAGCCCGACAATGCCCCCGACTGGGCGGGACGTTTCCGTTTCCGGCCCTCGGACCAGCGCAATATCGAGAAACCGGCCGACTGGCAGGACTTCCCCTATCCCTTTCTCTACGGCCAGTTCGATGCGGAACTGTTTCCGGCTGCGGAATGGCGTGAATGCTGCCTGCGTACGCTCAGTGCGATGGAGATCGGCGAGTGGGCGCAGGACATGATATTGCGCGATGATGCCTCGCTCATCGCACAGATCCGCCAGCGCCTGCTGCCACGGCGCGGGGTGTGGGCCGGCGAGGACGAGATCATCATCACCGTGGGGGCGCAGCAGGCGCTCTACCTGCTGGCCGATCTGCTTGTCGGCCGTGACACGGCAGTGGGTATCGAGGATCCCGGCTATCCGGATGCACGCAATATCTTCGGGGCGCGCTCGGAGCGTCTGGTTGCGCTGCCGGTGGATGGGGAAGGGCTGATGGTGACGCCCGCGCTGGCCGCCTGTGATTACGTCTATACAACGCCCAGTCACCAGTGTCCGACCACCGTGACCATGTCCATGGCCCGGCGTACGGCATTGCTGGAGCAGGCTGCGGCCGCCGACGTGATTCTGATCGAGGACGACTACGAAAGTCAGGTGAGTTTCCGCGGTGATCCCTTTCCCACGCTCAAGAGCATGGATCGCAGTGCGCGCGTCATCTATGTCGGCAGCCTGTCCAAGAGCCTGGCACCCGGCGTGCGCCTGGGCTATGTGGTGGGCCCGCGCGAGCTGATTGCCGAGCTGCGCCATGCCCGCCGTCTCAACCTGCGTCATCCCACGGCCTTCCTGCAGCGTGCCTTTGGTCTGTTCCTGTCGCTGGGCTATCACGATGCCTTGCTGGCCCGTCTGGCGGAGGTGCGCCATCGCCGGGCCCGCGCGCTCGTCGACGCGCTGGGACGTTATCTGCCGCAGATCCACTGTGTGCCGGTTTCCGGCGGCTCATCCGCCTGGCTTCAGGGGCCGCCTGCGCTGGATGTCCAGCGCCTGCATCGCGATTGCAAGGACCTGGGTGTCCTCATAGAGCCGGGCGGTATCTTCTTTCGTGATCCGGCCGATGGCCAGCATTGCTTTCGCCTGGGCTTCTCGGCGATCAAGACGCAGCGGATAGAGGCCGGCATACAGCTGATTCGCGATGCCGTGAGCCGACAGCACCTCTGACGCATAGCTGGACCCAACGATATCGGCGAACTGGTACTACAACTGGCGCCGGGGATTGCCTATCGTGTGATATGGATGAAAATACTCGAGGAGTCTGTGATGAGCCAGGACAAGGTCAAGCTGCTGGAAGCATTTGCCGCAGCATGGAATCGACATGATATCGACGCGCTGATGAGCATGATGGCGGATGAGTGCGAGTTTCACACCGTTGCCGGGCCCGATCAGCTGGGCAGCAGCCACTATGGCCGCGAGGCGGTGCGCAAGGCTTTCGAGGCGGCCTGGATCAACGTGCCCGACGCCGCCTGGCGCGATGGCGATCATTTCGTGGCCGGTGACCGCGGTGTGTCCGAGAGCACTTTCTGTGGCACGAATGCTGATGGCACGCGTGTCGAGGCGCGCATGGTCGATGTGTTCACCTTCAAGGGTGACAAGATCGCCGTGAAGAACGCCTTCCGCAAGCAGCGTCCGGCCCTGCCAGCCAAATAGGCGCCTCACGGCGTCTTTTCCCAAAACGCAGCACGTATTCAGAGAGGCAAGGCATGGACACCCACACTCCCGCGGCACAGCCGGACGCGGCCCCGAACGTGACCTCGAGGGCAACCCCGGCAAGTGCGCCCTACGATCCCGCCTACGACCCGCTGGTCACGGGCATTCCGGGACATGGCAGTGAATATGCACCCACGTACTGGATCGGTACGGCGGGCGATCCGCCTGCGGATGATGGCCCGATCCAGGGCGATATCGAGGTCGACGTCGCCATCATCGGTTCGGGCTTTACCGGGCTGTGCACAGCTATCTTCCTGGCCCGGGAGCACGGCATCAAGGCGGTGGTGCTGGAAGCCAACCGCACCGCCTGGGGTTGCAGCACGCGCAACGGCGGCCAGGCGCAGTGTGCGTCGGGCCGGCTGAAGCGCTCCGAGTGGATCAAGCGCTGGGGGCAGGATGTTGCGCTGGCCATGCACCAGGAATGCCTGGACGGCATGGATACTTTCCGGTCCCTGATTGCCGATATCGACTGCGATGCCCAGCACGGCGGCCATCTGTATATCGCGCACAGGGACAAGATGATGCCGGTACTGGAGAAGGAGGCCGGGCTGCTGCGCAACACCTTCAACTACGACGTGAAGATGATGGACGCACGCACGGTGCGCGACGAGTGGATGAATGACCACGAAGCTGCCGGCGCCATGCAGGAGCCCGAGGGCATTGGCGTGCATGCGGGCAAGCTTGCCTTCGGCTATCTGCGCAAGGCGCGTGCGCTGGGCGTCAGGGTGCATCCCGCCAGTCCGGTGCAGGGCTGGGAGAGCAGGGACGGCTTTCATTACCTGCGTACGCCGGGCGGCGTGGTCAAGGCGCGCCGCGTCGGCATGGCCACAGGCGGCTATACGAGCAACAGCCTGCATCCCGAGGTCAAGAATCGCATATTGCCCATCCTGTCGAACTCCATCGTCACCCGGGTGCTCACGGATGCCGAGATCAGGGAAGCCGGGCTGCACAGCTATCAGTTCGCGACCGACACGCGAATATTGCGCCACTACTATCGCCTCATGCCGGACAACCGCCTGCAGATCGGCAGTCGCAGTGCCATCACGGGGCACAACGCACCGGACAAGAAGTACGAGCAGATGCTGGTACGCGATCTGGGTCGCAAATTCCCGTCGCTGGCCAATGTCGAGCTCGAATATTCCTGGTGGGGCTGGGTGGATGTCAGCCATGACATGATGCCGCGCATCTTCCAGCCCGATCCTTCGCGCGAGATCTATTACGCCCTTGGCTATGGCGGCAACGGCGTCATGTATTCGGCCCAGGCGGGCAAGCGCATGGCCCAGCTGATTGCGGGCAAGGGGGGCGAGCTCAGTCTGCCCATCTTCAAGTCGCGCCTGCCGTTCCCGAACATTCGTGAAATGGTGGTGTCGGAAGCCTTCGCGCCGTTCCGCCGGTTCGGGCAGCGCTTCCTGTACCGCTGGTACCACCTGAAGGACGAGGTGATATAGGGCAGGGCAGGGGGTGTGGCAGGACAGCCATGATTCCGGGTAGGCGCGCCGTGGCTTCCGCATATCGGTTATGCTTCGCCCATCATGTATAAACCGTCTTATCCTCATCCCCTGATCGCGCGCGAGGGCTGGCCTTTCATTGCCCTCAGTGTGGTCCTCGCGCTGCTGCTCAACCTGTGGTCGGGCTGGCTGGCCCTGCCTTTCTGGCTGCTCGCAGTCTTCGTCATCCAATTCTTCCGCGATCCCGCCCGTACGACTGACGATGTGCCCAACGCCGTGCTGGCGCCGGCTGACGGTCGCATCGTGGCGGTCGAGGAGGCGCATGACCCCTATGCCGATCGTGCCGCGCTGAAAATCAGCGTGTTCATGAATGTGTTCAATGTGCATTCCAACCGTATGCCCGTCAAGGGCAGGGTAGGCGCTGTCACGTATTTTCCGGGGCGCTTCCTGAATGCTGCGCTGGACAAGTCCTCGCTGGAAAACGAGCGCAATGCGGTCATCGTATACACGCCGGACGATCAGCAGCTCACGCTTGTGCAGGTTGCCGGACTGGTCGCCCGGCGCATCCTCTGTTATGTTGATACCGATGAGCCCGTCTACGCCGGCCAGCGCTACGGCTTCATTCGTTTTGGCTCGCGTGTGGATGTCTATCTGCCCCTGCATGCCCGTCCCCGCGTAGCTCTGGGTGATCGCGTCAAGGCGACGCAGACCTTGCTGGCCGAACTCGGGCCTGCACCGTACGTGCCCACCGACGACTGAACCTGCTGTCCCTGCCCATGCCTGATCTGCCGCTTTCGCCAGAGGAAACGCGCCGTCGGCGCAGTATCTACCTCTTGCCCAATGCCTTCACGACGGCCAACCTCTTTGCGGGCTTCTATGCCGTCGTTCAGGCCATGCAGGGACGTTTTGAAGTGGCCGCCATCGCCATTTTCCTGGCCATGGTGTTCGATGGCATGGACGGGCGCGTGGCCCGGCTCACACACACGCAATCCGCATTCGGGGAGCAATACGATTCCCTGGCGGACATGATTTCCTTTGGCATGGCACCCGCCCTGGTCATGTATGTCTGGGCGCTTCAGGATCTGGGGCGCTGGGGCTGGCTGGCGGCTTTCGTGTATGTCGTGGGTGCCGCATTGCGCCTGGCGCGCTTCAATACCAATCTGGCCGTGGTCGACAAACGCTTCTTCCAGGGGTTGCCCAGCCCGGCGGCGGCAGCTTTGATGGCGGGCTACCTCTGGCTGGCGGTGGACAACAAGCTGCTCTTTCTGAACCCTTCGCTGCAGCAGTGGCTGGCCTGGGGTATTACTGTGTATGCCGGCGTCAACATGGTGACGGTGGCGCCGTTCTACAGCGGCAAGTCCTTTGCGCTGGGGCGCAGCGTCCCGTTCTGGGTGATTCTGGTGCTGGTGGCCGGCTTTGTGTTCGTGTCCAGCAATCCGCCGTTGATGCTGTTTGGCCTGTTCGTGGTCTACGGCCTGTCGGGCTGGGTCGTCATGTTCTGGCGCTGGCGGCGTGCACGTCAACTGCTGCGCCAGCGCCAGCGCACCATGGAGCGACCGGGGCAGGGCGATGCGGGTGAAGATCGGCCTTGAGTGCGTGTCTCACGCATTCGTGGCCTAGTCGACGAAGAATTCCAGCGGCTCGTACATGGGATCGGGGCCCGGATGATGGCGTGTGACGCGTTCCGTGTGCGGATCGAAGTAGATGTGCATGAGTGAATTCCACACGTGGTTTTCCTTGAAGCGGTAGCTCCAGACTTCCTGGCGTGACGCCGGCAGGCCGACCGGACCAATTTCAGCCGGGGGGCCGAATTCACAACGCACACTGTCCTTGTTCCAGACACCGGTTTCGAGACGGCGAAAACGCTCGCTGGTGAGCAACGGTTCCATGCGCTCGGTCCTTCCCGCGGCATCCACATTGCTGCCCCAGGCGAGTTGTCCGTTGGGCTGCGTGGTCCAGATGACGCGCAGTTGTCCATTGGCCGTGGTGCAGCTGAAGCTGGGTGCGCCGAAACGTGCCTGCACCTCAGCCAGGGGAGTGCCGGGTGCGACATCGACAAGGCTCGCGCAGCCGGCCAGAATCAGGCATGAGGCGAGGATGGTTCCCAGGCGGGAAAGGCGGGCCGGCGCAGGTGGCATGGGCGCTCCACTCGATTCAGGGCTGCGGCCGCCGGTAATGTGGCGGCCGGCAGTTTTCCGGTATAATTGACCCTTGGTCGCGAGCAGGAAGGCACAGGTTGCCGACTTTCCTGCCCGTGCTGAATTGTAATTCATTCGCAGTTGATTCTTCTGCGGCTCTTTATCAGCTCCCTTGAATCCTTTTACGGGGCTGTTTCATTCACGCCCGGGCTCCTCGGCCCTGGCGCCAGTGTATTCGAGGCTTTTCATATCATGTCTGTCGCTGACATCAACAAATCCGATATCGTTGCAAAATTCCAGCGCGCCGCCGGCGATACCGGCTCACCCGAAGTGCAGGTGGCCCTGCTCACGGCGCGCATCAATGATCTGACCGAGCATTTCAAGACGCATCGCAAGGATCATCATTCCCGTCGTGGCCTTCTGCGCATGGTCAGCAGGCGCCGTAAACTGCTCGATTACCTCAAGAATCGCAGTCCGGAAGCCTACCGCAATCTGATCGAAAAGCTCGGTCTGCGCAAGTGATATCTGCGGCCTGTCCCGCATATCACCAACCGTGTACGTCGCGATGCGGTCGCGGTGTACACGGTTTTTTGTATTCAAGGATATCTTTAAATGTTCAATAAAGTCACCAGGTCGTTTCAGTATGGACAGCATACCGTCACGCTAGAGACCGGCGAGATCGCTCGCCAGGCTTCGGGCGCCGTGCTGGTCACCGTGGACGACACCGTTGTTCTGGCCACTGTTGTGGGCAACCCGGTTGCACGTCCCGGCCAGGATTTTTTTCCCCTCACGGTGGATTACGTCGAGCGCACCTACGCGGCCGGCCGCATTCCCGGCGGGTTCTTCAAGCGTGAAGGCAAGCCGTCCGAGAAGGAGGTGCTCACCTCCCGCCTGATCGATCGCCCCTTGCGTCCGCTGTTTCCCGAAGGCTTCTACAACGAGGTCCAGGTCATCATCCATGCCCTGTCGGTGAATCCCGAAGTGGACCCCGATATCCCGGGCATGATAGGCGCTTCTGCGGCGCTGGCGCTGTCCGGCATCCCCTTCAACGGCCCCATCGGTGCCGCGCGCGTGGGCTATCTGGATGGCGAGTACGTGCTCAACCCCACCAGCACGCAGCTGGCGGAGTCGGCCATGAATCTGGTGGTGGCCGGTACGGAAGCGGCCGTCATCATGGTTGAATCCGAAGCGCATCAGCTCTCCGAGGAAGTGATGCTGGGCGGCGTGGTCTTCGGCCATGAGCAGATGCAGGCCGCTATCGAGGCCATTCATGATCTGGTCGCGGAAGCGGGCAAGCCCGAGTGGGAGTGGGCGCCGGAAGCGCGTGACGAGGCTCTGGTATCGACTATTCGCGAAGCTGCCTTGCCGGGTCTGTCCGAGGCCTACCAGCAGCGCTCCAAGCAGGTGCGCACCCAACAGATCAAGGCTGTGAGCGATCAGGTCAAGAAAGGCCTGGCCGAACAGGCACAAGCGCGTGGCGAGGAGGCACCCGACGGCGTGCTGGTCGACAATCTGCTGTTCGAGCTGCAGTCCGAGATTGTCCGCCGGCAGATTCTTGAAGGTCAGCCGCGCATCGATGGCCGCGACACGCGCAGCGTGCGTCCCATCGACATCCGTCTGGGCGTCCTGCCGCGTGCGCATGGCAGCGCGCTGTTCACGCGGGGCGAGACGCAGGCGCTGGTCGTCGCCACGCTGGGCACCAAGCAGGATGAGCAGATCATCGACTCGGTGATGGGTGAGTATCGCGACCGCTTCATGCTGCATTACAACTTTCCGCCGTTCTGCACCGGGGAAACCGGCAGGTTCGGCTTCACCAAGCGGCGCGAGATCGGCCACGGACGGCTCGCCCGCCGTGCGCTCACTGCGCTGCTGCCCACGCCCGAGGATTTCCAGTACACCATCCGCGTTGTATCCGAGATCACCGAATCCAACGGCTCGTCCTCGATGGCGTCCGTCTGCGGTGGCTCCCTGGCCATGATGGATGCCGGCGTGCCCATCACCGATCATGTGGCGGGTGTGGCCATGGGGCTGATCAAGGAAGGCGCGAAGTTTGCCGTGCTCACCGACATCCTGGGTGATGAGGATCATCTGGGTGACATGGACTTCAAGGTGGCCGGTACGGAAAAAGGCATCACGGCCCTGCAGATGGATATCAAGATCCAGGGCATCACGGCCGAGATCATGCGCGTCGCCCTGGCGCAGGCCCGTGAAGGGCGCCTGCATATCCTGGGCTGCATGAAGGATGCGCTCGAAGGCTCCCGTACGGAGCTGTCCGAATATGCGCCGCGCATGCTGACGGTACGCATCAATCCCGAGAAGATCCGTGATGTGATCGGCAAGGGGGGCGCCACCATCCGCAGTCTGACGGAAGAGACGGGCACGCAGATCGACATCGGCGACGATGGCCTGATCACGATTGCCAGTGCCGATCTCGACATGGCACGAGAGGCCGAGCGCCGCATCCGCGAGCTGACGGCAGATGTGGAAGTGGGCCATGAGTATGAAGGTCCCGTGCTGCGCCTGCTCGATTTCGGTGCCATCGTCCAGGTCCTGCCCGGTCGCGACGGCCTGCTGCACATCTCTGAAATTGCGAACTACCGCATTGCCAACATCACGGATGTCCTCACCGTTGGGCAAGTGGTCCGCGTGAAGGTGCTGGAAGCCGATGATAAGGGTCGCCTGCGATTGTCCACCAAGGCGATCGGCGGCATAGAGGCCCAGCAGAACGGCAACATCGAGGATGCCCAGATAAAGGCGCCATCGCAGGACTAGAGGTAGACAAAAGGCCCTTGCGGGCCTGATGTTCCGGAGCCCGGCTTGTGAGCCGGGCTTTTTGTTGCCGGTTGCCGTGTCGATCAGCGAAAGGTTGCGGCAGTTTGTTCCGCGGCCTCGCGAAGTACCGGCAGGTGAGCTATCAGGCCCTCCATGGAGATGCGTTCTGCTGGTGCCTGAATGGCGATGGCGGCACAAGCGCGCGTGCGGTCGCGCATGACCGGCACGGCAATGGCCACCATGCCGGGCATGAACTCCCCCTTGTTGAGACTATAGCGCAGCTTGCGGATCCCGGTGAGTTCGTCGCGCAGGTCATCCAGGCTGGTAATCGTCAATTCGGTGCTGCCGCGCAGAGGCAATTGGCGCAGAAGACGTTCACGCTGCTGGCGCGGCATCAGGCCCAGCAGTAGTTTTCCACTCGCGGTGCAATGGTAGGGAACGCGCGACCCGGCACTCAGTGTGAAGCGTGATGGCCAATTCACTTCAACGCGATCCAGGTACACAATATCGTCGCCGCTCGACATGGCCAGATTACAGGTTTCCTGCACAGTGTCCACAAGCTCTTGCAGGATGGCGCGCCGGGCGGCCGCCGGGCCGGCAGTCATGAGCAGGTTGACCGCCATTTTTCGTACACGCGCGGAACATTCGTAATGACGTTGGGGCGCAGTACGTGTTACCAGCCATGCACTTTCGAGTTGCTTGAGCAACCGATGCACCGTCTGCTTGGGCAATTCAATGCGGTCCGTGATTTCCGTCAGTGACAATGGACGATCGGCCTGGGCAATGATTTCCAGAATGCGGAAGGCACGGACAGCTGCCGCATTGGCGTGGCTCGACATTGCAATATCTCCTTTCAGTCGTCCCGATTTTTGCATATTTCAATACTGAACGGTTGCACAGACCCAAAATGTTGGAAATCGGGACTGGGGGCGGGCGCGATTGCGCTAGATTGAATCCGGGGCACCATCTTCCGGCAGGGAAAGTATCGGTGCGATGCAGTGCAATCAAACAGGAGGCAAGCGTGGCGCAAGTTCAGGCGGAGCGTGCAGATTTGGCGAACGATGGGTCTCTGACAGAGATTCAGATGCGTATTGGCGCGACAGTGGAACGTGCGCGTGCCGCGCAGAAGCGCCTGGAGGTGATGGGGCAGGCGGCAATGGACAATGCCGTAACGGCTGTGGGCTGGGCCATCATGGAGCCGGACCGCAATCGCCGGTTGGCGCAGTGTGCCGTCAGGGACACTGGTCTGGGCAATGTGGACGACAAGATCATCAAGAATCATCGCAAGACCCTGGGGCTGCTGCGGGATTTGCAAGATGTCAGGAGCCACGGCGTTGTGGCACGCTATCCGGAAGCCGGGATTATCGAGATTGCGCGACCGGTTGGTGTTGTTGCTGCAGTGACGCCATCCACCAATCCTGCCGCCACGCCTGCCAACAAGATGATCAATGCCCTCAAGTGCGGCAATGCCATCATCGTGGCACCCTCTCCGAAAGGTGTCTCAACGAGTCGCCTGCTGGTGGAGTTTGTGCACGAGCAGTTCGATCGTTGCGGATTGCCCCGGGACCTTGTCCAGACTCTGGATGCTCCCATCAGCAAGGTCCTGACGTCTGAGCTCATGCAGCAGGTGGATCTGGTGGTCGCCACGGGTTCACAGTCCAACGTCC
The DNA here is from genome assembly GCA_041655275.1 of Castellaniella sp. Lineage (GTDB taxonomy): Bacteria > Pseudomonadota > Gammaproteobacteria > Burkholderiales > Burkholderiaceae_B > JAJYRX01. The sequence goes on along the minus strand of JBBAFU010000004.1, from coordinate 8,671 downwards.
GCATGGCATACACGTCGGGTACACCAGCCTTCGGGGTGGGTGCTGGCAATGTGGCGGCCATCGTCGATGAGAGTGCGGATCCGGATGATGCGGCAGTGAATATTCGTCAATCCAAGACTTTTGACAATGCGACGAGTTGTTCGTCTGAAAACAGCGTTGTCATCCTGGATGCGGTTTATGACGCCATGTTGCGCGCATTGCAGGCACAGGGCGGAATTTTGCTGGATGCGCAGGAAAAGCAGAGGCTGGCGCAGGCCATGTGGCCGGAGGGTCGCCTGTCGCCCGAAGTTACCGGCAAGGATGCCGCCAGCATCCTGCGTGTGGCCGGACTTGAAGCACTACTCTCCCGGCAGGGCCCGAGTTGTTCCATGCTGCTTGTGGAAGAAACGGGGTTTGGATCAGAAAAGCCCTTTTCCGGAGAAAAGCTGTCACCTGTACTGACGGTCTACCGGGCACGTGACCTTGAACATGCGATAGCGATTGTCGAAGGTATCTATGCATTCATGGGGGCGGGCCATTCAGTGAGTCTGCACACCCGCCACGCCGGACAGGCGCTGACGTTGGGTGAGCGTCTTCCGGTGGCCCGTGTGATTGTCAACCAGGCGCATTGTTATGCCACGGGTGGCAATTTCGATAATGGTTTGCCATTTTCGTTGTCCATGGGCTGTGGCACGTGGGGTGGAAACAACTTTTCAGACAACATGAATTATCGCCATTACATGAATATTACTCGTATTGCCGAGCGCATAACCCCCAATGAACCGACGCTCGACGCTATTTTTGATGATTATTGGAAGAGGTACGGCGCATGAGCGATGCGGGTTTCGAGCGTTGGTTGACGATTACGGCAGCCATTGAGGGCTATGCCCTGAGAACGCCAGGCAAGGCATTCTATATTGCTACGGATACTGGCGCGGAACTGGATTTTGCGACCTTGAGGTCACAGTGTCAGGCGCTCGCCGGCCAGTTTGCTGCTCTGGGATTTCGGGCGGGCGACAAGGTGTCAGTGTATATGCCCAACGGCCCGATGGCCGCTGTTGCCCTGCTGGGCACCATGGCTGCGGGGTTGGTTGCCAACCCTATCAATCTGATGTCGCAACCCAGCCAGCTGTCCTACGTCCTGGGGCATTCCGACACGCGACTGGTATTCACGACTCCCGATTTGCATCCGCATTTGCAGTCAGTGCTGAAGCAGATCGATCGTGAAGTGATGGTGGTCTGTGTGGATGCCAATGCATGTTCTTTTCCGGATTTTTCTGGAGTGCAAAGTCCTTCCTCGCCGGGCACCGTAGGGACAGACAAGGTGCAAAGAGACGATCCGGCGTTGCTGATGTATACCTCCGGCACCACTGGCGTGCCCAAGGGGGTGGTGCTCTCGCACGGCAATCTGCTGACGAGCGCTGTCACGCTGGCACGCGAGCACCACCTGGGCCCGGAAGATCGTGTGCTGGGTTCACTGCCGCTCTACCATATCAATGGTCTGGTCGTGACGCTGCTTGCACCGCTGGTGACTGGTGGTTCAGTGGCCATGACACCCCGATTCTCCGTCGTGAGTTTCTGGCCCGATGCCATTTCCCACGAGTGTACCTGGATCAACGTCGTGCCCACGATTGTTGCCTATCTGCTCAATGATGTGAGCACCAGGCGCCCTTCCGGTCTGGAGCGCATACGCTTCTGTCGTACGGCGTCGGCTGCATTGTCGCCCGACCATCTGAATGCATTTGAAGCCAGGTTCGGAATCAGTGTCATAGAAACCATGGGGTTAACGGAAACGGCCGCCCCCGTGTTCACCAACCCGTGGGATCGCAGTGAGCGGCGATTGGGCAGTATTGGACGGCCGTCGGGCGCCGAGGCCCGGATCATCGACGGTGAAGGACACCCGCTTTCTCACCATGAGCATGGCGAGATCGTGCTGAAGGGCGCCAATGTGATGCAGGAGTATTACAAGGATCCCGAGCGCACGCGTGATGCTTTTACCAATGATGGCTGGCTGCGTACCGGTGATATTGGCTATCACGATGAGGACGGGTTCTATTACATCGTTGGTCGTGCCAAGGAGCTCATTATCAAGGGAGGGGAAAATATTGCACCACGTGAGATCGATGAGGTTGTGATTCGTCATCCGAGTGTTCTGGATGCGGCGGCCGTGGGTATCCCGCATCCGGATTATGGTCAGGATATCGCAGTCTATCTTGTATTGCGTGACGGAGCTGTATTCGATCATGAGGCAATGCGAGCGCATTGTCTCGGTGAACTGGGCCGTTACAAATCCCCGAGCAGGTATGTGGTGGTGGACGAGCTGCCACGGGGGCCGTCAGGTAAAGTGCAGCGGCTTAAATTGCTGGAATTGCAGGAGACGGGTTTTTAGTAATGATGTTTGAAGATCGAGTCAGTGAAAACTGAAGAAAACGAGACTATTTTCTGAAAAGACACGCCTATACTGAATTAAAAAACCGTGTCGATCTAGGAGACAAGAGCCATGAAAAAATTGAGCAAAATTTTACTGTTAGGCATCACTGCATCTGCGATGGCATTAGGTGGAATGACGATAGCCCAGGCGGATGAATATCCTTCTCGCCCGGTAGAGATTGTTGTCACATTTGGACCGGGGGGTGGTGCGGATGCCATGGGTCGCAAGATGTCACAGTTGCTGGAAAAGCAACTGGGCGTGCCGCTGCCGGTATCCAACATTGCCGGCGCATCAGGCAATGCCGGCCTGACCAAGGTCCTGACCAACCCGGCGGACGGCTACACGCTCGGAACGTTGATAGCACTCAGCGTCTCGTCTTGGGCATCGGGCCTGGGGACGGCGCGTCCCGATGATTTCACGGTCATTGCCGTTACGCAGGATTCACCTTCAATGCTTTTCGTGAGCAAGAGTAGTCCACTGAAAACATTTCAGGATTTTCTCGATGCAGCCAAGGCCAATCCAGGCAAGTTGAAGATTGCCACTTCCGGCTACGGGACACAGGATGACATGACCCTCAAGTATCTGGCAGCACAGGGTTACGAGACAACGAATGTGCCCTTCTCAAAGCCGTCGGAGCGCTATGCTTCGCCGCTGGGCGGGCATACGGATGCCATTTATGAAGAACCTGGAGATGTGGCGCCTTTGCTCAAGGGTGGGCAATTGCGTCCTCTCGTTGTCTTTGATGATGTCGCGCATCCGGCCTTTCCTGATACGCCGACCTCATTGTCCCACGGCTTTCATATCAGTGACCTCCCCAATTTCAGAACCTTGGCCGTGCCATCGTCAACGCCACAGGACATAGTGGATCGGCTCTCCTCAGCAGTGCAGGCTGCACTGGCGACATCTGAGTGGAAGGAGTTTTGTGAATCAACCTATACATGTACCAAAGAGTACAGTCCCGAAGAGTCGCAGGCGCATGTGATCAGCTTCTACAAAATGATGCAGCACTACGCCGAGAAATATAAGTAAAGCGGGACGGCGAGCAAAAGGAGGCTGGGCATGGTCAATCATGAAAGGACCGGCATTATTCGTCATCTTCTGCCACCAATGCTTTTTATCGTGGCGGTACCGGTGTTGCTGCGTTATCTGGCGCCTGATATTGGTCAGGCGGATGCCATGGCACGTGGCCTGGCCGGCCCGGTCAGTTGGCCTCGATTCGCCCTGTATGGTGTGCTGTTCTGTGCGGTGGGCTGGCTCATTCAGTCACTTCGACAGATGCGGCGCGAGGCTCAGACCTGGCGCCTGGGGCAGCCCGCCGCATCTGATGATGAGACCATGGAGCCCGAGCAGGACGAAGCGTTCAACGAGCCCCTGATCTGGTCAGGGGTCGCCTTGACGCTTGCTTACGGCTTTCTGATTCCAGTGGTGGGTTTCGCCCTGGCAACGATGGCTTATCTGCTGTTCTGGTTATTGCTTGGTGGCATTCGCAAGCCGGTTCTGATCACGGGAATCACTGTGCTGGGAACGGTTCTGCTCCTGTACGTATTCGTCAAGCTTGCCCTGATGCCACTCGATCGTGGTCAGGGCATGTTTGATGGCATCACAGTGAGCCTCTATCGCCTGTTACGCATCTATTGAGCCGAGATTGTCATGGACGCATTGACGAACATTTCTATCGGGCTCGGTATTGCGCTCGAGTTCTACCACATGGCGGTCATGCTGACCGGCCTGGTGATTGGTGTGGTGGCCGGTGCCTTGCCAGGCATTTCATTTGTGAATGCCATGGCGATTGCGCTGCCTTTCACATATATGATGACGCCGCTGGGCGCCATGGTGTTCCTGGGGGGTATATACGCGGGCGGCGTCTTTGGCGGCTCTATTTCTGCGATATTGATCAATATTCCGGGTGTGCCGTCCTCATTGCCCAGTTGTTGGGAGGGCTTTCCCATGACGCGCCGGGGCGAGTCGGCCAAGGCGCTGACCATAGCGATCACTGCTGCGGCGACAGGCGGTCTTGTGAGTGCGCTTGTGCTGACATTTGCCGCTCCGCCGTTTGCCAGTTTCGCGCTGCGGTTCGACCAGCCCGAGTTCTTCGCTGCAACCATGCTTGGTCTGGTCAGTATTATCGCGGTGGCCAGAGGCACACCGTGGATCAGCTTCCTGTCCCTGTTTCTGGGGATTGCCATCGGAAGCGTTGGGACCGACCCCGTCTATGGGGTTCCTCGCCTGACTTTCGGGTTCTCTGCACTTGAAGGGGGCATTGATTTCGTTGTCGTGATGATTGGCTTGTTTGCACTATGTGAAGTTCTCGAAATGCTGGGCAAGCATGCCTATCAGAATTCGGATGCCCGTGTGAAGCTGCGACCCCCGACCAAAAAGGAGCTTTGGGGCTTGAGGGGCCCCATCGGCCGGGGCACATTCCTGGGTAATATCATCGGTCTGATTCCGGGTGCCGGCGCGACGGTGGCGGCGCTTGTCGCCTACAGCATCGAAAAGACCATATCGCCGCGCAAGTCCGAGTTTGGAACCGGTGTTCCAGCGGGATTGGCAGCGCCTGAAGCTGCCGGCAATGCGACTACCGGTGCTGCTATGGTGCCGTTGATGACCCTGGGTATCCCGGGAAGTGCAGCCTGCGCCATCATGCTCGCGGCAATGATATTGCATGGCATCACGCCGGGCCCAATGCTGTTTGCCATGCAGTCTGACATGGTTTACGCGATCTTTGCGAGCTTTTTGCTGGCCAACCTGTGCATGATCGTTGCCGGTGTCTTTGTGGCCAAGGGATTTTCCTCGCTGCTGCGCGTTCCACCCACTATCTTGGGTGCCTTCATAGTCATCCTGAGTGTGCTGGGTGCCTACGGCGTACGCAATAATGTCGTCGATATTTATCTGTGTCTGACGTTCGGAGTGCTGGGTCATCTGATGAAGCGATTCAACTTTCCGTCCACACCTCTGATTCTCGGCGTGATTCTCGGGCCTTTGGCTGAGCGGTATTTCATTACGGCCATGGCGAATTATGATAATGACCTGACCATTTTCTTCACCCGACCGATCAGCGCAACAATTGTCGCCTTTACGGTGATATTCATCCTGTGGGCGCTGACACCGGATTTGCTTGTCAAATACAACCGCCGTCGTCGCAAGAAGCGTGAAATGATGGAAAAGAATCTGCGATCGCGGGAAGCTGCCTAAAAATAATTATCGTGCAGTACTGCAGTCTGGAGATGCAAGCCGCCCAATCGGTATGGGCAAGGCCCAGGAGATTTTGAGTTCATTGCGCTTGTTGATATCCATGTCCATATGTCTGCTATCATAGACATATGGACACGAATAACGCACTTGAAAGCTTTGCTGCCCTCTCTCAGGACACCCGACTTGCGGTGTTTCGACTTTTGGTGCGCGAGGAACCCGAGGGTTTGCCGGCGGGAGAGATCGCCCGCCGGCTTTCCGTGCCGCACAACACGCTGTCTGCTCACCTTGCCATTCTTGCACGCGCCGGCTGGCTGACGTCAACACGCCACGGGCGCACCATCATCTACCGCGCCAACCTGGCGCATATGGAGCAATTGATCATGTTTCTTGCCAATGACTGTTGCGCCGGTCATCCGGATATGTGTCGTTCGCTGATGATTCGGCTGGATGAGACGCATGAGCAGTAAAACCGCCGATTCGTGTTGTGGCCGCTCTGGTGCGGAGCCGCAACAGGACTTTCAGGACACAATATCCAGACAGTGGCAGCGTCATTACGTGCTTGCAGCGGCGTTGCTGGCGGTCCTGTGGTGGCTGGCCTACCGCTATATCCTGCCGTTTTCGAGCTGGCTGGTATTCGATGCGCTGGGTATGGAGCAAGATTCCCATTCAGGTGCGGCACTGGAGTTCTTCATCTATGACACAGTAAAGATACTGTTGCTGCTGGTCGCGCTGATCTATGGCATTTCCTGGCTGCGTGCCACGCTGGATATGGGGCGGGTACGCAGCCACCTGGTCGGCAGAAAACGCGGTCTTGGCTATTTTCTGGCTGCCGCATTCGGTGCCGTCACACCTTTCTGTTCCTGCTCCAGCGTTCCTCTGTTCCTCGGTTTCACCACGGCACGCATTCCCATGGGCATCAGCATGGCCTTCCTGATTACCTCACCCCTCATCAACGAGGTTGCCGTGGTGTTGTTGTGGGGATTGCTGGGCTGGAAGTTTACGTTGGTGTACGTTCTTGTCGGGATCGCAGCCGGCGTGATTGGTGGATTTGTCATGGACGGCCTGAAGGCCGAACGCTGGTTGCAGCCCCACATTCTGGCCTCAATGAACCGAACCGCTGCGTCCTGCTGCCCGGGCAAGAATGGCCGGCACACACAGCAAGCCGAGCTGGGAGCTTCCAGTATTTACCGCCGCCATCGATTTGCAACCGGCGAAACGCAGGAGATTTTTCGTCGCGTCTGGCATTGGGTGGTCATCGGTGTGGGCATTGGCGCAGCCTTGCATGGCTTTGTGCCAGATAACTGGTTTGCAGAAAACCTGGGAGCAGGTCAGTGGTGGACGGTGCCTTCGGCGGTTATGGTTGCCATCCCCCTGTACTCCAATGTCACCGGCATTGTGCCCGTGATGGAAAGTCTGCTGCTAAAGGGCTTGCCGGTGGGAACCACGATGGCGTTCTGCATGAGTGCGGTGGCGGCCAGCATCCCCGAGGTGATGATACTGCGGCAAATCATGACTTTCCGCCTGCAGGCGACCTTCATTCTATATCTGTGGGTGGCTTTTACCCTGGTCGGCTGGCTGCTCAACTTGATTGCTCCCCATATTCTTTGACGCGTCGGGACAAGCGGCGTGTTACTGGCATTTCTGGTTTTCATCCTGACGCTGGTGCTCGTGATCTGGCAGCCGCGTGGCCTGGGCATTGGTTACAGTGCCCTTGCAGGGGCAGGGCTCGCACTGCTGGCCGGCGTGGTGCAGCCCGCCGATATTGGCGTGGTGTGGGACATCGTCTGGGACGCAACTTTCACCTTTGTTGCACTGATCATCATTTCGCTGATTCTGGACGAGGCCGGATTTTTTTCCTGGGCCGCATTGCATATTGCACGTTGGGGCGGCGGCCATGGGCATATGCTGTTCCCCCTCATTGTGCTGTTGGGCGCAGTCATTGCCGCAGTGTTTGCCAACGACGGTGCAGCCTTGCTGCTCACGCCCATCGTCATTGCAATTTTGCACCGCTTGCGATTTTCATCAGCCGCCACCATGGCATTCATCATTGCAACGGGCTTCATTGCTGATACGGCGAGCCTCCCATTGGTAATATCCAACCTCGTCAATATCGTCAGCGCCAACTATTTTGAAGTGTCTTTTTCCCGTTATGCACTGGTGATGGTTCCGGTGAATATGGTTTCCATCGTCATGTCGCTGGCTGTCCTGTGGCTGGCATTCGAGCATCAGCTGCCGGCGCGTTATACGGTGGATGAACTGGATGAACCTGCCACGGCGATTGTCGACCGGCAAGTATTCCATGCGGCTTTTCCGCTGCTGGGAATTTTGCTGACGAGCTACGTTGTGCTGGCGCGCCGGAGCCTGCCGTTCTGTCTGGTGACGGGTGGCGCTGCGCTGATATTGTTGCTGATTGCGGGTCGTGTTGGTCAGCGAGGCCGCCGCTCCGTTTTGCCGCTCGCCGGTATCCTGCGCTGTGCCCCCTGGCAGATTGTGCTGTTTTCACTGGGCATGTATCTGGTGGTCTATGGTCTGGGGCAAGCCGGCCTGACGAGCCACGGTGCCGGCGCACTGGAGTGGCTGGGTAAACAAGGCGCAATCACTGCCACCCTGGCTAGCGGCTTTCTTGCGGCTGCCGTGGCATCGATCATGAACAACATGCCGGCAACGCTTGTGGGTGTCCTGGCGATTGATCAGGCACAGGTCCCGGAGCTGATCCGCGATTTGATGATCTATGCTAATGTCATCGGCAACGACCTTGGTCCGAAACTCACGCCCATCGGCAGCCTGGCAACACTGTTGTGGCTGCATGTGCTGGCTGGTAAGGGGCACAGGATCGGTTGGGGACAATATATGAAGGTCGGCCTCTTGATCACGCCCCCGGTGTTGCTGATCACCTTGTTGGCGTTGGCGCTATGGCTGCCGATAATAGATGGATGGCTGTCGGCTCTTCATCGTTAAAGGGGGACAGCGGCAATCATTAAACTTGTTTTTTCGACGAAACAGGTTCAATGGAGGTTATGCCGATGTCCCCACTCGATTCTATCGTAGGCATCCATGGTCTGGTGATCG
>JBBAFU010000003.1:0-221885 GCA_041655275.1 Castellaniella sp. | reverse complement strand
GCATCAGGCCGGCGCACTGAGCGATAATGAGGCTGCCGCCCAACTGCAAAAAGCAAGGGCAGCATTGTTTGAATCCATCAACCGACGACTGAAGCGTGCCGTCGCTTGACTCGGGCAAAGAGCCTGTGCAGATGTGCACAGCCTGTGCAGATGTGCACAGCCCGGCATCATGCCGGGTGCCCGCCTGAACGCAATGCGTTCCCCTATGGATAGCCCGTGGATAACGCTTGACGCGTTACCCACCGCCTACCCACAGGGCGGCGGCTGTACACATCAACACAGGCTGCCAGCCAACAAGTTCAGACTCATCTACGGATTGGAATCGACTATTCCCCGGGAGTCCGGCCATCCGGAACCCTTAGGCTTGTGGATAACTTTTGGTAGAATCGAGGTTTGCAAAAGTGGTGGACATGAACGATTTCTGGCAGTCCTGTGTCCAGCAATTGGAGCAGGAGCTTCCTTCGCAGCAGATCAGTGCCTGGATACGGCCTTTGGTACCGCTGGGTTTTGACGCGGACCAGGCCGTGTTGCGCCTGTCTGCGCCAAATCGCTTCAAGCTCGACTGGGTCAGGCGCAATTATTCCGGCCAGCTGCAGGCATTGGCCGCGGAGTGGTATGGCCGGCCGGTGCGGGTTGAATTCGAGCTGGCGCAATCGCCGGCGGGTGCGCGACGCCGGCGTGCCGAAGTGCCGGAGCAGCCGGCAGATGCAGCGGATAGGGCGGGAGAGCCGCTTGTGCCGGCGCCGGCAAGCCCGGCCAGGCAGGTGGCCGAGCTCATGCACGACCGTTCCCGTCTGAATGCGGAGCTCACGTTCGACAATTTCGTCACCGGACGGGCCAATCAGCTGGCGCGTGCCGCCGCCCTGCAGGTGGCCGAGAACCCGGGCGTTTCCTACAACCCGCTGTTTCTCTACGGGGGCGTCGGCCTGGGCAAGACGCACCTCATCCACGCCATTGGCAATGCCCTTCTGGCCACCACCGAAGGCGTGCGCGTGCGCTATGTGCATGCCGACCAGTATGTATCGGACGTGGTGAAAGCCTATCAGCGCAAGGCGTTCGACGAATTCAAGCGTTATTATCATTCGCTGGACCTGCTGCTCATCGACGATATCCAGTTCTTTGCTGGCAAGAACCGTACCCAGGAAGAGTTCTTCTATGCCTTCGAGGCCATGGTGGCCCAGCGCAAGCAGATCATCATCACTTCGGATACCTATCCCAAGGAGCTGGCCAATATCGACAGCCGCCTGATTTCGCGCTTCGATTCGGGACTCACGGTGGCGATAGAACCGCCCGAGCTCGAGATGCGTGTGGCCATCCTGCTGCGCAAGGCCGAGTATGAAAACATCACCATGCCCGAAGAGGTGGCTTTCTTCATTGCCAAGCACCTGCGCAGCAATGTGCGCGAGCTCGAGGGCGCCTTGCGCAAGGTTTCGGCCTTCGCCCGCTTTCACGGGCGCGAAGTGCTGACTGTCGAGGTCTGCAAGGAGGCGCTCAAGGATCTGCTTTCGGTGTCCAACGGCCAGATCACGGTCGAGAACATCCAGAAGACGGTGGCGGATTTCTACAAGATCAAGGTGGCCGACATGTATTCCAAGCGCCGGCCCGCCAATATTGCCCTGCCGCGACAGATTGCCATGTATCTGGCCAAGGAGCTGACTCAGAAGAGCCTGCCGGAAATTGGCGATCTGTTCGGTGGACGCGATCACACGACGGTGCTGTATGCCGTGCGCAAGGTGTCGAGCGCGCGTGCCAAGCAGGCCGAACTCAACCATGCTCTGCATGTTCTCGAACAAACACTGAAAGGATGACCATGCAACTCCTGAAAGCACCGCGTGACCAGTTGCTCCGGCCCCTGATGATGGTGTCCGGTATTGTCGAACGCCGGCATACCCTGCCCATTCTGGCGAATGTCCTGATTCGCAAGTTGGGCAGTCAGGTGTCCCTGGTTGCCTCCGATATCGAAGTGCAGATCACGACGCAGCTGGACCATGGCGTGGACGAGACCGGGGTGGAGACCACGGTGGCGGCGCGCAAGCTGCTGGACATCCTGCGTGCACTGCCCGAGTCCAGCGATGTGGAAGTGCAACTGGTTGACGGCCGTCTGTCCCTGCTTTCGGGCAAGAGCCGGTTCGCGCTGCAGACGCTGGATGCGGCGGACTTCCCGGCGGCGCGCATTCCCGCGCAATGGGATGTGTCGCTCACCATGACGCAGAAGGCCCTGAAGCACCTGTTCAATAATGTGCACTACGCCATGGCGCAGCAGGACATCCGCTATTACCTGAATGGTCTCCTGCTGGTGTTCCAGCCGGGCCGGGTGCTTGCGGTGGCCACGGATGGCCACCGTCTGGCGCATGATGGCGTGGCCGTTGACGGCGTGGCGCAGGCGCTGGATATCATCGTGCCGCGCAAGACCGTGCTCGAGATGCAGCGTCTGCTCGAAGATAGCGACGAACCCGTGCATATCGATGTGGGCGGCAACCAGATTCGCTTCCGTTTTGCCGGCATCGAGCTCATTTCCAAGCTGGTCGAAGGCAAGTTTCCCGATTTCACGCGCGTTATCCCCAGCCATTACCAGTGCCACTTCAACGTGGGGCGCGAGCGACTGCAGGGCAGCCTGCAGCGGGCGGCCATTCTTGCCGCAGACCGGCTCAAGGGCGTGCGCCTGGAGATCGCGGACGGCCTGCTCACCATCAGCGCCACAAACGCCGAACAGGAAGAGGCGCGCGAAGAGATAGAGATCGAGTATGCGCATGCGCCCATCGACGTGGGCTTCAACGTCACCTATCTGCTCGATGTGCTGGGCGGTCTTCGCGGCGACATGGTGCGCTGGTCCGTCGAGCCCGGGCAGAACTCTTCCGTACTGATTACTTCGCCTGACGACGACCAGTTCAAGTACGTCGTCATGCCCATGCGCATCTGAGGCGCCAACCGGATTTTTCTATGTCAATTTCTGATTCAAGTTCTAAGGCGGCTGTGGCTGCCTATGGTTCCGATTCCATCCGCATGCTCAAGGGCCTGGAGGCCGTGCGCAAGCGCCCCGGCATGTATATCGGCGATACGTCCGACGGCACCGGCCTGCACCACATGGTGTTCGAAGTGCTCGACAATGCCATCGATGAAGCACTGGCCGGGCATTGCGACGACATCCAGGTGACGATTCACGCCGACAACAGCGTGTCCGTCACGGATAACGGGCGCGGCATTCCCACCGATATCCACCAGCAGGACGAATACCACCGCAGCGCGGCCGAGATCGTCATGACCGAGCTGCATGCCGGCGGGAAATTCGACCAGAACTCCTACAAGGTATCGGGCGGTCTGCACGGCGTGGGGGTTTCCTGCGTGAATGCCCTGTCCGAATGGCTCAGGCTCACCATCTGGCGCAATGGCCAGACGCACGAGATCGAATTCAATCGCGGCGAGCGCCTTGCGCCACTGGGTGTTACGGGGTCGGCCGAGCGCACAGGCACGCGGGTGCACTTCCTGGCCGACGCCGAGATCTTCGACAATATCGACTACCAGTACGATATTCTTGCCAAGCGCCTGCGCGAGCTCTCCTTCCTGAACAACGGCGTCAAGATCCGCCTGCGCGATGAGCGCACGGGCCGCGACGAGGACTTTGCCTTTCTGGGCGGGGTCAAAGGCTTTGTCGAGTATCTGAACCGCAACAAGTCGGTGCTGCATCCCAATGTCTTCTCGGTGTCCACCCAGTCGCGCACGGCCGGTGATCCGGTTGTGGTCGACGTGGCCATGCAGTGGAATGACGGCTATGCCGAAACGGTGCTCGCGTTCACGAACAATATTCCCCAGCGCGACGGCGGCACCCACCTGACCGGCCTGCGCTCGGCGATGACGCGCGTCATCAACAAGTACATTGCCGATAACGAGCTGGCCAAGCGTGCCAAGGTCGAGACCACGGGCGATGATATGCGCGAAGGCCTGGCCTGCGTGCTTTCGGTGAAAGTGCCCGAGCCCAAGTTCAGCAGCCAGACCAAGGACAGGCTGGTATCGAGCGAGGTGCGTCCGGCGGTGGAAGAAGCCGTGGGCCGTACGCTCGAGACCTGGCTGCTGGAAAATCCGGCCGATGCCCGTGCTGTCTGCGACAAGATCATCGAGGCGGCGCGTGCGCGCGATGCCGCACGCCGTGCGCGCGAGATGACGCGGCGCAAGAGCGTGCTGGAAGGCGCGGGGCTGCCGGGCAAGCTGGCGGACTGCCAGGAGAAGGATCCTTCGCTGTGCGAGCTGTACATCGTCGAGGGTGACTCTGCGGGAGGCTCGGCCAAGCAGGGGCGCGATCGCAAGTTCCAGGCGATTCTGCCCCTGCGCGGCAAGGTGCTCAATGTTGAAAAGGCGCGCTTCGATCGCCTGATTTCCAGCGAGCAGATCACCACGCTCATCACGGCGCTGGGAACCAGCATCGGGCCGGATTTCGATATCGACAAGCTGCGCTACCACCGCATCATCATCATGACCGATGCCGATGTCGATGGCGCGCACATCCGCACGCTGCTGCTCACACTGCTGTATCGCCAGATGCCGGAGCTGGTCGAGCGCGGGCACGTCTATATCGCCCAGCCCCCGCTGTACAAGGTGCGGGTGGGCCGCGACGAGCGCTATCTGCGTGACGAGGCCGAGGAGGCCCAGTACACGCTGCAGCTGGCCCTGCGCGATGCCGGTCTGGTGCCGCGCGCGGGCGCCGAAGCCATTACCGGTGACGCGCTCAGCGAGCTTGCCCGCCAGTACATCATGGCCGATACCGTGATCGCCCGCCTGTCACGCAGCTTCGACATGCAGGCCCTGTCGGCCATGGCCGAAGGCGTTCCCCTGCGTCTGGATGATGAAGCGTCGGCGCAGGCCAGTGCCCGTGCGCTTCAGGATGCCCTGCATGACGCGGCAGATCCGGAGGCCGTCACCGTGAAGGCGCATCATGACGAGGAAACCGGCGAATGGCGTCTGGTGCTGGAGCGGCTGCATCACGGCAATATTCGCGTCAGCGTCTTCGATAGCAGCTTCGTGCGCAGTGGTGACCATGCCACCCTGGCACGCGCCGCACAGACCTTCCTCGGCCTGATCGGTGAAGGTGCAAAGGTGTGGCGCGGCGAGGGCGAGCGGCGCAAGGAGCGGCCGGTGGCCGATTTTCGCGAAGCCCTGCAATGGCTGCGCAGCGAGGCCGAACGCAGCATCACGAAGCAGCGCTACAAGGGTCTGGGCGAGATGAACCCCGACCAGCTCTGGGAAACCACCATGGACCCGGCCAACCGCCGCCTGCTGCGCGTGCAGATCGAGGACGCCATCGCGGCTGACGAAGTCTTCACCACCCTGATGGGTGATGATGTGGAACCCCGCCGGGCCTTCATCGAGAAACACGCCTTGCAGGCGCACAACATCGACGTGTAGGACGGCTTCAGCGCCGGTCCCAGCCCTTGGGAAGCTCTGAACATGTCCCCGCGCCGCATGCATCTGCGGAATCAGGTGGTCTGCTGTGTTGCAAATCCTCGCGATAGCGGTGCTATCACTGCGGTTTGCGCCTTGCATCCCATCCTGCTCCGCAGCGCCTGCTTACCGCTCGACTTGTTCAGAGCTTCCCTTGCCGAAGTTGTCTCCGGTGCCCTGCCAGTTGCCCGAGCTGTCCTTGCGCCAGCCGCCGCCGAAGCTGTTGCCGGTACCCTGGAGGTTGCCGGCGCTGTCGCGTCGATAGCCCCGGCCGAAGTTCTTGCCGGTGCCGTGCAGGTTGCCTGCGCTGTCGACGCGCCAGCCGCTACCGAAGCGGTCTCCGGTGCCCTGGAGGTTGCCGCCGCTGTCGCGCCGATAGCCCTGACCGAAGTTCTTTCCCGTGCCGTGCAGGTTGCCGGCACTGTCGGTCCGCCAGCCGGCACCGAAGTGATCGCCCGTGCCCTGCAGGTCGCCGGCCGGCGCCACCAGTGGTGCGCATGCCAGCGCACATATGGTCAGGAGGTGCAGGGTCCGGGCGTTCATGGCATTTACCTGAAGCGGGCCGCCAGGGCGTCGGCGGCCGATGCCAGCAGGCCCTGGTCCGAGCCGACGCCCACCATGGTGAAGCCGGCCTCCAGATAGCGCTGGGCATCGGCATTCACCGGTGCAAGGATGCCGGTGGCCTTGTTCTGACGCCGGGCGGCCGCCTCTACGCTGAGGATGGCCTGCTGGACCTCTTCAACATTGGGCTGGACCAGATAGCCCATGTTGGTGGACAGGTCCGAGGGGCCCACGAACAGGGCGTCCACCCCGTCGATAGCGGCAATGTCTTCGGCCGCCTGGACTGCATCCGGGGATTCGATCTGCAGCACCAGGCAGATGTCCAGATGGGCGTTCTGGTGATAGTTGGGTACACGCCCGTAACGGTTGCCACGCTGGGAAACCGATACGCCGCGCATACCGTGTGGCGGATAGCGTGTGGCTGCCACCATGGCACGCGCCTCTTCCACGCTGTTGATGTTGGGCAGCAGCAGCGAGCGGGCACCGATGTCGAGGAATTGCTTGATCATCACCGGGTCGGCCACGGGCAGGCGCACGATGGGCTCGAGCGGGTAGGGGGCAACGGCCTGCAGTTGCGCCAGCACCGAGCGCAGATCGTTGGGAGAGTGTTCGATGTCGAGCAACAACCAGTCAAAGCCGGCGCCGGCGACGACTTCGGCCGTGACATTGCTGGCCAGCGAGCACCAGAGCCCGATCTGCCGGTGATTTTCGGCCAGGGCCCGTTTGAAAGGATTGTTGGTTTGCATTGACATCTCCTGGCAGCCGCGCCGCTGTGAGCCGGTCGACTGCATGTGGTTCACAGAAAAACTTATGCTAGCAGCATCGGGGTGGTTCCGGTCAAGCCTTTGCCGCCTGCGCCAGCTCGCGATGGCGGAAACAGCCGGTCGTGTGCTCCATGAGCACACCCGTGGCCTGCAGCAGCGAATGGCAGATGGTGGGGCCGACAAACCGGAAACCCGCCTGCCTGAGGAGACGGCTGAGCGCCTCGGATTCGGGACTGGTGGCGGGAACATCATGATGGCTGGTCCAGTGATGCACGCGCGTGCGGCCATCGGTGACCGACCAGATGAGCGCGGCCGGATCGTCCAGTGCCAGCCAGGCCTGTGCATTGCTGCGCGCGGCCTGCAGCTTGAGACGGTTGCGGATGATGGCGGGGTTGCGCATCAGGGCTTCCAGATCTTTGTCGGCAAGCCGTGCCAGCCGTTGCGGGTCGAAGCCGGCCAGCGCCTCGCGGAAGGCTTCGCGCCGGCTCAGGACGCTCCACCACGACAGGCCTGCCTGGAATCCCTCTAGAATAAGCATTTCGAAGAGGGCTTGCGCGTCGTGAACCGGCACTCCCCACTCCGTGTCGTGGTAGCGCATGTACAAGGGATGGTCGGTGCACCAGTGGCAGCGGGGGAGATTGGGGTCAGGAGCACTCATCATGGCTGATTGTACGAAGCAACGCCGCGTGGCGCACCTCGACATGGATGCTTTTTTCGCATCGGTCGAGCTGCTGCGCTACCCGGAGCTGGGGGGTATGCCGGTGGTGATTGGCGGACGCGGCGGCCAGCCTGTGGTTGATGCCGATGGCCGGCGGACATTCGCGCGCATGGCGGATTATGCAGGCCGGGGTGTGGTCACCACGGCAACCTATGAGGCGCGCGCCTTTGGCATAGGCTCGGCCATGCCCATGATGAAGGCTGCCGCCCTGGCGCCCCGGGCCGTGCGCCTGCCGGTGGATTTCCCGCGCTACCGTGACTATTCACGGCGTTTCAAGGAAGCGGTGGCGGGCATTGCGCCGCAGATCGAGGACAGGGGCATCGATGAAATCTACATCGAGCTGACTGCGCATGAGCAGACCTCGCAGGCGCTCGCTGACGAGCTGAAGCAGGCCGTGCGCGCAGCGACCGGTCTGAGCTGCTCCATCGGCATTGCCCCCAACAAGCTGCTGGCCAAGATTGCGTCCGAGCTGGACAAGCCCGATGGCCTTACCGTGCTGCACGCCGAAGATGTGCAGATGCGCGTGTGGCCGCTGCCGGTGTCGCGCATCAACGGCATCGGCCCCAAGGCCACGCAGCGACTGGCGCGCCTGGGCATACACACGGTGGCAGATCTGGCCGGCGCGGCGCCGGCCCTGCTGCAGCGCCACTTCGGCTTGACGACGGCGCAGTGGCTGGTGCGCGTGGCGCACGGCGTGGATGATCGGCCGGTCGTCACGGTGTCGGAACCGAAGTCGATCAGCCGGGAAACCACTTTCGAGCGCGATCTGCATGTGCGCCACGACAAGGCGCTGCTTTCGCAGGCCTTTCGCGAGCTGTGCAGCCAGGTTGCGGGCGATCTGGCGCGCAAGGCGGTCACAGGGCGTACCGTGGGTGTGAAGCTGCGCTTCGATGATTTTCGTACGGTGACGCGCGACTACACTGTTGCCGAGCCTGTGCGTTCGGGCGCTGAGATCCATCGCGCCGCCCGGCAATGCCTGCGCCGGATCCGCTTCGACCGGCGTGTGCGCCTGATGGGGGTGCGCGTGAGTCGCCTGGAATCCCTGGCGGCAGAGGATGGATACGGCGGCGGCGAGCGGCAGCTGAGTCTGGATTATTGAACTTTCGTCTAAAATGGCGGCATGGCCATTCGGCGGCAATTCCGGTTTAAGGGAACCCTCAGGAACAGACATGAAATTTGATCAGGCAGGCTCACGCGCACTCATGGAAATCACCGCCAGGCCCGAGCTGGTATTCGTCAGCGGCACAGGCTCCTGGCTGGAGGATCATACGGGCAAGCGCTATCTGGATTTCATTCAGGGCTGGGCCGTCAACAGCCTGGGGCATTGTCCTCCTGACGTGGTGCGGGCCATCAACGAGCAGGCACAGCGGCTGATCAATCCGTCGCCGGCATTCTACAACCAGCCGTCCATGGATCTGGCGCGTCGCCTTGTGGGCGCCTCGTGTTTCGACCGCATCTTCTTCGCCAACAGCGGCGCCGAAGCCAATGAGGGCGCGATCAAGCTGGCGCGCAAGTGGGGCCAGCTGCATCGCGGCGGAGCCTACAAGATCATCAGCTTCGAGCATGGCTTTCACGGGCGCACACTGGCTACCATGTCGGCATCGGGAAAACCCGGCTGGGATACGCTGTTTGCACCGCAGGTCGAGGGTTTCCCCAAGGCCAGGCTGAACGATCTGGCATCGGTTGCGGCACTCATCGATGATCAGACTGTCGCCATCATGCTGGAGCCCGTGCAGGGCGAGGCCGGCGTCATCCCGGCCACCACGGCCTTCATGCAGGGTCTGCGCCAGCTGGCCGACCAGCACGGCCTGCTGCTCATTGTCGATGAGGTACAGACCGGCATGGGGCGCACAGGCCGGCTGTTTGCCTACGAACACTCGGATATCGAGCCCGACATCATGACGCTGGGCAAGGGCATTGGTGCGGGTGTGCCGCTGGCCGCCCTGTGTGCCCGTGAAGAAGCCGCCTGCTTTGTGCATGGCGATCAGGGGGGCACCTACAACGGCAATCCGCTCATGACGGCTGCCGGTGTGGCGGTGTTCGACGCCCTGACGGCGCCGGGATTCCTGGACAGCGTGAATGCGCGCAGCACCCAGCTTTCCGAAGGTCTGCTGTCCCTGGCCGGCAAGTGGGGATTCAAGGGCGAGCGCGGTGTGGGCCTGCTGCGTGCTCTCGAGCTCGATGGTACGGATGCGCCGGCAATGGTCGAGGCCGCGCGCGAACGCGCACCCGAAGGGCTGCTGCTCAATGCCCCGCGCCCCGATTTGCTGCGCTTCATGCCGGCGCTGAATGTCACGGCCGATGACATGGATCGCATGCTGGCCATGCTCGACGCGGTGATTGCCGACGTGCGCGCCTGAAAAAAACGGCCTCGAAAGGCCGTGGAAGGGGAAAGGGCTGGCAATGTGCGGCCGCCGGGGCCGCACGGTCTATCTTTTTATGTTCAGCCGGCCTTGACGGCCTGGCGCCACTGGTGCAGCAGGGGCTCGGTGTAGCCGTTGGGCTGCTCCAGGCCCTTGAAGACCAGGTCGCAAGCCGCCTTGTAGGCGGCCGAGGTATCGAAATTCCCGGCCATGGGCTGGTAGAAGGGATCACCGGCATTCTGGCCATCGACCACGGCGGCCATGCGCTGCATGGTCTCGGTCACCTGCTCGCGCGTCACGATGTTGTGATGCAGCCAGTTGGCCATGTGCTGGCTGGAAATGCGCAGCGTGGCACGGTCTTCCATCAGGCCGACGTTGTGGATGTCGGGCACCTTGGAGCAACCAATGCCCTGGTCCACCCAGCGCACGACATAGCCCAGAATGCCCTGGGCGTTGTTGTCCAGTTCCTGCTGCTTTTCTTCAGCGGACCAGCCGGTATCCGTCGCGACGGGAATGGTGAGCAGCTTGTCGAGCAGGGGCTCGCTGCGGCCTTCCATCTTGCGCTGGACGTCCTGCACGTCGATCTGGTGGTAGTGCAGGGCATGCAGCGTGGCTGCCGTGGGTGAGGGAACCCAGGCCGTGTTGCCGCCGGCCTTCAGGTGGCCGATCTTCTGCTCCAGCATGTCGGCCATCAGATCCGGCATGGCCCACATTCCCTTGCCGATCTGCGCCTTGCCGCGCAGGCCGCACTCCAGCCCGACCTGTACGTTGTTGCGCTCGTAGGCATCGATCCACACAGTGGTCTTCATGTCGGCCTTGCGCACCATGGGTCCGGCTTCCATCGAGGTGTGCATCTCGTCGCCGGTGCGATCCAGGAAGCCCGTGTTGATGAAGGCCACACGGTGGCGTGCGGCCGCAATGCAGGCCTTGAGGTTGGCACTGGTGCGCCGTTCCTCGTCCATGATGCCCATCTTGATGGTGTTGCGCGGGATGCCGATCAGGTCTTCGGTGCGAGCGAACAGCTCGTCGGCAAAGGTAACTTCCGCGGGGCCGTGCATCTTGGGCTTGACGATGTAGATGGAGCCGGCACGCGAGTTGCCGCGCCGCTCCAGATCGCGCTTGGCGATGAGCGAGGTGAAGACGGCATCCAGGATGCCTTCCGGCACTTCGTTTCCTTTCTCATCCAGGATGCTGGGATTGGTCATCAGGTGACCCACGTTACGGATGAGCATCAGCGAACGGCCCGGCAGCGTCTGCGTGGCGCCTTTGAGGTCGACATAGCTGCGATCCTCGTTGAGCTTGCGCGTGAAGGTACGCTCGCCCTTGGTGACTTCCTCGGTGAGCGTGCCCAGCATCAGGCCCAGCCAGTTGCGATAGGCCAGTACCTTGTCGAGCGCATCGACGGCGGCGATGGAGTCTTCGCAGTCCATGATGGTGGTGACGGCGGCTTCCATCACGACATCCTTGACGCCGGCCTTGTCCTGCTTGCCGATGGGGTGGGTGGCGTCAATCTGCACTTCGATGTGCAGGCCGTGGTGGCGGAACATCAGCGCCTCGGGCGCATCCGGTGTGCCGCGATAGCCCAGGAAGAGGCCGGCATCGGCCAGACCGGTGGCGGCACCGCCTTCCAGCGTGACCTGCAGGGCGCCATCCCTGACGGCGTAGGCGGTGGCATCGGCGTGCGAGCCTGTCTGCAGCGGCAGGGCGTCGTCGAGCACCTTGCGTGCGTAGGCAATGACCCTGGCGCCGCGCACCGGATTGTAGGCACCGGCGCGCGTGGCGCCGTCGTCCTCGGCAATCACGTCCGTGCCGTAGAGGGCGTCGTAGAGGCTGCCCCAGCGGGCGTTGGCGGCGTTCAGCGCATAGCGTGCGTTGGTGATGGGCACCACCAGCTGCGGGCCGGCCTGCTGCGAAAACTCTTCGTCGATATTGCTGGTGTCCAGACTGACGCTTGCGGGCACATCCACGAGGTAGCCGATCTCGCGCAGAAAGGCCTGGTATGCGGCCTGATCCTGGATGGGGCCGGGGTTCTTGCGATACCAGTCATCCATGGCGGCCTGGATGCGGTCGCGCTCTGCCAGCAGCTCGCGATTGCGCGGCGACAGGTCGTGCACCAGGGCGTCGAAGCCGGCCCAGAAGGCGGCGGAATCGACACCGCTGCCGGGCAGGGCTTCCTGCTCGACAAACTGGTGGAGGTCATTCGCCACCTGCAGGCGGTGGCATTGTGTGCGTGTTGTCATTGAAATCCTCTTGAAGGGTTGAATCGGTGTGTGCGCTCAGGCCGAAAGGAGTGCGGCGATGCCGGCACGCGCAATCTCGGCGTCCTCGCTGGCCTTGACGCCGGACACGCCCACGGCACCGATGCACTGGCCGTCGACAATGATGGGTTCGCCCCCTTCTATCCCGGCCACGGGCATGTTCAGGGCGGCATAGCGGCCGTTGTTGATCATGTCTTCCATGATCTTGCTGGGCTTGCCGGTCAGGGCGGCGGTGCGGGCCTTCTCGGGCGCAACCATGGCGCTGGTGAGCGGGGCGTCGTCCAGGCGCTGCAGCCACAGGGCGTGGCCGCCGGCGTCGCAGATGGCGATCGCCACCTTCCAGCCTTCCTGCGCGGCCTTGGCCTCGGCCGCAGCGGCAATGGTCTTGACATCATCCAGGGTGAGTTTCTTGCAGTCTTTCATTGGGTTTCCTTTATGGCGTTGCTGAAAAATACGAATGGATTGTCACGGTGCCGGCAGAATGAGTACGGCACGGAAATCGTTCACGTTGGTGAGCGTGGGGCCGGTGATGAGCTGGCTGTCCAGGCGCTCGAAGAAATGGTGGGCGTCGTTGCCGTCCAGAAAGGTGCGCGCCGACAGGCCGGCGGCACGCGCCCTGTCCAGGGTGCCGGGGTGGATGAAGGCGCCGGCCACTTCCTCCTGGCCGTCGACGCCGTCGGTATCGCCTGCCACGGCGTGGATGCCGGGCCGGCCCTGGAGTGCGATGGCCAGGGACAGCAGGAATTCCACGTTGCGCCCGCCACGGCCTTCACCGCGCACGGTCACGGTGGTTTCACCGCCGGACAGCAGTACGCAGGGTGCGGCACCGGGCTGGCCATGGCGCTGCACCTGGGCGGCGATGCCCGCCATGATGGTGCCCAGTTCGCGCGCCTCGCCTTCAATGGCATCGCCCAGGATGATGGGTGTGATGCCGGCCTTGCGCGCCACTTCAGCCGCCGCCTCCAGCGCCATCTGCGCGCTTGCCACCACCGTCGTGTGCACGCCGGCCATGCGCGGATCATCGGGCTTCACGGTTTCACCGCTGCCGCTGGTCAGGTGCCGGCGTGCCGCCTCGGGCACTTGCACGCCGTAACGATCCAGCACGGCAAGGGCGTCGGCGCAGGTGCCGGGATCGGCCACCGTGGGTCCCGAGGCCACATCGACGGGGTCATCGCCGGGAATGTCGGAAATGATGAGGTTGAAGACCGGCGCCGGATGGCAGGCCGCCGCGAGACGCCCTCCCTTGATGGCCGATAGATGGCGGCGCACCATGTTCATTTCCGATATGGTGGCGCCACAGCGCAGCAGCTGGCGGTTGATGTCCTGCTTGTCCGCCAGGCTGATCCCCGGTGCCGGCAGGGCCAGCAACGCCGAGCCGCCGCCGCTGATCAGGCTGATGACCTGATCTTCCGCCTTCAGGCCCTGGACCAGTTCGAGCAGGTGGCGCGCCGCGTCATGGCCGGCCTGGTCAGGCACGGGATGGGCGGCTTCCAGGATGCGCAGGTGCTCGCAGGGCACGGCATAGCCGTAGCGCGTTACCACAGCACCGCTGATGGGCCCTGCGATATGCTGTTCCACGACCCTGGCCATGGCGGCCGATGCCTTGCCGGCACCGATGACGAGGGTGCGCCCGCGCGGGCGCGGCGGCAGGTGGGCCGGCAGCACCCGTTCGGGCAGCGCCGCATCGACGGCTGCCCGGAACAGCCCGGAAAGCAGGGTTTGGGGATCAATCATGGGCACTCCTTGTGCATACTGTCAGGATAGACAGAAATGAGCGCGCAGGGAAGCGGCATGCGCATCGTTTTTGCCGATACTTTTAGTATATGCTGGCCGGATCGCCATTGAAGGTTTCAGGAGGGGACCATGGCCCGATATACCCAGATGCGCAGCTTTGTGCTGGTCGCTGAAAAAGGCAGCTTCGCTGCAGCAGCCCAGATCGAAGGTGTGACGCCGGCCGTCATGGGACGGCGCCTGAATGCGCTGGAAAAGCGCCTTGGTGTACAGCTGGTCCATCGGTCCACACGCGGCCTGGTGCTGACCGATCTGGGCGAGCAGTACCTGGAACAGTGCATGCCGGTGCTGCGCGATTTCGATGCGGCCGAAAGCAGTATCAGTGTGGGGCGGCGCAGGGTGAGCGGCCGTCTGGTGGTGTCGGCGCCCGCTGCGTTCGGGCGCCGGCACGTGGCGCCGCACATCATCGCTTTCAAGGAGCGCTATCCGGGCTTGCGCCTGTCCTTCAACTTCACCGACAGCGTCATCGATCTGGTCGGCGAGGGTTATGACATGGCCATCCGTGTGGGCGATGTGCTCGACCCCAACTATGTGGCGCTGCGCCTGTACCCCAATCAGCGCGTGGTCTGCGGCACACCCGATTATTTCCGGCGCCACGGCGTGCCTGCCGTGCCCGAGGATCTGGCCGGCCATAATTGTCTGGCGTTCAACATGCAGGGCGGCCAGCCGCATGGCTGGATCTTCCGGCGTGACGGGCGCTCTTTTGCGGTTCGCGTCGATGGTGATCTGGATTGCAATGACGGCGAGCTGCTGTATGAATGGGTGCGTCAGGGTCTGGGCGTGGGCTGGCGCTCAACCTGGGAGATCCAGGCCGACCTGAAGCAGGGGCGCCTGATGACGGTGCTCGATGACTACGCCGTGGCCGATTACGATATCCAGGCCGTGTTTCCGCGCCAGCGTTATCTGCCCGCCAAGGTGCGCCATTTCATCGACTATATCCGCCAGATCTACAACCGGCCGGGCTACTGGGAGAGTGCCGGCTGAAACCCGGTCTCGGGCGCATGGATGATGGCCGGCTCGTCGAGCGTGATGAAGTCGCAGTTCTCGCCCGGACCTTCGCGATCCAGCACGGCAAAGTCGCCCGGCGCATGAAGGGCGATCAGGGCATGATGCCAGACGCCGGGGGCGTAGTTCAGGCCCTGGTTGCCGCGACACACAAACAGCCGCAGTGCACGGGCCCGGGGCGCAGGGCCGGCCGGTGCCACCACCGCCAGCCACGGGCGTCCCGACAGCGGGATGAAGGCCTGGCTCGCGAGCGGATGGCGCTCCATCTGGCGAATGATGAGCGGCATGGTGCGTGGCTGGCCGCGAAAGAGCGACACAATGATGCGACCCTGCGGCCCGGGCTCCAGGGCGGCAAGGTCATGGTAGCGCCGGGTGGTGCCGTCGTTGATATCGAAATACGGCACCTCGGGCGCCATCTCGATGACCTGGCCAAAGGGCCGGAAGGCCGCGGCGCTCAGGGGCTCGGCACGCAGCGGCCAGGCGCCGGGCGCGGGCTTGTCCAGGCGCGATTCCAGGGCGGACAGGGCGTTCAGGGTGATGGGCGGCAAGGCCATGGCGGCACACTCCGGATATCAGTATGGATTCAGGGCGATTTCCTGTGGTGATGCGGGCAGGATGAGGACCAGGGCGGAGACGGTCAGCAGCGACAGCACGGTGGATACCAGGATGGCCCGCGAGGACAGCTCGGCCCCCTCGCGATACAGGGCGGCCAGCATGAAGGGGCCGGTGCCGACCGGCAGGGCGCTGAGCAGTACGGCCGTGTGCGCCCACAGGGGCGGCATGTCGAAGACGGCATAGACGAGTACCGCGGTCAGGGCGGGGTGTATCAGCAGTTTCAGTGCAACCACGCGCACCACGGGTCCCGCACTGGTGGCGGGTCGGCTCTGCGCCAGAAACAGGCCTATGGTGACCAGGGCACAGGGGCTGGCGGCGTTGCCCAGCAGGGTTGTGAACTGCAGGACGGGATGGGGCAGGCTGATGCCGGCCACGGCAAGCAACAGGCCGGCCAGGGGCGAGAACACCAGGGGATTGCGCAGCAGGGCCAGGCCCACGCGCATCAGGCTCTGCCCGAGGTGGGGCGAGGTCTGGCGGTCGAACTCGATGAGTACGATGGTGGCGGCAAACAGGGCACAGGCCGTGAGCAGCGTGGCGATGATGGTGGGTGCCAGCGCCGCCTCGCCATACAGGATGAGCATGAGCGGGATGCCCATGAATCCGACGTTGGCGTACGCCGCCGCCATGGCTTCGATACTGCG
Source organism: Castellaniella sp. (assembly GCA_041655275.1). Lineage (GTDB taxonomy): Bacteria > Pseudomonadota > Gammaproteobacteria > Burkholderiales > Burkholderiaceae_B > JAJYRX01. The sequence continues at coordinate 205,736 of JBBAFU010000003.1, read as the reverse complement.
CAGCGTCAGGCTGGCGGGCGTCTTGCCTCGCAGCAGGCCGCCCAGGATGAAGACAATCGTCATGGCCAGCGTGAAGCCGAGGAAATAGCCGGGCTGGCGCAGCTCATGCAGGTCGCTGGCGGCCATGGCCTGGAAAAGCAGGGCCGGCAGCGCCATCCAGACGACAAAGGTGTTCAGGCTCTCCACGGCCGCCGGCCCCAGCAGGCGGCCGCGCCCGCTGATATAGCCCAGGAGGATGAGTGCAAAAAGTGGCAGGACGGCGTGGATGATGGCGTTCAAGCGGGCTCCGGGGGCGGATCTATCCGAACGTGAAAGCACAGGTTATAACAGCAACACGCCCGGTGGTAGTATCGCCGGGGCACTTCCAACCTGCACCGACCCTTGTCGCCGATATCCGTCCCATGCCTGATCTGAATGAATCCGTCAGTCGAATCCGTCTTCCGGAGCTGATACCGTTCTCGCGCTACCACGATGCGCATACCGCCACAGAGCGCCTGGTACATATCTACGAGCGCAACACGGCTTTCCTGCGCGAGGCCTTTCGCGACTGGCTCGCCGGCGGCGGCCTTCCCGGCGAGCGCGTGCGCGCCTGCTATCCGGCCATTCGCATCCGCGTCGATACCTGGCAGGAGGTGGATACACGCCTGTCCTATGGCCATGTGGTCGAGCCCGGCAACTACATGACCACCATCACCCAGCCGGCGCTGTATTTTGAGTATCTGCTCGAGCAGATCGGCCTGCTGATCGGCAATCACGGTGTACCGGTGGAAATCGGCGAATCCGACATGCCCATCCCCCTGCATTTCGCCTTTGGCGACGATGCCTATGTGGACGGCAGCTACGCCGACAACGTGGGCAATGCGCTGCGTGACCGCTTCGATGTGCCCAATCTGGCCGTGATGGACGATATGATCGTCAACGGTACCTGGGTCGGCACGCCCGGCGAGCCCCAGCCGCTGGCGCCCTTCACCGCGCCCCGTGTGGATTATTCCCTGCATCGCCTGCAGCATTACACCGCCACGGCGCCCCAGCATTTCCAGAACTTCGTGCTGTTCACGAACTACGATTTCTATGTCGATGAGTTCTGCCAGTGGGCGCGCGACCAGCTGCGTACCGGCAGCGGGGGCTATACGGCCCTGGTGGAACCGGGCAACATCATTACCGGCGCCGGACCGGATGCGCGCCCCCAGGGGCAGCCACTGGTGCACACGCCCCAGATGCCGTCCTATCATCTGGTACGCGACCGGCACAGCGGCATCACCCTGGTCAACATGGGGGTGGGCCCGTCCAACGCCAAGACAATTACCGATCATGTGGCCGTGCTGCGGCCCACGGCCTGGCTGATGCTCGGTCATTGCGCCGGGCTGCGCACCACCCAGCGTCTGGGAGACTACGTACTCGCGCATGGCTACGTGCGTGAGGATCAGGTGCTCGATGACGACCTGCCCACCTGGGTGCCCGTGCCGGCGCTGGCCGAAATCCAGGTGGCGCTCGAAGAGGCCGTGGCCGAGGTGGCCGGGCTTTCTCCCTGGGAGCGCAAGAAGATCATGCGCACGGGCACAGTGGCGTCCACCCACAATCGCAACTGGGAGCTGCGCGATCATCACGAACCGGTGCGCCGGCTTTCACAGTCGCGCGCCATTGCGCTGGACATGGAATCCGCCACCATTGCGGCCAACGGCTTCCGCTTCCGCGTGCCCTATGGCTGCCTGCTGTGCGTTTCCGACAAGCCGCTGCACGGCGAGCTCAAGCTGCCCGGCATGGCCAGCGAGTTCTATCGCAGCCAGGTCGGACGCCACCTGCATATCGGTATCCGGGCGCTGGAACGCCTGCGCAATATGCCGGAAGAGCGCCTGCACTCGCGCAAGCTGCGCAGTTTCATAGAAACGGCGTTCAAGTAGTCCCGTCGCCGTCCTGTGTGTCATCTTCCGCGGGTGGCGCCAGCATGGTGCCCCGGCAGCCCGGCGCGCCGCAATGGCAGCGATACTCCTGACGCAAGGCATCGGTCATGGGTTCGTCGATGACCAGGCCGTAGTCGAAGGTGAGCTCCTCGCCGGCGGCAATGTCCCTGAGGGCGACGATGAAGACGCGCCGGCCGTCCTCGTCCTCTTCAGCCTGGCAGTTGGGTTCGCAGCTGTGATTGATCCAGCGGGCGTCGTTGCCGTCACGGGCGCCGTCGATCACTTCGCCCGAGCTCAGCGAGAAGAAGAAGGTGTGACAGGGGTCATCCGGATCGTCCGGTTCCTGGGCGTCGGCCGCTTCCGGACTGATGCGCAAGCCTTCGTATTCCAGGATCATGGTGCCCGCCGGAATGGGCCGGGCGGCAAAGACGCCCATCCCGTGCAGGGGTGAGGGTTTCGTGGCATGCCAGGCGGGAAAATCGTCTATCATGGGGCACCGATCCGGCGGTTCAGAACAGGGAAGGAAGCGCAGAATGCTTCACCAGGATGCCATACAGGGCCGGGTCGGCAGTGATCCTGCCGCCCCGGCACCGCGCAGTGGTGCGCAAGTACTGCTCGATGTGCTCATCGCACAGGGGGTGGACACCATTTTCGGGTACCCGGGCGGCGCCGTGCTGCCCTTGTACGATGCCTTGCATGGCGAACCCCGCCTGCAGCATATTCTAGTCCGTCACGAACAGGCTGCGGTCCATGCGGCCGAAGGCTATGCGCGCAGCACGGGGCGCCCCGGCGTGGTGCTGGTCACTTCCGGCCCCGGCATGTCCAATACCACCACCGGTCTTCTCGATGCCTTCTGCGACTCCATACCCGTGGTGTGCATCAGCGGTCAGGTGGCCACCAGTGCCATTGGCACGGCGGCTTTCCAGGAGTGCGATGCGCTGGGCATCTCGCGTCCGGTCACGAAATGGAATGCGCAGATCCGGCACAGCGACGACGTGGCTACGCTGGCGGCGCGGGCGCTGCACGAGGCCGGTACGGGGCGGCCGGGCCCGGTACTGCTCGATTTTCCCAAGGATATCCAGCTGGCGCCCGTGACGACGGCGGCGCAGGTGCCTGCCATCCCGACCGCGCCCGTTGCGACGGGTGCCGGCCTTCGGGATGCGATCGGCAGTGCGGCGCGGCTCATCCGCCAGGCGCGCCGGCCGGTATTCTACGGGGGCGGCGGGCTCATCAATTCCGGGGTATCGGCCTGCGAGCGCTTCCGGGCGCTGGTGCGCCAGACCGGGGCGCCGTGCACGCTCACGCTCATGGGCCTGGGTGCCTATCCGGGCGATGATGCGCAGTTTCTGGGCATGCTGGGCATGCATGGCACGCTGCAGGCCAACCTGGCCATGCATCACGCCGATCTGATCATCTGCGTGGGTGCGCGCTTCGATGACCGCATCACGGGGCGCCTGTCCGATTTCTCGCCGCAGGCACGCAAGATCCATATCGACATCGATCCGGCATCGATCGGCAAGGTCGTGCCGGCCGATGTGGCGCTGGTGGGCGATTGCGATGCCGTGCTGGAAAGCCTGCAGCAGGCGCTGGCCGGTGTCCGCTTCCCGGATGAGCCGCTGGCGCCGTGGCGGGAGCGCATTGCCCGCTGGCGTGCCGCCGCCTGCCTGGATTTCGAGCCGGCCACGGATGTGATCGTGCCCCAGGCGCTGATGAAGACACTCGATACCGCACTGGCCGGACGCGATGTCATTCTCGCTACCGATGTGGGCCAGCACCAGATGTGGGCGGCGCAGTATCTGTGTGTGCGTGAGCCGGGGCGCTGGCTCACTTCCGGCGGTGCGGGCACCATGGGCTATGGCCTGCCGGCTGCAATAGGCGCCCAGGTGGCCCATCGCGACCGCATGGTGGTCTGCATCAGTGGTGATGCCTCCATATTGATGAATCTGCAGGAAATGGCCACGGCCGTGCAGCATCGCCTCCCGGTGAAGGTGGTCCTGTGCAACAACCAGCACATGGGCATGGTGCGCCAGTGGCAGGAGCTCATTCATGAGGGCCGCTACAGCCACAGCTACAACGCCAGCCTGCCTGACTTCACGGTGCTTGCCCGGGGATTTGGCTGGGGTGCGCGCCGGGTGGCCGACCCGGGCGCGCTGGATGCGGCGCTGGCCGAGTGTCTGGACCATGATGGGCCGTTCTTTCTCGATGTCGTGGTTCAGCCGCTGGAAAACTGCTTCCCCATGATGCCCGCAGGCTGCGGACATCAGGAGCTCATGCTGGCGGAAGACACCTGGTACGTGGATTGCGACCAGGAGCAGGTATGCGAGGATACCGCGACCCCAAGGTAAACACGGGTGGTCCTGATGTCCTGGCTATGGCAAACTTGACGCCGACGCCGCCTTCGGCGCCTTCATTTTTCAGGGATACTCCGATGAATACTTTCCGTTTCTCCCGCTGGCTTCTGGCCCTGGGTGCCGCCGGCGTATTGGCTGCCACGCCCGTGGCGGCTGAAACCACGCTCAAGATGGCCTATGCCTTGTCCACTGATTCGCATTACGGCGCCGGCGCGCGGGCCTTTGCCGATTCGCTGGACAAGGGCACTTCAGGCGAATATCAGATCAAGCACTATCCCAACAGCGCCCTGGGCGGCGAGCGCGAGGTCATCGAAGGCCTGCAGCTGGGCACGATTGATCTGGCCATCGTTTCCACCGGCGCCACGGTCAACTTCGTGCCCGATACCGGGGTGTTCGACATCCCCTTCCTGTTCCGTGACCTGACGCATGCGCGCAAGGTGATGGACAGCGAGATCGGCCAGAACCTGCTGGCACAGTTCCCCAAGCGCGGCCTGGTGGCACTGGCCTGGGGCGAGCAGGGCTTTCGCCAGATGACCAACAACGTGCGTCCGGTGAATACTCCGGCCGACGCCAGGGGGCTCAAGATCCGCAGCATGGAGAACCCCATCCACATTGCCGCCTTCCGCGAGATCGGCATTCTGGCCACGCCCATGGCCTGGCCCGAGGTGGCTACCGCCCTGCAGCAAGGCACCATAGACGGTCAGGAAAACCCCATGTCGGTCGTTGTCTCGGCCAAGCTGTGGCAGCTGCAGAAGTATCTTTCGCTCACCTCGCACGTCTACGGCCCTGCGCTGGTGCTGATGTCGCCGTCGGTCTACAACGGCCTGTCCGACGCGCAGAAAGAAGCCTTCAAGACCGCCGGTGTGGAGTCGGCCAGGGCCATGCGTGCCTTCGTTGACAATGTCGAGCGCGAAGGGCTGGAAAAAGTCCGCGAGGAAGGCATGGAAGTCAACACCGTGGACCATGCGGCCTTCGTGAAGGCGGTTGAGCCTGTCTATCCGCAGTATTACAAGCAGTTCAGCCAGGATCTGGTGGATTCCATCCGCAACATGCAATAGGCATGATCCTGCTTTGCCGACTTGATCGGGGCCTGTTTCTGCTGGTGTCCGTCATTGCCCAGCTGCTGCTGCTTTCGGCAGTGGCGGCGGGCTTCTTTCAGGTCGTCGCGCGCTTTGTACTCCAGTCACCGGCAGACTGGTCCGAAGCCTGGACACGGGCATCGCTGATCTGGGCCGTGATGCTGGGCGTGGCGCTGGCGTTCCGTCAGGGCGCCATGCTCAGTGTCGAGGTATTGCACAGTCTTCTGAAAGGCCGCGCCCGACGCGGGCTCGAAGCCTTGGTGTTGCTCATTGTCACGGGCTTTCTGGGCTTCCTGACATGGGTGGGTGCACAAATGGTGTGGCGCGTGCGCTTCCAGACCATGCCCAGCCTCGAGATTTCCATCTCCTGGATCTATCTTGCCATTCCCGTGGGTGCCGGCCTGGCATTCATCGCGGTCGTCGCCTGGTGGCTGCAGGATGCCCCCAGGCCCATCATTGACGAGACGGTCATCTGAGCCATGTCGCAGCTGATGGTCCTCTCCATGCTGCTGTTCTTCGGCCTCACGGTGCCCGTTGCCGTGTCCATCGGCCTTGCGGCCATGCTGGGCGTGGCCTGGGATGGCGGCATGACCTGGCTGGTGATTGCCCAGCAGATCTACGCGGCACTGGATAAATACCCGCTGGTCGCCGTGCCCTTCTTCATCCTGGCCGGCAATCTGATGGAGGCGGCCGGCATTTCCGAGCGCATGGTCGACTTCGCCAAGAGCGTGGTCGGCGGGCTGCAGGGCGGGCTGGCGGTGAGCTGTGTCTTCACCTGCATGATATTCGCCGCCGTTGCGGGCTCCAGTGTGGCCACCACCTTCGCTGTGGGCGCCATCCTCATTCCCGCGATGGTGCGCCATGGCTATCCTGTGGCCTTTGCGGCCTCGCTGCAGGCCACCGCAGCCGAGCTGGGCGTCATCATCCCGCCTTCCATTCCGATGATCCTGTTCGCCGTATCGACCGACACCTCGGTGGGCGAGCTGTTCATTGCCGGTGTGGGACCGGGCATCCTGATTGCCGGTGCGCTGATGTTCTACGTCTGGCTGTATGCACGCCGCCATGGCTATGGAACCCGCGACGGCGAAGGCCGCATGCGTCTGTGGCCGGCGTTTTGCCGCTCCTGGCTGGCCCTGCTGATGCCGGTGATCATCCTGGGCGGCATCTACGGCGGCGTGTTCACGCCGACCGAGGCGTCGGCGGTGGCAGTGGTCTATGCCCTGGTCGTGGGCGTGTTCATATATCGAACACTTGGCCTGCAGCAACTATCGCACACGCTGCATCGTTCAGTGGTCTCGACGGCCGTCATCATGTTCGTGATCGCCAATGCCGGCGTGTTCGCCTTCCTGCTCAACCGCGCCGGCGTGCCTTTTGCGCTGGGCGAGTGGCTGGCCACCATCTTCGACAGCAAGATCAGCTTCCTGCTGGGTGTGAACCTGGCCCTGTTCCTCATCGGCATGTTCATCGAGACTTCAGCGTCCATCGTGGTGCTGGCGCCGCTGCTGCTGCCGGTGGCCATGCAGTTTGGCGTGCAAGCTTCGCACTTCGGCGTCATCATGGTGGTCAATCTGGCGCTGGGCATGGTGACCCCGCCCTTCGGCGTCAACCTGTTTGCGGCCTGCACGGTGGCGAAGATTCCCCTGGAACGCCTTGTGCGCCCCTTGCTGCCCTTTGTGCTGGTGGTGCTGATGTGCCTGGTACTGATCACCTATGTGCCCGAGATCAGCCTGTATTTCAGGGATCTGGTCTACGGGACGCGCTAGTCCAGTACATCAGCCTCCGATTCCGCCGGGGCGGCTTTCTTGCGCGCTGTTTTCTTCGTTGCAGCCTTCTTGGCCGCCGCTTTCTTTGCGCCGGTCTTCTTCGCCGCAGTCTTCGTGGCGCGCGGCTCGAATTCGAAGCCGACCTTGCCGTCGCTCTGGCGCACCAGGAAAGCCTTGAACTTGCGATGGGTGCGGCTGGACACAAAGTCCGTCAGCAGGTCGGTTCGCCCTTCTGCAAGCAGTTTGCGCATTTGTTCGGCGCTGATTTCCTGCTGCAATATGACCTTGCCGCTGCGGAAGGTGCAGCTGCGTTCGGGGCCGACGGATTTTTCGCAGACATAGTTCATGCCGTGCTCGTAGACGGCTGCGCCGCACTTGGGGCAGGGCCCCAGGGACTCCTTGCCCGAGAAATCGACCGCCTCGGAATCGGCGTCGTCATTCTGGCCGAAATCAAACTCGAGCTTGTGCTCGTCGCTGATGCGCAGTACGGCCGCAAAGGGGCGGCCCTGCTTGCTGATGAAGCCGGTCAGCGGGCCGAGCTCGCGCTTTTCCAGCAGCGTCTCGGCTTCGGCCGTCTCGAACGTGCGCCCGCCGGGGTATTTGCTGATGGAGAAGTCGCAATTCGTGCAGGCGTAGCGCCGGTAGTTTTCCTTGACCACACCCCCGCACTTGGGGCAGGGCGTCGTCAGCGTGGCATAGTCGCCGGGAACCGTGTCGCCGTCATATTCCTTGGCCCGCTTGACGATGACCTGGGTCATCTGGGCGATGTCGCGCATGAAGCTGCTGCGGTCGAGCTCGCGCTGCTCGATCTGCTTGAGCTTGTGTTCCCATTCACCCGTCAGTTCGGGCGAGGTGAGTTCATTGACGCCCAGGCCCGAGAGTAGGGTCATCAGCTGGCGCGTCTTGGCGCTGGGAATGAGTTCGCGGCCTTCGCGGCGCAGATAGCCCTCGTTGAGCAGGCCCTCGATGATGGCGGCCCGGGTGGCGGGGGTACCCAGCCCGCGTTCGGACATGGCTTCGCGCAGCGCTTCATCATCCACGAGCTTGCCTGCGCCTTCCATGGCGGAGAGCAGCGTGGCTTCGGTGAAGCGCGCCGGCGGGCGGGTCTGCAGCCCGCGCAACTCGACGTCTTCCGTGCGTACGTGTTCGTCGGGCGCGACTGCCACGAGGTGAGCGTCTTCGCCCTGGGCTTCGCGCCCATAGATGGCCAGCCAGCCCGGCTCAACCAGCACCTTGCCTTCCGTCTTGAAGTGATGGCCGGCGACGCGGGTGATGCGCGTGGTGACGCGGAACTCGGCGGCCGGGAAGAAGACGGACAGGAAACGGCGGGCCACCAGGGTGTAGATACGCGCCTCGGCTTCGCTGAGCTCCTTGGGCAGCTGCAGGGTGGGGATGATGGCGAAGTGATCCGATACCTTGCGGTTGTCGAAGATGCGCCGGTTGGGCTTGACCCACTGCTGCTCGACCACGGTGGCCGCAAAAGGCTGTAGCGGGGTGGCCGTGCCGGCATCGGCGCCGGCGAGCTGCTGCATGGTCTCACGAACCACGGCAACCGTGTCTTCGGGCAGGTAGCGGGAGTCTGTTCGCGGATAGGTGAGCACTTTGTGACGCTCGTAGAGCGCCTGGGCCAGGCTCAGCGTGGTCTTGGCCGAGTATCCGAAACGCGAGTTGGCCTCACGCTGAAGCGACGTGAGATCGAACAGGGCGGGTGACATCTGGCGCGAGGGCCTGGACTCTTCCTCGACTTCGCCGGGCTGTCCCTCGCAGGCGGTGACAATGGTGCGCGCAGCCGTTTCGGACCACAGGCGGGAATCGCGCTGTTCGGGATCGCTCTCGTTCCTGACGAAGGCGGGGTCGAACCATCGGCCTTCATACAGGCCGGCGGCAGCAACGAAGGTGGCATGCACCTCCCAATAGTCGCGTGCCACAAAGCTGCGGATGCGCTCCTCGCGCTCGGCCACAATGGTCAGCGTGGGCGTCTGCACGCGTCCTACGGGTGTCTTGAAGAAGCCGCCATCCTTGCTGTTGAAGGCGGTCATGGCACGCGTGCCGTTGATGCCGATGAGCCAGTCGGCCTCCGCGCGGGAGCGGGCCGCGTCGGCCAGCGGCTGCATGGTCTCGTCGTCACGCAGTTGCTCGAAGGCCTCGCGGATGGCCGTGCGCGTCATGGAGCGCAGCCACAGGCGCTGAATCGGCTTTTTCACGCCGGCGTACTGGACGATATAGCGGAAGATCAGCTCGCCTTCGCGCCCGGCGTCGCAGGCGTTGATGATGGCGCTGACGTCCTTGCGCTTGAGCAGGCGTACGAGCAGCTTGAGTCGCTCGGTGGAGCGCTTGTCCACGGGGCCCAGATCGAACTGCGGCGGAATCACGGGCAGGTGGGTAAAGCTCCACTTGCCACGCACGGGATCATTGGGAGCGACCAGGCTCAGAAGGTGGCCTATGCTGGAGGCGAGCACGAAATCATCGCTTTCGAAATAGTCGCCTTTTCGCGTAAAGCCGCCCAGGGCGCGCGAAATATCCAGGGCTACCGAGGGTTTCTCGGCAATGATGAGCGTTTTGGTCATGTGTTTCCAGTCACTGCGGATGAGACCGCCTTAGCGCGCATGATACGGTTGCGCACGCCGGTTTCGCAAGCATGCGCCTGCATCCAGTGGAGGCGACCCGGACTTTTTACTATATCAGACGCCTTGCTCAGTGAAAGGGGCGGCTGTCGTCGTTGACCAGCAGCTCTTCGAACACCAGGTGATCGATTTCGATCTGCTGGCTCCACAGCACCATCAGGGCGATGATCTTGAGCTGGTCGAGCGGTATGGGTGACTCGTCCGTGGCGAGCGCCCGGTCGATGAGGATTTCGCGCAGGGCCGGTGAAAGCGCGCCGGACTGTTCGAGAAAAGTGATGAAGCCGATGGCCGGGCTGCCAAGCGCCTGGTATTCCTGCTCGGTATAGATGCGGCAACCCTGCCCTGCGGAACTGAAGGGCAGATCCAGGCATTGTTCCGTCGTCTGGGCCAGGCCGTGCAGCCAGCTCAGCGCCTCGTCGATATCTTCATGCTCAAAGCCCGCCGCCGCCAGCTTGTGGGCCAGTACATCGGCCTCGGGGCAGGCTTTGGGGGTGTAATAGGTTTCGAAAAGGTAAACCAGTATTTCAAACATGATGACCCCCATTGCCTCAGAGCTTCCCGAAGGCACTTTACGCTGAATCGTTCATGGTGGCAAATGACGGGTGCTGGCCAGCGGAGCCGGAAATAGGCTACGCTTATGGCGGCGCCGATCTGCGCTTCGAACTGATGCGAGGAACCTATCCTATGACAGAGGTGACTTCCGTATGTCCTGCGCCTGGTGCAGGATCGGGGGCACAGCCGGGTGATGCACTGGACGAGGTGGATACGCCCAGCCTCATCCTGGATCTGGATGCGTTCGAAGAGAACTTGCGCACCATGCAGGTTCTGGCGGAGCGTCACGGGGTGGCCCTGCGTCCCCATGCCAAGGCGCACCGCTGTCCGGATATCGCCTTGCGCCAGGTGGCGCTGGGTGCCCAGGGGATCTGCTGCCAGAAGGTGACCGAGGCCGCCTGCTTCATCGCTGCCGGTTTGCGTGACATCCATATCAGCAATGAAGTGGTGGGGGCCCCCAAGCTTGCCTTGCTGGCCCGCCTTGCCGCCCAGGCGCGCATCAGCGTCTGTGTGGACAATCCGCGTGCGCTCGAAGCGCTGTCGGCCGCCCTGGCGGCCCAGGGCTCCGGGGCCAGTGTGCTCATCGAGATCGATGTTGGACAGAAGCGCTGCGGCGTGCAGACACCCGAGGAGGCTGTCGCCCTGGCCCAGGCCATAGCACGCCTGCCACAGGTCAGTTTTGGCGGCATACAGGCCTATCACGGCGGCATACAGCATCTGCGCTCGCATGAGCGGCGGCGTACGGCCAGCGAGCGTGCCGCGCGTCGCACAACACGCTTCGTCAAGGCCCTGGCGCGCGCCGGCTTCGAATGCGCCATCGTCACCGGCGGGGGCACGGGCACGGCACTCTTCGACGCCGCTTCAGGCGTGTACACCGAGATTCAAGCCGGCTCCTACGCCTTCATGGACAATGACTATGGACAGCTCGACTGGGGAGAGGCCATACGCTTTCGCCACAGCCTCTATGTGCTGGCCACGGTGATGAGCACACCCACGGCCCGGCGCGCCGTGGCCGATGCCGGGCTCAAGTCGCTGACGGCGGAAAGCGGCCTGCCGCAGGTGGTCGGGCATCCCGGCTTGCGCTGCCAGGCCGTGCATGACGAACATACCCTGCTGGTGGCCGAAGAAGAGGCGGCGCGGCCGGCGCTGGGCACCCACCTGCGCCTGGTGCCCGGCCATTGCGACCCCACCATCAATCTGCACGATGCCATGATTGCCTTTCGCGGCCGAACGGTCGAGGCCGTCTGGCCCATCAGTGCGCGTGGCCTGAGCCGCTGAAAAGGGGGCCGGCTCAGACCGGCTTGACGATGGCCTGTGCCGTGGCGATGGTTTTTCCGCGTGCGCACAGGCTCCCATCGACGAAGAGCAGCGATCGGGTCTTTCTGGTGATGCGGGTATGCACCACCAGCAGATCGCCTTCGAGTGCAGGCGCAAGGAAATTCACATTCAGCTGAACGGTCAGGCAGGGATGCTTGTCGCAGGCGTGCCAGCATACCGCGCTGAATGCATGATCGAGCAGCGTGCTCACGGTGCCGCCGTGAACGATACCGGCGGCATTCAGGTGGGATTTTCCCGCCCTCAGGCCGTAGAGCCAGCCATTTTCGGTTTTTTTGCTGAGCAGCGGGCCGAGTTCGCCCATCAGTCCGGGCAGCTGGTGCTCACGCCAGCCGCTTTCGTCCGTGGCGTTCTGGTTCGGGCTTGTCGCGTTCATCGGAGTGCGTAGATCTCGTCGGCAATGTTCGTGGCATGCCTTCTCAGGTCCGCGATCAATGCCCGGGTCTGTTTCTCCGAAGCCTGGTCGCTGATACCGGCGGTCACGATCGTGTGTTTCAGCTGTTGCTGCCGGTTCATGACGGGTACAGCAATCAGCGTCACGCCGGAAATGTATTGTCCTTCATCGATGCTGTAGCCCCGGCGTGCGACTTCGGACACTTGCGCTCGCCATTCCTCGAAACTGATCTGCTGTTCCCAGCGCAGCCGCTCGAAGCGCTCTTTCAGCGCTTTGTCGCTTACAGTGCTGTAAGCCGCAACAAGGCGTCCCGTTGCACTGATGAGACCGGGAAAGCGGCTGCCGATGTCGACATGCAACCGAAAGGGAAGTTGCGAACGCGACAGGGCAGTGACGACCATCTGGTTCAGACCAAGTATCTGCACACCGATGGCCGTGACCTTCCATTGCTCTGCGATCTCGTCGAGCGCAGGCTGGGCGGACAGCACGAACAGGTCGGTGTCCATCATGCTGCGTGCCAGCACCAGCATGCCGGGGCCAAGCCGGTAGCGCTTCGAGGTTTCGTCGACAATCAGCAGGTTCTCGGATACCAGTACACGCAGGATGTGCAGGCATGTACTGGGCACCAGCTCCAGGGCGTCCGAAATTGTCTTTGCGTTCAGCGGTTCCTTCGCCTGTCCGAGCAGGCGAAGGATGGCAATGGCCCTGCTGACCGCCGGCACCGGACGAATGCGTTGTCCGGTGCCGGCGGGTGTTGGCGTTGTCTCTATCACGCTCATGGTATGGGTGTCAGTCGAATTTGATGCCGGCTTCCTCGATGATGGGACCCCACTTCGCCGACTCCGACTGCACAAGCTCGGCCAATCGGTCGGGGGCACCTCCACCGGCATCATAGCCCAGGCCCAGGAGATGTTTTCTGGTTTCCGGCAGTGCAAGAAACTCATTCAGCGCCGAGTTCAGGGTGTTGATGATGTTTTCCGGTGTGCCCTTGGGAGCAAACAGGGCATTCCAGGCAATGACTTCGAAACCGGGAAGCCCCTGGCTGGCAACGGTGGGCACGCCGGGAAGCAACTCGGTTTCCTCGAGTCCGGTCACGGCGATCGGCTTGATGCGTCCGGCCTGCAGCTGTGGCTGTGCTGCCATGATGGTGTCGATGGAGAGCGGGATTTCGCCGCCGACAAGATTGGACAGCGCCATCGCCGAGCCCTTGTACGGGACGCCGAAGAGTTCGACGCCCGTTTGCTTTTTCAGCAACTCATAGACGAGCCGTGCCGTGGTGCTGGGCATGCCGAAGTCGGCGCTTTTGGGGTCGGTCTTTACGGTAGCGAGAATATCGTCCAGATTCTTGAACGGCGTATCCGGCGTAGTGAGCATCACCATGGGGAAAGTGCCTACCAGGATGATGGGCTCGAAGTCATTGATGGGTTCGAATCCCGGCGAGGAGTAGAGGAAGGCATTGAGCGCATGTGTGGCGTTGGTGCCCATGGTCAGGGTGTAGCCATCCGGGTCGGCGAGCGCCGCTGCGCGTGTTCCGATGTTGCCTCCGGCGCCGGCCCGATTCTCGACATAGAAGGACTGGCCGAGCTTTCTGCTCAGGAAGTCGGCAAAGTATCGCGTGGCGATGTCGGTCCCCTGGCCAGGCTGGTAGGCAACGATGATGCGTACCGGCCGGTCGGGATAGGATTGGCTGGCCGTGGCGGAGTGTGCTATCAGCAGGCCGGCGGCCGCAATCATGATGTTCTGGAATAGACGCATGGTTTGTCTCCGTGCAGTAGTGGTGGGTCAAGAGAAAATGCCGGCGGGCCTTATGGTTTTTGTGGGTCCGGTTCGGCGGATGGGTTCAATGCATTTCTGATTTCCGTGTCGTGTTCCGCGAAGTTGGGAGGCTTTCCGCTGAACGGGCTGACCGTGTCCGGAAACTTGATGGGAACGCCCAGGCCCTGGTAACCGCCTTCGCGCAGGACCATGTGCCTGTGCCCGGTGTGTGCAAGACCCAGGGCCTGGGGAACGGTGTTCACCGGTGCGGCGGGAATCATGGCTTTCATGAGCTCGACGCACAGTGCCTCGCGGGGGCGTTGCGCAAACGAGGCTTCGATTTCCCGATGCAGGGCGGCGTTGTTCTGTACGCGCAGGGGATTGCTGGCGTATTTGGGGTCTTCGAGCAGGTCCTCGCGCGCCAGATGCTTGCACAGCCGCCGGAATTGCGCATCATTGGCGATGCTCAGGAATACGGGGCCGTCCAGCGCCTGGAAGCAATCGTAGGGTGCAATGTTCGGATGGGTGTTGCCCAGCCGGAGCGGCTCATCGCCCGAGTGCAGCCAGTTGGCAGCGTGGGGCACCAGGAGACTCAGGGCGGTATCGAACAGCACCGCTTCAACCGGCTGCCCTTTTCCACTGGCGTGCCTTGCATGCAGCGCCATCAGTATTCCTGAAAAGGCGGTGTATGCAGTAAGGTGATCCACGATAGGGATGCCGATCTTGACGGGACCGGAATCCGGCGTGCCGTTGATGCTCATGAGCCCGCTGAGAGCCTGCATGACGGCGTCATATCCGGGCAGGCCGCCCATGGGGCCGGACGCCCCGAAACCGCTGATGCTGCAGAAGATCAGCTGCGGAAAACGTTCCCGCAGCACCTCTTCATAGCCCAGCCCCCATTTTTCGAGCGTGCCAGGCAGAAAGTTTTCCACCAGGACATCTGCCTGCTCGAGCAGCGCGAACAGGGCGGAACGGCCTTCAGCATGCTTCAGATCGAGGATCATGGCCCGTTTGCCGCGGTTGAGGGCGGAGTAATAGGCGGCGTTGCCCTCGTCGTCGAAAGGCGGGCCGAACTGACGGGATTCATCTCCGAAAGGCGGCTCCACCTTGATGACATCGGCGCCGTGGTCGGCCAACATCTGTGTGCATAACGGACCGGCCAGAACACGAGACAGGTCGACGACGCGAATACCGTCCAGCGGACCCCGGGTGGAATCTGTGGCCCGCCATACCGCCGTTTGCACGTTTTCTGCCTTGTCTTTCATGGTGACGCCTTATTTGCGCGGCAATTCGACGACGCCGGAGCCGATGGCGGACAGCTCGTCGTCCTGGTTGCGCGCTTCCTGCTCAATGGTGACGAGGAAACGGTCGCCATCCTGGTGCTTTTCCGTGACCTTGCCCTTGATGTAGATGACGTCGCCTTCGGGGTTGTGACGGCGGATCTTGCAATGCGCCTTGCGCAGGAAGCCATCGTCGCCCATCCAGTTCGTCAGCTGGTGTGTCAGCCAGGAATTGCGTTCGGGGCCGTAATCGTAGGCGCCGGGCGCGCCCACTTCCAGGGCGAAATCTTCTTCCCAGTGCACACGCTCCGGCACGTCAGGAATGCCGAAACGGTTCTTGATGCCCGTGCCCGGATGCGCGCTGATCAGCTTCCATGCCAGCTTGTTCGCACGGATGTACAGACCGCCCCATCCCTGCGCAAAGGCGATGAAGCCCGTCACTGTCATGGGACCCTTGACCATTACCGGCAGCGCATCGCCAACCTGCACATCGTCCCAGTAGCGGGGCGTACTGCCGCGGATGCTTTCGTCGACGTAGTGCCGGTAGATTTTTTCCAGATCCTCATCGGTGTAGCGCCGGGGCTGGCGGCTGCGGACTTCCTGGTATTTTGTGCCCTGCTCGCGGGCGTGATCCCGCTCAGTGCGGAAACACCAGCTGTCGGCGTCGGCAACCTTGTCACCATGCTGATTGAAGAAATCCACGTGGTAGACCTGCTGGATCGCACGCCCTGCGAAGCGCGTTTCATGCGGAATCAAGTCCTTTAGCCAGGCTTCGGTGGTGATCTCGTCATTGCGATGAATGGTCTTGTGCCAGTTCCAGTCTGCACCCGACCACATGGCGTGCACGCCGGGCAGGCCGCCGACGTAGCCGGAGATGATGCGACTGGTGGCGAACAGGAAGCTGGGCAGTGCGATCACGTCGCCATAGCGTGTGTTGCGAGCGTAGAGGGGGTCGCACCACAACGGGTTGTCATCACCGATGCCATGGGCATAGTGACGGATGTTGTCGCGTGTGGCTTCGTGGCACCAGGGCTCCAGGGTGTTGGTAATCTTTATATCGATTCTCTTTGCCAGTGCATCGAGATCCTCGTCCGTGATCTTCGGGAAATTGCGGGTTGTCATGTCCATCTTGGTCTCCGATAGCGGTAGGTGGGGTATCGGTCAGGTGTTCAGGCACACTCGCCGAGTGTGCGCAATACTTTCCGATTGATTTTTCCTGCAGGGGTTTTGGGCAGTTCAGCCACGTAGGCGAGCTGGCGCGGATATTCATGCTGGCTGAGGCGGGAGCGCACAAATTCCTGAATTTCCCGGGTGAGCTCGGTGTTTCCGGGTTCCCGCGAAACGACAAAGGCCTTGACGACCTGGCCGCGCAGCTCGTCCGGCACGCCGATGACGGCGGCCTCCTGGACCTGCGGGTGCTTGAGCAGCGTGTCCTCGATCTCGACCGCGCTCATGGTCCAGCCCGATGAAATGATGATGTCGTCTATACGGCCGGCATGATGGAAGTAGCCATCTTCGTCGATCTTTCCCAGATCCTTGGTGCCTATCCACTGGCCGCGGCGCAATACCTTCATTTCGCCGACGACACCCGGCGGGCAGGGCTTGCCGTCCTCGTCCTGAACCTCAACCTGTGTTCCGGGCACGGGTTTTCCAAGGGAGCCCTGGCGCACCACGAAGTCTTCCGCTCCGGGGTAGGACACGAGGATGACGCCGATTTCGGTTGTGCCGTACATGCTGCAAACCGGGGCGCCGAACACGCGGCTGATATAGGTTTCCGTCGTGCTGTCGATAGGTTCGCCCGTGAAGGACAGCTTGTCGAAAGCATAGCGGTGCCGTTCGATATCGGGGCTGTTGCGCATCATCCGGTAATGTGTGGCCGCCGCCGACATATTTGTGAACTGATGTTGGCTGAGTGCGGCGAGCAGCCGATCGGCATTGAAGCGCCCCGAGTAGGCACCGACATGAATTCCGAAAACGAGGGGGGCCAGCGTTCCGTGCCACAGGCCATGCCCCCAGGCGGGCGAGGACGGACAGAAGAATTTGTCACCCGGGCGCAGTCCCGTGCCATACAGGGCGGCAAGCAGCAAGGTGACGATGGCGCCGTGCGTGTGGCGTATGGCGTCCGGCAGTTCCCGCGTGGTTCCGGAGGTGTACTGGAAGATGGCCAGATCCCGGCTGCTCGTCGTGCACTCGAATGCCGGGCTGTAGCCGGCCAGCCATGACAGGTCCGGATCATCCAGCACGAGCAGTTCGAAGGCGGCATCGGGCGCAACCATGGGTGCTTTTTCCGGATTGGTCACCAGCAGCGACGGTTCGCAATCATTCATGCGCAGGGCGAGCGCTTCCGGTCCAAAGAGCGTGAAAAGCGGGACTGCGATTGCACCGGTCTTGATGATGCCAAAAAGCGTGACATAGAAGGCGCGGGATGGCTCCAGCATGACGGCAATGCGATCGCCCTTGCGCACACCGCGGCTCAGCAGGTAATTCGCAAATTGCGAGGACGCAACTGCAAGATCACGGTAGGTGAGCATTTCATCTTCGCCGGCAGCATGCACGACGGTGATGGCAATGCGCCCGGGATCCTCCGCGTGCCGGTCGATGCATTCATGGGCCAGGTTCAGGTGATCCCTGTTGCCGTCCACAAGCTCCCAGAGCTTTTCGGGGGCCCAGTGTTTCTGTGCGTCTGCGTAAGTCGTGTAGGCAGTCAATTTCTTGTCCATGGCAAACCTGGCAGTCAATGTTGTGAATACGGATTCAATATATTCTGATCAGGCGATAATTGTCAAATAGAATTATCAATTGTCTATAGACAAAAAATATGAAGCAGGAAAGAGACAGCCAAACCATGAAGACCAGGCGATAATCGCTGTATATTCAGTGGATTGCAGATTTCAATGCAAAAAAGCAATCACCCCGGCAATTTTGCCAGGGTGATTGCTCTTGAATGAAACGGGGAGGGGTGGGGCCGGGTCCCGGGCGTTCAGGATACGCCCGGACCGGCGTATTTCACGAAGACTCGACGTCGATGAGCTCCACGCCTTCTTCGACCTGATCGCCCACGTCGAAGAAGATGGCGCTTACCTTGCCATCGGCGGGCGCATCGATGCTGTGCTCCATCTTCATGGCTTCCATGACGACCAGGCGCTGGCCACGGGTGACGGTGTCGCCCACTTCGGCATGGATGGACAGTATCTTGCCCGGCATGGGTGCACGCAGGCTGCCCGGATCCGCTTCTGAAGCATCCTCGCCGTAGCGTCCCGGGTCTTCACGACCGATAGCATGGACGCTCGCACCGGCGAAGACCAGGATATCGTTGCCGTGGATCATGGTCTGTGCGTGAAGGCGTTCATCACCCAGCTGAATCGACACCTGGGCAAGCGGCCCGCCGGACGGCCGGCAGGACCATGAGAAAGCGTGCATCTCGTCATCGCCAGACAGCTGCCAGGCGCCGGGGCGTCCGCTCAGGGTCAAGGTGCGCATCTCGCCCTGATCCATCAACTGGAAGCTTTCGCTCACCCGGCCCGATACGCGCCAGGCATCGCACTGGTGCCAGGGATCGGCCGGGGGTGCACCATCCATGCCGGCTCCCGATATCCGTCCCTGATCGCACAGCTGCCCGGCCAGCGCCAGGGCAAGTACGGGCAGCGTCGCCGGTTGCGCCGGTGGAAACAGCTTGTCACGACGGCGTTCGATGAGGCCGGTATCCAGATCGGCCTGTGCGAAGGCCTCATCAGCCACAAGGCGATGCAGGAAGGCGATGTTGGTCTGTACGCCGACGACGCGCATCTGTTCCAGTGCCTGGAGCATGCGCCGGCACGCCTGCCGCCGGTCTTCGCCGCGTACGATGAGCTTGGCGATCATCGGATCATAATGGGGACTGATGACATTGCCTTCGCGTATGCCGCTGTCGATGCGTACATCACCGTCGGCAAAAGCGGTGTGTGCCGGGAAGCGGAGGACCGAGATCCGCCCGGTCGACGGCAGGAAGCCCCTGTCCGGGTTTTCTGCGTAGATGCGGGCTTCGATGGCGTGGCCGCGCAGCTGCAGGGCATCCTGTGTGAGCGGCAGGTGCTCTCCGGCGGCCACACGCAATTGCCATTCCACCAGATCCAGCCCCGTGATCATTTCGGTGACCGGATGCTCGACCTGCAGGCGGGTGTTCATCTCCATGAAGTAGAAGCGGCCGTCGGCTTCCAGGATGAATTCCACTGTACCCGCGCCGACATAGTTTGTCGCCTGGGCCGCCGCGATGGCGGCTTCACCCATGGCCTTGCGCCGTTCGGCCGTCATGCCGGGTGCGGGCGCTTCCTCAAGCACTTTCTGGTAGCGGCGCTGTACCGAGCAGTCGCGCTCGAACAGGTAGACGGCATTGCCGTGGGTGTCCGTGAAGATCTGCACTTCCACGTGGCGGGGCTTCTGGATGTAGCGTTCCAGCAGGACGCGATCATCACCGAAACTGCTTGCCGCCTCGCGCCGGCAGGACTGCAGCTCGGTCACGAAGCTGTCCGGATTGTCGACGATGCGCATGCCCTTGCCGCCACCGCCGGCGCTGGCCTTGATGAGCACCGGGTAGGCGATCTCGTCCGCCTGTCCCTGAAGGAAGACGGTGTCCTGGATATCCCCGTGATAGCCGGGCACAAGCGGGACGCCCGCCTGTTCCATCAGCGTCTTGGCGGCGGATTTGCTGCCCATGGCTTCAATGGCTTCCGCCGGCGGCCCGACGAAGATCCGGCCGGCCTGCTTGCAGGCGCGGGCAAAGTCGGCGTTTTCCGACAGAAAGCCGTAACCGGGGTGGATGGCATCTGCGCCGGTGCGTGCGGCCGCCTCGAGGATGACATCGGCGCGCAGATAGCTTTCACTGGCGGCGGCACCGCCGATGGGCACGGCGATGTCACAGGCGGCCACATGCGGGGCGTTGGCATCGGCGTCGGAATACACGGCGATCGTCTTCAGCCCCATGCGGCGCGCAGTGGCCGCAATCCGGCAGGCGATTTCGCCACGATTGGCGATAAGCAATGTGTTGAACACGGGTGCTCCTTACATGCGGAACACGCCGAAGCGTGTCGGGGCGATGGGGGCATTCAATGCGGCGGACAGCCCGAGGGCCAGGACACGGCGCGTGTCGGATGGTGCAATGATGCCGTCATCCCACAGGCGGGCCGTGGAGTAATAGGGATGGCCTTCATGCTCGTACTGCGCCCGGATGGGTGCCTTGAAGGCTTCCTCCGCGTCGGCGGACCAGCTTTGTCCACGCGCTTCCAGGTTGTCGCGCCGTATGGTGGCCAGCACACTGGCCGCCTGCTCGCCGCCCATGACCGAGATGCGGGCATTGGGCCACATGAACAGCATCCGGGGGCCGTAGGCGCGCCCGCACATGCCGTAGTTGCCCGCCCCGAAGGAGCCGCCGATGATGACGGTGAACTTGGGCACGGCGGCCGTGGACACGGCGGTGACCATCTTGGCGCCATGGCGGGCGATGCCTTCGTTTTCGTAGCGCCGGCCCACCATGAAGCCTGAAATGTTCTGCAGGAAGACCAGGGGGATATTGCGCTGGCAGCACAGTTCGATGAAGTGCGTGCCTTTCTGTGCCGCCTCGGAAAACAGGATGCCGTTGTTGGCGATGATGCCCACGGGCATGCCGTGTATGTGTGCAAAGCCGGTGACGAGCGTGGTGCCGTAGCGCGCCTTGAACTCATCGAATTCCGAGCCATCGACGATGCGGGCAATGACTTCGCGCACATCATAGGGCTGGCGCGTATCCGTGGGGATGACGCCATCGAGCTCAGCGGGGTCATACAGCGGGGCACGCACTTCGCGGCACTGCAGCGGCGCCGGTTTGCCCCGGTTCAGGCGGGCCACGGCATCGCGGGCCATCTGCAGGGCGTGGGCATCGTTGTTGGCCAGATGGTCGGCCACGCCCGAAAGCCGCGTATGGACGTCGCCTCCGCCCAGATCCTCGGCGCTCACTTCCTCGCCCGTGGCGGCCTTCACCAGCGGCGGCCCGCCAAGGAAGATGGTTCCCTGGTTGCGCACGATGAAGGATTCGTCGCTCATGGCGGGAACGTAGGCGCCGCCGGCGGTGCACGAGCCCATCACCACGGCAATCTGGGCGATGCCCCGGGCCGACATATTGGCCTGGTTGAAGAAAATGCGGCCGAAGTGATCGCGATCGGGGAAGACTTCGTCCTGGTTGGGCAGGTTTGCCCCTCCGGAATCCACCAGATAGATACAGGGCAGGTGGTTTTCGGCGGCAATTTCCTGGGCGCGCAGATGCTTCTTCACCGTAATGGGGTAGTAGGTGCCGCCCTTGACGGTCGCATCGTTGCAGACAATGATGCACTGCCGGCCCGAGACCTGGCCGATGCCGGTGATGATGCCGGCGCCCGGCGCATCGTTGTCGTACATATCGTGAGCTGCCATGGGAGACAGCTCAAGAAAGGGGCTGCCGGGATCGAGCAGGCGCTCGACGCGGTCGCGCGGCAGCAGCTTGCCGCGGCTCAGGTGGCGTTCACGTGAAGCGGCGCTGCCGCCCAGCGCCGTGCGCTCCAGATTTTCGCGCAAGTCATCCACCAGTCGCTGCGTGGCACGGGCATTCTCGACGAAGCCCTGGGCGCGGGTGTTGATGCGGGATTCGATGACGGGCATTGCGTGTCCTGTCGGGCGGCGCCACGCCTGCGTGTGCCGCCTTGCTTGGGTTGTCGGTTGATTTCAATGGCAATGCGACCGCCATGGTTTTGAAATCTCGGTGGCGCCAATATAGATGGACTGCAGTCTAATTGTCAAATAGAGTATATAGTTGTCCAAGGACAATATGATGGCAATCCGGAGCCGGTTGCCTGCGGCGTGAAATTGCCGCATCGACCCCGGATCAAGGGGTGGTCCTCAGACCATTTCGATGGCCATGGCCACGGCTTCGCCGCCGCCGATGCACAGCGAGGCCATGCCGCGCTTGCCGCCGGTCTGGCGCAGGCCGCCGATCAGGCTGACCAGCAGGCGTGCGCCCGAGGCGCCGATGGGGTGGCCCAGGGCGGTGGCGCCGCCGTGGATATTCACCTTCTCGTGCGGGAGCTTCAGCTCGTCCATGGCGGCCATGGTGACGACGGCGAAGGCCTCATTGATCTCGTAGAGATCGACATCCGCTTCCTTCCAGCCGGTGCGATCGAACAGCTTCTGCATGGCGCCCACGGGGGCCGTGGTGAACCATTCCGGCTCCTGCGCGTGCTGGGTATGGGCGATGACGCGCGCCAGCGGGCTGGCCCCGAGGCGCCGGGCCGTCGATTCGCGCATCATGACCAGGGCTGCGGCACCATCGGAGATCGATGAGGAGTTGGCCGCCGTGACCGTACCGTCCTTCACGAAGGCCGGGCGCAGTGTGGGGATCTTCTCGGGCATGGCGCGCATGGGGCTTTCGTCCTGATCGACCACGGTGTCGCCCTTGCGGCCCTTGATGGTGACCGGCGTGATCTCCCAGGCGAAGCCGCCGTCTTCGGCGGCAGCGCGTGCACGACGCAGGGATTCGAGTGCGAAGGCGTCCTGCTGCTCACGTGTGTAGCGGTATTTGCTGACGCATTGTTCGGCGAACACGCCCATCGCCGTACCGCGCTGATAGGCGTCTTCCAGCCCGTCAAGCGCCATGTGGTCGTATACCGTGGAATGGCCATAGCGATAGCCCTGGCGTCCGCGCAGCAGCAGATAAGGGGCATTGCTCATGCTTTCCTGGCCGCCGGCAATGGCGACTTCGGCGCTGCCCATGGCCAGCAGGTCGTGGGCAAACATGGCGGCCTTCATGCCCGAACCGCACACTTTGTGGATGGTGGTGCAGCCGGCGCTCAGCGGCAGACCCGCGCCCAGGGCGGCCTGGCGTGCCGGCGCCTGGCCCTGGCCGGCCTGCAGGACATTGCCCATGAGTACCTCATCCACGACATCGGGCGCGATGCCGGCGCGCTCTACGGCAGCGCGGATGACGATGGCCCCCAGCTCGTGGGCCGACAGACTTGAAAGGCTGCCCAGCATGGCACCCATGGGGGTGCGGGTGGCAGAGACGATGACGATGGGATCAGACATGGCTTGCTCCTGAGAAAAAATGGGAAAGACGGCGGCTGTCGTCATACGGGAAGATATCTTCGATATGGCCTTGTGCAACACGTTCGCGCACGGCTTGCCACCAGGACGCGTCCAGCAGGCAGGCGTGGTGGCGCATGAAGGCCTCTCGTACACGCGGGTTGCCCAGCAGGAAGACGCTGAATTCTTCCGGAAAGACGTCGTTGCGCCCGACCGGATACCAGGGTTCACTCGCCAGTTCGGCTTCTTCATTGGGCGCCGGCGGGATGCGGCGAAAGTTCATTTCCGACATGCGCTGAATTTCATCATAATCGTAGAAGACAACGCGCCCCAAGCGTGTGACACCAAAGTTCTTGTATAGCATGTCACCGGGAAAGATGTTGGCGGCGGCAAGCTCGCGAATTGCCTGGCCATATTGCTGTATCGCCTGGTCCAGACTGGGGTCGGTGGCGCGCAGGAGATACAGGTTCAGCGGCGTCATGCGGCGCTCGATATAGACGTGGCGCAGTACGATGGTGTCCGCGAGGATTTCGATCTGCGCGCCCAGCTGGGCGCGCAATTCCGCCAGCAGGCGGGCGGAGAAGCGCCGGCGCGGCAGGGCGACCTGCGAGTACTCCCAGGTATCGGCCATGCGGCCCACGCGATCGTGCTGCTTGACGAGCTGATATTTGCGCCGCACCGTGGCATTGTCCATGCCATCCTTGCCGATGCGGTCGCGAATCATCTTGAATACATAAGGATAGGAGGCCAGCGTGAAGACGCTCATCACCAGGCCGCGGATGCCGGGTGCCAGATCGAAATGATCGTGCGAATGGGACAGATGATGCAGGAAATCCCGATAGAACAGTGTTTTCCCCTGCTTGTGCAGTCCGATGGCGGTGTAGAGCTCGGCCTTGGGCTTGCGCGGCAGCAGGGTCTGGAGAAACTCCACGGTGGCGGCCGGCGCCACCATGTCGACCAGGAAATAGGCACGCGTGAAGCTGAACAGCGTGCTCAGGTCGTCGCGGGTGTGCAGCAGGGCGTCCAGCGTGATCTGCCCGGCGGCGTTGTGCAGCAGCACGATGGCAAAGGGGTGGACGGCGCTGTGATTGACGAGCCGGCCGACAATGGTGGCGCTCTTGTTGCGGAAGAACAGCGAGCCCAGCACCTGGATCTGGCAGTCGTCGGCAATGCGGTTGTCGACGCTGCGATTCAGCGCGCGACGCAGGTAATGTACCGCCATGCGCACGATGCGCCGGGTATCGGCCGGCAGGTCGGCATAGGGCGCGGCAAGTCCGAAATCGGCCACCATGGCGTGCACGCAGGCGCGCAGCCCCTGCGCCAGGGGGTAGTACACACGGTAGGAGGGCTGTGCGTCGTCGATGTAGTCGGTGGCCACGGCAGGGCGCACGAACAGGAAGTCATTGTTGTAGTAGTCGCGCTGCACGATGCGGCAGGAGACCGAGTTGAAGAAAGTTTCCGCACACTCGGGCTGCTGGTGGGCGGCGAGCAGGCCCACGTATTCCGTCTTGACGCGCTGCCAGAAATCCAGCTGCGCCGCCGTGAGCGCATGGCCGGCCCGCTCGGGTGTCGGGCAGGCATCACTGCCCTTGAGGCTGCGGTTGAGCTGGCGGGTGCACTCCGTGACGCGGCTGTCGTAATAGGCGATGCGCTCGCGCGTGAGCTTCTGTATGCCCGCCCAGTGCTGCGCTTCGAACAGGGTCTTGGCACGCTGGGCACTGTAGCGAAAGAGGGCATAGTGGCGATCGAAACCGGCCAGGATGGTGGCGGCCACCTCGCGCGGGCTGAGCCCCGCACGCGGCGCCGCTTGTACCTGGCAGTAATCCGCGTCGGCGCGCATGGCTGTGCCTGGTGTCAGGCGGTTTCGTTGAACAGCTCGCGACCGATGAGCATGCGCCGGATCTCGCTCGTGCCGGCGCCGATCTCGTAGAGTTTGGCGTCGCGCCACAGCCGACCGACGGGATAATCGTTGATATAGCCATTGCCGCCCAGGATCTGTATGGCCTCACCCGCCATCCAGGTGGCTTTCTCTGCACAGTACAGGATGACGGCGGCACAGTCCTTGCGCACCCGGCGCGAATGCGCGGTGCCGAGCTCGTCCAGATTGCGACCCACCGTATAGCACAGGGCGCGACTCGCCTGCAGGGCGGTGTACAGATCGGCCATCTTGGCCTGGATGAGCTGGAATTCGCCGATGGCCTGGCCGAACTGGCGCCGCTCATGCACGTAGGGGATGACGGCGTCCATCACCGCCTGCATGATGCCCAGCGGCCCGGCGGCAAGGACGGCGCGCTCATAGTCCAGCCCGCTCATGAGGACGCGCACGCCGCCGTTGAGTTCGCCCAGGATGTTTTCGGCGGGCACTTCACAATCCTGGAACACCAGCTCGCCGGTGTGGCTGCCGCGCATGCCCAGCTTGTCGAGCTTCTGGGCGACCGAAAAGCCGGGAAAGTTCTTTTCAACGATGAAGGCGGTGATGCCGCGATGGCGTGCCTGCACGTCGGTCTTGGCGTAGACCACCATGGTGTCGGCATCGGGCCCGTTGGTGATCCACATCTTGCTGCCGTTGAGCACGTAGCGGTCGCCCTTCTGCTCGGCGCGCAGCGTCATGCTGACCACGTCGGAGCCTGCGCCCGATTCACTCATGGCAAGGGCGCCGACCTGCTCGCCGCTGATCAGGCCGGGCAGGTAGCGGCGCTTCTGCTCCCCGGTGCCATTGCGATGGATCTGGTTTACACACAGATTGGAATGCGCGCCGTAGGACAGGGCGACCGAGGCGCTGGCGCGCGACAGCTCTTCCATGGCCACCATATGGGCGAGGTAGCCCATGTTGCTGCCGCCCCATGCTTCATCCACGGTAATGCCCAGAAGGCCGAGCTCGCCGAGCTCGCGCCACAATTCCATGGGAAACTGATCGGTGCGATCAATGTCGGCCGCGTGCGGTGCGATGCGCTCGCGGGCAAAATTTTGCACTGCATCGCGCAGCAGATCGATGTCGGTGCCAAGATTGAAGTTAAGGCCAGGCAGGCTCATATCGTGCTCCGTTATAGAGGGGTGAGTGCTGCAGGTGCGGTAATCATGCCACAATCTGTGGTTTGAGGCACGAATCCATATTGAGGGAACTGATGAATCCTAACGAGAAGAGACTGAGCTACCCCTGGGATGATGAACTGCCCGCGCCCGGGCATGCCATCGCCGTGGCCGACGGTATGCGCTGGGTGCGCATGCCGCTGCCGTTTGCGCTCGATCACATCAATATCTGGCTGCTGCGCGATACCTGCGACGGGCGTGACGGCTGGACGGTGGTGGATTGCGGCGTGTCCCGGCCCGAAGTGCGCTCACTGTGGGAGCAGGTCTTCGAGCAGGTGCTTGAAGGCCTGCCCATCGTGCGCGTCATCGTGACGCACATGCATCCCGATCATGTGGGGCTGGCACACTGGCTGTGCGAGCGCTGGCAGGCCCCGCTGATCATGAGTGCGACGGATTATGTGCTTGCCCGCCTGTGGTCGAACCCCCAGGGTGAGGGGGCGGTGGGCGGCGGCAACGGGCCGCTGGCGGCGTCCTTCTTCGCCAGTCACGGCCTGACCGATCCCGAGGCGAGCGAGCAGATCCGCCAGCGTGCCGGCTACTATCCCAATCTTGTGCCATCCATGCCCACGTCCTTCGTTCGCCTGATGCACGGCGACAGCGTCGTCATCGGGGGGCGTGAATGGCGCAGCATCGTCGGCTACGGGCATGCGCCCGAGCACATCTCCCTGTTCTGCGACACCCTGGGTGTGCTCATCTCGGGGGATATGCTGCTGCCGCGCATCTCCACCAATGTCAGCGTGTTCAACCACGAGCCCGAGGCGAATCCGCTGCCCCTGTATCTGAACTCGCTCAAGGCCTATGACGACCTGCCCGGCGACACGCTGATACTGCCGTCCCACGGCCGGCCTTTCAAGGGGTTGCACGAGCGCATCTCGCAGCAGCACGCCCACCATGCCGAGCGCCTGCAGGAGGTGCTGGCCGCCTGCGAACAGCCGCAGAGCGCCGCCGACATCGTTCCCGTACTGTTCCGGCGCAAGCTCGACCTGCACCAGCTCACTTTTGCCATGGGCGAGGCGCTGGCGCACCTGCATGCACTCTACTTCCGGGGCGAGCTCAGCCGCAGCCGCGATGCGCAGGGCATCATACGGTTTCAGCGCCAAGGGAAGGGCTGAAGGCGAGCTTCAGTGCAAGGCCGATGAAGACCAGGCCGGCCAGACGCTGCATCAGCCTATGGATGCGCGGCGAGCGTTGCAGGCGCTCGCCGAGCAGGCCCGCAAACCAGGCAATGAGCCCGAATACCAGCAGTGTGGCCAGCATGAAGATCACGCCCAGCCAGAGGATCTGCGTGACCACCGGGCCGTGCTGCGGTGAGGTGAATTGCGGCAGCAGGGCCAGGAAGAAGAGCGAGACCTTGGGGTTGGTGAGGTTCATGATGATACCGCGGCGTACCAGTCGTTGCCTGCGTCGGGGCGGCGGGGTTGCCGGGCTGGCCCGGCTTGCCGGTGCGGGGCCATCGGCCTGCCGCGGGCGCAGGCTCAGCCAGGCGAGCCAGAGCAGGTAGCCGGCGCCGGCCAGCTTGAGTGCAGTGAATGCCGCAGGCGAGGCGGCGAACATGGCGGCCAGGCCGGCGGCCACTGCCAGGGTATGGCCCACCAGACCGATGCACAGGCCGATCACGACGCGCATGCCGGCGGCACGCCCCTGGGCGGCGGACAGCGCCAGCACGAAAAGATTGTCGGGGCCGGGCGAGAGCGCCAGCAGCACCGAGATTGCAAAAAAAGACAGCACAGTATCGAAACCGGGCATGGAAAGGGCGTCCTTCTTGTTAACATGGGCGTGTTGTCTATTTTCACCCAGAATCCCATCATGAACGATCGCCGCAGCCCCCGGTCCGAGACCTATCTGCAACATGCCGGCCTGGCACCTTTTGATCCCGAAACCGGTGCGGCACCCGTAGCGCTGCCCTCCCAGCGTACCAGCACAGTGCGCTTCCGCGATCTGGCGGCGCTCGACGCGATGGCCGGGCGCAAGGCCGCCGGCGAGCGCTCGCCGGTCTACGGTCGCATGGGCATGGATACGCATGCGGCGCTGGAAGCCGTCTTCTGCCATCTGGAAGGCGGGCAGCGCGCCTTCCTGGCCTCGTCCGGCCTGGCGGCGATCACGCTGCCCCTGCTGGCGTTCCTGAGCGCGGGCGAGCATGCGCTGGTGGCCGACTGCGCCTACGGGCCGGTGCGCCGTCTGGATCGGTCCGTGCTCGGGCGTATGGGCATACAGGTCGATTACTGTCCGGGCCGGCCGGCAGCGCTGGCGCAGGCACTCCGGCCCGAGACGCGCGTGCTGTATGTGGAATCACCGGGTTCGCTGCTGCTGGAGATGCTGGATATTCCGGCACTGGCGGCGTTTGCCCGCACGCATGATCTGGTGCTTGTCGTGGACAACACCTGGGGCTCCGGCCATGTCTACCGTCCCCTGGCGCTGGGCGCCGATGTGACGGTGGTGGCGGGTACCAAGTATGTGGGCGGCCACTCCGACCTGATGCTGGGCGCCGTTGTCTGCCGCGACGAGGCACTGGCCCGGCGCCTGGACGATACGCATTATGCACTGGGTTATTCCATCAGCGCCGATGATGCCTGGCTTGCCCTGCGCGGCGTGCGTA
This sequence comes from Castellaniella sp., assembly GCA_041655275.1. Lineage (GTDB taxonomy): Bacteria > Pseudomonadota > Gammaproteobacteria > Burkholderiales > Burkholderiaceae_B > JAJYRX01. The sequence goes on along the minus strand of JBBAFU010000003.1, from coordinate 176,955 downwards.
CCCTGCCCCTGCGCATGCGTGAAAGTGCCGCAAACGGCCTGCGCGTGGCTCAGTGGCTGGCGGCTCAGCCCGATGTGGGCCGTGTCTTCCACCCCGCCCTGCCGGGCGATGCCGGCCATGCGCTGTGGCAGCGCGATTGCACCGGCTCCAATGGCCTGCTGTCCTTCGAGCTCAAGCACGATGTGGCGGCCGCACGCCGTCTGGCGGATGCCCTGGTGCTGTTCGGCATCGGCTTTTCCTGGGGCGGCTTCGAGAGCCTTGTGCAGCTGGTGGATCCGGGCACGCTCAGGATGCACAGCTACTGGGGAGATTCCACCCATCCCCTGCTGCGCCTGCATGTCGGCCTGGAGCATATCGATGATCTGCTGGCCGACCTGGAGCAGGCCCTGGCTGCGGCGCGCGCAGCCTGAGCCAGATCCTGAGCCAGATTTACGACCGACAGAGTGATCAGCGGGCGCGTGCAGCGATGTCGCGCTCGGCCTGGTCAACCAGGGCTTCGCCCACGGTCTTCTTCCACTTGTCGAACACCGGCCGGGTCGCCTGAACGAAGGCCTGGTGCTCCTCGTCGCTGAGCGTTGTGACGGTCACATCGTGGGTGGCGATCTCATCGAGCAGCGACGTATCCTCGGGTGTGACACCCTTGCGGGCGATCTCGATTTCCTGAAGTGCCGCTTCCTCCGCTGCCTTGCGCACGATGGCGCGGTCTTCCTCGCTCCAGGATTGCCATACCTCGCGGTTGACGACAAAGACCAGTGGATCGGCCACGTAATTCCACAGCGTCAGGTGTTTCTGCGCCACATCGTAGAGCTTGGAGCCGGCGTAGATGGACAGGGGGTTTTCCTGGCCGTCGACCGCACCGGTGGCCAGCGCGGGCTGGGCGTCGGCCCAGCTCATCTGCGTGGGGTTGGCGCCAAGCGCGGTGAAGGTGTCGATATACAGGGGCGAGCCGACAACGCGCAGCTTGAGCCCCTTCAGGTCGGCCGGTGTGCGCACGGCATGGCGGGAATTGCTGAGCTGGCGGTAGCCGTTTTCACCCCAGGCAAGGGGCACAACGCCGGCCTTCTCGATGCGTTCGAAGAGCAGGCGGCCCACTTCGCCGTGAATCAGGGCATCGATGGCGGCATAATCGGGCATCAGGAAGGGCAGCGAGAAGAGGTTGAGCTCCTTGATCTGCGGCGACCAGTTGATGGTGGAGCCGATGGCCATGTCGATCAGGCCCTGGCGGATGGCGGGGAACTCGCGCGTCTGGTCACCCTGCACCAGCGAGGTGCCCGGGTAGATCTTGATGTTGATGCGGCCATCGGTGCGTTCGCGTACCAGGTCCGACCAGATGACGGCGCCCTGGCCCCAGGGGAAGGTGGTGCCGACGACGATGGATAGCTTGTATTCCGATTTGTAGCCGGCTGCGCCGGCGGGGGCGCCCAGCAGCATCGCGGCCGCGCAGGCCACAGCGCCCAGCAGATTGCGGACTTTCATGTGAGTCTCCTTTCAGGTTGTGGGAAGTTGCACCGGAAAGTGTAGACTCAATACCCCAGGGTGTGGGGCAACCACAGCGCTGTCTGCGGGAAGACGATAAGAATGAGCAGCACCGCAAACATGGACAGCAGCAGCCACAGTACCCAGCGCACCGTGCCTTCGATGGGCACGTTCGCCATGCGGCACGACACCATCAGGTTGACCGCCAGCGGCGGTGTGAACTGGCCCAGGGCCACCATGACGGTAAGGATGACGCCGAACCAGACGGGGTCCCAGCCGTAGGCGTTGGCGATCGGCATGAGCAGGGGTACGAAGATGAGGAAGATGGAGATCCCATCCAGAAACATGCCCATGATCACGAGCAGCGCAATGAGCAGGACGAGTACGCCGGTTTCACCCAGCCCCGAATTCGTGATCGCATTGGTAATGGGGTCGATGATGCTGAGCGTGGACAGGGCCCAGGCAAAGATGCCCGCCAGGGTGACGATCATCATGATGACGGCCGAAAGCTCGGCGGCTTCGCGGAAGATGCCGAACAGGTTGCGCCAGCGCATGCTGCGATGGATGACCATGCCGACGAACAGGCCGTAGAAGACGGCAACGACGGCGGCCTCGGTGGGTGTGAAGTAGCCCATGCGCATGCCGCCCAGGATGATGACGGGGGCGATCAGGCCCCAGGCCGCCTCGCGCAGCGAGCGCCAGAAGGGCGGGCGCGGCAGGCCGGCCTCGTGCATTCCCATGCCGTGGCGACGCGACAGCCATACCGCCGGGATGATGAGGGCGATGCCCGCCAGCAGGCCCGGGACGAGTCCGGCGGCAAACAGTGCGGGCACCGAAGCCTGGGGCACCAGCACGGAATACACGATGAAGGCGATCGACGGCGGGATGAGGATGTCGGTGGAGGCGCCGGCGGCAATGACGCTGGCCGAGAAGGTGCCCGGATAGCCGGCGCGCTGCATGGCACCGAGCATGACGGCACCGACGGCGGCTGCACAGGCGGGGCCGGAGCCGGAAATACCGCCCAGGAACATGGCCACGGCAATGGCCACCAGGGGCAGCATGCCGGGGCCGCGGCCCACAAGGGCGATGGCGAAGTTGACCAGGCGCGCGGCCACGCCCGAGCGTTCGAAGATGCTGCCGACGAGCACGAACATGGGGATGGCGAGCAGGGGGTACTTGGCCAGCCCGGCGTAGAAGCTCTGCGGCACGGCGAGCAGGCCGAACCACTGTGTATCCAGGTTGGAAAGCACGATGGCCACGGTGCCGGCAACGCCCAGTGACACTCCAACGGGCGTGCCCAGGATCATCAGGATGGCAAAGCTGATGAACAGGACGGCACTGATCATGGCGCTTGCCGGCCGATGCGATGCAGTATCCCGATCAGGCGCAGGCAGATGGCAAGCGACAGCACCGGCATCCATATGGTGTACCACCAGGTCGGGATGCCGATGGCGGGCGAGGTGTCACCCCAGGTGAAGTCGTCGTAGACCATGCGCGCCGACAACACGGTCAGCAGGGCGAAGAACATCAGGCTGACGGTGGTGCCCAGCCGCGCAAGCGCCTGACGGCGCTGCACGGTGCCGCGATCGGCGATGAATTCTATGCGGATATGCAGCCGGCGCACGAAGGCGCTTGCGCCGGCGGTCATCGTGAGCACGATGAGCAGGAAGACGGAAATCTCTTCCGTCCAGGCAAACGACTGGTTGCTCAGATAGCGCACCAGTACATTGGCGAAGGTGATGATGGCCAGGGCGGCCATGGCGACTACCGACAGCCAGTCCTCCACCTTCAGTGGCACGCGTGTCGGCGGATCGCCTCGTTCGGGGGTTTCCTCAGGGCTGTCCACGGTCGCGGGCCATGGCGATCAGCTCGCCGGCCACTTTCAACGAGGCGTCGTAACCTTTGGCCTGCGCCGGCGACGTGACGAACCTGCCGCCGACTGCATAGCTGGGCGTGCCGTCGATCTCGTAGTTGCGGGCCAGCTCGTTGGCGCGCCCTACGCGCGCCTGGATGCCGAAGGAGCTGAAGACGTCGGTGAACACCTGCCGGTCAAGGCCTTGCTCGACCGCCCAGTCGATGATGGCCGGCGCGGTGAAGATTTCGCGGTGTTCGTTGTGAATGGCCTTGAAGAAGGCTTCGTGCAGATCGAGGCGATCGAGGTTTTCCAGCGTGTAGTAGAGCTTTTGCAAGTCTTCCATGCCGGCGTTGAAGGCCACCGGGACGCGCTGCAGCACCACATCTTCAGGCAGGGTGCGGGCCCACCGGCTGACGAGCGGTTCCATGGTCTTGCAATGGGGGCAGGTGTAGGCGAAGAACTCCAGTACTTCTATCTTGCCGGTGGTTTCCGATGGCTGGGCGGCCTTGAGTGTGCGATACGACGGATCCGCCGCCTGCGCCGGTGTAAAGGGAGTGAGCAGCAGACCGGTGATCAGTGCGAACAGGGCAAGAAAGGGATGAAAGCTGGGCATGAGGAGTTCCTGAGGTGGTGAAGGCGGATGTGCTATTGCCTTACGACCGTGGATTCGATGTTCTGTTCCCCCAGCCGGCTGCGTGCGCGGTTCATGTCATCGATACCGGCAAAGGGGCCCACGCGAACACGATTGATTGTAGCCCCGTCGAGTTGGGCCTGCTCGAGCCGGGCCGGAAGGCCAAGGACCAGGATGCGTGCCCGCACGCTTTCGGCATCCTGGGCCGAGCGGAAGGCACCGGCCTGCAGATAGTATTGCGGGGTGGTGGTGACGCCGGGGATGACGGTGGCTTCGCGCACGCCGCCCTGCGCAGGGGAGGGCCGCTGCACAGGCGGGTCCAGTCGTGAAATGAGTGCGGCGAGCTCGTCGTCGCCGGATGTCTCCGTTTCGCCTTTCGCCTTCTCTGCCGACAATGGCGGTGGCATCATGGGTACGGCTTCAGGCAGGGCACTCTTGCCGTAAAGGCCGCGGTTGGGGTCGGGTGCGTCGCGCAGCTCGGGCAGCAGCGTTTGTGCCGGTGCACGTGACGCCTTGTCGGCAAAGGGCATGGGCACGCGTGTCACGAACAGGGCAACAATAACGGCCGCCACCAGCCCGAGCACAAGGCCGATCATGATGCCCATCCCGGTGCTGCCACCGGAGCGGGCCCGGGATTTTCGTGCCTTGCGTGCCATGGGAAAGCCCTACATGCGCACGGGCGCAGAGACGCCCAGCAGCCCCAGGCCGCCCGCCAGCACGTGACGCGTGGCATGTGCCAGGCGCAGGCGGGCCAGCTGCAGGCTCTCGTCCTCGACAAGCACGCGCTCGGCGTTGTACCAGGTATGGAAATCGGCTGCGCAGTCCCGCAGCCAGAAGGCCAGGTGATGGGGCGCCAGATCCTGAAGCACATTGGCCAGTGTGGCGGGATATTCCGCCAGCCGGCGCAGCAGGGCCAGCTCGCTGGGGGCCGTCAGGCCGGTGAAGGGGGCATCCGGAATGCGATCGGCCAGGTGCTGGCTCTGATCGAGGATGGAGCAGATGCGCGCATGGGCGTACTGCACGTAATAGACGGGGTTTTCCTCGCTGCGCGAGCGGGCCAGATCCACATCGAAGACAAATTCGGAATCGGCACGGCGCTGGATGAGGAAGAATCGTGTGGCATCCTGGCCCACCCAGTCGATCAGGTCGCGCAGGGTGACATAGCTTCCGGCGCGTTTGGAAATGCGCACTTCGGCGCCATCGCGCACCACTTTCACCATCTTGTGCAGGATGTAGGCCGGGAAGGTCTCGGGGATGCCCATGCCCAGCGCCTGCAGGCCGGCGCGCACCCGGGCCACCGTGCCGTGATGGTCGCTGCCCTGGATGTTGATGGCCTGGCGAAAGCCCCGCTCCCACTTCGTGACATGATAGGCAACGTCCGGCACGAAGTAGGTATAGCCGCCTTCGCGCTTGCGCATGACGCGATCCTTGTCGTCGCCCGTGCCCAGCTCGCTGGTGCGCAGCCACAGCGCGCCGTCCTTTTCATAGGTGTGGCCCGAGGCGATGAGGGCGTCGACCGTGCGCTGCACGCGTCCGCTGGTGTACAGGCTGCTTTCCAGATAGTAGTTGTCGAAAGCCAGCCCGAAGGCCTGCAGGTCGCGATCCTGCTCGCGGCGCAGATAGGCGACTGCATAACGGCGTATGGCGTCGATGTCATCGATGTCGCCCGAAGCCTGTACGGTGGGCCCGTCGCTGGTCTGCACGGCGTGCCCGGCGATGAAGTCCTGGGCGATGTCGAGGATGTAGTCGCCCCGATAGCCGTCGGCCGGGAAGTCGGGACTGTCGGGCATGACGCCGCGTGCACGCGCCTGCACGCTGATGGCGAGGTTGTCGATCTGGTTGCCGGCGTCGTTGTAGTAGAACTCGCGCGTGACCTGATAGCCGCCGGCTTCGAAGACCCGGCAGAGGGCGTCACCCAGCGCCGCCTGGCGCGCATGGCCCACATGCAGCGGACCGGTGGGGTTGGCCGATACGAATTCCACCATCACGCTTTCGTTGCGTGCCGCCTGGTGGCCGAAACGCTCGCCCTGCGTGCGGATGAGCTCGAGCACGGCGTGCTGGGCCGCCGGCGCCAGGCGGAAGTTGATGAAGCCCGGGCCGGCCACTTCGGCCGTGGCCAGTAGTTCGTCCACATTGGGCATGGCGAGCAGCCGGTCGACGATGTCCCGGGCAAGCTCGCGTGGATTGCGCCGGGCGGTGCGCGCCAGCTGCATGGCGATATTGCAGGCCATGTCGCCGTGGGCGGCTACTTTCGGGCGTTCGAGCACCACTGTGGTGTCGGCCTCCGGAAGGAGGGCCTGCACGGCCGCCTCGATGAGTGAAATGAGCTGTTGTTGTTGCCCTGCAAGCATAGACGGGTCGACGGAAGTTGAGCGGAAAAGGGTTCCCCGCGGCAATCTGTAATCATATCAGACGGGGGGCGCGGGCCAGCCCAGCGTCTGCTGCAGCCATTCCCGGTAACCCTGCATATCGACTTCGCCGGCCGTTGGGCCCAGCGTTGCCTCGCGCCCCGGCAGGCGCTGGATGAAGTCTTCGGTCTGTGCCCTGGGGACGGCGCCCAGACGCGGATGGTCCTGCTGGTAATTGTGCAGGGGCCGGTGATCGGAAGCCAGTACGCTGCGGTCACCGTCCTGCAGGCGGCGTGCGATGGTACTGCGCGCATCGTGCAGTATGGGGGTGTCAACAGTGCGATCTGCCGCAGCGCCGGCACCCATGCCGACCGAGGCTGCCGTGGCCTGCCAGCGCATCCACTGCAGCGCAATCTTGTCCAGATCGCCGCCATCGTTGCTTGCGCCGCCACCGATATCGCCATGCGCGCCGATGAAGGCGGCCTCCACCACCTGCGTGGCGGCACCGTCGGCGGCGGTATTCAGCGGGAACAGCCAGCGGTGTTCGTGCAGTGCAACGGCGTGCGACACCCATTGCCAGGCCTGGGAGATGCCCAGGTCGTAGTTGCGGTTCTGCACGCCGCCCACGCCGAACTGGCTGACGGTGTCGAAAAGCCCCATGAAACGCAGGTCGACGCACGCCGAGATGCTGCCGTGCACGCGGTCTTCAATGTGAAACCGGCCCTGGTCGACCTGTTCGGTAATCAGATTGCCGAAATGGCGCGCCAGCGCCGCTCCTCGCGAAAAGCCGATGATATCAATCGGCGTGACGGTGCCGGGCCCGGCGCGCGCGAGCTCGAGGAGCAGCCATTGCCACTGGGTGTCCAGTATGCGCCCGACGTCACTGGCGGTGAGCGCATCCCAGTCCATGTAGAGTGCATTGCCCGGGCCGTCATGGTAGTGTGCCGCGCCATCGGCATAGAGCTGGGCAAGCTTCCACACATTGCTGCCCGTGGCCGCACTCTGCCGTGTGCCATCGAAGGCAAACAGCAGCAGTCCGCTGGGGTCGAGATGGCGGCGCGGCTGTTGCGCGGCGTAGCCGTAGGCCTGGTTGCCCGGTACGGGGCCCAGCGGATCGGGCTCCAGATAATGGCCCCGGACGGGGTCATAGGTGCGCAGGAGGTTGTCGTGCCAGCCGGTGGCGGCATCGAAGACCTGCCCGGGCAGGCGCAGATCCAGGCTGATATCGCCGGCAATGATGTTTGCCTGTCCCAGGGGCGTGTAATGCGCCGCCCAGCGCACCCGTGCCCGGGCGTCCGTCACCAGGCGCGGTGCGCCCAGCTGGTCGGTGTGGATGGCATACCACACGCCCTGCGGTGCGTCGTCGGAATAGTCGATGAAGGCCACGGGCACGAGCCCGGCATAGACATATCGACGGCTGATGGCGCGCCGTGCGCCGGCATGCGACTGCGCTACGAGCTGTCCGTCGAGGTGGAAATAATCCGTGCGCCGGCCGTCCGCCGTTTCGCGCGCGATCCGGTAGCCCAGTGCGTTGTGCCGGTAGCGCGCCACGACGTGCTTGCCCGTGCGCACTTCGGCGAGGCGGCGCCCGGCGCTCCAGCCGAGCGCATACCCGTCATGGACCCGTGGCAGGCCCGAGGCGTCCCGCTGCCAACGGGGCGGCCCAGCTTCGGATCGGGGTGTGCGCCGACCCGCTGTGCTCCCGTCTGCATTCCAGGCATGCCAGTGTGCGGGAGACTCACCTTCCTGTGCACCGATGAGCCTGTGCTGTGCGTCGTAGGCATAACGCCAATGCTGCTGGTGCTTGAGACCGTCGTCGGTCGACAGCACAAAGCGCTCTTCGAGGATGCGTCCCAGACGGTCCTGACGGCGGTGCTGGGTCCAGATCTGCGCCTCGTCGCGAGTCAGCTGGAGTTGTTCGTGATCACCATACAGGTGCAGGCCGTTGGCCCACTGCCAGACCGCACCGGCCTGCTGTTGCCACAGGGTGATGCGCTGCCCGTCGGCGCGAATCCATTCGATGGCGGCCAGGCTTGAACGTGCATCCCGGATAAAGTGCAGCCGGCCGCCTTCGGGAAGATGGTGTTCCACGCGCCGCCCCTGGTCGTCGTGGCGAAAGCCGTCTTCCCATCGGCGCGTCTTTCCGTCCGCGTTCGTGCGCAGGGTGATGCGTTGCACAATCCGGCCTCGGCGATCCCTTGTGATGGACTGACGCTCGTTGGGGTGATGGATTGCGCGCAGGTGGCCGTCGTGCCGATTATTGCCCCATATCAGCCGCGTTGTGGTCTGCGCATCACCGTGGGACTCGTCGATGCGCACGGGCCGGTGCCGGGCATCGCGTGCGAGTGCCAGCGTATCGCCGTTGGCGTGCCGATGTGTCGTGACCCGGCCCCGGGCATCGCGATCCAGATGCAGCGTACCGGTGACAGTGCTGTGCCAGGCCTGCATTCGCCCATTGTCATCGAAGTGCATGCGCAGGCCGGGCCAGCCGCCGTCGCTTGCCTGCAGACCGCGAATCCGACCGTGCGTGTCGCGCAGCAGCGTTGTGCCGCCCAGGGACAGCAGCCTGCCGCGGGCATCGTATCGTGCCCGGATGCCGGGTGCTGCACAGCCGGGGCAGCCGGCGCCATCCACTTCCAGCAGAACATGGCGGCGCCCCCGTTGTGCCGTGTGAAAGCGCGTCTGGCGGCCCCGTGCATCGCTGACTATCGTCAGGCCCGGCTGCGAGCCGTCGGGTGTGCGCCGATAGTCGATGTGCAGCCGGGTGTTGCCGGCCGACCAGTGGGTGACGCGTCCGTTTTCATCGTAGGCCCATTCGCCAATGCTGAGGCGCCGGCCCGCCCCATTGCCGATGGCGATGCCGGTCAGGGCATGTGCATGGCCGCCCTGCATGGCCGGATCATGGTCATACAGGCGCATCAGGCCATCGGGGCGTCTGACTTGAACCAGGTTTGCAGCCGCACTGGCTGCCGGTGCGTACCGGTAGTCGAAGCGGCCGGCCGGCGTGATGATGGCGCGCAGTTGCGCCGTGCCGTCCTTATTCTGCGCGTATTCGAAAGCAAGTGACTGGCCGCGTGTGTTGCTGACACGATGCAGCATGCCCTGGAACGGGCTGCCGGGTGGATGGCGCTCCAGCGTGAGGGGTTCGCTGCCGGGTTTCTGGAGACGGATCGGCCTGCCCTGCGCATCGAAATCCATGCTGCCGCCATCGGGCCGCTGCCACGTCGTCTGCCCGCCGGGCCCTGGCACCAGTGTGCCTGCAGTGCCGTGGCCCGGGAAATGCAGGCGGGATCCGTCGGCCTGCACGATTTGCCGGCCCTGCGGCAAGCGGTACAGACGGCTGTCGTAGGACAGTTGCCAACCGCTGCCCAGGGCCGAGGCGCGCGGATCCAGGGCGTTGTAATGACGGATGATTTCCAGACCGGGCATGCTGCGTGACGGCGGCAGGTCGATCTCGCGTTGATATTTGTTGCCGGTAACCAGATGGACGGGATTGCCCGCCCCCAGGTTGAGTGCCGGCTCGTGGCCAGGGGCCAGGGTCAGGCCCGCCTGGGCGCAGGGCGGCCCTATGGCGGCGGGTGTGCATTGGGCAAGGGCCGGCCGGGACAGCAGCATCAGGGTGGCCAGGATGAGCGCGGGCGCGAAGGGTGGCATGGTCCGGAACTCTGAAGTGGGTCACGGACTCCATCTTGCCCCTTGGCAGGCGGCTGCGGCTGCGGTAGTGTGTACTTATAGTCCTTGGAGGGAAACCGCTATGCTAGTCGTCTTTCATTCCAGAGCTGCGGCCGATGTGGTCATGTTTGCAGAACATGCACTCATGGTGATGCGCGTGGCCGGCAGGCAGTATGGCAACAGCCTGCCCGAGCGCGGTGTCTTCACCCGGGAACAGATGCCGGCTGCCATCGCAGCCATAGAAGAAGCCGTCGAGCTTGATCGCAAGCGTCACGCCGATGGGCAGCCCAAAGGCTTCGATGATGAAGACAGTGCAGGCCATCCCATTACCGAGCCGGTTACGTTCCGGCAACGGGCCTGGCCCCTGCTGGCCATGCTCCGGGCATCTCACCAGCAGGGGGCGGATGTCACCTGGGAGCCGGCCTCCATGTGGTAGGCCGGCCGGCGTTCAGGCGACAGCCGTGGCCGGGCTTGCCGCTTCGGCGGCCTGCGCCTTTTCGTGACGGTTCAGGGCACTGAGGATGGCCAGGAATGAAGCGGTGACGATGTCCTTGTGGATGCCCACGCCAAAACCGGTGGCCGAATCGCCCACGCGCATTTCCACATAGGATGCGGCACGGGTGTCGGTGCCGGTGCCTATGGCGTGTTCGTTGTAGTCCATGATGCGCACATCCACACCCAGGGCATTGACGAAGGCGGCAAGCGCACCATCACCGGAACCGCTGAGCTGGCGTGTTTCGCCGCCATGCTCCAGCTCGACATCGATCTCGAAGCGGGGCCCGCTGCCATTGCCGCGGTCACCCGTGATACGGTGACGCACCAGCTTCCAGGGCTCGTTCTGGTCCAGATACTCCGAGTTGAAGATGTTGAAGACCTGATCTGCAGTGACTTCTGCGCCGGTCTCGTCGGTGACGCGCTGGATGGCGCGGCTGAACTCGATTTGCAGGCGGCGCGGCAAGCTGAGGCCGTGCTCCTTTTCGAGCAGATAGGAGACGCCGCCCTTGCCGGACTGGCTGTTGACGCGGATGACGGCATCGTAGCTGCGCCCCAGGTCGGCCGGATCGATGGGCAGATAGGGCACTTCCCAGATGGCGTCCGCCTTCTGCACGGCAAAGCCCTTCTTGATGGCATCCTGGTGTGAGCCCGAAAACGCGGTGAACACCAGATCGCCGGCATAGGGGTGACGCGGATGAACCGGCAACTGGTTGCAGTATTCAGCGCAGAGACGGATTTCGTCGATGTCGGAAAAATCCAGGCCCGGATGGACACCCTGGGTATAGAGGTTGAGTGCCAGTGTGACCAGGTCCACGTTGCCCGTGCGCTCGCCGCTGCCGAACAGGCAGCCCTCGACACGGTCGGCGCCCGCCATGACGGCAAACTCGGCGGCCGCGACTGCCGTACCCCGGTCATTGTGCGGATGTACGCTGAGCACGATGTGTTCGCGCTGGTCCAGATGCGTATGCATCCACTCGATCTGGTCGGCATACAGGTTGGGGGTGGTCGCTTCCACGGTGGCGGGCAGGTTGAAGATGATCTTGTTGCCGGGACCGGGCTGCCAGACGCGCGTGACGGCATTGCAGACCTCGAGGGCGAACTCGGGTTCGGTCGTGCTGAAGACCTCGGGCGAGTACTCATAGCCCCAGATGGTCTCGGGATGGGCCGCAACGCAGTCCTTCACCAGCTGCGTGCCGGAAGTCGCGATCTGCCTGATTTCCTCGCGGCTCATGTTGAAGACAATCTTGCGGAAGGCCGGCGCGCAGGCGTTGTACAGATGAACGATGGCGCGTCGCGCACCGGCAGCCGACGCCACCGTGCGGCGGATCAGGTCTTCGCGCGACTGGGTCAGCACGATAATGGTGACATCATCGGGAATGCGGTCTTCGTCCACCAGTTTGCGCACGAAGTCGAAATCGGTTTGCGAGGCCGAGGGGAAGCCGACCTCGATTTCCTTGAAACCGATGCGCACCAGCATTTCGAAGAAGCGCAGCTTGCGCTCCACGCTCATGGGTTCGATGAGGGCCTGGTTGCCGTCGCGCAGGTCGGTGCTCATCCAGATGGGCGGCCTGGTGATGCTCTTGGAGGGCCAGGTGCGTTCGGAGAAATCGCGGTCGAACGGACGGAAGGGACGGTATTTGTCGGAAGGATTCTTGATCATGATGTTACCTGTCTGGCTGGGTCTGCCGGGTTGTCGTGTCTGCACAGGGTTCGCAGGATGACTGACGCCGGGTATGGCAATAACCGGAAATGGGCTGTGGCGGGAGGTCAGGCTGCCGAACTGCCACGCAACGCTAGGCTCGGCAACCGGTCGCTAGCAGCAGAAGGCCACGCAGGAGGGGCGCAGAGACGGGAGTAGACAGGCAAGGGGTAGACAAGCAGGCAGGAATGCAGGCGAAAGCACGCGGCCCGGCCAGTTGCTGGCGGGCAATGGTGAAACGGGAGTAAGCGTGTGCGCAGTCCATAAAAGATAGTCGATCACATTTTGGGCGTTAGCGCAAGTGTTTTGTCATCCGTTTTGTCAACCTCGGGCTGCTTCCGGGCCGGTGCTTGGGGCTCGTCCCGGGCCGGCGCCAGTGCGGCCGCGTGTTCGCGCGCGAGGGCAATCCGGGAAGCGCGCCCGCCGTGCATCTGGGTCAGAGCCTGTTGCAGAATGCCAACGCTGATGGGTTCGCGGCGGTCATGCCATGCCCAGGAAAGCACTTCGCGTGCGGGCTCGGACAACTGTTGCGCCAGCCCGCTGATGGTGGCTTGCCGGACAAGCTTGCGACGCAGGCGGCGCTGTATGGCCATGACGAGGGCGTACAGCACGTAGACCAGCAACAGCGTGCCGATGATGATGGCCAGCCACCAGAAGATCGGGTTGTATTCCTGCAGGCGCTCGACCACTGTGGGGCCCAGTGCCTCCAGGCCGCTGTAATCAACGGTTTCGCCAAAGGCCCTTATCTTCTGTACGGCGGGCCACCAGGCGACGGCCGCCAGCACGACGAGCAGTACGCTGGCCAGATTGGATGCGGCCGACAGGTTGAACACTGTACGGCGCAGTTGACGAATATCGCGGCGTGTGACGCGCATGAGCTTCTCCCTGGGCATGGCTCAATTTCAGAAGGATTTGGCCGGACAGTCCGGCGTCTTGCCCCAGGCCCCGTTGGGTTCACAGTAACGGTTGCGTGCCGCCCAGGCGCAGCTGGGGCGCTCGAAGAAGCCCAGACGGCTGCAGGCCTGGATTTCCTGGCGCAGGGCGAGCTCCCAATTGCCGACAGGTGCCGGCGCAGTGGCCGTCGCTGCGGCCGCAGATGATGCGGTCTGCGGTACATCGATGGGTTGCAGTGGCAGCCGCGCACCCTGGATGTTGGCGATCAGCGCGCTGATGTCCCCCATGCCGGGCAGGCCTTCCTCGCCTTCGGCGATGGCGCGCGCCTGCTCCATGCTGATGGCAGTGGTGGCAATGGCGATGGGCGGCAGCACGTCGTCGTGGATGAGAGAGCGTCCGGGCACATGCCAGGCGATGGCCGCATTATTGTCCGGGATGCCCTGGCGCCCATCGATCAGAGGCTGCGGGGGCTGTGCCATGAAGGGCCTGCCGTCCGCATCCAGCACCAGATCGCCCAGCGGGGCGTCATCCTCGATCACCATGGGCGTTGCCGGGCCATGGGCCACGAGCCAGTTGCCAAGGTTGATGCCGCCCCAGGCAGAGAAACCGCCAACGACCAGCAGAACAAGGAGGAGAAAACGCCAGGACACGACAGTCTATTCAGGTTTCAGAAGGCACGCAAAAGCTGGAGAAAACTGGGAACTAGTATATCTGTCTAGGAGAAGACCTGTACCCCATGCTCGCGCATGGTATGGAACTTGATGTCCGGGTGCAGCTCCTGCACGACACGCAGCTGCGCAGATGATGTGGCCAGGAAGGCAACGGCATCAACCACGTCATGGGCAATATGCGCTTCGTTGGCGCGCATGAATTTCTGCATATCGGCGGGATTTTCGGCACTGACCCAGCGTGCCATGTTGTAGCGCGAAGGCATGAGCCGGGCGTCAACGCCGTATTCGGTACGCAGGCGATGCAGCACGACCTCGAACTGCAGCTGACCCACCGCACCGAGCAGCAGCGTGCCTGCCGCAGCTTCGGGCCGGAATACCTGGATGGCGCCTTCCTCACCCAGCTGGGTGAGGCCGGTGCGCAGCTGCTTGCTGCGCAGGGGGTCGCGGACTTCGACCGCCTGGAAGAGCTCGGGCGCAAAGAAGGGCAGGCCGGTGAAATGCAGGGTTTCCCCTTCGGTCAACACGTCGCCCAGCTGCAGCAGGCCATGGTTGGGAATGCCGATGATGTCGCCGGCAAAGGCTTCGTCGAGGAGGTCGCGGCGCTGTGACAGGAAGGACACCACGTTGTTCGGGCGGATCTCCTTGCCGTTGCGCGAGATGCGCAGGCGCATGCCGCGCCGGAACACGCCCGAACTCACGCGCAGGAAGGCGACACGGTCGCGGTGGGCGGGGTCCATGTTCGCCTGCACCTTGAACACCATGCCGCTGAAGACTTTCTCGTGCGGATGGACCTCGCGTTCCAGCGCACTGCGCGGTCCCGGCGGCGGTGCCAGCTCGACCAGGGCATCAAGCACTTCGCGTACGCCGAAGTTGTTGATGGCCGAGCCAAAGAACAGGGGTGTCTGCCGGGCATCCAGAAAGGCGTCGTGATCAAAGTCGGGCGAGGCTTCCCGGATCAGCGCGATCTCTTCATGGGCCTTGGCGAAGTCCTCACCGAAGCGCGCGCTGCATTCGGGATTGTCCAGGCCGGTGATGATTTCGTCTTCCGCACCCCGCCTTTCCTGACCCGGCCGGAACACACGCATGTGGTCATGGCGGATGTCGAAGACGCCGCCGAAGCGCCGGCCCATGCCCACGGGCCAGGAAAACGGGATGACTTCCATGCCCAGATGCGCTTCCAGCTCGGAGAGCAGGTCCAGGGGTTCGCGCACCTCGCGATCCAGCTTGTTGATGAAGGTGATGATGGGCGTGTTGCGTGCGCGGCAGACCTGGAGCAGGCGCTCGGTCTGGGGCTCGACGCCGTTGGCCGCATCGATCACCATCAGGGCCGCATCGACGGCGGTCAGTACCCGGTAGGTGTCTTCGGAAAAATCCTGGTGCCCGGGCGTGTCCAGCAGATTGATGACGCAGTCGCGGTATTCCATCTGCATCACCGACGAGGCGACGGAAATACCGCGCTGCTTTTCGATCTCCATCCAGTCGGACGAGGCGTGACGCTGGGCCTTGCGCGCCTTCACGCTGCCGGCAATCTGGATGGCGCCGGCAAACAGCAGGAGCTTTTCCGTGAGCGTGGTCTTGCCGGCATCGGGGTGCGAGATGATGGCAAAGGTGCGGCGGCGTGAGACTTCTTGCGGAATGCGCATGGCTGTGGATCAGAGACGTGTTGTGCCGCCCGACATGCCTTTCACCTCGGTGCGCGGTATGGGTTTCTTGACCAGGCGTTCGATGGCCTTGAGCTGGCGCATCTCGGAGGGGTCGACCAGCGAGATGGCCGAGCCTTCGCTGCCCGCCCGCCCGGTGCGGCCGATGCGATGGACGTAGTCCTCGGGCACATTGGGCAGTTCGAAATTGATGACGCAGGGCAACTGGTCGATGTCCAGGCCGCGTGCGGCAATGTCGGTGGCGACCAGGACGGCAAGCTTGCCGTCCTTGAAGGCGTTGAGCGCACGCGTGCGTGCCGCCTGGCTCTTGTTGCCGTGGATGGCGGCGCAGGCCAGGCCGTCCTTGCCCAGGCGCTCGGCGAGCCGGTTCGCGCCATGCTTGGTGCGCGTGAACACCAGCACCTGATGCCAGCCATGCTGGTGGATGATGTGGCTGAGCACATCGCGCTTGCTGCCCTGCGCGGTCAGGATCACTTTCTGCGATACCAGGCCCGAGGCGATGTTGCGCCTGGCCACGGAAATTTCCACCGGATCGCGCAGCACACCGGCCGCGAGCTTGCGGATCTCGTCCGAGAAAGTGGCCGAGAACAGCAGGTTCTGCCGTTTTGCCGGCAGCAGGGCGAGGATGCGGCGGATGTCATGGATGAAGCCCATGTCGAGCATGCGATCGGCTTCGTCCAGCACGAGGATTTCGACACCCGAAAGGTCGACCGTCTTCTGGCCGGCGTGGTCCAGCAGGCGTCCGGGCGTGGCCACAAGAATGTCGATGGGTTTGCGCAGGGCGTTGATCTGGGGGTTGATGTTGACGCCGCCGAACACCGTCATGCTGCGCAGCCGCGTATGGCGGCTGTAGGTGCGCACGGATTGTTCGACCTGGGCGCACAGTTCGCGCGTCGGTGTGAGTATGAGCACACGCGGGCGTCCGGGCCGCCTGCCCTTGCCCGCTGTTTCAGAGGTGTCCCGGGTGGTTTCCAGCAGGCGCTGCAGAATGGGCAGGGTGAAGCCCGCCGTCTTGCCCGTGCCCGTCTGGGCCGCAGCGAGCAGGTCGGTACCGGCAAGCACTTGCGGGATGGCGCGTGCCTGGATGGGGGTGGGTTGATCGTAGCCGGCATCCTGGATGGCGCGCAGCAGGGGACTCGCCAGGCCAAGGCCGGCAAACCCGTTGTCAGGGGTATTCATTTGAGTTGACTCCAGCGACAGCCTATCGCTCGAGTCGAGAGATACCAATCCAGGCGGACGAATAAAGCAGTCTGTAAGAATGGGGCGGCCGGCCGGAATGTCAGAAAGCGGCGGACCACCACCGGCGGAATGCCGGTGCGCGCGGATTGGTGCATCGCGCAAAAAAATCAAGTGGCACAGTATAACCCAGCTTGATGGTGCGCACAATTTGTTGCAGGCGTTATCATGAGGCCGAATGTGTGGCGGGATTGTAAGGCGGGATTTTTTGGGGACTGTGATGGCACGTTTCTTCCTGTGGCTGGTGGCGCCTGTGCTGGCGCTGGCACTTTCCGGTTGTGGCTACAACGAGTTGCAGCGGCTCGACGAGCAGGTGAATGCAGCCTGGTCGCAGACGCTGAACCAGTACGAGCGCCGCGCCGAGCTCGTGCCCAAGCTGGTGGCCTCGGTGGATGCCTATATGACGCAGGAGCGCACGGTGCTCACCGAAGTGACCGAGGCGCGCGCGCGTGTGTCTTCCGTGCAGCTGAATGTGGGCAATCTCGAAGATGCGGCGGCCATGCGCCAGTTCATGCAGGCTCAGGGCGCATTGTCATCGGCGCTCTCGCGCCTGATTGCCGTGTCCGAGAATTATCCCCAGCTGCGCAGCGATGCCCTGTTCCAGGATCTGATGACCCAGCTCGAAGGCACCGAGAATCGCATCGCCACCGAGCGCGGGCGCTATGTGCAGGCCATCCGGGATTACAACCTGGTGGTGCGGCAGTTTCCCACGCTGGTCACGGCGCGCGTGTTCGGCTATTCGGTGCGCGAGCAGTATGGGCTGGATCGTGAGGATACACTGCGTCGCGATCCCGAGATACGCTTCAGCAATACACCGGCAGGCCCGGCGCAATGAGCGGGTGTGCCGGGCCGCTGGGTCGACTTCTGGGTCGGCTGATGCTCCTGCCGGTGCTGCTGCTGGCGATGGTCGTGGCGGTGCAGGCGGCGCCGGCGCCGGTGCCGGCATTCACCGACCGGGTCGTGGACACGACGGGAACGCTGGATGCGGCCACGCTGCAAGCGTTGGAAACGGCGCTGGATGCCTTGCAGCGCGAGAAGGGTGCCCAGATTGCGGTGCTCATGGTGCCCGGGATCGGGGATGAAAGCATAGAGTCCTATGCGCGCCGTGCCTTTGCCCAGTGGCAGCCGGGACGCAAGGGAGTGGACGACGGCATCCTGCTCGTGATTGCGAAGGACGACCGGCTGCTGCGCATCGAGGTGGGCTATGGTCTGGAAGGGGCGGTCCCCGATATTCTTGCGGGACGCATCATCCGCGAGCAGATCACACCGCTGTTTCGCGAAGGGCATTTCGATCAGGGTGTACAGGCCGGCGTGTCTGCGCTGGCCGGCCTGGTGCGTGGAGAGGACCTGCCGCCTGCGCGCGCGACGGCCCGGGCCGATGAGGACACGCCGGGCTGGGAAATGCTGCTGGCGTTTGTTGTGATGGCCCTGCTCATGCCGCCGGGCATTCCGTCGCTGGCGCTGGGCATCATTGCCGGCATTGCCTATGGCAGCGTGATGCTGGGTGTGATGGTGACGATTGTGGCGCTGGTGCTGGGCCTGTTGCGCCTGGGTTTTGCCCGGAACCTGTCGGGCGCGCCTGTGGGTGCATCCCGGCATGGCGGCGGGCGCTGGAGCGGGGGTGGTTTCGGCGGTGGCGGTTTTGGCGGGGGTGGCGGCGGTTTTGGCGGAGGCGGCGGAGGAAGCAGCGGCGGGGGCGGTGCCTCGGGCAGCTGGTAGGAGAAATTGACCATGGGTGCGAGATTCTGGAAACGCGTGACAGGCCTGGCCTGGCTGCAGGCCAATCGCCTGCGCTGGCACGTGTTCACACCAGCGGTGCTGGCGCAGATTGCCGAGCGCATTCGCCATGGCGAAGCGGATCACGGAGCCGAGGTCGTCCTGGCGGTCGAACCGGTGGCGCCCGGCCATGAGCGTCACCCGCGCCAGCGGGCGCTCGAAGTGTTCGGGCGCCTGCAGGTGTGGGATACACCGGAGAATACGGGTGTGCTGCTCTATCTTGCCCTGGACAGGGGCGCGCTCGAGATCATTGCCGATCGCGGTATCGCCGCCACGGATCAGCAATGGCTTGCCGTGTGCCAGCGCCTGCAGCAGAAGCTGCATGCCGGAGAGTATCTGCCCGGTCTGCTCGCGGCCATCGATGACATGCACGCCATCCTGCGCGACACCTGCCCGCCGGGACGGTCAGCCCGGGACGAGAATGTGCTGCCTGACGAGCCGGTGATGCTCTGAGCAAAATCGGCTGACCAGTTTCCACTGAATTCCTCATGTGCCCTCCAGGGTTGTGTCCAACTCCTGGGGGTCAGTTCAAAGCCGGGGTGATTCAAAAGATGAATACTGGGAAGAAGGGATGATTCAGTGGTACTCGCCACGCGACCTGACCCAGTGCGCGGCAAGCCTCGGCCTTCCGGCCGGGGAAGGATAGCGCGGACGCTGTAGGCGTCCTTTAGGCGGTCAGTGTGGCGTCTGCGGTTGCTCGATGTGCTGCCGGATGATCTCGATAGGCGCACCACACAGCCACTTTCAGCGGTATTTGGTCACGAAAAGCAAACTATACTATCCGCATGCAACGCCTCCAAGCCTTCAAATACGAACTGATGCCCAACGGCGCCCAGCAGCGCGACATGCGCCGCTTCGCCAGGCGGGCCGACTTCCCGCGCTTCAAGAAGAAGGGCCAAGGCGACGGTTTTCGCTATCCCGACCCGAAACAGATCAAGCTCGATCAGGCCAATTCCCGCATCGGCAACGCCCGTCGCGACTACCTGCACAAGACCTCAACCACGATCAGCCAAAACCACGCAATGGTGTGTATCAAGGACTTGCAGGTGCGGAACATGTCCAGGTCAGCGGCAGGAACGGCAGATGCGCCGGGAAGAAACGTTCGGGCCAAGTCCGGCCTGAATAAATCCATCCTCGATCAGGGCTGGTTCGAGTTTCGCCGTCAGCTGGATTACAAGCTGGCGTGGAGCGGTGATTATCTTGTTGTTGTGCCGGCGCAGAACACGAGCCGCACCTGTCCGTGCTGCGGCCATGTATCGGCGGAGAATCGGCAGACGCAAGCGCGGTTTGCGTGCGTCGAATGCGGCTTCGAGGAAAACGCCGATGTGGTCGGCGCGATCAATATTTTAAGGGCGGGACACGCCCGGTTCGCCTGTGAAGTGAGCGGTGCGGTAATGCCGCCAGCAGCAGGAACCCACCGAAGCGACTCATTTCGGCTCGATGCCGGGGTGAGCGCCGTAGGAATCCCTCGGCTTTAGGTGGGGGAGGATGTCAAACTCCAACGCCAAACCCAAACCCTACGCCGCACCCGCGACCTGTTGCTACCGCGCTTGCTCTCCGGGGAGATTGATGTGGAGACCCTGCCATCATGAACACCAGAGCACTGAGTAAGCTGGAGCGCGTGCCGCTGCGCAAGGCCTGGAAGCACGAGGCCAATGACTTCACTCCCTGGCTGGCCGAGCCGGAGAATCTGGAAGCGCTGGCGCAAGAACTGGGTCTCAGCGAGCTGGAGCTGGTCGGCACAGAGCACACGGTAGGTGACTTCAAGCTGGACATCCTGTGCACCGATGGCGATGAACGGGTGGTGATCGAAAACCAGCTGGCCGACACCGACCACCGGCACCTGGGGCAAATCCTGACCTATGCCGCTGGCGTCAATGCACGCACGGTGATCTGGGTGGCCCAGGCCTTTCGGCCGGAGCATATTGCCGCACTGGATTACCTCAATGACAACATGACCGAGGACGTGAGCTTCTTTGGCGTGCAGATCGAGTTGTGGCGCATTGGCGATTCGCCGCTGGCACCCAAGTTTGAGGTGGTGGCCAAGCCGGACAACTGGGCTAGAACAGGCCGCGAGCAGGCGCGCGCTGCCGCCAGCCAATCACCCACCCAACAGCTGCAATTGCAGTTCTGGAAGGTGCTGGTGGAATGGCTGCGCAAGAAGGCACCGCATATCCGCCCGCAAAAACCACGGCCCCGGGCCTGGCTGAACAATACCATCGGCCGCTCCGGGTTCCGGCTCAACATCACCGCCAATACCCGCGATGCGAGGCTGGGGGTTGAGCTGTGGATGCCCGGCGAGGATGCCAAGCAGCATTTTCAGGCCCTGCTGGAGCAAAAGACATCCATCGAGCAACAGCTGGGTTTTGCACTGGACTGGCAGGAACTGCCCCATGCGCGTGCCACTCGCATTGCCAGCTGGTATACCGACGCTTCCATCGAGGATGAGAGCCGCTGGGACGAATACCTGCAGTGGATCGAGCAGCGCCTGGTGACCATGGATCGCGTGCTGCGTCCTATTGTGCGGGCCTTGCCCTGAGCTTTCTGGCCTGAGAGCAAGATATGATCATTTCACACTTTATTGCCCGCTGAGCTAAAGTACAGGAGGTGTTGTCGTGAGCCTTACTCGCAGAATCGTCACCGTGACCCGACGCATGAGCTATTGATGCGCACTGCGGAAGACTTGCTGCAAGAACTCGTCGCGCTGGATGAGTCGCATCGCATCGAGGCCAAACGAGCGCAACGCATCGATCGCTCCGCCATGGAAACGATCTGTGCTTTTGCCAACGAGCCCGGTCTGGACGGTGGTTATCTGCTGCTGGGCGTGAGTCGTGATACCGAAGATTTTTTTGCCAATGCCTACCGGGTGAGTGGGATTGACGATGCAGATCAGCTGCAGGCCGATCTGGCAAGCCAGTGCGCGACGGTTTTCAATCGCCCGATCCGGCCACGAGTTTCGGTGGAAGAGCTGGATGGAAAGGTGGTGGTGGTTGTTTATGTGCCCGAAGCGGCCCCCACCGAAAAACCCATTTTTCTGAAAAATCTGGGACTGCCGCGTGGGGCGCTCCGGCGCGTAGGCTCAACCGACCAGGAGGGTACAGAAGATGATCTGGTAGCCCTTTATGCCGGCCATCAGCAGGAGTCCTTTGACGCTGCGTTGCTGCCCGACGCCGACCTGGACGACATCGACCCGGCGGCCCTTGACGATTATCGTCAACAACGGAAGACGATCAATCCGGACGCTGAAGAACTGAGCTGGTCGGATGAAGATCTGCTGCGCGCCTTGGGCTGTGCCAAGCACGACAACGGACAGCTCAAGCCCACGGTGGCCGGAATGCTGCTGTTTGGTAGCGCAATGGCCTTGCGCCGTTGCTTTCCCATGATGCGCATCGATTACATTCGCGTGCCGGGACGACAATGGGTGGAGGACCCGGACCATCGCTTTGACACGCTGGAAATTCGTGCGCCGCTGCTTACCGCCATTCGCCGGGCCACGAACACAGTACGTGATGAATTGATTCAGTCCTTCTCCCTGCCTGAAGGGGCACTGGCGCGCGAGGACGAGCCGGCGCTGCCGCTGCGAGTTATCCGCGAGGCCATCGTGAACGCTGTGATGCACCGCAGCTACCGCATTCATGGCGCGATCCAGATCATCCGCTATGCAAACCGTCTGGAAATCCGCAACCCGGGGCACTCAATCAAGGCAGAAGAGCAGCTGGGCGAACCCGGTTCGGAAACACGCAATCCGCGCATTGCAGCCGTGTTGCATGAGCTGAATATTGCCGAAACCAAGGGCAGCGGCATTCGTGCCATGCGCGAGTTGATGCTGGAACAGAACCTGCTGCCTCCGACCTTTGAGTCTTCACGTCGGCCTGATCGGTTTGTGGCTACTTTTCTGTTTCATCACTTCCTGGGACCAGACGATCTGGCCTGGCTGCAGAAGTTGAGCACAGAAGTTCTGAGCGACGAGGAGTCCCGCGCTCTGGTCTTCGTGCGAGAGTTGGGCGCCATTGACAATGCAGCTTACCGGGCCATTAATCGTACCGACACCCTGAATGCCTCCAACCACCTGCGGCGTCTGCGCGATCTGAATCTGTTGGACATGAAAGGCAGCGGCAGCCGGACCTATTACGTACCCAGCGTACGCTTTCAGGCGCTGTCGACTGGCGATTCTGAAACCCAGGTGACAAAAGATACACACCAGGCAGAACCACATGCACACCAGGCAGAACCACATACACACCAGGCAGATGCGAATAGTTACCAGCTCCTGGCGATGATTCCTCCCCAACTGGTCGAAAGAATTCCGGTGACAGGCAGCAAACCCCGTCAGAGCGTCTTGCGTGCGCTGATCGTTGATCTTTGTCGCTGGCGCGCCCTGAGCGCGCGGGAGATCGCTTCAGTACTTGGCGATCGGGATCAAAAACACCTGGTCCGAACCTATCTCAGCCCCATGGTGCGTGAAGGTGTACTGACTTACACCATTCCGAAAATGGAAAAGCACCCCGACCAACGCTACGCGGTGCCAGACCAAAGTGTGTTGCGCAAGGAAAAGGCGCCATGAGCTCCCGCGCCTGAACCGAAGATCAGCTTGTCGAGCAGCCCGCCATAGGACTGTTTGCCGAGCTGGGCTGGGAAACAGTTTCGGCAAGGGAACCAGTCGCCGGCCTTGCGTATGCAAACCCGTAGTGGAACGTTTTTAAATTAAACTGCTATAAATCAATGTGTTATGATTTTAACTGTTGAACTTTGGTGGTCAGGCCAATGATTGTGCCAGCCGATCGGCCAGTTGCTGCATGGCTGTCTCGCGCTGCGCTGAAGGGGCATGAGCCGGAGCCAGTGCCGACCATTGCGGATGGGCACGCGCGTGTTCCAGGGCCTCGGGCAGGGCGCCGCGCCGATAGTCCGCTGCAGCGTCGTTGTCGGTGCTGTCGGTACCATCGCCGGTTTCGGCGGTATCAAGCATGACGGGATCCCGGGCGGCATGGCCGCGACGTTCCAGCGCCTGCAGCAGGGCCAGCTGGCGCACGATCAGCAGGCACAGCACGGGGTCGTCCACCGTCAGTTCACGATGCCCCTGCAAGCGCCCGAGCAGGCGGCGCCCCCAGCGATCCATGCCCTGCCATACGCCACCGGCAGTGGCGCCGATCAGCGTGGCGGCGCCCAGGCTGAGTCCGCCGAGAAAGACGTCCACCGTGGCACCGGCAACGGCGCCGGCGGCCATGCCGCGTCCCACATGGATGCCCATCTCCTTCAGGGCCTGGGGATGGAACAAATCCATCTCCCAGCGTTCACCCTGAAGAGACAGGCCCTGCAGGGCGGCGGACCCGGTTTCGAAGCGATAGCGCCGCAGCAGGCCCTGGACGCAGGCCTGCTCGCGGGTACGGACCTGCTCGCGCAGCTGCGTCGAGGCCTGTTGCACCGCCGCGTCATCGGCCGGCGTCATGAGCCGCAGGGCGGCCACATCAATGAGCATGTCTGCAATCAGGCGGCAGCCGTCCATGCGGCGCAGCATGCGCTGCCCGACGACATTGCGCGTGAGCGCCTGCAGGCTGGCGGCATGGCGGTCCATGAGGACGGACAGGCGCTCATAGAGTTGCTGTTCGCCGTCCAGCGCGGGTGCCACGGTATCGAATTCGACGATGACGTGCAGGCCGAGGCGGGCCAGGGCCTCGCGCCAGGCCTCGATCTGGTGGCCGGGTTCGCGCGTGAAGTTCAGGCTGGGCAGCACGGGGCGACCGCAGTAGGACAGCAGGCGCAGCTCGTCGCGGTGCTTGGCCAGCACGGGGTCGCGTGCGTCGATGACGTACAGGCCGGCATCGCAGCCGAGCAGGGTGCGTAACACACGCGCTTCCTGCTCGAAGCGCCCGCGCGCCTGCGGGCTGTCGAGAAAGGCCGCAATCATGTCCGGGCCGTCG
This sequence comes from Castellaniella sp., assembly GCA_041655275.1. Taxonomy (GTDB): domain Bacteria; phylum Pseudomonadota; class Gammaproteobacteria; order Burkholderiales; family Burkholderiaceae_B; genus JAJYRX01. The sequence continues at coordinate 152,623 of JBBAFU010000003.1, read as the reverse complement.
CGACGCCGGCCGTCCCCGGCGAACTGGCTTTCCAGGGCGTCCAGCAGGGCCATGCTGTCTTCCAGGCCGGGCGTATCGAACAGCTCCATGATGACTTGCCCGTCGACCATCAGGCGCGCGCTTTCGACATGCCGGGTGGTGCCGGCCTCATCGCGGACCTCACCAAAATGGGGGTTGCGCAGCAGGGTGCGCAGCAGCGAGGTCTTGCCGGTGTTCGTATGGCCGACGACGGCCAGGCGCAGGGGAATTTGCGTCATTTGCGTCATGGCAGCGGCTCCCCGGAGACGGTCGATTCGCCGGCGAGCCAGGCCAGGGCGGCGGCGGGTTCGCCATGCAGGGCGTCGGGCGGCAGCCCGGCCCTGGCGGTGGCGCGCTGCCAGGCCTGGGCGCGTTCGGGGCGCGCGTCACCACCAAGCAGGGTCAGGTGTACATAGGGTGCCAGGTGCGCCAGCTCTCCGAGCCAGGCGATGGTGCCCCGATCCGGCGTCTGTCGCCCGTCGCATACCAGCAGCAGGCGTGCGGGCGGGCGGGCCTCGAGGTGCAGCAGCAGCTGCTCGCGCTGTGCGCGGCTGTCGACCATGCCCAGATCACGCAGGCCCGGCGCAAGCGTTCCGGGCGGCCAGGGCGTGTCTGCTGCCAGCTCCAGACCGACGATGGCGGGTGCATCATCGGGCATGTGCGGTTCGGCGGCGGCTGGCGTGCTGGTGGATGGCGGGCTTGCCGGGCTGTCGATGCCGCCCGGCCGGCTGGGCGCCTGCAGGCGTTCGCGCAGCTCGGAAAGCCCCGGCAGCCCCATATCGACCTGCATGCGACGCAGGCCGCGGCGGGTGCGCAAGACGCTGAGGATGAGCACAAGGGTGCGCGGGAGCAGTCCGTAGCAGACGAGGCAGCCCAGCAGCCAGGCGGACCACAGTGCATGCGCGCTGTCCGGCAGGGGGTGCAGGCCGTCGCTCATGCGGATGAGCTCGGCGGGCGGGATGGCAAAACCCAGCTTGCCGGGCAGCCACCCCAGTGTCTGCGCAAGCCAGACCATGGTGTCGGCGGACAGCAGTGTGGTTTCCCAGCCAAAGCCGTAACGGCGTGTGGACAGCAGGCCCAGCAGCGTGAGCAATGCCGCCAGCAGGGCGACCAGCCACCATGCATGGCTGATGCTGCCCAGCGCGCTGCGCAGTACGCGCCGGCGGCCCAGCAGGCCGGCCAGCCCCTGCATGGCCAGCAGGGTATCGGGCCCGCGCGCCAGCCGGGCGCTCAGCCGGAGCCACAGCTCGCCCAGGCCCGCCTGGGGATCGGTGCGCGGCAGCAGGGGCGACAGCCACCACAGCAGCAGGCTCAGGCTGTGCAGGCCCAGCAGGGCCGTCAGGGCGGCCATCAGATTGACGGGGCGCTCTCCATCACCCAGCACACCGGCGGCGGCGCCCGCGCCCACAAGCATGGCGGCCAGCAGCAGGATGATCAATGCCAGGCGTGCGCTTGAAGCCCAGCGCGTGATGACCGTGTCCAGCCCTTCGCGCTGCGCCAGCAGGCGCGCCCGTTCCAGCACCAGTGTTTCCAGTGGCCGGCCGGCGGCCGTGCGCCGCAGGCTGCGCAGCTCGCGGCTGTCTTCCAGCGGGCCCCATTGCGCTTCGCGCAGGCGCAGGCTTTCCGCCATCCAGTGCGCGCGCAGGCCGTGTCCCGGCACTTGTGCCATCATGTCGGGGAACGCGGAAGTCATGCGGGCTTCTCCTGGAAGGTTGCGGGACATGCTGCGGGTCTTGCCGGAAGTGTTGTCGGGAGTGTTTTCATGCGTCTGTTCATTGCATTATGGCCTGATGACAGTGCCGTTGCAGCCCTGCAGTCCTGGGCGCGAGCCGCCCAGACGGCGTTGGGCGGGCGTATCATGCGCCCTGCGGACATGCATCTTACGCTTGCTTTCCTCGGCAAGGCCAGTGAGGCCCGGGCGCAGGCGCTGGCGGCGGCGCTGGCGGGCTGGCCTTGCGCCGGACGTGCGTTCACGCTGACCCGCGTGGGCGTATTCGAGCGTGCGCGAGTGGCCTGGGCCGGTCCGGCCGAAGAAGGCTGCGCGCAGGATGAACTGGCCTGGCTGCATCGCCTGCACGATAACCTGTGGTGCCGGCTTGAGGGCCTGGGCTGGCAGCGCGATACACGCCCTTTCCGTCCCCATATCTCGCTGCTGCGCGGCATCCGGGGCGGTGAAAAATGGTCGCCCAGGCCTGCACCGGTGATCTGCCATCCGGTAGACTGTCGACTGGTGGCGTCCCGGCCGACGCATGATGCCTCGCACTACGAAGTGCTGGCGCGGCTGCCCGTGTCGCCGGTAAAAGGGTTCCGGGAAGAAAGGCAGTGAGCTCAGGCGGGAGGACAATGCGCGGGGAAAGGTATGCCGGCAGAGGATAGAAGCGATCTGCTCGCCTGGGAAATTCACGAAGGCACGGTGCGCCTGGCCATTCGCGGGCGCTGGGTGCTGTCCCATTATGAGGCGCTGGGCGAGCGCGTACCCCTGTGCCGGGCGGCTTTCGCCCAGCGTTTGCTGGTCGGGGTAGATACCAGCGGTCTGGAAGTGCTTGATACCGCGGGCGCCGCACGTCTGGTGGAGCTGCTGGGCGGCGAGCACCTGGGCATGCTCGCCGAAGGCGGTATCTCGGCCGAGCGCCAGGCCATGCTTGATGCCGTGGCGCGCGCCATGCAGGCCGGCGACGCATTGATTCCCCCGCGCCGGCCGACCATGCCTGTCGAGCTGCTCGGCACCATGGGTGCGGGTGTGCTGCGTTTCTGGCAGCAGTTCATCCTGCTGCTGGGCTTCTCCGGCCTGGTGCTGGAGACCCTGCTGCGCAACATCCTGCGGCCGCGTGGCTGGCGCATGACGGCCATTGTTGCCCAGATCGAGCAGACCGGTCTGGATGCAGTACCCATCGTGGCCCTGCTGACCTTCCTGGTTGGCGCCGTCATCACGTTCCTGGGTGCCACCATCCTGAGTGATTTCGGCGCGACGACATACACCGTGAGTCTGGTGGGCTTCTCCTTCCTGCGCGAGTTTGCCGTCCTGCTGGTGGCCATACTGATGGCCGGCCGGACGGCCAGCGCCTTCACGGCCCAGCTGGGCTCCATGAAGGTGAATGAAGAGATTGACGCCATCCGTGTGCAGGGACTCAGCCCCGTGGAGCTGCTGGTGCTGCCCAGGGTACTGGCCCTGCAGGTATCGCTGCCCATACTGACCTTTGTCGGCATGATTGCCGGCATCGCCGGCGGCATGGTCGTGTGTGCGCTGTCGCTGGACATCACACCGCAGATGTTCATCGATCGTTTCGGGCGCGATATTCCCGTGCGTCACTTTCTGCTCGGCATGGCCAAGGCGCCGGTGTTCGCTTTCCTGATTGCCGTCATCGGCTGCCTCCAGGGTTTTTCCGTGCGCGGCAGTGCCCAGTCCGTGGGCGAGCACACGACTGCTGCAGTGGTGCATTCCATTTTCGTCGTCATCCTGCTGGACGCCCTGGCAGCGCTTTTCTACATGGAGATGGGATGGTAGAAGGCGTGAACGGCGACGATGCGTCCATCATCTGCGTGCGCGAGCTGTGCAACCGCTTCGGCGACCATGTGGTGCACGAGAACCTGAGCCTGGATGTGCGGCGTGGCGAGATCCTGGGCGTGGTCGGCGGGTCGGGCACAGGCAAGTCGGTGCTGTTGCGTGCCATTGTCGGCCTGTTGCGTCCCACCCGCGGGCGTATCGAGGTGCTGGGGCGCGACCTGCTGTCGCTGCCCGCGCACGCGCGCTCGCTGGTCGAGCGTCGTTTTGGCGTCCTCTTTCAGGGCGGTGCCCTGTTCTCCTCGCTGACGGTCATCGAGAACATCGCCCTGCCGCTCATGGAACACAACCGGCTGCCGCGCCCCGAAGCCGAGCGGCTGGCGCTGATGAAGCTGTCCCTGGCCGGCCTGCCGGCCAACGCGGGCACCAGATACCCGTCGGAGCTCTCGGGTGGCATGATCAAGCGTGCCGCGCTGGCGCGTGCGCTGGCGCTCGATCCGGACATCCTGTTCCTGGACGAGCCCACGGCCGGACTGGACCCCATCAGTGCCGCCGCCTTCGACCATCTCCTGCTGACGCTGCGCAACGCCCTGGGCTTTACGGTGTTCCTGGTCACCCACGATCTGGACTCGCTCTATGTCCTGTGTGACCGCGTGGCCGTGCTCGCTCGCAAACAGGTGCTGGTGACCGATACAATCGGTCGGGTGCAGGATTTTCCCGATGAGTGGATACAGGCCTATTTCAAGGGGCCGCGTGGTCGCGCGGCGCGGGCTGCCACAAACGGTCATGGAGCTGCGAACTGATGGAACCCCGTGCTCACCACGTGCTTATCGGCCTGTTTACCCTGGTCGCCATTCTGGCGGCCATCGTGTTCTTCCTGTGGCTGGCGCGCGCCCACCAGCAGGGGCGCGTCGAGCATTATCGTGTTGTCTTCAACGAGCCCGTGCGCGGGCTCAGCAAGGGCAGCGCCGTGCTCTACAACGGTATCCGCATCGGCGAAGTCAGCGAGCTGACGCTGGATGTGTCCGATCTGCGCAAGGCCACCGCCCGTATCGCCATTGACGCCAACATCCCGATCCGCCGCGACACCCAGGCCCAGCTGGTGATGACGGGCATTACCGGCAATTCCGTCATCGAGCTCAGCGGCGGCTCGCCCATGAGCCCGCTGCTGGCCCTGCCCCTGGACGACACCGACCCGGTGATCAAGGCCACGCCCTCGCCGCTGAACCAGCTGTTGTCCGGAGGCGACAACATCATGACCAATCTCAGCGAGCTGATGATCAGCGCGCGTGAGGTGCTTTCGAACGATAATCTTGCCCATTTCGGTGCCATCCTGGCCAATCTGGACAGCTTCACGGAAAGTCTGGCCGATCAGAGCGGCGGGCTGGAAGGGCTCAAGGAGGATCTGCGTGTGCTCAGCCAGCGTGCGGCGCAGGCCATGACGGATGCCAGCCGCCTGATCAACAGCACGAATGCGCTGGTGGTGAAGAACGGCGAGCAGGCCGTCCTGCAGGCGGGCAAGGCGATGGCGGCCATCGACCGTGCGGCCGATACGCTGATTGCCATGATGGCCGAGAATCGCCAGGCCCTGCACAGTGGCGCACGCGGGCTTACAGAGCTGGGCCCGACCCTGCAGGCCTTGCGCAATACGCTGACCTCGATTCAGGATATCGCGCGACGGATAGAGGAGAACCCCGCCGGCTATCTGCTTGGCGGTGAAAAGATCCAGGAGTTCCAGCCGTGATGCGTCGCTTGCTTCTCTGTCTTGGTGTGGCCCTGTCGGGCCTGCTGGCTGCGGCTTGCTCCATCCTTCCGGAGTCGGCAAGCGAGCAGGTCTATCGCCTGCCGGCGGCGCAGAAAGCCCCGGATACGCCGGCTGGGCAGCCGGCGGATTTCACGCTCCGGGTGCTCACGCCCTACAGCAGTCGCGTCCTGGCGGGTATGCGCATTCTTGTGCGCCCGCCCGAAGGCAGCAGTCTGAATGTCTACAAGGGCGTGCGCTGGTCGGACCCTGCGCCGGTGATGCTGCGCGACCGGCTGGTCGACATCCTGCGTGCCGATGGCCGGCTCGAGGCCGTCAGCCATGATGCGACGCATTGGACGGCCGACCTGCTGCTGGGCGGTGATCTGAATCACTTCGAGGTGGACTACGTCGATACAGCCCCTGTCGTGCATATACAATGGGATGCGTTATTGATAGAACCGCTGGGCGCGCACATTCTGGCGAGCCGTCGCTTTCGCGTCAGGCAGCCTGCCGCGGCCGGTGAGGTCGATGCCGTAGTGCAGGCTTTTGGGCAGGCAACGGACACTCTGGTGGATGAAATGCTGGTCTGGATACTGGACGAAGGCCGGAAGCTTGCAATACGAGGGAAGAAATGAACAGGGCAACGCCTGCTTTGGAAATATTGTTCCATGCCGGCCGCACGGAGGCGGTCGATCAATGGATCGGCTTTCTGCGCGATGAAGGGCTGGAATTCACCCCGGTCTTTCGCGAGGAAGGGCAGGGGCCTACAGGCGCACGTATCGCCCTGGTATGGCACCCGCCGGCCTATCTCTTCAGCGGGGAAAACCGTCTGGAAGTCGTCTTCAACGTGGGCGCCGGCGTCGATGCCATCCTGGCCGAAGGCCTGCTGCCCCCGCAGGTCACGCTGGTGCGTCTGGAAGATGCGGGCATGGGTGCGAAGATGGCGGAATACGTCGTTCACGCACTTGCCGAGATCACGCGTGACATGGGTCATTTCCGCAAGGCGCAGCAGGAACGGCAATGGTCGCCGCTGGCGCATTCCTATGTCGACGAGTGGCCGGTGGGCATACTGGGCCTGGGCGTCATCGGTACGCAGATTGCCTCCGGCGTGGCGGCCCTGGGCTATCCCGTGCGGGGCTGGTCGCGGCGCCAGCGCCACCTTGAAGGCGTCGAATGTCATGCCGGGGCCGAGGGGCTGACGCGTTTTCTGGCGCGCACCCGCATTCTCGTCAATGTGCTGCCGCTGACGCCCGATACGCATCATATTCTTGATCGCGATCTGTTCCGGCAGCTGTTGCCGCAGGCGCACATCATCAACATCGGTCGCGGTGATCATCTGAATGAACCGGCGCTGCTGGCCTGTCTTGCAGACGGTACGCTGGCGGGTGCGACGCTGGATGTGTTCACCGAAGAGCCCCTGGCTCCGGATGATCCCCTGTGGACACATCCCGGCGTCACCGTCACGCCGCATATCTCGGGTACGACGAATCCGCGCCTGGCCATGCAGCAGATTGCCGCCAAGCTGCGTGCCTGGCGTGCGGGCACGCCCATCAGCGGCATTGTGGACCGGCGCGCCGGTTACTGATGGGGCGGTGGCGGGGGCTGCGGGCCTGCACAGGGGTAGAGCAGCGTAATGTCGCCGTCGTTGGGCATGATGGCTGATAAGGGCAGGCACCGGCCTTCCATGCACCAGTCGTAGTCCGCCGTCCAGTGCGAGCGCGTCAGGCGCAGCGGTACTGCCGGTCGCAGTGCAGGTTGATACTCATACCAGGAACCCTTGCGGACTGCACCCGCAGGCGGTTCCATGCCTGCACCGGAGCCCTTGATGCGGGCCTTGCCGGCGATGAGCACGGGTGGCCCGTCGGCGCCGGCAGTCTCCACGCGGTAGTCCTCTTCCCAGCGCGTCTTTTCTATGGAGTGCGTCCAGGCCAGGGTGAAGGTGCGCGTGGGCACGAAGCGCGGCGTCGGCCCGGGGCCGGCAGCGAGCACCAGACAAATGCCCAGTGCCGTTGCACTCATCAGGCGGAAGCCGGCCGGATGCCGGTGCGTCTGCGCCAGGCGTGCCAGACCAGAAAGCCGGCGGTGGCGGCAAAGCCCAGCTGATCGGAGATGGGGGTGGCCAGCACCAGAAGGGCGGCAGCAGCGATCACGTAGAGCCGTTCGAAGGGATTCAGGCGCCCGAACAGGTAGCCCGTGCCACCGGCGGCCCACAGCGTGATGGCGACGATGGCCTTGAACACGACGTAGACTGTGGCCAGGATGCCGTCATCGCCTTGCAGCATCAGGGCGGGGGCGTAGACCGCCATGTAGGGCACGACGAAGCCGGCTGCCGCCACGCGTATGGCCTGCAGGCTGATCTTCAATCCCGTTTCTCGCGCGATGGGTGCGGCGGCAAAGGCTGCCAGGGCGACCGGCGGCGTCAGGTCGGCCATGATGCCGAAGTAGAACACGAACATGTGCGAGACGATGAGGGGTACGCCCAGCTTGAGCAGTATGGGCGCCGCAAGCGAGCTGGTGATGATGTAGTTGGGAATGGTGGGAATGCCCATGCCCAGCACCAGACAGGTGATCATCGTCAGGAACAGGGCGATGAAGAGGTTGTCGCGACCGATGGCGATCACCTGGCCGCCGAACTGGGCGGCAACGCCGGTGAGGTTGATGATGCCGATGATGACGCCGACCAGGGCGCAGGCCACGGCCACCGGCAGGGCATGGCGCGCGCCTTCGGCCATGGCGCCGATGGCCAGGCGCAGGACGTCGCCGCGCGAGCGCATCATCAGCAGTACGGCCACCAGCACGGCAATGATGGCGAAAAAGACAATAACGCCGAACTGGATGAAGCCGGTACAGGCAATGCCCAGCAACACCCAGAACAGCGTGCGCAGCGTGTTGTTTGTTGCCCCCCTGATGGCGGCGGCACCGAAGATGAGGATGACGGTGAGGCCCAGGCCCACGGTGCCGGAGAACAGCGGCGTATAGCCCGAGAACAGCAGAACCACCAGGCCGATGAGCGGGATGAGCAGATACCAGCGCAGGCGGATGGCTGCCCAGGGGTCGGGGCACTCGTCCTTGGGCAGGCCGTGCAGGTTCTTGCGCCCGGCTTCCAGATGCACCGTGATGAAGGCCGTCATGAAATACAGTATGGCGGGGATGATGGCCGCCTTGACGATCTCCACATAGGGCACATTGATGGTTTCGGCCATGATGAAGGCCACCGCCCCCATGACGGGGGGCATGATCTGCCCGCCCATGCTGGATGTGGCTTCAACCCCGCCGGCAAAGCTCGATGAATAGCCGAAGCGTTTCATGAGCGGTATGGTGAACTGGCCGGTGGTGACGACGTTGGCCACACCGGAGCCGTTGATGGTGCCCATGAGCCCCGAGCTGATGACCGAGACTTTGGCCGGGCCGCCCTTGCTGTGCCCCACGGTGCCCATGGCAAAGTCGCTGAACAGGGCGATCATGCCCGCCTGTTCCAGGAAGGAGCCGAACAGGATGAACAGGAAGATGTAGGTGGACGACACATAGGTGGGTGTGCCGTAGATGCCTTCCACGCCGAAAGCCAGGGCGCTGATGATCTGGTCGTAGCCATAGCCGCGATGGCCGAACATGCCGGGCAGGTATTCGCCGTACATTCCGTAGAGCAGAAACAGTGTGCAGATCACGGGCAGGGCCCAGCCCATCATGCGGCGTGTGGCTTCGAACACCAGCGCCACCGTGATCACGCCCACCACGGCATCGAGCTCAGTGACTTCGCCGGCACGGGCCGTCAGGTCGGATTCGTAGATCCAGTGATAGAAGCTGAGGACAAAGCCGGTGATCCCCATGATCCAGCCGAGTACGGGCCGGCGCCGGCCGAACAGCTCGGGATAGAGCGTGAACACCATCAGCATGACGAAGCCGACGTGGATGGCGCGCACGACCTGACTGGAAATGGGACTGAAGGCGGCCGTATAGACCTGGAAGCTGGAAAAGGCTACGGCGATCCAGAAAACAATGCGCGGCAGCGGGATCGTGGCGGGGTCTTGGGACGGGTTCATGGCTGGTCCGGGCACATGGGGGAATCAGCAGCGGCCCTGGCGTGATGCCAGGGCCGGGCGGGTGGGCCAGGAATGCCGGCGGTTTGTTACTTGATGACGCCCACTTCCCTGTAGTAGCGCTCGGCGCCGGGATGGATGGGAACAGGCATGCCGTTGGTGGCGTTTTCAAGCTTGATGGCCTTGGCCGCATTATGCGCCGCCACCATGCTTTCGAGGTTCTCGTAGAACACCTTGGTCATCTCGTAGGCGAGATCATCGGATACCCCGGAATGCGAGATGAGGAAATTGGGTACGGCGGCCGTGGGAATGTCCTCGTTCTGGCCTTCATAGGTGCCGGCCGGGATGGTGTTGACCTGGTAGGCGGCGTCGCCGACATTCTTCACCACGTCTTCAGGCACGGCAATGACGGTGATGGGCACGGCGCTGGCCAGATCGCGAATGGAGGCCACGCCCAGACCGGCGGACTGGAGGGTGGCATCCAGCTGGCGGTTCTTCATGAGCTCGACCGACTCGCCGAATGGCAGGTATTCCACCTTGGAGAAGTCGTCATAGCTCAGGCCGGCGGCCTTGAAGATGGCCCGTGCATTGAGCTCGGTGCCCGAGCGGGCGGCGCCCACGGAGATGCGCTTGCCCTTGAGATCGGCCAGGGTCTTGACACCCGAGTCACCGGTGGCCACGATCTGGATATAGTTGTTGTAGGTGGCCGAGATGGCGCGCAGCTTGTCCAGCTTCCTGGAGAAGCCCGCTTCCTCGTTGCCATTCCATGCGTCGGAAACCGTATCGGCCAGCGCCAGCGCAAGTTCGCCACGCTCGGCCTGCAGCAGGTTCATGTTTTCAGCCGAGGCTTTGGTCACCTGCGCTGTGGAGCGTACGTTGGGAATCTTTTCGGAATAGATCTGGGACAGGGCGACACCCAGCGGGTAGTAGACGCCGCTTTGGCCGCCTGTCAGGATATTGACGAATTGTGCCTTCTGAGCCAGTGCTGGGCCTGCTGCAACAACGGCGGCGGCCACGGCCGCGCTGGCAATCCATTTGCTGATGCGCATGGGTGTACTCTCCGGTTGGTTCGTGATAAACGGAATATAACCTGTAATTGAATCTTGTGACATTCATCTTGTGACAATCGGGAGGACCCATGGATACCCGTCATTCTGCCGAGTCTGTGCCGGCATCCGACACGCTGTCCCCGCTGATGCAGGCGATCGAACATCGGAGTGCCGGTGCGCGTGCCACGGGAGACCTGAAGCCCGCATCGGTGCGTCATGTTGTGCTGGAGGAAGAAGGCCTGCGTTTTGTGCTGCGTATCCCCGAACAGCCGGCGCCACCGCCGGGCGGGCCGCGCGACCCGAACTTCAATCCCTTCCTGCCGCCCGACAAGGCGCTGACGGTGGGGCCGGTGGGCGATGAGCACGTCATGGTTCTGAACAAGTTTCCCGTCTGCCATGCACATGTCGTGCTGGCCCGCACGGCCTTCTTCGAGCAGCAGACGCCGCTGGAGCATAGCGATTTTGCTGCCATGGCCCGGTTGCTCGGCGAAACCGGCGGCCTGGGTTTCTACAACGGCGGGCCCGATGCCGGTGCCAGCCAGCGCCACAAGCATGTGCAATGGCTGCCTGCCGGTGAGCACAATCCCAGCCTGCAGAGCTTTGTGAGCGTCTTCAATCCCCAGCTCGACGATCAGGCCGTTGTGATTCACCCGGCCCTGGGCTTTCGTCACTGTTTCGTGCGCGTGCTGGCCGGCAAGGGCATGGCCAGCCAGGATTCCGCCGCCAGCCTGCACCAGGCGTTCGGGCGTGCGCGGGACAAGCTGTCGCTGGCGCCGGATGCACAAGGCTTGCTGCCCGCCTTCAATCTGCTGGTCGAAGATGGCTGGATGATGGTGGTGCCACGGCGCCGGGAGCATTTCGAGACGATTTCCCTGAATGCGCTGTCCTATGGCGGTCTGTTGCAGCTGACGCATGCGGATGAAGAGACGCTGGTGCGCCGCCATGGTCCGCTGGCCGTGCTGGCGGGCACGGCCTTCGCGGCTTCAGAGCAGGCCGAGTAACCAGGGCAGAAAAGGGATGAGGGCGGCGGTGAGCATGCCGTTGAGCCCCATTGCAAGCGCCGACGAGGCGGCCGCCCGGGGGTTCTCCTGGATCATGCGGGCCGTGCCGATGGCATGCGCCGTCAGGCCCATCGAGAAGCCCTGGACGACCGGGTCATCGCTGCCCACCAGCCGGTAGAGCGGGCGCGCCATGACGACGGCCGAGATCCCGGTGATGGCACAGGCGACGCCGGTGAGCGATGCCACGCCGCCAAGCAGCTCGCTGGCCGGCATGGCGATGGGCATGGTGGCGGATTTGGGGGCCAGCGACATGAGCATGGGCATCGAGCCGCCAAACAGCCAGGCGATGCCTACAGCGGACACGATGGCGACCACGCTGCCCGCCCCCAGGGCAATCAGCAGCGGGCGCCACATGCGGCGCAGCTGATGCAGCTCGCTGTACAGGGGGATGGCCAGGGCGACCGTGGCCGGCCCCATCAGGAATTGCAGCAACCCGTTGGCCTTGGCATACTGCGCGTAGGGAATATCCAGCCAGAGCAGCAACACAATGACCAGGACACTGCCGCTGAGGACCGGGATGAGCATGGGATGGCCCCCACAGCGCCGGTATAGCCATCGGGTGGTCCAGTAGGCGAAAATGGTGATCCCGAGCAGTGCCAGACGTGACGTCGACAGCGGCAGCAGGTCCAGCAGCCAGTCCATCAGCCCTTGGTCGTTCATGCTTGCTTGCGCCGTTCGCGTGCCATCATGGCCTTGAGCGTGGCGGCTGTGGCCAGCAGCGTGAGTGCGCTGCCCCCGATGCAGGCGGCGATGAAGGGCAGCCATTCCGCCGCAATGATGCCGGTGTGCGTCATGACGGCGACAATGCTGGGAATGAACAGCAGCATGAGATGGGTGAGCAGCGCGTTCGAGGTGCGTCGCAAACCGGCGGGCAGCCGGCCCAGCAGGCACAGTCCCGCCAGCATCAGCGCCATGCCGATGAGGGCGCCGGGAAGCGGAATTCCCAGCCATCGGGCAAGGAGGTCGCCCAGGATTTGACACAGGAGGAGGGCCGCGATGGCAAGCAGCATGGACAGGGATTCCGGTAGGCGGGCGATTGGGGGCGGGTTCATGTGTGGGAAAGTGTGCCAGATCGCCGGCCGGCCTACAAGCAGGCTGGCTTGCCGGATGCGAAGGGCATGATGACGGATGCCGCCGATGCCCGCGCTGGTGCGCGCGTTGGTGCCCGATTGGGTCTGGAGCTCGAAATGGCGGTAGCGGACCTGCATTCGGGCGCCAGCCGGCCGGTGTTGCGCTATTTTGCCGAACTCGCACAGGTCAAATATCAGCGGGGTCTGTCGGTGCAACTGCAGATGCAGGCCGGGCGCTGCGTGGGTATTGCCACCGGCCTGGCGGATTGCGGTCTGGACAACGGCTTCAATCTGCTGGAAACCGCCACCCGGCCGCTGCCGGGCGGTGCACAGGGGCTGGCCCGGCTGGCGGCGCTGGCCCGGGGGGAGCTGGACGACAGTCTGCGGGCCCTGGCTGCCGACGGTCTGGGTGTGATCAATGCCTCGCAGCATCCCACATGCGAGCGCACGCCCTCCTGGTATGCGCGCGTGCGTGTACCGCGCGCCATCTATCAGGAGCTGGTGCATCATCGCGGCTGGCGCCACTGGGAGGGTATAGACGCGAAGGCGCAGAATGGTGTGAACATCGCCGTCGCGACCGGATCGGCCATTGCTGCGCTGAACGTGGCCATCGGCCTGGCACCGGCATCCATCGCCCTGTTTGCCAACAGCCCGCTGGAGTCGGCGCGCGTCACCGGGCTCAAGGAAAACCGTCTTACCGTGTGGCCGCGCGTCTATCGCTGGGCGCGCTTCGAGGGGGATCGTCTGCTGGAGCGCTATCCTGCGCGACCCTTTCATGACATGGCGGATTACTTTTCCTGGATGTTCGGTCCCGCCACGGTGAGCCGCAGCCTGCCCCTGGCCGAAGGGGATGCCTACAAGAGTGCACCATCGGCACTGCTGGACGGTGCGCCCTGCCTGCGCGACTTTCTGCATTCAAAACAGTGGCATGCACTGCGCATGGACACCGGGCAGGCGCTATTGCTGCAGCCGCAGTCAGCGCATTTCGTGCATTCGCAGATTGCCGTCTTCCTTGACGCCCGCCTGCGTTACGGCCTGGCACGGCTGCCGTCATTGCCCGCGCTGCTGGCCGCCTGGCAGCGCGACGGTGGTCTGGAGGACTTGTTCGAGACCTGCGGCATGGATGCCTATATCGAGGGGCGGGCGCCGGGTGCGAACTTTGCCGATGCCGAGCTGCTCGATCGTGCAGGAGGGGCTGTGGCCGCCAGCGTACTGATGGCGCCCATGGCCCTGCAACTGGGTCTGCTGCGCCGCCTGGATGATGCCCGCCTTCTGGTGCGGGAGTGGGGCTGGCAGCATCTGGGGCGACTGCGTGCACGCGCCATGCGTGACGCACTTGCCGATGATGGCGTCCACGCCTTGAGCCGTGCCGTGCTGGATGTGGCGCGCAGCGGGCTGTCCGCCGGCGAGCGGCCCTGGCTCGCCTATGCAGACTATGCCGTGCAGGCGCGGGAATGTGGCGCCGACCGGCTGCTGTCGACCTGGCGTGCGCTGCCGTCAGGCAGCACTGCGGCGCAGCGCATGGCGCACGTGATCAGGCGTCACCGTGCGCTGCCGTCCGGGGATATTCCTCACTGATAGACATCATCGGCGGCCAGCAGGATATCGATGGGAGGATCGAAGCCGATGATACGGGCCGTGTCCAGGTTGAGCGCGATCTTGGCCGGATCGATCCAGACCTGGTCGAGTGCGCGCGGCTGGGCGCCATTGAAGATACGGGCGATGACTTCCGCGTGGAACAGGCCGACGCTGCTCACATTGGCCTGCGCCAGGCTGAGCAGTATGCCCTTGCGTACGTCTGCTGCACCCTGCATGGAGAAACTGGCGACGCCGGCCTTGCGCAGGATGTCGGCAATCGCAACGATGGATTCATTCGTCACACCCTGATGGGTGGTGACGTATACCGCGTCGACCTGGCTTTCAGCCAGTTCGCGATAGCAGCCCACCGCATTGGTGACGGCCTGTTCGGCGGGGATGCTGCTGGATTGGGCATGGCAGTGGATGACGCTGAAACCCAGCGCCGCGCTCGTCTCGCGGATGGCATCCAGTGCGGCATAGCTGCGCCCGGCCTCGCTGTCCTCGTAGACGACGCCCAGGCTGGCAAAGGGCACGATGTCATGGAAAAGATGCAGCTGACGCTGGTAGCGGTTGGGCTCCACGCGGGCATGCAACAGGTCGCGCCCGCTGTCCTGCACGCTGTCGACGACGCCCGAAGATACGGCATCGCTGACCGACATGACCACCGTGGGCAGGGGCGGTCCTATGGCACGCATGTCCTGGCCGGCCCAGGTGCCCATGGCGATGACCAGATCCAGATCCTGTTGCGTGCGAACGCGTTCCTGCACCTGTTCGCGCAAGGCGGCGCGCAGATCGACGTCGAAGTTGCCGGGCCGCCAGTAGGCGTCTTCGACGAAGTCCACATAGCTGCCGCGATCATGCATGGCCAGCCATTGCCAGAGTGCTTCGGCCGACTGCTCGCGCGGCATGGGTTCGTCCAGCGCCACCCAGCCGAGCTGCTGCAAGCCGGCGATGACGGCACGCAATGTAAGCGGATATTCATTGTAGATCCCACTTTCCACATAACCGATACGCCAGCGATTTCCGTCGGCTTTCAGGCGGGGTGTCGTGGGCCAGGTGTCGGCCATGGCGGGCGGCAGGCACAGCAGCAGGCCTGACAGGAGCAGAAGCAGCTTGCGGTACAGGGCGATCACGATTCCATCCTCTTCAGTACGAGCAGGGTGATGTCGTCAGACTGCGCATTGTCCTGGACAAAGTGGTTGACGGCAGCCATCAGCTCTCCGGCGAGTGCCGCCGAGCCCGGATGGCCGGCGCCGATATCGGCCAGCGACTGCATCAGCCGATCGTCGCCAAAGGCCTGGTCGAGCGCATTCATGGCTTCGGTGATGCCGTCGGTATAGGCGACCAGGGTGGTACCCGGCATCAGGCGGGTACTGAAGTTGCGATAGACGGCGTCTTGCGCCACGCCACAGGCCGGACCGCTGCGGCCTTCCAGCAGACGCAGCCCCTCGCCCGGCTCGAGCAGGCAAGGGGGCGGGTGCCCGCCATTGGCCCAATCCAGCCGGCCATTGCCGAGGTCAAGAATGCCGATGACCAGCGTCACGAACATCAGGCTGGGATTGTTCTGTGCCAGACGCGTGTTCACCCGGGTCATCAGCTGCGCCGGATCGGTGGCATCTTCAGCGCACGCGCGCAGCAGTGTCCGTGTGACGGCCATGAACAGCGCGGCGGGCACGCCCTTGTCGGAAACATCGCCGATGGCCAGACACAGGCGGCCGTCGGGCAGCATGAAGTAGTCATAGAGATCGCCACCGACTTCCTTTGCCGGCACCATGGTCGCATGCAGGTCGAAGTGATCCCGGATCTCGACGGGTTTGGCGTCGGGCAGGAGGCCGCGCTGGATTTCGCGCCCGATGTTGAGCTCGCTTTCATAGCGCTCGCGACGCGATGTCTCGCGCAGCAGGGTGGCGACTTTCTCGCGCAGCTCTGCGTCCATATGAATGAAGGCGGCGGCGAGATCGCCCACCTCGTCACGATAGCGCTGCGGCAGCAGGGCGATGTCGGGCGGCAGGCTTTCGTCGCGCGTGAGGTCGCGCTCGGGCAGACGGCGGGCGAAGTTGCCCAGCTGTTGCAGCGGGTGTGTGATGCGTGCCGCCAGTATCCAGGCCAGGGCGAGGGCGGCGAGCAGGCCGATCAGGAAGATCAGTCCCAGGCGGTCGCGCAGCTCGGTGGCCGGCGCGGCCAGCGCGCGCTCCGGGACGGCGGCGACGATGGTCCATTTGAGCGGTTTCACAAACGCCGTCTTGATGAGCCAGGCACCGGCGTGGCTGGAATTCGTTGTTTCCGGACGAAACCGGAAACGCAGGCCATCGCCCGGCTGCATGCCGGGAATGAGCAGTGAGGACAGGGTCCGGGCATTCTGCAGGCGGTCGCGTCGCATCAGAAAGCCCGCGTGCTCGTCGGGCAATGGCGTGACCGCCAGGCCGCGTTCGTCCACGATGAAGACGAAGCCGCTGCCGGCCAGCTCGATGGACGCAAGTGTTTCCATGACCGCCGCCTCCATGCTCTCGCGCTGCATTTCGAACTGATCGACAATGTGTTGCGCGCTGTCGCTCACGGCAATGATCCAGTCCCACGGCGGAAACGGGGTCCAGGCGGCATATTGGAGGTCGGCGTGTTCATTGGCGCTGTTACCGGCCGTCCCGGATCCGGACTGCGAACGGAAGATCACGAAGCTGTAGTCACCGGCACCCAGCTCGCGCCAGGCGATCTCGGTGAAAGGCCGGCCCTTGAGGTCGTGCAGTTGCGAGAGATCGAGTCCGGAGAGGATGTGGCTGCTGTCCGCGAGGACGTTGAGCTTGTTGTCCAGGATGAGGGCGACCCGTTTTCCGCCGAGCTCGAGCCCGTCCACCCATGCAAGTGCCCTGCGGCGTGCCTCTTCGGGATGGAGCAGCCCGGAGGCCGCCTGCTGCACATGCAGTGAAAGCACGGACTCGATGATGCTGCCGTACTGGATGAGGGGTTGGCGCGCCTGACGTGCAGTGGCCGCTTTCTGGCCGAGCAGGGCCGACCAGCGTGCCACACTGTCGCGTGCCAGCAGATTGAGCACGTTGTCGACCGCCCGTTCCTCGCTGGTGGTCAGGGTGCGGGTGACATCGCGTTCGGTGATCAGCATCACCAGACCCGCACCGACGACCAGAAGCGTGAGCACGAAGGCGAATATCTTGTGGCGCAAGGAGCGCAACCCCATGTGGCCGGCCTCCCGAAGCCTTTTGATCCTGTAGCTAAAGATTGTAGATTACTATGCCTTCAGGGCTCGCAGACGCGTCTTTGAACGTTTGAACAATAACACCGGGAGAGAAGGTGCCGCAGGGGAAGTCTCACGACCAGGCACATCGTACGCTGATGCCGCAGCTCCTCGCTTGCGTGCTGGTGCTGGTGCTGGCGCAGGTGCTCATGGGGGCGTTGAGCCTGTCGGCGCTGGACAGCCTTGAGGCGGAAAACACGGCAGATCGCGTTGCGCTCGTCCTGCGCCAGGAAGGCGCCGGTGTGCAGGCCGGCCTGGATCTGGGCAAGCCGCTGGCGCAATACTTCGGGCTGGAAAAGGTGTTGCACACCCTGCAGAAGCGCATCCCCGAGATGGATGGTGCCGCTGTTGTCCTGCCGGGCGGCGAGCTGCTTGTTCATGCCGGTGCGGCGCCACCGGTTGCATCGTTGCTGGATGTTCTGCAGGGCCGGATGTCGGCGGGTCGCACGGGGGTACAGCAGACGCCATCGGGCGGGCTGCGCATTCTGGAGCCGGGGGCGGTACAGGTGGCCTGGCCGCTGGCGGAGCCCGGACGGGACCGGCAGGGTGCCATCATCGTACGCGCGAGTCTCGAGAATCCGGCGCGCCAGGACCTGCTCGCGCGCAACCTGCACACATTGCTCGCCTGCACCGGCGTTGCGCTGCTGGTGCTGATCCTGATTCTGGGCTATCCGCCCGTGGCGCGCCGGCTGATGCGTCATGAGCGTGTGTATCGGGCGGTGCCCATCGTGGTGTTGCTGGCGGCCCAGCTGGCCTATGGCGCCCTGACCATGGACAGCTATCGCGATGTGTGGCTCGCGGTGACGCAGGACAATGTCGGCCAGCTTGCACAGGGCGTGAAACGCGATCTCGACAAGGTGCTGGGCTATGGCGTTGCCGTCGATCGGCTGGTGGGGATAGAGGACTATATGCAGCGCATCCTGCATGGCCTGCCGGTGATTTCCGGCATGCAGATCCAGGACGCAGGGCGGATGCCAATGGCCCAGGCCGGGGTGGTGGGCGAGGAAGCCGCGCTGCGCCTGCCGCTGGCGGCGGGAGGGCAGGGGCCGGTCCTGGGCTGGCTGCGCATCGGGCTGGATGAGGCCCAGCTGCGCAGGGGCTTGCGCGAGCGGGTTCTGGATGGCGGCACGGTGACGCTGGTGGCGGTGATTGCCGCGCTGGAGCTGTTGCGCCTGCTCAACCTGATGATGGGCCGAAAGGATGCCGCGTCTGATCCCGTGCGCGGGCGCAGCGTCAGCGTGCGCCTCGCCCGCCCCCTGATGTTCGTCTTCCTGTTCGCCTGGGCCCTGCCCCTGAGTTTTCTGCCCGTCCATGCGCGCAATCTGCTGGCGCCGGATACGGCGCCGGAGCTCCTGCCCATGCTCATGGCCGCCCCGATTGCCGCCGAGATGGCCTGTGGCCTGTGCATGGCCCTGCTTGCAGGGCGCATGAGCGATCGTGGCGGCTGGCTGCGGCCGGTGCTGGCGGGCCTGGGGCTGTCCATTCTGGGTAGTCTTGCCTGCGCCTTTGCGGATTCGCTCGCCGGCTTCGTGGCTGCGCGTGCGCTGGTGGGCCTGGGTTATGGCCTGTCGTGGATGGGTCTGCAGGCACTGGTGGTACTGGCGAGCGAGCCATCTCGCCAGGGCCGCAACATGGCCAATGTGTTTGCCGGGCTCTTCGCAGGCCACCTTTCCGGTGCGGCGGTAGGTGCCATGTTGATGCAGCAACTGGGTGCCCAGGCGGTGTTCCAGGCCGGTGCCGTCTTCTTTTTCGTGGCTGCGACGGGTATTGTGTGGATGGCGCGCTGGCTCGCACCCGGTCCCGCCGTCGCGCCCGTCATGGCGAAGGCACAGCCGGTTCCGGAGCAAAAACCGGCCGCCCCGCGCCTGGCACGCCTGCTCTTCAGCCGGGATTTCGGTCTGCTGCTCATTGCGTCGGTGATGCCGTTCTCGGTGGCCCAGGTGGGCCTGCTCAGCTATGCCCTGCCGCTGGTGATGGAGTCCGCCGGCGCACCCACGGCCAGCGTGGGGCGTGTGCTCATGCTGTACGGGCTTTGCATCATCACATTCGGGCCCACCATGGGGCGAATGGCGGATCGCAGCCGGCACAAGAAGTGGTGGATAGTGGCGGCGGGCCTGACCGGCAGCGCAGGCCTGGTCGCGGTTGGCAGTCTCCCGGGTGTGCCGGCGGCCGTTATCGGCGTCCTGTGCCTGGCCATGGCGGGCTGCTTCGCCGGAGGGGCGCAGGTGGCCTATATGCTCGCCCTGGAAAACGTGAGGCGTTACGGCACAGTGGGGTCAACCAGCTTGATGCGTGCCGCCGACAAGATTGGCCAGATGCTGGGGCCGCTGGTGGTGGCCGCCTTGTTCGCGATGGCCAGCCTGCCCCGGGGCCTGCTCATCACGGGTGCGCTCTACGGTCTGCTGACCCTGGTATTCATGATGGGAGCGCCACATAGCCGGCCTCGCCCGGATAGCGGCGCGGCACGCGCGCCGTGATGCCGGTGCACAGGCTGGCGGCGTTGGTTCCGGCCGAGGCGGCCACGGCCTCTACGGGCAGGCGGGGATCGCCCCACAGTATGACGTCGTCCCCGATGCCTGCATCGGGATGGGTGCCGAGATCGACGCTCAGCGTTTCCATGGAAACGCGGCCGATCACGCGGCTGGGTCTGCCCTGGATCAGACAGGGAGCGCCCTCGCCGATATCGCGCGGATAGCCGTCTGCGTAGCCGCAACTGACCAGGCCGACACGCATGGGACGGGCGGCACGGAACCGGCCTTCGTAGCCAATGGTGTCGCCGGCGGCCAGCGCATACGTGGCAACGATGGGCGCACGCAGGCTCATGGCGGGCATCAGATCCAGTGCGGCGGGCAGGGGGCCCGGCAGCGGGTTGATGCCGTACAGCACAATGCCGTTGCGCAGCCAGGCGGTGCCCAGCGCATGGTCGGGGTCCGTCAGTACTGCAGCGGAATTCTCGCTGCATACAGGACCGGGAGGACCGGGCAAATTCTGGATGCGCTGCGCCTGGATGCACTGTGCGAAAGCCTCCCTTTCCTGCGCCAGCGCCGTAGCCTCCTCACCCCGGGCGTAGTGCTGCATGTGTCCGAGACCGGCAATGCGCCCCTCGCGCTGCAGAGCCAGCAGGCGGGCATACGCCTGGTGGTAGGCGTCGCCATCCAGGCCGGCATGATGGAGACGCCCGGCATGGCGCAGCCAGACATGTGGCGATGCACCATTGCGCAGGGCTTCGAGCTCCGCGACCTGATGCGGCTGCTGCACGACAAGATGCATGGGCGCAAGGCGCGGGTCGGCCAGTTCGGCCAGGGCAGGCCCATGGCCCAGAAACAGCAGCGGGCGGGTCCAGCCCCGGGCGCGGCAGGTATGGGCTTCGTCAAGACTGGAGATGGCCAGACCGTCGGCCTGTGCAAGCGCCGGCAGGACGCCGGCCAGCCCATGACCATAGGCATCGGATTTGACGACCGCCCACAGGCGGGGCAGGGTCCGCCGGCCGGCCAGCAGGCCCAGCCAGGATTTCCATGACGCCAGATTATGGGCGATCGCGGCGGGATGGATGTGCAGTGTGGCCAGCGTCATTGCTGCCGTCCTTGATGGGTCCCGGGATCGAGTGCGGCGACAAGCGTGAGCTGGTTGCAGCCCTGGGCATGGCGATAGTGCAGGTCCCTGAGGTAGTGACGCATGAGTCGCAGGCCATGTCCGCCGGGAACGGCTTCATCGAGTGAACCGGCCGGCGGCACCGATGCCCTTGCCGTGGGGTCAAAGGCCGGGCCGTTGTCGCAGATGCGCAAGGTGACGCGGTCTGCAGCCTGCTGGATCTGGAGCTCGATGGCATCCTCGGGCCGGGGCGGTCGGGCAAAGCCGTGCATGAGGATGTTGGCCAGTGACTCCTCCAGACACAGCTGCAGGGCAAACAGGGTGCGCCGGGGCCATCCGTGCTCATCGGCCAGGCCTTCCAGCCAGGCCAGGGCGCGTGCCTGTGCATGGTCATCAGGGCTGAGTGTGAGCGTTGCAGGCGTGGGCATGGGCTTCCCGGTTTCAGTGATCGAAGTGCAGGCGCAACCAGCTGGCTTCATCATTCTGCCCGCTATTGAGACGATCCGCCAGATTGTGCAGCAGAACGCTGGAGACGCGGCCGAGCGCCTGGTCGAGCAGGGCGGCACTTTCCTCGTCATCCATTTCGAGCAGGTTTTCGGGTAGCGGGCGCGCCCGCGCGTCCAGCACCAGTGGTGGTCCGTCGTGGCGCAGTTCGATATCCAGGTTGTACTCATCGAAGCTGCCGCGAATCTCGAGCAAGCTGCGGGGTGGTGTGGATGCCTGCAGCGCTTCCGCCGCTTCCAGGCAGGCGGAGGCGGCCCGGGTGATGACATTGCGCCGTGCATTCCAGGCGGCGCCGTGCTGCTCGACGAAGTCGATGATCATGCCGGCAGTGGATGCCGGGGCCACATTCTGCATCGATTGTCGGGCATGGCGTGTGCTTCCGACGCGAAATACCAGATTGAGGATGATGCCGACGCTCCCGGCCAGCACGATGGGGCTGGCGGCGGCGAACCGCAGCCATTCGGGCAGGGCCAGCGTCAGCTGTGGCAGCGTCATGATGCCTGTGCCGGCGATGAAGGCGAGTCCGACCGTGAATATCCCGCGCGCATCCATGGCGCGCGAAGCGATGAGCTCTATGCCCGATACGATAAGGTAGGCCGCAGCATACAGGCCGACGGCACCGAGTATGGGTGCGGGAATGAAGGTGAGCGCAAGGGTGACCTTGGGCAGGAAGGCACAGACCAGCAGCAGCACGCCGGTGAACAGGCCGATGATGCGTGCCGTGCTGCGGCTGATATGACACAGCGCAATATTGGCCGAGGAGTTGCTGACGGGCGCGGCACCGAAGAGTGCACCCGCCAGATCAGCCAGGCCGTTGGCCCGCATGCTGCCGGAAACGATGCGCATGTTGGGGCGTCGCCAGCCGGCGTCATTCATCTTGTGCATGAGCACCGCGCAGCCAAAGCTGTCAAGCTGGCTCATGAGCGAGAGCATGGCAACGGCCAGTATCTCGCCCGCGTCCAGATGAAGGCTGAAACCCGGCAATTCCGGCAGGGCTGCCAGCGGCATCGCGGACAGGCTCTCCGTCACCTGGAACTGGCCGAGCGCGAGCGCAACCGCCATGCCGACGAGCAGGCCGGCGATCAGTGCATAGAGCTTGCCGCGCTGCCTGCCCCAGATGGACAGGGAAACAATAGTCGCGAGCGCTGCCAGGGCGCTGCTCAGGCCCGCAGTGTCGAGACCGCCCTGATCGTCGATCCGTGTGATCTGCATGAGGCTGGGTTCGACCAGTGCGAGCCCCGACACGCAGACGACGATACCGGCCACACCGGGTGTCAGCACCGTGCGCAGGCGCGGTACCAGATAGCCCGAGCAGAGCGCAACCACACCGTGAATGACGCAGGCGCTGGCGATACCGGCAACGCCGTGGCGCGACAGGATCAGGCCTGCCGTGACCACGATGATGGGGCTGGGTATGCTGACAAGCAGCACGCCCGCCCCGAGGCGTCCGCCCCAGGATTGCAGTATGGTGGCGGTGGCCATGGCAATGATGGATGCCGTCACCAGTGCCTGGGTATCTGCCGCATCCAGCCCGCCAATGCGCGCCATGACGAGTGCGTAGGCAATGAATGCCAGTGCCGTGATGCCCTGCTGGGCGGCCAGTCCCGCCAGCGCCGGCGGTGGCGGGAGCTCATCGCTTGCATAGGCCAGCTCGGCCGGACGACGGAATGGCGGCGTGGCCGGCAGGCGCAGGAGACGGGCGGTTCCCATGGCTTCCCCTTGTTGTGTGTTTCCGTAGTGCCACAGCGGGATCATCAGATTGCTTTCAGCCTGAAGATATCAGAACTTCATGGTACTGTAGCCGTTCGTCCCCAATTTCCATGACCGCTGCCTGAAGGCGGGCACCATCATTATGCAATTTTTCAGTGAAAAGTCAGGCGCTGTCCTTGTCGCGAGTCTGGAGGGGCAGCTCAACAGCGGCAATGCCGCTGATCTGGAGGGCAGGATGCTCAGCCTGGTTGAAACCGGCGAGCACCAGTGGGTGCTTGATCTGAGCCGCCTGGACTACATCTCCAGCGCCGGCTTGCGCGTGGTTCTCATGCTGGCCAAGCGCCTGCGCGGGCATCAGGGGCGTCTGGTCCTGTGCCGCCTGCAGCCCCAGGTGCACGAGGTGTTCGACATCAGTGGTTTCCTGTCCATTCTTACCGCCGTGGGCACGCGCGAGGAAGCCATGTCGCAGCTCGAAGCGAAGGAATGAGGACGCCCGTGCCTACATCCAGTTCAGGGTGAACCAGATCACCGCGGGGATGGTGACAACCGACATCACGTTGCCGAACAGCACGACATTGGCCACGGTGGCGGGGTCGATACGGTATTGCTCGCAAAGCAGGAAGTTGAGCACGGCGGGTGGCAGGCAGGCGCACAGCGTGATCAGCCGGCGGGCGTCCGGCTCCAGCGGCAGCAGCCACAGAATGGCGACCAGACACAGCAGGCCTGCAGCCAGATAGACAAGGTTGATGCGCAGGGCGAAACGGATGCCGGAAATCCTGTCCTGTGACAGGCGTATGCCCAGGGCGAACAGCATCATTGGAATCGTGATCTGGCCAACCATCTCGGTGGTGACGAGCACGAATTCGGGTATCCAGGCACGATGCGATGCGAGTGCAAGCCCCAGGGCCGCCGCCCAGACGTTGGGGCTGCGCAGCCATAGCCAGCGGTTGCTGTGACGCGAAAGCAGGAACATACCCAGGGAAAAGTGCAGGCCGTTGGAAATCACGAACAGCAACACGATATCGCCCATCAGGCGCTCGCCATAGGCGAGCATCATCAGCGGGATGCCGATGTTGCCCGTATTGCGGAACATGCCGGGCACCAGAAATCCGGGCATGGACAGTCCGGCAGGCTTGACCCACATCAGCACCAGCCCCGGCAGGACGATGATGAGCACGCCGGCGGCGACCAGGGCCCATTCGTGCGCAAGGTTGACCGGATTGTTCACCAGCGCCGAGAAGATCAGCGCCGGGCAGAAGACGTTCAGGTTTGTATGGTTGATGAAGCCCATTGCCGGCGGCTTGCCGTGATGGCGGCCCACCAGAAAGCCCAGTCCCGCAACGGCGAATACCGGCACGACGATGTTCAGCAGGGTAAGCAGCATCAGTTCAGTGCGAGCCGGTCTATGAACGCCTGGGCCAGGGCCTCGTCCTGATCGGGACTGCGGCCGCTGACACCGACACCACCGAGGATTTTTCCGTCCTTGCCCTGAATGGGCAGTCCACCGGGCAGGCTGGTAAAGCCGGGATCCATGAAGTCTTGTGCGCTGAGCCGTTCATCCTGCAGGCGGCGCTGAAAGCGCGCCGTGGACATGCCCATGCGAACGGCGGTGTAGGCCTTGGCTTCTGCGATGCGGATGCTGCGCACGGCGGCGGCCGGGTTGCGTTGCAGCAGGAGCAGATGTCCATGCATGTCTACAACGGCTATACATACAGGCGCCATGCCATCGTTGCCGGCCTGATCCAGGGTGGCAGACATGGCGGGCGGCAGGGTGGCGGTGCTGAAAGGCATGAGGCAGGGTTTGAAACGCTGAAACCGCGGGACCGGTTTCGAGGGATTCATGCTAGCACGCACCCCATGGGGTGACAAGATGAGTGCTGTCGCGCCAGGCCGTTGCCTGAGGCGCTTTCGCCTGGATCTTGCTTCGGTCTCTGTTGTGAAGTATGGCTTTCACAATGACTTTTTCTGCACAAATTCAATAACCTAGGGTTAACCATTATCATCAAATAATATATAAGATAGAAGAAAGTGATTAGCCTCACCGTCAGGCGATTGCTAGACTTTTCTCATACTTTGACGGCCCGGCCGGGCGCGTTGTTTCATTGGAGAAGTCATGCATCAGCTTGTCGACAATGGTATGCCGGCATCAAAGGCACCCATCAGCAATACCGTGAATGCGGACGGCCGCATCTATACCGTCCAGATTCCGCGTGATCCGCAAAGCCTTCTGCCTTCCGGTGACGGAGATATCCGCGAGCAGACACGCCGTGTCCTGAGCCAGTTGAAGATGTCCATGGAGGCTGCAGGAGGATCACTGGCCGATGTCGCGCAGATTCTGATCTATCTGGTAGAGGCGGATGACGCTGCGGGCATGAACGAAGTCTATGCCGAGTTCTTCCAAACGCGCCCCTATCCCAATCGTGCCACGGTGGTCGTGAAGGCTTTGCTGGGCAAGGGGCACAGGATAGAGATCGTTGCCCACGGGCATGTTTCCTAGGACGCAGGCTCTTATTTCCGAGGTGGAAAATGCTGGATGTTGCGGTCATTGGTGCGGGCATCGTCGGTCTGAGCACTGCGACGTATCTGAGACGGGAAGGTCATGCGGTAACACTGATTGATCCGCTTTCGGCGGGCGGCGGCGCGTCGTATGGCAATGCGGGAATGATCAGTGTGGACAGCACTGTGCCCATGGCAATGCCGGGTATGCTGAAGAATGTGCCCCGCTGGCTTAGAGACCCGACGGGTCCCCTGTTTGTCGATCCGAAATATTTTCCGAAGGCAATGCCCTGGCTACTCAAGTGGGCGCGTGCGGGGCGCATGGCCAATGTGCGTGCGGCTTCGCTGGGTTTGAAGCAGCTGCACGAATCGGCGCTGGACCATTATCGTGAACTGCTCGGGCCGGCGGATTTCAATGACCTGATCCGTGTGACAGGGCAGATTCACATCTGGGACAGCGAGCAGCTTTCGGTCTCCGAGCGTGTGGCGGCAACCTTGCGCAGCGAGCAGGGCATAGAAGTGCAGTCGCTCACGCGCGATGAGCTGCGTGAGCGCGTGCCGGAGCTGACGCCTACCGTCAAGCGGGCCCTGCTGTTTCCGCGAAACGGGAATGCAGTGAACCCGCTCCGTCTGATGCGTACCCTGGCCGAGCGCTTGCGCGAGGATGGCGGAAAACTGATACAGGAACGGGTCCAGCGCATTTTTCCGCGCGACGGCACTTTCCGCGTCATGACCAATCTCAACGAATACGGATTCGATCGTGTGGTGGTGGCGGCGGGCGCCTGGAGCAAGACGTTGCTGGCACCCATGGGTGTGTCGCTGCCGCTGGAAACGGAACGTGGCTATCACGTCCAGATTAATGATCCAGGCATAGAAATCAGCATACCTATCTTGCACAAGGGGCGCGGTTTCAGCACGTCGCCCATGGAAATGGGTCTGCGATTTGCCGGCACCGTCGAGATTGCCGGCCTGGACGCACCTCCCAACGAACAGCGTGGACAGGCCTTGCTGTCGCATGCAAGAGCGCTGTATCCCAATCTGCGTACCGATAATTACAAGCTGTGGCTGGGGTTCAGACCATCCTTCCCCGATAGTCTTCCGGTCATTGATGAGGTCGCAGCTCACCCGGGCCTGTACATGGCTTTCGGACACGGTCATACGGGACTGACGGGCGGGCCGTCGACAGGCAAGCTGATGGCACAGCTCGTCTCGGGCACGCGACCGTATCTGGATATGACGCCCTATCGGCTGTCACGGTTTTAGTCCAACGATAAAGGAGAGACGACAATGAAGCATCTGAAAATATCTGCATCCGCGAAGCGTCGCAGTGTACTCAAGCTGGCCGGTGCTGCCATGGTGGCCCCTTACCTGTGGATTCCCAAGGCCCATGCGGCAGGCCGGGTCATCGTGCGCTCGCCGGGCGGTGTTTACGACGAGTTGCGTCGCGAACTCGTCTACGAACCTTTCCGCAAGGAAACCGGCATCGAAGTCGTACCCGTGGCCATGACTGCGGGCAAGCTGCACACCATGGTCCGGTCGGGAAACATCGAGCTGGATATTGCCGATATCACTACAGGGACATTGAGCCAGTTCCAGGCGCTCGATGCCCTGGTGCCCATTCCCTACAAGGAATTCAAGTATACCGATCCCGACACCATTGATCCGAACTACAAGTACGAGTATATGGTGGGCAACTTCGTCTATGGCATTGTGATGGGCTATAACACCGATGCCATAAAGCCCGAGTCGGCGCCCAGGGATTGGGCCGAATTCTGGGATTACAAGAGCAATCCCGCGCCACGCATGCTGGCCGATATCGCCGCCGGGTATCCGGACCTTGAGTTTGCCCTGCTGGCCGATGGCGTGGCGCTGAAGGATTTGTATCCGCTGGATATCGACCGTGCGTTCGAATCCCTGACGCGCATTCGTCCCGCCATTCGCAAATTCTGGGATACCGGTGCGCTTTCATCGCAAATGCTGGCGGACAAGGAAGCCGTGCTCGGTTCCATCTGGAGCACGCGCCTGCTCGCGGCAGCGGATCAGGGCGCGCCGCTGGCGATCAACTGGAACCAGCATGGTGTGCATATTCAGGCATTTTCCATCTTCAAGAATGCACCCAACCATGAGAACGCTGTCCGTTTCGTTGACTACTGCACCAGCGAGCAGGTTCAGTATGACTTCTGCAATCGCTACCCGGGCGGCCCCATTACGGTGCCCGCATATGAGCGCTTGTCCAAGCGTCTGAGAGACCGGGTGCCCGGCGGTGAAATGACGGCCGAGCATGGTTTCATCCTGAATGCGGAATGGTGGCGCGACAACCGCCAGGCGGTCAGCAACAAGTGGTCTACATGGGTTCTGGCACGTTGATGGACAAGGGAGATCTGCAGCTCGAGCGCCTGGTCAAGCGCTATGGCAATCAGGTCGTCGTAAATGAGGTCTCGTTTCATATCCAGCATGGGGAGTTCTTCTCCATGCTGGGCCCCAGCGGTTCGGGCAAGACCACGACATTGATGATGATTGCCGGCTTTGCCGGGGTTGACGGCGGTCGCATCGCCTTTGGCGGGCGCGATATCACGCGCCTGACACCACAGCAGCGCCAGCTTGGCATGGTATTTCAGAACTATGCCCTGTTTCCGCACCTGTCGGTGTCCGACAATGTTGCCTTCCCGCTGCGCGTCAGACGGCTGGGGCAAGCCGAGATTGATCGCAAGGTGGCATGGGCGCTGGAAACCGTGCAGCTGTCGGAGTTTGCCGGACGTCTGCCGCGGCAGCTGTCGGGTGGCCAGCAGCAGCGTGTGGCCCTGGCGCGTGCCATTGTTTTCCAGCCCCAGCTGATTCTGATGGACGAGCCGCTGGGGGCACTGGACAAGAATCTGCGCTACCACATGCAGGTCGAACTCAAGGAGATCCAGAAAGCCCTGGGCATGACCGTCGTCTACGTGACGCACGATCAGGAAGAGGCAATGAATATGTCGGATCGCATTGCCATCATGAATAACGGGCGCATAGAGCAGATCGGCAAGCCGCATGAGGTCTACCAGACGCCGGGCAGCGTCTTCGCGGCCGAGTTTCTGGGCGAGGCGAACCTGCTGCGCGGGTCCGTGCTGGATGATTCGAGGCTGGTCCATGCCTACGGCGAGGCCTTGGCACAATCAGGGGCGCACTGTCTGTTTGTACGCCCCGAGCGCATGCGCCTGCTGAACGACGTTGCGCCGGGCGAACATGAGGTTGCACTGGAAGGTCATGTGCAGCGTGTTTCCTTCCTGGGCAATATCGTGCGCTATGCCGTGGCGCTCAAGGGTGATGCCACGGTCACCGTCGATGTGCAGAATGATGCGGCAGCCCGCCACCACAGCGAGGGCGATGGCGTCAGCGTGGTCTGGCACATTGCCGATGGACGGATTTTGAACGATGGATAGCATGTCCCGGTCCGCAACGGCATTCAGGCGCCTGTCCCTGCTGGACAGGCCGGGGCTGATGATCATTCCCCTGCTGACACTGCTGGTGCTGGTTTTCCTGCTGCCCATCGTATGGTTTCTGGCGCAGGCCATCTCCGAGTCACCCCTGTCGTTTGCAGAGCAGATCCGCTCGGTCTTCCTGTCGCCGGATGTCATCCACGTCATCTGGACGACCAACTACATCTCCGTGGTGGTCACGCTCGTGGTGCTGCTGATCGCCTTTCCGATTGCATACGTCATGGCGTTTTCGCGCCGGCTGTTCTTCACCCTGATCATCATCAGCGTCATCGTGCCCTACTTCACTTCAGTGGTGGTGCGTACCTACTCGTGGATGGTGATCCTCGGGCGCAACGGCATCCTCAACCAGCTCCTGCTGGACTGGGGCATCATCGATACCCCGCTCGAGCTCATGTACAACCGCCTGGGCGTGATTATCGGGATCGTCTACGTATTGTTGCCCTATCTTGTCCTGACACTGTATTCCGCCATGAAGGGCATAGATCACAATCTGATGCGGGCGGCGTACAGCATGGGCGCTTCGGGCAGCTATACGTTCCGGCGTGTATTCCTGCCACTGACTGCACCCGGTATCATTTCGGGCTGCCTGATCGTGTTCATTCTCTCGGTCGGGTTCTTCATCACGCCCGCCCTGATGGGCGGCAGCCGGGACGTGATGATTGCCATGCTCATACAGCGCGAGATTGAGCTGAACCTGAACTGGCCCATGGCTGCCATGCTGTCGATTGTTCTGCTGACGGTGACCTTGATCCTCTATGCGATCTATTACCGTTACACCAATCTTGAACGCATGTTGGGCAAGTAGGGACGGAAAGAGGAGCGCCACCCATGAAAAGCAATCGCGCGATCCAGATTCTGACCGGTGTGCTGTGTATCCTGCTGGTGCTGCCCATCCTGGTCGTCTTGATCGTATCGTTCAATGACGCCAGCTTCCTGAGCTTTCCGCCGCGACAGTTTTCCCTGCGGTGGTTTGAAAGCTTCTTCGGCAATGTACGCTGGCGAGATGCACTGTATACCAGTGTCATCATCGGATTTCTGGCCTGCCTGATCGCCACCTCCATCGGCTTCCTGGGCGCCTATTCCTTTGTGCGGGGTCGCTACCGGGGCAAGAAGCTGCTGCTGTCCATCGTCCTGCTGCCGCTGATCGTTCCCCATATCATCACCGCTGTGGCGCTGTATTTCCTGTCGGCGCCGTTCGGCCTGGTCGGCTCGCGGGTATGGATCAGCGTCGCGCATTCCGTCATCGCCTTGCCGATCGTGGTGCTCATACTGATATCGGCGCTGCAGAATGTCGAGGAAAACCTCGAGCTCGCTGCCTTCGGCATGGGTGCCAGCCGACTGTACACCTTTCGCAAGGTTGTGATCCCCCTGGTCTACCCCGGCGTCATTTCCGCTGCCCTGTTCAGCTTTCTGACCTCTTTCGATGAGCTCATCATCGCGCTGTTTCTTTCGGGTGTGCTGACTGAAACCTTGCAGGTGCGGATCTGGAACAGTCTGCTCATGGAGGCCGAGCCCATCATTGCTGCGGTCAGCTCCTTCCTGATCGTCTGCACCATTGTCATCCTGGTTTTTGAGTCCACGATCAGAAGCCAGATGAGCAAGCTCACCCGCTAGCGGCCGCAGTGGTTATCATGGGGCATGATGCGCGCACTGGGTCTACGACATATTGAGGTCATTCAGGCGGTCATGCTTACCGGTACGGTTACCGGCGCAGCCGCCCGGCTTCACGTGAGCCAGCCCGCAGTCAGCAACGCACTCAAGGATGCGGAGGAACGCCTCGGATTCCCCCTGTTCATTCGCCGTCGCGGGCGCATTTTTCCCACAGAGCATGCGCATGTGATCTTCCGGGAAATCGAACGCAGTTTCACCGGGCTCGATGCCATCAACAGCCTGTGCTCCCTGCTTCGCGACGAACCGGTTCACAGGGTCACCATTTCGTCCACGCCCGCCTGGTCGGCGTCGGTGATGCCGCTGGTCCTGCGTGACTACATGCAGCGATACCCGCAGCTGCGGTTTTCCATCATCACGCGCAGCTCGGAATATGTGCAGGCACTGGTGTCGTCGTGCAAGGCCGATATCGGTTTCGGCCTGTATGCACCGCCGATCCCGGGCGTGGAACAGGTCGATCTCGTCCACGCCCGCCTGCACGCCATCGTCAGCATGGACCATCACTTTGCGGACCGGGAACAGATCACTTTTGCCGATCTGGCGGAAGAGCCCATGGTGACTTTTTCTGGGGCGGAAGGCACGGATCGCATGGTGAACAAGGCGTTCCATGAGGCCGGGGTCAATCTGCATTCCGTGATCGAATGTCCGGCGGCACTGACGGTCTACGCAATGGCGGCGGCCGGGGTGGCAGTGGGCCTGATGCATGATATCGGCATCCATGCGTTCCGTGGCCTTGGGGTGCGCAGGATTCGTTTCGAGCCGCGCCTGGAGACCGTCATGTGCGCCTACTGGCGCAAGGGCGATGAGCTCGAATTTGATCACAAGACCCTGATTGATCTTGCGGTACAGTACGGTCAGGCCATCATGGAACCCGTTTGACATGCAGGACAGACAGGCAGATCCGGACGACATTCCCATCGCCTATATGCAGCGTACGCGTGACTGGTATCTGGCCCTGGGCTATGACAATCCCTATCGCTGGGCGCATTACGCAGATGTGCCTTTCCATGCGCTGAATAAACCCCTGTCGCAGCTCAGGCTCACTCTGGTGACCACTGCCGCGCCCTATCAGGCCGGCAAGGGCCTGCAGGGGGCGGGGGCGCCGTACAATGCGGCGGTCAAGTTCTACGAAGTCTATTCCGGCTCCACGCTGGATGATCCCGACTTGCGTATCGCCCACGTGAACGTGGATCGCAAGCATGCCAGCCTCGAGGATGCGCGCTGCTGGTTTCCACTGGCCGCCTTGCGCGAGCAGGCTGCTGCGGGTCGCATAGGTGCATTGGCTGCACGTTTTCACGGGTTTCCCACCAATCGCAGCCAGCGCCATACACTGGAAATCGACTGCCCCGAGCTGTTGCGGCGCTGCCGCGAGGATGGTGTGGATGCCGCCGTGCTGGTGGCCAATTGTCCGGTGTGCCATCAAAGCCTGAGCCTGGCGGCCCGCACGCTGGAGCAGCATGGCATCGCCACGGTCATCATGGGTTGTGCCCGGGATGTGGTCGAGCATTGCGGTGTGCCCCGCTTCCTGTTCAGCGACTTTCCCCTGGGCAGCGCCGCCGGCCGCCCCGATGACATCCCTTCCCAGCGCGATACGCTGGATCTGGCACTGAAAGTGCTGGAGTGCGCGCCCGCGGCACGAACGACGGTGCAGAATCCCTTGCGCTGGGCGGTGGATGCCGGCTGGAAGCGGGATTACTGCAACCCGGCGCTGTTCAGTGCTGCGGAGTTGCAGGCCATGCGCGAGGCGTCCGATCATGACAAGGCGGTGGCACGTCGCTTGCGCGAAACATAGGATTAGCATGACATGATCAATAAATTCAGTGAATCTCTGGAGCAGGCGATCGCCGGTATCCCGGATGGGGCCGTCGTTCTCATCGGCGGCTTCGGCGGTGCCGGCATGCCCACGGAGCTCATCCACGCCCTGATCGATCAGGGTGCGCGCGAGCTCACGGTGGTGAACAACAACGCCGGCAATCACGAAACCGGCCTGGCCGCCTTGCTGAAGGCGGGCCGGGTGCGCAAGATCATCTGCTCATTTCCCAAGAGCTCGCATTCCTGGGTTTTCAGCGAGCTTTATTCCCAGGGACGCATCGAGCTTGAATGCGTGCCTCAGGGAACCATTGCGGCGCGCCTGCAGGCGGGAGGCTCGGGGCTGGGCGGCATCTATACCCCCACCGCCTACGGCACGGCGCTGGCCGAAGGCAAGGAAACGCGCGAAATCGATGGCCGGCATTACGTCTTCGAGCTGCCCATCAAGGGAGACTTCGCCCTCGTCAAGGCGGAAAAGGCCGATCGCTGGGGCAATCTGGTCTACAACAAGACGCAGCGCAACTTCGGACCCGTGATGTGCACGGCGGCGAAGACCACCATCGTCCAGGTGCGTGAGTGCGTTGAACTGGGTGCGCTGGACCCCGAGACCATCGTCACGCCCGGCATTTTCGTGGATCGGGTGGTCGAAGTGCCCAATCCCGAGCTGTCGAGCTAGGAGTCAAGGCTGTGATCAAGAAACGAAGCAGACAGGAGATGGCACGCCGCCTGGCGGCCGACATCCCGGCGGGCAGTTATGTGAACATCGGTATCGGCATGCCCGAGCTGGTGGCCGGCTTCCTGAGGCCGGAAGATGAAATCATCCTGCACAGTGAAAACGGCATTCTGGGCATGGGTCCGCCGCCGCCCGCGGGTGAGGAAGACCCCGAGCTCATCAATGCGGGCAAGAAGCCCGTCACCTTGCTTACGGGCGGTGCGTATTTCGATCATGTCACCTCCTTTACCATCATGCGGGGCGGGCGCCTCGATCTGTGCATCATGGGCGGCATGCAGGTGTCCGAAAAAGGGGATCTGGCCAACTGGAGTCTGGGGCGTCCCGGCGAACCCCCGGCCGTGGGCGGCGCCATGGATCTGGCTGTCGGTGCGCGCCAGGTCTACATCCTCATGGAGCATGTGACGCGCGATGGTGGCCCCAAGCTGCTGCGCGAGTGCACCCTGCCGCTGACGGGGCGCGGCGTCGTGAGCCGCATCTATACCGATCTGGCCGTGCTCGAAGTCACGCCCGAAGGCCTGCAGGTGCTGGATATGGTGGATGGCCTGTCGCTCGAGGCCTTGCAGCAGCAGACCGAAGCCAGGGTGTATTGCATACGATGAAGGAATCGATGAAGGTCCTTGAGGCACAGCCATTGTCGGCGCAGGCGTTTGCGCCTTACGGCTGGGTGCTGGGTCAGCCCATGCCCGAGGCGGCGGATGCAGACGCCGACTTTGTCTTCAGCAATCCGGCCACGGATTTCTGGCGCGAGCATATCTTCGATGTCGGGCCGGGGGGCGAGGTGGAAATCCTCAACCTGCATTACCGGGATGCCGGCAGGCAGCTGGACAGCCTGGAAGCGCATGATCTGACACAGCAGGCCCTGATGCCGCTCACCGGTGAGGTCCTTCAGGCAGTGGCATGCGCCGGTGCCGATGGCATGCCCGATGCGGGCAGTCTTGCCGTGTTTCGCATACCCGTGGGTCAGGGCATCTGCATGCGTCCCGGGTGCTGGCATGCCACGCGCATCGTTGATGACCCGGTGGCCTGCATCATGCTCACGCGTGTATCGACCACGCTGGATCTCATTGCGCATTTGAAGCACGGCAGGCCGGCCACGGAAAGCCGGTTTGCTGCCGTGCCCGCATTTCAGGTCCGGGTGGCCAGATCGTAGGCGTGGGCGAGCTGCATCACGGCCAGATCGGCGCCCGGGCGCGCAAAGATCTGCACGCCCGCACCCGGACGGATATTCCTGCCGCGAACCGGAATGCTGATGGTGGGCGCACCGCCCATCGAGGCCGGCACCACTGCTTCCATCCAGCGATGGTAGGTATCCATCCGGCGTCCACCCACCTGGGCGGGCCAGTGTGACTCGGCAGCGAAGGGGAAGACCTGCGCCGTGGGCATGAGCAGGAATTCGAATTGCGCATACGTCTGATCAAGCTGATCGAGCCAGCGCCGGCGGATGTCTTTTGCCGTTTCGAACTGTTCGGGTTTCAGTTCCGTGCCGCGTATGTATTCCCACTGCGCTTCGGGCTTGATGCGCTCGAGATTTTCCTTGACACTCAGCACGGCATTGTTGTTGTCGTAGAACAGGGCGCTGCGCAGGTCCAGCCAGGATTGCCAGAGTTCCCGATAGTCGAAATCCGGCACATGCGGCTCGATGTGGCAGCCCAGGTCGGCAAGCAGGGGCAGCACTGACTCGCAGGCTTCCAGCACGCCCTCATCAAAGGCCAGCAGGCCGTTCAGGCTGCCCAGCCAACCCACGCGCACGCCCTTGAAATCACGCGCCAGCGGATCACGGAATGCCTGCGCCTTCGGTGTGGCCCCGAAGGGCAGCTGCGCCGGAAAGCCCGCCATGACGGCAAGCAGCATGGCCAGGTCGGGAATATTGCGTGCCATGGGGCCCGCAACCGACAGTGAGGGGCTGACCAGGGGATTGGGCACGCCATTGGGCACCAGGCCCGGCGTGGTGCGCAGCCCGTAGACGCCATTGAAGGCGGCCGGTGTGCGCAGCGAGCCCATCATGTCGCTGCCATCGGCCACCGGCAGCATGTGGCGGGCAATGGCAACGGCTGCGCCCCCGCTGCTGCCGCCGGCACTGACGGCGGTGTCCCAGGCATTGCGGGTAATGCCATAGACAGGGTTGTAGGTGTGTGCGCCCAGGCCGAATTCCGGCGTGTTGGAGCGCCCGACGAACAGCGCGCCTGCCGCACGCATGCGGGCGAAGAGCTCCGTGTCCTCCTGCGGAATCTCGTCCTTGAACAGCAGCGAGCCGCGCGTGCTCGGCATGCCCGCCACCGGCAGCAGGTCCTTGGGCGCCTGGGGCATGCCGTAGAGCAGCTGGTGCGCCTGCGGTGCCGTGCCGCTGTCGTCCATGGTCCGTGCCTGTGCCATCAGCTGTTCGGGATCCTCCATTGCAACCAGCGCGTTGTGGGCGGGGTTGCATTCCTCGATGCGCTGCAGGAAGGCCTGCATGACTTCGGCACACGACAGCCCGCCGCCATGCAACTGTTCCATCAGATCGACCGCATCCAAATGGATGATGTCGTTGTTCTTGGCAGAAAGTTCTTGCTTCATGGTGCTTCTATTGCTCCAGTTCGCGGATCAGGCGATCGATGAAACCTTCGCAAGCCTCCACCTGACTGATTTCTATGAACTCGTCGGGTTGATGCGCCTGATCGATGGAGCCCGGCCCGCAGACGACGACGGAATAGCCACGCTCCTGGAACTGCCCGCCTTCCGTGGCAAACGGCACGACCTGGCAGTGCGAGCAGCCCGACAGCCGCATCGCCAGCTGCTGCGCTGTATCGTCGCCTTCACTCGTCAGGGGCGGTGCATCGGCAAGCAGTTCTGTGGTGATGGACGCGGTGGGTGCAATCGCCTGCATGGCCGGCAGCAGGCTGTCGCAATAGGCCTGGAAGCGATCCAGATAATCGCGCAGGCTCTCGCCGGGCAGCACACGCGTATCCCAGGTGAAGCTGCATTCGCGCGAAATGATGTTCACGGCCGTACCGCCCTGTATGGTGCCGACATGCAGCGTGGTGTAGGGCGGCACAAACGGGCTGTCGGGGTCCGCCTGTGCCTTGTTCTTCGCCATCATGTCCTCGAGGTAGTTGATCAGGCGTGCCGCCGTCATGACCGCGCTGACGCCGCGCTGCATCTGGCTGGAATGGGCCTCGTGCCCGATGACGGTGGTGCGTGCGACGGCCAGGCCCTTGTGCGCCATGATGGGCTTCATGCTGCTGGGCTCGCCGATGACCACGGCCGACGGTTTGGCGATGTCCGTGACCAGGCGATCTATCATGGCCGGTGCGCCCAGGCAGCCGACTTCCTCGTCATAGCTCAGCGCGAAGTGGATGGGACGTTTCAGGTCGGCCTGCGCCATCTGCGGCACCATGGCCAGGCCGATCGCAACAAAGGACTTCATGTCGCAGGTGCCGCGCCCGTACAGACGGCCGTCCTTTTCCGTGAGGACGAAGGGATCGGTGCTCCAGGGCTGGCCGTCCACGGGCACCACGTCGGTGTGCCCCGAGAGCACGACGCCGCCTTCCACGTTGGGGCCGACGGTGGCAAACAGGTTGGCCTTGTTCCCGTCGGGGCTGGCCACCAGGTGGCTTTCGATGCCGTGACCTTTCAGATAATCACGTACATAGTCGATGAGCGCCATGTTGGAGTTGCGCGATACGGTGTCGAAACCGATCAGCGTGCGGATCATATCGAGGGATGATGCTTGCATCAGTGGCTCTCCTGTGAGTCGTTGTTGGCCTGTGTACGCCATTGCTGCAATGTGGGGCCGCAGGGTCGCAGGCGCAGTGTATCGGACAGCCGGGTCCAGGGCAGTTGTGCAGGATCCATTTCCATGGAACCCGGTGCCGCTGCCACCAGCACATGGCTGGCAATGGGCTGGAAGTCGGCACGAAAGTGGACACTGCTCTTGACGACGAGGATGCGTGCCGCTTCGGGCGTGATGCCGACGAAGCGGAACATGCCCCTGTCGGCCATCTGCGCCTTGTTGGTAGTGACGACGATGCGCACGCCGCCAAGGCGCAGGCAGGCTGATGGTCCCAGTGCCATGTGCACGCCCCGGTAGAAGGGGCCCTGGGCCAGGAAGCGGCCGTCCGAAAGCGCTTCGACCTCGTAGTCGGCCACCAGCGGGGTATCGCCGGCAACGCCGGATTTGCCTCCCAGCGCCAGGCGCAGCGTTGTACCCACGCCGGCGGCGTGGGCGGCAGCCGCGGATTCACCGTCGACGATGAGGCCGATGGCGGCTTGCTGTGCTCCGGCCGTGATCAAGGCGCGCAACAGGCCGGTCGTGTCGGAATCACTGCCCGCGCCGGGGTTGTCCTGGGCGTCGGAGATGATGACGGGCTGGCCGCTGCACGATGCCAGCAGCATGGCCTCCTGCACCGCTGCTTCCGGGGTATAGAGCGTGCCGGCAAATTCGCTTTCGGCATCGAGTATGACCTGGAACAGTATATCCACGGCCTTGCGACCGGCGTCTTCCGTGCCATAGCCCCACAGCATGCCGCCGCAGTCGGCAATATCGGCTGCGGGAAAGCCCATGCACCACGACAGGCTGCCCACACCGGGCTGATTTTCCAGGGCGCCCAGCCGCTCGTACAGCGTCCGGGCCGGCTCCAGGAAGGTACTTTGCCAGCACAGCGGGATCAGGTAGGGCTGGCGGCGCCACCAGACGGGCTGGCGGGGCATGCCCTCCAGCCGGCGCTGCAGGTATTCGAAGGCGCGCACGCCGGTGTCCGCACGGTCCACATGTGGATAGGTGCGAAACGCCACCAGCATGTCCGCAAGCTCAAGCATGCGCGTGCTCACGTTGGCGTGCAGGTCCAGGCTGACCACAAGCGGCAGTTCGTTGCCGACGATATTGCGCACGCGTTCCAGCAGTTCGCCCTCGCCGTCTTCGAGGTGTTCGCACACCATGGCACCATGCAGGTCCAGGAAGAGGGCGTCGGCGGGCAGGGCGGCACGGATCTGCGCCAGCAGGCGTGCGGCAATGGTTTCGTAGGCATCCTGCGTGACATGTGCCGAAGGACTGGCGGCGCACCACAGCGTGGGTATGATGTCGTGGCCGTGTGCGTGTGCGGCGGCGATGAAACCCGCTGCCGGGAAGTTCGTGCCTTCCAGGGCCGGAAACATGGCATCTCCGCTGACCAGGGCGGGCCAGCCGCCACCGCGCTCGAAGGCATCCATACCGGCCTTGCTGGTGGCGAAGGTGTTGGTCTCGTGCTGGAAACCCCCCACAATGATGCGCATCTTGAAACCTCAGGAAACCGCCGGTTCGGCGCCCGGCTCTGCAACAAAGGGCCGGAAGTTGCGAAAATCCCAGTGCGCTCCCGGCGCGGACTGTATGAGCTCGCGCGTGTAATCCTCACGCGGGGAGCGGATGACCTGCTGGGGCGTGCCCTTCTCGACGATACGTCCGTGCTGCATGACGATGATGGTGTCTGAAATCTGGGCCGCCACGCGCAGGTCGTGTGTGATGAAGAGGATGGCCACGCCGGTGCGCCGCTTGATGTCGGCAAGCAGATCGAGCACCTGTCCCTGGACCGTGACGTCGAGTGCAGAGACGGCTTCGTCGGCAATGAGGATTTCCGGCTCCATGACGATGGCGCGTGCCAGACAGAGCCGCTGGCGCTGTCCCCCGGAAAACTGGTGCGGATAGCGCTGCATGACACTGCTGTCCAGGCCGACGATTTCCAGCACCTCGGCCACCTTGCGCCGGGCCTGTGATTCCGCCATGCCGAAGTTGGTCAGGCCTTCCATCAGCGAGGCCCCGATGCGCCGGCGCGGATTGAGCGAGCGGTAGGGGTCCTGGAAGACGATCTGCAGACGCTGCTTGATGTCGTAGGACCGGTTGCGTGACGCATCCTCGAGCAGGTGATCGCCCAGCCGGATCTCGCCCGTCCAGCCTTCCACCAGGCCGATGACACAGCGCGCCAGCGTGGATTTGCCCGATCCCGATTCGCCCACGATACCGACGATTTCGTCCCGGTGCACGTCCAGATTCACATCGCTGAGCGCATGGACCAGACGCGGCCGGCCAAACAGCGGCCGCGTACCGTAGGTCTTGGAGACATTGCGCAGGCTGAGTACCCGATCGTGCTTGGGCGGCAGCGGCGCCGGCGGATGGATGCCGGGAACGGAGGCCACAAGCTCGCGCGTGTAGGGATCTGCTGGTGCGGCAAGAATCTGGTCGCGCGTGCCGTTTTCTATGGTCACGCCGTGGCGCATGACCAGGATGCGATCGGCGATCTCGGCCACCACGCCAAAATCGTGTGTGATGAAGATGACCGAAGTGCCATGCACGCGCTGCAGCTCCTTCATGAGGTGGAGAATCTGCTTCTGCGTGGTGACATCCAGGGCCGTCGTGGGCTCGTCGGCGATGAGCAGCTTGGGCTCGAGGATGAGCGCCATGGCGATGACGATGCGCTGGCGCTGGCCGCCGGAAAGCTCATGCGGGTAGCTGCGGTAGATGCGCGGCGGGTCCGGAAGATCCACTTCGGTGAGCATCTTCATGACCATCTCGCGTCGCTGTGCGGCCGGCAGGCTGCGATGGATGCGAATGACTTCGTCGAGCTGCTCGCCGATGCGTCTTACCGGGTTGAGCGCCGTCATCGGCTCCTGGAAGACCATGGACATGGTGGTTGCGCGCAGGGCCAGGATCTCGCCGGGACGTGCGGTCGACAGGTCACGCCCGTTGAGCAGGATCCGGCCGCCGCTGCGCCGCAGCGCGTCGGGGGGCAGCAGCCCCATGACGGAGAAGGCGGTGACTGACTTGCCCGAGCCGGACTCGCCCACGATGCACAGCGTTTCCGCAGCATAGACGTCAAAGGAGACCGACTTGAGGATGGGCCGGGGGTCGGAGCGGGACACCGTCTCGACGCACAGGTCCCTGACGGAAAGAACGGTTTCGGGTCTCTCGTTACCGGGATGGGTCACGGTCAGTTCCTCGCAGCCAGCTTGGGGTCGAGTGCGTCGCGTGCCGCATCACCCAGCATGTTGATGGTGAGTATGGTCAGCGAGAGCACAATGCCCGGATAGAGCACCAGCCCGGGCAGCAGCTGGAAATAGCTGCGGCCATCGGCAATGATGTTGCCCCAGGACGGTACTTCGGGCGGGATGCCCGCGCCCAGGAAGCTGAGGATGGCCTCGATGAGTACCGCTGCGGCAAAGATATAGGTGCCCTGGACGATGAGCGGCGCCACGGTATTGGGCAGCATGTGGCGCAGCAGTATCTTCAGCGGTGAAGTGCCCAGGGTGACGGCCGCCTCCACATAGGGCTCGCTGCGCACGCTGAGCATGATGCTGCGCACCAGCCGCGTGACGCGCGGGATTTCCGGCACGGCAATGGCCACGATGACGGTGGTCAGGCTGGCGCCCGAGACCGAGACCAGGGCGATGGCGAGCAGCACGGCGGGAATTGCCATGATGCCGTCCATGATGCGCATGATGACGCTGTCCAGCGCGCGGAAGTAGCCGGCCAGCGCGCCCAGGATGACGCCGAAGAAGACGCTGATCGCGAGCACGCCGGTACCCACCATCAGGGATACGCGCGAGCCGTAGATGATCCGGGAATACAGGTCCCGTCCATAGGCGTCAGTGCCCAGGATGTGGGCGGCAGACGGTTTTTTCAGTCGTACCGACGGGTCCAGGAACATGGGGTCCTGCGAGGCGAGCCAGGGTGCCAGGAAGGCCATGAGCACGACGATCACGATCATCGCCAGTGCCAGCCGCGTGGACCAGCTCGACAGGAAGAGATGGAGCTTGCTTTGGCTTGCCATGGTCAGGAATCAATCCGTGGATCGACGATGCGATAGAGAATGTCGATCGCCAGGTTGACGAAGATGTCCACTACCGAGAACAGGACGATGAGCGCCTGGATGATGGTGAAGTCCTTGGCCAGGATGGCTTCGACCACCAGCCGGCCCAGCCCCGGGATGTTGAACACCGACTCGGTCACGACCACACCGCCGATGAGCATGGTGATGGTGATGCCGATGACGGTCAGGATGGGAACGGCGGCGTTCGTGAGTGCGTGGTGCAGCAGCACGCCGCGTTCGTTCAGACCCTTGGCGCGTGCAGTGCGGATGTAATCCTCGCCCAGCGTATCGATGATGCTGGAGCGCACGAAGCGCGTGACCAGGGCAATGTAGATGGTGCCCAGTGATGCGATGGGCAGTATGAGGTGACGCAGATGATCCCACAGCCCGTCACTCAGGGGCCGGTAACCCTGTACCGGCAGCCAGCCCAGCACCATGGAAAACAGGAAGATGAGCAGGTAGGCCGTGATGAAGACGGGCACGGAAAAACCCAGCACGGACGCAGCGGTAACCGCCTTGTCCACGGGTTTTCCGCGCCGCCAGGCCGACAGTATGCCCACCGGCACCGAGATCAGCACGGTGTACAGGATGGTGTACAGCGTGATCGCGATGGTGGGCCCCATGCGGTCCAGCACCATGTCGCTGACCGGCAGCCCGGAAATCAGCGAGGTGCCGAAGTCACCCTGGAGAACGGCGGTGATCCAGCGATAGAACTGCACCGGAATGGGCTGATCCAGCCCCATGTGGCGGCGTATCTGTTCGATCTGCTCGACCGTGGCCCCGTCGCCCGCGACGATGGCGGCCGGATCGCCCGGCGTCAGTCGCAGGATACTGAAGATGACGATGGCAACCACCAGTAATACAGGGATGGTGGCTGCCAGCCGTTTCAGGATGATGGACAGCATTTACTTGCCGGTCTTTTCGATGTTCCAGAAGACCGGAACGGGTGCGTCGAGAATGCCCTTGAGCGAGGCGCGCGCTGCGCCGACCACGGCAAACTCACCCAGCGGTACCACGCCCACGTTGTCCATGACCAGTTCCTGGACTTCGGTGGCCAGCGCCGTCAGGCGTGCGTCGTCATCGGTGGTGGCGAAGTTCTGGCGCAGCTCCTCGACGCGGGCCTGCTCGGGCCAGCCGAACCACGCGCCCGTGCCGTTGGATGCCGCCGCGTAATTGGCGAGCGGATCGCTGATGTCGGCCAGCGAGAGGTAGGTCGTGAAGATGTTCCAGCCGCCTTCGGCGATGGGCTTTTGCGAGGCACGCCGCGTCACCAGCGTCTGCCAGTCCATGGCATCCACGCGCACGGTGAAGCCGCCCTGGCGCAGTTCCTGTGCGATGACGGGCACGAAGGAGCCCCCGGCGTTGGCAAAGTCGGTCGGATGCATGATCACCACCGGCGTGCCGTCATAGCCGGCTTCCTTGAGCAGGGCCTTGGACTTCGCGGCATCGGCCTTGACCAGATCACCGGCGCCGGCATCCGTGCCGTACCTGGTGTCGCAGCCGAACAGCGCGGCGCAGGTACGGAAGTACTTGGCGTCGCCGATGTTGGCCTGCATGATCTCGCCCTGGTCAATGGCGGCCAGCGCGGCCTGGCGCACCAGCTTGTTGTCGAACGGGGGCTGCAGGTGGTTCAGGCGCATGACGGGCTGACCGCCCTGCAGGGTGGACACGATCAGCTGGATGTTGCTGTCGCTCTCGAGCAGGGGCAGCAGGTCATACGGCGCCTGTTCGATGAAATCGATCTCGCCGTTCTTGATGGCGTTGACACCCGTCATGGCGTCGGGCATGGACACCCAGCGCACCTTGTCGACCTTGACGATGCGCGCGCCGGCCATGCCGCTGGCGGGCTCGCTGCGCGGCACGTATTCGTCATTCTTCACGAAGAGCGCATTCACACCGGGCTTGAACTCTTCCATCACGAACTTGAAGGGGCCGGAGCCGATCGCTTCCGTAATGGGTTCGG
Source organism: Castellaniella sp. (assembly GCA_041655275.1). Classification (GTDB taxonomy): domain Bacteria; phylum Pseudomonadota; class Gammaproteobacteria; order Burkholderiales; family Burkholderiaceae_B; genus JAJYRX01. Next base: position 109,550 of record JBBAFU010000003.1, on the reverse strand, counting down.
CCGGCGAAGTCCTGGCGACGCGCTCGGGCATGATGAAGGCGGCCAGCGAGCTGGGCTTGGACAGGGCACGCAGCGCAATGTTGGTGGCCGTGCTGAACGTCATGGAGAAGGTCTTGTCATCGATGCGATCGGTGGCGGTGGTGAGCTCCTTCATGATCTGGCCCATCTTGTCCTGGGTGGCCCAGCGGTCGATGGAAGCGATGCAGTCGGCCGAGGTCACGTCACCGCCGTCATGCCACTTCAGGCCGTCGCGCAGTGTGAAGGTATAGGTCTTGCCGTCGTCGGAGACCTCCCACTTTTCCAGCATCTGCGGCTGGATGTTGCCATCCGCATCGACACTGAGCAGGGTGTCGTAGATCATGTAGCCGTAGTTGCGAATGACGTAGGCCGTGGTGATGACGGGGTCCAGCGAGCGCAGGGGCGCCTGCATGACCGCAGTGATCATGGTTTCGGCCTGGGCGCTGGCGACGGAGCCCAGCCCCAGGGGCAGGGCGACCAGAAGGCTGGCGGCCAGGGTGGTGTATCTTGATTTCGTTTTCATGGATTGTCTCCTTGGTTACCGGATGGGAATGCCCCGCGGTGCCTTATTGTGCTGATCCTCATGAGGGCAGGTCATCCAGATTGTCCCTGATTGGGAATAAAAAACCGTAACTGATTTTTAACGGATCATCGTGGTATCCACCCACACGCTCTTGGTGCGCGTGTACTCGTAAAGAGCCGCAAGGCCGCTCGAGCGACCGTAGCCACTGTCGCCCAGACCACCGAAAGGGGACGACACGTGAATGGTTTTGTAGCCGTTCACCCAGAAGGTGCCGGCCCTGACGGCTGCCGCCACGCGGTGTGCGCGTGCCACGTCACGTGTCCATACGGCGCCTGCCAGACCGAAGCGGCTGTCATTGGCCAGCGTGACGGCTTCCGCTTCCGTGTCGAAGGGAATCACCGCGAGTACCGGGCCGAAGATCTCCTCCCGGGCGACCGACATGCGGTTGTCCACGCCCGCCAGCACGGTGGGGCGGACATAGAGCCCTTCTGCCGGGACGGCATCTGCTGTCAGGCGCTGCGCACCCTCGGCAAGCCCGGCATCGATCATCTGCCGCACCCGCTCGTACTGGCGACGGTGGGCGATGGGCCCGACCTGGGTGTCCTCTGCCAGGGGGGCGCCCACGCGCAGGGCATTGGCACCCTGGACGATGGCGTCCAGCAGGCGATCGTGAATGCGCCTGTGCACCAGCAGGCGCGAACCGGCCACGCAGCTCTGGCCGGCCCCGCTGAAGATTGCCGCCAGAGCGCCTTTTGCAGCTTGCTCCAGGTCGGCGTCGTCAAAGACAATGTTGGCCGACTTGCCGCCCAGCTCCAGTACACAGGGCAGGGGGCGGCGGGCCGCCACGGCGGCGACTTCGCGCCCGATGACCGGTGAGCCCACGAAAACCACCTTGGCAATATGCGGGCTGTCGATGGCGGCCGGCACGCAGGTCCGGCCCAGGCCGGCAAGCACGTTCACCACGCCCGCAGGTACGCCGGCAGACTCGATGAGCCTGGCCAGCACCAGTGAAGTGCAGGGCGTGAGCTCGGACGGCTTGAGCACCACGGCATTGCCCATGGCAATGGCCGGGGCGATCTGCCAGCCGGCGGTGAACAGCGGCGCGTTCCACGGCGTCACCTGCAGCACAGTACCCAGCGGCTCGTGGCGTACATAGTTGAGGTGGCCGCTCGGTACGGGAATGATCTCGCCGTGAAGCTTGTCGGCCCAGCCGGCGTAATACTCGAACATGTCGGCCACGCGGGCGATTTCGATGCGACAGTCCTGAATGGGCTTGCCGGCGTTGATGGCTTCCAGGCGCGCCAGATCATCGGCGTGCGCCCGCAGTGCCTGGCCGACGGCATGGACGCGCCGGCCGCGCTCGGCGTGAGGCAGGGCGGCCCAGGCGTGTTGTGCGCGTGCACCGGCTTCGGCCGCCTGCTGTGCCAGTGTCGCACCGGCATCGGCATAGGACTGCACCGCTTTGCCGCTTGCCGGGTCATACAGTGTGATGGCTTCGCCGCCGCCGGGCTGCAGCCGGCCGTCAATATAGGATGCAATGGTATCGGCCCCGGGAAAGAAGTGTGCCCAGGCGGCGATGAGGTCGCTGGATAGGTCGTTGGATGGTTTGGCCGGCATTGATGCGTACTCCTGCCGGATTCACTGGTGTTCGCGGCCGGGCTGCGATGCGGTGAAATCCGTGATGCGGTTGAAATCCAGATCGTCGCCCAGCCGGCGGCTGCTATCGTGCCAAAGCTGCGTGCATTGTGTAGACAATGGATAGTCGTCAAGACCCAGCGACGCAAGAAGGCTTTGCGCCAGGCCGATATCCTTGCGCATGAGTGCCATGGTGAAGCCGGAGTCGAAGGTTTCGCTGAAGACCCAGCGCGGAAAATTGACTTCCGTGACGGCGCTGCGACCCGAGCCGGCATTGATGCCTTCGAAGATCTTTTCTGCGTCCATGCCGAGTGCCCGGGCCGCCCTTGCCGCCTCACCCGCAAGGATGAGGTGGGCACCGCACAGCAGGTTGTTGAGCAGCTTGGCGGTGTGGCCGGCACCCGCAGGGCCGACATGGACGCGTTTTGCGCTCAGGGCGTCCAGGATGGGTTCGGCGCGCGCCAGCGTATCGGTGTCGCCGCCCAGCATCATGGTGAGCGTGCCTTGCGCGGCGGCCTGGGCGCCACCGCTCACCGGGGCGTCGATGAAGCCGATTCCGGCATCGCGTGCGTCCCGGGCGATGCGGCGTGTGCTGTCCGGATGCGCTGTCGAGGTATCGATGATGAGGCTGCCGGGCGCGGCATGGGCCAGAATGCCGTCCGGCCCCAGGACGACCGCCTCCACGATGGCCGAGTTGGGCAGGGACAGGATGATGGCCTGCGCCTCGCGCGCCAGTGCACCGGCCGATCCGCACAGCGGGATGCCCTGCGCGGCGATGCGCGCCTGCACGTCTGCCGAGGCGTCGTGCCCCATGACGTGAAAGCCGCGTGCCTGCAGGGTGGTGGCCATGCCGCCGCCCATGTTGCCCAGGCCGATGATGCCGATGCGTTTCATGCTGCGCTCCTGCCTCAGACGACACCCGGGTGATGGCCGTCGCGCTCTATGGTTTCGCCCGCAAGCAGGCACAGGTCCTCGCGGAAGCGTCCGGCAACGATTTGTATGCCGACGGGCCGCGTGCCGACTTTGCCGGTGCACAGGGCGAGCCCGGGCAGTGCCATCAGCGGCAGGGCGATCTGCGGGATCTGCGCTTCCCAGACGCGCTCGTATTCCGCCGGTCCTTTCAGATCAAGATCGTCGTCAAAAGGTAGCTCTGCAGACACCGGCATGAGCACCACCGGGGTATCTGCGAGGAACTGCTGCCACTGGCGCACCATGGTGGCCCGCTGCGTGAGCGCTTCGGACACGCTGTGCAGCCCCATGGCCTTGCCGATGGCGGCCTGGCCGCGCAGCGCGGCCAGTGCGCCGGGATCGCCTTCACGCTCGGCGGCGGCCAGCTGGTCTTCGTAATGATCACCCATCCACAGCGTGACCTGGGCGCGTATGGCCTCGCGCAGGGGCGGCAGTGCAGCTACCTCGTCCACCTGCCACCCCGCCTCGCGCAGCTGTGCGGCGGCCCGTTGCAGATGCTCGATGATCTCGGGCGCCGTGTTCAGACCGTCGGGACGCAGGCACAGCGCCGCCTTGCGCGCCACGGCCGGACCTTCGAGCGGCGCCGGTACCCAGAACGGATCGCGGGCGCTGGGCGCGGCGAGCGCGTGCAGCGTCAGACGCAGGTCGGCTACGCTGCGCGCCATGGGGCCCGTGACCGACATCAGCTGGGCGCTTACCGGGCGCTCGCCCGTGGTTGTATTGAAGGCCGGCACGCGGCCGGTGGTGGGGCGCAGGCCGTGGATGCCGCAGGCGTAGGCCGGGTAGCGGATGGAGCCGGCGATATCGGTACCGAGCGATATGGGCCCCATGCCGGCGGCCACGGCGGCACCGGCACCGCCGGATGAGCCGCCGGGTGTGATGGCGGGATCGTGCGGGTTGCGGGTGGCGCCATGCAACAGGTTGCTGGTGAACCAGCGGTAGGAGAAGGCCGGCGTGTTGGTGCGTCCCAGCATGACGGCGCCGGCGCTCAGTATGTTGTCGACGAGCGGGCTGTTGACCTTGGCGATGGCGTCCTTCTGCAGGTGGACGCCGTTGGTTGTGGCATAGCCGGCAACATCGGTGATGACCTTGGTGGTCACCGGAACACCGGCCAGCGGGCCCACCGCCTCACCGGCGGCAAGACGCGTGTCAATGGCCTTCGCTGCAGCAAGGACTTCGTCGGGCCGCACTTCCACCAGGGCATTCAGCCGGCCATTGACCTGCTCGATGCGATCAAGCGCGTCACGTGCCACCTGCTGTGCCGAAAGCTTTCCTTCCTGTATCTGCCGGGCGACTTCGCCGGCCGTCAACCGCCATGTCTCCATATCTTGCCTTCGTTTGTTGGTTGTCGACAATCGTCACATGGATAATAATAGCGCTTGTGGCTATCAGCAAGCATTATTCCGTGCAAGGATTGGGGTTATGGAAGCAGAGGTGAGCCGTTCATCGGATCTGGATCTGGAGGGCGCCATCGGTGCGGATTTCGTCAGCATGGACGGACCGCAGGCGGTTGTGTTCGCACAGCGCCATTTTGGCGTCGGCGGCGAGACCAGGCACTTCGCCACCGAGAAGGACGACACTTACCGCATCCAGACCCCGGAAGGCCGGCGTTACGTCCTCAAGGTGGCCAATCCCATGGAAGATCCCGACGAGCTGGATTTCCAGGTCAGTCTGCTCGAGCATATTGCCGGGCGCGATCCCGGGCTTCCGGTGCCGCGGGTGGTGCGCAGCCGCGACGGCCGCGCCATTGTGCCCATCACGGATGCCGCAGGCCAGGCACGCTGCCTCCAGTTGCTGACCTATATGGAAGGCACGCCGCTGGATCATGTGCCGCCCAATGCGGCACAGCGTATGATCCTGGGCCGCACGCTGGCGCGCCTGCGTCTGGCCATGGCGGATTTTTCCCATCCGGCCGATCATCGTGCGCTGGCCTGGGATGTGCAGCATCTGCCCCAGCTGGCGGGCCTGCTCGATGCCATCGAGGACGTGCAGCAGCGCGACGCGCTGGCCCGGGGGCTGGCACGTTACCGCGCGCTCATGCCGCGCATCCGCGCCCTGCGCCGTCAGGTGCTGCATAACGATTTCAACGCGTCGAATACCGTGGTCAATCCCGATGACCCGGCATTCGTGACCGGCATCATCGATTTTGGCGATGCCGTGCGTACCGCCATTGCCATCGACCTGGCCACCGCCGTGCTGGCGCAGCTGCCGCGCGATATGGCCGAGCGGCCCGATCAGGATATATTCGCGGCCGGGCATGATCTGGTGCGCGGTTATCTCGAGGTGGCCGACCTGACGACCGAGGAGCGCAGCCTGCTGCCGCATCTGGTCATGGGTCGCGTCGTCGCGCGCGGCCTGATCACCCTGTGGCGCACCCGGCGCATGCCACACAACGCACCCTACGTCCTGCGCAATACCGGGCCGGGCTGGGGTCAGCTGGACTGGTTCCTGGCCCGCTCGCCGGAAACCGTGTCAGCCGAATTTCTTTGATACAGGACAGAGTCATGGATGCCAGTACGCAGACCCCGACCATGGGCAAAATGGTCAACGCCTTCAACCCCGATCAGCTCGATGGCCTGGCAGCCGAAACGCGCGACGCCGTGCGCCGGCGCATCCGTCTGCTGGGGCCGGCCTACCGGCTGTTCTACCAGAATCCCGTCGAGGTGTATCGCGGCGAGGGCGTACTGCTGTACGACAGCCAGGGCAATGAGTATCTGGATGCCTACAACAACGTCGTATCCGTCGGTCACGGTCATCCGCGTGTGGTGCAGGCCATCAGCGAACAGATGGCGCAGCTGTGCACCCACACACGCTATCTGCAGAAAGGCATCCTGGATTATGCGGAAGCCCTGCTGGCTACTTTTGGCGGCAGCCTGTCGGCGCATGGACACATGATGTTCACCTGCACCGGTTCCGAAGCCAATGATCTGGCCCTGCGCATGGCGCGTCACCTTACGGGGCGTCGCGGCGTCATCATCACGCACGAGGCCTACCACGGCAACTCCTATCTGACCACGGGTATCTCGCCGTCGCTGGGCGAGCGCTCGCCGCTGGGTACCTGGGTGCGCCAGGTGCCGGCGCCGGATTCCTTCCGTCTGCCGGCGGAGACGCTGGGCGAGTGGATGGCCGAGCAGGTCGAGCGCCAGATCTACGATCTGGAACGCCATGGGGATGGCGTGGCCGCTTTCATTGCCGATTCCGCATTCTCGTCCGATGGCATCTACACCCATCCGGCAACGGTGCTGGCACCGGTGGCCGAAGTGGTGCGCAAGGCGGGCGGCCTGTTCATTGCCGACGAGGTGCAGTCCGGCTTCGGTCGCCTGGGCGACTCGTTGTGGGGATACCAGCGCCATGGTGTGGACCCCGACATCGTCACCCTGGGCAAGCCCATGGGCAACGGCTTTCCGGTGGCTGGTGTGGCCGTCATGCACCCCATCGTCGAGGCCTTCGGGCGCGACATGCGCTACTTCAATACCTTTGGCGGGAACACCGTCGCCATTGCGGCCGCCCAGGCAGTGCTGGATGTGATCAACGACGAAGGTCTGGTAGAGAATTCGAAAGCAATCGGCGGTTTCATCCTTGACGGCCTGCGCGCGCTTGCGGAACGCCACCCCCGGGTGGGCGATGTGCGCGGCAGCGGCCTGTACATGGGCGTGGAGCTGGTGAACAACCGCGAGGACAAGACACCGGACGCGGCGGCGGCCGCCGCCATCGTGAATGGCCTGCGCGAGCGGCGTGTGCTGATCTCGGCCACCGGTTTCGATGCCAATGTGCTCAAGATCCGCCCGCCGCTGGTCTTCCAGCGCGAGCATGGGCAGCGCCTGCTCGATGCGCTGGAGGCGACGTTTGCCGAGGTTCTGGGCTGACCGTCCATGGACATCGACCAGCTTCGTCCGCTACCGCGTCGCCCCATCGAGGATCTGGCGGTCGACAGCCTGCGTGATTTCATCCTGTCGGGCGCCGTGCCGCCCGGCACGCGTCTGGTCGAGACCGTCCTGGCCGAGCAGCTGGGCATTGCGCGGGCCACGCTGCGCGCCGGGCTGCAACGGCTTGCCGGCGAAGGCCTGGTGGAGCGCACGCCCTATGTCGGCTGGCAGCTGATGTCGCTGACCGCCGCGGATGCCTGGGAAATCTGGACCCTGCGCGGCGCTCTGGAGCGGCTCGCCAGCGCGCTGGTGGCGCAAAGCGAGGATGACACCGTGCTGCCGGCTGCGCGCAAGGCTTACGACGCCCTCGTGGCGGCCTGCCGCCCGGGCACCGACATGCATCTCATCAGTGAGCGCGACTTCGATTTGCATCGCCGTCTGGTCGAGCTTTCCGGTCATGCGCGCCTGGCACGGCAGTACCAGCAGGTGGAGCAGCAGGTGCGCTTGTATATCGCCACGAGCAACCAGTATGCGTCCGACGGTCCCGAAGACATCATCGCCCAGCATGCGCCCCTGATGGCGGCGCTGGAGGCGCGTGATGCGCGTGCCGCCGGCCGCGCAGCCTGGCACCATAACGAGATCGAGGGCCGCCGCCTGGCGCAATGGCTGGAGACGCGCGAGTCGTCCTGACGGATGCTCAGTCCGTTTTCGGACCGGCCTGTATCTGCGCCAGATGTCGCTGGGCAATCTGATAGCCTTCCCTTCGGTGACGCTGGATGGCCGCCATGGAGAAGTCAAAGGCCGCCGTCAGCGGCTCGCGGGCCGAGCCGTCTCTCACGATGCGGATGAGTGTGGTGTTGGCACCCCGGCCCATCAACCGCACGTAACGGGGACGCTGGCGAAGCCGTGCCGCCATGTCCGGCTCCACCGCCAGCATCACCTCGTCCACCAGGGCCTTGAATTCGCTGGTCAGTGCGCGTACGCCCGCGTCATTGCGGATGCGCTCGCCGTAGATGATCTGGTCGCGGCGTGCCATCACCTCGGCCAGATTGGTGGGCAGGGGGCGGTTGCCCGGAAACAGGTCAACGAGAAAGACCTGCTTGTTGTCGGCGCCGCAGGTGTCGAGCACGTGCTCCAGCGGTGAATTGCTGATGATGCCGCCGTCCCAGTAGCGGCGCCCGTCGATGGTTGTCCAGGGAAAGAGCGGCGGCAGGCTGCAGCTGGCCAGCACATGGTCGGCCGTGAGCGTGTCGATGTGGCTGTCGAAAAAGACCTGCTCGCCGCAATCGACGTCGACCGCAGAGATGATCAGCCGGATGGGACTGCTGGCGAGCGTAGAGAAATCCACGTACTTCTCAAGCAGGCTTTTCAGGGGGGTGAGCTCGTACAGGCTGGTCCACTGCGCAGGCCACCATTCGTCATGCACGGGCGGCGCCATCCACCGCGGCCGGAAGAATTCGGGAATGCCCCACATCAGGGTGCCGTGCAGGGCCAGCGAGTGGCTGACGGGGTCGGGTACTGGATGGGGGGCGTGTGCGCCCACATCATTCCAGAAGGCCGCCACTGCGCTTGAATAGCGATCGGGGTTGCCGGCCATGATGGCGCCGTTGATTGCGCCGATGGACACGCCGCCGACCACATGGGGTGCAATGCCCGCTTCGTTCATGGCCTGAAGCACGCCGCATTCGAAGGCACCCAGGGCGGCGCCGCCCTGCAGGATCACAATGGTGGCACGCGCCAGATCTTCGAGTGCATCCCCGGGGTCGCCCAGACGTGCCCGCGCCGGACCCAGATGGTTGCCTTCGCCGATGAGGGTCTTGATGGTGCGCGTTTCCTCCGGCGGGCGGTTGGTGGAGAACAGTCCGATGATGCGGTCGTCGCGCAGATAGAATTCCGCGAAGGACGGCTCGTCCAGACTGCCCCGCGCTTCGCGCGCATCCGCCTCTTCGCTGGTGCCCAGGAAAGTGAAGCTGAAGTCCAGAAAGTCGCAGTAATAGTGCAGCACGGCGGCATAGGGAATGCGCTGGCCGAGCATATTCCGGGCGGCGGTATGCCCCTGGCTACGTGCATTCTGCCAATGCATGGCGCGCTGGCGTTGCCCCTGGCCGTCCGGGTAGCTGGCCACATCGCCGGCGGCAAAGATATCAGGGTCGGGCGTCTGCAGAAAAGTATCGACCAGCAGTCCATCCGCTATCGGCAGGCCGCTGTCTTCCAGGAAGTCGGTGCGCGGCCGCGTGCCGGTGGCCATGATGACGGTGCTGCATTCCAGCTTGCGGCCCGATGCGGTCGCCACGGCATTGACGCGGGTGCGGCCCTGGAGCTTCTGAAGCGTCTCGTTGAGCCATACCGTGATGCCGAAATGCCGGCAGCGTTCCAGGAAATAGGCCGAAAGCCCTGGCGAGTGAATCCGTGGAAAAACACGGTCCTCGCGGTCGATCAGGCTGACATCCAGACCCATCTGGGTAAAGGAAGTGGCCAGCTCCATGGCGATGAAACTGGTGCCGATGATCACAATGGGGCCCGGATGCCGCTTGAGCCAGTCCTGGATTGCCTGGGCATCCGCGATGGTGCGCAAGGTGAAGACACCTTTGAGGTCTGCGCCGGGTAGCGCCAGGCGATGGGCCCGGGCCCCGGTGGCGATCAGCAGCTTTCCATAACCGATGTGCCGGCCGTCTTCGTCGATCACGGTATGGCGCTTGCGGTCCACCTGGCGGATTCGGCGGCCCAGTTGTACTTGGATGCCCTCGGTCTCGTACTGCTGTGCGTCGATCTGGAGCAACTGCGCCTCCTGCAGCACACCACGCATGAAACCCTTGGTCAGCGGCGGGCGCTGATAGGGGTAGGTATGTTCTTCGGACAGCATCAGTATGGAACCCCGGGCACCTTCATTGCGCAACGTCCGGGCCGCCGTGACGGCGGCCACGCCGCCGCCGACGATGACAAAGTCGGCGCTCTCGGAAGCGGGCGGTGTGCGGGAATGGCGGGACCCGGGGCCGGCGTGTTCCATGGTGGAAGTTCCTTTCATGGCTCAATGTTAACCCCGCTGTTAACTTCGATGGGCCGGTTCATTGCAATACGTGGACAGTCCTATACTGTTTATATATCAGCCGATGTCCGCATCGTGCATTGAAAGGAGTCCAAGCCATGAAATCCGCTGAGAAAAACCATGAGAGAGTGCGTATCGGTCCACTGGATCTGTCCGCCGATCTGATCGATCTGGCCAGCGTTGCGCGACGCACGCGCTATACCGGTGGCATGGCGCCCACGGCGGCCGTCCTGGCGTGGACGGACTGGGCCCTGCATCTGGCCTATTCGCCGGGCAAGCGGCTTGCCCTGTGGCAGGATGCGCTGCGCATGCAGCGGGAATTCCTGCAGTACTCCCTGACGGCGGCGCTGCCGCATCCCGCTGCCGAGTGTGTGGAACCGGCGGAGCAGGATCGCCGCTTTGCTGACGCGGCCTGGCACCGCTGGCCTTTCAACCTTATCCAGCAGGCCTTCCTGATGCAGGAAAAGTGGTGGGACCTGGCCACCACCGGCGTACGCGGCGTGTCGCCCCACCACGAGGACATGGTGAACTTTGCCGGTCGCCAGTGGCTGGACATGATCTCGCCCGCCAACTACATCGTCACCAACCCCGAAGTACAGCAGCTCACCATGCAGAGCGCCGGCATGAACCTGGTGCAGGGAGCCATGAATGCCTGGGACGATGCGCGTCGTGCACTGACGGATGAAGCGCCGGCAGGCACCGAGGGCTTTGAGGTGGGGCGCGATGTGGCCGTGACGCCCGGCAAGGTGGTGTTCAGCAACCGGCTGATCGAACTCATCCAGTACGCACCCGCCACGTCCAAAGTGCAGGCCGAGCCGGTGCTGATCGTGCCCTCGTGGATCATGAAGTACTACATCCTCGACCTCTCGCCGCACAACTCCCTGGTGAGCTATCTGGTGTCCCGGGGCCATACGGTATTCATCATCTCGTGGAAGAATCCGGATGCCGGTGACCGGGATCTGGGAATGCACGATTATCGTGAGCTTGGCGTGATGGCGGCGCTGGATGCCGTAACCGGCATCGTTCCCGACCGCAAGGTGCAGGCCGTGGGTTATTGCCTGGGCGGCACCCTGTTGTCCATTGCCGCTGCCGCCATGGCACGCGACGGTGATGAGCGCCTGCAGAGTCTGTCCTTGCTGGCCAGCGAGACGGATTTCCGTGAGTCGGGCGAGATCAAGCTCTTCGTCGACGAAAGCCAGCTGGCCTGGCTGGAAGCCGGCATGTGGCGCAAAGGCTATCTCGAGGGCTGGCAGATGGCGGGCTCCTTCCAGATGCTCAACTCCCAGGATCTGATCTGGTCCCGGCGCGTGCGTGAATATCTGATGGGCGACCGCCGTCCCCTGATCGACCTGATGGCCTGGAATGCCGACACGACGCGCATGCCCTATCGCATGCACAGCGAATATCTGCGCCATATCGTCATGAACAACGATCTTGCGGAAGGCCGCTACCTTGTGGATGGCCGTCCCGTGGCGGTGTCGGATATCCGCGTGCCCATGTTCGTTGTCGGCACCCTGCGGGATCATGTTGCGCCCTGGCGCTCGGTCTACAAGATCCATCTGCTCAATGATTCGGAGATTACCTTCGCGCTCACCAGCGGCGGACACAATGCCGGCATCGTCAGTGAGCCGGGGCGCCCGCGACGGCACCACCAGATCAATACCCGCCCGGCTGGCGGCAACTACGTGGACCCGGACCGCTGGCTGGAGACGGCAGCTTCGCATGACGGCTCATGGTGGCCGTCCTGGGATGCCTGGCTGAAGCGGCAGGCCAGTGACACTGCCGTAGCCCCGCCCGCCATGGGTGGCAAGGACAGGAAGAAGGTTGTCATGGCGGATGCGCCGGGCAGCTATGTGATGCAGCGGTGAGGGTTGGTGTTTGTTAGCGTTAAAGGATATTCGACTATGAAATTGGTACGTTTTGGCAACCCCGGACAGGAAAAGCCGGGCATTCTGGATGATGCGGGTGAAATCCGCGATGTATCCGCGCATGTGGATGACTGGTCGGGGGCGGCACTTGGCGCCGAAAGTCTGCAGAAGATCGCCGCCCTGGATGTGCAATCCCTGCCGCGTGTGCCGGACAAGCCAAGGCTGGGGGCGGTGGTGGGCGGCCGCCCGAATTTCATTGCCATTGGTCTGAATTATGCCGACCATGCGGCCGAGGCAGGCATGGCGATACCTGGCGAACCCATCGTTTTCCTGAAGGCGCCCGGCAGTCTTTGCGGCGCGCACGATGTCGTCGAGAAACCGCGGGGGTCGACCAAGCTCGATTGGGAGGTCGAGCTGGCGATCATCATCGGCAAGCGTGCCAAGTATGTCAGCGCTGCGGACGCCCTGACGCATGTTGCCGGCTATGCGATCTGCAACGATGTGTCCGAACGGGCCTTTCAGCTCGAACGCCTTGGCCAGTGGACCAAAGGCAAGAGCCATGACACCTTTGGGCCGCTCGGGCCCTGGCTGGTCACCGCCGATGAAGTGGCTGACCCGCAGGATCTAGGGCTCTGGCTCGATGTGAACGGGGAGCGGCGCCAGACCGGTTCCACTGCCACCATGGTGTTCGACGTGGCTCACATCATTGCCTATGTCTCCGAGATCATGACGCTCAATCCGGGTGATGTCATCACGACGGGCACGCCGCCGGGTGTAGGCATGGGCATGACGCCGCCCCTGTTCCTGGAGGACGGTGACGTAATGACGCTCGGAATCGATGGTCTGGGCGAGCAGCGGCTGACCGTGCGGCAGGTGTGAAGAGTGGTGCCGGCTAGAGGAGTCGAACCCCCGACCTTCGCATTACAAGTGCGCTGCTCTACCAACTGAGCTAAGCCGGCAAGACTGCTGATTTTAACAGGGAATGCGCCGTGTCTGGTGCCACGGGGCTGACACAGGGCCTACTTGATCACCCGCAGCCGCGGCGCGCCTCCGCCGCCGCCATCATCATCGGGATCCGGCGTGTCGTCTGGTACGCTGGATGCACTCTTGGTTGCAGGTTCGCCAACCGCACCGGGGTAGGCCATCGAGGGTGTCACCTCGAAGCCCATGCCGGTACCGGTCTCGCGTGCGTAGATGGCCGAGACGGCGGCGATGGGGACGACGATGTCTTCCACAACGCCGCTGAAGCGGGCGCGGAACTCGATGTACTCGTTGCCCAGAACCAGCTGGCTGGTGGCCAGCGTACCCACGTTGAGCGTGATCTGGCCTTCGTGGATATGGGCGAGTGGCACGACGGTGTTGGCGTCGACCGTGACGACGAGATGCGGCGTATAGCCGTTATCGGTGCACCATTCGTGCAGCGCGCGGATGAGATACGGTTTTGTGGATGATTCTTGCATGGACTTGGACTTCAGCGACGCATGACCTTCTCTGAAGGCGTCAGTGCCTCGATATACGCAGGGCGCGAGAAGATGCGTTCACCGTATTTCTGGATGGGCGCGGCACTCTTGGGCAGTTCGATGCCGTAGTGATCCAGTCGCCACAGCAGCGGCGCAATGGCCACATCCAGCATGGAAAAGTCATCACCCAGCATGTATTTGTTCTTGACGAGCATGGGCGAGAGTTGTGACAGTCGATCGCGGATATTGCCGCGTGCGGCTTCCTGGCGCGCGGTGTCGGTGCAGCCGCGATCTTCCAGTGTGCGCACATGCTCGAAAAGTTCGCGTTCGAAATTGAACAGGAACAGGCGGGTACGCGCCCGCATGGCGGGATCGGCCGGCATGAGCTGCGGATGCGGAATACGCTCGTCAATGTACTCATTGATGATGTTGGATTCGTACAGGATCAGATCACGCTCGACCAGAATGGGTACCTGGCCGTAGGGGTTGAGCGTGGCGATTTCGTCCGGCTTGTTGTAGAGATCGATATCGCGGATCTCGAAATCCATGCCTTTTTCAATGAGTACGAACCGGCAGCGTTGCGAGAAGGGGCAAGTGGTTCCAGAATAGAGCAGCATCATGTCGCAGAATCCAGAATGAAAGGATGAAGCGCGGCAAACGTGCCGCGTCGCGCACAGGTCTTATTGTAGTGCGCTTGCAAAAACGCCACAGACCCGCCGCCTGGCGGGCTGTGGCGTGTTCCGGCAGGCGTGTGATTTTCGTTTATCTGACGTCTTTCCAGTAGGCGGCGTTCAGGCGCCAGGCGACCCCAAGGAAGATGACCAGAAAGAACAGTACCCATATCCCCATCTGCTTGCGCTTCTGTTGAACGGGTTCAGCCATCCAGCCCAGGAAGTTGGCCAGGTCGGCCGCTTCGCTGTCGAATGCTGCCGCACGGGCGGCATCGGCGGGTTCGACCTTGAACTGCTCGCTGGCGCTGCCGCGATAGTTGTTCAGGACTTCCGTCTTGCTTGTGGAGAAGCCCTGGGCATCGAAGACCTGTGTCGTCTGGACCCAGGCCTGCGTACCGTCATCCTGTGCTTCCTGAGCGATCGTGGTACGGCTCACAGTGCGATCACCCTGGCGATCCCAGAGCACATGCGGCATGCCGACGCTGGGGAAGACGATGTTGTCCCAGCCCGTCGTCCTGGAGGCATCGCGATAGAAGCCGCGCAGGAAGGTGTAGAGGTAGTCGACACCCGACGGTCCCATGGTGACCGAGCGTGCGCGCGCAATCACGGACAGGTCGGGCGGTGCGGCACCAAACCAGTTGGCGCCGTCCCTGGTCGTCATTGCAATTTCCATCAGATCGCCCACCTTGTCGGTGGTGAACAGCAGATTGCGCTTGATTTCCTCTTCGGTCAGGCCGATCTCGGTGAGCTTGTTGTAGCGCATCGAGACGGCGCTGTGACAGCTCAGGCAATAGTTGACGAAGAGTTTGGCGCCATTCTGCAGGGCGGAAACATCGTTGATCCGGTCCGGCGCACGATCCAGCCTGGGGCTGTCGGCCGCGACAGCAGGCATGAGAACGGTCATCGACAAGGCCATGGCGGCTAGCAACTTTTTGATCATGATCATTCCAGTTTGTTGTGAGCCTTTATTTGTGAGCACGGAAAGTGAGGCGTTCGGGTACCGGCTTGAACCGTCCCAGGCGACTCCATACCGGCATGGCCAGGAAGAAGAGCAGGTAGATCACGGTGCCAACCTGGCTGAGCAGGTTGAACGTGGGGTTGGGCGGTTGCGTGCCCAGGTAGCCCAGCACCAGGAAGGTGACGATGAAGATGGCGTACAGGAACTTGTGCCAGCCCGGACGATAGCGGATGGACTTGACCGGAGACTGGTCGAGCCAGGGCAGGAAGAAGAGGATGACCACAGCACCGCCCATGACCACTACACCCCAGAACTTGGCGTCAATGGTCTTCATGAGCACGGCCGCCACCACCAGCACGATGGCGATCAGCAGGCGCCACAGCGCGGGCAGGCCGCCCTTGGCCAGAATGCCCAGTGCGGCAACGATGGAACCCCCCGCCAGTATCCATGTGAAGTCGGCCGTGGTGGCGCGCAGCATGGAATAGAACGGCGTGAAGTACCACACAGGCGCAATATGCGACGGTGTCTTCAGCGGGTCGGCCGGGATGAAGTTGTTGTACTCGATGAAGAAGCCCCCCATCTCGGGCGTGAAGAACATGATGAAGGCGAAGATGATCAGGAAGCCTGCGACGCCGACGATGTCATGCACCGAATAATAGGGATGGAAGGGGATGGCATCCAGGGGTACGCCGCGCGCATCCTTGGGGCCTTCCTTGATTTCGATGCCATCGGGGTTGTTGGAGCCCACTTCGTGCAGCGCGATCAGATGCGCCACGACGAGGCCCAGCAGCACCAGGGGGATGGCGATGACGTGGAAGGCGAAGAAGCGGTTGAGGGTGGCATCGGATACGACGTAGTCGCCGCGAATCCAGATGGCGAGCTCGGGTCCGATGAAGGGAATGGCCGAGAACAGGTTCACGATGACCTGTGCGCCCCAGTAGGACATCTGGCCCCAGGGCAGCAGATAGCCGAAGAAGGCCTCACCCATGAGTGCCAGGAAGATGGCAACGCCGAAGATCCACACCAGTTCGCGCGGCTTGCGGTAGGAGCCATAGAACAGCCCGCGCAGCATGTGCAGGTAGACCACGACGAAGAACATCGACGCACCGGTGGAGTGCATATAGCGGATGAACCAGCCCCAGGGGACTTCCCGCATGATGTATTCCACCGAGTTGAAGGCCAGCTCCGCATCGGGCTTGTAGTTCATCACCAGGAAGATGCCGGTGACGATCTGGATCACCAGTACCAGCAGTGCAAGAGATCCGAAGAAATACCAGAAGTTGAAGTTTTTCGGTGCGTAATATTCCGACATGTGCTGTCTGAACAGCACGGTCAGCGGAAAGCGCCGGTCGATCCAGCCCAGCAGGCCGGTGGTGTCAACGGTTTTTTCGCCAGCCATGAAGCGGCTCCTTTATCAACTGACCAGAGATGGGCCGTATTCAGGCCTTGTCATTTTCATCAATACCGACGATGACCTTGCCGCCGTCATCGGAGATCACGTAGGGGGGCACTTCGAGGTTATCGGGGGCGGGTACGTTCTTGTATACGCGTCCGGCAAGGTCGAAGTAGGAGCCATGACAGGGGCAGAAATACCCTCCCTTCCAGTCGGAAGGCACCCCGGGAACCGGCGTGGGCGCCAGCTCGGGGGTGGGAGAGCAGCCCAGATGGGTGCAGATGCCGATTGCCACGAACAGGTCGGGCGTGCGCGAACGATGTTCGTTCTTTGCGAAATCAGGTGTGTAACCGGGGCGATCGGAGTCCGGATCGGCCAGCTTGCTGTCCAGCGTCTTGAGGTCGGCCAGTTGTGCTGCAGTGCGGCGCATGAGCCACACGGGCTTGCCGCGCCATTCCACGGTGCGCAGCTCGCCGGGGGCAATACCCGACACGTCGACTTCTACCGGGGCACCGGCGGCACGCGCTTTTTCTGAGGGGGCAAAGGAGCCGACGAACGGCACTGCGGTCGCCACGCCGGCCACGCCACCCACCGCACAGGCCGTCGCGACCCAGGTGCGCCGTGACGGATCAGGTGGAAGATCAGGATCAATCGCCGGCTGGTTATCCAGCCGTGTCGTGAGCTCAGTCATTCTCTAATTCCTCAAATCATGCCCCGTGGAGCATACCATTTACAGTATTTGACCGCATACGATGCCACTGGGCGTCTATTATAGCGTCAGCCCGATCATGGGTGGACACAAGAGGAAAGAAAGCATGAGCAAGACCAGTCAATTCTTACGTGAGTTTCAGGAGTTCGCGGTTCGCGGCAACATGATCGACCTGGCCGTCGGGGTCATCATCGGTGCCGCCTTCGGCAAGATCATCGATTCGCTGGTGTCCGATATCATCATGCCGATGATCAGCTTCATCCTTCGGGGCGAAGTCGATTTCAGCAATCGCTTCCTGGTGCTGCGCCGCCCCGAGGGTTATGCGGGTGCCGAGAATGCGGATGCGCTTGCGGAAGCCGGTGCCGTGGTCCTTTCCTGGGGAAGTTTCCTCACGGTCTTCATCAATTTCGTATTGCTGGCCTTTGTGGTCTTCTGTCTGGTGAAGGCCGTCAATTCGGCGCGCGCACACCTGGTGCGACAGCAGGAGGCTGAAGCCGCCGAAGCGCCGCCCGCACCGGAGCCCGCCGACGTACAGTTGCTGCGCGAGATCCGCGATCTGCTTGGAAAGGATGCCGGGAAGGCTTCCTGAGCTTCAGACGGGGTTGAACAGGTCGACGAAGTCGACCTGAATGTCGAATTCCTGTTTCAGGGCCTGGCCGAGAGCCAGGGCCCCGTAGCGTTCCGTGGCATGGTGGCCGGCGGCAATGAAGGCTGTGCCGGATTCCTGGGCCTGATGGAAATTCTGCTCCGACGCCTCGCCGGTGATGAAGGCATCTACGCCCTGGGCAATGGCGACGTCCATCATGGATTGCGCACCGCCGGTGCACCAGGCCAGGCGTGTGATGCGGCGTTGCGGGTCGCCCAGGGCCAGGGCGGTGCGGCCCAGCCGTGCGCTGATGTGATCCGCCAGTTCAGCCAGGCTCCGGGGGGCGCACTCGCCCAGCCACATCAGATTGGCGGGCCCGCAGGTGCGCGGCCGGCCATCGGCGTCGCGCAACGGCGTGAAATCGAGCATGTGTGCCAGCCGGGCGTTGTTGCCCAGCACGGGATGGGCATCCAGCGGCAGGTGATAGGCAAACAGGTTGAGGCCATGTTCGAGCACCCGCGCAATGCGTGCGCGTCGTGCGCCGCAGATGCGGGAATCCTCATTCTTCCAGAACCAGCCGTGATGCACCAGCAGCGTGTCGGCGCCGCGGCGTATGGCTTCGTCGATCAGGGCCCGGGAGGCAGTGACTCCGGTGAGGACATGACGGATGTCGGGCCGGCCCTCGACCTGCAGGCCGTTGGGCGCATAATCCTGGAAGAGGTCGGGCTGCAGGGTTTCGTCGAGCCATCGCGCGACATCGCTGCGGGCCACGCTTGTTCCGGGGTGCACCATGCCGTTTGCGCTCAGTCCTGGGCGCGAAGATCGTCGCCTGCCACGCCGGCGTCGTCTTCAGCCTCGCCTTCAGAAGGGCGCGGCTGGACCATGCGCGCAATGATGAGGCCAAGCTCGAAGAGCAGGCACAGCGGCAGGGCCAGCATGAACTGGCTGAGCACATCGGGCGGTGTCACCACGGCGGCCAGGACGAAAGCACCCACGATGATGTAGCCGCGCATCGACTTCAGCTTTTCCACCGTGACCATGCCGCTCTTGACCAGCAGCACAACGGCAATCGGTACCTCGAAAGTGACGCCGAAGGCGATGAACATCGTCATCGCGAAGCTGAGATAGGCCTCGATGTCGGTCGCCATGGTGATCGACTCGGGTGCGATGCCGATCATGAAGTTGAAGACCGTACGAAAAACGACGAAGTAGCAGAAAGCCATGCCCAGCAGGAACAGCAGGCTGCTCGAGGCGATGAGAGGCAGTGCCAGCCGTTGCTCGTGCTGATACAGTCCGGGTGCGACAAAGGCCCAGGCCTGGTAGAGCACGTAGGGCAGTGCCAGGATGAAGGCAGCCATCAGGGTGACTTTTACCGGCACCAGAAAGGGGCTGACGACGCCCGTTGCAATCATGCTGGTCCCTGCAGGCATGGCGGCCAGCATGGGCCGTGCGAGCAGGTCATAGATGGCGCCAAAGCCCGGATAGATGGACAGCACCAGGAAGACGGCCAGTACGGCCACCACAGCGCGGACCATCCGGTTGCGCAGCTCGACCAGATGCGAGATGAAGGTTTCCTGCGGGGCTTCTTCGGTCACGACGATGTCTCGCTGGGGGGTGGGGGGGCATCGTCCGGCAGGTTGCGGATGTCTTCTTCGGTGGCCTTGACCAGCTCATCCATGGATTGCGACGCGTCGCCCAGCGCCTTGCGTGCCTCCTCGAGTGGATCGCGCAGCGTGTCGCTCGCCTGTTTCATGGAGCTCTTTACCGATTCGGCGGCTTCTTCCATCTGGCCTTTCAGATCCTGGAACTGCTCGAGTTCCATCTCGCGCTGGATATCACTTTTGACGTCGCTCACGTAGCGCTGGGCACGACCCACCAGGTGGCCCAGGGTGCGGGCCACACGCGGCAGGCGCTCGGGGCCGATGACCACGAGCGCCACGACGCCGATGATCATCAGCTCGGTGAAACTGACATCGAACATGGCGTTTTGCCGGGCGCTCAGGACCCGGTCTTCTCGCGCGCCTGGACGTCTATGGTCTCTTCGGCCTCATGACGCTCCTGCGTAACCGCCTCGGGCCCCCTGGGGCCATCGGTGGGCTCGTTGGCATCACTCATGCCTTTCTTGAAGCCCTTGACGGCGCTGCCCAGGTCTTCACCCATGTTGCGCAGCTTCTTTGTGCCGAATACCAGTGCGACGATCACCAGTACGATCAGCCAGTGCCAGATACTAAAACTTCCCATGATTCGGGTCTCCTTCAGGCGGCCGGTGCCGCGTGTTTGGCCCAGGGGCGTTCGCCCCCGAGAATGTGCAGGTGAAGATGGTCGATTTCCTGCCCGCCATCCAGACCGGTGTTGGCTACCAGACGAAAGCCGCCCTGCGGCCCCGGCCTGCAGCCGTTTTCCGCCGCCAGCCGCGCCGCCAGAACCATCATGCGGCCGAGCCACGGTGCATCATCCGGCGAGACATCATGCATGGATACCACATGACATTTCGGAATCAGCAGCAGATGGACGGGCGCCGCGGGATTTATATCATGGAATGCGAAAAATTCCTCATCCTCGAACACTTTCTTCGACGGGATTTCGCCGGCGGCAATCTTGCAGAACAGGCAGTCGTGACTCATTGCAGAAACATCGGGTGTAACGTTATGTGGATGAATGCTCTGGAATCCCCGACTATAACCGCTAATTGATCCGTGCGCCGTCCGGGGGAAGGCGTGTACGGGTTTATGCCGAGGGCGGGCGGGCCGCCTTTTCCGCCAGGCCCGAGAGCCCTTCGCGTTGCGCAAGCTCTGCAAGCACCTGTTCCGGGCGCAGCTGATGGTGCGTCAGCAGGACCAGGCTGTGAAACCAGAGATCGGCGGTTTCCGCGATGATACGTTCGCTGATGCCGTCCTTGCTCGCCATGACGAGCTCGGTGGCCTCTTCCCCGACTTTCTTGAGTACGGTGTCGGGTGCGTGCGCCAGCAGGCGGGCGACGTACGAGGTCCGGGGATCGCCGCCGCGATCGGGCCGGCGGCTTTCCAGTGTGTCGGCCAGTCGTGCGAGGATATCGGGAGGTGTGCCGGGCGCGTTCATTTGTAGATGCTCGCAGGGTCCTTGAGGACGGGTTCAACGGTGGACCAGTGCGCCGGCGTGCCGGCGGTCAGCTGGCGGTGAAAGCAGCTTTCCCTGCCGGTATGGCAGGCAATGCCGCCGTGCTGGGTGACTGTCAGAAGAATCGCGTCGCCATCGCAGTCCAGGCGGATGTCATGGACTTCCTGGAAGTGGCCCGATGCCTCCCCCTTGTGCCAGAGACGCCGGCGCGAACGCGACCAGTACACGGCCTGGCCGCGGTTCACGGTCTCGAGCAGGGCGGCTTCATTCATCCAGGCCATCATCAGCACACGGCCGCTGGCGGCGTCCTGGGCAATGGCGGCCACCAGCCCCTGGTCGTCGAAACGGACGTCATCGAGCCAGTCGGGCCGGGTGCTCATGGCGTGTCCGGGAGCGTGCGGATGCCGCAGCGGTTCAGGAAGTCCTTGGCCTCGGCAATGGTGTGTGTACCGAAATGGAAGATGCTGGCGGCCAGCACGGCCTGGGCGCCACCCTGGAGCACACCGTCGGCCAGATGCTGCAGCGAGCCCACACCACCTGAAGCGATGACCGGGATGTTGACGGCATCGGACACAGCGCGGGTCAGCGCCAGGTCGAAACCTTCACGGGTGCCGTCCCTGTCCATGCTGGTGAGCAGGATCTGTCCGGCACCGGCATCGGCCATCTGTCGCGCCCATGCAATCGCATCCAGGCCGGCGCTGCGCTCGCCCCCGTGGGTGAGCACTTCCCAGCGGGGTGCCGCATCGCCCTCATTGCTGCGCTGTGCATCTATGGCCACGATGATGGCGTCGGAGCCCAGGGCGCGCGCCGCCTCCGCCACCAGTTCGGGCCGGCGCACGGCGGCGCTGTTGACCGACAGGCGTGTGGCGCCGGCATCGATCAGGCGCTGCATGTCCTGCAGGCTTGCAATGCCGCCGCCGATGCTCAGGGGAATGCGGATGACTCCGGCCACTTCCTCGACCAGCGACACCATGGTGTTGCGTTCCTCGTTGGTCGCGCTGATGTCCAGCATTGCCAGCTCGTCGGCGCCCTGGTCCTGGTAGCGGCGCGCAATCTCGACGGGGTCGCCGGCATCGCGCAGGCCCTGGAAGTTAATGCCCTTGACGACGCGGCCGTTCTTGACGTCCAGGCAGGGGATGATGCGCACGGCAGGATTCATGATGAGAGACTCTCGTCCGCCATTTGCTGGGCCTCGCGGAAATCCAGCGTTCCTTCATAGAGGCTGCGGCCCAGAATGACGCCCTCTATGCCTTCGTCGGCCACGGCGCACAGGGCGCGGATGTCGTCGAGGTTGTGTACACCGCCCGAGGCGATGACGGGAATGTCGACATGCTGTGCCAGCCGGACGGTGGCTTCGACGTTGACGCCGCTGAGCATGCCGTCGCGGGAGATGTCGGTGTAGATGATGGCCTCGCAGCCATAGTCCTCGAACTTGCGTGCAAGATCGAGCACGTCGTGGCGGCTGAGCTTGCTCCAGCCATCGGTGGCCACCTTGCCGTCGCGCGCATCCAGGCCAACGATGATGTTGCCCTGGAAAGCGGTGCAGGCATCGCGCAGGAAACCGGGATCCTTGACGGCGGCCGTGCCGATGATGACATAGCTGATGCCGCTGTCGAGATAGCGTTCAATGGTGTCCAGGTCGCGGATGCCGCCGCCGATCTGGATGGGGATGTCGTCGTCCACCGCGCGGATGATGGCGCGGATGGCGGCGTCGTTGCGCGGCTTGCCGGCCACGGCGCCGTTCAGGTCGACCAGGTGCAGGCGTCGTGCGCCCTGGTCCAGCCATTGTTGCGCCATGGCGGCCGGGTCGTCGGAGAAAATGGTGGAATCATTCAGGTCGCCCTGGCGCAGGCGCACACAGTGTCCGTCCTGGAGGTCAATGGCGGGAATCAGGAGCATGATGACAAGACTGAAGCGGTGAGGGTTGAGAAAAAGCTAGAGTACACCCTTTGTGGACGGGATGACCCCCGCCATGCGTGGATCGGGCGCAATGGCCATGCGCAGGGCGCGGCCAAAGGCCTTGAACACGGTTTCACACTGGTGGTGGGCGTTTTCGCCCTTGAGGTTGTCGATGTGCAGCGTCGCCTGGGCATGATTGACGAAGCCCTGGAAGAATTCCCGCGCAAGGTCGACATCGAAGCTGCCGATACGGGCACGCGTGAAGGGCACGTCGTAGTACAGGCCGGGACGGCCCGAGAAATCGATGACCACGCGCGAGAGCGACTCGTCCAGCGGGACGATGGCATGGCCATAGCGCTGCAGGCCGGCCTTGTTGCCCAGGGCGGCGGCAAAGGCCTGGCCCATGGCGATGCCCACGTCTTCGACGCTGTGGTGATCGTCGATGTGCGTATCGCCATCGCAGTGGATATCGAGATCGATCAGGCCGTGGCGGGCGATCTGGTCCAGCATGTGGTCCAGAAAGGGCACGCCCGTGTCTATGGTCTGCTTCCCGCTGCCATCCAGATCGATGGCAACGCGGATGCGGGTTTCATTGGTATTGCGGGTGATGTCGGCGGTTCGGGTCATGATGGCATCAGCGGGAGGTGGAGGACAGGCGGGCGGCGGCGCTGGCGGCATGGGCATGCAGGCCTTCACCGTGGGCCAGACGCTCGGCGACGGGGCCCAGCGTCTGCGCCCCCTGCGCCGAGATGGCGATGAGGCTGCTGCGCTTTTGGAAGTCATACACGCCCAGTGGCGACGAGAAGCGTGCCGTGCGCGCCGTGGGCAGTACGTGATTGGGCCCGGCGCAGTAATCGCCCAGTGCCTCCGAGCTGTGGCTCCCCAGGAAGATGGCGCCCGCGTGGCGGATGTGCTCCAGCCAGCGCTCGGGCGCCTTTGTGGCAATCTCGAGGTGTTCGGGTGCAATCTGGTTGGCCACCCGGCAGGCTTCTTCCAGGCTTTCGACCTGGATGAGTGCACCGCGTCCGGACAGGCTGGCGCGGATGATGTCGGCGCGCGCCATGGTCGGCAGCAGGCGTGCGATTTCCGCCTCGACCTCATCGAGCCAGGCGGCATTCGGGCTGAGCAGGATGGCCTGGGCAAGCTCGTCGTGCTCGGCCTGCGAGAAGAGATCCAGCGCGACCCAGCGGGCGGGCACACTGCCGTCACCGATGATGAGAATCTCGCTGGGACCGGCAATCATGTCGATGCCCACAGTGCCGAACACGCGCCGCTTGGCGGCGGCCACGTAGGCGTTGCCCGGCCCTACAATCTTGTCGACCGGGGCGATGCTTGCCGTGCCCCAGGCGAGCGCAGCCACTGCCTGGGCGCCGCCGATGGCCCAGATGCGGTCCACCCCGGCAATGGCTGCGGCGGCCAGTACCAGCGGATTGCGATGCCCGCCCGGTGTGGGACTGACCATGACCAGCTCGGGCACGCCGGCGACCTTGGCCGGGATGGCGTTCATGAGTACGGATGACGGATAGGCGGCCTTGCCGCCGGGCACGTAGAGGCCGACGCGATCGAGCGCCGTGATGCGCTGGCCCAGCATGGTGCCGTCAGCCTCGGTATAGCTCCAGGATTCGCTGCGCTGGTGCTCGTGGTAGCGCCGGATGCGCCCGGCCGCCGTCTGTAGCGCGTCACGCAGTGCGGGCTCCAGGCCATCCAGTGCTTCCCGGCACTCCTCAGTGCCGATCTCGAGATCGGCCATGGTGGCCGCTTCGACCTGATCGAAGCGCCGCGTATAGTCGAGCACGGCGGCATCGCCTTCATTGCGCACGCGACGCAGGATCTCGTTGGTGGCGCGCTCTATGGATTCGTCTTCGGCCGTCTCGTAGGCGAGCAGGCCCCGCAGGCGCGCATCGAAGTCGCTGTCACGGGAATCGAGCCGGGTGATCAGAGGCATTGTTCTGTCTCGGAAAGACCGCCGTTGCGGCGGATACCAAACCTGTCAAGTGTATACCGGATTCTCACCTTGCCTCCGCCGAGGCCTGTGCGAAGGCTTCGAGCAGCGGTGCGAGTTCGCCGGTGCGCGTCTTCAGGGCCGCCTGGTTCACGATGAGCCGGGCCGAGATCTCCGCAATGGTTTCGACGGCGGTCAGGTGATTGGCCTTCAGTGTGTTGCCGGTGGAAACCAGATCGACGATGACGTCAGCCAGGCCGACCAGCGGTGCCAGCTCCATGGAGCCGTAGAGTTTGATGAGATCGATGTGCACACCCTTGCGACCAAAATGCTCGCGGCTGGCATGCAGGTATTTGGTGGCCACGCGCAGGCGCGAGCCCTGGCGTACCGCATCGCGGTAGTCGAAACCCTCGCGCGTGGCCACGCACAGGCGGCAGCGCGCAATGTTCAGGTCTATGGGCTGGTACAGGCCGCCCGGATGGTCGTAACCATGCTCGAAGAGCACATCCTTGCCGGCAATGCCCAGATCGGCCGCACCATATTGCACATAGGTGGGGACATCGGACGCGCGCACGATGATGAGCTGCAGGCCGTCACTGCTGGTGGGCAGGATGAGACGGCGCGAATCCTCGGGATTCTCGGTGACCCGGATGCCGGCGGCCGCCAGCAGGGGCAGGGTTTCCTCGAAGATGCGCCCCTTGGACAGCGCCAGTGTCAAGGGCCGGTTCAGGCTGGCCGGACTCATACGGCATTCTCCCGCAGGCGCTCGATGTGCGCGCCCGCCGATTGCAGTTTGACTTCCATGCGCTCATAACCCCGGTCGAGGTGATAGATGCGCTCTATCGTCGTCTGGCCTGCCGCTGCCAGCCCGGCAATGACCAGGCTTGCAGATGCACGCAGATCGGTCGCCATGACCGTGGCGCCGGACAGCGCCGGCACCCCGGTGACGACCGCGGTGGCGCCGTCGATGTCGATATGTGCGCCCATGCGGGCCAGCTCGAGTACGTGCATGTAGCGATTCTCGAAAATGTTCTCGACGATGACTGCCGTGCCCTCCGCCACGGTGTTCAGGGCCATGAGCTGGGCCTGCATATCGGTCGGAAAGCCGGGATATTCCTGGGTGCGGAAGCCCGTTGCCCGTGCGCGCCCCTGCATGCGGGCGCGAATCCAGTCGGGGCCGCATTCCAGATTCAGTCCGGCGCTGCGCAGCTTCTCGAGGATGGCGCCCATGGTGTCGGGTGCGCAGTCGCGCAGCATGAGCTCGCCGCCCGCTGCCGCCACCGCACACAGGAAGGTGCCGGCCTCGATGCGATCGGGCACAACGCGGTGCCGGGCCCCGTGCAGCCGCTCCACGCCATCGATCGTGATGCGTGCCGTGCCTTGTCCCTGGATGCGCGCCCCCATGGCATTGAGCATGTTGGCCAGATCGACGACTTCGGGTTCGCAGGCCGCATTTTCAAGGATGGTGCGTCCTTCAGCGAGGGTGGCGGCCATCATCAGGTTTTCGGTGCCGGTAACAGTGACCATGTCGGTGCGTACCGTAGTGCCCTTCAGGCGCGTCGCCCGGGCCACCACGTAGCCATGTTCGATATGGATATCGGCGCCCAGGGCGGCCAGCCCCTTGATGTGCTGATCGACCGGCCGCTGGCCGATGGCGCAGCCCCCGGGCAGACTGACGCGCGCCTCGCCCAGCCGGCCCAGCAGGGGGCCCAGCACCAGGATGGAGGCGCGCATGGTCTTGACCAGTTCGTAGGGGGCCTCGATGCTGTTGATATGGGCCGCATTCAGGCCGATGCGGCCTCCCCCTTCGGCGTGGGCCTGTACACCCAGTTCGCGCAGCAGGTGCAGCGTCGTCTGGATATCGCGCAGATCGGGCA
The DNA here is from genome assembly GCA_041655275.1 of Castellaniella sp. GTDB lineage: Bacteria > Pseudomonadota > Gammaproteobacteria > Burkholderiales > Burkholderiaceae_B > JAJYRX01. The sequence continues at coordinate 83,034 of JBBAFU010000003.1, read as the reverse complement.
CATTGTCCAGGACGACGTCGTCAGTGGTCAGCAGGCCGGCGCACAGTATGGGCAGGGCGGCATTCTTGGCGCCGGAAACGGCAATTTCCCCGTCCAGACGTCTCTGGCCGCAGATGAGCAGCTTATCCATTCAGTGCGGCCCGGTACTCCTCGGGCGTGAGCGTCTGCATTGACAGGGCATGGATTTCGGCGCGCATGCGATCGCCCAGCGCGGCGTAGACCTGCTGGTGGCGTGCGACGCGGCGCTTGCCTTCGAATACGCTACTGACGATGATTGCCTCGAAATGATGGCCGTCACCACGCACTTCGACATGTTCGCAGGGCAGATGCTCGGCAATATACTGGCGTACCTGGTCGGGTGTGGGCAACATGGGTAATCAGCTCCGTAGTTTGTAGCCGCGCGCCAGCAGGCGCAGGGCGCAGGCGCTCAGGATCAGAAAGGCCAGACTGACGGCCGCCAGGCTGAGCCATGGCGATACATCGGAGGCCGAGAAGAACCCGTAGCGGAAGCCATCAATGGTGTAGAAGATGGGATTCCAGCGCGAGACGCTCTGCCAGAACGGCGGCAGACTGTGGATGGAGTAGAACACGCCCGACAGAAAGGTGGCGGGCAGAATGAGAAAGTTCTGGAAGGCGGCCAGCTGGTCGAACTTTTCCGACCACAGGCCGGCAATCAGTCCCAGTACCGACATGATGCCGCACGACAGCGTGGCGAAGCCCAGGGCCCAGACCGGGTTGTGCACCGGCATGGGCACGAACAGCCAGGCGACCAGCCAGACGCCCACACCCACGCTCAGGCCGCGCACGATGCCGGCAAGCACGTAGGCGCTGAAGATTTCGCGATGCGACAGCGGCGGCAGCAGGATGAACACCAGATTTCCCGTGATGCGACTCTGGATCAGCGACGATGAGGGGTTGGCAAAGGCGTTCTGCAGCATGCTCATCATCATCAGCCCCGGCACCAGGAAGCGCGTGTAGCCCACGCCATCGTAGACTTGCACACGGTCCTCGAGTACATGCGAGAAGATGAGCAGGTAGAGCAGGGCGGTGACGATGGGGGCGGCCACGGTCTGGAACCCCACTTTCCAGAAGCGCGAAAGCTCCTTGAGCAGCAGGGTGGGAAAGCCCGAGCGATGCGCGCCCGCCGGTGCCATGAGAGGGTCGGAACTCATGCCAGGACTTCCAGGTGCGGCGCATCGTCGTCGTGCATGATGCGCACAAAGGTTTCTTCCAGATCGTGCCCTCCGAACCGGGCCAGCAGCGCCGAGGTGGTGTCCAGGGCCGCCAGCTCACCCTGCTTGAGCATGGCGATGCGCCCGCACAGGGCTTCGGCCTCTTCCAGATAATGCGTCGTGAGCAGAATGGTATGGCCCTGGCGGTTCAGGCGCGAAATGAAATCCCACAGGGTGCGTCTCAGGTCCACGTCGACGCCCGCCGTGGGTTCATCGAGGATGATGACGGGCGGGCGGTGCACCAGGGCCTGGGCCACCAGCACGCGCCGTTTCATGCCACCCGACAGGGCGCGCATATTGGTCTCGGCCTTGTCGAGCAGGCCCAGGTTGCTGAGGATCTCGTCGATCCAGTCGTCATTCCTGCGCAGACCGAAGTAGCCGGACTGGATCCGCAGTGTTTCGCGCACGGTGAAGAAAGGGTCGTAGACCAGCTCCTGCGGGACAATGCCCAGCGCACGGCGCGACTGACGAAAATCATCGACCACATCGTAGCCGCATACGCGCGCGCGTCCGCTGCTGGCATGTACCAGGCCGGCGATGATGGAGATCAGCGTGGTCTTGCCGGCACCGTTGGGACCGAGCAGGCCGAAGAACTCGCCATGCTCCACCACCAGGCTCACATCCCTGAGCGCAGGAAAGCCCTTCTGCCGCTTGACGCCCGAGAGCATCTGCGTCAGGCTGCGCTTGTGCGGAGCATAGGTCTTGGACAGATTTTCCAGAATCAGGGCGGACATAGGGGAGGACGGCGAGCGGAAAACGGGGAAGCGCTTCAGTGCTTGCGCTGATTGAGGGCGTCGATGAGGCCGTCTATCCCGTTCTGGGAAATCTGCTGGGCGAACTGGTTGCGGTAGTTCTGGATCAGCCAGATGCCTTCGACGTTGAGGTCGTAGATCTTCCAGCCGCCGGCCGTCTTTTCAAGACGATAGTCGATGGCCACCGGGGGCGCATCGCTCTGGTGCAGCAGGGAACGCACGACCACATCACCGGCATCGGCATCGCCGCGGAAGGGCAGGATCTCCAGACGGGACCGGCTGTCGACACGCCGGAAGGCGCTGCTGTAGGTGCGCACCAGCGTGCCCGTGAAGGCATCGACGAGCTTTTCGCGCTGGGCGGGCGTGGCTTCGCGCCAGTGACGTCCGGCAGCCAGGCGGGTGGTCTTCTCGAGGTTGACGTAGGGCAGCACATGCACATCCACGATGGCATTGATGGCGTCCAGATCGCCCGAGCGTATGGTGTCCTGCTCCTGCTTGACGATCTCGAGCGCGTTGCTGCCTACGGCCTGTACGAAGTCGGCGGGAGCGGCTTTGGGATCAATGGCGGCGCTTGCCGGCATATGAAACCACAGCAGGAACCACAGCAGCCCCATGGGCAGCAGCGCCCAGGACCAGTTCCGGCGGCAATGGTGTTGAAACATGAAGGAAATTGGCATGGCCCTATATTACCTCAGTCCGGTTACCTCAGTCCTCGCTGTCGGGCGTATCATCGCCATAGTCGGGCAGGTCGTCGTCACCGTAGTCGGGAAGGCTGCCGCTGTTGTTGCGGCGGCGTTCCACGTCGGCGTGGCGGCGCTGCAGCCAGGCGTCGCGCACGAAGCTGTAGGGATCAAGCGCGACATCCTCGACCAGTTCATCCGCCTCCAGAAGGCCGGCGCGCGCATCGATGGCGTACAGGCCCACCACCGAATTGCGCACACGGATATTGCGGATGGCGAACAGGGGGCTGGTTGGTGAGAAGCCGCCTGCAAACGCACCCGCGAGGGCCGCGCCGTCACGCAGGGTGCTGGGGCCGAGAATGGGCAGGACAAGATAGGGGCCGGTGTCCAGCCCCCATACGCCCAGGGTGATGCCGAAATCATTGCGGATGCGGTAGGCGCCGTTGCGCGATGCGACATCGAAACAGCCCCCCAGACCCATGGTGGTATTGAACAGCACGCGTCCCATGGTGTTGAAGAAGTCATGCGGGCGCGCCTGCAGGAAGCTGTTGCCGGCCGAGAAGACATCGCCCAGATTGTTGAACATGTTGGCGATGCAGTTGCGTGCCGGTGCGGGCGTGAGCTGGGTGTAGGCCAGGGTGACCGGCTTGATGAGGGCCTTGTCGACCGCGTCATTGAAACGGTAGATGGCGCGGTTGGTGTCTTCCAGAGGGTCGGGCGTGTGCGGCGCCGAACCGGTGCTTGCGCAACCTGTTGCCGTGGCTGCCGCGATACAGGCCAGGCCCAGCCGTACAGCGGCGGGCAGACGCCACGCGGGGACCGGATTGCGGGCGTGGCGATCAGAATGCTCGGGCATGTATGTCTTTCCTTGGGCGCTCAAGGTTGCGGGGATGATGAGGGACCGGACTGGCTTGCGGAACTGTACAGGAATTTGCTGATCAGCTCTTCCAGCACCACGGCACTTTGTGTATACGTGATTTCAGCACCGTCAGCGAGCATTTTATCGTCTCCGCCGGGCGTCAGGCCAATGTACTGGTCTCCCAGCAGGCCGGAGGTGAGGATGGAGGCCGAAGTGTCATCGGGAAACACGTAGGCGCGCTCGATGTCGAGGATGGCCATCGCCTGGTAGCGCTGGTTGTCGAAGCGGATGGCGGATACCCGGCCGACCACCACACCGCTGGATTTGACCGGCGCACGCAGCTTCAGCCCGCCCATGTTGTCGAAGTAGGCCTTCACCTGGTAGGTGGGCGCCAGCGAGAAGCTGCTCAGGTTGCCCGCACGCAGCGCCAGAAAGACGAGGGCCACGATGCCCAGCAGCACGAACAGGCCTACGCGGAAGTCCATTTTTTCACGTGACATGTGCAGGTGACTCCTTTTTCCTCAGTTGCCGAACATCAGGGCCGTGAGAATGAAATCCAGCCCCAGTACGGCCAGCGAGCCGAGCACGACGGTGCGCGTAGTGGCGCGCGACACGCCTTCGGGCGTTGGTTTTGCCGTCCAGCCGGCGTACAGGGCGATGAGCGTGACGGTAATGCCGAACACGACACTCTTGATGACGCCGTTGGCGACATCGTCGATGACATCGACGCCGTCCTGCATCTGGGCCCAGAAGATGCCCGGATCGACGCCGATCATGAGCACACCGACGATCCACCCGCCGATGATGCCCACCATGGAGAATACGGCCGCGAGCACGGGCATGGCGATCACGCCCCCCCAGAAGCGCGGTACCAGCACGCGGCGCAGGGGATCGACCGCCATGACTTCCATGGCCGCAATCTGCTCGCCGGCGCGCATGAGACCGATTTCGGCCGTCAGCGAGGTGCCGGCGCGCCCGGCAAACAGCAGGGCGGTGACCACCGGGCCCAGCTCGCGCGTGAGCGACAGCGCCACCAGCAGGCCCAGCGCCTGTTCGGAGCCATAGCGGCTGAGCGTGTAGTAGCCTTGCAGGCCGAGCACGAAACCGACGAACAGGCCGGACACGGCAATGATGAGCAGGGAGTGGTTGCCCAGAAAATGCACCTGCTGGCTGACAAGCCCCGGGCGCCGGAAGACGATGCCCGAGCGTGCCAGCAGCGTGCCCAACAGGCGTATGAAGGCGCCCAGGCCAATGATGCTGCCCTGCGTGATGGCGCCCAGCCGGGCAATGGCTCTGGAAAACGGCATCATGGCGCCTGCCTGTGGCGATCCAGCCATTCGCGGAAGGCCGGCGAGTCCGGATAGTGGAAGGCGATGGGTCCGTCAGGCTCGCCGCGAAGGAACTGGCGCACGAAGGCGTCGTCCGACGCCATGAGCGCCTCGGGCGTGCCGTCGGCAATCATGCGCCCCTGGCCTACCATGTAGACGTGATCGGCAATGGCAAAGGATTCCTGCACGTCGTGCGTGATGAGCACGGCGGCGCAGCGCAGGCGCGTGGTCAGATCGCGGATCAGCCTTGCCGTGATGCCCAGGGAGATGGGATCCAGGCCGGCAAAGGGTTCGTCATAGAGTACGAGCTCCGGCTCGAGGACGATGGCGCGCGCCAGTGCCACGCGCCGGGCCATGCCGCCCGAGATCTCGGCAACCGACAGATGGGCGGCCGTACGCAGTCCCACGGCATCCAGCTTGTCGAGTACGCGTTCCGTGATCTGGGATTCAGAGACCTGCGTGTGTTCGCGCAGGGGAAAGGCGACGTTTTCGAAGACGTTCAGGTCGGTGAACAGGGCACCTTGCTGGAACAGCACACCCATGCGCTGGCGCACGGCGCGCAGCCCCGCTTCATCGAGCCCGGCGATATCGCTGCCGAAGACCCGCACGCTGCCCTGACGTGCCCGGATCTGTCCGGTGGCAGCGCGCAGCAGCGTGGTCTTGCCCGAGCCCGAGCCGCCCATGAGCGCCACGACCTGGCCTGGATTGATCCGGGCATTCACGTCGGTGAGCACCGTGAAATCGCCATAGCCCAGCACCACGTCATCAAACGTGAGCACGGCATCAGGATGGTCGGTTGGGTGATGATGTGTCATGCGTCGGGCGGGGGCGCGCTGGCTGGCCGGGGTCCGGCTTTGCCGATGATCCATTGTAGCCCAGCGCCTGCAGCCGGCACCTCAGCCGGCACCGTCAGCGGTCGCGCATGGCGTCCATGATCTGGCGCGCTGCCGCGTCGGCAAAGCTGCGCCGCACGATGATCTCCCAGTGCACGTGCACCGAACCCCGTGTCTCCAGAGGGTGGAGCAGTACGGAAATCTGGAAGTACAGGCTCTGTGCGCAGTGTCCCGAAGGAAACACTTTCGGGTGCAGATCGAGCGGGCAGCCGCGGTTGAGCGTTTCGCTGGCGCGCGGCCCCTGCAGATGCAGTATGGCATGGCCGCTGGACTGGTCGGTGAGCGCGAAATGCCGTCCCTGCAGGGCCCGCTCCAGCGCGTTCAGGGTGTCCCGGGCGCCGGTTTGCGGATCGGCGCCGCGCAGCAGCCATTCGTCGGGGGAGAGCCACAGGGCCAGCCAGGCTGCCGAATGGGCCACGGTATTGGGCTGCAGCGGCAGGGCCGGTCCGCCGCAGTCCTGCACCGCAGCGAGAAAAGCCGGGTCATCCGCATCACCGCGCAGGTTGATGAGTGCCGCCGGTGCCGGTTCGATCAGCCGCACGTCGTCGGCCTCGCCATGCGTCAGCGCGTGGCCGGGCCCAGCCTGCAGGCCGGAGAAAGGACTTGCCTGACTATGCGACATGCTGCCGTTCTCCTTCGGGATCGTAGAACACGGTGCCGGTTACCCTGGCGGACATGAAGCGGCCTTCACCCAGCACCACGGTGAGCGTTTCATCGGTACGGGCGCGCCCGTCGATGACAAGCGCCAGCGCGATGGAGCGTCCCAGTGCCGGGCTGTGATAGCTCGAGGTGACATGGCCCAGCATGGACGCAATGCTGTCCCGGCTGGGGGCGGCAAGAATCTGGGCGCCTTCGGGCAGCACCACGTCCGGGTCTTCGCTGAGCAGGCCGACCAGCTGTTTGCGCCCCGTGCCGGCAGTATGGCTGCGCAGCAGCGAGCGCTGTCCGATGCAGTCTTTGCGTCGCGAGACCATGCGACCCATGCCGACGTCGTCCGGCGTCTGCGAGCCGTCGGTATCCTGGCCAACGATGATATAGCCCTTTTCAGCGCGCAGTACATGCATGGTCTCGGTGCCGTAGGGCGTGATACCGTGGGGCTCGCCCGCCTGCATCAGGATCTCCCAGAGTGCGCGGCCCAGATTGGCCGGTGCATAGACTTCATAGGACAGCTCGCCCGAGAAGCTCACACGCAGTATGCGCACCGGAATGCCCTGTATGCTGCCGTCACGAAAGCTCATGAAGGGGAAGGCCTCGGCATCGAGATCGATGTCCGTGCAGACGGCCTGCAGCACGGCGCGCGACCGGGGGCCCGCGACTGTCGCCACGGCATACTGGTCGGTGATGGATGTCAGGTAGACCTTCAGCCCGGGCCATTCGGTCTGCAGCCAGCGCTCCATCCAGGCGAGCACCCGTGCGGCGCCGCTGGTTGTGGTGGTCAGGATGAAGTGATCGTCCGCCAGGCGCAGGTTGACGCCGTCGTCCATGATCATGCCGTTTTCGTCGAGCATCAGGCCATAGCGGCACTGGCCCGGCTTCAGCGAGGCCCAGGCATTCACATACATGCGCTCGAGGAATTCCAGCGCATCGGGGCCGCGCACATCGATCTTGCCCAGGGTGCTGTAGTCCAGCAGGCCGACGCCCTCGCGCACGGCCAGGCATTCACGGCGTACGGCTGCGGCCATGTCCTCGCCCGGCTGCGGGTAGTAATGGGCCCGCTTCCATTGCCCCACATCTTCGAACGGCGCCCCTTGTGCCGCGTGCCAGTCATAGGTGCACGTCTTTCGTACGGGCTCGAAGTGATCACCCAGCTCGCGCCCGGCAAATACCCCGAAGCTGACCGGCGTGTAGTTGGGCCGGAAAGTCGTTGTGCCGACCTCGGCAATGGGCAGGTCGAGTGCATCGGCCAGGATGGCCATGCCGTTGATGTTGCCCAGCTTGCCCTGGTCGGTGCCGAAGCCCAGGGCGGTGTAGCGCTTGACGTGCTGGATGTCGCGATAGCCTTCGCGCACGGCGAGCAGGATGTCGGCCACGGTGACGTCGTTCTGGGTGTCAATGAATTGCTGCGCGCCGCGTGTGGCGGCGGCGCCCCGGCTTACCAGCCACAGTGCAAGCAGGGGGTCTTCCCGCTCGTCCTGTACTTCCCATTCCGGATACGCAAGCGTGCTGCCGGCGGCCGCAGCACCGGCGGCCCAGCCCCCGGCAAGGATGTCGTGCAGGTGGAAGCTGCCATTGGCCGCACCGGCCACATGCTGGCCCGCGATGGCCTGTTCGGGCACCAGACAGGCACGCGTTTCGCACCAGCGGGCACGCCCCCGGGACTGGGCGAAGAGGTGGATGACGGGATTCCAGCCGCCGGAGACGGCCAGCAGGTCGCAATCCAGTGTTGCGGGCAGCTGCCCGCGGCCACTACGGTGCGGGCGCAGGTTCACGGCGGCGACGCGGTAGCGGCCGCCGGCCTGCGCCACAACTGCCTGGTGCAGCACCGTGATGCCGGCGGCCCGCACCAGACCGGGCAGGCGGCCTTCGCTGACCACGCGCGGGTCTACCACCGTCACCTCGGCACCCGCCTGATGCAGGTCGAGCGCGGTCTGGTAGGCGCCGTCATTGTTGGTGAACACCACAGCCCTGCGCCCGGGCAGCACGGCATGGCGGTGGATGTAGGCGGAGACGGCCGATGCCAGCATGACGCCGGGCAGATCATTGTTGCCGAAGACCAGAGGTCGCTCGTGGGCGCCGGTGGCCAGCACGACCTGCTGCGCGCGGATGCGCCAGAGCCGTTCGCGTACGCCCCGGCGTTCGTTCAGCGGCAGATGATCGCTGCGGCGCTCGCAGGCGGTGACGAGGTGGTCATCGTGATAGCCAAAAGCGGTAGTGCGCAGCAGCAGGCGCACTTCCGGCATGGCGGCAAGCTCGGCCAGGGTGTCCCTCACCCAGTCGTCTGCAGGAACACGGTCGATGGTCTCGGCCGTGGACAGCAGGCTGCCGCCGGCCTCGGGCAGCTGATCGAGCAGCAGGACGCGGCGTCCGGCACGCCCCGCCGCCAGGGCGGCTGCCAGCCCGGCCGGGCCGGCACCGATGACGAGGACCTCACAATGGGCGTAGCACTTGTCGTAGCGGTCGGGGTCGGCCTCACGCGGGGCCGTGCCCAGCCCGGCCGCCTCGCGTATGCGCTTCTCATAGTGCTTTTTCCACCAGGAGCGCGGCCACATGAAGGTCTTGTAATAGAAGCCGGCGGGGATGAATCGCGCCAGACGCTGCAGCACGGCCAGGGGATCGCGCTGCAAGCCCGGGCCCACGGCCACGCTGACGGCCTTCAGGCCGGCATACAGTTCGACTTCGGTTGCCCTGGCATTCGGGATGGTGTGGGGCCCCGTCTCGAGTTGCACCAGCGCATTGGGCTCTTCCACCCCGGCGCTCACGATGCCGCGCGGCCGGTGGTATTTGAAGCTGCGCGCGACGAAATGTACGCCATTGGCCAGCAGGGCCGAGGCCAGGGTGTCGCCGGCCATGCCCTGGAAGGTCTGGCCGTTGAACTCGAAGCTCAGCGGCTGGTCGCGCCGGATGCGCCCGCCGGTGGGCAGTCGGTACGCCTGCGTCATGTCGGCTCCTGCGGTGCGGGCTGGAAGGCGAGGCTGACCGTGTCGCGGTCAAGCTCGAACCAGCGCCGGCAGCCATGGGTGTGCACCCACTGCTCACGAAACACCCCCATGGTGTTGCGGCGCATGAAGAGATAGTTTCCCCATTGCTCGTCATCCAGCCAGCCTTCTTCGGTGGCGGCGCCAACGGGGCGCTGTATGCCGGCCTCGCCGCCATAGCTGAATTCGGTTTCGGCGCGCGGGCCGCACCAGGGGCAATGAATGAGCAGCATGTCGGACCCTCAGTGTGCCACGGCGGCGGCACCATGCTCGTCGATCAGCCGCCCGCTGTAGAAGCGATCGAGCGAGAAGGCCGCATTGAGCCGGTGTGCCTGGTTGTTTGCGATGGTGTGGGCGAATACCCAGCCCGAGCCGGGCGTGGCCTTGAACCCGCCTGTGCCCCAGCCGCAATTGATGTACAGACCCTTGACGGGTGTGGTTGAAATGATGGGGCAGGCATCGGGCGAGACATCGACGATGCCGCCCCACTGGCGATTCATGCGCACCCGGCTGAGCATGGGAAAGAGCTCGACGATGGCCTGCAGTGTGCGTTCTATGGTGTGGAAGCTGCCGCGCTGCCCGTAACCCAGGTACTGGTCTATGCCGGCGCCGATGACCAGGTCGCCCTTGTCGGACTGGCTGATGTAGGCATGGATGGCGTTGGACATGACGACGGTGTTGATGACGGGCTTGATGGGCTCGGATACCAGTGCCTGCAGGGGGTGGCTTTCTATGGGCAGGCGCAGGCCGGCCATGTCGGCCACCACGCTGGAGTGCCCTGCGACAACCAGGCCGAGCTTGCGCGTACGTATGAAGCCCTTGCCCGTTTCCACCCCCTCGACCTGGCCGTCCCGTGTGCGGATGCCGGTGACGGGGCAGTTCTCGATGATGTGCACGCCCAACTGGTCGGCGGCGCGCGCAAAGCCCCAGGCGACGGCATCGTGGCGGGCTACCCCGCCACGGGGCTGCCAGGAGGCGCCCATCACGGGGTAGCGTGTGTTCAGATTGATGCCGGGCGCGCGCTCGGCCACCTGCTCCGGCGTGAGCCACTCGCCATCCACGCCGTTGTAGCGGTTGGCATTGATGCGGCGCCGGGTATCGCGGACTTCCTGCAGCGAATGCGCCAGATTCATGACGCCGCGCTGGCTGAACATGACGTTGAAGTTCAGGTCCTGCGACAGGCCTTCCCACAACTGCATGGACTTTTCATAGAGCTGCGAGGATTCATCCCAGAGATAGTTGGAACGGACGATGGTGGTGTTGCGTGCCGTGTTGCCGCCGCCCAGCCAGCCTTTGTCGAGCACGGCGATATTGTGCATGCCGTGCAGGCGTGCCAGATAATAGGCCGTGGCCAGGCCGTGGCCGCCCGCGCCGACGATGATGGCATCGTATTCGCGTGCCGGTTCCGGGCTGCGCCAAGCTTGCGGCCATTGCTCGTTGTGGCGCAGGCCGTGGCGGATCAGCTTGAAGATGGAATATCGGTTTCCCACGGTCACCTCTGGGCTGGATGGGTGAAGGATTGGGTGCCGGCAGTGTACCGGCCGGATGTTCCGGCTCGCAAGTCGCCAGACGAGTGCGCCTTTGAGAATACCGGGAATTTGCATGCAGGGGAACCGTCATGCGCACGCCGAATTGCCGGCGACGGCCATGCCCGTAAAATACCGGCACAAATACCGCTACAAATACCGCTACAAGCAAGCGGACGAAAGGGTTTTCCAGAGGGCTCAGATGAAGGCAGACATCGTGATTGCAGGCGGTGCGGCGGCGGGCAGCGCCGTCGCCTATTTCCTGACGGCCGATCCCGGGTTCCGGGGACGGGTGGTGGTGCTGGAGCCCGATCCCAGCTACCAGTACAGCGCCACGGCATTGTCGGCGGCGTCCATCCGCCATCAGTTCTCCACGGCCGAGAATATCCGCATGTCGCAATTCGGCACGGAGTTCCTGCGCAGCTTCCCCGAGCTCATGCAGGTGGACGATACGCGTCCCGATCCCGAGTTCCATGAAGGCGGCTATCTGTTCCTGGCCACGGCGGAGGGTCTGCCCGTACTCCGCGAAAACCATGCCTTGCAGCACAGTCTGGGTGCCGATGTGGCGCTGCTGGAGCCCGGGGCGCTGGCGCAGCGTTACCCGTGGATGCGGGTGGATGATCTGGCCGGCGGCGCCCTGGGTCTGAGCGGCGAAGGCTGGCTGGATGCCTATGGCATGCTGCAGGGCATGCGTCGCAAGGCGATTGCGCAGGGCGCGGTCTACATGCCGCACCGCCTGACAGGCTTGCGGCAGTCGGCACGCGGCGATGGGCACATAGAAGCCGTGGTGCTGGATAATGGTCAGGAGATTGCCTGCGAAGCGGTGGTCAACGCGGCGGGCACGGGTGCCGTGGCCGTGGCGCGCCATGCCGGCATCACCCTGCCCATAGAAACGCGCAAACGCAGCGTCTTCTACGTGCAATGCCCCGAATCCCTGCCGGGCTGTCCCATGGTCATCGATCCGAGCGGTGCCTACTTCCGCCCCGAGGGGCAGGGCTTCATCACGGGCATTTCGCCGCCGCCCGAGCTGGATGGCGAATGCGGGGAAGCCGATTTCGACGTGCAGCATGAATTGTTCGAGGAGCTGCTGTGGCCGCTGCTGGCGGAGCGCGTGCCGGCGTTCGAGGCCCTGCGCTGCACGCAGAGCTGGGCCGGACATTACGACCTGAATCTGGTCGATCAGAATGTCATCCTGGGCCTGCACCCGGCAGTGGACAATCTGTATTTCGCCAATGGCTTCAGTGGTCACGGGATGCAGCAGGGGCCGGCCGTGGGGCGAGCCCTGGCCGAACTGATCATCCACGGCGGCTTTCGCACGCTGGATCTGAGCCGTCTGGGCTGGCAGCGCATTCTGGATAACGAACCCATCGTGGAAAAAAACGTGGTCTGACCCGGACGGCCGTCCGGCCTGTACCGGGAAGCCACCTGTTCAAGGAGACTTCCCATGACCGATCTGATCGTCTGCTCCCCCGAGGAGACGGCTCGCCGCCTGCCCTGGGCCGCACTTGTCGACGCCATTGCGCAGGCGGTACGCGACTTCGATGCGGGTGTCATAGAGGCACCTGTACGCCAGATGGTGCCATTTCCAGACGGCGGCATGATGATATCCATGCCCTGTACCGCCGCGGACCTGGCTGTCCACAAGCTCGTGAATGTCGTGGCGTCCAACAGCGAGCGCGGCCTGCCCACCATCAATGGCCTGGTGGCGGCCTACGACGGTGCCACGGGCTGCCCGGTGCTCCTGCTGGATGGCCCGACCGTCACGGCGCGGCGTACGGCGGGGGTGTCGATGCTGGGCTTGCGTCTGCTGTGCCCGCAAGGGCCGTCGCATGCCGTCATCATGGGCACGGGCACGCAGGCGGGTTCGCACGCGGAAGCGCTGCAAGCGCTCTATCCCGGCCTGCGTATCGATGTCGTCGGACGCACGCCGGCAAAGGCTGGGGACTTTGTGCGCGCTCGCGCCGGCACGGGTGCCGCCTTGCACGCCGCTGCTGCGGTCGATCCGGCGGCTGATGTCATCATCACCACAACCACCAGCGCTTCACCCATCTACGACGAGGCACCGCTGCCCGGACGCCTCATCATCGGCGTGGGTGCCTATCGTCCCGATCTGGCTGAAATCGGCCCGCGTACACTGGCCGGCAGCCATCTGTATGTGGATGATCCGGCCGGCGCCCGGCATGAGGCGGGGGATTACATCCAGGCCGGCGTGGACTGGGCCGCCGTGCGCGGCCTGGCCGCCATGCTGGACGGCACGCTGCCCGAAGGCGCTTCGGTCTTCAAGTCGGTGGGCTGTGCCGCCTGGGATCTGGCTGCGGCGCGCTGCGCCGTGGCGCAGGGCGGACACTGACGCTGAAATGACACCGCCCCGGCGCAGGGCCGGGGCGGTACCGTCAGCTGACGCTGATGTGAGGCTTACTTGCCGGTTTCGTAGGGCACCATCTTGCCGTCCTTGACGATGATGGCGTGATAGTTCTCACTGACCTGCATACCGTCATCATCGAAGTCCTTGTCGCCACTGACGCCGGCATACGTCTTGGAGACCGGCTGCAGGGCATCGCGGATGGCGTCGGAAGTGGCCGAGCCGGCGTGCTTGATGGCCAGGGCCGTAAGCATCGCTGCATCATAGGCATAGCTGCCGAAGACGCTGGTGGGCTCTTCGCCGAACATTTCCTTGTAATCCCTGGCGTAGGCCTGGAAGGCTTCACCCGTGGTGCCGGGCTCCAGACCCTTGATGCCTTCGATGATCTCGGGCGTGTCGCCGGCGTCAGCCACCCACAGTGAGGGGTAGTCGGCGTACCAGTTCTTGCCGACCTCGATACCCAGCTGATAGGCTTCCTGGAAGATGAGGCGTGCATCGGCGCCATAGGCCGTCAGCAGCAGGGCGCCGGGATCCTGTGACATGGCACGACGCAGGTCAGCCTTGTAGTCGGACTTGCCCTGCTCGTAGCGTACCTTGGTGACGCACTCCGCGCCGTGGACTTCCTCGAGCTGCTTGCAGGCCTGGATTTCCATGCCGACGCCAAAGGGGTTGTTGGCAACCAGGTTGGAATAGGCCTTGCTGCCCGTGTCCTTGAACGCAAAGTCACCCAGTGCACGGCCCATCAGGTCGTCCAGCCCCATGGCGCTGAAGACATAGGGCCCTATGTCACGCAATTCAGGCGAAGTGGACGAGGAGCAGATCTGCACGACGCCGGCCTGTTGTGCGTACTGGCCGGTGGGTATGCAGACACCGCTCGACAGAATGCCCAGCACGACGGGTACCTTGTCAACGTTCACGAGCTTGCGCATGGCATCCAGGGCGGAAGCCGGACGCGACTCGTTGTCCTCGATGATGAGCTGGATCTTGCCGCCCAGCTCGTCCGGACCGACCTTGACGGTGGAGCCGTCCTTCTGGGGAATTTCATAGCCGGCGTTGATCTTCTTCGCCGCCAGCTGGATGCCGCGCGAGATGTCCTCGCCATTCAGGGCGCTGAAGCCCGTGAGCGGCACAAGGACGCCGACCTTGATGTCGGCTGCCGCCGCCGGCATGGCCAGGCCTGCCAGGAACAGCGCGGTCGTGGCGCCCTTTGCGAGAGTGAGTGTGGTTTTCTTCATCTCCGATAACCTCCTTGGTTGTTGTGAATGCAAACGGGTTTGTACAGCGGGGTTTGTACAGCGGAGTTTGTACAGTGACGCTAGGTCTTGCTGGTGCCCAGGTAGGCGTTGCGGATCTTTTCGTCCGTCAATATCTGGTTGGCCGGGCCTTCGAAGGCGTTACGCCCGTCGGCCAGGACCACGCCAAAATCCGATGATGCCAGTGAGAGTTCGGCGTTCTGTTCAACAATCAGCACCGTGGGTCCCTGGCTGTTGATTTCCTTGATCTTCTCGAACACTTCGGCGGCAATGCGCGGTGACAGGGCCGCCGTGGGTTCGTCGAGCAGCAGCATGCGCGGACCCGTCATCAGTGCGCGCGCCAGCGCCAGCATCTGGCGCTCGCCGCCGCTCATGGTGTGTACCCGCTGGCGACGCCGGTCACCCAGGCGGGGAAAGCGCTCGTATTGCTCGGCCACCCGCTGCCGGCGGACATCGTTGTCCAGAGTATAGCCGCCCATCCGCAGGTTCTCTTCCACCGTGAGCGACGGAAACACGTTGTCGAGCTGTGGCACGAAAGCGATGCCGCGCGTCACACGGATGTGCGCCGGCAGCGTGGTCACATCCTCCCCTTCGAAGTGCACGCTGCCTTCGCGGGGGATGAGAAAGCCCATCAGCGTCTTCAGGAAAGTGGACTTGCCCGCCCCGTTGGGACCGATGATGGTGGTGATCTTGCCGGTGGCCACGCGCAGGCTCACGTCATGCAGTATCTCGGTGTCGCCATAGCCGGCATAGACACCTTTGGCCTCTAGAATTCCCATGCGAGTGTGTTATCCAGTTGACAGGTCGGTTTGTGATGCGGGTTCGTCCTCGAGCTGCCCGCCTGCGGCGATGTAGGCGCGCAGCACATCCTCCCGGGCCAGCACCGCTTCGACGGGACCTTCGGCCAGCACACGCCCCATGTCGAGCACGCAGACGGTATCGCAGAGCGCCCGGATCACGCCCATATTGTGTTCGATCACCAGGAAGCTTTGCCCTTGCTGGCGCAACAGCTTGATGACATCGACGATATCATCGATGAGCCTGGGGTTGACACCGGCCACCGGTTCGTCGAGCAGTATGAGGCGCGGCTGCGCCATGAGCACCTGCGCCAGGGCCAGCAGCTTCTTCTGCCCGCCCGAAAGGCTGCCGGCGTATTCGTCGGCATGGCCGGCGAGCTTGACCATTTCGAGCAGATCCCAGGCCCGCTCCAGGTTGGCCGCTTCCTCGCGGTGTACCGTGCCGGGGTGCAGTATGGCCTGCAGGATTGTTTCGCCCCGCTGCCGGGGGGCGCCCAGCAGCATGTTTTCCATGACGGTCATGCGCTGGGGATTGAGCGTGATCTGGAAGGTGCGGCACAGGCCGCGTTGCGCAATGCGGTGCGGCTCCAGGCCCTCGATGGGCGTGCCATCAAAGATGACGCTCCCGGATGTGGGCTTCAGAAAGCCGGAAATGATGTTGACCAGTGTGGTCTTGCCCGAGCCGTTGGGCCCGATCAGGCCGGTGATTTCACCTTCGGCGGCGGTGAGCATGACATCCTGCAGCGCCACCAGCCCGCCGAAGTGGCGCGTGATGCCATCAACCTTAAGCAGCATGCCCGCCTCCTGTATTGGCGCTTCCCTTGCCGGATGGCCGTGCACCGTAGCGACGGCGGCGCTCCGGTACCAGTCCCTGCGGCAGGTAGAGGATGACCAGCAAGATGAGTACACCGATGAGCACCATGCGCAGGGCGGCCATGGTGGACGCATATTCTGAGGCAAACTGGATGAAGCGCGTGGAGTTGTAGATGACCTGAACCACCAGGGTGCCCACCAGCGCCCCCACAGGGTTGCCCGGCCCGCCCATGATGATCATGGCCCAGATCAGGAAGGTCTCTATGGGCATGAAGAACTGCGGGTCGATGAAGCCGACGAAATGCGCATAGAGGCTGCCGGCGGCGCCGGCCACGGCGCCGCCGATCGACAAGGCGTGGATGCGCGCAACGCGCACGTCCTTGCCCAGTGCCCGGGCCACTTCGTCGCTTTCGCGGATGCCCTTGAGCAGGCGACCGTAGGGTGTGCGCCCCACCCAGGACAGAATGAGGAATGCCGCCACAACGCATACCGCCACCAGACCCAGGTAGAAGTAGCCGTAGGTGGTGGTGGTGAAGTATTCGCGGAAGGGCCCGGGGATGTTGGTGATGCCGTAGGCCGCACCCACGTAGTCACTGCCCAGGTTGACGTTGAGGAAGACGATGCGGATGAGCTCGGCCGCCGCCAGCGTGGCGATGGCCCAGTAGTCCTGACGCAGGTCTCCGATGGGCAGGGCCATCAGCGCGCCCAGCAGGCCGCCGGCGATGATGGCGATGATGAAGCCCAGGCCCACGGGCAGCCCCAGTATGGCGGTGGCGATGCTGGAGAAATAGGCCCCCACCATGAAGAAGGCCACCTGGCCGAAGTTGACGAGCCCTGTGCGGCCGAACTGGAAGCTCAGGCTCAGGCTGACCATCCCGTAGATGCCGACGACGGTGAGCAGATAGATCAGGAAATCAAGCATCAGGCATGCCTCCCGAGCAGGCCGCGGGGGCGGAACAGCAGGATGAGGATGAGGATGGTGAAGGGAATGCCCATCTTGAACCCGACCGGGATATAGACGTGGCTGGAAGACGTGAGGCCCAGCAGGTTGGCAATGGGTGCCCAGTTGATGACCAGGCCGATGTTTTCAGCGAAACCCACCACCGCTGCACCCAGCACGGCGCCATAGACGTTGCCGATGCCGCCCAGTATGGCTGCCGCAAAGACGGCCACCATGATCTCGAAGCCCATGTTGGCCTGCAGCTGCGCCACCAGACCCAGCATGATGCCGCCCAGCGCTCCCAGCGCGGCGCCGATGAACCAGACGATGCGGATGATGCGCTCGGTGAAGATGCCGCTGGATTCGGCCAGCGGCTGGTTGTCGGCCGTGGCGCGCATGGCCACACCCAGATGGGTGCGCGTGAGCACCAGATGGAAGGCCAGCATGATGAGCACGGCGACGACGATGACCGCAGCACCCGTTGGCGACAGGCGCGCATCGAAAAATACCCATGGCCGTGTGAGCGGCAGCGGGAAGGAGCGCGGGCCGGCACCCCAGATGGCCTGCACGCCGTATTGCATGACCATGCCCAGACCGAAGGAAGCGATCATGAGGATGGCCGCTGCGCGGTCCCGCAGCCGGGCAAAGATGAGCCGGTCGCAGAGAATGCCCAGAAGGCCCGTGATGGCGCAGGCCGCGACGGCGCCGACCGCGATGGCCAGAACCGGCGGTACCGGCAGGAGCAGGCTGATGGACAGCGCTACGAAGGCGCCGATGGTGCCGAATTGCACATGTGCGAAGCTGGCGAAGCGCAGGATGTCGTAGACCATGGTGAGTCCGACACCAATGAGGGCAAGCTCCGACGCCCTGATCAGACTGTCAATGATGACCTGAATCACACTTTCCCTCCCCGTCGAACAGGCGGTATCTTAAGCTGTTTGACCTCCGTTGACACTGCAGGTTAGTCCCCGGTTGATTTCCGGTACAAATATGTGCTTCATCGTGTATCAGTCCGGCGCAGGCTGTCGGCATGCAGTACGCCCGTTGCCAGCAGCGTGCCCAGCAGTACGGTGCCCGCGCCCATGATTACCGGCCAGGTGACGGCTTCGTCCAGGACGACTGCACCCCAGAATACCCCGAATGGCGGCACGAGAAAGGTGACGGTGATGCTCTTGGAGGGGCCGACGTTCTCGATCAGCCGGTAGAAGATGATGTAGGCAATGCCTGTGCAGGCCAGGCCGAGCAGCAGCGCCGAAAGCCAGGAGATGCCGGAGACCGGGGTGGCCGGCCAGGTGACAAGCGTCAGGGGCAGGAGCAGCAGTGCCGAGCTGGCGATGCTGCCGGCGGCGCAGGCGATGGGGTCCAGGCCCTTGAAGTAGCGCGTCATGAAACTGGCGGCAATGCCATAGCACAGCGGTGCACCGATGGAAGCCGCGATCGACCACAGCTGGCCGGGTACCGGCATGCTGAGGCTGTCCCAGACCAGGATGACGATGCCGCCGAAGCCAATGGCCAGGCCGGCCATGCGCATGCGCGTGAGGTGTTCGCCCAGCCACAGGCGCGCCACGATGGCGCCGAACAGGGGTGCGAGCGCATTGACGATGGCCATGAAGCCGGCGGTGAGATGCTGCGCGGCATAGCCCCAGAGCAGGAAAGGCAGCAGCACGCTGATGATGCCGCCCACGGTGATGACCCGCCAGTGGCGCAGGATGATGGGCAGGCGTCGTGTTGCCACCGCTACTGCAACCAGGAAGGCCGCGCCGATGCCAATGCGCGTCTCGATCAGGGGAACGGGCCCGAAATCGTGGACGGCCAGACGCAGGAAGAGAAACGAGCTGCCCCAGATGGACGCCAGCAGGAAAAGGTCGCGCAAATCTTTGAGCGGCATGGGATTCAGGCTTGGGGTGGGTCGCGAAAGCATTGCATCCAGTGCGCGGTGGATGCGTCGTGTTCCGGGGAGATGGCCTGCTCGCCCGTCAGGCTGGCACTGATGTCGCGTGCCAGCCGCTTGCCGTATTCCACACCCCACTGGTCAAAGCAGTTGATGCCCCATACCAGTGCCTGGACGAAGATCTTGTGTTCATACAGCGCCAGCAGCGCGCCCAGCGTGTAGGGTGACAGGCGCGAGAGCACAATCAGGTTGGACGGTCTTTGTCCCGGATGCGTGCGGTGACGCGCAAGCCAGCGGGCGCGCTCGGGGGGTTGTCCTTCATCCAGGCTTTCCGTCAGGGCGGTCTCGAAGCCCTTGCCGCGCAGCAGGGCCTCGCGCTGGGCCAGGCAGTTGGCCAGCAGGCTCTGGTGATGGCGCGGCCAGCCGTGGTCCGCCTGCCGGCATACGATGAAGTCCACGGCGGCGCCATCCGAACTCTGGTGCAGCCACTGGAAGAAGGTGTGCTGGGCATCCGTACCGGGCATGCCCCAGACGGCCGGTCCGGTGGGCAAACCCACGGATTCACCGGTAAGGGCAACGGATTTGCCCAGTGATTCCATTTCGAGCTGCTGCAGGTAGGGCACCAGGTCGTGCAGCCGGTAGTCGTAGGGGGCGATGTTCAGCGAGCCGTAGTTGAGCACGCTGCGGTTGACGATGCCCGCCAGTGCCATCTGCACCGGGGCATTTTCCAGGATGGGGCTGTGGGCGAAATGTGCGTCCATGGCCGCCGCGCCGCCCTGCATGCCGGCAACCACTTCACTGCCCACCGCCAGGGCCGCGGTGAGGCTGATGGCCGACCACAGGGAGAAGCGCCCGCCGACCCAGTCCCACAGTGCGAAGATGTTTTCGTCGCGTACGCCCCAGTCTCGCGCCCTTTCCGGCCTGGCCGTGATGGCCACGACCTGGCCCCAGGGATCGCGATGGCCGGCTGCACGCAGCCATTCCAGGGCGCGCTGGCCGTTTTCCAGGGTTTCCGCAGTCGTGAAGGACTTTGAGGCCAGCACCACGAGCGTGTCGTGCGGGTCCAGCCCGGCAAGCCCGCCCTCGATGGCGTGCCCGTCGATGTTGGAAACGAAATGAACCTGGCGCCACATCCCGGTGTAGCCGAAGGCGTGCACGGCCAGGCGCACGCCCCAGTCGCTGCCGCCGATGCCGATATGCACAATGTGGCGCCAGCGGCGCATGGTGTCGGCGTGATGCACAAAAGCGTCGATACGCTGGCGTTCGGCCGCGATGACGGCTGTGGGGGCGGGTGCCCGCAACGCGGTGTGCCAGGCGGCGCGTTCTTCGGTGGGATTGACCGTTCCGCCGCCCAGGAGGGCCTGGCGTGCGGCAGCAAAGTGGCGTGCCGCCAGCAGACGTTCGCCTGCTGCAAGCAGCTCGGGTGACAGATGCTGGGCGCTCAGATCCAGAGTGATGCCTGCCGCCTTGATCAGGCGCAGCGCGTCCGTCTGTATGCCTGCACCTTGCGCCGCCTGTGCAAAATCAGCCCATTCGGACAATTCCCGCAGGGCGCGCAAGTCGAACAATGGCTCCACGCGTGATCCTCTTCTGGCCCGATGGCGATATGGGCCGATGGCAAGCCGCGCTCAGGGCGCTGGAGGCGGGAGCGGGCCGGACAGGGTGCTCAGCGGCGATTGCCGCGGCGTGCCGGGCCGGAGGGACGACCGGCAATGTGGCGGAAAGTGATGCGCGCCTTGCTCAGATCGTAGGGTGACATTTCCAGTGAGACCTTGTCACCGGCGAGAATGCGGATATGGTGCTTGCGCATCTTGCCGCCCGTATAGGCAACGACGGGGTGGCCGTTGTCCAGGGTGACGCGAAAACGGGAGTCGGGCAGTACCTCGGTGACGAGGCCACCCATTTCAATCAGTTCTTCCTTGGCCATGAATAAGGGGTTCTCCTATAGTTGACCCATTAATGGATAAAATCAATGGATGAAAATGCAGGACTGTAAAAACGCGTAATCCTGTGCTTTCCTGATTGTAACATATTCATGGCCGGGAAGCAGGCGTTGGCAGCGTCCCTAATGATGTGGCAGGCGGAAGCGCTGGGGGTCGGGGCCCAGCCGGCCGTCTGCAGTGTGCAGGGTGGCGATGGCCTGCATGTCATCTTCCCCAAGCTCGAAATCGAATACGGCCATGTTTTCGGCCTGGCGCGCGCGCGTGACGGATTTGGGAATTACCATATTCCCCAGCTGCAGGTGCCAGCGCAGGATGATCTGGGCCGCGCTGCGCGCGTGTTTTGCAGCCAGGGCGAGCAGTAGCGGGTGCTCCAGCAGGCGGCCCTGACCCAGCGGGCTCCAGGCCTGGGTGAGGATGCCGTTTTCGGCATGAAAGCTGCGCAGCGCCGGCTGCTGGAACAGCGGATGCAGCTCGATCTGGTTGAGCACCGGCATGACACCGGTCGCGTCCAGCAGATGTTCGAGATGGTCACGATTGAAGTTGCACACGCCGATGGACTTTGCCAGCCCTTCGTCGCGCAGCTGTATCAGGGCTTCCCAGGTGGGTATGTAGAGATCGGTCTTGGGCACCGGCCAATGGATGAGATAGAGGTCGACATGATCCAGCCCCAGTTTTTCCAGGCTGCTCATGAAGGCCGTGCGCGCGGCATCATGACCATGGTCGGTATTCCAGACCTTGGTGGTGATGAACAGATCTTCCCGGGGCAGGCCCGAGTGCGCGATGGCACGACCCACGCCGCCTTCATTGTCATATATGGCGGCCGTATCTATGCTGCGATAGCCCATCTCGAGTGCCTGACCGACGACGTCGACCGCTTCGTCGTCAGTGACCTGCCAGACACCCAGGCCAAGGCACGGGGCCTCGCGCCCATCGTAGAAGCGGATGTGAGGTATCGTGGACATGGTCATGCCTCCTGCGGGATTCAGAGGGTCTGATTACAATATCCTCTTGATTATAGGGGCCGCTCGCAAAAGGCCGGCCCCGTACTATTGTCAGCGGGGGCGGTAATGAGTGTGCATGGCCGGCAGCAAAGGCTTGGAATTCCTGAATTGATGGCCGGCAAGGCCGAGGGACGGAAGATGGTCGCCCTGACGGCCTACAGTGCACCCATCGCACGGCTGCTCGACGGTGTGATCGACATGATTCTGGTGGGCGATTCCACTGCCATGGTGGCCTACGGACTGCCCGATACACTCTCGTTCACGATCGAGCAGGTGGCGGCCCACACCGCTGCGGTGGTGCGCAGTACGCAACGGCCCTGCGTGATCGCCGACATGCCTTTCGGCAGCTATCAGGCCAGTGTGGAGCAGGCCTTCGCCAATGCCGCCCGCCTGATGGCTGAAGGCGGTGCCAGTGGCGTCAAGCTCGAAGGCGGTGTACCCCTGGCGGCAACCACGCGCTATCTGGTCGAGCGCGGCATTCCCGTGCTCGCGCATGTGGGTCTGATGCCGCAGTATGTGAATGTGATGGGCGGCTTTCGTGCCCAGGGCATGGATGCTGCGTCAGCGGCGCGCATTCTCGAGGATGCGCGGGCCCATCAGGACGCGGGCGCCTGGGCCGTGGTGATCGAGGGTGTGGCCGAGCCGCTGGGGCGCGAGATCACCGAAGCACTGCATATTCCCACCATCGGCATTGGCGCCTCGCCCGCCTGTGACGGCCAGATTCTGGTCACGGAAGACATTCTCGGCCTGAGCGGTGACCGCATCCCGCGCTTCGCTCACGCGTTTGCCGACGTCGGGCCCACCATCGCTTCGGCGGTGCAGGCCTACGCCGATGCCGTGCGCGAAGGCCGCTTTCCCACGCTCGAGCACTGTTTCGGCGTGCGCAGATAGGGGCAGACATGCCCGAATCATTCAGTCCCGCATGGCAATCGATCGCGAGTAACGATCTTGTCGTGCCGGGCCTGGTATTGCTGGTGTGCCTGTTCTGGAGTTTCTGGCGCCTGGGGCGCCAGCGCCGCGAAAGCCGCCGGTTGCAGGAAGAGTTGCGTCACGTCCGCGATGAGCAGCTCGTCCTGTACCGGGATCTGGGCCAGGCGCAGGCAGAGTGTGCACAATTGCGCGAGCGGCTCGATGAAGCCCGCGCCATCGGGCAGCAGCCCGCGCCGGCTATCGAGCAGGCCTATCTCGCATTGCGCGAACAGCTGGCCGGCTTTCAGAAGCGGATAGAGCATGTCCATGATGAAGCCGTGCGGGGCAATGCGGCGCTGAAGGCGCAGATCGGCCACGTGGGCGATCTGGGCCGGCGGCTGGGCGAGCAGGCGGAAAGCCTGGCCGGTGCCCTGCGCGGGGATAACAAGCTCATGGGCAACTGGGGCGAATTCCAGCTTGAGCGTACGCTGCAGATGGCAGGTCTGGAACCGGGCGTGCACTATCGCGCCCAGCCTGCCCATGTCGATGCCGCCGGTCAGCGGCGTCAGCCGGATTTCGTGCTCGATCTGCCCGACGGCCGGCATCTGGTCATCGACAGCAAGGTGTCGCTGCTCGATTATGAGCGCGCCCAGACGCAGACCGACCCGGATATCCGGCGCCAGGCCCTGGAGGCACATGTGCGTTCAGTACGCCGGCATATCGATGATCTGGCGTCCAGGGAATATGGCCATCTCGAGGGTGTGCACAGCCCGGGATTCGTCTTTCTGTATCTGCCCGTGGAAGCTGCCTACATCGAGGCCTTGCGTCAGGCGCCGGAGCTCGTCGATCATGCCTGGCGGCAGCAGGTGGCGCTGGTATCGCACACTACGCTGCTGCCTGTGCTGCGTACGGTGGCCCACGTCTGGGCCATGGTGCGCAGTCATGAGCAGGCCCATGAGCTGGCCGAGCATGCCGGCGAGCTGCATCGTCAGGTGGCCCGTGTGGCTGAACGCCTGAAACGTCTGGGCGCCGGCCTTGGCGCCGTGAGCCGGCACTACAACGACGTGGTGACGGCGGTTGCCGGCCAGCAGGGGCTGAGTGCCAAGGTATCCCGTTTTGCCCAGGTGTCGGATCGCGCCTCGCGCGTCCTGCCGGTGGTGGAGCCGCTTGACGTCGCCCTGGATGATGATCGTTTGCAAGACGGATCGGAGGCGGGCTCGGGTGTATGATGAATCCAGTGTTTTGTGATCCTGTTTCATAGGAGGTTTTGCCGTGCTGAATCTTAAGAATCCTGGCCTGCTGCGCCAGCAGTGTTACCTGAACGGGCAATGGGTGGACGCCGATAGCGGCGAGACCCTGGACGTCATCAATCCCGCCACGCGTGAGCGTATCGGCACGGTGCCGCGCATGGGTGCGGCCGAGACGCGCCGTGCCATCGAGGCGGCCAATGCCGCCTGGGGCATCTGGCGCAACAAGAGCGCCAAGCAGCGCGCCGCCATCCTGCGTCGCTGGTATGAGCTGATGATGGAGAACGCCGATGATCTTGCCGTCATCATGACGTCCGAGCAGGGCAAGCCGCTGGCCGAAGCCAGGGGCGAAGTTGCCTATGGTGCCGCCTATTTCGAGTGGTATGCCGAGGAAGGCAAGCGCGCCTACGGCGACACCATTCCCGCCCCCTCGAATGACTTGCGCATTGTGGTCACGCGTGAGCCCGTGGGTGTGTGCGCCGCCATCACGCCCTGGAATTTCCCGTCGGCAATGATCACGCGCAAGGCAGGTGCTGCCATGGGGGCGGGTTGCCCGCTGGTGGTCAAGCCTGCATCGCAGACGCCTTTTTCCGCGCTTGCACTGGCCGTTCTGGCCGAGGAGGCGGGCGTGCCTGCCGGCGTCTTCTCCGTACTCACGGGTTCGGCCGGCGCCATTGGCGGGGAAATGACATCCAATCCCATCGTACGCAAGGTGAGCTTCACCGGATCCACGGAAATCGGCCGTCTGCTCATTCAGCAAAGCGCCAGCACCATCAAGAAGGTGTCCATGGAGCTGGGCGGCAATGCGCCCTTCATCGTCTTCGACGATGCCGATCTGGATGCCGCCGTGGCGGGGGCCATGGCCAGCAAGTATCGCAATGCCGGCCAGACCTGCGTCTGCGCCAACCGCATCTATGTACACGATGCCGTCTACGACGAGTTTGCCCGGCGCCTGGTCAAGGCCGTGGGTGATCTGAAGGTCGGCAGCGGCCTGGATGACGGTGTGAACCAGGGCCCCCTCATCGACGAGGCGGCCGTGGCCAAGGTGCGCGAACACATCGATGATGCCGTCAGCCATGGTGGTCGCGTGCTCATCGGCGGCCAGCCGCATGCGCTGGGCGGTACATTCTTCCAGCCGACCATCATTGCCGATGTCACGCCCACAATGAAGGTGGCACGCGAGGAGACCTTTGGCCCGCTGGCACCGCTGTTCCGCTTCCACAGCGATGATGAAGTCATTGCGCTGGCCAACGATACGGAATTCGGCCTGGCCGCCTATTTCTACAGTCGCGACATCGGGCGCATCTGGCGCGTGGCCGAGGGCCTGGAGTACGGTATGGTGGGCATCAATACCGGCATATTGTCGAACGAGGCAGCGCCGTTTGGCGGCGTCAAGCAGTCGGGGCTGGGGCGAGAAGGTTCGCGCTACGGGCTGGATGACTATATGGTCATGAAGTATCTGTGCATGGGCGGTATCTGAGGCGTGTTGCGCGTGACCAAGGGTTAGCCACGATGCAACTGGTCACAGATTTTGGCAAAATACGCGAAACGCTCTTGAAGAACGATGCTGGCATCGTGTCGGCAGGAAAAGGGTATTCCCAAGGAGATCAATGATGCAAAAATGGTTCGATAAGCACCTCACAGGCAAGAAACTCACGCTTGCCACCGGAGCGGCGGCAGTGGTCGCCATGATGGCAGCACCGCTGCCGGCGGCGGCACAGCAGCAGTTCATCAGCATAGGCACGGGCGGTGTCACCGGCGTGTATTATGCGGCCGGTGGTGCCATCTGCCGTCTCGTCAACAAGGACAGGGCAGAGCACGGCCTGCGCTGCTCGGTGGAATCCACGGGCGGTTCGGTCTTCAACGTCAACACCATCAAGGCGGGTGAGCTCGACCTGGGCGTGGTGCAGTCCGACGTCGGCTACAACGCCTACAACGGCGAAGGCCAGTTCAAGGAAGGCGGCGCCTTCAAGAAGCTGCGCTCGGTGTTCTCGCTGCACCCCGAGCCTTTCACCGTGGTCACCCGCAAGGAAGCCAACATCAAGTCCTTCGATGATCTGAAGGACAAGCGCTTCAACGTGGGCAACCCGGGTTCGGGCACGCGTGCCTCCATGGAACAGCTGCTGGAAGCGCGTGGCGATGACATGAAGACCTTCTTCAAGCTGGCATCCGAGCTGCGGCCCGACGAGCATGGCGCTGCGCTGTGCGATGGCAAGATCGACGGCTTCTTCTATGGCGTGGGCCACCCCTCGGCCAACATCCAGGATCCCACCACCACTTGCGGCGCCAAGATCGTGCCGCTCACGGGGCCGGCGGTCGATGGTCTGGTCGACAAGTATCCCCACTATGCCAAGGTCGCCATTCCCGGTGGCCTGTATGCCAATAATGATGAGGACATCCCCACCTACGGTGTGCTGGCAACTTTCGTCTCCTCGGAGGATGTACCCGAGAACGTCGTCTATCAGGTTGTGAAGGCCGTCTTCGACAACTTCGACGACTTCAAGAAGCTGCACCCGGCCTTCGCACATCTGGATCGCAAGGACATGGTGGCCGACGGGCTGTCGGCGCCCCTGCATCCCGGTGCTGAAAAATACTACAAAGAAAAAGGTCTGATGTAAGTTGGTTCGCGTGGCCCTTCGGGGCCACGCCTGCCTGACGGCCCCGCCGGGCCGTCAGCGTATCTTCTCGTGCCAGCAATTCGGGGCCTCGCTGGTGCCGACAGGTGGTGTCATCACGCGCAGGGGTTGCCAGGCCGGCGCTGCCGCGCAATCCAGGGGAAGCCCACATGAACCCAAGCCCGGAAAACGATCAAGCACATACTCCCGATACGGCCAAACTGGAACAGTTCGTGGCCGATGTCGACAAGGGTGGCCGCACGGTGGGCGGCTTCACGGGCCGCATACTGTTTCTTGCCGCGGTCTTCTGGTCCCTGTTCCAGCTCTGGTATGCCTCGCCGCTGCCTTTCACGTTCAATTTCGCCATCTTCAACGATACCGAGGCGCGCGCCCTGCATCTGGGCACGGCCATGTTCCTCGCGTATCTGGCCTATCCGGCACGCAAGAGTGCGCCGCGCGATGTCATGCCCATCCATGACTGGGTGCTGGCGGTAGTGGCAGCCTTCTGTGGCTCCTACCTGTTCCTCTTCTATAACGAACTTGCCCAGCGTCCCGGCATTCCCACAACCATGGACGTGGTCGTGGCCGTCATCGGCCTGCTGCTGCTGCTCGAAGCCACGCGCCGTTCGCTGGGCGCACCCATGGCCATTCTGGGTACGGTCTTCGTGCTCTACAGCTTCCTGGGCCCCTGGCTGCCCGATGCCCTGTCGCATCGCGGCGCGTCCATTGAACGTCTCATGAGCCATATGTGGCTCACGACCGAAGGCGTCTACGGTGTGGCGCTGGGCGTGTCGGTTTCCTATATCTTCATCTTCGTGCTGTTCGGCTCCCTGCTCGATCGCGGGGGGGCCGGCAATTACATGATGCAGGTGTCCTTCGCGCTGCTGGGCCATCTGCGCGGTGGTCCGGCCAAGGTGGCGGTGGCCTCCTCGGCGCTCAACGGCATGGTGTCGGGGTCATCGGTGGCCAATGTGGTGACCACGGGGATCTTCACCATCCCGCTCATGAAACGCGCCGGCTACGGTGCAGTGCGTGCCGGAGCCGTCGAGACGTCGGCGTCGGTGAACGGGCAGATCATGCCGCCGGTCATGGGAGCGGCAGCCTTCCTGATGATCGAATATGTCGGCATCCCCTATACCGACGTCATCCGCCATGCCATTTTGCCGGCGTCCATTTCCTATATCGCGCTGTTCTACATGGTGCACCTGGAAGCCCTCAAGCTGGGGCTGGAGCCCATGGCGGCGGCACATGCGCCGAAGACGCCGCTGCAGCGGATCGCCGGCCTGGGCATGGGTATTGCCGGCACCATCCTGGTCATGGGGGCGGTTTACTGGGTGGGTACGGGCGTACAGGCGGTGGCGGGTGAAAACGCCATCTGGATACTGTCCGCCATCCTGCTCGTGCTGTATGTATGGCTGCTGTGGGGGGCCTCCCGCCATCCCGACCTGGCGGCCGAGGTCAAGGTGACCGATGACCGCCCCGAGCCCTGGCCCACGGTCAGGTCCGGCCTGTACTTCCTCATCCCCATCGGCATCCTTGTGTGGTGCCTGACGATAGAGCAACTCTCGCCCGGGCTGTCGGCGTTCTGGGGCGTCATGTCCATGCTGTTCCAGATGGCCACACAACGCCCGCTCATGGCCTTCTTCCGTCGCCAGTCCATTGCGCCCGCCATCCGTCGCGGTTTCCACGAAATGATACTCGGGCTTGAAGACGGCGCACGCAACATGGTGGGTATCGCCATTGCCTGCGGCACGGCGGGCCTCATCGTGGGTGCCATCACCCTCACGGGCCTGGGCCTGCGCATGACGGCCTTTGTCGAGATCGTCTCCATGGGCAGTGTGCTGGTCATGCTGTTCTTCACTGCCGCCGTGTGTCTGGTACTGGGCCTGGGCATGCCCACGACAGCCAACTACATCCTGATGGCCACGCTGATGGCGCCGGTGGTGGTGGAGCTGGGGGCCCAGAACGGGCTCATCATCCCGCTCATTGCCGTGCACCTGTTCGTGTTCTATTTCGGCATCATGGCCGACATCACGCCACCGGTGGGTCTGGCCACTTTTGCAGCGGCGGCGATTTCAGGCGCCGACCCGCTGCATACCGGCGTCCAGGGCGTCAAGTATGCCATGCGTACGGCGGTACTGCCCTTCATGTTCATCTTCAACCCCCTGTTGCTGCTCATGGACATCGGCAGCTGGGTGGAGCTGAGTCTGGTGATCTTCGGGGCCACGCTGGCATCGCTCACCTTCTCGGCTGCCACCCTGGGGTGGATGCGCTTCAAGTGCAGCTGGGTCGAAGTCATTGCCCTGCTCGCGATCACCTTCATCCTCTTCCGGCCCGACTGGCTGGTCAGCTACGTTGCGCCCAAGTACGTGGAGCGCCCGGCAGCCGAGCTCATGGAGGTGGCGTCCAGAATGCCGCACAACGGCCGCCTGGTGGCCGTCATCAAGGGTATGAACGTCGAAGGCGATGATCTCGAGAAGACGGTGGGCGTCGCCCTGCCGGCCCTGCCGCCCGACAGCACGGCCACCGGCAATGCTGCGGCCACCCAGCGCCTCGCGGCCACGGGACTCATGATCATGGCCTTCGGCGATACGGCGCAGATCTCGAATGTGCGCTTCGGCAGCGCGGCGCGGCGCGCGGGCTGGGAGCAGGGATGGGATATCGAGTCCATCATGGTGCCCAACCCGGACCGGCCATCCGAGTTCTGGTCCTATGTGCCGGCCATCCTGCTGCTGTTGCTGATCTGGATGCGTCAGGGTGTGCGCATGCGCCACGAGCCTGCACCCAGGCCGGTTGCGGCCGTCTGAGGCCTTTCGCGGAGGTCGATCAGGCGGCCGACCGGCGCTCGCGGGCACGGTCAAGCATCTGGTAGCGCCAGTAGGTCAGCTGCACGGCGGCCCTCCCCAGGGGGCCGCCATTCCATGCCAGGCCGAAAGGTGCGAAGCGGCGCCAGCGATCGGACTCGCCCGTGATCGCCTCGGCCACGCAGCGCGCACCGATGGCGGTGGTGTTCACGCCGTGGCCGCCAAAGGCGGTGCAATGCCACAGCCCGGGAGCCAGCTGCCCGATCTGGGGCATCATGTGGCGCGCATAGGCCATCAGCCCGGACCATGTGAGGGCAATCGGGGCATCGCGCAGTTGCGGGTAGCATAGCGCCAGCTCGCGTTGCAGGATGGCGGTGATATTGCGCGGATCACTCACGCGCGTCGTGATGTGGCCGCCCCACAGCAGGCGCCGGCCGTTTTCAACCAGGCGATAGTAGTTGCCGGCACGACGCGTATCACCCAGTGCAGCGTGACTGCGTATGGCCTGCTGCAGGCGCTCGCCCAGCGGTTCGGTCAGCATCACATAGGTGGCGATGGGCAGGTAGGCGCGTTGCAGCGCAGGTACCAGCCCGCCGGTGTAGCCGCCGGTGCAGATGACGACCGTCGAAGCCGTGACGCGCGCCTTGCCCGTGTCGAGCAGGAAGTCGCCCTGACGCCCCTGCAGGGACTGCACGGCACTGTGTTCGTGTACGGCCACGCCCAGACGGGCGCATTCGCGCGCCAGGGCCTGACAGTAGTTCAGGGGATGGAAATGAAAGCCATCCTCTGCATACAGGCCCTGGTGGTAGCGAGGGCTGTCGAGCAATGCACGCACCGCGCTGCGGTCCAGGTAATGCAGCGGGCGGTCGTAGCGCCGTGCCTGCGCCTCGCAGCTGCGCTGAAAGGCGTCGGCGTTGTCGTAGGTGGAGAGCTTGAGGTGGCCGGGCACCACCTGGGCCGCATCGCCGGCCAGCGTGAGGGCGCGTTCGCGTACCATGTCGACGCCCTCCATCGACAGGCGGAACAGGGCATCGAAATGATCCTGGCCCAGCTTCTTCTGCAGCACGGCATCGCGTGCCGACCAGGACGGGCTGACCGAACCGCCGTTGCGCCCCGAGGCACCCCAGCCGACACGCTGTGCCTCCAGCAGGCAGACCTTGCGTCCGCGCCCGGCCAGTTCGAGCGCGCAGGTCAGGCCCGCGAGCCCGCCCCCGATCACGGCGACTTCCGTCTGTGTATCGTCTTCCAGTGCCGGCCAGGTCGTCTCGCCGCTCAGACTGCGGCGGTAGAAGCTGTCGATGTAGTCCCCGGGCATGGCCTCATTCCATGGGTACGCTCTTCACGCCGCCCACCCGCACCTCCAGCCAGCGGGCAAAGCGCAGGACCGGGTAGCAGTACAGGAAATAGATGATGGCGATCAGGCTGTAAATGTACAGCAGGTGGTTCGGGAAAGTGATGATGAGCTGCTCGCCCTGGCGGGTGAGCTCGGCAATGCCCACGACCGATACGATGGCCGTGCTCTTGATCAGGATGACGTAGACGCCGCTCATGGGCTGCACGATGAGTCGCATGGCCTGGGGCAGTATCACCAGGCGCATGGTCTGGTAGCGGTTCAGTGCGATGGCCGATGCGGCCTCCCACTGCTCGCGCGGTACCGAGCGGATGGCGCCGGTGACGATTTCGGCCACATAGCTGGAGGTGTAAACCGCCAGGGTGACGAAGGCGGCTGTCTCGGAGTCCCAGCTCAGCCACGAGACGCCGGTGCTGGGCAGCACGAAGTAGAAGAGGTAGAGCTGCACCAGGAAAGGTGTGCCGCGCAGGAAGTGGATGTACAGGCCCAGCAATGCATTGATCAGGGGCAGGCGGTAGGTACGCATCAGGCCGACGGCGAAGCCGAGCACGGAGCCGGCGATGATGGCGAAGAAGGAGATGCGCAGAGTTTCGATGAAGCCGCGTACCAGGAAGGGCATGACGACGCGCGTCACGTCGATGTAGGGGGCAATGATCTCCATCATGGCTGGCGCACACTCCAGGCCGGGCCCGACAGGCGTCTGCTGACCCAGCCCGACAGGACCAGCATGAGGGCGTAGATGAGCAGGTAGCCGGCGGCGACGGTCATGAAGCTTTCGGTGGGCATGATGCGCTGGCTGTTCATGATCATGCCGGCGGAAAGCAGTTCGAATACCGTGATCAGCGAGAGCAGGGAGGTGTCCTTGATGAGGATGGCGGTCTGCCCCAGCAGCGGTGGTACGGTGTTCACGAAGCCCTGGGGCAGGATGACGTAGCGCAGGCGTTGCAGGGCATTCATGCCCACGGCCTTGGCGCCCTCCACCTGCCCCTGGGGCACGGATTCAAAGCCCACGCGCAGGATCTCGCCCATGTAGGGGGCGGTATGCAGTACCAGGGCAAAGATACCCAGCCACATTTCGTCCCAGCGCAGGGTGAATGGCAGCAGGTAGGGCAGGGCGTAGTAGACGATGTAGATCTGCACCAGCAGGGGCGTGGCGCGGATGAACTGGATGTAGGCCGCCACCGGGCGCCAGATCAGCGGACGCGTGGACATGCGCGCCAGCGCCAGCCCGGTGCCGATGATGAGTGACAGCACGAGCGCGATGGCCGAGATGTTCAGGGTGGCCATCAGCCCCCGGCTGAACTCGTCCAGATAGAGCGCGACGACGCGCCAGTTGTAGTAATCGAGCAGCCAGGTCGTCACTGTCCTGTTCCCTCTACCACAGGATCTGCTCCAGGAATTCGCGTGTGCGCGGTTCTTCGGGCTGTTCGAAGATGTGGTGGGGCGGGCCTTCTTCCACGATACGACCGGCATCCATGAAGATCACCCGGTCGGCCACTTCACGGGCAAAGCCCATTTCATGCGTGACCACGGCCATGGTCATGCCGCCCAGCGCCAGAGATTTCATCAGATCGAGCACGCCGCCCACGGTTTCTGGGTCCAGCGCGGAAGTGGCCTCGTCGAACAGCATGAGCACGGGGTCCATGGCCAGTGCCCTTGCAATGGCCACGCGTTGCTGCTGTCCGCCGGACAGCTCGGACGGATAGCGTTGTGCCAGTTCGGCAATATGTATCCGTTCGAGCAATTCCTGCGCATGGGCCAGTGCCTTTGCGCGCGGGCGCTTCAGCACCGCGCATTGCGGCAGCACGATGTTGTCGAGCACGCTGCGGTGCCGGAACAGGTTGAAGTGCTGGAACACCATGCCCACGCGCGCGCGCAGGGCATTCAGGTCCGTGCCCCTGTCGGTGAGTACGGTGCCGTCTATGGTGATGCGCCCGCTGTCGACGCGTTCGAGCGCGTTCATGGTTCTGAGCAGGGTGCTCTTGCCCGAACCCGAGGGGCCGATGATGACCAGTACCTCGCCGCGTGCCAGCGCCAGCGACACGCGATCCAGCGCCTGGTGGCGGCGCTGGGTTCCGGCAATGGGGAAGGATTTGCTGACCGCCTCGATGACGGCCAGAGGGGCTTCCGAAGCCTGGGGTGACGGCAATCCGGCGTGAGTGCCGGATGCCGTCGGTACGTCAATGGCCGGATCGGCCATCAGTTATCTTTCTTCCAGTCGGTCGAGTACCAGTAGTCGATCATGGCCTGCAGGCTGCGATCCCCTTCACGCATGATGACCCAGTTGTCGAGCCAGAACTTCAGGTTGATGGCGTTGGACTGCACGGCAAACGCCAGCGGCTCATCAACCATGGTGCCTTCGAGAATCTTCAGGTTGCCGAAGTCGACCAGGAATTGCTCGGCCGTGCTGCGTGCCATGATGCCGCCATCGACGCGGCCCGTGGATATGGCCTGGCCCACGGGTGCGCTGCCACCGGAATATTCCTTGATCGTGGCCCTGGGCAGCATCTTGTGTCCGGCCTCGGCATAGGTGCTGGCCCCGAGTGCGCCGACCTGCAGTTTGTCGGCGTTCAGATCCTGCCACTTGGTGTAGGGCGCATCCGCCTTGGCGACCGCGACGGTTTCAGCGAAGAAGACCGGGCGCGAGAACAGCACCTGGATGGCGCGTTCCGGTGTAGGCGTCATGTCGGCGGCGATCAGGTCCACCTTGCCGGACGTGAGTGCCGGGATCAGGCCCTTCCAGTCATAGTCCTGCATGACCAGCTTGACGCCCATGTCGTCGGCCATGCGTTTCACGATTTCCACGGCCAGACCGGTGCGCTCGCCCTGCTTGTTGATGAAGCTCATCAGGGGGCCCGAAGTCTGCACCGCCACGCGCAACTCGCCGCGCTTCACGATGTCGGTGACCTCATTGGCCTGGGCCGGGCCGACGCCGGCCATGGCGAACGCAAACGTTGCTAGGGCCATCCATTTCTGTACAAGTTTCATTTTTCCTCCTGATCGGGTGTTTGAGCGCCCTGTTTGAACGCTCTGCTATGGAGCGGGGCGGCATGGTGCTGTTGTGCACGGCACCATGCTAGCCTCTAAGCCCGGTGGAAGGAAACGGGGATGACCCTTAGTCAGCCATTGCCCGGCGCTCTCGGGGACTCTCAGGGAAAGAGGCCGCGGATGCGGTGCGCCTCCAGAATGCGCGTGCAGGCCGTGATGAAGCAGGCCGTGCGCAGGCTGACGCCGTGCTCGGCGGCCGTGGCTGAAATCGCGGCATAGGCATCACGCATGATGACATCCAGCCGTTCGTTGATCTCAGCCTCGCTCCAGTAGAAGGCCGTGCTGTTCTGCACCCATTCGAAATAGCTGACCGTGACGCCGCCGGCATTGGCGAGCACATCCGGCACCACGGTGATGCCCTTGTCGGTGAGGATGTCGTCGGCTGCCGGCGTCGTCGGGCCATTGGCGCCCTCGATGATCAGTCGTGCCTGGATGGTGCCGGCGTTGGCGGCGGTGATCTGGCCTTCGAGCGCCGCCGGGATCAGGACGTCGGTCTTCAGCGCCCAGAATGCCTCGGCACTCAGGGTATCGGCCGCGCCGAATCCGGCGACACCGCCGGTTTCCTGCACGTGGGCGCGCAGCGCGGGAACATCCAGCCCCGTGTCGCGGTACACCACGCCTGTGTGATCGTAGACGGCGATGATGCGGGCACCGGCCTCGTGGAACAGGCTGGCGGCCGTGCCACCCACATTGCCCAGGCCCTGGATGGCGACGCGCGCGCCGCTCAGCGACATGCCGGCATCACGCATGGCGCCGTTGGCGACGACAAACACGCCTCTGCCGGTGGCTTCGATGCGCCCCAGACTGCCGCCGATCTCGATCGGCTTGCCTGTGACCACGCCGGGAACGGTCACGCCGGCATTCGTGGAATAGGTGTCCATCATCCACGCCATCGTCTGCCCGTTGGTGTTGACGTCCGGTGCGGGGATGTCCTGATGCGGACCGATGATCATACCGATCTCGCTGATGTAGCGACGCGTCACCCGCTCCATCTCGCGCTGCGAGAACTGGCGCGGATCGATGCGCACACCACCCTTGGCGCCGCCGAAGGGAATGTTGACTGCCGCGCTCTTGATCGACATCCAGGCGGACAGCGCCATCACTTCGGACAGCGTGACATCCTGGTGGTAGCGTACGCCGCCCTTGCCGGGACCACGCGCCATGCTGTGCTGGACCCGGTAGCCTTCGAAATGGGCGATGCTGCCGTTGTCGAGCTCGACCGGGACATCGACTATCATTGTGCGACGGGGATGTTTGAGCGCGTCCAGCCAGCGTGACAGGCGGCCCAGATACGGGGCGACGCGATCCACCTGCTCCAGATAGTTGCCCCAGGGACCAGGCTCGTGCGGATTCAGGTAGGACGGCAGCGCAGGCGCGGGTTGTTCTGGCATGTTTCGGACCTCTGTTTTATGAAAATGATGAAAATTGGGGTCCCGATGGTGCAGACAGACATCGCAGGACCGGGCAATGCTTTCTGGGCGGGACTGTTTATTTTAGTACTGAATGGCGATGATGCCGGAAGGGGCATCATCGTTCCTCCGGGAATAGCCTGATTCAATTCGGGAGAAATCATGACAACATACTATGAGGGCCGCGAGGCTGTCGAACCGCAGGAGCGTGAAGACCGGCTGATGCGCCTGCTGCCGTACACGCTGGAACAGGCCGTCGCCAAGGCACCGGCCATTGCCGAACAGCTGGAAGGCATCGACGCGTCCAGCATTGTGACACGCGCACACCTGGCCACTATTCCGGTGTTGCGCAAGAGTAATTTGCTCAGTCTGCAGCTGGCGCGTCATGATGAGCGTGTGGCCGGCACGGATGCCGAGCGGATGCGCGTGTTCGGCGGATTTTCGACCATTGGCTGGGGGCAGGCGCGCCGGGTGTTTGCATCGCCGGGCCCCATCTACGAGCCTGAAGGCAGCCGGCCGGACTACTGGGGGTTTGCGCGCGCGCTCTACGCTGCCGGGTGCCGGCGCGGCGATCTGATCCACAACGCCTTTTCGTATCACTTCACACCGGCCGGCTCCATGATGGAAACGGCCGGCCATGCCATGGGCTGTACCGTGTTCCCGGCCGGTACCGGCCAGACGGAACAGCAGGTTCAGGCCATGGTCGATCTGCGCCCGACCGTCTATGCCGGCACGCCCAGCTTCCTGCGCATCATCCTCGAGAGGGCAGCCGAAATGGAGCGCGCGCTGTCACTGCGCTGTGCGCTCGTGTCCGGCGAAGCTTTCCCGCCGTCGTTGCAGGCCTGGCTGGCCGAGCGCGGCGTGGATGCCTATCAGGCCTATGGCAGCGCCGACCTGGGCATGGTCGCCTACGAGACCCCGGCACGCGAAGGCCTGGTGCTCAATGAGGATCTGATCCTCGAAATCGTGCGCCCGGGAACGAATGATCCCGTTCCGGATGGCGAGGTGGGCGAGGTGGTCGTGACCACGCTCAATCCCGACTATCCGCTGGTGCGCTTCGGCACGGGCGATCTGTCGGCCGTCCTGCCCGGGCTCTCGCCCTGCGGGCGCAGCAACGTACGTATCCGTGGCTGGATGGGGCGTGCGGACCAGACCACCAAGGTCAGGGGCATGTTTGTCCAGCCCGGCCAGGTGGCCCAGATCGTGGCGCGCCATCCGGCCATACAGGCGGCGCGGCTGGAGATCAGTGGCGAGACGGGCAATGACCGGATGCTGCTGAAAGTCGTGCTGGATGCGCCTTCGGACAGCCTGCTCGCCGATATTGCCGCCAGCGTGCGCGAGGTGACCAAGCTCAGGGCCGAGGTGAGCGCCGTGACGTCCGATGCCCTGCCCAATGACGGCAAGGTGATCGATGATCAGCGCAGCTATGAGTGACAACCGCGAGTGACAGCTGCGCGCTATCATGTCGTCGTCGAGTTCTTGCCTGATCCGGGAGGTTTTCCATGCGTCGCCTGAATCTTTTGCTTGCCGGCCTGTCCCTTGCGTTTGCAGGGCAGCTGGCCCATGCCGATACCCTGTCCATCGTGAAGGAACGCGGTCGCCTGCACTGTGGCGTCACCACCGGCTTTGCCGGCTTCTCTGCACCTGATTCCAAAGGTGAGTGGCAGGGCCTGGATGTGGACATGTGCCGCGCCATCGCGGCGGCGGTACTGGGAGATGCCTCGCGCATCAGCCCTGTACCCCTGAATGCCCAGCAGCGTTTCACGGCCCTGCAGTCGGGAGAAGTGGACGTGCTGACGCGCAATACTTCCGTGACCATGCAGCGCGATGCCTCGCTGGGCATCATTGCCGCCGGCGTCAATTTC
The DNA here is from genome assembly GCA_041655275.1 of Castellaniella sp. Lineage (GTDB taxonomy): Bacteria > Pseudomonadota > Gammaproteobacteria > Burkholderiales > Burkholderiaceae_B > JAJYRX01. The sequence goes on along the minus strand of JBBAFU010000003.1, from coordinate 45,881 downwards.
TACGACGGTCAGGGCTTTCTCGTGCGTCGCGAGCTGGGTGTGCAGCATGCCGGAGAGCTTGATGGTGCAACCATCTGCATGCAGACGGGCACATCCAACGAGAACAACATGGCCGACTGGGCGCGTGCGCACAACATCAGCTATACGCCGGTGGTATTCGATCAGTTCAACGAGGTCGTGAATGCGTTTGCCGGCGGGCGCTGCGACGTGTTCACCACCGATGCGTCCGGTCTGGCGTCCATCCGGGTCTCGAAGATGGAGAATCCGGACGACTACATGGTGCTGCCCGACATCATTTCCAAGGAGCCGCTGGGGCCCTTCGTGCGTCAGGGCGATGACGCCTGGCTGAACGTGGTGAAGTGGTCCCTGCAGGCCATGGTGGGTGCCGAGGAGCTGGGCATTACTTCGGAAAATGTCGACGCCATGCGTGACAGCGACAATCCCGATGTACGGCGTCTGCTGGGCAGCATCAGCGGCGCGGGCGCCTGGCTGGGCCTGGACGATGACTGGGCCTACAACATCATTCGCCAGGTGGGCAACTATGGTGAAAGCTTCGAGCGCACCGTGGGCAAGGGCAGCCCGCTGCAGATCGGGCGCGGGCTGAATGCCCTGCACCGCGATGGCGGGCTGATGTACAGCTTGCCGATTCGTTAGTCGGGTGCGCCAGGGAAACCCGTCTAGGCCTTGCGTGCCGCGAGTGCGTTGCCGGCCCGGCTGTCGGGCCGGCGGCCCAGCTCGCCGGCAATCCACTGGCCGATGTCCACCACGGCATCCAGATCGATGCCGGTTTCCACACCCATGCCCTGCATCATGTAGAGCACATCTTCGGTAGCGACGTTGCCTGTGGCGCCCTTGGCGTAGGGGCAGCCGCCCAGACCGGCGGCCGAGCTGTGGAAAATGCTGATGCCCGCCTGCATGGACGCAAGGATGTTGGCGAGCGCCTGACCATAGGTGTCGTGGAAGTGGCCCGAGAAGATGGCCGGGTCGGCCAGCTCGGTCACGGTCTTCATGACACGATGGACGCGCGACGGCGTTCCCGTGCCTATGGTGTCGGCAATGTCGATCTCGTCGCAGCCCAGGGCGAGCATGCGTTTCACCAGATCGGCCACGGCCTCCACCGGTGTGGGCCCTTCATACGGGCAGTCCAGGGCGCAGCTGACGCTGGCGCGCAGGCGGATGCCGGCATCCTTCGCGGCCTGTGCCACGGGTTCGAAGCGGGCGACGGACTCCGCAATCGAGCAGTTGATGTTCTTGCGGGAAAAGGTTTCACTGGCCGCCGCGAAGATGACGACTTCATCCATGCCGGCGGCGCGCGCCGCCTCGAAACCCTTCATGTTGGGTGTGAGTGCCGAATAGATGGTGCCGGGCCGACGCTGTATACCCGCCATGACCTCGGCACCGTCGGCCATCTGCGGCACCCATTTGGGCGAGACAAAGGAAACGGCCTCGATATTGACGAAACCGGCCGCGCTCAGGCGATCGACCAGGGTGATCTTGGTGTTGACCGGAATGCTGACCTTTTCATTCTGAAGGCCGTCGCGGGGCGACACTTCGACAATCTTGACGGAGCGAGGGAAGTCCATGATGTGTTCCTGACAGAGCGGTGCCCGCCCCGGGGCTGGGGCAGGACTTTCGCGCCTATCATACCGCTTCAGACTTGCTGATAGCAGCCGTCATCCAGGCGCTGCACGCATCCGTCGGCCTCGAGCCGGCCGAGGGCGGTGGCCACATGGCGCGCAGAAAGCCCGCTGCGGGCGATGAGCGCATCCGGATGCAGTGGATCATGACCCAGGTTCGCGAGTACCGTCCGGCAGAGCAGGTTCTCGGGTCTGCGGCTGCTTTCTGCGCCGCTGCGGGTCTCTTCCGCAGTGATACCTGCAAGCGGGCCTGGCGCCGGCCACTGTCCGGCCAGCGCTGCGCGAATGTCCTCCAGTGTTTCGACCAGTGCCGCACCATCGCGGATGAGGGCATGACAGCCCCGCGACAAGGGGGAATGTATGGACCCCGGTATCGCAAGCACATCGCGCCCCATCTCGCCGGCCAGTCTGGCCGTGATGAGTGCGCCGCTGTGGCGGCCGGCCTCGACAACGAGCACCCCGGCGGCAAGCCCGGCAACAAGGCGGTTGCGGCGCGGAAAGTGATGGCGTCGTACGGGGGTGCCGGGTGCGAGCTCGCTGAGCACCAGACCTTCGGCGGCAATGCGCTGCAGGAGTGCGTGATGACAGGACGGGTATGTCTTGTCCATGCCGGTACCCAGAACCGCAATGGTATTGCCGCCCCGCTTGCCCGGGCTGAGCGCGCCCTGATGTGCGGCGGCGTCTATGCCTTGTGCCAGGCCGCTGACGATGGTCCATCCCAGGGCGGCCAGCCGGCGCGCAAACTGATGGGCGTTGGCCATGCCGCCGGGGGTGGCGCCGCGTGCGCCGACCATGGCCAGGCAGGGCCGGCGCAGGAGATCCAGGCGGCCCATGGCATAAAGAACCAGCGGCGGGTCGGGCATGTCGAGCAAGGCCGGCGGATAGTCCGCGTCCGCCAGCGTGAGCAGGCGGTGGCGGGGTTCATCCAGCCAGTGCAGGGCCTGCTCCAGTCGCTGTGCCTGTTGGGCGGGCAGGGGCAGGTGCAGTTGCTGGGCCAGTGGCTTCGGGATCACGCTGCGCAGGGCCGTGGGCGAGGCCGCGTAGATCTGTTCAGGCAGGCCGAAGCGGGCGAGCAGGGCGCGTCCGCGCACGGGGCCCAGATCGGGCTCCAGCGAGAGACGCAGCCAGGCGCGTAATTCCTGCGAAGTCATGATATGGGGCATGCCCCAGTGTGGCACGGGGCCGGCCGGCCGGCGAGGCAGGGCGGGACACAAAGATCATGCCCAATTGCTTTATCATAGAGGGGTTGGCAGTCAATGAATGGATTTCTGCAATGGCTTTGCTTCCGATATTGTGTTACCCCGATCCGCGCCTCTACAAGACGGCGGCGCCGGTGGCGACGGTGGACGACCGCATCCGCAAGCTGGTCCGTGACATGGCGGAAACCATGTATGCGGCACCGGGCGTCGGTCTGGCAGCCACACAGGTGGACGTCCACGAGCGGGTCATCGTCATCGACGTCTCCGAAGATGGCAACAAGCTGCTTGTGCTCATCAATCCCGAAATCACCTGGAAGAGCGAGGAAACCCAGCGCTACGAAGAAGGCTGCCTGTCGGTGCCCGAGGTCTTCGACGAAGTCGAGCGGGCGGCGCAGGTGCGCGTCAGGGCGCTGGATGAGCACGGCAAACCTTTCGAATTCGAGGCTGACGGCTTGCTGGCGGTCTGCGTACAGCACGAGATCGATCATCTCGATGGCAAGGTCTTCGTCGAATATCTCTCGCGCCTCAAGCAGGAGCGCATCCGCACGCGGCTTCGGAAACGGGAGCGCGAGCGTGAGAAAGAGGCCCTGCGCGCCTGATCCCGGGTGACGCCACAGCCTTTGCCATGCGTATAGCCTTCGCCGGAACGCCCGAATTCGCACGTGTGGCCCTGCAGGCCCTGCTTGATGCCGGTCACGACATTGTCCTGGTGCTGACCCAGCCCGATCGGCCTTCGGGCCGCGGCATGCGTCTGCAGCCGGGGCCGGTGCATGCGCTTGCGCGCGCGGCCGGCCTGCCGGTGTGCCAGCCGCGCAGCCTGCGCCTGGACGGCCGCTTCCCGGAAGATGCGCAGGCGGCCCGCACGGCACTGCAGGCCGCTCGCCCCGAGGTGATGGTGGTGGCGGCCTATGGTCTGCTGCTGCCACGCTGGGTGCTGGAGCTGCCGGCGCACGGCTGCCTGAACATCCATGCCAGCCTGTTGCCGCGCTGGCGCGGCGCAGCGCCCGTTCATCGCGCGCTCGAGGCGGGTGATGAGCGCACCGGCATCAGCATCATGCAGATGGACGAGGGTCTGGATACGGGCGATGTGGTGCAGCGCTTCGAGCTGCCCATCCGGGCCGATCATACGGCGGCCACATTGCATGACGATCTGGCGGCGCTGGGCGCCGGCGCCATCGTCGATGTCCTTGCACGCCTGCAGCAGGGGCCGCTGCCGCTGGAACCCCAGCCCGAAACCGGTGCCACCTACGCCCGCAAGCTGGCGAAGTCGGAATCCCTGCTCGATCTTTCACGGCCGGCCATTGAACTGGAACGGCGCATCCGCGCCTTCCAGCCCTATCCGGTGGCCACCCTGCAACTGCCCGGTATTGAGGCGCCGGTACGGCTGTGGCGTGCGAGCCCGCTTCCCGGGCCGGTGGATGCGGCGCCGGGACATATCCTGGCGGCGGGTCCCGAGGGGCTGGATGTGGCCACGGGCGACGGGATTCTGCGCGTGCTGGAATTGCAGCGCGCCGGTGGCCGGCGTCAGCCTGTCGATGTGTTCCTGCGTGGCTGGCAGCACCCCGATGCCGGGCACTGATCAGCCGCGGTCTCCCCGATTGGCTGACAGCGTGCGTGCCAGCGCCCGCTGCGTACAGGCAGTGCTGGCAGGGCAATCGCTGACCGCATGTCTGGCGGATCTGCCGCGGGCACAGCGTCCATCGGCACAGGCCATCAGCGCGCATGTCATGCGCAAGCTCGGCTTTGCCAGGGGAGCCTGCGCCCTGCTCGCGCGACGCACGCTGCCGCATCCGCGGCTCGAAGCGCTGCTGCTGGTCGGCATCAGCCTGCTCGAGACTGCGCTGGCGCAGGCGGACGAGCCGCCATCTGCACAAGCCGCCCAGCGCCGCGGTCAACCCCGCGGTGAACCCATCTACGCTGTGCACACCATCGTCAATGAATGTGTTCAGGCAACCCGGGGCCAGCTCGTCGCCTTCCGGGGCCTGGTCAACGCCATCCTCAGAAACTATGTGCGCCGGCGCGACACCCTGCGCGAACAGCTTGCCCGCGATCCGGTGGCGGTCTGGAATTATCCGCAGTGGTGGATAGATGCGCTGTTCTCGGCCTATCCGGACACGGCCGGGCGGATCCTGGCCGCCGGCAACCGGCCGCCTCCCATGGTGCTGCGTGTCAACCGGCGGCGCGCCGGCGTGGCGCAGGTGCTGCAGGCCTTCGCGCAGGCCGGCGTTGCGGCAAGACCGCTGCAGGGGCAGGCCGTCGTCGTCGATCAGCCGCGCGCAGTGCATGAACTGCCCGGCTTTGCCGAGGGTCTGTGGTCGGTGCAGGACAGCGCCGCCCAGTGCGCGGCTGCACTGCTGCCCCTGCGCGATGGCATGCGTGTACTGGATGCCTGTGCCGCGCCCGGTGGCAAGACCGCACATCTGCTGGAGACAGCAGACATCGCGCTGCTCGCGCTGGATTCCGACGCCGCCCGGCTGGCGCGTATTGAAGAGAATCTGACCCGCCTGGGCCTGGACGGGCCGGCGGTGCACCTGCGCTGTGCGGATGCCCGCGATGTGCCATCCTGGTGGGACGGCCGCTCCTTCGACGCCATTCTGGCCGACGTGCCCTGTACCGGTTCGGGTGTGGTGCGGCGTCACCCCGATATCCGCTGGCTGCGCCGCCCGGACGACATCGCGCGCACCGCGGCATTGCAGGCTGAAATACTGGACAGCACCTGGTCCACCCTGCGCCCGGGCGGCCATCTGCTGCTGGCGACATGTTCCGTGTTTCCTGAAGAGGGTGAGCACCAGGCGACGGCTTTTGTGCGCCGTCATGCGGACGCGCAGCGCTTGCCCGCACCGGGCCAGATGTTACCCTTGCAGACATCGGACGACGAAGTGGTCGGCGATGGTTTCTTCTATGCCTTATTTGTCAGGACCGGACAGGCCAATCGTGACACGGATTGAGTGGACGCGCGGGCTGCGGTGGTTTTTCAGGCTGTCTTTGCTGGCTCTGATGCTCGGGTTGGCGGGGCCGGTCACGGCACGTTCCGGTGCCGGACAGGACAGCGTGGTCATGGTCGCACCCGTGGTGCGCGCCGGGCAGCTCTATCTGGATGTGGATGCCGAGCTCGATGTCGCAGGTGATCTGCGCGACATTGCGCAGAAAGGCGTGCCACTGTATTTTGCCGCCGATGTCGATATCGTGCGCCGGCGCTGGTGGTGGTTCGACAAACCCGTCCTGCAGGCGCAGATGGGCTGGCGCATCGTGTACAACGCACTCACGCGCCAGTGGCGTGTGAGCAGCGGCGATCTCTGGCTCAACGAGGCCTCGTTCGATGACGCCATGGCCCATGTGCGTCATATCCGTTCCTGGGCCCTGGCCGAGGCAGCGGCTCTTGAAGACAGTGTGGACTATCGGGGCCGGGTGCGAATACGCCTGGATACCTCGCGGCTCGCCCGCCCGTTTCAGATCGACGCTCTCAACAGCAGCGCCTGGTCATTGGCAACGCCATGGAAAGATTTCTCTTTTTCGATCTCCGAAGACGACTCCCGGCCCTGACGCGCTGGGCATCCCGCATTGTGCTGCTGATCGTCGCCGGCAGTGCCCTGGCCCTGCTTGCCATGCTGGTCTGGTCCACGGGCAATGCGTCACGCTATGCGCGTCAGTACGATGTTCTGCTGGTGCTCAACGGCATTCTGGCCGTCGCCCTGCTTTTCTGGGTGACGGCGGTGTCATGGCGTCTGGCGCGCCAGGTGCGGCGGCGACAGTTCGGCGCGCGTCTGACGGCGCGTTTCGCGCTCTTCTTCACGCTCATCGGCATCCTGCCGGGTGCACTGATCTATATCCTGTCGGTGCAGTTCATGTCGCGCTCCATCGAATCCTGGTTCAACGTACGCGTGGACAGCGCGCTCGAGGCCGGGCTGAACCTGGGGCGCACGGCGCTGGACTCGCAGCTGGCCGATCTCAGTTCCCGGGCGCACGAGTTTGCCTTGCAACTGGGTCAGGCGAGCGATCTGGAGATGCCGCTGCTGCTGACACAGCTGCGCGAGGCGACAGCGGTTGCCGAAGCCATGGTCTTCACCAGCAATGGCCGCATGATTGCATTTTCGTCGGCCGAGTTCGCCCATCTGCTTCCCGACCCGCCGCCCCAGGCCGTTATGAACCAGCTGCGCGTCTCGCATGCCTACGCCGCCGCTGAAGCGGAGGAGATCGACGCCCTGGCGGAGGACGAGGCACTGACCGGTCTGCGTCTGCGCGTCGTTCGGCCGATCACGCCGTCCGAACGCCTGACGCCCACCCTGGGCAGCACGGCGCCCGACACCCGCTGGGTGCAGCTTATCGAGCCCATTCCCGATGCGGTGGCGCGCAATGCCAACCATGTGCAGCAGGGGTTCCGGGATTACCAGGAGCTGGCGCTGTCGCGCCTGGGCCTGCGCAAGCTCTATGGCATCACGCTCACCCTGGCGCTGATTCTGGCGGTGTTTGCAGCGATTCTGGCGGCCCTGTCGGTCTCGCGTCGCCTGGTTCGTCCCCTGCTTCGGCTGGCGGCCGGAACCCAGGCTGTCGGCGTGGGGGATTACCGGCCCCTGCCGGAGTCTCCCGATGATGACGAGATCCGTCAGCTGACGCGCTCCTTCAACGCCATGACGCGCCAGCTCGATGAGGCAAGGCGTATGGTGGAGAGCAATCGCCGCCAGCTCGAGCGTTCCAATGTCTACCTGGAGTCGGTGCTCAGCCATCTGTCTTCCGGTGTGCTCGTCTTTGATGAAGGCTTTCGTGTGAACATGTTCAACGAGGGCGCACAGTCCATTCTCCAGCTTGACCTGCGCCAGGTGAAGGGGCGGCCGCTGGAGATGGTGGAAGGCGCGCTGCCGCTGGCACAGCGCATACGGGACGCGTTTGCCGAACATGAGGCCGTGGGCTCGGAGCGCCCCTACTGGCAGCAGCAGTTCGAGCTGGATATCGGCGATGGACCCGCCCAGGGAGAGCGGGGGCACCACCTCACCCTGCTGGCCCGCGGCACCCATCTGCAGGTTGATGAGCGCGGCACTGGTTATCTCGTCGTTTTTGATGACATCAGCGAAGTGATTTCAGCGAACCGGGCGGTGGCCTGGGGCGAGGTTGCGCGGCGTCTCGCCCACGAGATCAAGAATCCGCTCACACCCATACAGCTGTCGGCCGAACGCCTGGCCATGAAGCTGGTCGACCGGCTCGATGAGGATGATGCCGCCATGTTGTTGCGCTCCACCAATACCATCGTCAATCAGGTGGCTTCGCTCAAGAGCATGGTGGATGACTTCCGCGAATATGCGCGTACGCCACCGGCGCAGATGCAGGCGGTGGACATGAATGCGCTGGTGGCCGACGTCCTGTCGCTCTACGGCTGGGACCCCGTCGACGGCATGCTGCACGAGCATGGCCGCGAGTTTGATCTGGAAGTGGATCTGGATCCTGACATACCCCTGATCCGCGGTGATCCGACCCAGCTGCGCCAGGTCATTCACAATCTGGTCGTCAACGCCTGTGATGCTGCAGGCCAGCAGGCGGATGAGACGCGGGCCGCCGTGTGCGTGAGCACCCGGCTGGCGTCGGCCGGCAGCAATGGCAATGGCGAGCGTCCGCTTGCCGTCCGTTTGACGGTATCGGATAATGGACCGGGATTCTCTCCCCAGGTGCTGGCACGGGTGTTTGAGCCCTATGTCACCACCAAGCCTGCGGGGACGGGCCTTGGGCTTGCTATAGTAAAGAAGATCATAGAGGAGCATGACGGCCGCATTGACGTGGCCAATCGGCGTGATGCGGGAGCCAGGGTTTCCATCCTGCTGACGCGTCTGGCGGATGCCGCAGATCCCGACCCGGCCGGGGAAGGCGGGCCGGAAACGGGTAGGCTGGAAACATAAGCGAGGCGATATGGCCAGAATCCTGGTTGTTGATGACGAAATAGGCATACGCGAACTTCTGTCGGAAATTCTGTACGACGAAGGGCATACGGTGGAGCAGGCGGAAAACGCCGCCCAGGCGCGTGCGGCCCGTCTGAGGGCCCGCCCCGATCTGGTCTTGCTGGACATCTGGATGCCGGATACCGACGGTGTCAGCCTGCTGCAGGAGTGGAGCACGCAGGGCTTGCTCGATATGCCCGTCATCATGATGAGCGGACATGCCACGGTTGATACCGCCGTCGAGGCAACGCGTATGGGTGCGGTGGACTTCCTCGAGAAACCCATCACGCTGCAGCGTCTGCTCAAGACGGTGGCTGCAGGTCTGGCGCGTCCGGTGGTTTCTCCGGGCATGCTGGCCGCAGCCCGTGAAGGCGGGGTGGCGGCAGTACCCACGCCGCGCACCAGCGAGGCGCCGGCAGCGCCCAGCGTGGCCACGACAGTGTGCGCACACCCCGAGCCTGATCCGTCCATGGCGGGAAGCATTTCGCTGGATCAGCCCCTGCGTGATGCACGCGATGCTTTCGAGCGCGTGTATTTTGAATACCATCTGGTGCGCGAGAATCACAGCATGACGCGGGTGTCCGAGCGTACGGGACTGGAGCGCACCCACCTGTATCGCAAGCTCAAGCAGCTGGGCATCGATACGGGTCGCCGTGCGCGCAACCGCTAGATTTCGCGCGGTCGTATGCGCGCCCCGGTGCGCTCTTCCATTGTGCCGCCCCGGCGAATGCGGCCCCGCCAGGCATGGCCGTAGGCCACTTCGATACTCAGGTGTATGGTGCCGTCCTGATGGCGCTGCTTTTCGAGACTGGCGATCAGGCGTTCATGCCAGGCGCGCCCGCACAGGCCGGCGCGCCGGTCCATGGCGGGGTTGCCGCCCAGCAGGTGCACGTCCTCAAGCAGCCGGCGGCCGCTGTGATAGGTCAGCGTGAGGGTTTCCTGATCCATCACGGGATCCACAAAGCCTTTCTGCATCAGCAGATCGCCGAAATCATGCATGTCGACAAAAGTGGGCGTGGCCGTCTGCAGACCGGCCTGCGCCAGCGCCTCGCGCAGCTCGACGAGGGAGCCCGGTCCCAGGGCCGAGAACATGACCAGCGCTTCGGAGCGCACGATGCGACGCCACTCGCCGATGACATCGTGCGGCCGGGGATGCCAGTGCAGGGCCATGTTGGACCAGACAAGATCCATGCTTTCATCGGGCAGGCCGGTGTCGGCCATGTCGGCTTCGATGAAGTGGATGGGCGCCGTCGGCCGGTTGCGCAGGCGCTGCCAGAAGCCGGGCCGTGTCATGTAGCGCCGGCGTGCCGTATCCAGCAGGGGACCGCAGGCATCCAGGCCGTGATAATCCAGATTGGGGTATTGGGCGCGCAGGGGTTCGAGGGCGTGCGCTGCACCGCAGCCGGCATCCAGGACCTGATGCGGTGCGATGCGGACATAGCTGAGACGCTGCAGCATGCGCTGGGCGACTTCCCCGTACAGGAACTGGGCGGCGTCCAGCGGATTGCGACGTGCGAACTGCAGGTTGACGTGCCCGGAATCCAGGCGCAATGAAGGGGGGTGTGACATCCTTGTCCGTACCGGTCTGGCCCGCAGGCACCGACCTGTGTTGTGATGATGTGCTGTTGGCAATGCAAGACAGGCTCCATTATGGCGTATCTGACCCGGCTGTGCGAACCGGCACGCCAGTGTTTCAGGCACTGGCGGCAGTGCCTGCGTGCCCAGTGCCCGCTGTGCGGGCTCGCCTGTGCCGCCGGCACGCTGTGCGTGCATTGCCGCGCTCTGTTGCGTCAGGATCACGAGGCTGCGGCCTGGCGCTGCCCGCGCTGCAGCCTGGCCGGCACCAGCCCGGGGGCTTGTGCACAGTGCGATGTTTCTGTGCCGCTTTTCGAGCGCGCCATTGCCGCCTTCGATTACCGGGCGCCCCAGGATCTGCTCATTCATGAGCTCAAGGTACGCCATCGCCTGCATCTCGTGCCCGTGCTGGGTGGGCTGCTTGCCGAGGCGGTGACGGTAGCGTGGCCCGACATGCCCGAAGAGACCATACTGCTGCCCGTACCGTCCAGCCGCGCAGCCCTGGCGCGTCGTGGCTTCAACCCTGCGGGCGAGATCGCCCGTGATCTGGCACGACGTCTGGGGCGCGATTGCCGCCTCGGCCTCCTGCGCCGTGTACGCGAAGGGCCGCGTCAGGCCAGTCTGGGGCGCCGGGCGCGTCTGGCGGCGGCCGCCAGGATGTACCATGTCAGCGGTTCCGTGGCGGGCTTGCGTCTGGTGGTGGTCGATGATGTGATGACCACGGCCGGCACGGTCAATGCCGTGGCGGGCCGGCTGCTGGCGGCCGGTGCACGCTCGGTGCACGTCCTGGTGGTGGCACGCACCCCTGTTCTTTCCGTATCCTGATCAAGAACGCCCATGTTTCACATTATTCTGGTCAATCCTGAAATCGCACCCAATACGGGCAATGTCATCCGCCTGGCCGCCAATACCGGCGTCGGCCTGCATCTGGTGCGCCCCCTGGGCTTCGTGCTCGACGATGCGCGCATGCGTCGCGCCGGGCTGGATTATCACGAGACCGCACGCATGCAGGTGCATGATTCCCTGCCGCTGGCATTGCAGGCAACAGGCGCGCCCATGACACGCTGCTTTGCACTCAGCACGCGCGGCCGGGGCCGTTTCGCGACGGCGCGGTTCCAGGCAGGGGATGTTTTTGTCTTCGGGCGCGAAACGGCCGGCCTGGCGGCCGACCAGCTGGCCCTGTTTGCGTCCGATCGGCAGCTGCGCCTGCCCATGCGCCCCGATCAGCGCAGCCTGAACCTGTCGAATGCGGTGGCGGTGACGGTGTTCGAGGCCTGGCGCCAGTGCGGCTATGCGGGAAGTGTCTAGGCTAGCCGCCTGTTTCCGGAATGGCGTCGCGCGACAGCAGCTCGGCCACGGCGCGGCGTGGCGGCACTGCTTCGAAGAGAATACGGTGTACCGCGCGAGTGATGGGCATGTCCAGCCCCTGCGCCTCGCTCAGCTGCAGGACGGCGCGCACGCAACGCACGCCTTCGGCGGTCATGCCGCTGGCCAGGATGGTGTTCAGCGTCTTGCCGGCGGCCACGGCCAGGCCTACCTGACGGTTGCGCGATGAATCTCCGGTTGCGGTAAGCACCAGATCCCCCATGCCCGTCAGGCCATAGAAGGTGGCGGTCTCGCCGCCCAGGTGCCGGCCCAGGCGCTGGATTTCCGCCAGGCCCCGGGTGATGAGCGCGGCACGGGCGTTTTCACCCAGACCCAGGCCGTCGGAGATGCCGCAGGCGATGGCCATGATGTTCTTGAGTGCGCCGCCGACTTCGACGCCGACGATGTCGGTGCTGGTGTAGATGCGCGCCGGTTCGCCGTGGAGGGCCTGGATGGCGCGCTGTGCCGTGGCCGGCTGTTGCGTGGCAATGGTGAGCGCTACCGGCAGGCCGCGTGCCACTTCATGGGCGAAGGAAGGGCCCGAGAGCACACCCAGCCCCAGGCCGGCATGCTGCAGGGCGGAAAGCCGTGATTGCACGATGGCGTGCGGCAGGCGTGCACGGTCCTGCTCCAGCCCCTTGCAGGTCCAGACCAGACTGAGCGCGTCGGCCTGCCCGGGGGCAAGCCGGGCGGCAAGCAGCGTACAGATATTGTCCAGGCCCGCGACGGGCACGCCTAGGATGAAGAGGCCGGCATGGCCCTCATCCGTGCGCGCAAAGTCCAGCGCGTCGGACAGGCTGGCGCTGGTCTGCAGCCCGGGCGGCAGCGCAATGCCGGGCAGGTGGCGTGCGTTCATGCCCTCTTTGCGCATGGCACGCATCTGCGCTTCGTTGCGCCCCCACAGCAGGGTGGGGCATTGGCGCGCCGCCAGTGCCGCCAGTGCCGTGCCCCAGGCACCGGCACCGAGCACGACGACGCGCAGGCCGGGCCGAGCCATGTCGCCGGTCTTCCTAGCGCTGCGCGCCGGGCGGCACGATGATGCCGGATTCGCTCTGCTGGCCTTCCTGCTGCTTGGCGGCTTCCGCCAGGCGCTGTTCGTACAGTCCCTGGAAGTTGACTTCCGTCAGGTGCAGCGGCGGCAGCGAGGTGCGCGTGATGGCATCGGCCACATTGGCGCGCAGATAGGGGTAGAGCATGGTTGGGCAGACAATGCCCAGCAGCGGATCCAGCTGTTCGGCGGGAATGTTCGCCGCTTCGAAGATTCCGGCCTGGGTGGCTTCCACCAGGTACAGGACCTTGTCGGCCACCTTGGTGGTTACGGTCACCGTGACGGTGGATTCATAGACGGTTTCTGCAAGGCGCTGGCCGCCCACATTGAGGGAGATTTCGACGGTGGGCGTGTCCTGCTCGAGAAGAATCTGCGGCGCATTGGGCATTTCCAGCGACAAATCCTTCACATAGGTGCGCTGCAGGCCGAAGCTGGGCTCCTGGCTTTGTTTGTCCTGGCTGTTGGCTTGGTCTTGGGCCATGAAAATTCCTGTAATCGGTAATGAGTGTTGATGGAGCTCAGTCCTGCAGCAGGCTGCTGAGCTTGCCTGCGCGATCGAGTCGGGCAAGATCGTCATAGCCGCCGACATGAAGCTCGTCGATGTAGATCTGCGGCACGGTACGGCGCCCGGTGCGTGTCATCATGGATTCGCGCTGCCCGGGATCGAGATCGATGCGAATCTTGTCGATGTGCGTGACGCCGCGCTGCTTGAGCAGCATTTCCGCCCGCACGCAATAGGGGCAGACAGCAGTCGTATACATGGTAACAGTAGCCATTGCGGGTACTTCCTGACAAATATGGCGAATGGGATGGGAGGGCTTATTTACGTCCCTTGAGCGGCATGCCGGCCTGGCCCCAGCTTCGCAGGCCACCCTGCAGGCTGACGGCGCGCGTCACGCCCAGCTTGCGCAGCTTGCCGACAAGGGCTGCGGTCTGCTGGCCGGTGTCGCACACCAGGATCACAGGCTTGTCCCTGGGCAGTGAATCGGCCTGGGCCTCAAGGTCGGCGCGGGCAATATTGCGTGCCTGTGGAATGCTGCCGGCCTGGAACCGTTCGCGCGAACGGACGTCGATGAAGACACCCTGCTCGCGGTTCACGAGCTGAACCGCATCGGTGACCGAAACCGCCGTGCCGCGACCGCCCTTGCGCGCTGAATTCACATACAGCATGGCGCCGGAAGTGATGGCGATGACGAGCAGGAAGAGGTTGTTGAAATCAGAAAAAAAGTCCACGATGGTTTCCGTCTCGATCTGAAGATGAGGTGTGCATCATACTAAGCGATGCTCTGATTATAAAATGGGAGGCAAGTCACAAGTTTTCGGCAACGTTTCTTTACTTTTCAGGCACACTCCGATATGCATAAACTCGTTCTGATGCGCCACGGCGAAAGTCAGTGGAATCTGGAAAACCGCTTCACGGGCTGGGCGGACGTGGACCTCACCGATACCGGGCGCGAACAGGCCTGGCAGGCGGGTCTGCTGCTCAAGGAAAACGGCTACGCTTTCGATCTGGCGTTTTCATCGGTCCTCAGGCGGGCCATCCGTACCCTGTGGATCACGCTCGATGCCATGGAGGCCATGCACACGCCCGTCGGCTACAGCTGGCGTCTCAATGAACGTCATTACGGCAAGCTGCAAGGCTTGAACAAGGCCGAGACGGCGGCACGTTTCGGTGATGAGCAGGTGCTGATCTGGCGCCGCGCCTACGGGATTCCTCCGGAGCCTGTGGATCTGGATGATCCGCGCCATCCGCGTTTCGATGCGCGCTATGCGCGTCTCAAGCCCGAGGAGCTGCCCGCCGGCGAGTGCCTGAAGGATACGGTGGAGCGCGTGCTGCCGTTCTGGAAGGATTCGATCGCGCCGGCAATCCGGGCGGGGCGTCGTGTGCTGGTCACCGCCCATGGCAACAGCCTGCGCGCGCTCGTGAAGATACTGACTGATGCTTCCGAAGAGGACATTGTGAAAGTCAATATTCCGACGGGCCAGCCCCTGGTGTTCGAGCTGGATGATGAGCTGTCGGTGCTTCGGCAATACTATCTGGGCGATCCTGCAGCCATAGAGGCCGCCATGGCGGCTGTTGCGGCCCAGGGCAAGGCGGCGCGGCAGGGATGAAATCCGGCCGCGCGCTGCTGGCACTGTTGTCAGCGCTGGTAGCGTTGGCAGTGCCTGTGGCTGTGTGGGGGGCGGATGCCGGTGCGCTCTCGAAGCAGCAGGCACAGGCGCGTGAAGAGCGGCAGGCCCTGCAGGCGCGCATTCGTGCCCTGCAGCAATCCATGGAGGCCCAGGAGGCTTCGCTGAAGGATGCGGCGCTTGCGCTGCGCGCTTCCGAGCAGGCCATTTCCGATCTCAGCCGCGAGCTGGCAGCGCTGCAGGCCCGGGCCGTGGCGCGCGCCGATGAGCTCAAGGCGCTGGATGCGCAGATGCAGGCGCAGCGACAGGATCTGGCGCAGCGTCGCGCAGCGCTGGCCCGACAGCTGCATGCACAGTACAGCAGCGGGCTGTCGCCCTGGACCGCCCTGCTGTCGGGCGACGATCCCCAGGGCATCGGCCGTGATTTTGGCTATCTTGCCTATGTGTCCTCGGCGCAGGCGCAGGCGGTGCAGCGTGTGCGCACCAGTCTGGCGAAGCTTGACGCGCTGCAGGCGCAGACGCTAGAGCGTCAGGCGGCGCTGGATGCCCTGGTGGCCGAGACCGCCACGCGCCGGCAGGCCCTGGGTGAACAGCGGGCGGAGCACAAGGCCATCCATGAACGCATTGCCGGGCAGCTTGCCGGCCAGCGCAAGGAGGCGGGCAGGCTCGTTGCCAATGAGGCGCGGCTGGGCAAGCTGGTCGATGCCTTGCAGCGCGAAATCGCGCGCGAGGCCGAACGCGCGCGCCTGGCGGCTGAAAAACGCCGCGCCGAGGCGCAACGCCTGGCCGAAGAGCGGCGCCGGGCGCAGGCCGCCGCCGAAGCGGCGCGTGCCCGCGCAACGCGGCCGCCGGCACCGGCGTCTGCCGGGGTGCCACCCGTCCTGCAGGGCCTGGGCAAGCGGCTGGTACAGCCCGTCTCGGGTGAGGTGCTGGGACGCTTCGGCAGCGAACGGCCGGATGGCGGGGTATGGCGGGGCGTGGTCATCCGTGCGGCCGCAGGCAGTCCCGTCAAGGCGATTGCAGCGGGCAAGGTGGCCTTTGCCAGCTGGCTGAGCGGCTTTGGCAATATCATGATTCTCGATCACGGTGAAAGTTATCTCAGCGTGTACGCGTACAATCAGAGCCTGCTCAAGGAAGTGGGCGATCCGGTGGCAGCCGGTGAAGCCATCGCGACGGTGGGCGCTACCGGCGGTCAGGTGGAGCCGGGTCTCTACCTTGAAATCCGCCACCACGGCAAGCCCGTCAATCCGCGGCTTTGGCTGAGCCCGTAACTTCGTTACACTTATCATTATTCTTACGGCAGGGTTTCTCGGAGCATTGGATGAGCACTCGCAGGTTTGGCCGCATCGGCCTGATACTCACCGGCGCCCTGGGTGGCATCTTTGTCAGCCTGGCCATCACCGCCACCGCACAGCGCGACGAGGCCTTGCCCCTGCGCGACCTGCAACAGTTCGCCAGCGTGTTCACGGCCATCAAGAACAGCTATGTCGAACCCGTTACCGATGAGCAGCTCATCCGCGACGCCATCCGCGGCCTGTTCAGCGAGCTCGATCCGCATTCGACCTATCTGGATGCCGAGGCATTCAAGGAAATGGAAGATATCACCCAGGGCGGCTTTGGTGGACTGGGTATCGAGATCGGCAGTGAGGACGGCATGCCCAAGGTGATCGCGCCCATCGAGGACACTCCGGCGGCGCGCGCCGGCATTCTGTCGGGCGACCTGATCACGCATATCGATGGCAAGCCCACCAAGGGCATGACGCTGACCGAGGCCGTCAAGCGCATGCGGGGCGAGCCCAAGACTTCCATCGTGCTCACCATTCGTCGCGAAGGGCATGACAAGCCTCTGGTGGTGCCCATCGTCCGCGATCGTATCAAGGTGCGCAGCGTGCGCGGCAAGATGCTGGAAAACGGCATTGCCTATGTGCGCATCGCCCAGTTCCAGGAGCGTACCGAGGCTGATCTGGCGCGCCAGATTGCCGAATTCGCCGGCAAGCGGGCGAGCGGGCTGGTGCTGGACCTGCGCAATGACCCGGGCGGTCTGCTGGAAAGCGGCATCGGTGTCTCTTCCATGTTCATGGATGGGGGCGGCCTGGTGGTATCCACCAGAGGGCGCATTCCTTCGTCCAACCGTGAATATCATGCCCGCCGCAGCAGCGCGGCCCAGCAGTATCTCGATCGGCCCCTGCCCGGCGTGGGTGCCGGCACCGTGGGACGCTGGGCCGAGACCGTCCCCCTGGTGGTGCTCATCAATGTGGGTTCGGCATCCGCTTCCGAGATCGTGGCCGGCGCCCTGCAGGATTACGGTCGTGCCACGCTCATGGGCAATCGCAGCTTCGGCAAGGGTTCGGTGCAGAGCGTGCTGCCGCTGCAGGATGATGCTGGCATCAAGCTCACTACGGCGCGTTATTACACACCCAAGGGCCGTTCCATCCAGGTGACGGGTGTCGAGCCGGACATCGTCGTCGATGACACGGCGCAGGGCAACCTGTTCCGCCTGCCGCGCGAAATCGATCTGCAACGCCATCTCGAGAACGGCGATGAGCCCGATGAGGCGGGTGTCGTGGAGCCCGAGGTCGAGGAGATCATCAAGAACGTTCCCATGTTCGAATTCGGCGGA
Source organism: Castellaniella sp. (assembly GCA_041655275.1). GTDB lineage: Bacteria > Pseudomonadota > Gammaproteobacteria > Burkholderiales > Burkholderiaceae_B > JAJYRX01. Next base: position 28,383 of record JBBAFU010000003.1, on the reverse strand, counting down.
GAGGATGACTTCCAGCTGGCGCAGGCCATCAATCACCTCGAAGGGCGTCCCGTCATGAAGAATGATCCGCTGCGGGTTGCCGAAGCCCGGGCGGCGCAGGCTGCTGCAGCCGGCGATGAGGAAGACAAGGTCGCCGGGACAGCTGGCAATGCGGAAAATGAGGCAGAAAAAAAAAGCCCGATAATCGGCCCTGACACCCGGGTCGAGCGTTACCGTATTACGCCCGACGGCTTGCTGCGTATCCAGGATGAATGACGAACAGCTTCTGCGCTACGCGCGTCATCTCCTGCTCGACGAGTTCGGCATTGAAGGGCAGGAACGGCTGCTGGCCGGCCGGGCGCTGATCATTGGTGCCGGCGGCCTGGGCTCGCCGGCGGCTTTCTATCTGGCCGCTGCGGGCGTGGGACATATTGTGCTGGCCGATGACGATGTCGTCGAAGTATCCAACCTGCAGCGCCAGATTCTGCACGGCACCGCAGATGTCGACCTTCCCAAGGCCGAGTCGGGGCGCAGGGCGATGGCACGCCTGAACCCCGAGGTTCAGGTAACCGCGCTGGTGTGCCGGCTCGAGGGCGAGGCCCTGATGGATGCGGTGGCGCAGGCGGACATCGTGCTGGACTGCAGCGACAATTTCGCCACCCGCCACGCCATCAATCGTGCCTGCGTGGCCTTGCGCAAGCCGCTGGTTCTGGGTGCGGCCATCCGCTTTGCCGGCCAGATCAGTGTCTTCGACCTGCGTGATGATACGGCGCCCTGTTACCACTGCCTGTTTCCGGAAGCCGATGATGTTCAGGAGCTGCGCTGCGCCACCACCGGTGTTCTGGGGCCGCTGGTGGGCATTGTGGGCAGTGTGCAGGCGGCCGAGGCGATCAAGCTGCTGGCCGGCATGGGAGAGCCCCTGACGGGGCGCCTGCTCTGTCTGGATGCCCTGGGCATGCAGTGGAATACCGTGCGCTTCAGGCGCGATCCGCAATGCCCCGTGTGTTCACACCGCCCTCAGTAGGTGATCATGGTGCCCACGCCCTGATCCGTGAGGATCTCGAGCAGCAGGCAATGGGGTACGCGCCCGTCGACCACATGGACGGAATTGACGCCGTGACGGGCGGCATCGAGTGCGGATGAAATCTTGGGCAGCATGCCGCCCGAGATGGTGCCGTCGGCAAACAGGGCGTCTATGCTGCGCGCCGACAGGCTGGTGAGCAGTTCCCCGGAGCGATCGAGGACGCCCGGCGTATTGGTCATCATGACCAGTTTTTCCGCGCCCAGGATTTCCGCCATCTTGCCGGCCACGACATCGGCATTGATGTTGTAGGCTGTGCCATCCTCGCCGTAGCCGATGGACGAGATCACTGGGATGAACTGATCGTCCTGCAGGGCTTTCACCACCGCCGGCTCGATGCGCGTGATATCGCCGACGAAACCGATGTCCAGCCACTGGCCGGGGTGCTCGGCATCCGGCATCATTTTCTTTTCGGCCTGTATGAGGCAGCCGTCCTTGCCGGTGAGCCCGACGGCCTTGCCGCCGGCCTGGTTGATCATGGAAACGATGTCCTGCTGGACCTGGCCGCCCAGCACCCATTCCACCACTTCCATGGTTTCGGCGTCGGTGACGCGCATGCCCTGTACGAAGACCCCTTCCTTGCCGATGCGCTTGAGCGCCTGATTGATCTGCGGGCCGCCGCCGTGCACGATCACCGGATTCAGCCCCACCAGCTTGAGCAGCACCACGTCATGCGCAAAGCTGCGCTGCAGGGATTCTTCCGTCATCGCATTGCCGCCATACTTGATGACCACGGTCCGGCCGTGGAAGCGGCGAATGTAGGGCAGGGCTTCGGACAGGACCTGGGCCTTGATATCGGGGGAAAGGGGGGGGCGCTGCGGCGTGTTCTGGGACATGGTGGCTTCCGCGAGAAGGGTCATACAGGGATCCGGCCGGATGATTATAGCCAGACCCCCGGGCCGGCCCTCTCGCCGGTCCATCCTGTGCCTGCGGTGTCTTCAGAAGATATCGGGCTCGGGTATGGGTCCGCCAAATGCGGTTTCAAGGTAGTCGAAATCACAGCCCTGGTCGGCCTGCAGCACATGGCGCGAGAACATCCAGCCATAGCCGCGTTCGTAGCGTACCGGGGGCGGCGTCCAGGCGGCCCGGCGGCTTTCCAGCACGTCGTCGCTCACTTCCAGGTGGATGCGGCGTGCCGGCACGTCGATGGTGATGAGGTCGCCCGTGCGTACCAGGGCCAGCGTGCCCCCCACATAGGCTTCGGGCGCCACGTGGAGTATGCAGGCACCGTAGCTGGTACCGCTCATGCGCGCATCCGAAATGCGCACCATGTCGCGCACCCCCTGCCTGACCAGTTTGGCGGGGATGGGCAGCATGCCCCATTCCGGCATGCCCGGGCCGCCCAGGGGGCCGGCATTCCTGAGGATGAGGATGTGATCCGCCGTTACATCGAGGTCTTCATCCTCGACGGCGGCCTTCATGGAGGGGTAGTCGTCAAAGACCAGTGCCGGGCCCGTGTGCTGCAGCAGATGGCTCGCGCAGGCGCTGGGCTTGATGACGCAGCCCGAAGGCGCCAGATTGCCCCGCAGCACAGCCAGAGCACCTTCGTGATACACCGGGTTGTCACGCGGGCGGATGACATCGTCATTGTGCACCTGGGCATCGGCGATATTTTCGCCCAGACTCCGGCCGCTGACGGTGGACGCCGACAGGTCCAGGTGATCGGTCAGGCGTGACATCAGGGCGGGCAGGCCGCCGGCGTAGTAGAAATCTTCCATCAGATAGGTGTCGCCGCTGGGCCGGATATTGGCCAGCACCGGTACTTCGCGGCTGATGGCGTCGAAATCCTCCAGCGTGATGGGGTGGCCCGCACGGCGCGCCAGGGCGATCAGATGGATGACGGCGTTCGTGGAGCAGCCCATCGCCATCGCCACCACGATGGCATTGCGGAAGCTGGCGGGCGACAGCAGGCCGGCCGGCGTGATGTCTTCCCAGGCCATGTCGACGGCGCGCCGGCCACAGGCGGCGGCCATGCGCATGTGACCGGAGTCGGCTGCGGGAATGGAGGATGCGCCGGGCAGACACAGGCCCAGCGCTTCGGCAATGGCCGTCATGGTGCTGGCGGTACCCATGGTCATGCAGGTGCCGTAGCTGCGTGCGATGCCGCCCTCTATGCCCAGCCATTCGGTCTTGCTGATGGTGCCGGCGCGGCGCTCGTCCCAGTACTTCCAGGCGTCCGAGCCCGATCCCAGGACCTTGCCCTGCCAGTTGCCGCGCAGCATGGGGCCGGCGGGCATGTAGATGCAGGGCAGGCCGGCACTGAAGGCACCCATGAGCAGGCCCGGTGTGGTCTTGTCGCAACCGCCCATGAGCACCACGCCGTCAATGGGATGGCTGCGCAGCAGCTCCTCGGCTTCCATGGCGAGCATATTGCGATACAGCATGGTCGTCGGCTTGACGAAGTTCTCGGCCAGCGAGATCGCGGGCAGCTCCACGGGAAAGCCGCCGGCCTGCAGGATGCCGCGACGCACGTCCTGGGCGCGGTCGCGGAAGTGGGCGTGACAGGGATTGATGTCCGACCAGGTGTTGATGATGGCGATGACGGGGCGGTTTTCCCAGTCTTCGGGGGCATAGCCCATCTGCATGATGCGGGAGCGATGGCCGAAGGAGCGCAGATCATCGGGTGCGAACCAGCGTGCGCTGCGCAGGCTTTCATAAGGGCGGCGGGATTTTGACATAGAATTCCTGTCAGGGCTGCAGTTGAATCAAGATGCTTTCGTCAAAGGATAACGTACTCCAATATGAGTCAAGTGTGTAGGGTCATCACGGCGCCGGGTCTGAAAGGGCTGGCCGGCGCCATCTTTCGTGCCATGGGCAGCAGTGCCGCCGAATCGGCGCGTGTCGCTGAAAATCTGGTGCTTGCCAACCTGAGCGGGCATGATTCGCATGGGGTGGGCATGATTCCACGCTATGTGCAGTCCTGGCAGCAGGGCGGGCTGGTACTGGATGCCCGGCTGCGCGTGTGTCATGACGGCGGTGCGGTGCTGACGCTCGACGGGCAGCGCGGTTTCGGCCAGAGCATTGGCGAGCAGGCCATCGAACTGGGCGTGGCACGCGCGCGCGAGCATGGCGTGTGCGTGCTCGCCCTGCACAACAGCCATCACCTGGGGCGCATCGGCCACTGGGCCGAGCTGGCCGCGTCCCGGGGCATGGTATCCATGCATTTCGTGAATGTCGCCGGGCATACGCAGGTTGCGCCCTGGGGCGGCGTTGACGGGCGTTTCGGCACCAATCCGTTCTGTGCCGGCATTCCGCGTCCCGGTGCCGAGCCCTTCATTCTGGATTTTGCCACCAGTGCGGTGGCCATCGGCAAGACGCGCGTCGCCTTCAACAAGGGTGAGCCCCTGCCGGAAGGCAGCGCCATCGATCATGAGGGACGGCCGACGACGGATGCGGCGGCGCTCAACCGGCCGCCCCTGGGTGCGCTGCTGCCTTTCGGTGCGCACAAGGGCTTTGGCATGGCGGTATTGTGCGAGCTGCTCGGCGGAGCCTTCAGCGGCGGGTACACAACGCACCAAGAGACGCGCCAGACAACGCGTGCCATCATCAATGGCATGCTGTCAGTGCTCATCAATCCCGATGCCCTCGCGGCCCCGGACGCCGCGCGCCAGGTGGATGCCTTCATGGCCTGGGTACAGGCCTCGCGCCATGAGGGTGGTGAGGGCGTGCTGGAGCCGGGCGAGCCCGAACGTCAGTGCCGGACCCGGCGCCTGGAAAACGGCATTCCCGTGGATGGGGCCAGCTGGCAACAGCTGCTCGATGCGGCCGGCACCGTGGGTGCCCGTCTGGAAGGCCTGGATCTGGGCCGGGATTATCCGGCCAGCGCCTTGTTCACGGTGGCGAGGAAGTTGTCCTCGTCATAATTGCCCAGGTAGCGCTTGAGGATGTTGCCTTTCTTGTCGATCAGATAGAGCGTGGGTGTCATCTTCACATCATCGAAGGCTTTTGCGATGCTGCCATCGCTGTCCATGGCCACCATGAACGGCAGGCGGCGCGATTCCGTGAAGTTGCGCACATAGGATTCGGGATCGTGCTGCATGGCGACGGCAATGGTCTCGTAGCCGCGTGGCGACAGGTTCTGGTAATGGCGGATGGTGTCCGGCATCTGCGCCACGCAGGTGGTGCAGTCGGTGGCCCAGAACTTGATCAGCACCACCTTGCCGCGCAAATCGCTGGTGGTGATCTTCTGGCCGTCGAGTCCGGTGAAGGTGACCTCGGGGGCCGTGCCGGCCGGGCCGCCCGAGCAGGCGGCGATCATGAGCGCACTGGCGGCAGCCAGCACAAGGCGCAGGATTCTGAAGCAGGACATGTGACATCCATCAACAATGCGGGGGCGGGCTAGTTGACCGGCAGGGTCTCGACGCCACTGTCGTTGTCGCCGGGTGTTGCCGCACCATCGGCTGCCGGGCGGTTCGCTTCGGCCGGGTCAAGCAGGCTTTCGGGCGAGATGAGCTCGAACAGCTTCACCACCCTGCCCACGCCACTGACCGAGGACGCCATGATGGCCGCCCTGTCGGCTTCGGCCGTGGTGACCTTGCCCATCAGATAGACCACATCGCGCTCGGTCTTGATGACCATTGTACGGCTGGGCACCTGCTTTGTGCTGATCAGGGCTGTTTTCACCTTGGAGGTGATCCAGGCATCGCGCGAGCGGGTGCCCAGCGGGGTGATCGGGCCCGGGCGCAGTTCGTTGAACACCCTGACGACCTTTTCCACCTGGCCGGCGGCTTCGCCGGCCCGGCGCTTGCCTTCCTCGTCGGGAACATCACCGGTGAGCAGTACCCAGCCGGCGTAGGCGGTGACGCCCACGCGCGCCTTGTCATCGAACAGGCGACGCATTTCAGCCTGGACCTTGAGTTCTATCGACTGGTCCTCGACCTGTTCGCCGGTTGTGCGGCGATCGCTGGCAACGATGGCCGTTGTGGCTGCCGTGCCGCCCACGATCAGGGGGGCGCAGGCGGAAGCAATGACTGTGGTGGCAAGAAGGGCAGACAGTGTAATCAGGCTGCGCAGATTCATGGTGCGTGATCTCCGAGAAGAAGGGCGTCGATGCCATCGCACAGGGCGTGGAGCAGCAGGATATGGACTTCCTGGATGCGCATGGTGCGGTCGTGCGGCACGCACAGATGAATGTCGCCCGGCAGCAGTTGCGCGCCTGCCTGTCCACCGCCCCTGCCGGTCAGGGCGATCACGGGCATGTCGCGATCATGGGCCGAGGCAATGGCGTGCAGTACATTGGGCGAATTGCCGCTGGTGCTGATGGCGACCAGCACGTCTCCCGGCTGGCCCAGAGCGTCGACCTGGCGTGCGAAGACGTGCTCGAAACCGTAATCATTGCTGACGGCGCTCAGGATGGCGGTATCCGTATTGAGCGCGATGCCGGCCAGCGGCAGGCGTTCACGCTCGAAGCGACCCACAAGCTCTGCAACGAAGTGCTGGGCGTCGGCCGCCGAGCCGCCGTTGCCGCAGGCGAGGATGCGCCCGTTTGCCGACAGCGTGCCGAAGGCGAGTTCAACCGCCTGCGCCATGGGTTCGGCCAGCGCCCGGGCGCTGCTGCGAAAGGTATCGATGGCATCATCGAAATGGGACGCCATGAGGGGTGTCATATCCATGACGCTATTGTCTCATGTTCGCGGGGTGGCGGCATCCTGGACGGTGAAGGCATCGGGTATCCACTGGAGCCGGCCCTGCTCGATGCAGACGGCATCGAAACGGCAGGGCGGCGTGAATCCCCGGAAGTGACGCCGGCACAGGGTGGGCAGGAAATAGTACGCCGTGCGGATGAGACGCCGGCGCTTGGCGGCGTTGATGCTGGCGCCCGCCCCGCCATGGCTGGATCGTGTTCGCAGGCGCACTTCCACAAAGACGAGTACCGGCCCGGCCCGGGCGACAAGATCGATTTCGCCGCCCTTCCAGCCCAGATTGCGCGCCAGGATTTCCAGGCCGGCCTGCTCCAGGTGCCGCGCGGCCAGCGCCTCTCCCCTTGCGCCAAGGATCCGGGCCGGTGCGGGTGTGTGTTCCGGGGCTGTCAGCCGGTCTGGCGATGGCTGACGGGTGCCTGCGCGTGCATCGGCCTGCCGGATGTGTACGGCCTGTCCAATGCGTTCGGCGGTGGCCGCATCCAGCCCCATGCAGGCGATGGCGGGCTTGCGGGAACCTCGGGTCCGGTGAGGCATAATGGGCGCAAACGTGATTGAGGGGTGCGAAGATGAGCTTGCCGGATGCCGTCATGAAGCCGCCGATGCACCGGCTGCAGCAGATGCTTGAACGTAGCATGGCTCAAGACTGGCCTTGCGGTGTACTGTACGTTGTGGCCACGCCCATCGGCAATCTTGCGGATCTGAGCCTGCGTGCCTGGCAGGCACTTCTGCGCTGTGATGTGATTGCTGCGGAGGATACCCGGGCCACGCGCACGCTTGTACAGGCCTGGGGGGTCGAGACACCGCTTCTGGCGGCGCATCGCCATAACGAGGCGCGTGCGGCGCAGGCCATCGTGGCACGTCTGCAGGCCGGCGAGCGCGTGGCCCTGGTCTCGGACGCCGGCTCGCCCGCAGTCAGCGACCCCGGGGCGCGCATCGTGCGCGCCGTGCATGCTGCAGGCCTCAGGGTGGTGCCCATTCCCGGCCCCAGCGCCGCCCTGGCGGCACTCATGGCCAGTGGTGCCACCTCGGATGAGAATCCGGCCTTCGTCTTTGCCGGATTTGCACCGCCGCGCAGCGCGGCGCGACAGCGCTGGCTGCAGCACTGGTGTGCGCTGCCGGCACCGGCGGTGATCTATGAGGTGCCGCATCGCCTGCCGGCCTGTCTGGCGGATATTGTTGCGGTGGCCGGTCCCGCACGTGAACTGACCATCGCCCGCGAACTGACCAAGCGCTTTGAGGAGATTGTCACCCTGCCGGCGGGCGAGGCGGCCGGCTGGCTGGCGGCACACGGGCAGCGCCAGCGCGGCGAGTTTGTGCTCATTGTGCATGCCGCAGTCGCGCGTGACACGCCGGATGATCCTGCGGTGGATGCAGCGCACCGTCTGGCTGTGATATTGCTCGAGCACCTGTCGGTACGCGATGTGGCGCGGGTTCTGGCGCGTGCCTGTGACCTGGGGCGGGATGATGCCTACCGGCTGGCGCTGGCGGCTTCGCAGGCCGGATCAGAGTGAGGCGGCCTGGCGCACGAGGGTGTCCTTACCGTCATGTCGTATGAAGCTGGCCCGGCGGCCGGTCGAATCCTGGATGCGGGCGGCGGCATCCAGGGCCTGCTGGCGCGATGGATAGGGCCCCATGCGCACACGGTACAGATCAGCCGTGCTGCTGATGGCGGCCGGCGGTGTGTCCATCCCGGCAAGCTCATGATTCAGCCGGCGTGCCAGCGCCAGCGCATTGTCATGCGCGCTGAAAGCGCCGAATTGCAGGAAGTATCCGGCCTGTTCCCGCACACTGTCAGCCGCATGGGTCCGGTTGATGAGCCCGGCAAGCGGGTCGGCAACCGGTGCAGTGGCAAGGACGGCGGCCTGCGTCGCTACCGGTTTGCCCGGTCCGGCAGCGCTGCGGATTTCAGTGTTCGTGATGGCTTCGACGATGACCGGGCCGCTGCCCGGGCCGATGAGTCCCAGCTTGGCGGCTGCCACATAAGAGAGGTCGATGATGCGCCCGCTGTGGAAGGGGCCGCGATCATTGATGCGCACGATGATGGACTGGCCGTTGCGCGCGTGGGTGACGCGTGCGTAACTGGGCAGCGGCAGCGTCGGGTGGGCGGCCGTCATGGCATACATGTCGTAGCGCTCGCCATTGGCCGTCTTGCGGCCGTGGAACTTGCGCCCGTACCACGAGGCAATGCCTTCCTGACGCAAGGGCTGGTCGGCGCCTATGGGTGTATAGCGCCGGCCGAATACGGCGTACGGGCGCAGATTGGCTGTGGCCGGCGTCTCGATGCGCGGGACGGCATCGGGGATTGCCGCGATGTTGGCGGGCACATGACTGCCGGGACCATCGTCCTTGTAATAGCCGCCGCCGGCTGCCTGTTTTGGCGAGCCGGAGCAGCCCGTCAGGATGAGGGCACCACCGGCCAGGAGAAGCAGTGCACGAATCATGGCGTTTCTGGCACCGGCTGGTTGCGGTGGCGCACCAGCACCGGCGCATGGTCGGAAAACTGCCGTGCCAGCTGCTCGCACATGTAGACCGAACGGTGCTGGCCGCCCGTGCAGCCGATGGCAACCGTGAGGTAGCTGCGCGTATCCTGCACCCAGGCGGGCAGCCAGCGGCGTATGAAGCCGCCGATGTCGGCCAGCATGTGTTGCACGGCATCGTATTGTGACAACCATTGTGCCACAGGCGCGTCGCGTCCGGTGAGGGGGCGCAGGGCGGCGATATAGTGCGGATTGGGCAGGCAGCGCACGTCGAAGACAAGATCGGCGTCGCCGGGTACACCGCGCTTGTAGGCAAATGATTCGAAGGTGAGCAGCACCGGGGCCCTGTCGGCCTGTACCAGTTCCAGCACCCAGGCGCGCAGCTGTCCCGGCGTCAGGTCACTCGTGTCGATGACATGCTCCTGCTCACGCAGGCCGGCCAGCATGTCACGCTCGGCGTCTATGCATTGCTGCAGCGAGGGCGCACCGGCGCCCGGCTTGAGGCGGTCGGCCAGTGGATGGCGCCGCCGGGATTCGGAATAGCGCTGGCGCAGTGCGTCATCACTGGCATCCAGGAAGATGACACGCACGGCGGTGCCGCGCGCACGCAGGCTGGTGATGACGCCGGGCAACTCGTCGAGCGCATCGTGGGAGCGGGCATCCATGGCCACGGCCACATGACGCTGGCCCGTCTCGCGCGTATAGGCGATGAAGTCATGGAGCAGGCGCACGGGCAGATTGTCGACACAGGTATAGCTTGCGTCTTCGAGCAGGCGCAGGGCGAGGGACTTTCCGGAGCCCGAGATTCCGGTGATGAGCACGATGCTGAGCATGTTGTTGATGGCGTCCACCCTCTGGCAGTTGCGAAGCGGGCCGCTTTCAGGGCCGGCGCGAGCTTTCCCTGATGGCTTGCGCATGGCGTTTCATGAACGCCTCCATGGTATCAATGCCGCGCAGGGTGAGGATGGTATTGCGCACGGCCGCCTCGACGAGCACGGCAAGGTTGCGCCCGGCGGCGACCTGCAGGCGCACACGGCGTATGGGCAGGCCCAGCACATCCTCGGTCTGGTCCTGCATGGGCAGGCGCTCGAAGCCATCGGGCGTGGTGCGCATCAGCTGCACGATGAGCTTGAGCTTCTTCTTGCGACGTACCGAGGTTTCACCGAAGATGGTGCGGATGTCCAGCAGCCCCAGGCCACGCACTTCGAGCAGGTTCTGCAACAGGGGCGGGCAGCGTCCTTCAATCATGTTGGGGGCACTGCGCATGAGCTCGACCGCATCGTCGGCCACCAGACCGTGACCGCGCGAGATGAGTTCCAGTGCCAGTTCGCTCTTGCCCAGGCCTGATTCACCCATGATGAGTACCCCCAGGCCCAGTACATCCATGAAGACGCCATGCACCAGTGTGCGCGGCGCCAGGCGCTTGCCGAGATAGATGCGCAGCAGGTCGATGAGGCGTGCGGCAGCGACCGGGGTGGCCAGCAGCGGGATATCGCGCATCCGGCAGAATTCAACCAGATCGCCGGGCGGCTCTATGCCGTCGGCCAGCATGATGGCCGGGATGCCGCCGGCGACCAGATCCTCGAGGTGGTGCAGGCGCCGGCGCAGGTCGAAGCGGATGTAGTACTGCAGCTCCTGGGCGCCCAGCACCTGAATGCGCGACGGATGGATGAGGTTCAGGTGGCCGACCAGCTCGGCGCCCGATGCACCATGGTCGTCAGCAATGACATGCTGGGCGGCGTTCTCGCCGGTGATCCATGTGAAGGCAATCCGGTCCTCATTGTCCTTCACGAGTTCCTGGATGGTGACCATGGCGATGCGTCAGACGGTCTGCCCGACCAGCAGGTCGTGGATGACCCCGGGCTCGGTTTCGGTGGCCAGGAGGTGGCGGATTTCCTCATCGGACATCAGGCGCGCGATCTCGGCCAGCAGATCCAGGTGAAGCTGGGTGGCGGTTTCGGGAACCAGCAGGATGAACAGCAGATGCGCTGTGCGGCCGTCGGAGGCGTCGAAGCGTACGGGCTCGGTCAGGCGAAAGAAGGCGGCACAGGGTTCCTTGAGATTCTTGATGCGGCCATGCGGTACGGCCACGCCGTGGCCCAGTGCTGTGGAGCCCAGGCGCTCGCGGCTGATGAGGCTGTGGAACACGAGCGTGCGCTCAATGCCCTGATTGTTCTCGAACAGCAGCCCGGCCTGCTCGAAAGCCCTTTTCTTGCTGGTGACTGCCAGGTCGAGGACGATGTTGGACAGTGGCAGGATTCGCGCGGTGAGGTTCATCACTTCATTATAGAAGCTTGCATGTCGTGCCGGGTAGCACAGCGGGAGGTGGCGCGACGGGTGGCTGTGCGCAGCTCACGTCCGTGACGTGAGCCTGCGACACATGTGCATTGCGCCCGGTGTCAGCCGGCGCTTTCCGCCGGTGTTTCCAGATGCTTGACGGATTCGTGGTCATGGTTCTGCATCTTGCCCTTGACCTTGACGATCTGGCGGTCGACCTTGTCGGCGAGCAGGTCGATGGCCGCATACAGGTTTTCATTGTCGGCGGCGCAATGGATGTCCTTGCCGTAGACGCGCAGCGTGATTTCCGCAGTGTGCTTGAGCCGCTCCAGTGACAGGGTGACCTGGGACTCAATGACCCTGTCGAAATGCCGGTCCAGTCGCGAGAGCTTGTTCGTGACGTAGTCGCGTATGGCGGGTGTGACTTCGAAATGACGACCGCTGATTGTCAGGTTCATGCTTGACTCTCCTGATGAAGAAAGACGGCGCCTTGGCGCGTGGGACAGATAGCTTGCGAGAACCTCCGCTGATCCTTTCTCATGCATCCAGTGTAGCGCGCAGGCTTCCAAATTCAAGCCTCAATCTGTCAGGCTTTGACAAATGTCACGTGGGGTGCAGGCCGGCCCTACATGCGGAAATGCTGGCCCAGATAGACCTGGCGTACATCCTGGTTGCTGATGATGTCTTCCGGATGGCCGCTGGCCAGCACCTTGCCTTCATTGATGATATAGGCCCGGTCGCAGATGCCCAGCGTTTCGCGGACATTGTGGTCCGTGATGAGTACGCCGATACCGCGCTGGCGCAGGAAATGGATGATGCGCTGGATTTCGATGACGGCGATGGGATCGACGCCCGCAAAAGGCTCGTCCAGCAGGATGAAGCGCGGTCGCGTGGCCAGGGCACGGGCAATCTCGACCCGCCGGCGCTCGCCCCCGGAGAGCGAAATGGCCGTATTGTCGCGAATGTGTCTGATCTGCAGCTCGTCGATCAGCGTATCCAGACTGGCGTTGATCGCTTTGCGGTCCAGACGCCGTCCGTCCGGGCCGATCTGCAGCTCCAGCACGGCGCGGATGTTCTGCGCCACGGTCAGGCGCCGGAAGACCGAGGCATCCTGGGGCAGGTAGGACAGCCCCATCCGGGCACGCCGGTGCATGGGCATGCTGGTGATATCCGTGTCGTCAATCTCGATGCGGCCGGCATCACAGGGAACGATGCCCACGATCATGTAGAAGCTGGTGGTCTTGCCGGCACCGTTGGGCCCCAGCAGGCCGACGACTTCGCCGCCGGCGACTGACAGCGAGACATCGTGGACGACCGTGCGCTTGCCGTAGATCTTGCGCAGGCCGGTGGCTTGAAGGCAGCCCGCAGGCACCCGTGCCGGGGTGTTGCTCACTGTCCGGCCGCCTTCCTGCGACACTCGGCGACTGCGGCGTCGATGTTTGCGCGCGGCTTGGCCAGCGAACGCACACGTCCGTCGCTGCTGGCCGAGCCTGGTCCGCTGTAGGCCTGATAGGTGTCCGTCTTCTGGCGGTACACGATCTTCTCGCCCTTGATGGTGTCAAACGGCTTGCCGCAGATGAAGCGCGTGACCACCGCCTGGCCGATGACCATGATCTCTTCGGTCTTGCCGTTGTACTCGCCGCGGGCGCCGCGCGCCTGGAGTACCTCGAACTTTTCCGGGTTCTCCTGCTCGATCTGTACCTGGCGGCCAGGCTCGACAGTGGCGGTTCCATACTGGAAGCCCTCGCTATCTTCGTGCATCACGAGACGGTCGGCAAGCAGCTTGAGCGTGCCCCGCGTCATGATGACATTGCCGGTGAAGATGCTCTCGCGCCGTGCGTCATCGTAGGTCAGCGTGTCGGAGAGCACCAGCGTATCGGGCTGTTCGGGTGGCGCTGCAGTCTGGGCCGCCACGGATGCGGACAGCAGGCAGCCGGCCAGCAGGCCGAGAGCGGTAACCGGTAGCAGCGACTTGGCAGAAGTTCTCATCATGGTCTGTGAGCCTGTCAGGGATTATCCGGGAATCTTGGGCCTGGGCACTGTTTCCTGACCGGAGATCTTCACATCGGTCGCGGAAAACACCTGCAATGTCCGGCTGCGGTTATCGTAGCGCATCCCGATGCCGTACATCACATGCGGGCCGTTGACCACCGTTGCCGGAAGGTCGGTCTCGACCACATCCTCGTCGGGATAGAGCACGAGACGCTCGCTTTGTACATCCAGTTCGGCGCGTTCGAGGTCGGGCAGGCGATGCACGCGTGCATTGCCCTGCATGACGATGCGCGTTCCTTCGGCGTCCATGGTGGCATGGTCCGCGCGGCTGATCGTGACGGGTGCGTCCGCATGCTGTCCCGTTGCCCTCGCATGGTCGACCTCGTAGGAATCGTCATCGGGATAGTGCCGCATGGCCAGGCCCTCGAGCCGGTTGATGGCGACGCCGTCAGGCCCCGTGCGTATCATGACGAAGCGGCCGGCCCAGGAGTCGGGTTCGTGGGTCAGGCGCGCGGGCGGATCAATCGGCACGGCGCGCTGGACATAATCGGCGGCCCACCAGGTTCCAGCCACGAGAGCCATCAGCAGGGTGACGGCAATCAGCGTGGGACCGCGCTCGCGCATCACTGGATGGCGCCCGTCATCATCATCATCGCGTGGGGTGCCAGAAAACTCGCCAGGCGGCCCTGTGCGGCAAGGATGAGATCGCAGCAGTCGCGCACCGCGCCCAGGCCGCCGGCGCGTTCGGATACCCAGTGTGCCGCCTGTTCGATGTAGGCGGGCGCGCCGGGAACGCTGACGGCCAGTCCGGCCTTCAGCATGGCGGCCAGATCGATGAGGTCGTCGCCCATGTAGCCGACCTGTTCCATGTTCAGGCCTCGTGCCTGGGCGAGTTCGGCGAGCAGTGAAGCCTTGTCGCGCACGCCCTGGCACACCGTGGCGATGCCCAGTTCTGCCGCGCGCCGATCGACGATGGCACTCCGGCGTCCGGTGACGAGCGCGACACTGATGCCACTTTCCTTGAGCAGGCGCAGACCGTGTCCGTCCAGCACATGGAAGCTCTTCATGACTTCCCCGTGCTCACCGTACCACAGGCGCCCGTCGGTCAGCACACCGTCGATATCGAAAGCCATGAGCCGGATCTTGCGGGCGCGTTCAATGACATTGGCATCGACGCGGGCAAGGATGCGGGCTTCGGCAGGATGGAAACTGGCAGTGGAATCAGCCATCAGATCACCTTGGCGGCAAGCAGGTCATGCATATGGAGCGCTCCAAGCAGCCGGCCCTGGTCATCGGTCACCACAATCTGGTTGATGCGGTGCGAGTCCATGAGTTGCGCGGCTTCGAGCGCCATGGTGTCCGGAGGGACGGAGCGGGGGTGGGCCGTCATCCCCCGGCTGACGGGTATCCGGCGGATATCGCCTTCGCCTGCAATGAGCCGGCGCAGATCCCCGTCCGTGAAGATGCCCAGCGCCTCGCCTGCAGAGCCCGTCACTATCGTCATGCCCATGCTTTTGGCGGACATTTCCGCAAGTGCATCGGGCACCAGGGTATCCGCCCCGACGACGGGCAGATCATCCCCCTGGCGCATCACGTCGCGTACCCGGGTAAGCAGGCGCCGGCCCAGCGCGCCACCGGGGTGGGACAGTGCAAAGTCTTCGCGGCTGAAACCGCGCGCCTCCAGGCAGGCGACGGCGAGCGCGTCGCCCAGTACCAGGCAGGCCGTCGTGCTGGCGGTGGGCGCCAGGTCGAGCGGGCAGGCTTCGTGGGCGACATGCACATCGAGGTGGATATCGGCCGCCAGAGCCAGCTCGGAGCGTGTATTGCCGGTGAAGGCGATGAGCGGTGTGCCCAGGCGTTTGGCGATGGAGACGATGGTGAGCAGCTCCGCACCGCTGCCCGAGTAGGAAATCGCCACCACCAGATCGTCGCGAGTGAGCATGCCCAGATCGCCGTGAACGGCTTCGGCGGCATGCATGAAGAAGGAGGGCGTTCCCGTGGATGCCAGCGTGGCGGCAATCTTGCGCGCGATATGTCCGGATTTGCCCAGGCCGGTGACAACCACCCGTCCGCGCGAGGCCAGGATCAGGTCGACTGCACGCACCAGCGCTTCACCCAGGCGTTCGCGCAGTGCGCACAGGCCGGCGATCTCGATATCGAACGTGCGTTTCACCGAGGCCAGTACGGCGTCGGGCTGCACGGGGGATGGCGTCATCATGGGGCGGATTTTAGAACGAAACGCAACGAAACGCGCACGTGCGGGCTCGGTGCTATCATTGCCGTGTCTGCGAATCAACGTGCAAGGCCCATGCATATCGATCCTGCGGTCTACGTACGCAACACCATACGTAGCGTTCCCGACTGGCCCAAGCCCGGCGTCATCTTCCGTGATATCACGCCGGTACTGCAGGACCCGCAGTCCTTCCGGGTTCTGGTCGACATGTTCGTGTACCGGTACATGCGCCAGCGGCTGGATCTTGTGGCCGGCATCGATGCGCGCGGCTTCATCCTCGGTGCCGTGCTCGCCTATGAGCTCAACCTGGGCTTCGTGCCGGTGCGCAAGAAGGGCAAACTGCCGTTTCGCACACTCGCCGAGGAATACACGCTGGAATATGGCAATGCCACGGTCGAGATGCACACCGATGCCGTGCGGCCCGGCCAGCGTGTGCTGCTCATCGATGACCTGATCGCCACCGGCGGCACCATGGTGGCGGCATCCAAGCTCCTGCAGCGCCTGGGCGCCAATGTGGTCGAGGCGGCCGCGATCATTGATCTGCCCTATCTGGGGGGCTCGGACAGCGTGAAGGATACGGGCCTGCCTGTCTATACCGTATGCCAGTTTGATCAGACCGGCGCTTAGCTTTTTCCGGGCTTTTTCTGGGCCGAAGCTCAGGTGCGGGTTTCGAAGGCGTCGCGCAGGGCCTGCGGCTGATGCACGCCGGTTCCCAGCAGAATGGCCAGCCGCAGGCGTGCCTTGCGCGCCGTCAGGTTGCTCACACCGATGGCGCCCGCCGTTTCCAGCTCGTGCAGTGATCCCGTGAAGTCATAGGTCTGGTACAGCGGGCCATGCAGGGTTGACGAGCACACCAGCACAACCACACCGGCCGCGATGGCCGCCCGGACGGCCGGCATCCATTCGGGGGGTACATGGCCCCGTCCGAGGCCATCGATGACGAGGCCGCGAGCGCCGGCCTGCACGGCGGCTTCCAGCAATGCCGGACGTGCGCCCAGGCTGGTGGCAATGATATCCACGGGCGGGAGTTCGCGCAGGCTGCCGGCCGGCAGTACGGGCAGGCGCACCGGGCGCTGGTACAGCGTCAGGTTTTCATTGTCGATGACGCCCAGACAGCCCAGTCCGGGTGCACCAAAGCCGTTCACCTGAAAACTGCTGACCTTGCGTGCCGTGCCTGCGGCGAAGATGGATTCGTTGAAGGCTACAAGAACGCCCAGGTCGCGTGCGTCCGGGTGGGCGGCAACCAGGATGGCGTTGCGCAGGTTGACGAAGGCATCCGTGCCCGGCGCATGGGGCACGCGCTGCGAGCCGGTGATGACCACGGGAAGCCCCCGTGTATCCAGCGTTGACTCCAGAAACCAGGCCGTATCTTCGAGTGTGTCGGTGCCATGGGTGATGGCAATACCGGCCAGCCCGCCCTCGTCGATGAGCGCCTGGCATTGTGCCCGCAATGTGCACAGGTCGTCCAGGGTGACGGCATTGCTGGGTTTCTGGAAAACAGAGCGCACACCCAGCGACAGGCCGGAGGGAAGGCTGATCTGGGCGGCAAGTGTTTCGCCGCTGAGGGCACCGGCGGCACTGCGGCCGTCTTCGGCGGCGGTGCTGGCGATGGTGCCCCCGGTGGTCAGGAGCATGATCTTGTTCAAGGCGGACCTTTGGTGGTGACAGGCAGACATTCCTCATCCCTGCCGTTATCGCTGCCATTATCCCTGCAGTTGGCCCCGCCTGTAAACCTGTCAGATTCCCACGTAATTTTCCCTGCCAGTACTGACTGTTGTTGCGCCGGTCCTGTTTGGCTAAGCTGCCTTTCCGCCACGAAAATCCGGAGGCTGTCATGCGTGAACGACTTGATTGTGCGGTATTCGACCTAGATGCGACACCCAATCCCCTGCTGCCCCCGCCCGGCATTCACGCCAATGGCCGTCTGCATCTGCACCGCATGAGTCCGGCGCGCGGGTCCTGTGGCGATGTGTCGGTACTGGCCGCAGCCTGTCTGGCCCTTCGCCGTTTCGATGTCTGTCTGCTGGGGGTCGGGCAGGCCAATCTGCCGCATGTGCGTCAGGTGTTGATGGCGGCACGCCATCGTGTCCAGACTCCTATAATGGGCTTGCTGGATGCGCTCAAGGCACCCGCGATCAATGATCTCTATCATCTCGGCATGGCGGATTTTGTGCGCGAACCCTGTTGTCTCGAAGAGCTCAGGGTCCGTGCTGAACGCATGCTGGCCCGGCATCGCACTGCGGCAACCGCGCCTTCGCCGGGCGGGGTTGGCGAGGCCGCGGTGCAGTATGGTCAGGGCTGCGGCGTCGACGACAGCCTGCATTCCGGGCTCAAGGCCAGCATGTCGGCGGCTGCGGCGCATTATGCGGCGGCCGACATTGCCTATGCCGAGGTCAAGCGCAATATCGTCGCCCAGTTCGAGCGTGCTTACCTGCAGGCATCGCTGGAAAGGTCTTCGGGTAACATTACGCAGGCCGCCCGCGCCGCCGGCAAACACCGGCGTGCCTACTGGGCACTCATGCGAAAGCATGCGATCGATCCGGAGCCCTTCCGCGAGACGCTCGGCGGGATGGGCGCTCCGTGGACCGCCACTTGATACCAAGGAATACCGTGACTGATTCTTCCCTGAAAAATGATGTCTTCCTGCGCGCCCTGCTGCGTGAGCCCGTGCCCTATACGCCCATATGGATGATGCGTCAGGCGGGACGGTATCTGCCCGAGTATCGCGAGACAAGAGCGCAGGCGGGTTCCTTTCTCGCGCTTGCGCAGAACCCCGAGCTTGCCTGCGAGGTGACCCTGCAGCCGCTGCGCCGCTTTCCGCTGGACGCCGCCATTCTTTTTTCCGACATCCTGACAATTCCCCATGCCATGGGTCTGGGGCTGGACTTCGTGGCCGGCGAAGGGCCGCAGTTTGCCTCACCCCTGCGCAGCGAGGAGGCGGTGGCGGCGCTGGCAGTGCCCGACATGGCCCTGTTGCAATACGTGTTTGATGCGGTGTCGGTCATCCGCCGCGAACTGGACGGCCAGGTTCCGCTGATCGGCTTTGCAGGCAGCCCCTGGACGCTGGCCTGTTATATGGTCGAAGGGCAGGGCACCCAGGACTACCGGCAGATCAAGTCCATGCTCTATCGCCGGCCTGATTTGCTGCACCGTATCCTCGATATCAACGCGCGTGCCACCATTCAGTATCTGAACGAGCAGGTCAGGGCCGGTGCGCAGGCATTGATGATCTTCGACAGTTGGGGCGGTGTGCTTGCCCATCATCATTTTCAGGCATTTTCCCTGGACTATACCGGGCGGGTGGTCAGCGGCCTGATGCGCGAGCACGAAGGCCGGCGTATCCCCGTCATCGTGTTCACCAAGGGCGGCATGCCCTGGCTCGAGGCGATTGCCGCTTGCGGTGCCGATGCCATCGGGCTGGACTGGACTACCAGCCTGAGCGAGGCGCGGCGGCGTACCGGCGATCGGGTGGCCCTGCAGGGCAATCTGGATCCCATGGCACTGTTCGGCGATGAGGCGTCCATTCGCCGCGAGGCGCGCCACGTGCTGGATGACTTCGGCGCCCCGCAGGGTGGCGGCCATGTGTTCAATCTGGGCCATGGCATCTCGCGTTTCACCCCGCCCGAGGCGGTCGAGATTCTGGTGGATGAGGTGCACAGCCATAGCCGGCGCGCCTCTGCCTGATTGCGGGAAGGCCGGGTTGTGCACAGCAATACGCCATCGGTGAACTTACGGGGTTTTGCTGTGTTTCAATCTTGGTTTGGTCTCCAGGCTGTTGATTTTAGAGGCAAAATACCGGTAAATTTTTTTTAGTAAGGGTTTACCACGATAGCCGGGCTGAAGTTATTCTCGTGCACTCCACGCGTTGTCCCCAAAGTTATCCACAGGCTTTGTCATGTCAGAGGTGCTGCACTTTCAATCATGCGGTTTTCCCGGCTCTTCCCAGAATCTTCTTTAATTCGCCATGGTTGAACGGGCATCTTCCAGCCACGGTTTCTGGGTTCGGGTGGTGCTCGACCTGCCCTTGCACGCGTGTTTCGATTATGCCGCTCCCCGGCCTGTTCCCATCGGTACGCGCGTTATCGTGCCTCTGGGGCGTCGCAAGGTAGTGGGACTGGTCATTGCGCAGCCCGACCAGCCTGCCATCGATCCGGAGCAGGTGCGGGCCGTCGATCAGGTGCTGGATGATCTGCCGCCAATGCCGGCAGACTGGCTGCGTATGGCACGTTTTGCCGCGCGCTACTATCAGCGCCCTCTCGGTGAGGTGGTCCTGCCTGCACTGCCGTCCTTTTTGCGCAAGGTTGCCGCCTACCAGGGCAAGCGCGCCGGCGAAGGCCCGGTGGTGCGCCTCAGGACGCGCGGCATGGCGCTCGCAGCGCCGGAGGCCGTACTCGAGGCCCCCCGTCTGAATGTCGAGCAGGCGGCTGCAATTGCTGCGGTGCAGCAGCATCGTGGCCATCAGGCCGTGGTGCTGCATGGCGTGACCGGCAGCGGCAAGACCGAGATCTATCTGCATCTGGCCCAGGCTGCGCTCGAGCAGGGGCGACAGGTGCTCTTTCTGGTTCCCGAGATCAATCTGACGCCCCAGCTGGCACAGGCCGTGCATGGGCGCTTGCGCGGGACACAGGGTTATGCTCGCCTTGCAGTATTGCACAGTGCCCTGTCGGAGACCGAACGCCTGCGTGCCTGGCTGCAGGCCTTTGACGGACAGGCAGATGTGCTTCTGGGCACGCGGCTGGCGATCTTCGCGCCCATGCCGCGTCTGGGCCTCATCATTGTCGACGAGGAGCATGACAACTCCTACAAGCAGCAGGATGGCCTGCGCTATTCCGCCCGTGATCTGGCCGTGTGGCGCGCGCACGATCTGGGGCTGCCGGTCATCCTCGGCTCGGCCACGCCGTCACTGGAATCCTGGCATCACGCGAATTCGGGCCGCTACCGGCGCGTCACACTGGCCCGCCGTGCGCGCGACGTGAGCCTGCCCCGGGTCGAGCTGATCGTCACGCGGCAGCTGCGCCTGGAGCATGGCTTCGCACCGCAATTGCTGGAAGCGCTCGAAGCTTGCCTGGCGGAAGGGCGCCAGGCGCTGGTGTTCCTGAACCGGCGCGGCTATGCACCCGTCCTGCATTGTCGCTACTGTGGCTGGGTGTCGGGCTGCACAGCCTGCAGTGCGCGTACGGTGCTGCACCGGAGTCGCAGCGGACATTTCCTGCAATGTCATCATTGCGGCGCACGCAGTCCGGTGCCGAGATATTGCCCTGACTGCGGCGATGCCAACCTGCAGGCGCTCGGGCGCGGCACCCAGCGTCTGGAAGAGTTCCTGGCACAACGTTTTCCCGCGGCCCGGATCGCCCGCATCGATGCCGATTCCACGCGCGCGCGCGGCAGCGCGGCCCGCCTGTTCGCCCAGGTTCACGCCGGCGAGTTCGATTTGCTGGTGGGCACGCAGATGGTGGCCAAGGGTCATGACTTCACCCGGCTGGGTCTGGTGGGCGTGCTCAATGCCGATGCGGCCCTGTTTGCCCAGGACTTTCGCGCACCCGAGCGCCTGTTTGCGCAGCTGATGCAGGTCAGCGGGCGGGCCGGACGGCACGAAGAAGGCGGGCGTGTGCTGATACAGACCGACTATCCCGAGCAGGCGGTGTATCGGCATCTGCTGGTGCATGACTATCCGGGTTTCGCGCGGGAGGCCCTGGCGGAGCGTGAATCAGTGGGCCTGCCGCCGTTTGCGTGGCAGGCCCTGCTCATGGCCGAGGCGCGCGAGCTGGCACAGGCGATGGAATTTCTCGCCCGGGCGCGCGACCTGCCCGTGCAGGACGCGGAACACTATCCCGGCCTGTCGGCCGTGACGGTGTATGATCCCGTGCCCCTGCGCGTCGTGCGCGTTGCGCATGTCGAGCGCGCACAGTTGCTGGTGGAGTCACACAATCGCAGTGCGCTGCAGGCCTTTCTGGGTGCATGGGGCGGTGCGCTTGAAACCCTTGCACGCCGCGAACGGGTGCGTTACGTGCTCGAGGTGGATCCGCTTGAGATCTGAGGAGGCCTGTTCCGTGTCGCATCACCGTTTGTCTTCCGCCACCGAAGGTCTGAACGCCGCTCAGCGCGAGGCGGTTCTGGCGCTGGATGGCCCCTGCCTTGTGCTGGCCGGGGCCGGCAGTGGAAAGACCCGTGTCATCACCCGCAAGATTGTGTATCTGGTGCGGGAATGCGGTTTCGATCCGCGTCGCGTGCTGGCCGTCACCTTCACCAACAAGGCGGCACGGGAGATGCTGACGCGCGCGGGCCGGGGGCTGCACGCCGGGCAGGCGAAAGGGCTGACCATAGGCACTTTTCATTCACTGGGGCTGCGCCTGTTGCGCGAGGAGGCGGTGCATGCCGGCCTCAAGCCGGCGTTCTCGGTGCTGGATGCGGGCGACGCCTTGGCCATAGTGCAGGACTTGCTGGCGACAACCGAGCGCCAGCGCCTGCGGCGCGTCCAGCAGACGATATCCCTGTGGAAGAACGCGCTTGTCAGTCCGCAGGAGGCGCTCGCGCAGGCAGCGGATCCCGATGCGCTGGAGGCGGCCCGGGTCTATGCGCGCTATGCCGGGACTCTGGCGGCGTATCAGGCGGTGGATTTCGATGATCTGATCAGTGTCTCCGCCCGTCTTCTGGAGAAGAACCCCGAGGTGCGTGCGCGCTGGCAGGACAGGGTGCATTATCTGCTCGTCGATGAGTATCAGGATACCAATCTGTGCCAGTACCGGATGCTGAAGGCGCTCACGGGCGTCCGGGAGCAGTTCACGGCCGTGGGCGATGATGACCAGGCCATCTACGCCTGGCGCGGTGCAACGGTGGACAATCTGATGCAGCTCACGCGGGATTATCCCGATCTCAAGCTCATCAAGCTCGAACAGAACTATCGCTCGGTGGAACGCATTCTCGCGGCGGCCAATCGTCTGATCGGCCATAATGCCCAGGTCTTCGGCAAGACGCTATGGTCCGATCTGGGTGCCGGCGAGCCCATTGCCGTCACGCCCATGGACAACGAGCAGGCTGAAGCCGAATCCATCGCCGTGCAATTGTCGGCAGCGCGCTTCGACCGGCGCGCCGAGTGGCGTGATTTTGCTGTGCTGTACCGGGGCAACCATCAGGCGCGTGTGCTCGAGCAGGCCTTGCGCAATCTGCAGATTCCCTATGTGGTGTCGGGTGGCCAGAGTTTTTTCGATCGCACGGAAGTGCGCGACGTTCTCTCCTGGCTGCGTTTGCTGGCAAACCCGGATGATGACCCCGCCTTCATTCGTGCCATCACCACACCGCGGCGTGGCATAGGCCAGTCGACACTGCAGGCTTTGGGGCAGATTGCCGCCCGGGAAGGGCTTTCCCTGTGTCGTGCCGTGCTGCTGCCGGAAGCAGCCGCGCAGCTTGCGCCGCGTCAGTATCAGTCCACGCTGGGCTTTGTACAGTTCCTGGCGGATCTGCGCCGGCGGGCCGGCGTCCCTGTTGCGGATGCCCTGCCGCAGGCCGCGCTGGACTGGCATGGCGATGCTGCCGCAGTGCGTGCCGCACAGACGCCGGCTGCCCTGCTGGATGAGTTGCTCGCCGAGATGGCCTATGAGGCCTGGCTGTTCGATACGCTGGATGAAGGTCCGGCCCGACGGCGCTGGGAAAACGTGCTCGAGCTGATGGCCTGGCTGAAGCGCAAGGCGGTGGAGGGTCGCATGGATCTGCTGGCGCTGGTCCAGCACGTGGCGCTCGTCAGCATGCTGGAGCGCAGCGAGGATGATGATCCGGATGCGGTGCGACTGTCGACCCTGCATGCCGCGAAGGGTCTGGAGTTTCCCCATGTCTTCCTGGTCGGCGTCGAGGAAGGCATGCTGCCGCATCGGGGCGCGGATGATGGCGACGCTGAGGACGGTGATGCTGCGCGCCTGCGCATCGAGGAGGAGCGGCGGCTGATGTATGTGGGGATCACGCGTGCCCGGCGCAGCCTGTCGCTGAGCTGGTGCCGGCGGCGACGGCGCGCACGCGAGGAGGTCGTCTGCGAGCCGTCACGCTTCATTCAGGAAATGGGCCTGCAGGCACAACGGGATGCCTGCCGGGATGAGGCGCCGTCCGGGATTTCACCCCGGGAACGGCTGAACCGGCTCAAATCGCTGCTGGGAGGATCACCAGTGTGAGCGGGTGTACTTTTCGCTCAGGCTGCGTGCCCGGTTCAGCTCTTCCGACGCATCAATCATGAATTCGAGGAAGGCTGCGCCTGCGCGACGCAGGGCGGTGAAAACACGCTTCACGACAGTGCCGGCAGCGGGCGTGTCCGCCGGCCTGCGCGCATCGTGCAGGAGGCTTTGCTCCATGGTGTCGTTCAGACGGCTGGATTGGGCAAGGGTGAAGTGCGACATGATACTGACCTGCGAAGGTGATGTAGTTTGAAAGGCAATATCACCATTCTAGGGTAAACCCTAGATACAAGTCAAGGGTTTACCCTAGGATTCAGTTGCCAGAATCCGGTTGCGGGCCGCCTGATATTCTTCCTCGAGGCGATCCACGATGCCGGCCACAGTGGCCACGCTGCGGATGTTGCCCACGCCCTGTCCCGCGCCCAGGATATCCTTCCAGGGGCGCGCCTGTGTGTTGCCGAAGTCGGCCTTTCCACCGGTAGTGGGCAGGGTGTCGGGGTCCAGCCCCGCCCGGCGTATGCTGGCCTTGAGATAGTTGGCCGGAATGCCGCTGAAGGCGGGGGTATAGAGGATGTCCTGCGCTGCGCTCTCCAGGATCATCTGCTTGTACGCGGGCTCGACCTGCGCCTCCTCGCTGGCGATGAAACGCGTACCCATGGTGACGAAGTCCGCCCCCATGGCACGCGCTGCGGCAATATCCTGCCCGCGACTGATGGCGCCGGCCAGTGCGATCGGGCCATCGAAGATCTGTCTCACTTCGCCCAGCAGGGCAAAAGGGCTCAGGATGCCGCCGTGCCCGCCGGCGCCTGCACAGACAAGGATGAGCCCGTCCACGCCGGCTTCCAGCGCCTTCTCGGCGTGGCGCAGTGTCGTCACGTCGTGGAAGATGAGACCGCCCCAGTCGTGCACAGTCTTGACGATATGCCCCGGGGCGCGCAGGCTGGTGATGATGAGGGGTACACGAAAGCGGGCGCAGGTTTCCAGGTCGGCCTCCACGCGCTCATTGGAGGCGTGGATGATGAGGTTGACGCCCCAGGGTATGGGGCTGTCCCGGCCCTGTTCCGCCTGGATTGCGGCCAGCCCCCGGGTGATTTCCGCCAGCCACGCTTCCAGCTGCTCCTGTGGCCGGGCATTCAGTGATGGCAGCGTTCCCAGGATGCCGCTGGCGCACTGGGCCAGCACCAGGCGCGGGCTTGAGACGAGAAACATGGGGGCGCCGATCACGGGCAGGCGCAGGGATTGGCGCAGGGCGGAGGCGGGGCTTGAAGACATGGCAGGCAATGGATTGAATGAAAACCGCTAGTGTAGTCCCATGGCCGGCAGGCGGGGTCTCCCTGTTTTGGACGACAATAGGGGCAGCGGCCGGCGCGGGTTGGCCGGTTGCGGTTCCGGGCGTGTGTGTCCGGCCTGTGTACAAGGAAGGATGATGAATCGAATTGATACGGTAGGAATTGTGGGTGCCGGCGCCATGGGGCGCGGGATAGTGCAGATCGCCGCCCAGGCCGGTCTGCAGGTGCGTCTGCTCGACCAGGATCCGGATGCAGTGAGCGATGCGCTCCTGCGCCTGGAGCAGATCTGGGCCCGCCAGGTGGAAAAAGGGCGTATGAGTGCAGACGAGACCGCTGCCGCGCGTGCGCGCATCGAGGCCGTTGCCGGCCTTGAGGCCATGGCCGGCGTCGATCTGGTCATCGAGGCGATTGTCGAGCGACTGGATGTCAAGCAGACGCTGTTCAGGACTCTGGAAGGCATTGTGGCGGCCGATTGCATCCTGGCCAGCAATACCTCTTCGCTGCCGATCACGGCAATCGCGAGCGCCTGCGAGCGTCCCGGACGCGTGCTGGGTTACCACTTCTTCAACCCGGTGCCATTGATGAAGGTTGTGGAGGTGATCCAGGGCGTGCGCAGCGATGCCGCGGCGGCGGATGCCCTCATGGCGCTGGCGCAGCGCATGGGCCATCGCGCTGTGCGCGTGCGTGACATGCCGGGTTTCCTGATCAATCATGCTGGTCGGGGCATGAACATCGAAGGCCTGAAGGTGGCGCAGGAGTGCGTGGCCCCCTTCGACCAGATCGATGCCATCATGCGCGAGCAGGCGGGATTTCGCATGGGCCCTTTCGAGCTCATGGACCTGACCGGTCTGGACGTGTCGCATCCCGTCATGGAATCCATCTACCACCAGTTCTATGAGGAACCCCGTTTCCGCCCTTCACCGATCACGGCGCTGCGTGTGCAAGGCGGCCTTCTGGGGCGCAAGACCTCGGCCGGTTTCTATGATTATGTTGACGGTCAGAAACAGGTCCCGGCTGAGCCGGCGGTGCCTGCCGCGCGGGGCGGTCTGACGGTATGGCCGGCGCCGTGGCAGGCGCAGGGACATGCCCGTGCCGCAGCCTTGCTGAAGTCATTGGAGGCGCAGGTGTCGGATGCGGCCACGCCGCCGGACGATGCCCTGATACTGCTCACGCCTCTTGGCGAGGATGTATCCAGCCTGGTTGCGCGCCACGGTCTGGACGGTCGCCGTACGCTGGCGCTGGACACCCTGTTCGGACTGGAACCGGGGCGGCGTCGCGTACTCATGTGTTCACCGGCAACGGCGCCTGAGTGGCGCGATGCCGCGCATGCACTGCTGGCCGGCGATGGCACGGCCGTGAGCGTGATTGCAGACTCTGCCGGTTTTGTGGCCCAGCGCATGGTGGCCGGTATCGTGAACGTGGCCTGCGACATTGCGCAGCAGGGCATTGCCTCACCAGAGGATATCGACGCGGCCGTGGAGCTGGGGCTGGGCTACCCCAGGGGGCCGCTCAGCCTGGGGGATGCCCTGGGGGCAGGGCATATCCTCGAGATGCTGACGGCGATGCAGGCATTGACCGGTGACATGCGCTACCGGCCCAGCCCCTGGCTACGCCGCCGGGCCCAGCTGGGCCTGCCACTGGTGCAGGCCTGATGCCGGCTAGTCGAGCGTGCTCAGCATGTATTGCAGGGCGGCCTTGAGCTCGTCGTCGCTGGCCTGCGTGCCACCGCGTGGGGGCATGGCTCCCACGCCCTTGATGGCATTGGCCATCATGGCATCGAAGCCGGTGTCGATGTAGCGGGCCCAGCTGCCCTTGTCCCCCAGTTTGGGAGCGCCGGCAACACCGCTGGTATGGCAGGCAAAGCACACACTGTCGTAGAGTTTCTTGCCGGCCGGGTCGATTTCGGCCGCAGCGACCGCAGTATCTGCGGCAGCGGGCGCATCCGCTGCCGCATCTTGTGCGGCATCATCGGTGGATTCAGCGGCGACTTCGGTGGTCTCCGCTGCAGGCGCTGCGGCTTTTTCGGCCGCTGCCTCCGGTGCTTCGGCAGGCGTGTCTGCAGGCGCATCATCAGCAGCTGCGCCATCATCCTCCGGCTCGGCGAACGAACCGCCGCCCTGATTGGCCATATAGGTGACGGCGCGCGCTACTTCCAGGTCGGACAGGTCGGCATTGCCTCCGCGTGCCGGCATGGCGCCCTTGCCTTCCAGCGCGATCTTGAGCATGGCATCGAAGCCCGAGTCGATCAGCGGTGCCCATGCCGCCGCATCGCCCAGCTTGGGCGCACCGGCCAGACCGCTGTCATGACAGGCGGCACAGGTGCCGGCATAGACCTGGTCGCCGGTCTTGCTTTCGGTCGGGGCATCGGCATCGACCAGCTTGAATCCTGCTACCGGCTGGATGCGCTGTGCGATGGCATCTGCGCTCTGGGATATCTTGTCGCCGCCCAGAAGCGATGTGACCGACACCAGCTTGACCAGCATGATGATGGTGAAGATGGGAATGACAAAAGCCAGGATGACGGTGACGATGAGCTGCCGTGGCGTCTTGATCAAGCCCTCGGGCTCACCGGACTGTTGTTCGACGTTTTCTACCGTATTTTGCATAATGGAATCCTGCTAAATCCTGATCGGGCACATGGCCAGTATAGTTTAACTGTGAATCAGTTCGTGCAGGCGCACCCGGCGCGCTCGGAACGCCCGCCCGATTATAGCCGTGCTGTACGCATGCTGCATGTGGTATCCGGGCGGGGCGGGGGCGAGTGTCGGCCGGACTCGCGCAGCGCGGGCGTAAAAACGGCTACAATACTCCGTTCTGCGCCCGTAGTTCAATGGATAGAATGAGAGTCTCCGAAGCTCTTGATCCAGGTTCGATTCCTGGCGGGCGCGCCATCAAAGCGTCGGCAGACTCCCTTCGCGTTCCAGTAGCGCCTGCTTGCGCGGCTTGCCCCAGCGATAGCCCGATAGCGTACCGTCACTGCGTACGGCGCGATGACAGGGAATCACCACTGCCAGCTGGTTGGCGCCACAGGCGCTGGCCACGGCGCGCACCGCTGTCGGGCGGCCCACACGGGCGGCCAGCTCGGTGTAGCTGCAGGTTTCGCCTGCCGGAATCTTGCACAATGCCTTGGCTCTACCCCGCAAACGGGGGACGGGCATTCATCAAACCCTGTTGATTACACCATCCCAGCCGCACGTGGCCAAGACCCGCAGCCGGTAATTCTCAAAATTCCTGAAGCCATAGGCACGACGCGA
>JBBAFU010000002.1:0-226307 GCA_041655275.1 Castellaniella sp. | reverse complement strand
CGGGAAGATCAGGCAGCGGCCCACGAGCGGCTGCCTGGGCAGCAACAGTACGCTTCTTCTTCATTGGCATATCCATGGTTTTTAACCCTCATGATATGCCTCACCCACAAAATTACGGATAGGCTCGCGCCAGTCTTCACTGGCACCCCTCTCAACCTTCTCTCAAAACCGCCACACCACCCGCATCGTGGCCCCATACGCCCGCAATCCACGCCCAGATTCACCTTCGACACCCAGTCGCCACTGCCCGTGCTTGCCCAAAGGCATGGTCACGTCCGTCCCGAACTGCCATGCCTGACGCACCGGCGTCAGTCCCTGCGCCACAAAACCGTTGCGTGCCGGATCATGCACATAATGCAGCTGCAGGGCGGGGTTGGTATTGCCGCTGTGGTGCCGCCAGGCAACACGCGCATGAAGCTGCGCTTCGCCCACGGACATTGCAGCGTTCAGACCCAGACGCACCGTCTGCAGCTGTTGTCGTCTGGCCTGCGTGTGGATGGCCAGCACGTAGCCGCTTTCCGTCAGTGCCGGCATGCGGCTTGCCGTCCATGCCCACTCCGCCCAGGGGGTCAGCACCACTGGCCATGAAGATACCAGTGGCCAGGCGACGCGGGCAAACACCTGATGGCTGTTCCAACGGCTGTTCAGACGCGCGGGCGTCGCCGGGTCGATCAGAGCAATGGGGCGCTGGCTGCGTACATGGTGGCGGTGCACACCGCCGCCCAGCGTCAGCTGCGGGCCCTCATCCCGGCCCAGCTGGGCATACAGCCCGGCGTGTACGCTGTCCGCACGCGCCGTCACGGTAGCGGTTGTTGCTGTGCTGCCGCTGAAGCGGCTGTGCGAGGCACCCAGCACCGCGCCCATGCGCAGGCCCGGCCGCAGTTCACCCTGCACACCCAGGAAAAGCCCGCCGCTGCGTGCTTGCGCCCGTAGCTTGCCATTCCCATCGTGTTCCCGATGACGGCGGTGATGGCCGAATCCCTGGAGCCAGAAGCCGTCGGGCTGTGCTTGCGCATGCCATACGGCTTTGCGCAGAAAGCGGCTGTCTTCCGTCAGCAGGTTCTGTACCGTCGCGAGCCAGCCCTCATGCTGCTGCGGCCGGTACGGGCGCGGGGCAGCGGGAGTGGCGGGTGCAGACGGCGCAGCGGTTTCCGTTTCCGGCAGGACTTCGGGTTCCGGTTCCGTCTCGCTTGCGGGCGGTGTTTCCGGTGGCGTCGGTGATGGTGTCTCTGCGGGTGCCTCCGATGGTGCTTCCGGTAACACCTCCTGTTCCTCGGGCGGCCCCGGAGGCAGGGCGTTATCCCGGGGGGGTTCCACGGGCTCCTTCGGAGTATCGGGTGCTGGCGGTGTTTCCGGCGCGGCGGGTGTACGGGGCCGCTCCGGTGCCGTCCACGTCGGCCAGCGGCGCTCGCGCTTCGGGCGCGTCTGAGTGCCGTTCTCCGGTTCGTCGGTTTCCGGCTCGGGAATTTCCGGTTCAGGCAGCTCCGGCTCTGGCAATTCCGGTTCCGGCCCATCCGGCGCCGGCACTTCAGGCTCCGGTGTCGTCAGCGGCGCCAGGGTGAGCCACACGCTGTCGTCTGTGTAGTGCAGGCCGGGCGTCAGCCAGGGGATGGCCGCCTCCACCGTATCGAAACGCGCTTCGCCCAGACCGGCATTGGCCTGCAGGATGCGATACTCGCTGACCTGCACCCAGTCTTCGGGCAGGCCCTGGGGCAGGGCAAGCACAGTGCCGGCCAGGCTTACCGCGCCCTGGTCCACCACCACGCGGTCGCTCGCGCCGTCGGGCCAGGCACGCACCGCCAGCGTGCTGCCGGGCGCCACGCTCAGGCCCCGGCTGATGCTCAGCGTTCCCGCAAGGCTGCCGCCCGGCGCCCAGTAGGCGCCCGTGCCCACCGTCAGCCGCCCGGTGCGCCCGGTGCCGCGCAACACGGTGCCCGCGCCCAGGCTGATGGTGCCGGCAAAAAAGCCGTCCAGCGTCAGCTGCCCCTGGGCCACGTCCAGCCCCGTCTCGGGCCAGACCGCCATGCCGGCAAACTCCAGCGTGCCCGCGCCCTGCTTCACCAGCAGGCCTTCGCCGTCCACATCCCCCACATGGCGGGCGCTGCCCTGGTCCACACGCCAATATACGGTATTGTCTGCGGTGTCGCCTGTGATTTCGTTGGCGCCGGGCTGTAGCGACAACAGGTTCTGGATGACGGCACCGTCGCCATAGCTCAGCGTCGTCCCCACCTGTGCCTGCAATACGCGATAGTAGGGCCCCAGCGGCAGCAGGCCTTCCAGGTGTAGCGTGCCTTCACGCAGCAGGGTGTTGCGCTCGAAGTCCGGACTTTCCCCGGCCAGCTCCAGCCGGCCGGGCCCGTCCTTGATCAGGCCGATGCCGCCCAGGGGGGTGGTGATTTCGCCTTCCAGCCGCAGGCGTACGCCGTCGGCCACCACCAGGCTCAGCGGCAGCGTGGCGTTGACGGGCGTGCTCCAGGTGGCGGTTTCATCAAAGAACAGCGTCCCGCCCGCACTCCAGTCGGGCTCGGCCTGTGCCAGTCCGGTGCAGGGCATAACGGCCATGGCCAGTGCAATGCCGCCGGGTCCGGCCGGTAGCGTGTACCGCAACAATGCGCAAGATGTCTTCCTGTTTATCATGATTCTTATCCTTATGGTGTGTTTGGTCACATTATTGTGACAAGACGTACTATTGCCCAAAAAGGATAAAAAAACACCTGTCAGAAGTACGGGGTTTTGGTCATGGCCCGATGCTGCGGATTTCCCTGCTTCTGGTGCTTCTCGCCGACCCAGTGCAGAAAATTCATCGAATATCGCTTTTCGGTGAATATCGTCTCGTTTTTCTGTCACGTTACACAGGGTTTTGACAAATATTTAACCCGTCGCGTCGGTATAATATTTTCAGGTGCCGGGGTTTCCCGCACCGGCATACGATGCTGTATGCCCTTGTATTGACATGATTAACAGGGTGGACGAATGAAGAAGTACTTTGCAATGCTGGCCATGGGCGCCATGATGTCGACGGCGGTGGCGGCCGATTTTCCGGGCCGTGAGACCGTGACCATCAATCTGGGCTTTCCCGCCGGCGGCGGCATGGATGTCATGACGCGCATCATCCAGCGCCAGGTGGAGGAAATCCTCGGCAATACCGTCATCATCGATTACCGTCCGGGTGCGGGCGGCAACATCGCGTCCAACTTTGTCGCCAAGGCCAAGCCCACCGGGCACACGCTGCTGGTGGGCACGGCGGCCACGCACGGCATCAACGATGCCCTGTACAAGGACCTGACGTTTGACGTCGAGGCCGACTTTACGCCCATCGCCAAGTTTGTCGATGCGCCCAACGTGCTGGTGATCAACCCCTCGGCCGTGAACGCTGACAACATCGAGGACTTCGCCAAAGAGGTCAAGGCCAATCCCGGCAAGTATTCGTATGCCTCCAGCGGCTATGGCACCAGCGGCCACCTGGCCACGGCGGACGTCTTTGCGCGCATGGGGCTTGAAGTGGAGCACGTGCCGTTCAAGGGCGGCCCGGATGCCATGCTGTCCCTGCTGCGCGGCGAGGTCTGCTGCTTCCTGACGCAGGTGCAGGTGGCCCTGTCGCAACTCAAGAACGAGCAGATCAAGGCCGTGGCCGTTACCACTAAGGATCGCGTGAGCGCCCTGCCGGATGTGCCCACCATGTCCGAGACGGTGCTGCCGGATTACGAGAACTCGCTGTGGTTCGGCCTGTTTGGCCCGGCGGGCATGGATGCCGCCGTTGTGGATACGCTGAGCTCGGCCGTGGGCGAGGCGCTGAAGCAGGACAGCGTGGTGAAGGATCTTGAGGCGCTGGGCAATGTGGTCAGCTACCAGGATGCCGCCACTTTCAAGGAAACCGTCAAGAACGATCGCATCCGCTGGACCAAGATCGTCAACGACATCGGCGTGAAGATCGAGTGAGCACGCCGTCTGATTCCTTCCTCTACCTGTCTTCGGAACAGGTGGCCGGCCTCGACATTTCGCCCGAGGCCGTGACGGAGGCGGTTGAAAACGTCTTCTTGGGCTGGCACGAGGGCGACGTGCTGCAACAGCCCAAGATCAACATTCCGCCGCGGCCCAAATATATTTCCGAAGCGCTGCTGGCGGTGGACAACCGTACGGAACATGCCGCCGTGAAGTGGGTGAGCGTATCACCGGACAATGCCGCCCTGGGCCTGCCCAATGTGCAGTCCATGGTCTTGTACAGTGAAACGCGCCACGGCCGCCCCCTGGCGCTGATGGACGGCACCTGGCTCACGGGCGTCAGAACGGCGGCCTGCTCCGTCATCGGCGCCAAGTATCTGGCCGTGCCCAGGCCCTACAGCCTGGGCCTGATCGGCGCCGGCTATCAGGCGCGCATGCATCTGGATTTTCTGCGCGCGCAGTTCCCCAGCCTTGACCAGGTGACCGCGTATTCCGGGGGCAGTGACTCGGCACACCGCTTCCGCGAGTATGCGGAAAGCCAGGGTATCGCCGCCAGTGTGGCCAGTGCCGCCAGGGATGCGGTGGCGCACCAGGATATTGTGGTGTCCATGATACCGCCGGGCAAGAGCGACCGCTTTCTGGATCCGCGCTGGCTTTCCCGGGGCAGCTATGTGGCGTCGGTGGACCTGGGCCGCCCCTGGGGTGAGGAACACTGGCCGGAGGTGTTCGACATCACGGCCACGGATGATCCCGAACAGAGCCGCAAGTGGATAGGCCTGGGCAAGATGCTGGACCCCGGTGAATTCGACACCGACCTGGGGCGGCTGGTGGCGGGCGGCCGAAACGCCCGCCTGACGACGGTACAGAATACGGCCTTGCTGTTTGCCGGTGTGGGCATTGCCGACATCGCCGTGGCGAAGCTGGTTTTTGACAAGGCGCAGGAGCAGGGCGTGGGCGTGTCTCTGCCGCTCTGAGGTCTTTCTGCGACG
Source organism: Castellaniella sp. (assembly GCA_041655275.1). Classification (GTDB taxonomy): domain Bacteria; phylum Pseudomonadota; class Gammaproteobacteria; order Burkholderiales; family Burkholderiaceae_B; genus JAJYRX01. The sequence continues at coordinate 221,376 of JBBAFU010000002.1, read as the reverse complement.
TGTACGGTACAACTTTATCAAAAGGAAATAATGGCATGACAGCACACAAGCGTTTTGAAGCAGTGGTCAGGGGCGAGTCCGTGGACCGCGTTCCCGTGACCACCTGGGTGCATTTTCTTTCGGACCACCTGACGGGCGAGGAAACGGCCTGGCTGCACGAGCGCTTCCAGGAGGCCTACGACTGGGACATCATCAAGGTGATGGGCGATTACCGCTATCCCGTACCCGAGGGCATGTACGCCCTGAACGACCCGAAGACGCTGCTCGAGATGCGCCCCCTGTCCATGGACGAGCCCTGCTTCCGGCTGCAGCTGGATTGCCTGAAGCGTCTCCAGGACAGCATCGGCAAGCACGCGCCGCTCATCGATACGGGCTTTGATCCCTACCAGTCCATCGTGCGCAACATCGGGCGCAACCAGCAGGACGCCCTGTGGAAGTACAAGAAGGAAACGCTGCAGGCGCTGGAAGTGGTCTGCGAGACGATCTGCAACTACGTCCAGGAACTGAAGAAGCTGGGCGTGGAAGGCTATTTCTACTCGATGAACTCCTGCATCCCCGACGGCTTCCCGCGCGGCGTGTCCGACGAGGTCTACGAGACTTTCCTGCGGCCTTTCGACCTGCGCGTGCTGCGAGCCTCCGAAGGGCTGGTGCGCGTGCTGCACGTTCACGGCACGGGCCTGCGCCGGGACCGCCTGAAGGATTATCCGTTCGAGGTGATCAACCTGTCGGATCGCGCCGAGCACAATCCTTCGCTGCGCGAGCTGCGCAGCTGGACGGACAAGTGCATCATGGGCGGTCTGGATGAAACCACGTTTGCCGATATTTCGCTGGCCACCATGGCCGCGGAAATCGATCAGGCCGTCAGCGACGCCGGCGAAGGCGGCTTCATCCTGGCGCCGGGCTGCACCCTGCAGTCCTACACCCCCCGGCGCAGCCTGGACTTCCTGCGCAGCTATACGCGCCGCTAGGCGACGGCGCAGTCCGCACGTTTAGTCCACACCCCGCGCCGTGGCATTGCGGCGCTGGTCGGCCACGCCGATGAGGCGGCCGTCGGGCTCGAGGGAGATGCCCTTGACCGAACCGAAGAAGGGCGTGCCGGCTGCGGCACGCGCCAGTTCGGACCCGGCGCCGGCCAGGCCGTCCACCGTCGCCTGCGCCAGCGTGGATTCGGCCAGCAGCTCGCCGGCCAGGCCCATGGACCAGCGGGGCGCATCAATGGCCGCCTGCAGATCGGCGCCGTCTTCCACCAGCGCCTGGATGACCTGGGCCAGGGTCAGCGTTTGTCCCGGCCCGCCGGGTGTGGACAGGGCGTGGCGCAGGCGGCCGTCGCGAAATACCAGGGCGGGGCACAGGGTGTGCGCGGGACGCTTGCGCGGGCCCACGGCGTTGGGGTGGCCGGCCTCGGTGTTGAAGCCCGCCAGGCGGTTGTTGAGCAGGATGCCGGTGGCGGGGTCGGTAAGGCCGCTGCCGAAGGCGTAATACACGCTCTGGATGATGATGACGGCATTGCCTTCATGATCGGCCACGCTGATGACGGCCGTACCGCCCCGGTTGCCGGGCCGGCCCGCGCCGGCCTTGCGCAGACGGGCCAGGCCTTGCGGGCCCAGCAGTGCTGCGGCGGGTTCCGTGCCATGGCGCGGGTCCGGATCGGCCACCGCACGCGCGCCCACACTGAAAGCGGCCTGGGCCGCGCGGATGAGGCGCAGCAGGCGGGCGACGGCGGGGTCCGTAGGGGTTTCATGATCGGCAGCATCAACGGCAAAATCGGCACCGGCGCTGTCTTCGAGCGCCATCAGCTGCAGGAGCAGGTACAGGCCATAGGAGTTGGGCGGCATGGCGAAGACGCGATGGCCCTGATAGCCCACGCTCAGCGGCGTCACCCATAATGGTGCGTAGGCGGCCATGTCGTCGGCGCGCAACAGGCCGCCGCGGGCCTCGACGGTGGCGCACAGGCGCTGCGCGATGTCGCCGCGATAGAAAGCCGCGCTGCCCTCGCGGGCGATGGTTTCCAGCGTCTGTGCCAGCGCAGTCTGCACCAGCGGCGCGCCCGCCGTCAGGGGTGCGCCGCCGGGCAGGAAAAGGCTGCGGCTGCCCGGATCATCCGCGAGCAGGGCCTGATGCAGCGCCGTGGCGCGGGCCAGCACGGTGGATGCGGGCACACCCTCGCGTGCCAGGGTGATGGCGGGTGCCAGTATCTCGGCCCAGGGCAGGCGCCCCAGACGTTCATGCAAGGCCTGCCAGCCGCCCACCATGCCGGGCACGTTGCCGCTGTGCGCACCCTGGGGCGTGATGCCGTCGGCAAAATGCGCCGGCGTGGCCAGTGCGGGTGAAAATCCCGAGGCGTTCAGGCCCAGCACTTCGCCCGTGTGCGCGTCATGCGCGAGGATGAAGGCATCGCCGCCCAGCCCGCAGGCCTGGGGCAGGGCAACGCTGAGTGCCGCCGCCCCGGTCAGGGCCGCATCGGCGATGCTGCCGCCCTGTTCCAGACAGCGGGCGGCGGCTTCGGTGGCCGCTTCGTGGCCCGAGACCACCATGGCGCGATGGGCGCTTGTGGTTTTCGTGGAATGCCCCATGTTGCGTTCTCCTGATACGGGTAAACCCCGAGATTAATAACAATTGACCCCGGACAGTTGACCCCGGCGTGGGAAACAAGGATGATTCTCTATATTGAGAATTCCCTGAAACGATAATTGCAGATGATAGCGGATTCGCGCGCCCGGCAACATGGGGCGGATGCAGGCGCTCATGCGCTTGTTCATGATGTGCTGATCGTGGGCGGCGGCGTTGCCGGTCTGTCGCTGGCATGGCGCCTGGCGGGCGCCTTGCGCTGTGTGCTCGTCGAAGCCGAAGCGCAGCCCGGCTACCATGCCTCGGGCCGCTCGGCCGCCATGTTCATGGAAACTTATGGTACCCCCACCATACAGGCCTTGACGCGTGCGGGGCGGGCTTTCTTCACCGCCCCGCCGGCCGGATTCACCGACGCCCCCCTGCTGGCGGCGCGCGGTGTGCTCTACCTGGTGCGCGAAGACCAGCGCCGCCTGCGCGACGAGACCCTGGCCCGCTTGCAGGCGGTTAACGCGCCGTTTCGCGAATGCGACGCCGAGGCCGTGTGCGCCCGCGTCCCCTGCATCCGTCGCGACGGCCTGGTGGGCGCCATCGAGGAGCCCGATGCCAGTGATGTGGATGTTCACGCCTTGCTGCAGGGGTTTTTGCGCGGCGTGCGTGCCCAGGCACAAACGCAATCACAAAGCACGTTGCGCTTCGGCGTGAAAGTGGTGAGCGCGCAACGGGTCCAGGGGGTCTGGCAGGTGGCCTTGTCGGACGGGACAACGGTGTGCGCGCGCCGGGTCGTGAATGCCGCCGGCGCCTGGGCCCAGGAACTCGCCTGTCTCTTCGGCGGCGTGGACGCCGGCCTGCAGCCCATGCGGCGCAGCGCGTTTACTTTTCCGCCCGAGCGCGAGGGCCGGGACCCGCCTTTGGCGGCGCACGCCATCCGTGACTGGCCGGCCGTGGTCGGCATCGACGAGTCGTTCTACTTCAAGCCCGATGCCGGCCAGTTGCTGGGCTCGCCGGCCAACGCAGACCCGGTGGCGCCCCACGATGTTGTTGCGGAGGAGCTGGATGTGGCCCTGGGTATTGCGCGCATCGCGCAGGCGACGGATTTGCGCATCCGCCGGCCGCGACACACCTGGGCCGGCCTGCGCACGTTTGCGCGCGACGGCGAATTTGTGATCGGCCCGGACCCGCACAGCGCCGGATTCTTCTGGCTCGCCGGCCAGGGGGGCTACGGCATCCAGACGGCGGCCGGCGCCTCGCTGCTGGCGCGCAACCTGTTGCTGGATGAAGCCCTGGATGACAGCCTGATCGTCCAGGGCGTTGATCCCGAACGCGTGTCTCCCGCCCGTTTTTCTTCCGCCCGTGTTACCGGAACTGTGTCATGAGATTGTTTTCCGCATCCTTGTCAACCGAGACGAATACCTTCTCGCCCCTGCCCACGGGCCTGAATGCCTTTCATGATCGCGGCTATTACCGCGCGGGCGAGCACCCCGATCGCATGCTGCAGTTTTCCGGGCCCTTGTGGGCGGCGCGCGAGCGCGCCCGCGCCCAGGGCTGGACGCTCATCGAAGGCACGGTGGCCGGGGCCACGCCGGCCGGCCTGACCACCCGCCATGCCTACGAGACGCTGCGCGACGAGATTCTGGCGGATCTGCGCGCTGCCGGGCCGGTGGATGTGGTGCTGCTGGGCCTGCACGGTGCCATGGTGGCCGACGGCTACGAGGATTGCGAAGGCGACCTGATTGCGCGCGTGCGCGCCCTGGTCGGGCCGGCCGTCGTGATCGGTGCCGAGCTGGACCCGCATTGCCACATGACGGCCGAGATGCGGGAAAACGCCGATTTTCTGGTGTGCTTCAAGGAATACCCGCATACGGACATCTACGAGCGCGCCGTGGATCTGGTGGACTTGTGCGTGGCGAAGGCCCAGGGCCGCATCCGGCCCGTGCATGCCCTTTTCGATTGCGAGATGATTGCTATCATGCATACCAGCCGCGAGCCCATGCGCAGCTTTGTCGATCGCATCCAGCGCCTGGAGCGGGAAGACCCGGATGTGCTCTCGATTTCCATCGTCCACGGCTTTCCCTGGGGCGATGTGCCCGGTATGGGCAGCAAGGTGCTGGTATATACGGATGACAAGCCGGAGCACGCCGCGCAGCTGGCGCAAATGCTGGGCGAGGAGATCATCGGCTTTCGGGATGCGCTGCAGCCGGCATCGCCCACCATCGCCGAGGCGGTGGCGCAGGCGCGCGCGCGGGATGCCTGGCCCGCCGTGCTGGCGGATTCGGCCGACAATGCCGGCGGCGGCGCGGCCAGCGATTCCACCGGTGTGCTGCGCCATTTCATCACGCACGGCGTGCGCGATGCCGTCATCGGCCCGTTCTGGGATCCGGGTGCGGTGGCGCTGTGCCGGAACGCCGGCGAGGGCGCCGTGCTCCCCTTGCGCGTGGGCGGCAAGGTGTCACCCGCCTCGGGTGATCCCGTCGACGTGCGCTGCCGCGTGGTCTGCCTGCGCGAAAACGCCTTCATGACCGGGCTGTCGAATACGCCGTCCTGCCTGGGCGATGTGGCCGTCATCGATGTGGACGGCGTGCAGGTCGTGATGACCACCATACGCAACCAGGCGGTGGGGCGCGACCTGTTCACCCAGTTCGGCATCGATCTGGCGGCGCAGCGCTTCATCGTCGTGAAGTCCTCCCAGCATTTCCACGCCGACTTTTCCAAAGTGGCCGCCCAGGTGATCTACCTGAGCACGCCGGGTTCGGTCACCGCTGATCTCGACAGCCTGCCTTTCACCCGCATCGTCTACCCCAAGTGGCCGCTGACGCCGCCGGCATCCTGAATTTTTTCTCACTGCATCAAAGGTGATTCCCATGAATGATTTGCTCTCCCGTGCAAGCCGGCACCGCCTGCTGGCCACCCTGCTGGGCAGCCTGCTGCTGTCGCTGGGCGCGTCCGCCGGGGCGGACACGACGCTGCGCGTGACCCCCCATGCCGACCTGAAGACACTGGACCCGCTGTTCACCACGGCCTACATCACGCGCGATCACGGCTATATGGTGTTTGACACCCTGTTCAGCCCCGACAGCAAGGGCGAGCCGCGCCCGCAGATGGTGGACACCTGGACACAATCCGAAGACGGTATGGCCTGGACCTTCACCTTGCGCGAGGGCCTGAAGTTCAGCGACGGCACCGCGGTGCGCGCCGAGGACTGCGTGGCCTCGCTGCATCGCTGGGCGCAGAAGGACACCCTGGGGCGCCTGATGATGCAGGCCGGCGCCCGGGTGGCGGTGGTGGATGAGCGGACCTTCTCCATCACCCTGGAAAAGCCTTTCGGCCTGGTGCTGGCCGCCCTGTCCAAGCCCTCGGGCATGCCGCTGTTCATCATGCCAAAGCGGCTGGCCGAGACCGATCCGGCCACGCCCGTCACGGAAATGGTGGGTTCCGGCCCCTATCTCTTCATCAAGGACGAGTGGGTGCCGGGCAGCAAGGTGGTGTACCGGAAAAACCCGGATTACACGCCGCGCAGCGAGGCCGCCGACGGCCTGGCGGGCGGCAAGGTGGCGAAGGTGGACCGCGTGGAATGGGTGATTATCCCGGATGCCAACACGGCGGTGTCGGCCCTGCAGAATGGCGAGATCGACATGCTGGAGCGCGTGGCGCCGGACTTCCTGCCCATGCTCGAGCACAATGCCGACATTGCGCTCACGCCCACGGTGCCCACCCAGGGCATGGCCATCCTCAACCATATTCATCCGCCGTTCAATGATGCCCGGCTGCGCCAGGCCGTGTATCACCTGATCAACCAGGAGGAGACGCTGGCCGCAACGGGTTACAGCGGGGTCTATCGCAACGATTACTGCCCGTCGATGTATACCTGCGACTCCCCTTATGCGACGGATGCGGGCTCTGCTCCCTACCAGAAGACGGATATGGAGAAAGCGCGCCGGCTGCTGGCCGAGGCCGGCTACCAGGGTGAGACTGTGGTCTTCCTGCACGCGACCGACAACGTGCGCGCCCCGGCGGATCTGGTGATTGCCCGCGCCATGGAAAAAGCCGGCTTCAAGGTTGACCTGCAGGCCATGGACTGGGCGTCGGTGGCCAGCCGCCGCCTGAAGAAGGACAAGCCCGAAGATGGCGGCTGGAACGTCTTCCTGACCCAGGGCGGCTTCTTTGATGCGAGCACGCCGGTGGTCAATCCCTGGCTGTCTGCGCCTTGCGGCAACAGCCTGCCGGGCTGGCCCTGCGACGAACGCCTGGACGAGTTGCGCAACCAGTGGATTGCAGAAGGCGATGCCGACAAGAGCAAGGCCCTGGCCGCCGCTCTGCAGGAACGTGCCTACGAAACCGTACCCTATGTGATGTGGGGCGAGTTCAAGCCGGTGATTGCCACGCGCGGCCTGCGCAACACCGAGCTCATGAAGACGGGCATTCCCGTGATGTGGAATGTGGAAAAATAAGCCTTGCCCGCGCCCCGGGGGCGCGGCGGCGGTACGGGGCTGAGGCGTACCCATGCAGTCACACATGCGGTATTACGTGCTGCGCCGTCTGGCGGCCACCATTCCCGTGATTGCGGTGGTGGCCGTGCTGGCCTTCATGCTGGTGCACCTGACGCCGGGCGATCCGGCCGCCATCATTGCCGGTGACAATGCCACGGTGGAGGATGTGGCCCGCATTCGCGCGGCCATGGGGCTGGACCGGCCCTTGCCCGAGCAGTTCCTGGGCTGGACCTGGCAGGTGCTGCGCGGTGATCTGGGCATATCGACATCGACGAATGTGCCCGTGATCACGCTGATCTACCAGCGCATGGGCCCCAGCCTGTCCATTGCCGCCTTCACCATTGTGTTTGCCGTGATGCTGGCCATTCCCCTGGGCGTGGCCGCCGCCTGGAAAGCGGGCACCTGGGTGGATCGCCTGGCCATGCTGGGCTCGGTGCTGGGCTTTTCCATTCCCGTGTTCCTGATCGGCTACGGCCTGGTCTACGGCCTGTCGGTGAAGCTGGGCTGGCTGCCGGTGCAGGGCTATCGGCCGCTGTCCGAAGGCCTGGTGCCGTATCTGCGCCACCTGGTGCTGCCCTGTGTGTCGCTGGGCCTGGTCTATATGGCGCTGCTCACGCGCATGACGCGCGCCACCATGCTGGAAGCGCTCTCGGAAGATTACGTGCGCACGGCGCGTGCCAAGGGCTTGCTGGCGCACCAGATCATCTGGCATGCGCTCAAGAACGCCGCCAATCCCATCGTGACGACCATCGGCGTGGGCATTGCCATGCTCATCGGCGGCGTGGTCGTGACCGAGACCGTGTTTGCCATTCCCGGCCTGGGGCGGCTGACCGTGGATGCAGTGCTGCGCCACGACTACCCCGTCATCCAGGGCGTGCTGCTGGTGGCCTCGGGGGCCTATGTCTTCATCAATCTGCTGGTGGATCTGAGCTACCGGCTGTTCGATCCCCGCGTTCAGGGCTAGTGGATATTCATGTCGACAAACACTCCGGCGATGCGTGACTGGTCCTGGGCCCTGCGCGAGCAGCCCGGCATGGGGCTGGGCATGGTGGTGCTGGTAGTGCTGGCGGTGGTGGCGCTGCTGGCGCCCTGGCTGTCCGCTTTCGATCCCAACGAGCTGGATCCGCTGGCGCGCATGAAGCCGCCTTCGGGCGCGCACTGGTTCGGCACCGACGCCCTGGGCCGCGATCTGTTCACGCGCGTGGTCTGGGGGGCGCGGGTGTCGCTCATCGTGGGCCTGGCCGTGTCGGCCGTCAGCATGGTGCTGGGTGTGGTGATCGGCATGCTGGCGGGTTATTTTCGTGTGCTGGATCGCATCGTCATGCGCATCATGGACGGCCTGATGGCCATTCCCAACATCCTGCTGGCCATTGCCCTGATGTCGGCATTTCGCGGCGGGCTGGGCACGGTCATCGTCGCCATCGTGATTCCCGAGGTGCCGCGCGTGGTGCGCCTGGTGCGCGGCCTGGTGCTGGGGCTGCGCAATCAGGCCTACATCGAGGCCGCCGTCGCCATGGGCTCGCGCACGCCCAAGATCCTGTTCATGCACATCCTGCCCAACCTGATTGCGCCGCTGATGGTGCAGGCCACTTTCATTGCCGCGTCGGCCATCATCACCGAGGCGGCGCTGAGCTTTCTGGGGGTGGGCATTCCGCCGCAGACGCCCAGCTGGGGCAATATCATTTCCGAAGGGCGCAATTTCCTGTCCATCGCATTTCACATCATCCTGTTCCCGGGCATCTTCCTGGCGGTGACCATACTGGCGGTCAATCTGGTGGGTGACGGGCTGCGCGATATGCTCGACCCCAAACTGGCGCGGCGGCTATGAGCAAAGCATCGGCACCGGCCACGCTGGCGGTGGAAAACCTGACCGTGCATTTTGAAGGGCGGGGCCGCAGCGTGGTGGCCGTGCATGATTTGTCTTTCACGGTCAGGCCGGGCGAAACCCTGGGCATTGTGGGCGAATCGGGCTGCGGCAAGAGCGTCACCTCGCTGGCCGTCATGCGCCTGCTGGCCCCGTCGGCACGCATTGTGTCGGGCCGCGTGCGCTTCGAGGGCGAGGACTTGCTGGGCCTGTCCGAAAAGCGCATGCGCGCGATTCGCGGCAACGCCATCTCCATGATCTTCCAGGAGCCCATGACTTCGCTCAATCCGGTGTTCACGGTGGGCCGCCAGATTGCGGAATCCATCATGCGCCACCAGGGTAAATCGCGCCGCGACGCGCTGCAGGATGCGCGTGGGCTGCTGGATCTGGTGCAGGTGCCGGACGCCGGCAAGCGCCTGGGCAGTTATCCGCATGAGCTGTCCGGCGGCATGCGCCAGCGCGTCATGATTGCCATTGCGCTCGCCTGCCGCCCGCGCCTGCTGATTGCCGACGAGCCCACAACCGCCCTGGACGTGACCATACAGGCGCAGATCCTGCGCATCCTGAACGATGTGCAGGCGCAGCTGGGGACGGCCATCATGTTCATCACCCACGATCTGGGCGTTGTGGCCGAAACCTGCGATCGCGTGCTGGTGATGTACGCCGGCAACAAGGTGGAGGAAGGCCGTGTGGATGCCGTGCTGCACGATGCATTGCACCCCTACACGCGGGCCCTTATCCAGGCGCTGCCTTCGGCCGGCGAGGTCGGCGAGGTCGGGGTGGAGCGGCCGGGCGCCGGCCCGGGCCGGCTCGCCGAGCTGCCCGGCATTGTGCCGGTGATGACGCCGGCGGCGCGCGGCTGTGCCTTCGCGTCGCGTTGCCCCAGGGCCATCCCCGACTGTGCCACGCCGGCCCTGCCCCGGCCGCTGGACGCCGGCGATGGCCACCGGTTCTGGTGCCGTCCCGGGGTGCAGGATGCCCCCGCTGCAACGCCGCAGGAGATTTGCCATGAATGAGCGCGTGCCGGCGCGGCCGGCGGTGTTGGCGGATGCGCCGCTGCAGCTTGAAGTGGAGTCGCTGAGCAAGCGTTTCCAGATTGCCACCCCCCGGGGCGGAAAGGCCAGTTTGAACGCGGTGAACGCGGTATCGTTTGCGGTGCGCCGCGGCGAGACTTTCAGCATCGTGGGTGAATCCGGCTGCGGCAAGTCAACGCTGGGGCGTTGTGTGGCGCGCCTGCTTGAACCGTCGGAAGGCCGCGTGCGCTTCGAGGGCGAGGACATCAGCGCGCTGCGCGGCGAGCGCCTGCGCACGCTGCGCCGGCGCATCCAGTTTATTTTCCAGGATCCGTATTCGTCCATGAATCCGCGCCTGCGCGTGCGACGCGTTCTGGCCGAACCGCTGCGCAACTTCGGCATGGACGGCGCCGCCATCGACGCGCGCCTGAAAGCGCTGCTCGCGCTGGTGAGCATGGGGGCGGATGCGCTCGACAAATACCCGCACCAGTTTTCCGGCGGCCAGCGCCAGCGCCTGGTGATTGCGCGCGCACTGGCCCTGGAGCCCGACTTCATCGTCTGCGACGAGCCCGTGTCCGCGCTCGACGTCTCCGTCCAGGCGCAGGTCATCAACCTGCTTGTGGACTTGCAGGCCCGCCTGGGGCTGACCTACCTGTTCATTTCGCACGATCTGAGTGTGGTGCGTCACCTGAGCCATCGTGTGGCTGTCATGTATCTGGGCCGCATTGTCGAGGAGGGGACGCGTGACGAGGTTTTCAACAATCCGAAACATCCGTATACTCAGGCCTTGCTCGCGGCGGTGCCGCGCTTCTCGCGCGGGGCGCGCGCCCGGCCGCGCAGTGCGCCGCTGACCGGCGAAATTCCGAGCCCGCTTTCGCCGCCCTCGGGTTGCGCGTTCCGTACGCGCTGCCCGCTGGCCCGGCCGGTCTGCGCGCAGGAAGCACCGCCTTTGCAGGTCTTCAGCGACAGTCACTACTCGCGCTGCCACTTCCGCTAGGCAGGCGGGACCAGGAGGCATCATGCACAGCAAGCCGGTGGCCGCGTTGCCGATGACGGTTTCCAGGGAAACGGTCGGCCGGCGGCTGCGCGCCATCCGGCGCCGCAAGAAGCTGACGCTGAAGGCCTTGTCCGCCCTGTGTGGCGTGCCGGTATCCACGCTGTCCAAGACGGAGCTGGGCCAGGCCAGCCTGAACTATGACAAGCTCATGGCCATCGCCCATGCCCTGGAGGTGGAAGTGCCGGTGCTCCTGCAGAGCTCCTCGCAGGCGGCCCATCGCCATGCGCTCGAAGCCCGGGCGGTCAAGTCGCGTCTGGCGGATCATGATGATTACGCCACGCAGAACTACGCCCACACGTTCCTGTTCAGCGAGATCAGCGGCAAGGCGATGACGCCCATCGTGGCCACGGTGCACTCGCGCGATGTGACCGAGTTCAGCGAGTTTGTGCGCCACCCCGGCCATGAATTCGCCTATGTGCTGTCGGGCGCGGTGCGCATCGTCTTTGAAGATGGCCGGGTGCTGGATCTGGAGGCGCAGGAGGTGGCGTACTTCGACAGTGCCGTGGGCCATGTCTACCTGTCACGCAGCGCAGCGCCGGCGCGCGTGCTTGCCGTGTGCAGCGACTGGCGGCCCTCGCCGGCCTCATCGGTCTCGCCCACCTGACCCGTACGCCGTTTGTTGTTTTTATTCAACACCATGGCAACACTCCCCATGTGTTGACAATAATCAATACCGTTTTGTGCCGGCGCAGTCACAATGCAGCCAGCAGCCGAATGCCGGACGGCTGCCGACGGTTTTACTGACGATGCACAAAATGAAAACTATTTGCTGGATTCCGTGGGGTGTGGCGCTGGTTGCCACGGTGTTGCAAGGCAGCGCAATGGCGCAGGCACCTGCGGTTCCCCAGGATGTACGCGTACTGGATACCGTGGTCGTCAAGGCGCTGAAAGAGGAGTTGACGCTGGAAGAGACGGCCGCCAGTGTGGCCCATTTCGACGCGCAGGCCATCGAGCGCAGCAACGCCGCCACCCTGGGCGATCTTTTTCGCTATGAGCCGGGGGTAAGTGTGGAAGAGGGGCCCACCGGTGCGCTCAATGATGTGCGCATTCGCGGCATTGGTGCCGACCGGGTGCTGCTGCTGATCGATGATGTGCCGCTGCCGCCCGGTTACGAGTTCAGCCGCGATGTGTCCCTGAGCCGGAATTTCTTCGACCTGGATGCCATGAAGACGGTGGATGTAGTGAAGAGCCCGCTGTCCACCCTCTACGGGGGCAGCGCCCTGGCGGGCGGCGTATTCATGCGCACCAAGGATCCCGAGGACTTCATCCAGCCGGGCGAGCGCTTCGGGGGCGAGGCCCGCGTGGGCTGGCAGACGGATGTGCGCGAGCGTCTGGCGGGCCTGACGGTGGCCGGCCACCTGAGCGAGGACTTGTCGGCCTTTGTGCGCGTGACCCAGCGTCGCGGTCACGAGCGCGCCAACCATGCGGGCCGGGGCGGCGGGCACGATCAGCCGGGCCTGGCGCGCGACAGGCCCAACCCGGCCGATGCGCGCATGAGCAATGTACTGACCAAGTGGGTGTACAACGCCGGCACCGACCACCGCTTCAGCCTGAGCTACGAGCGCTTCAGAAGCCATGTGGATGAGGACCTGCGCTCGGAGCTGGGGCCGGGCAAGCTCATGCCCAATATCGTGCCCGTGCCGCCGCTGTTTCCGTTCGAGCAGGTGGATTACCGCACGCGCAACATCAATTACCGTCAGCAGTGGGCCCTGCGCCATGACTTCGAGCGCCCCACCTGGCTGTTCGACCAGGGCTTCTGGCAGCTTGACCACCAGCGCAATGAAAGCATCCAGGAAAGCGACGAAATCCGCCTGACCGGTGCCATGCCGCCCATTCCCGGCATTGCCGGCCAGCTGCGCCACCGCACGCGCGAGGCGCGTTACCGCCATCGCAGCACGGGCCTGATGGCCGGCATGAACAAGACCGTGGATACGGCAGCCGGTATCAGCCATCATTTCAGCCACGGCTTCAGCCTGCGTCGCACGCGCACCCATACCTGGCGCGGCGGCGACAGCATTGATCTGGGGACGGGCCTTTCGGTCGAGAACGAGACGCTGCCCAACCAGGGCGAGCCCGATTCCACCGTGACCGAGGCCGGCGTCTACCTGCAGGATCGCATGGTCTTCGGAGACGGGAAGGTGGAGCTGGTGGCCGGCCTGCGCTATGACCACTATCGCCTGTCACCTGAAAAGGGCGGCCTCTACGAAACCGCCAACCCCATGGCCCTGCCGCCTTCGAGCGTGCGCGCCGGCCGCCTGTCCAGGCGGCTGGCCCTGCTCTACCATCCGGCCGACGGGCACACGGTATTCGCGCATTACTCCGAGGGCTTCAAGGCCCCGGCGTTCAACGATGTGAACACCACCTATGTGAATGACGCCTTCCGGGTGATTCGCGAAGCCAACCCCGAGCTCGTGCCCGAGACCAGCCGTATGGTGGAAGTGGGCTGGAACTACCGCGATGACCGCCGCCGGCTCTCGCTTGTGGGCTTTCACACGCGGTATCGCAACTTCATCGAATTCCGGCCCATTGGCACCAATGCCCTGGGCTATACCGTGTCCCAGACCGTCAATCTGGATCGCAGCCGGATTCACGGGCTGGAGCTCAAGGGCGGCTACGACCTGGTGGGCCTGACACCGCGCGGCGTGCTGGGCCTGAACCTGGCGGCCGCCTGGGCGCGCGGGCGCGATCTGGACACGCGCGAGCCCATAGACAGCGTCGACCCCCTGACCGTTAGCGCGGGCGTGAACTGGCGTGACGACGAGCGCTGGTTCCTGGAGGCGCGCCTGAAGGCCGTGGCCCCCAAGCGCGCCCGCGACATCTCGCAGACCCTGAAGAACCAGGGCGTGACGCGCACGCCGGGTTACGCCACGGTCGATCTTTTTGGCGAGTACCGGCCGCATCGCTCGGTCATCATCAACGCCGGCGTCTACAACCTGCTCGACCGCAAGTACTGGATCTGGAGTCAGCGCCAGCGGTTGAACGCAGACGCCGTCCATCGTCATACACAGCCCGGCATTCATGCCAGCCTGTCGTTGAAATATCTGTTCTGAGGTTTGCCATGCACGCCAGGAACAGCCTCACTCTAACCATGCAACAGGAGAAATCCACATGAAGCTGAAAAGAAGTTGGTGGCTCGGCTTGCCTCTGGCACTGATGTGCGCCACGGGCATGGCGGCAGAAACCACTCATGCACAGGGCGCCAAAGCCTACCAGGCCCAGTGTGCCGCCTGCCACCAGGCCGAAGGGCAGGGGCTGACGGGTGCCTTTCCCCCGCTTGCGGATTCGGACTACCTGAAGGCGCTCGCGCCCGATGAGCTCGTATCGCAGATTCTGAACGGCCTGACGGGCGAGATCACCGTCAACGGCGTGGTCTACAACAGCATCATGCCGCCCATGCCGCAAATCAACGATGAAGACGTTGCCGGCATCGTCAACTTCGTCTACGCCAAGTGGACGGACGTCAAGTCCGACGTCACGGCGGCCGACGTGGCCACCCGCCGCGGCCAGAACGGCGCGGCAGTGGCGGCGGTCGCAACGGCCGGCCAGCCGCTGGATCTGGATGACCAGCAGGTGACGCGCGCCATGGAGATCTACTTCCAGCGCTGCGCCGGCTGTCACGGCGTGCTGCGCAAGGGCGCCACGGGCAAGCCGCTCACGCCCGACATCGCCCAGGAGAAGGGCTTCGATTACCTGAAGTCGCTCATCACCTATGGCTCGCCGGCCGGCATGCCCAACTGGGGTACTTCGGGCGATCTGACCGAAGACGAGATCGACCTGATGACGAGCTACCTGTTCCTGGAGCCGCCGCAGCCGCCCGAGTGGGGCCTGCCGCAGATGCTCGAGACCTGGAAGGTCCTCATCCCCGAGGATCAGCGCCCCACGAGCAAGCAGAACAATTACAACATCGAGAACATCTTCTCGGTCACGCTGCGTGATTCGGGCCAGGTGGCCCTGATCGACGGCGACACCAAGGAGATCATCAGCATCATCGAAACCGGCTACGCGGTACACATCTCGCGCTTGTCGCACTCGGGACGCTACATCTACGTCATCGGCCGCGATGCCAAGGTCGACCTGATCGACCTGTGGATGGAAAAGCCCGATCGCGTGGCGGAAATCAAGGTGGGCCTGGAAGCCCGTTCGGTGGAAACCTCCAAGTTCAAGGGCTATGAGGACAAGCTCGCGATTGCCGGAAGCTACTGGCCGCCGCAGTTCGTCATCATGGACGGCCCCTCGCTGGAGCCCATCAAGATCGTGGATACCCGCGGGCCCACGGTGGATACCCAGGAGTTCCACCCCGAGCCCCGTGTGGCTGCCATCGTGGCCAGCCAGGAGCACCCGGACTTCATCGTCAACGTGAAGGAAACCGGCCGCATCCTGCTGGTGGACTACAGCAACCTGGATGCCCTCACCATCACCACGCTGGATGCCGCGCGCTTCCTGCACGATGGCGGCTGGGATTCCACCAAGCGCTACTTCCTGACGGCGGCCAACGAGTCTGACAAGATTGCCGTGGTCGACTCCAAGGAGCGGCGCATGGAAGCCCTGATCGACGTGGACAAGATCCCTCACCCGGGTCGTGGCGCCAACTTCGTCCATCCGGAGTTCGGACCGGTATGGGCCACATCCGCCCTGGGTAACGAGAAGATCACCCTGATCGGCACCGACCCCGAAGGCCATCCCGACCACGCCTGGAAAGTCGTGCAGGTGCTCAAGGGCCAGGGCGGTGGTTCACTTTTCGTGAAGACGCACCCCAAGTCCACCAACCTGTGGGTTGATACCACGCTGAACCCCGAGAAGTCCTCGCAGACCATCGCCGTGTTCGACATCGCCAAGCTCGACGCCGGCTATGAAGTCCTGCCGATTGCCGAGTGGGCCGATGTGGGTGACGGTCCCAAGCGCGTGCTCCAGCCGGAGTACAACATGCAGGGCGACGAAGTCTGGTTCTCGGTGTGGAACACCATGGACGAGGTCAGTGCCATCGTTGTGGTTGATGACAAGACGCGCAAGCTGAAGAAGGTCATCAAGGATGAGCGCCTGATCACGCCCACGGGCAAGTTCAACGTCTACAACACCGTTCACGACGTGTATTGATGGTGCCCTGATTTGTGCTGCCGCCCCGGCGCCCGTTGCGGGCGCCGGGTGGTGGTGTAGATCAGATCAGTTCAGTTAAGTTAAGTTCAGGCCCACTCCTGTTGTTCGGGGGTGGGTTTTTTAATGGGTGCGCGGTTATTGAGCGGTCTGGTGGCTGATGGGCAGTACCGCAAGGCGCAGGCCCATGGTCTTGAGTATTGCCGACAGGCTGCGAATCCCCGGGTTGCCTTTTGCAGACAGGGCGCGATAGAGGTGTGTGTTGTTCAGCTCCGCCTGCTCGGCCACTTTGGACACACCGCCAAAGGCTTTTGCCATTTGGCGAAGCGCTATGAGAAGTTCACCCTGATCACCATCCTCGAGGATACTGTTCAGGAGTTCGACGGCATAGTCCGGATTTTTCCGGAAAGCCTCAGCCATTGCATCATCATGTGATCTGTCTTTCATCACTCTTTTTCCGGCTTGCGCGTAATAAACACGGTAGCCTGGGCCAACGTCGATACGCAGCTCCCACACACCGTCTCTGCATGGTTTGTGATCGCCGAAGTTACCAAGCTCCATACGATAGATGCGCCGGTCGATGGCAATCTTTGTTTTGTTATCTTTTACTTTTTCATGCCAGCTAGCAAAGATGTCGCGGCCATCATCAGTGATGTAGTGCCTTATCTCGAACATCACTTATTTTCGCTTATAAGCGAAGATAAGTAAAGGAAAGCGGGATGATGACGCACAGGTGCAGCTCAACGCTGCACCTGTATCGGCTGAGAGTTTCAGGACAGGTTTTCTGCACCTGCCTCCTTGACGACATTGCCCCAGCGCTCATATTCCGATTTGATGTAGGACTCGTAATCAGCAATGGAGCCGCCCATGATGATGGTGCCTTGTTCGGCGAGTCGCTGTTTTACGTAATCGGATTCCAATGCCTTGTTGATCGCTTTGTTGAGTTTTTCCAGGACGGGTTGTGGAGTACCGGCCGGTGCGACAATGCCTTGCCACGCGAGGCTCTCAAAGTTTGGAATCAAATCTTCTGCAATGGTGGGGACATCCGGCATGGTATGTGAGCGTTCGCGGCTGGTGATGGCCAGAGCCCGCAGCTTGCCCGCTTTGACGGGTGCAATGGCAGTGTTCAGTGTGGTTGTCGTGAATTGCGTTGCGCCCGATATCAGGTCAACCTGGGCTGGTGCAGTGCCCTTGTAGGGAATGTGCGTCGCATCGGCTTGCTTCAGGCTGAGGATATGTGCTGCCGTCAAGTGTTCAATAGCACCGGTGCCGGATGAGGCGTAGTTCATTTCACCCGGTTTTTTCTGAATCAGTTCCAGCAGCTCGCCGGCTGTTTTGGCGGGCACTGAAGGGTTGGCTATCAGTACGAGAGGCACAGCAGCCGTGAGGCTCACAGGGGCAAAGCTCTTCATTGGGTCGAAGCCCACGGACCGGTAAACCCAGGGCGCGATGACAATGGAAGAAGTGTTGTACAGCAGGGTATAGCCGTCTGCCGGTGCGTTGGTGAGCGCGACGGCAGCGATGTTGCCGGCCGCTCCGGCCTTGTTTTCAACCACAACAGGCTGCCCAAGATTTCTGCCGATTTCTTCACTCAGAATACGGGCGACAACATCGGTCGGGCCTCCCGGAGCGAAGCCGACCAGCAGATGGACGGGCTTGTCGGGCCATGTGTCCGCCGCTGCTGTCGTCGGCATGACAGCCAGCAGGGAAAATACGGATGCCATGACGGATAGGCAGCGGGTCAAAGGTTTCGTTCTCATGATAGGTTCCTCCTTGTGAATGAGAGCGTATGGTGCAGGGATCAGTTATTTTGTTTGCCGGTGGCGGTGTGCAGGCGCTTGACAAATCGCAGCGGATCGTAGGTCATGATGACCACACCATGCTGATTGATGACGCGATTCATTGTGCGTACCAGGCCGCGGTCGGGACGGCTGCGGCTGGGACGCGCCTCGGTTACTTCACATGTCACATAAATCCTGTCGCCGACAATTGTGGGCGCCTTGACCTGAAGTGACATTTCAAGAAATGCGAATCCGGTATGCTGCATGGTCGATTGCATGAGCAGGCCTTCCGCCATGCAATACACCAGGGCACCCGGTACCGGCCGGCCTTTGATGTCTGACTCTTCTTTGATGAATTCGGTATCCGTGAACAAGACTTCGGTGAATCCCGTGCTGTTCACGAAGTTGACGAGATCGGATTCCGTGATTGTTCTTCCGACGGTTCTGAATTTCCGGCCCACAGGAAGTTCGTCAAAATGCATTCCCAGGCCGACATATTCGATTCCGTTTTTATCTTTGAGATTGAGCATGTCTGTCTCCTTGTCCGAGATAGCAAGTCCGCCAATGGCTCAGACGGTAGCGATGGGATTGAGGGGTGAGCCCACTGCGCCGGGCAAATGCAGAGGCGGTGCGGTGAGCATGAAGGCGTGGCGACCCTGTTCACGTAGCCAGTTCGCCAACTCGGTCAGATACCAGAGCTCTCCAAGATGCAGGCCGAGCTTGAAAAGGCAGAGTTCGTGAATCGGCAGCAAGGCGCTGCATCCGTCACCCTTGTACACATAGGGACGGTGCTCGACGGCGTAATTGTCGGCAATCAGCGCCGCAATGCCGCTGTCGTCAATCCATTGCAGCAACGCCGGGTCAGATCCGTCGAGTACGCTGCAGGCATTTGCAAGCCGGTCAGCATCAGGCTTGCCTTGCATGTCGCACAGCAGGTCGGCAAAGCCGGTATGCAGGCAGAGCATATCGCCCGGACGGAGTTCGATCCGGTCGGTTTGAATGACATTCATGATGTCTTCATGATTGACCAGACGGCGCTCATCTCCGAAGTGATGTCGCAGATCCAGTAATACGGCCCGTCCCTGTACGCCGTGGCGCGCCATGTGCTCTATGCCCAGCCGGTCGGCGCGCGAGCTGCCGTCCTCACTGGCATCGGGATGGGTGAAATCCGTGTCGCCGCGATAACCGTTGTAAAAGACGGTTTCAGCCACGCCATCCTGGTCGGCATCGAAGAGTGAGCCGATATGTGCAAGCGAATCCCACTGGGTGGAGTATTGCAGGCACAAGGTGACCATGTCATCGCAGGCAACGTCGGTTGTATTGTGATCGTCGCTGAAGGAATGCAGAAATACAGGGTGTCCATTGCGGCGCGTGGCACTCAGGCGGGGCGGAAATCTTGCGGGATTGAGTACGTTGCCACCGGGCAGGTCGAGAGGGAGACTGAGGCTGAAGACTTTGCCTGTCTGTATTTCCGCCACGGCCTCCAGCACCTTTGCCGGAGTAAGCAGATTAAGCCGGCCGAGCTGGTCGTCGTCTCCGAAGTCACCCCAGTTCGATCCCTCGGGCCGCTGTTTCCATCGTCTCGTCATTCGCTTCTTGCTCCTGCATTGCGTTGCTTTCTTTCATTGGTAATCATGTCGTCACGCAGATCCCGGGTCTCCATGGTCATGGTGAGTACCTCGTGTCGTTTGACTTTCTGTGTTTCGGTTTTTGGTATCTCCTGCACAAAACCGACATAGCGGGGAAGCATGAAGCCGGGCAGATGTTCGTGCAGGTGGCTTTTCAGTGTGTGAATGTCAATGTGGTCTCGCAGCACGAGGACCGCCTTGATTTCTTCACCGAGAATGTCATCCGGAACACCGATGACTGCGCAGTCCCTGACGCCTGGATGCTTCATGATTTGCAGTTCTATTTCGGCGGGTGCGATCATTTCGCCGCCGCGACGGATCAGTTCCTTGAGCCGCCCATCGAAATACAGATAGCCGTCGCGGTCCAGCCAGCCCCTGTCACCGGTGTAGAGCCAGCCGTCACGCAGCGTCTTGCCGGTTTCTTCCGGGTTATCCCAATATTCCGTGAAAAACAGGTTGTCTTCGACAGCGCTTACAGTGATTTCCCCCTTCTGGCCGGAGGGAAGCAGCGCCCCTGTATCGTCACGAATGGCCAGCGTGACACCTTCGCGTGCCTTTCCCACGGATCCGGGGCGCGATGCGTTTTCAAGATTCATCGAAACCCAGCCGCCGGTTTCGGTCATGCCGTAAAGCTCGCGTACCTTGATGTCAAAGCGGGATTCGATTGCTTGCCAGATACGCAGCGGGGCTCCCCCGCCTACGCACCACTGCAAATCGTGATCGTGGCGGGTTTCGGGGTGCTGTTTTTCCAGAATCGCGAGGACCGTGCCGACGTAAGTGAAGCCGGTTGCCCGATGACGGATCGCATCTTCGAAGAACCGGCTTGCGGAAAATCTCCGGATGAGGATGAGGGTGCAACCCGTATGCAATGCCGAGCACACGGCATACATTTGCGGGTTGGCATGAAATAACGGGAGGAAAACCATGATGCGGGCATTCGCATCCAGGCTCAGCGAGGCGCTCATGTCACGCCCGGCCATGACATAGGCGGCGTGTGAAAGTACGACCCCCTTCGGCAGGCCGGTAGTGCCCGACGTAAAGAGAATGCAGGCCGGATCGGCTGCTGACAATGGCGTGTCGGCGATCGGATAGTTGAGGTCGGTCAGGCCACTCGCCTGTTCCTGCGCATTGCCAATATATTGGATGTCCAGGTCGGGCAGCGCTTGCAGGTCACGTTGCGTCACCTGATGCAGCGCCGGCTCTACGAGCAACAGGCGAGATTGGCTTTTTTCCAGCGTGTATCGCAGGCTATCGCCTTTGAGACTGATATTCAGGGGAACAGCAATGGCGCCGAGTGTGTTGATGGCAAACCAGGCGACCAGGAATGCAGGCCGGTTGCTGCACATCAATGCAATGCGCTGGCCTGGCCTGACGCCCGCCGCATGAAGAGTGCGTGCAAGCTCGCTGACAAGCAAGGCCATTTCGCGGAAGGTATATTTTTCTTCTTCAAATACGACAAAATCCGCATGCGGCCGCGTCCGCGCATGATGATAAAGCGCATCGGTGATGCCGGTTGCCGGCTGATCTTCTGAGAGTGTTGCCGACATGATCAATTGTTGCTCGCTTTTGTCATGAATTTGAGGAGATGCTTGGCAATGGTGTTCTTGAGGATCTCTGATGAGCCACCGGCAATTTCATAGGCCTTGGCATCACGCAGATAACGTCCGAGCGGGGCGTTCAGTGTGACGCCGTAGGCGCCACAGATTTGTATTGCCTGCTCTGCTGTACGGGTGGCAACGCGGCTTGCAAGCAGTTTTGCTTCACTGGAGTAGCGGGCGATATCCTCATGCTCATCAAGAGCGCGGCACGCTTCATACACCAGCAGGCGCGCGGCATCGATTTCAGTCATGAGGTCTGCCAGGTACCACTGAATTCCCTGAAACTCCAGTACTTTCGCATCGAATGCCTTGCGATTTGCCGCATAGGCCAGTGCCTGGTCGAATGCGGCCCGCGCGATGCCGATGCTGATGGCACCGGCCACCGTGCGGGAAAAGTCCAGAGCGGTGACAGCCTGTCGTATGCCTTTGCCTTCGTGACCGATGAGTTGATCCGCAGGGATATGCACTTCATCCAATACCAGATCCATGTGCGGACCATTACGCAGGCCAAACGTGCTTGCATTGGGTCCTTCTTCTGTATGAATGCCAGGGTTATCCGATTCAACATAAAAAGTGGAGACGCCAAGCGGCGTTTCCGCCAGAACAATGTACGCTTCGGCCGCTGCGCTTGATGTGATGAATGATTTTCTGCCGTTGAGGCACCAGCCTTCGGCAGTACGGACGGCCTTCGTGTCAAGGCTGCGTATGTCGCTGCCGTGGTTGGCTTCAGTCAAGGCATAGGATGTCAGCAGCCCCTGCGCAAACCTGGGCAGAACGCGACGCTTCAGCGAATCATTCCCGAAGCGCTCGATGATCGTCTGTGCCTGAAGGATGGTGATCAGACTGATTCCCACAGCGGCACTGGCATAGGAAGCTTCCTCGAATAGCGCTGCACATTCTTGATAAGAGGCTCCCCGGCCGCCCCATTCTGCCGGAAGAGTCAGGCTGGTGTAGCCCATCCGGGCAAAGGTTTTGATGATCTGCGTTGGATAGATATCTTCACGGTCTATCGTGTCTGCCTGCGGCAATATGTGTACGCGTATCGCCTCGCGCAGCTGGTCGAGAAACGCGCTGTCGACCCGGTCCGCCCAGAGCCCTCGGCTCCATTTGTGAATTTCGGTGTTTGTATTCATGTTGATGCACATCCCTGAAAAGGTGAGCTCTGTCGTTGAATGTAGTCACCTGTCTCAAGGTTTTTATTTATACTGTGAGAAAGTTTCAACAGACGGAACTTAAGTTCCTGTTGGTGGAACAAAGGTATTCGTTGCTCAGGTTGTCGCGGAAATTGGTTCCGGAACAGAAATGGTGGTGAGTCGATGGCCGTTCAAAGTGTCAAGCGGGCGCTCGATATTCTGCGCATTCTCTCGTTTAATGCGTCGGCGAGCGGAATGCGCTTCTCCGACCTGCAGGCGCATAGCGGCCTGAGCAAGGGGACCTTGCACCGTTTGCTGAAATCGCTGGCGGAAGAGGGGTTTGTTGATCAGGACTCGGCCAGCCGCTCTTATTATCTGGGCCTGGAGTTCTTGTCGTTAGGTGAAAGGGCTGCCAATCGTCTGGATATCCGTACCGTCAGCCGTCCTTCGTTGCAGCGCCTGACGGACAAGACCAACGATACGGTCATGCTCACCATCAGAAGCGGTCTGGATGCGATGTGTGTGGATCGTATCGAAGGCTCGTTTCCGGTCAAGGTGCTGACGCAGAATATTGGCACGAGAAGACCGTTGGGCGTTGGGTCGGGCAGCCTGGCTTTGTTGGCAGCCTTGCCGGATGAGGAGATTGAGAATATTTTGCGACGCAATGCCACGCGGTTGACTGCCTACCCGCAAATCAATGCGGAGATCATTCGGCAGGCCGTACAGCAGACGCGCGCACAGTATTACGCCTTCAATCCAGGGCATGTGCTTAAAGGTATGTACGGGGTGGGCGTTACGGTTTATCTGGGCCGGCAGCCCGTTGCCGCATTGAGTATTGCTGCGCATCATGGTCGCATGGGGCCGGAGCGTCGCCGGGAAATCAGCAAGGCATTACGTGCTGAAGCGGATCATATCAACCAGGCGCTGGGAAGAATGGGCTGAGCCTATATAAGTGAATTAACGCCGCTCAGCCGGCGGCCTGAGCAGGCAGCGTTCGTCCTTCATCATTTCGTTGATGGTGGCAATGAGTTCATCCACAAACAGGCGTGCGGCAATGGGAACGGGACGGGTGCGGGAGAAAATGACACTGGGGTAGGTGGTCACCGCAGGTTTCAGCGGGCGCATCACCAGTTCGGGATACCGGCCCGACAGAAGGGGGAAGGTGTCCACATAGGCCATACCCATCCCCTTGCTGACCAGTGAGTAGGCCAGCTCGGAGTTGTTGACGGAAAACTGGATGGGATGGGGGATGCCCGCAGCGTGAAAGGCCTGGCGCAGGTGCAGCCCTGAAAACGTGTCTTCGCGAAAAGCAATCATGGGAATGTGCTGAAGATCGGCGGGTTCAATGAATTCCCGTGACGCCAGGGGGTGGGTCTGCTGCATGAGGCAGCCCATGTCGGAGCGGCATAGCGCCAGGGTTTCCATTTCGGTCGCATTCAGCGGTGCATCCAGAATACCGAGGTCCACATAATTGGTGGCCACATATTGCACGGCCAGTTTGGTGGGCAAGGCCTGAACGTCGAAGCTGACATTCGGGTTGCGCGCGCGAAAGCGCTCTATGGCCACGGAGACGATGGACGATGCCAGCGTGGTCACTGACGCGATCGTGATCATGCCGTAGCTGCCGTCCCGGAGCTCGTCGGCCCTGTCCCTGATGCCGGCAAGCACGCCGAACAGGCGTTCCACTTCGGGCAGCAGGGCTTCGGCTTCGGGTGTGATGAAGAGGCGGCCGCTGATGCGCTTGAAAAGCTGCACATCAAGGGCGTCTTCGAGCAGGCGCAATGACTTCGTCACCGCAGGTTGCGAGACATGCAGGGCGCGCGCGGCGCCGGACACCGAGCCGGCCTTGGCGATGGCGCGAAACACGTTCAAATATCGGACATTCAACATCTTTTTGAACTCCGCTTATCGGTTGAAAGGCGCAAGAGGCATAACTTTTAGTTTGTCTTGTGACCAATAAATTGTATTAGATTTATTGGAGGGCCACTCTTACACTCGATTGCAACAAGACAAGAACGTGCATTGACAACGCATGACCCGGGAGGCAGAAAAGACCATGCGAAGACAGCAAGTATTGGCGCAAGCCGTAGTGCCGCTGGCGGAGCGGATTCGAAGCATTGAATCCGAGCCCTTGCCGGATAACATCAGTGCGCTGGTTCGCGCGGCGGCGGCAGAGACTGCGCCGGAGCAGGTGGCGTGGAATTTCTTCGAGTCCGGCGAAACGATGTGCTACGGGGATTTGTGCGCCCGCATCGACAGTCTGGCCACAGGCATGCTTGACGCGGGCATCGCGAAGGGCACGCATGTGGGCGTGATGCTGCCCAATATTGCCGCTTTCCCCCTGACCTGGCTTGCGCTTGCGCGTGTGGGTGCCGTCATGGTGCCCATCAACATCGCCTATACGGCGCGCGAGCTGGCCTACCTGGTGGAAAACGGCGATGTGGAACAGCTGGTCATTCACCGGGAATGCCTTGCGGTGCTGCAGGAGTTCGAGGCCTTGCGCGAGGGTATCCCGGCACAGCGTGTTCATGTCGTGAACACGCCTTCCGGGACAGTGCCGCACGCCGGGAGCGCACTGCCTGACGATACCGCCGGCTATGGAAGCTGGCATGCGCTTTTCATGACGGCCGACAGTGTCCGCCTCAACGCCATCGAAGTGGCGCTGGATGATCCTATGAACATCCAGTACACCTCCGGCACCACCGGCTTTCCCAAAGGCTGTATTCTTTCGCACCGGTATTGGCTGATCACCAGCAAGGTGAATGCATTTCGTGACGGGCGTGTCTACCGGAATATCATGGCGCCCACGCCATTCTTCTATATGGATCCCCAGTGGCTGTTGCTGATGGCCTTCCATCAGCGCGGTACGCTGCATGTCGCCGAACGCCAGAGTCCCAGCCGTTTCATGTCATGGGTGCGCGAGCACGACATCAATTTCTGCCTGTTCCCTTACATCATCCACAAACAACCGGCGCGGCCCGATGACCGGCAGCACCAGCTGGTACGGGTGAACGTGTACGGGATACCCAAGGGTATTCATCAGGCCATGGAGGAACGCTTCGACCTGATTGCACGTGAAGCTTTCGGCATGACGGAAACGGGAACATGCATGTTCATGCCTATCGAGGCAACCGACATGACGGGCTCGGGATCTTGCGGGATGCCCGGCCCGTTTCGCCGGGCGCGCATCGTCGACGGGCACGGGGCGCCGGTGGCACCGGGAGACGTCGGCGAGCTGCAGGTCAGCGGACCCGGCATGCTTCAGGGTTATTACAAGAATCCGGAGGCCACCGCAGCCGCGTTCGACGGCGAATGGTTTCGCACGGGTGATCTTTTCAGACAGGATGAGCGTGGCTACTTCTATATTGTCGGCCGCGTGAAGGACATGATACGGCGCGCCGGGGAAAACATTGCCGCGCGGGAGGTTGAGGCGGTCATCGCAGCGATTCCCGAAGTTGCGGAAGCCGCCGCGGTGCCCGTCAAGGACGACATGCGCGGCGAGGAAGTGAAGGTCTACATCGTGCTGCGCAAGGAATTCGGAATGGAAGACTTGCCGCTGACCGATCTTATTGCCCATTGCGAGGCCAATCTGGCGCGCTTCAAGGTGCCGCGCTTCATTGAGTATGTCGAGCACCTGCCCAAGACCCCTTCGGGAAAGATTGCCAAGGGGACATTGGTGGGCAGTGTGAGTGATCTGCGCCGGGGAAGCTATGACCGCATAGAGGAGAAATGGCTATGACAACTTTCATTGATTACGGCAGCGCGCCGCCGCACCTGCGCATTCGGCAGGCAGCGCATCTGAGCAATTACCGGCGTGTCTACCGCTCCAGCGAGCGCGCAGTCGCCACGGCCCAGGCGGCGCCGGAGCCCTCTCTGGAGGAGTATCTGGAATCGTACGAGCGCATGGGTGCCCGTCACGTGGTCGTCAAGGCACGCGATCTGGAGACGACTTTCGGTGCACGCATCACCAACGAGGCGGTGGCGGAGTTCTGTCGCGAGCAGGGGCCGCGCTATCTCGGTTTTGCGGGTGTTGATCCGAACAAGGGCATGACCGCCTTGCGCGAGCTCGAGCATGCAGTGAAGAACCTGGGCCTCATCGGGCTGAACCTGCAGTGTTTCGAGCACAAGCTGGCGATCAACGACCCGCGTATGTACCCGCTGTACGCAAAGTGCATAGAGCTTGGGATCCCGGTCAACATCCACTGCGGAACAAACTTCTCGGATGTGACGTCCATGAAGTACGGGAAGCCTGAATATCTGGATGATGTCATGCTGCATTTTCCCGAGCTGCGGGTGTGCGCCTCGCCGCCCGGCTGGCCGTGGATCAACGAGCTCATTGCCGTCGCCTGGCGCCACGCAAATGTACGCATCGGCCTGGTGGCGGTGCGACCCAAATATCTGAATGTGCAGAATTCCGGATACGAGATGCTGCTGCAGTATGGCAATACGCTGCTGCAGGATCAGATTATTTTCGGTTCAGCCTATCCCATGCAGCCCGTCGCACGGGCCCTGGAAGAGGTGTGCGCATTGCCACTGAAGGAAGAGGTACGGCACAAGTGGCTTTATCAGAACGCAGTCTCATTCCTGGGACTGGATGAATAGTGCTCATAAATATCAGGAGACAGACTATGTCGAATCAAGCTCTGGGACGTCAACTTTCGTCCGTGCTGGCATCGGCCCTGCTGGGCGCCGGTGTGTTTGCAATGACTTCATCCCTTGCGATGGCGGCGCCGGAGAAGCCGGCGAAGATTGTCATGAACGATTCGGGCGGCGCAACGCAGGCTGCCAATCGCACGGCTTTCTATAGCGAGTTTGAAAAGAAATACGGGATTACGGTCATCAATACCAGTCCCGTGGATCTGGGCAAGCTGCAGGCCATGGTCAAAAGCGGCAATATCGAATGGACGGTGACCGAAATTTCGGGCCCGGACGCAATTACCGCAGAACGATCGGGCCTGCTTGAGCCGCTGGATCGCTCCGTCATCGATTTCTCGTCCTTCCCCGAGCATTTGCGCGACAGGAAATATGTGTTTCCCAAGAGCGCGTACTCCACGATCATCGGTTATCGTACCGATGTGTTCGGTGAAGGCAAGGGGCCCGCGAGCTGGGCGGATTTCTGGGATGTGAAAAAATTCCCCGGCCCAAGGACCATGCAGAACAGTCCCATTGAAAACCTTGAGTTTGCACTGCTGGCGGATGGCGTCGCACCAGAGAATCTGTATCCGCTGGACGTCGAGCGGGCATTCAGGAAGATGGACGAGATCAAGCCGCATATCGCCGCCTGGTGGACAACCGGTGCGCAGTCGGCCCAGCTGCTGGTGGATCAGGAAGCCGTGATTGGTACGGCCTGGAACGGTCGCTACTATGCGCTTCTGAAGGAAGGTGCTCCCATCGCCGTCGAGTGGAATCAGGGGGCGATCAAGGAGTCGGCCTTCGGCATTCCCAAGGGCGCAAAAGACGCCTACTGGGGGCAGCGTCTGCTGGCCATGGCTGCGGATGCGAAGCTGCAAGCGAAATATGCGTCCATCATCGGCTATCCGGGCCTGAATCTTGAGGCAACTCAATACACGGATCCCGAAATTGTGCCCCATTTGCCCACGAGTCCCGATAATTTGCCCAAGCAGTTCTGGGTGGATCTGAACTGGTGGGCGGATCACAGGGCCGAGCTGCACGAGCGCTGGGCGCGCTGGCTGCTTGAGTAGGGCATGAGGCAAATGGAAAGCGGACAGAAAATCACGATTGAAGGCGTGACGCGGCATTTCGGTGCCACGCGCGCCCTCGACGGCATTGATCTGACTGTCAAGTCCGGCGAATTGCTCACGATTCTGGGCCCCAGCGGGTCGGGAAAGACGACTTTG
Organism: Castellaniella sp.; assembly: GCA_041655275.1. Taxonomy (GTDB): domain Bacteria; phylum Pseudomonadota; class Gammaproteobacteria; order Burkholderiales; family Burkholderiaceae_B; genus JAJYRX01. The sequence goes on along the minus strand of JBBAFU010000002.1, from coordinate 193,301 downwards.
CTGAAAATCATCGCAGGTTTCGAGCAGCCGGATACCGGCTGCGTGAAGCTGGGTGATGAGGATGTGACGGATACCACGCCGGCCCGGCGCGGTATCGGCATGGTGTTCCAGAACTATGCGCTGTTTCCGCACATGACCGTGGCCGAGAACATCGGCTTTCCGCTGGTCATGCGCAAGGTGCCCAGGGCCACTCGCGAGAAGCAGGTCGAAGAGGCGCTTGCGCTCATTGATCTGCCCGGTTACGGGGACAGGTTGCCCAAGCAGTTATCGGGCGGCCAGCAGCAACGCGTGGCACTGGCGCGGGCAGTGGTTTTCGGACCCAGGCTGCTGTTGCTTGACGAGCCGTTTGGCGCACTCGATCGCAAGCTGCGCGAGCAGATGCAGCTTGAAGTCTGCCGCCTGCAGCGAAAGCTGGGCCTGACTGCCATCTTCGTCACCCATGACCAGGAGGAAGCCCTGATCATGTCGGATCGCATCGCAATCATGGATGCCGGCGAAATTGCGCAGATAGGCACACCGCAGGAGATCTACCGTTATCCCGTGAACCGGTTTGTGGCCGGCTTCATCGGGGAATCCAACCTGTTTCCTGCGCGTATGGTGTCTCCGGGCCGTGCACAGACACCGGATGGTATGGAGGTGCTTGTGCCCGCTTCCGCTGCCGCACCGGTCGAGGAAATAGGCCTGTTGCTGCGCCCTGAGCGGGCTCGCAACCTTGTCGGCGAGATGGGCGCCGACACCATGGTGACCGGGACGGTGCTTGAGGTTGTTTACCTGGGCAGCTCCATAAAGTACCGGCTGCGGCTGGAGCACGGGTCCGAGCTGATTGTGCGATGGCCACTGGCAGGGGCCGGTACGGAATACGCTGTGGGTGACACGGTACGCGTGGGCTGGGATCAGGACGACATTCATCTGATCGAATGGTCATGACGGGGGAAGGTGCATGAAACACGTTTCCTTTCTGACGGCAACGCCGGCACTGCTTTTTCTGGTGTTTCTGTTTGCATTGCCACTGGCCATGCTCTTCGCCCAGAGTTTCGAAGGGGGTACGCTGGAGCATTATCGCAAGGCTGTTACCGATGGTCTGTATGTTCGCGTTCTGCTGGATACCTTGCTGATTGCGGCTTATGTGGCCATCATCACGCTGGTGATTGCGTATCCCCTGGCCTACTTTCTGGCCAATGCGTCGGGACTGTGGATGACGCTGGGCCTGATCTTCCTGTTGCTGCCCTTCTGGACCAGTGTTCTGGTGCGTACTTACGGCTGGATGGTGATCCTGGGACGTAACGGCATATTGAATCGCCTGCTTCTCGATCTGGGTGTGATATCGAGCCCGCTGGCAATGATCAACAATGCAACGGGTGTGCTGATCGGCATGGTGCATGTACTGCTTCCTTATATGGTGTTTCCACTGTATGCCGTGATGCGTCGCATGGATGACGGCCTTCTCGCGGCGGCACAGGGTCTGGGGGCATCATCCTGGCAGGCCTTTCGCCGCGTCTATTTCCCCCTCACCCTGCCTGGCGTTCTGGCAGGGGTGACGCTGGTCTTCGTGCTGTCCATCGGTTTCTATATCACGCCGGCCATACTGGGCGGCGGCAAGGTGACGATGTCGGCGCTGCTGATCGAGAAACAAGTCAGCCAGTTCCTCAATTGGGGTTTTGCCTCTGCCTTGTCGGTAGTGCTGCTGCTGGTGACGCTGGCCGTCCACATGGCCTTGCGCCGCCTGTTGAAGGGGAATATGCAATGGAGCTGAAGATGCGTCGCCGGCCGCGGCGCCGTCCCGGCGGTACCGGGCGCGTAGTGCTGTATGTGTGGTGTGCGCTGGTGTTCCTCTTTCTGATAGCGCCGCTGGCGGTGGTATTTCCCATTTCGTTCAGTTCATCGGCCTACCTGCAGTTTCCGCCGCCGGGATGGTCCATGCGCTGGTACGAGGCCTATATCAATGATCCTGCATGGGTGGATTCAACCCTGCGCAGCTTCAAGATCGCAACGGCAACGATGGTATTGGCGACGCTTGTGGGCACCATGCTTTCCTTCAGCCTTGTGCGGGGGCGCTATCCCGGCAAGACGCTGGTCAACCAGCTCTCCATATTGCCGCTGATCGTCCCCCTGATCATTTACTCGATCGCGGTATATGCCGTCTTTTCGCAGATGCGCCTTATCGGCCACTGGCAGGCCATCGTCCTCGCGCATACAGTGCACGCCATTCCCTTTGTGGTGATCATCGTCACCGCAGCGCTGCGCACTTTCGACATCAATCACGAGAATGCCGCGATGAGTCTGGGGGCGTCGCGCCTGCAGGCCATCCGGCGCGTGACCCTGCCGCAGATACGGCCGTCGCTGGTCTCTGCCGCCTTTCTGGCGTTCATATCGTCCTTTGACGAGCTCATCATCGCCATGTTCCTGGGCGGGTCGAACATGACGCTGCCAAAGAAGATGTTCGATAACATCATGAACGAGATCGACCCGACCATTGCAGCAGTATCCGTATTGCAGATCATCCTGGTCACGATTATCTTGCTGCTCGTGTCCCGTTTCGGTGCCGGTGCAACGCCGGCGGGTACTTCGGGGCAGTGAGAAGCTCACCCTGGTCGCCGTCTTCGAGGATACTGTTCAGGCGCTTGCGGGCATAGTCCGTGAAAATTTTTTCGGTACTCTTCCGTCTTTTCTGCATGACCTGTTTTCGCTTATAAGCAAAGACAGGCGAAATCGCGATGAGTGTTGTGGCAACGTGTTGATGAGTGTGCCCGTTATGGATATAGTTCATGGGTCAGGAGTTTTAGTAGGAACACGTTGTGAGCAAGATCATTGAATCATTGCGCGGAGACTTGACAGCGCTTGTTGAAGGCGGTGCGGTCAGCAAAGTGACGTTGCGCGAGTTCGATGCGATCTGCTCGCCGCCAGTGCGGGAGTTCAGCGCGACGGATATCAAGCGCCTGCGCGAAAGCCTGAAGCTCAGCCAGCCGGTGTTTGCGCTTTACTTGCATACATCGGCATCTACCGTGCGCAAGTGGGAGCAGGGCGAAACCCAACCCAGAGGCCCAGCGCTGAAATTGCTGAACATCATCGCGGACAAGGGCTTGCAGGCCATCATCTGATGCGTACTTTTGGGAGGTCACAGTGGCTAATGCCGAACAGCTGAAGGCGTTGGTGAAATCCCACATCGACCGGGACGACCGGCATTTCTATTCCATAGCGATGCAGGTCGCTGCCCGTGAGGCCAAGCGCGGACATAACAAACTTGCCCAGGAGCTGCGAGACATGATCGATGCAGCCAGAGCGCGCGCTTTACCCGCTGAAGCGACGGGCAGGCTATTGCCGTTGGCACGCCCGCGCGGCGAGCTTGCAAACCTGTTGACGGTTAGCCACCCAAAGAGCCGGCTGGCAGACATGGTGCTTGATAAGGAAGCAGCGGCGCAGCTCGGCCGCATCCTCAAAGAACAGAGGCACCATTCCCGTATTCGCGAGTATGGCCTGTTTCCCCGGCGCAAATTGCTGCTGGTGGGGCCTCCGGGAACGGGCAAGACAATGACGGCATCCGTGCTGGCGGGCGAGTTGGGTATCCCTTTGTTTTCCGTACGGCTCGATTCGTTGATAACCAAATTCATGGGAGAAACGGCTGCAAAGTTGCGTCAGATATTCGACGCAATTAATGAGGTCAGGGGTGTCTATTTTTTCGATGAGTTCGATGCGATCGGCTCCCAGCGAGGACTGGCTAACGATGTTGGTGAAATCCGGCGGGTGCTGAACAGCTTTCTGCAGATGATCGAGAGCGATAAGTCCCACAGTCTGATCATTGCAGCAACCAATCACGTCGAAATTCTCGATTATGCACTGTTCCGTCGCTTCGATGACGTGATCGAGTACCGGCTGCCGGCAGGCGAGCAGATTACCCGCTTGCTACAGGCAAGACTCGGCGAGTTTGCGCCCAGCCCTCTTCCGCTTGAGGCGCTCACGGTGTCGGCTCAGGGCTTGAGCTATGCAGAAATCGGGCGCGCTGTGGATGAGGCCATCAAGGACGCCTTGATGCACGAAATAGATCACGTGACACCGGCCGGCCTGATCCGGGCTTTTGACGAGCGTCGGAAATTCAGCGTGAGAATGCACGGGAAGAGGGTGGAGTCGTACCATGGCGGCACGACCTCCAGTTAAGCACCCTCATTTTTTTCTTCGGGACACGTCGCAGACCATAGAGTTCACTGCCCGAGGGGGGCGTGAGAAAAAGCAACATATTCCTGCTCAACCGAGACAGCAGCATGGTGCTGCGCTTAAAGATCAGATCGAGACCCTGAAGTCGGCCGCGTCTGAAGTTGTGCGCCATCAAGGGGGGTTGGAACTGGAAACCGGGTTGGGTTTACAGATATTGTTCAGAAGCCAGCCTGACGTGAAGCTGGCATTCGAGAGCCTGGCGAATGCTACCAGGAAGATTGAGCTTCTGAGTGTGCGAGAGGAAGGTCCGCGTACGCTCGCCAATGTTTTTGTTCCGGATGGTCAGCTTGCGCATTTCGAGCGCTATATTGCAGAGTATCTCGCCGAAAAGAAGGATGTTCGTGGTCGCGCACGAGATCATCGAAAGTTGATTGATGCAATTGAATCTATCGGGATGGCGGAAATAGAAGGGTTGTGGACCGACAGGCCCGAACAGCTGCCCGCTGATTCTGCCACTGCTTTCTGGTGGGAGGTCTGGCTGTCGGTCCGTGGCGAAGGGCAGCGTCAGGCGGTTGTTGAGGATTTCAGAAAACTTATTCAGTCAACGGAATGTGTGCTCGGCGACGAACGGGTTGATTTTCCCGAGCGTACGGTGGTTTTGATGCATGGTTCACAAAAAGAATTTTCACGAGCGGTAATGGCATTGAACTGCGTGGCAGAACTACGCTATGCCAAGGAAACAGCAGATTTTTTCAGAACCATGGATGCGGTTGAGCAGCGAGAGTGGGCGCACGAACTGTTGGAGCGTGTTCAATTGACGCCGGCAGACAATGTGCCTCACGTCTGTGTGCTGGATTCGGGCGTGACCCGGGCGCACCCATTGCTGAAACCCTTGCTAGCCACCGTCGATCTTCATGCTGTCAATCAGGCATGGGGCGTAGAAGATCAGGCAGGGCACGGTACGGGAATGGCCGGTCTGGCAGTTTACGGTGATCTTGCCGATGTCCTGGCGTCGACTGACACAGTTCACATTCATCATCGGCTCGAATCAGTAAAGCTCTTGCGTGATCGAGGTGACAATAAAGGCAATGCGCGCCTGCATGCCCATCTTTTCATGGAAGGCGTGGCCCGGCCGGAAATTGCTGCGCCAGAGCGGCTGCGGGTGTTCACGTCTGCCGTGACTGCGCCGGATTATCGGGATCAAGGGCGGCCGTCATCATGGTCGGCTGCGATTGATAACCTTGCTGCAGCGGTGGACGACGCAACAGCGAGCACCCGGTTGTTCGTGCTTTCTGCAGGCAATGCCAATGACCCGACCGCTTGGGCAACATATCCTGATAATCTGACTACTAATCTTATCCATGATCCGGGGCAGGCTTGGAATGCCGTCACTGTAGGGGCTTGTACTGACAAGGTCGACACAGACGGCCATCCTTCTCTGAAACCTATTGCTGAAGCTGGTGGCCTGAGCCCGTTTACCGCAACAGCAACGACTTGGGACTCGGCCTGGCCTCTCAAGCCGGATCTGGTGCTGGAAGGAGGAAATGCAGCACTAGATGATTTGGGTGTAGTGGGTATGGACAGCCTGAACCTGCTCGTGCCCCATCATCAGCCTCTGACACACTTGTTCGCAGTTAGTAATGGGACCAGCGCGGCGTCTGCACTTTGTGCCGGCATGGCAGCACGGATCATGGCTGTTTATCCGCATCTGCGGGCAGAGACGATCCGGGCGTTATTGGTTCATTCTGCACAATGGACGGATTCCATGCGCCGGATGTTTTTACCGCCGGCGCCGAGGAAGGCTGATTATGTCGACTTGATCCGTCATTGCGGGTGGGGAACTCCGGATCTGGAACGCGCTCTGTGGAGTATGAGTGATTCCTTGACCCTTGTGATTGAAGGTCAGTTATATCCATACAAAAAGGTCAAGCGCAAGGGAGTTGTTACATGCGATATGAATCTGCATTGCTTGCCATGGCCAGTGGAGGCGCTGGAGTCCCTGCAGGACACTCTGGTCGAAATGCGTGTCACACTGTCGTACTTTATAGAGCCCAATCCGTCTGCACGCGGTAGCGTATCCAAGTATCACTATCCGTCCCATCGTCTTCGCTTCGACGTGCAGCGTCCCCTTGACGCATCGACGGAACAGTTTATTGCGCGATTGAATGCCGCTGCGCAGCATGAAGATGATGATTCTGCCACTTCTTCCGACCCGGACTGGCTGCTCGGTACGCAGCATCGACATCGTGGTTCCTTGCATCAGGATATCTGGAAGGGTACCGCTGCCGAGCTGGTCAGCCGGGGGTTCATTGCCGTGTATCCGGGAACTGGATGGTGGCGGACACGGCCAGCACTTGTGCGCTATGGTTCAGTGGCCCGCTACAGTCTTGCAATATCCATACGAACCCCGCCGACAGATATTGATCTTTATGCGGCCGTAGAACAGAAGATTCGCCTGCCCAATGTCATATCATTGAGCACATAGGGCCGATACCGGCCCGCATCGCAGGAGTCATGACAGTGGAACAGGATTCCCTGGCCGAAGAAGTACTTTCCCGCAATGGAGTTCGCATCGTCGTCGACCGCTGGGGGGTGCCCCACATCTATGGCGACAGCCTGCTGGACACTCTGTATGGCCAGGGCTATTACGTGGCGCGCGAGCGGCTCTGGCAGCTGGATTACTGGCGGCGCTGCGGTCTGGGCCTGCTATCCGAGGCGTTTGGCAGCCGTTTTGTCGAGCGCGATCGTGCAGCGCGCCTGTTTCGTTACCGTGGCGACATGGCGGCCGAGTGGGCATCCTATGGGGATGATGCGCGGGCCTGCGTCCAGGCTTTCGTGCAGGGCGTCAATGCCTTCATAGAACAGGCCTACGCGAATCCGCAGCGCTTGCCGCCGGAGTTCCAGGCCCTGGATTATCTGCCGTCGCTGTGGGCGGCCGAAGACGTCGTCGTCATCCGCAATCACGGGCTGTACTACAACATCCGTGATGAAGTGTCACGAGCGCGTGTGCTGCGCGATTTCGGTGCAGCGGTCGAGGATCTCCGGCGACAGCGCGAGCCGGCACGTGCGCTGCAGGTGCCCGAAGGGCTGGATCTGGCCGATATCCCTGACGATGTGCTGCGCATCTACGAACTGGGGATGACGCCGCCCGTCATCGGGCCCGCGCCTTCAGGCCCGTCATCGGGGCGCCGCCTGCCCGAGGGCAGCAACAACTGGACGATTGCCGGTACACGCACGGCCAGTGGGCGTCCCATCCTGGCCAATGATCCGCATCGCACGATGACGGGCTTTCCAGGCATGCGTTATCTGGTGCACCTGAGCTCGCCCGAGCTGGATGCCATCGGCGGCAGCGAGATTGGTCTGCCGGGCCTGTTTACCGGACATAACGGCCGTATAGCCTTTGGCATGACATTCTATGCGGCCGATCAGGAGGACCTGTACGTTTATGCGCTCAATCCCGCGGATGCCGGCCAGTATCGTTATGGTGACGGCTGGGAGAGCATGCGCGTTGTGCACGAAACGATTCCCGTGCGCAATGCGGCGCCGGTTCCGGTCGAGCTCGCCTTTACGCGTCATGGCCCCGTCATTCATCAGGATGTGCAGCACGGCAGGGCCTTTGCCGTTCGGGCCGCCTGGCTGGAGGCGGGCGCAGCACCGTATCTGGGGGGCCTGGCCATCATGCGGGCGCGTTCCTGGCTGGAATTCAACCAGGCCTGCCGCCACTGGAAGGCGCCGTGCGCCAATTATGTCTATGCCGATGGAGACGGCAATATCGGCTGGCGCAATGCCGGTTTGATACCGGTACGCAAGACTTGGGACGGCACCTTGCCCGTGCCCGGTGACGGCCGCCATGAGTGGCAGGGATTCTTCGATCCGGATGATCTGCCGCGGTCCTTCAACCCGCCGTGCGGATGGCTGGCCACGGCCAACGAGATGAATATTCCGCCGGAGTATCCGCAGGATCGTCATCTGGGCTACGAGTGGTTTTCGCGCTTGCGCAAGGAACGTATCGACGAAGTGCTGGGTGCAGGCACGCAGCACACGGTTGCGGACAGCAATGCCCTGCAGAATGACACCTGCAGCCTGCTGGCGCGCGAGGTGCTGGCTATTGTGCGCACCCTGCACGTGGAAGATGCTGCTGCGCGGCAGGGGCTGGATCTGCTGCTGGGATGGGATGCCTGCCTGGATGTGGATTCGGCGCCGGCCCTGCTTTTCGAATATTGGTACCGCAGTCATCTGCGCCCCGCCCTGTTGCAGCTGGCACTGGCGCAGCATCTGCCGATGCCGGTCATTGCCGAGGCTGCGCGTGCGCTCAGAACGGCGGATCTGGTGCCCGACCGGCGTGTGGACCTGTTGTTGCTGAGGCAGCCGGCGCAGTATCTTGGCGCGGATGGCGAGCAGCGCCTGGCGACGCTGATGGGCACGACACTGGCGCAGGCCATGACCCGCTTGCGCCGGCGCCATGGCGATAATGTGCGCGCATGGCGCTGGGGCAGCGTGCATACGGCACGCATGGTGCATCCCCTGCGTGCCTTGCTGCGGGCACGCCTGGACGAGCACCTGCTGGCCACGCCGCGTGTGGCCCGCGGCGGCAGCGGCGATACCGTCGGCCTGACGGCCCATGGCCCGGACTTTACCCAGGTGGTGGGCGCCACCCTGCGCCTGGTGATCGACGTCGGCGACTGGGATGCCTCGGTGGCCATGAATGCGCCGGGGCAGTCGGGTCGCCTGGACAGTCGTTTTGCCAGTCACTTGCTGGCGCCCTGGGCCCGGGGCGAGAGCTTTCCGCTGCTGTATTCGCGCGAGCGGGTGATGGCGGCTTTGGCGCCCTCATAATGACGGAGCGGCGATGACGGGAGCAGGCGTGTTGCGACAGCGCTTCCACGCTACACTGAACGCCATCCAATTTTTTTCCCGGAGCCGATATTCATGTTCAAACAGACGGTAGCGCTCAAGCATGATGAACATGCTGATCTGAAGATTCTTGAAACCAATAACTATGCCTATGCGCGCGAGATTCTGCTGGCACCCATCGTGGTCAGCGAGATTGCCGATGTTGCGCGTGAGTTTCCCATTGTCTTTCCCATCAACGAGGCGAAGCTTCCCTGTGCGCTGATGGGGCTGGAAACGGGTCGCAACGCCTATGTGGATGCGCAGGGGCAGTGGCAGGCCAATTACATTCCTGCCCACATCCGCCGTTATCCTTTCATCCTTGCGCATATGGAAAACCTGGATGATGGGGACACCCGCTATATGATCGCATTTGATCCGGATGCGCCTCAGCTCAACGCCTCCAACGGCCATGCAGTATTTGCACCGGACGGGGCCTTGTCCGGGCATATGCAGCGTCGCATGAAGCTGCTCGAGGAGATCCAGCGTGCCATGCCGGTCACGCGCCGCATGGTCGAGGCGCTTGATGCGGCCGGCCTTCTGGTCGAGCGGGTCATCACACTGTCGCGTGACGGCAAGCCCGTGCATCAGATCAAGGGCATGCGCGCCGTTGATGAGGCCAAGCTCAATGCCATGTCGCACGAGGACTTTGCGCAGTTGCGTGACCAGGGCGTATTGCCGCTGATCTACGCACATCTGCTGTCGTGGGCGAATTTGCGCCAGGGGCCGCTGGCGGGCAAATACACCCGGTCGCCCGACGCGTCGGCGCCTTCCGCCGCCGATGGATCGGATTTCCTGTTCAATGATGATCGCGTGTTCTGAGGCCGCCGGGACTTATCCCCATTCCTTGTGAATAAGTGTGTGGATAGCTGTTGGAAACAGCGCGCTGGCTCAACCCTGTCGTGCGTCTGTGTTGGAGTGGTCAATTCCTGCCCGCTGCGCGCTTTGCATAACGCACCATGAGCCCTGATCTGTTGCCGCTGTTTCTGTTCAGCATGATCATGATGCTGGCGGTGTATGTGCATACCGTCACGGGCTTTGGCCTGGCCATGATCGTGATGGGGCTGGCCAGTGGCATGGGCGTGTATTCCGTGGCCACCATGGCCACGGTCATCAGCATTGTGACCCTGCTCAACAGCGTGGTGGCCCTGCGGGGAAACCTCCATCATCTGCCCCGGGGGCCCACCTTGGTGCTCTCGCTGGCGGTGCTGCCGGCCAGCGTGCTGGGGGTGTTGCTGCTCAACTATCTGAGCGATGGCATGACCCAGGTGGTGCAGGTGCTACTGGGCCTGGTCATCATCTATGGCGGCGTGAGCATGGCCTGGCGCCCGCAGGCGCTCACGCAATTGTCGGGCCGGTTCTCGTTTGCCTGGTACGGTTTCGTGAGCGGCATTACCGGCGGCCTGTTCAGCATCCCCGGCCCGCCGCTCATCTATCAGCTGTATCGGCAGCCGCTCAGTCTGGCGCAGATACGCAATGCCCTGATCTTTCTGAACGCCGTCATCTCGGTGGCGCGCACCGCCTTTGTGGGCTGGCAGGGCGGGATACAGTCCGAGGAAATCATGCTGAGCGTCGTCACGCTGCCGCTGGTCGTGCTGGCCACCATGGCGGGGCGGCGCTGGCTGCCGCCGTTTTCCATGGCGGCCATGCGCCGCTTCGCCTTCATCGTGCTCGTGGCGATGGGCGTGGGCCTGATCATCCCGGTATTGTGGTGAGCGACAGGGTCTTGCGTGCGTCCGGCCGGGACGGGCGCTATCATGAAAGCATCGCAACCCGTTCCAGGAGCCTCTCATGCCGAACAGCCTCTACCCTGAACTGACGCCCGAAATCGCCCGCAAGCGTGGCGAGCTGGCGCCCGAGGCCCTGGCCGCCTTCAAGGCGTTCAGCAAGGCCGTGTTTGCCGAAGGCGCGCTGGACCGCAAGACCAAGCAGCTGATCGCCGTGGCGGTGGCCCACGTCACCCAGTGTCCTTATTGCATCAAGGGCCATACTGAAGGCGCGGCACGTGCCGGCGCCTCGGAAGCGGAAATCATGGAAGCCATCTGGGTGGCGGCCGAGATGCGTGCCGGTGGGGCCTATGCCCATTCTGCACTGGCGCTGGATACGCTGGACAAGCGCGGGCAGAAGTAGCAGGCTGGCTGCCGGCGGGTGCCCGCCGGTTTGATCAGCCCGCCACGCGTCCCAGCATATAGAACTCGTCGTTGGGGCGCAGGCTGACGGCGCTGGCCATACGATTGGACATGCCGAAGAAAGCGGCAATGCCGATGATGTTCCAGATGTCATCGTCGCTGAAGCCGTGGGCGTGCAAGGCCTGTCGCTGTGCGTCATCTACAGTGTGTGAGGCGGTGCTGACAGGCATTACCCAGCCTGCCGTCTGTTCAGGCCGCAGATTTCACGGGTGCATCGGGTCGCGCGTTCGCGGGTCCCGGTGACAAGTTGAGCTTCGTCCGTCTTTCGTCAATAAATATATGTACCCACGTTTAGTCAACGAAATAATTGTGTTGCTTAATGTAAGATTGTAGTATGGGATGATTGACAGTTGGTCCGTTTGTGTGAATACTAGACTTGCGTCTTGACTAATAGAACGAAAGAGGTCTGAACATATGCGATCGGAATTCAAAACCAAACTATTTGACGAAGGAATCAAAAATAGAGAACAAGTGCTTGGTGAGGCGCATGTGCGTCGATCACTGAGCGAAGTGGATGATTTCTCGGCAGATATACAGAAGTTGGTTACAGAGTGGTGTTGGGGTGAAATTTGGGGGCGTCCGGGTCTCGATCGAAAAACGCGCAGCATCATAAATTTGGCTATGTTGAGTGCACTTAATAGACCACACGAAATTCGCCTGCATGTGCGTGGTGCACTAAACAACGGGTTGACATTAGAAGAGATCAAGGAGGTCTTTCTACAGGTGGCCATCTACTGCGGGGTGCCTGCTGCACTTGATGGCATGAAAGTGGCAAGAGAGGTCATTGCAGAGGAAAAGTCTAAATCGACCGAGGTGGGCGCATAATGACAGTGACCGACAAACCAAATATAGGTTTTATAGGCATCGGTGCCATGGGCGCGCCGATGGCAAGCCGCTTGGCAAGTGCGGGTTATTCGCTAACCGTATGTGATCAAAATCCGGCAAGAGTGCAGCTACTCCAAGAAAAATACGACGTAAGGGAGGTCGCTACACCGGATAAGCTCGCGGAAAAGGTGGATGTGGTTATCACGATCCTTCCAAACAGCGCTATCGTCCAGGAGGTCTTATTTGGTTCAGACGGTATGGCAGGTAAATTACGTGCCGGCACAACAATTATCGAAATGACCTCAGGTGTTCCGGCAGCCACGGTAAAGTTTCATAAGGATTTGCTAAACCAAGGCGTCACACTTTTTGATGCGCCGGTGTCTGGTGGTGTGCCACGTGCTGAAACAGGACGTTTGACTATCATGGTAGGCGGCACCGATATCATGGTAAATCCAGTCGAACCTATATTAAATGTCCTGGGCAATGTCACTAGAACTGGAAGCGTGGGTTCCGGACATGCGATGAAGGCACTTAATAACCTCGTTTCCTCTGCCGGCTTTCTAATAGGGATCGAGGCATTATTGATCGGCTCAAGCATTGGTATTAATCCTGAGGTAATGGTGGATGTGCTGAACTCTTCGACTGGAATGAATAACAGCACATTAAATAAGTTCAAACAATATGTTTTGAGTCGAGAGTTTGATTCCGGTTTTTCGCTTGGTTTAATGACCAAGGATCTGACTATAGCATTGGGTATTGCCCATGAAAATCAGGTAAACGCGCCATTCTCCGATCTCTGTCGTAATTTATGGGCCGGTGCCAATGCGCTGCTGGGTTCCGAATCCGATCATACAGCTGTAACGTTAGCTTGTGAGCGTTTAACGGGATCTGCCATCAACGAAGGCCGCTAGCGTAAGAGGTTTGTGCGCTAAGCTAGCTGAAAGTAATGTTGTTCCACCCTTTCCCAATATCTAAATGTCTTGGGATAATATATCGAAATGAAAAAGGAGACATGATGAAAAATCTCACGAAAATGGTTCTGGGGATTGCATTAATATCATTGACCCCCGTTAGTAAAGCAGAGCTAAGCAAATTGAGCATACCATTAGGTGCGGGAGGTTTTGGATTTCTGCCGCTCTATGTAATGAAAGAGCATCGCCTGATAGAAAAGCAGGCGGAAAAACGAGGAAATAAAGTCACAGTTGATTGGTCCAATATCGGCGGGCCGTCGGCAATGATAGATGCGCTAATATCCGGGTCAGCGCACTTTGTTACCGCAGGTCCTCCTTCGTTCCTATTGCTGTGGGATCGAACGAAAGGAAGTGCAAACGTAAAAGGCGTGGCCGCAATGAGTTCGATGCCGATGTTTCTAAATACTCGGGCAAGCCATCTAAAGTCTATAGATGATTTGAAGGATGGCGATAAGATCGCAGTGACATCCGTTAAATCTTCTATACCGTCGATTGTTATGCAAATGTATGCGGTTGAGAAATATGGTAAGGATCAAGCTTTCAGATTTGATCCATTTACAGTTAGTATGAACCATGGGGATGCGGCAGCGTCCTTGATATCGGATAGTGGTGGTATCACTGCTCATTATGCATCGTATCCACTTGCGCAGCGTGAGATGAAGACGGAGGGTATTCATACCATTCAGAATACAGATGATGTAATGGGCGGATCAACAAATTTCACCATGGTATCTACCACAACAAAATTCTACGAGGAAAATCCCAAATTATATGAATCCTTCGTAGCTGCTCTCGAAGAGGCACAGGCACTGATTAAGAGTGATAAGCCGATGGCGGCAGATATACTGATTGCTTCGATGGGGGGTAGTGGGAAGCCGGAAGACATGATTGAAATTCTAAATGATCCTAAAATAAAGTACACGAGTGTTCCGGAAAATGTGATGAAGTATGCGAATTTCATGTACATGATTGAGTCAATCAAAAATAAGCCAAATGATCTTGCCGATCTATTCTTTCCCGGCTCGGCTATATCTGCCGGTAATTAATTGATCTTAATGAGAGGAGAATAATCTCCTCTCATACCCTTCGATTCATATTGAGACCTGACATTACGATATTGACGTATTGAGCGTCGACTATCGTCAATATGTAGTGAGATATATAATGAATAATGATGTGAGCCCTTTATTGTCCGTGGAAGGAGTCACCTTGCGGTACAGAACGGGCAACAATCTTGTCACTGCCACGTATCGTGTCAGCTTTGATGTCTATCATTCCGATCGATTTGTGATAGTTGGCCCTTCTGGGTGCGGTAAATCAACATTATTGAAAGCGGTTGGTGGATATATGCAAGCAGTGGAAGGAACGATTCGATTGAGGGGGCACGAAGTAGCGAAGCCAGGGCCTGATAGGGTAATGGTGTTTCAGGAGTTCGATCAGCTGCTACCATGGAAAACAGTTAAACAAAATGTAATGTTTGCTCTCACGTCCAGCAATAAATTTAATAAACGAGAAGCGGAAGAAAAGGCTCTGGAATATATTGAAAAGGTTAATTTATCTGCTTTTGCAAACAGTATGCCTCATACTCTTTCAGGCGGGATGAAACAACGTGTAGCAATTGCGCGTGGAATGGCTATGGAGCCGGACATTTTGTTAATGGATGAGCCTTTTGCTGCTCTAGATGCGCTTACTCGTGAGAAGATGCAAGAAGAACTTCTTCAATTATGGGAAGATACCCAGTTCACCGTTTTGTTCGTTACGCACTCAATATCTGAAGCGGTTAAGATTGGTAGCAGAATTCTCTTATTGAGTGCGCACCCGGGGCGGGTGCGTGCAGAATTAAATAGCGACGGAGTGGATGCTGTCGACATCGATGGAGTTCGATTGTCCGAGAAGATATCGGATCTTTTATTTGATAAGCAAATTCGATCCTCAGAGGGACAGAATGACTAAGGTAGATTCTTCCGCTACTTTCAGGCGAACCGAGATAATCAATGATGTAACATCCGATAATTTTGGTGTTGTCGAACGACCGTTGAGCTTACTGCATCAATTGTATGACAATGGCATGTTACGTAAATTTATTGTCTTAATTATATTGGCTGCATTATGGGAAGGCTACGCACGCTGGTCAAATAATCCGCTTCTTTTCCCGACGTTCATTGTAACTGTCGAGGCATTAGTCAATGGAATAATATCAGGAGCATTGATCAAGGCAACGGCCGCGTCTGTGACACTGCTTCTTCAAGGATATATTGCAGGATTATTGATTGCTGCAGTATTTACGGCGCTTGCAAGTGCAACTAGAGTTGGTGCCGATTTATTAGAAACCTTGACTTCAATGTTTAATCCCCTTCCATCGATTGCGCTGCTGCCGTTGGCGATGATATGGTTCGGCTTGGGAGATATGAGTATTATCTTCGTATTGATACATGCAGTTTTATGGGCTGTTGCATTGAATACTCATGCAGGTTTCAGATCGGTTAGCATGACTTGGCGTATGGTTGGTCGAAACTACGGCTTGTCTGGCTTGTCATACGTTTGCCGGATATTGATACCGGGCGCATTTCCTAGTATTCTAACTGGAATGAAGATCGGTTGGGCGTTCGCTTGGCGTACGCTAATTGCCGCGGAATTGGTTTTCGGGTCAAGCTCCGGATCAGGAGGTTTGGGTTGGTTTATCTTTCAAAATAAAAATATGCTTGATATACCAAATGTTTTCGCTGGATTGCTCATGGTTATTTTATTTGGACTGCTGGTAGAGAATTTGATATTTAAAACTGTCGAGTTGCGCACAATTAAACGATGGGGAATGCAATTCTAACGGGGCACTTTTAATAAAGCGATGGGAATTTTATTTTTTTATTGATAGAGATCTTGGCATTTATATATGCGTGCAAAACCATTAACCAAGGTATTGGCGGAATTTGTTGTTAATAGCAAATTTGAGGCCATTCCGTTGTTAGCAATCGAGCGTGCGAAGATGAGCTTGATGAGCACGCTTGCGAGTGCCGTAGCTGGGTATAAGATTCCTTCAAGCTCTATGATTCGTACCTTGGAGGTGGCCAGTGGAGGTAGCGCTGAAGCCCTTGTGTGGTATCACGGGGCACGACTGCCGGTCGCGAATGCAGCACGGGTCAACGCAATCGCGAGTGACGCGTCTGCATCGGATGATAGCGACCTTCGTAGCATAGCCCATATCGGTACTGCCATATCAGCCGCAGGAATGGCGGTCGGAGAATGTCTTTCGCGCCCAGGAAAGGATATTCTTACAGCCATGGTTCTTGGGTACGAAATTGCAGGTCGCATTGACGAGTCGCTTACGCCTGGCAGAATGCAACGGGGGTTTCATGGCACCGTATCAACTATATTTGGTAGCGCGGTTGCAGCCGGTAAATTGTACGAGCTGGATGTGGATAGGATGGCCCATGCGATTGCGCTTGCAGCGACCTCGGCTTGCGGTATGGCGATCGCGGCTGATACCAGCTGCTCGCGAGAATATGGCGCTGGCAACGCTACGATGCTTGGTATTCATGCTGCAAGAGCAGCGCAAGCAGGTTTTCAGGGCGAATTGCACGTTTTAGAGGCGACGCGGGGCTTCCTTAGCGCGATGAAGGGTGAAGATATACAGGCGATCCATCAGGATCTAGGAGGCGAGTGGGATATTGTCACCGATATGGCAGTTAAGCTCATGCCAGGCGCACATCCATTTCACACTTTGGCTGAAGCGGCCATAGAGGCGACGACATCTGGTAATATTGCGCCAGCTGATATAAAGCGAATCGTTGTACGGGGCGGTTTTCAGTGGACAGCATTTCGAGGAGAGCCGCACCCACGTAATCTTATTGAAGCCGCCCATAGTTTGTACTATTTTATTGCGCTATCGGTAGTAGAAAGACAGTTCGGATGGGACGCTTTAGATCGCAGCAAGATGCTCGATCCGGTTGTCGCTACGGTACAGAATAAAATTGAATTTGATCCGATTCCACCAATATTACCTGACAGATTTCCGCATCATCACGGAGGCCAGGTCACAATAATTTTGAATGATGGAAAACAGTTTTCAGCAATCCGCATGAAACCGAAGGGTTCGCACAGTGGCGGTATACAATGGAACGATGTTGACAAGAAATTTCGTGAACTGATGTCACTTAATGGAAGAAATATCGATGATGTAGAGCGATGCGTCGCCGTATTGCATGCATTCGAGCTTCAGGACGATGTCACGAAACTTCTTGAGTGTTTGATAAATATTTAATATCGGCATGAGATCGACAAATTGTATGTGAAATGTCAGTATAACAATTACGTTAGGTCTGTTATTGCATAAATAAGGCTAGTGGCGACTATGAAATATCATGATACTGGTTGTGATGAGCGATTCTTAGTGCGTCGTTCAGCAGCAGTATTACGGCATCGAGTCTCGGAAAGTATACGTAATGCGATTTTTGTCGGACGCTTCAAGCCAGGTGATCGACTTTTGGAGCGAGAGTTGTGCGAACTAACAGGGGTGAGTCGTACTTTGGTGAGGGAGGCATTGCGGCAACTCGAAGCAGAGCGGCTTATTAAAGTTATTCCTTATAGGGGACCAATCGTTGCTAAGATGTCAGCATCGGAGGCAAATGATGTCTATCGGGTCCGAGAAGAACTTGAGGGACTGGCATGCCAACTTTTCGCAGAAAGAGCAACTATCGGACAAATCGAAGATCTAAAAGATGCGCTCATTAGATTGCGAGAAAGCTATGCTCACGATGATAGCCTAGATCGACTTCAAGCAAAGAATTATTTTTATGAATGTCTATTGTCCGGAGCTGGCAATGAGGCGTTGTCAAACAGTTTGCGGCTCTTAACTTCGCAAATCATGTTGTTGCGCTCGATGTCTATGGCCGTGCCTGGTCGTACAAAAGATAGCTTGGCTGAGCTTGAGGTTTTGGTCAGTGCACTTTCAGCAAGGGATCCTAAGTCGGCGCGTTTGGCAGGTGCCCAACATGTAAGGAATGCATCCTTGATTGCAGTCGAACTGCTGCTGGAACAAGCGAAACACGATTGATTGCTAATAATTAATATTCTAATTTTATGCCGTTAAATCAACAATATCATGTCATTGATTAGCGTTTTGATTATCATAACTAATAATTTTCAACTTTAGACTTGGAATTATAAATATGAAACATGATATGGATTGCGCGCCTTTCGAGCTATTTGCGATAAGATATGGTAAACATCGAGGCAGGAGTGTTCATGAAAATTATTTGAGCTCGCCAGACTTGCATGATGCCGCAAGTGATTTAGACTATTATGTATGGCTTGCGCGTCGCGAGGATGAGATTTATTTGATTGATACAGGCTTTGATGAAATAACGGCGCACGTACGTGGTCGTGAGTTATTATGCCCAATAGACGAGGGGATTTCATTGCTTGGTGTCAACGCAAAAGATATAAAAAACGTCATTTTGACCCATTTGCATTATGATCATGCCGGTACTATAAAAGATTTTCCTAATGCTAAATTTCATATTCAAGAGACCGAGGTTAATTATGCCACGGGACGTTATATGCTCCATAAGCATTTAAGGGGGGCTTTTGAACTGGATAATGTTCTTGATATTATAAGAACAGTTTATGATGAGCGGGTGGTTTTTTATCGCGGTGACGCGACATTGACTTCGGGACTATCTGTGCACTTAATTGGCGGACATACTGCGGGCTTGCAAGTGGTGCGCGTATGGACGAAGCGTGGCTGGGTTGTCATAGCGTCTGATGCTACGCATCTATATGGCAATATTGATTGTGGGGTTCCTTTTCCTATTCTATTCAATGTCGGAGAACTTTTAGCGGGATATGATAAAGTTCGTGGGTTAGCTGATTCGTCGAGCCATATTATACCTGGACATGATCCGTTAGTAATGAATCGGTATCCTGCGTATTCTAGGAAGGCGATCGGTAAAATTGTACGCCTCGACCGTGAACCGTCTCGAAATAATTGATGCCGGGGATAGCTATAGATTATTAACGCATTTCGCTAAATATCTCCTATTTGCTATTGCGCTATCTTAATGATCATCTAAATTGAAAATATGATTGGAGAATCAATGAACAAGGAGTTGTCAATTAAGATTGCTCAGTTCGTACGAGATTTATCTTGGGACGATATTCCAGGTGATGTTTTGCATGAAGTTAAGCGTGCCATGGTCAATTATTTTTCGGTCGCAATTGCGGGCGCGAGCGATTCGACAACCAATATATTAGTTGACTATCTATCCTCTGTGTCAAATGATAACTCACATCGAGTTATTGGAAGTGACAAATTAATGAGCATATTGGATGCAGCATTTATAAACTCCATGAGTGCTAATGTTTTTGATTTCGATGATACGCATTTTCCGACAATCGTGCATCCAACAGCCCCAATTGCATCTGCCTTATTAGCACTTTCGGAATCAATGGAGATTTCTGGGAGGCAGTTTATGTTGGCTTTTGCAATAGGCGTTCAGGTTTCTTGTCGTATCGCGCTTGCGGTGTCGCCATTTCATTATCGGCGAGGGTGGCATATTACTGCAACCTGCGGGGTGTTTGGAGTAGCGATGGCGGTCGGAAAAATTTTACATCTGACACAGCAACAATTGGTTTGGGCTCTCGGCCATGCCGCGAGTCAAGCGAGCGGTTTGGTAGAATGTCTTGGTTCAATGTCTAAAAGTATTAGCGTCGGTAATGCAGCGCGAGGTGGGCTTGTTGCGGCACAATTGGCTGCACGATCGTTTTCAGGTCCTGATAGCCCGCTGGAGGGACAATTTGGATTTTTAAATGTTTTTGGAGATTCACCCGATATCGGTTCTGCGATGATAAATTTTGATAGGGACTGGGAGCTTCGTAATTTAGCATATAAACCCTATCCATGTGGCGTCGTGCTTAATCCAGTTATAGAAGCCTGCCTCAGGTTGGCTGTCTGTATGCCGCGTGAATTTTATACACGATTGCATACTATTGTGGTGACCGGCCACCCACTTCTGAAAATGCGCACAGATCGACCTAATGTGCCGAATGGTAGATTGTCGCAAGTTAGCGCTCAACATGCAGTTGCGGTTACTTTAATTCGACGTAAGGCAGGATTGTCGGAATTTTCAGATGAAGCTGTTAATGATACGCGAATTCGTCAACTTGGTAAATTGTTAATATTTGAGGAAGACTTATCTTATACGTTAGAAAGTGCAAAAGTCTGCTTGGTGTTTGATACTGAAATTCAGATTAATTGCACAGACGAACTTATAATCACAGATAAGAATAAGATCGAATTAGCAATTATCTCTGCAAAGGGATCACTGAGCAACCCACTTACGGACGAGGATCTTGTCGATAAGCTTCATCTACTATGTACGCGAGGTCGGCCGAACACCGATGATAATGCGTTATCCGATGCGATATGGAATTTGGATCAGATGGCAAATATTGACCGATTATTTAGTTTTGTGTCTTGATTGTATCTGTCCTTAGAGGTTGGTTTTTCATTTTTTTGGGCGTGAGGCACCGTTGATTACTTTTCGATACTGGTCTATACGCTAAGTAAAAGGTGTTTTTAACCCGCCACGCGTCCCAGCATATAAAACTCGTCGTTGGGGCGCAGGCTGACAGCGCTGGCCATACGATTGGACATGCCGAAGAAAGCGGCAATGCCGATGATGTTCCAGATGTCATCGTCGCTGAAGCCGTGGGCGTGCAAGGCCTGTCGCTGCGCGTCATCTACAGTGTGTGAGGCGGTGCTGACCTGGACCGCAAAGTCCAGCATGGCGCGCTGGCGCGTGCTGATATCCGCCTTTCGATAATTGATGGCCACCTGGTCGGCGATCAGGGGGTTGCGTGCGCGCACGCGCAGTATGGCGCCGTGCGCAATGACGCAGTAGTGACACTGGTTGATACCACTCGTCGCAACGACGATCATTTCACGCTCGGCCTTGCTCAGGCCGCCGGGCACTTCCATCAAGGCATCGTGATAGGCGAAGAATGCGCGGAACTCATCCGGCTTGTGAGCCAGCAGCAAAAAGACATTGGGGACGAATCCCGCTTTTTCCTGAACTTCTTCTATGCGTGCGCGGATGTCCTCCGGCAGGTTGGCGAGCGCCGGGCCGTGGGTGTAGAAGTCGCTGATGGGGGGCGTTTCATTGCTCATGATGGTGTTCTCCAATGAATCGGGATGTTGGCGGGAACTGCAGGGATGGGATCATTAGTTGAACCTGAAATATCCATTTCAGCGCGCAGCAACGGCCGGCACGGTGGGTTTCAATGATAATGATCCACTATCCAGGATTGTGTTCTGATATTGACGGCGCAATTGTGGCGTAAAAAACAGGCGCAAAAAGGCCCGCAGGCCATGGCGTACGATCATGCGCAGCAGCCAGCGGATGTTGTAGCCTGCAGCGCACAGCACCTCCCGGATCGCATTGTTCTCCAGCGCCAGATCGGCATACATCCGTTTGAGCTTGGCATTCTCGGCTTCCAACTCGCGCAGGCGGTGCAGCTGCGAGACCTGAGCGCCCGCATACTTGCTCTTCCAGTTGTAATACGTTGCGCTGCTGATGCCGTGCTTGCGACACAGCTCGGCTATCGGCATACCGGCCTCGCCTTCCTTCAACACCGCGACGATCCGGGATTCGGTAAATCTGCTTTTCCTCATGGAGATCTCCGTACAAGGGGAGGCCTCAAAATTCTAATCAAAAATGTCTACATAAAGGGGAAGTTTACGACAGGAAATGGTGATGCTGAGCAAACAACGCCGGGAGGATGTACGACAGATGCACGAACAAGATATCTCTGTTTCGGAGATTGCCCGGCACCTGGATATTGATCGCAAGACCGTGCGCAAGGCGCTCAGCCAACCCTGGCGCGCCTATAGCCGGGCACAGCGCGAAGATACTTTGCTTGCCGACCACGCGGAGTTCCTGCACCAGCGTGCCGAGCACGTCCGATACTCAGCCAGAGTCCTCTATCAGGAGTTGTGCCGGGCCAGATCGTATTGTACAGCGATAATTTCACAGGAAAGATGGATCACATACCAATCATTCATCAAAAGAATTTAAATTTTCATTGTCTATTCGCATCATGAATAGGTCATATTCAAAATAGAAAGTGGACTCTACCTCGCAGATCGCTGACGATGATGGGGCACTATTGATTATGTCTCAGCGATGGTTTTAAGGAAGGAATAATGCGAGGAAAAGTAGCCATAGTTGGCGTTGGACGAACGCCTTACAGCCGCGCAAAGCCCCATGAACCAAAGATAAATGTAGATCAGTACATCGCGTGGGCAGCCGAACTGGCGTTGCAGCATGCGGGCATGTCCAAGGATGATTTTAATGGACAGGGTCTGGGCATTTCGCACGCCGAGGCGGCGCATACGGTGAATTGGTCGGCGGCCACAGCGGAAAATTTGGGAATCTCGCCTTCGATCCTACTACGCGTGGATCAGGGGGGAGCGTCCGCATCTGCCCTTTTAGTTCGTGCGGCGGCGCTGATATCGGCAGGTGTGATCGACAGGGCGTTGGTGGTGGGTGCCGACACGCCGTTGAGCATGCCTTCGGTTGCGCCCGGACTCCCCCTGTCGCCTGAGCGCACACGGGGTGTTTTCTGGGACTTTCAGGGACCCTTCGGTGTCATGGGAGCCACAGCCCAATTCGCGCAGGTGCTCTCGCGCTACCAGCATGAATATAGCGTGACACCCGAGCAATTGGGCAAGGTGGCGGTTACCAACCGTTATCACGCCTCTCTGCATTCGGGTGCAATCTATCGCACGCCCTTCACGCTGGAAGACTATCTGAACTCACGCATGTTGTCCGATCCGCTGCGCCTGTATGACTGTGTGCCTATCGTCAACGGGGGCGTGGCATACATCGTGACGTCGGCAGAGTCGGCACGCACGATTACCGATCGACCGGTGTATCTGCTGGGCTTTGGTGAGGCGAACAACTATTACCACGGATCACGTTCGCTGCCGGACATTACTACTACAGGCTTTGCCAAGTCGGCCCCGCGCGCGATGGTGATGGCAGGCGTCGGGCATGAGGATATTCAGTTCTTCCAGCCTTATGACGATTACCCCTTTATTTCCATGATGACGATAGAGGATTGGGGGTTTTGCAAAAAGGGCGAGGGCGGCAAGTTCATTGAAGATCATGATCTGCGGTTCAGCGGTGATTTTCCGCTGTCCACAGACGGGGGGCAGCTATCGGGCGGACAGCCTGGCGGGGCCAACGGCGGCTTCATGCCGCTGATAGAGGCTGTCACGCAGTTGCGTAATGAAGCGGGTGATCGGCAAGTTAAGAATGCGACCATAGGTGCGTCTTGCGGATTTGGTGGTCTTCCTTATGGTCGTCCGGGAAGAAGCTGTATTTCCCTGGTATTTGGTGTGGAGCAGTAAATATGAGTCAGATTACAGACAAACCTCTGCCGGCTCTCGATGACCTGACCCGGCCTTTCTGGGAAGGCGCCAAAGAAGGCAAATTCATGATCCAGAGATGTGTGGATTGCGGGACTCACAATTTCTATCCCAAGCCGTGGTGCATCGAGTGCGGCAGTCGCAATCTGAGGTGGGTTCAAGCCTCCGGTAAAGGCACGATTTATTCCTTTACGGTATCGCGCTCTGTCGCAATGAATTACCCGGGATGGGCAGCGGAATTGCCTGTTGTGCTCGCATTGGTCGACCTGGAGGAAGGCGTACGGTTGTATGCGCAGATCACCGACTGTGCACCGGAGAGTGTTTATATAGGCATGCCTGTGCAAGCCTGGATTGCTGATTTGATTGAGGACATGAAAATCCCCAAGTTCAAACCGGCAGAATAAGTGAGCAAGTTCAGGGAGACAATGATGAGAGGGTACGAAATGGATCATATGGAGGCTGATGGTAATCTAGATTCGAGGATGCAAAACATGGGCGCATTTTAGCTACTATGCTGCCTCTTTGGCTTTCGGAGCATCTTCCGACCGCTTTCACTTTCATGTTGATGGCCGGTGTCACTGCCACGGGTTGTGCGGTTCGTGGGTTTTCAGGTTTTGGTGCCGGATTGTTGATGGCGCCGGTATTTAGTCTAGTAATGGCACCGACAGATGTCGTGGTAGTGATTTTATTTCTCAATTTGCTAACTACTATACAACTTTTGCCGGGCTCGTTACGCAGCGTTGATTGGGGTCTTGTGGCTCGTTTATTTGTTCCTACGATACTCGGTATGCCGATAGGCTTGATGCTCCTGCACTTCGTCGAGCCTATCGTTATGAGGAAAACGGTCGCAATCATTGTGATATTGGCGGCAACAGTATTGTTGATCGGCTGGGTATATCGTGGCCCCAGCGGTCGCCTACAAGATGTGATTGTTGGTGCGTCCAGCGGATTCCTAACGGCGATCGGCGGAGTAGGCGGACCTCCTGTCATCCTTTATTTGTTATCCATGCCGCATATGTCCCCTAGCGTCGTAAGAGCCGTGTGCGTCGTTTTTTTCAGCTTGACACAAATTTCCACCTTGATACCGCTAGGCCTGACAGGATCCATGACGTCGAAGCAGGCAGTCATAATTGTGTTGCTTTTGCCAATATCGGTAATTGCAAGCATGGTTGGCACATATTTGCACGTGTGGTCAGTCGGACGCCATCAGGCGTCTGTTCGACAGGCTTCATTAGTTTTGCTGCTTGTGATCGGTGTTGCTGCTCTTCTGCTTTGATGTTCATTGCTGAAAGAACTGTGGAATCTGATAGTCGCGCAGGCATGATAATAACTAGTGTGAATATCGAAATGGGATGATTATGTTAATGCCAGAAGCTCTGTGCTTCCGGGATAATGATTTAATCATGATTATTTGTTTTTCATAGGGGGATGTTATGAATCGAAAGATTTCTGGCAGTGAAGCGTTTGTTGAGGCGTTACGTATCGAAGGTGTGCAGCACATGTGCGGAATTGTTGGTTCTGCATTCATGGATCCTCTTGATCTCTTCCCACAGGCAGGTATTCGGTTTATTCAGGTGCGTCATGAGCAAAGCGCAGCGTTAATGGCCGAAGGCTACTCGCGAGCATCGGGAGTACCAGGGGTGTGTATTGGGCAAAACGGACCTGGCATTACAAACCTGGTGACGGGTGTCGCAAGCGCGTATCTGAATCACACCCCAATGGTCGTTATTACGCCCGCGGTCTTGAGCGGTGCAATTGGTTCGGGGGCCTTTCAAGAGGTGGATCAAATGCGCATGCTCGCGCCTGTGGTGAAGTGGCAAATGCAAGTCAACCGGCCGGACAGAATGTCTGAGGCGATACGTGGAGCGTTCCGTGCTGCTATTTCGTTGCGTGGACCGGTGCAAGTTGATATTCCCCGTGATGCATGGTACGGCGTGTGGGAGGAAGAGCCATTACTGCCAGCAGAATATCGCATTGACGGTCGTTATGGAGGGGCTAATGCAGAGTCCATCTCTGCTGCAGCGAAGATTATTCGCGAGGGTAAGAGGACTGCAATCGTTGCAGGCTTGGGCGCAGTTGATTCGGATGCAGGTCAAGATATAGCTGAACTAGCAGAAATGTTGTCAGCTCCGGTCGCTTGTGTCTATCTGCATAATGATGCGTTCCCGGGTACACATCCACTTGCCGTTGGCCCAATCGGTTACCAAGGGTCAGAAGCAGCCATGCGATTGTTGTCGGAGTCGGATGTAATCATTGCACTTGGCACGCGCCTGAACTCATTTGGCACAACGCCCCAGTATGGCTTGGATTTCTTTCCACGCGAAGCCAAGGTTATTCATAATTCAATAAACCCGTTGGAGTTGGGTGCGCTTCGGCGCATAGATGTTGGTCTGCTGGGCGATTGTAGCGCGGTCACCCGCCAGCTGATTGCTACTTTGAAGGGTGAGTTGCTGTGTATCGACCGCTCAATGCGGTTGGCTCGGATTGCGCAACTCAAAGAAGAGTGGTCTAGAAAATTGGAAGAAATATCTTTGCAGGATGGGAAATTAATCCATCCCAAGCGCGCACTATGGGAAGTATCCCGTGCTGTAGAGGAGTTTGGCGCGGATACAACAGTAGTTGCGGACGTTGGAAATATTAGCGGGGGGGCTAACGCATATTTCACCGGGTTTGATAAGCCGCGTCGATGGATGGCGGCAGGTAGCCTTGGTGGGATTGGCGTCGGGTTCCCTACAGCTCTTGGGGTTAAGCTTGCGCGCCCGGAAGCCCCGGTATTGGCGTTGGTAGGAGACGGAGCGTGGAGCATGTCCATGCAGGAAGTGATGACCTCTGTGCGCGAGAAGCTGTCACTCGTAACGGTTATTTTCAATAATTCGGTATACGGTGCAGAGCGACGAAATCAATTTGATTTTTTTAATGAGCGATATTTCTATACCGATCTCGAAAACCCGAACTTCGCTAAGATTGCATCAGAGATGGGCGCTAAAGGGACTCGTATCGAACAGCATGGTGATATCAGTGATGCTATTAAGACAGCTTTGGCTGCCGATCATCCTAGTGTCATTGAGATCATGACTGACCCTACGGTTCTCAATGAACCATATCGACGTGACGCATTGCAAAATCCTGTCCGTGTTATGGATATCTATCAATGAAGTGTGATGCTGGCTTTGTTCATGGGCAGGTTTAGCCCGGAAATTTTGCCAAAAGGAATCGGCACATTCTCGAATCCCGCATAAAATCAAGGTTCAAACAAGATTTTAGGGAAGGAAGTGCCGATGCCAAATCGTACCCCCGTGGCGCTGGATTTTGGACACCTTGGACGTCGTCACGTAAGCTTCCCCTTTATGTAGACATTTTTGATTAGAATTTTGAGGCCTCCCCTTGTACGGAGATCTCCATGAGGAAAAGCAGATTTACCGAATCCCGGATCGTCGCGGTATTGGAGGGTATACGCTCCATCTTCCCCATGATTGTCATTCCGGCGTGATTGTCCGATGCTATGCGTGTCGTATTTTCACGCGGAGCAATCATAACGGCAATCAGGGACAGGGGCTGGTGGCGGGCGCATCTTCGTCGCATTGACCAGGAGGACATCACAACCAAGGCCTACGCTGAACGCGAGGGCATTGCGTGTGCCTCGCTGTATTACTGGCGTCAGGTCTTCAAGGACGAGATGCAAGCGGGCGAGCAGCCCCGTTTTGTGCCCGTGCAACTCACGCCGGGTGCTGATCGTGCCAGAACTACAGCGCCCGAGCCGGCCTATAGCTTGGAGCTGGGCTCAGGGCATCGCAGAAATCACCGAAAAGGTGGTTTGGTGCCAAACTTCTCGGGAAGATGGATCACATACCAATCATTCATCAAAAGAATTTAAATTTTCATTGTCTATTCGCATCATGAATAGGTCATATTCAAAATAGAAAGTGGACTCTACCTCGCAGATCGCTGACGATGATGGGGCACTATTGATTATGTCTCAGCGATGGTTTTAAGGAAGGAATAATGCGAGGAAAAGTAGCCATAGTTGGCGTTGGACGAACGCCTTACAGCCGCGCAAAGCCCCATGAACCAAAGATAAATGTAGATCAGTACATCGCGTGGGCAGCCGAACTGGCGTTGCAGCATGCGGGCATGTCCAAGGATGATTTTAATGGACAGGGTCTGGGCATTTCGCACGCCGAGGCGGCGCATACGGTGAATTGGTCGGCGGCCACAGCGGAAAATTTGGGAATCTCGCCTTCGATCCTACTACGCGTGGATCAGGGGGGAGCGTCCGCATCTGCCCTTTTAGTTCGTGCGGCGGCGCTGATATCGGCAGGTGTGATCGACAGGGCGTTGGTGGTGGGTGCCGACACGCCGTTGAGCATGCCTTCGGTTGCGCCCGGACTCCCCCTGTCGCCTGAGCGCACACGGGGTGTTTTCTGGGACTTTCAGGGACCCTTCGGTGTCATGGGAGCCACAGCCCAATTCGCGCAGGTGCTCTCGCGCTACCAGCATGAATATAGCGTGACACCCGAGCAATTGGGCAAGGTGGCGGTTACCAACCGTTATCACGCCTCTCTGCATTCGGGTGCAATCTATCGCACGCCCTTCACGCTGGAAGACTATCTGAACTCACGCATGTTGTCCGATCCGCTGCGCCTGTATGACTGTGTGCCTATCGTCAACGGGGGCGTGGCATACATCGTGACGTCGGCAGAGTCGGCACGCACGATTACCGATCGACCGGTGTATCTGCTGGGCTTTGGTGAGGCGAACAACTATTACCACGGATCACGTTCGCTGCCGGACATTACTACTACAGGCTTTGCCAAGTCGGCCCCGCGCGCGATGGTGATGGCAGGCGTCGGGCATGAGGATATTCAGTTCTTCCAGCCTTATGACGATTACCCCTTTATTTCCATGATGACGATAGAGGATTGGGGGTTTTGCAAAAAGGGCGAGGGCGGCAAGTTCATTGAAGATCATGATCTGCGGTTCAGCGGTGATTTTCCGCTGTCCACAGACGGGGGGCAGCTATCGGGCGGACAGCCTGGCGGGGCCAACGGCGGCTTCATGCCGCTGATAGAGGCTGTCACGCAGTTGCGTAATGAAGCGGGTGATCGGCAAGTTAAGAATGCGACCATAGGTGCGTCTTGCGGATTTGGTGGTCTTCCTTATGGTCGTCCGGGAAGAAGCTGTATTTCCCTGGTATTTGGTGTGGAGCAGTAAATATGAGTCAGATTACAGACAAACCTCTGCCGGCTCTC
This sequence comes from Castellaniella sp., assembly GCA_041655275.1. Lineage (GTDB taxonomy): Bacteria > Pseudomonadota > Gammaproteobacteria > Burkholderiales > Burkholderiaceae_B > JAJYRX01. Next base: position 164,602 of record JBBAFU010000002.1, on the reverse strand, counting down.
GATGACCTGACCCGGCCTTTCTGGGAAGGCGCCAAAGAAGGCAAATTCATGATCCAGAGATGTGTGGATTGCGGGACTCACAATTTCTATCCCAAGCCGTGGTGCATCGAGTGCGGCAGTCGCAATCTGAGGTGGGTTCAAGCCTCCGGTAAAGGCACGATTTATTCCTTTACGGTATCGCGCTCTGTCGCAATGAATTACCCGGGATGGGCAGCGGAATTGCCTGTTGTGCTCGCATTGGTCGACCTGGAGGAAGGCGTACGGTTGTATGCGCAGATCACCGACTGTGCACCGGAGAGTGTTTATATAGGCATGCCTGTGCAAGCCTGGATTGCTGATTTGATTGAGGACATGAAAATCCCCAAGTTCAAACCGGCAGAATAAGTGAGCAAGTTCAAGGAGACAATGATGATTGGATACAAGATGAATATGCTATCGAAAGGTATGGGTGCGGCCGCTATTGCTTTGGGCTGTGCCCTAGCCATGGGGGGAAATGCCCACGCCAGGGATCAGGTCAATATCGATCTGCTTACCACTGGATTTGGGACTGGATCATATGTGATGGGTACTGCATTGGAAGAGGTGTCGAAGAAGAATCATGACTGGTTGCGTATTAACGCTACTGAAACACCCGGGTTCCCCTTCAATCTTCGGAAAATTGATGAGGATGAAGCCGCAAAGAAGATGACAATCATTGGTACAGGACCTGGTACGATCGGATTGGCTCGTGGTGGCCAAAAACCCTTCAAGAAAAAACACAAAAATACTCCGAAGCTGATCGCCAACTATTCTATTGGCACCTACTGGCTTGCTTCTATTAGCCCCGGAGTTAAGAAGATAGAGGACCTGAATGGCAAAAAAGTTGCTCTTGGCCGTGCTGCACAGACCAGCTGGGCTGTTCAGCCGGCGGCTGTGGTGGAGCAGGGCTACAACATGAAGGGCAAGGTAGACATCCAATATGTTGGTGTTGAGAGTGCGATCGCAGCATTACTTGACGGTAACGTGGATGCTGCCATTGTGGGCGGATACTGGGACCCGATGAAGCACACAATGACGCTCAGCCCTCAAACCACGGAGTTCATGGCTTCGGGGCGAAATATCAACTTCCTGTCCATGGGCGATGCTGAAATCAAGAGAGCGGTTGAGGCTGGCGTCACCATGTTGAGCCTTAGCGTCCCCAAGGGCGCGATTGCAGGTATTGACTACGATTTAAACGTAGTGGCCGATACCGTGTCGTGGGCGGCTTCACCCGAGTTTCCGGAAGAGCTAGCGTATGAGATAACGAAGCTCATTATCAATAATCTTGATAGTTTTGGGAAATTCCATGCCCTGGGCAAGTTGATGTCACCCGACGGCCTAGTCTATGGCTGGGATATTGAGGATATCCATCCAGGTGCTGTGAAGGCATACAAGGAAGCCGGTATCCTTAAATAATAGGGCCAGATATCAGGTACATAAAAATAAATTAATGGCGGAGGCGCCACCTCCGCCAACTCTTCTGATTTTACGTTCCGTGATCCGAGTGTTTCAGGAGGCATAGTGATCGGCCCCAATACAAACCTTGCCCGTAATTTGCTATTTATCATTGGGCTGTGCATGGTTGGCTATCATATGTTTTCAACGCAATATTTATTCTTGAATACATATGAGCATCAATCTGTGCATTTGGCATTTATATTGTCATTGTTGTTTATAAACCGCGCACGCGAGGCAACCAAAACATCTGCCTATGCATACAACATGCTGCTTGCAGTGGTGGGCGTGGCAGCCTGTGCATATGTTCTTTTTAATGTCGATACACTCGAAGAATCATTTGGATTTCCAGAGACGATCCATGTCGTCATCGGTGTGATTCTGATTTTTCTGGTCATCGAGGCTACCAGAATTGCATGGGGCTGGACACTGCCTATCGTGACCTTTGTGTTTTTGCTTTACTTTGTGTATGGGCATCTGCTTACTGGGCAGCTGTATCATCGCAATTTCAGCTTTGATTATATTGTTTCCTACCTGAGTATTGGTCTGTCAGGAATTTACGGTACGTTTTTAGGGATATCTGCCAATCAAGTATATCTGTTTGTCATATTCGGCGCACTTCTGGGTGTGATCAAGGTCAACGATTTTTTCTTCGAGGCCGGAAAGATCGCCGGTAAGGCCTTCCAGGGCGGGCCCGGGCAGACTGCGGTGGTTTCCAGCGCATTGGTGAGTACAGTTTCCGGCGCTGCAGTTGCCAATGTCGCTATCACCGGGGCATTCACTATTCCCTTCATGAAGCGGGTCGGCTATCGGCCGGAGCTGGCCGGTGCGATCGAGGCGACGGCTTCCACGGGCGGTCAGATCATGCCACCGGTCATGGGGGCAGCGGCCTTTCTGATGGCATCCTTCCTGGGCGTGCCCTATGCCAACATCATGATGGCCGGCGTTATTCCGGCTGTTCTTTATTTTTTCTGTGTCATGCTGGGCGTCCAGTTCATCGCTATACGCGATGATATTCGACCACCCAAGGAAAAAATCGATTACGGCATCCTGTTCAAGCGGTTTCCCTTGTTTGTTATTCCGCTCGGCGTGCTGGTGGTGCTGCTCCTCAAGCAGTATTCACCTGCCCTGGCTGCATTCTGGGCCATCCTCCTGTCCATCGGGCTTGCAAGTCTGCATCGCGATACGCGTCCGAAGGTCATGGAACTCCTCAAGAATCTGGCAGGCGGTGCTGTTATCGGTGCCCAGATCGGGATATCACTTGCCATTGTCGGCATGATTGCGCAGACGCTTATTACCACGGGCCTGGGATCCAAGATTGCCGGTGTCGTGGAAATCCTCAGCGCCGGATCTGTGATCTATGCGCTGATCCTGGCGATGCTGGTTTCAATTGTGCTGGGCTGCGGCGTTCCTACCAGTGCAGCGTACACGTTGGTTGCCATTGTCGTTGTACCCATCATCATCGAGATGGGTATAGAACCCATTGCTGCACATTTCTTTGCGTTCTATTTTGCAGTAGTTTCAGCCTTGACGCCTCCCGTTGCGCTCGCCGCCCTTGCGGGTGCCGGTATCGCAGGGGCGAATTATTTCAAGACATCTTTCTCGGCATTCAAGCTTGCGATTTCCGGATTCATCATTCCGTTTATGGTGGTCTACAACCCGATCCTGCTGCTGCAGCCTGATGAAAGCGGTTCTGCATTTTTTGTCTATCTGGCCATTCCGCTGTCTTTGGTCGCATTGACGATGACACTGTATGGCTGCGGCCTTACCCGATTCAGCCGTTCTGAGTGGATGCTGTCTGCCCTGGTCACATTGGCAATGCTATTCGTGACTTTTTCCTCGGCAGCGATGTCATTGATGTTTGTCTATGGTGTTCTCTTTGCTGGACTTGCGCTGGCAGGGATGCTGCTTATTTCCCAGATCCGTAAATTACGTATTGGTGTTGTACATGAAATATGAATGCATAAGACTTTCAATTGAAGGCAATACTGCCACGCTGACATTGAATCGGCCGCAGGTGCTTAATGCCCTCAATAATCAGATGATCGCGGAAGCCTTGCATGCAGTTGAAGGGCTTCCCGAGTCCACGCGGCTGCTGGTGCTCAGAGGCGCGGATGGCGTGTCACTAGCTGCCGGGGCTGATCTCAACGAAATGAAGCAGCGATCTATCTGGTCGGAGCTGGATTTTGGCAAACGACGGACACTTGCGGAAAGGTTGTCGCAGGGAAATTTTGTCACATTGGCAGCAATAGAGGGTTATGCGCTGGGTGGCGGGCTGGAGCTTGCGCTGGCGTGCCATTTGCGTGTTGCAAGTAGTAATGCGATTGTTGGTTTACCTGAAACGCGGTTAGGGTTCATTCCGGGCAATGGCGGTGCAGCTCGCTTGACACGTTTGGTTGGCGTAGGTCGGGCTCTACAGATGATTTTACTGGGCGAGCATGTCAAGGCTGAGCAGGCGCTGGAATACGGCATTGTTAATTGGGTTTATCCAGAAGAACAATTTGATGAGCAGCTCGCTGGACTTAAGGAACGTTTGGTGCGTCTGGCACCTTTGGCAACACATGCTGTTATTGATTCAGTAGAGAAAGCTGTAGATATGTCGCTCAGCCATGCGATCGAAAATGAGCAACGCTGGTTTCAGATTTGTATGGAGTCACCTGACAAACAAGAAGGGTTGGCAGCATTTTTTGAAAAAAGACGGGCGAAATTCAGCGCTCGTTTCCCAAAATAAATATGAATGGAGTAATAAGGTAATGGATAAAACAGCAGCAGAAGGCCGTCGGGTTGGGACAGTCTCTAGAAACAGTTTCATCTGGGAAGATCCTTTCCTGTTTGATGATCTGCTTACTGACGAGGAAAGAATGATTCGGGACAGCGCCCGCAGTTATGCGCAGGAAAAGCTCATGCCCCGGATTCTCGAAACTCATCGCCACGAAACTTTTGATGTCACCATTATGAAGGAGTTTGCGGAGCTGGGATACCTTGGTGCGACGATCGACGGATATGGATGCGCCGGAATCAGTCAGGTGGCCTACGGCCTGATTGCGCGCGAGTTTGAGCGCGTAGATTTTAGCTTTCGATCAGCGCTTGGTGTTCAAAGCTCATTGGCGATGACGCCAATTTATCTCTTTGGCAGCGAGGAGCAGCGAGAGACCTTTCTGCCGCAATTGGCATCCGCAGAAAAGCTTGGATGCTTCGGATTAACGGAACCGGATCATGGTTCAGATCCCGGGAGCATGACGACAAAGGCGGTGGCGGTCACCGGGGGCTATCGCTTGTCGGGTACAAAAACCTGGATTACCCACGCGCCGATTGCGGACTACATGGTGGTTTGGGCACGTTGTGACGACGGTTCCCTGGGCGGCTTCATTCTGGACCGGGAAATGGAAGGGGTGGAAACAACGAAGATAGAAGGCAAGTTTTCTGTGCGTGCATCACCCACCGGGCAAATTCTGATGGATGACGTCTTTGTGCCCGAGTCCCGCAGGCTGCCCGGCGCGACGAGTCTGGCTGCACCTTTTGCCTGCTTGAACAATGCCCGCTTCGGGATTTGCTGGGGCTCTATGGGTGCCGCAGAATTTTGCTGGCATGCGGCACGCAGCTATGCGCTGGACCGGAAGCAGTTCGGCAAGCCGCTTGCGGGGTTTCAGCTGGTGCAGGCCAAGTTGGTTGATATGCAGTCAGAAATCACGCTGGGCCTGCATGCCTGCCTGCGCGTGAGCCGTCTGCATGATGAAGGCCGGGCGACGCCCGAAATGCTTTCCCTACTCAAGCGCAATAATGCGAGCAAGGCACTGCATATCGCGCGCCTGGCCCGGGATGTCCACGGCGGGAATGGTATTGCTGATGAATACCACGTCATCCGTCATGTCTTGAATATGGAAACACTTAATACTGTTGAAGGGACTTATGATATTCATTCTCTGGTATTGGGACGAGCGCAGACAGGCATCAGTGCCTTTCGTTGATTTTGGGCGGAAACAGTTACCATGTTTGATAGAAAAAGGGTCATTTTTCGTATGGTGCGACCTGAGTCCGTTGCCATCATCGGTGCCTCCGCCGATTTTCGTAAAGTCAATGGCAGACCGCTGAAGCATCTTCTCGAAAAAGGCTACAGGGGACGCATTTACCCAGTTAATCCCAAATATGAGGAGATAGCCGGCTTGGCCTGCTATCCAGGCATTCGTGAGCTGCCCGAGGTCGTCGATGTTGCGATCATAGCGGTACCGGCGGGATTGGTCCTGGATGTTGTTGAACAGCTGGGCGAGAAGGGCATCCACGCGGCGGTCGTGTTCAGTTCGGGCTTTGGGGAGCTCGGCGAGCAGGGAAGGGCCATGGAAAACCAGCTGCAGCAGCGCGCCCGAGCGCTTGATGTGGTGCTGCTGGGGCCGAATTGTCTGGGTTTCATCAATGCCTTTGAGAATGTGTATGCGACATTCAGTCAATACGCGGATAGCGCCGACACTCGTGGCGGTCCGGTCGCGTTTGTCACCCAGTCGGGCGCTTTTGGCACGGCGATCGCCGCCCTGGCCAATCAGCGCTCCCTGGGTCTCGGGTATTTCATCAACACGGGCAACCAGATTGATGCAAGCTTCAGTGAGCTGATGTCTACCGCAATCGAGGATGAGCGGGTGCGCGTCGCCGCAGGTTATCTGGAGGGCGTGCGTGACGGCAGGGAGCTGGTTGCGCTTGCGACGCGTGCCCATGAGCTTGGCAAACCGTTGGTGCTCACGAAAGTAGGGCGAAAGGAATCCGGCGTTCGCGCCGCAGCTTCACATACAGGGGCGCTTGCTGTTCAGGATGATGTGTTTGACGACATACTGAAGCAGTACGGCGTGCTCCGTGCTCGTAATGAAGAACAGATGCTGGATATGATAGAGGCCTTCGCCTATATCGACCGCTGCAGCGGTAATGGGTTGGGCATTGTGACGCAGTCCGGTGGCGCGGGTGTGATGATGGCGGACCGGGCGGAGGAGGTGGGCCTTGCGGTGCCCGAGCTTACCGCAGCGACAAAAGCACGCTTGCGTTCGGTGATGCCGGAGTTTGGCGCTGCCGATAATCCGGTTGATGTGACCGGACAGTTTGTCGCGGAACCTCAACTGCTGCGAGACTCGGTGCTTTCCGTCATGCAGGATCCCGGCATTGATGTGACCATTGTCTGGCTGCAGCTCATGCATGGATTTGCAGACGTTCTTGTGGAGGTTTTTCTTGATATCAAGCGGCAATCCGATAAGCCTTTCATCGTATGCTGGGTCGCTGCACCGCAAGCCGCTGTCAAGCATTTGCGTGAACATGGGATTGCGGTCTTCCACGCGGGTGAGCGTGCGGTTGAGGCAGTGAGTGCGCTGGCCCGTTTCCACGCGGATAACGGTCACATGCAAAAGGCGCTGGCAGCGCCAGCATCCGGGCAGGCAGCGGTAATCACACAGTTCGAGAATGGTGCCCAAGCCACCGTAAAGACAACGGAGGCCCTGGTGCAAGCCGGTGTTCCCATGGCCGCAGTATCGCTCGCCACCACGGCTGATGAGGCGGTGCAGGCCTGGAAGCGGTTTGGCAGTCGTGCGGTCGCGCTGAAGATTGAATCGCCTGATATCCTCCACAAAACGGATATTGGAGCAGTGCTGCTCGGACTTAATGACGAATCGGCGGTGAATGAGGGCTTTTCCATCATCATGGAAAGAGCGACGAAGGAAAAGCCGGATGCCAGTGTCAGCGGTGTCATCGTTCAGCCCATGAGCTCCGGCGACACTGAGCTGGTTATCGGCCTCAAGCGTGATGATGCCTTCGGCATTGTTGTCATGGTCGGCCTGGGCGGCATTATGGTGGAGGTCTTGCGTGATGTCGCATTTCGACTGGCACCATTTTCGGTGGACGAAGGCTTGCGCATGTTGAACCAGCTTAATGCCAGTCCCGTGCTTGATGGAGTGCGCGGTCGTCCAGCGGCGGACCGGCAGCAACTTGCAACATTGCTTTCGAATATCTCGATCTGGGCTGCTGCACATGAAGACGCCATTGAGGAGCTGGATCTGAACCCGGTTCTTGTTGGCCCTGACGGTGCCTCGGTAGTTGATTGCCTGCTGGTTATAAACAATCGTCGAGGAACTGAACATTGAGAATCTGAGCTAGGATTGTGCGTAACCATACAATAGCTATGGCTGCTTCTACACAAAGGTGAGGCAGGGCTGTTCATTGGTCTTCTGCAGGATATAGTCGCATGAAGCTACGCACGATCAACCTCAATCTGCTGCTTGTTTTTGCAACCGTCTACCGTGAGGGCAGTATTTCGAAGGCAGCGGTTGCCTTGCATCTGACGCAGCCGGCCGTCAGCAACGCGCTGGCCCGGCTGCGTGAACAGTTCGATGATGCGCTGTTCGAGCGTGACGGTTCCGGCATGCGGCCAACGCCGCGTGCGCGGGCCCTCATCCAGCCGGTACAGGAAGCGCTGAACATACTGGAGCATGGCCTGAAGCAGGATGAGACGTTTGATTTCTCGACGTCCACGCGCAGCTTTATCATCGCGGTCGGTGACTATGGGGAAACGGTGTTCATCCCGCGTTTTGTGAACTGGCTTGCGCAGGTCGCGCCCCATGTTCACATCCAGATCCGACCGGAGCCCAGTGCAGGAATCCAGGATGAATTGCGTAGCGGCAAAATTGATCTGGCACTGGATTATTTTATCTTGGAGCGCCCCGAATTTTTTTCCAAGTGTTTGCTTACAGATACCCTGCTAACGCTTGCACGACCTGATCATCCTGAGATAGGGGATGTGCTTGATCTGGATACCTATCTTGCATTGCGTCACGTGATACTTGAGCCGCGGAAAGGGACGAGCTCGCTCATTGATCTGGCGCTGGCGAAGCGGAATCTGAAGCGCACGATCGCCGTCACTGTTCCTCATTTCCAGTCCATGCCGGTCATAGTGTATTCCAGTGATCTTGTGTGTGGTATGCCCCGGCGCATGGCCAATCTGTATATTCGGCATTTCGCCTTGGCACATTACCCGGTCCCTTTGAGGACACCTACATTTCCAATTTACTTGATCTGGCATCACACACTCAAAGATGATCCGGGACACACCTGGCTGCGGAACAGCATTATGGAATTTGCCAGGCAAATCGAACAGGAAGATTATCTTGAAAGGGTGTGATCAAAGTGGTATGCCATGGGCATAGAGGTTTTTATCATTGCCGCCCTGGGTGCGCTGATAGGTGGTCTGGTGCAGGGTCTGTCCGGCTTTGCATTCACGATGGTGGCGATGTCGGTCTGGGTCTGGAGGCTTGACCCGTTGCTGTCGGCGGTATTGGCTGTCTGTGGCGCTTTTTTCGGTCAGGTGGTCGGGCTCGTCTCCATACGCCGACAGTTTCTATGGCCAATCCTGTTGCCTTTCATTGCAGGAGGCTTTCTTGGTATGCCGCTAGGGTTCAAGATATTGCCCTATATCGAGATCGTCTATCTGAAAATGGGTCTGGGAATCCTGTTGCTGGTGTGGTGCCCGGCAATGCTTTTCATGGATAGGTTGCCCAGACTTGTCATTCGTGGACGCCTGCTCAGCGGCGTCATGGATGGTCTGGTGGGGTTTCTCGGCGGCATCCTGGGTGTGCTTGCGGGTCTTTCCGGGTCTTTGCCCGCGCTCTGGTGTTTGCTCAGGGGGTATGAAAAAGACTTGCAGCGCGCAATATTCCAGTATTACAACCTCAGTATCCTGGGTGTCACCATGGCGCTTTATATTGCCCGGGGCTTGATTACGCAACCGATGCTGCCCGTCCTGGGCGTTGTGCTGCTGATTCTGTTCATACCGGTGATCATAGGCACAAGGCTTTACAAGACCATCGACGAAAGGACGTTTCGACGGGTCGTGCTGGTATTGCTCACACTGTCGGGAATGGCGCTCCTGATTTCAGCAGGGTTGTAATCATTACCTCTGCCGCCTGCATTCACATCCCGTCACAACTCCCCCGGCCCTAACATTTGACAAAGCAATAAACCTTAATCACAATCATTCTCATTTGCAACATCAACCGGAGTGGGATTGTGGTGATTTCTTCTGGAAACCGGAGCCAGGCCTGCCGTGGCTCCCGCCGGGGGCTGGCGACGGCCCTGCTGGCCTGCGCCGGCCTGCCGCTGGCGGCGCAGGCACAGTCGGATTCGGCAGTGCAACTGGACAACATTGTGGTCACGGCCACGGGCTTCGAGCAGATGGTGGAGGATGCGCCCGCATCCATTACGGTCATTCCGCGCACCGAGCTGGAGAAGAAAGCCTTTCGCGATGTGACGGATGCGCTCAAGGATGTGCCCGGCGTGGTGGTGACCGGCGGGGGCAGTTCCAGCGACATCAGCGTGCGTGGCATGGCGCCGGCCTACACCATGATCCTCATCGACGGGAAACGGCAGAGCTCGCGCGAGACGCGGCCCAATTCGGACGGGCCCGGCATCGAGCAGGGCTGGCTGCCACCCATGGCCGCGGTCGAGCGCATCGAGGTGATCCGCGGGCCCATGTCCTCGCTGTACGGTTCGGACGCCATGGGGGGTGTGGTCAATATCATCACGCGCAAGGTGCCCGAGCAGTGGACGGGCAGTGTGCGCACCGAGGGCACGATCCAGGCCGACTCGGATTCGGGCAATATCTATCAGAGCAATGTCTATCTGGCCGGCCCCATCATGGAAGACAAGCTGGGGGTGCAGATCTACGGGCAGAAGATGCGCCGCAACGAGGACCGCATCGTCAACGGCTTCAACAAGCAGGACATCACGTCCGGCACGGTGAAGTTTGCCCTCACGCCCAACAAGGATCATGCCCTGGTGGCCGAGCTGTCGCGCACCCTGCAGGAGCGTACGTCCACGCCGGGCAAATCGGTGGCGGCACTCAATGCGCGAGGTAATCCCAACACGCTGTCCGAAGTCAAGTATGCGCAGACGCGTTATGCCCTCACGCATACCGGGCGCTGGGGCAAGCTGACGTCGAATACCTACGTGCAGCGCGAGAAGACGGACAATCCCTCGCGTGACATGTTCCTGCGCAACACCGAGTTCAACACGCAATGGAATCTGCCGCTGGGCGATCATGTGGTGAGCGCCGGTTTCCATTATCTGAAGGAGAACCTGCGTGATCAGGGCAATCAGTATGACACCAGCCTGAGCCGTCTGAGCCGCTATCAGTGGGCCGTGTTTGCGGAAGACGAGTGGATGCTGACGGATGATTTTGCGCTGACGACGGGGCTGCGCATGACGCGCGACGAGAATTACGGCACGCACTGGACGCCGCGCATGTACGGCGTCTGGCACATGAATGACGCGCTCAGCCTGAAGGGCGGGGTATCCACCGGCTTTCGTGCACCCACCTTGCGCCAGGCCGTGGCCGATTGGGGCCAGATCACGGGCGGTGCGGGCAATGCCGATGCCATCATCGTGGGTAATCCCGATCTCAAGCCGGAAAAGAGCATCAGCCAGGAGCTGGGCATCATCTGGGACAACCGCGACAACCTGGCCACCAGCCTGACCTTCTTCAACACCGACTTCAAGGACAAAATTTCGGAAGTGCGCCGTTGCACCTCGCCGGACGGCTCACGGTCCTGCCATGTGCGTCCGGGTGACGAAGGCTACCGTTTCATCAGTGACCGGGTGAATGTGGATCGGGCCAACATCCGCGGGGTCGAGGCCACCATGACCTGGGCCATGCGCGATGATGTGCGCCTCTCGGCCAACTACACCTATACGCATTCCAAGCAGAAGAGCGGAGATTTCAAGGGCGAGCCCCTGAACAAGATGCCCAAGCATATGTTCAATGCCACGCTGGACTGGGATGCCAATGAGCAACTCAACTTCTGGTCACGTGTGAACTTCCGGGGCAAGACGTCCGACTATCTGAGCCGCACCGCCATGGCGGAGGGCACACCGTCCTTCACTTTTGTGGATGCCGGCGTCAACTATCGCCTGAACAAGCAGGTCAGCATGGGCGTGGGTATCTACAACCTCTTCAACAAGCGGGTGCTGGATGAGACCTATGACGCGGTCTACGACGGCCGGCGCTACTGGGCGCACCTGACGGTGGGCTTCTAGGGGGCAGACTCAGGCGGCTGCGCGCACGGCATCGAGCTGGTCGGCCAGCACAAGGAAGTCCCGCGCGTGCAGGGTGTTCTGCGCCTTCGGGCTCACATCCTTGGGCGGCTGGTCCGCGCCGTACTCGAAAGGCCGCTCGACGTAGGCGGTGAGCAGGCCGCAGGCCCGGGCCGCCGCCAGATCCTCATGGTGCGCGGCGACCAGCATGACCTGATCGGGTCGCACTGCAAAAAGATCGGCAACGCCCAGATAGGTGGCGGGATGCGGCTTGTAGCGCCGGAAGATCTCGGCCGAGAGCACGCAGTCCCAGGGCAGGCCCGCACGCTTTGCCATGTGGGTGAGCAGGCTGATGTTGCCGTTGGACAGCGGTGTGATGACGTAGTCTTTCCTGAGACGATGCAGGCCTTCGATGGCTTCGGGCCAGGGCCGCAGGCGATGCCAGGCGCGGTTGAGGTCTGCCTTTTCTTCGGTGTTCAAATGATGAACACCAAATCCGGCAAGGACATCCTCCAGGATGAGGGCGTGCAGGTCGTCGATGCGCGTCCAGGGCAGCTCGCCCGAGCGCACGCGCTCCATGGCGGGCTGATAGCCCGCACGCCAGCGGCGCGCGAAATCCTGCCCGTCGACATGGGGCAGGAGGCGGGAGACCTCGCCGGCGATGGCGCCGCACCAGTCGACCACGGTACCGAACACATCGAAGGCCAGCACCTGGACTTCATTCAGGGCAGTGTCTGACACATCCATCTCCTTTCACAAGGCATTGGGGAACAGCCACAGCAGCGCCGCCGTCATGATGGCATAGCGTGCAAACTTGCCGATGGCCATGTACAGCACGCTGGGCCAGAAGGCCAGGCGAAACCAGCCGGCAACGGCGCACAGCGGGTCGCCCACGACCGGCAGCCAGGAAAACAGCAGGGCCGGCGGGCCCAGGCGGTGAATCCAGTGACTGATCTGGTCGTGCCAGCGCCCGCCCGCCCGCTTTCCGTCGCCTTCGGGGTGGGCCTCGCGCCAGCGTTCATAGGCTTTTTCCGCGCCCATGCCCATGGCATAGCTGATGATGCCGCCACAGGTGTTGCCCAGGGTGGCCACCAGCACTGCGGGCCAGAACATATGGGGTGCAATCTTCACATAGCCGAACACCGCCGGTTCGGACCCCATGGGCAGCAAGGTGGCCGAAACCAGGCTGACCAGGAAGATCGCACTCAGGCCCACGCGTGGCAGCGCCAGCGTGATCAGCAGCCATTGGATCATCGTATGCAGCCAGCTTTCCATAAGGCGCTAGTGTATAGGCAAAGCCGCCCATCCGGCGGGTGTGTGTCCGGCTGCGTGTTATTCTTGCTTTTTTGCCTTTCCGACGGACTTTTCCACGTCCATGACCACCACCGACTATCTGAAGCACATCCTCACCTCCCGCGTCTACGACGTTGCCGTTGAAACCCCCCTGGAAGTCGCCCCCGGTATTTCAAGCCGCATGAACAATACGGTGCTCCTCAAGCGCGAGGATACGCAGCCGGTGTTCAGCTTCAAGCTGCGCGGCGCCTACAACAAGATGGCGCGCATGGATGCGGAGGAGTTGCGCAACGGGGTGATCGCGGCGTCGGCCGGCAACCATGCCCAGGGTGTGGCCCTGGCGGCGCGCAAGCTGGGTTGTCGTGCGGTCATCGTCATGCCGGTGACGGCGCCACGCCTCAAGGTGCAGGCGGTGGAGCGCCTGGGTGGCGAGGTCGTGCTCGTCGGGGACAGCTTCAGCGATGCCTATGAGCACGCTGCGCGTCTGCAGGAAGAGCAGCAGCTGACGTTTGTTCACCCTTTCGATGATCCCGATGTGATTGTCGGCCAGGGTACGGTGGCGATGGAGATCCTGCGCCAGCATCAGCGTCATATCGATGCCATCTTCGTGCCGGTGGGCGGCGGCGGCCTGCTGGCCGGCGTGGCCACTTATGTCAAGGCGCTGCGTCCCGAGATCCGCATCATTGGCGTGGAAACCGAGGATTCGGCGGTGATGGCGCGCAGCATTGCCGCCGGCAAGCGCATTACGCTGGACGATGTCGGCCTGTTTTCGGATGGTACGGCGGTCAAGCTGGCGGGAGAGGAGACTTTCCGGCTGGCCCAGGCCTATGTCGATGATTTCGTACAGGTCAATACGGATGCGGTGTGTGCCGCCATCAAGGATGTGTTCCAGGATACGCGCAGCGTGATGGAGCCCGCCGGCGCCCTGGCGGTGGCGGGGGCCAAGCGCTATGCCGCCTGGCATCAGTGGCGCGGCAAGACGCTGGTGGCCATCACCAGCGGTGCCAACATGAATTTCGACCGCCTGCGCTTCGTTGCCGAGCGGGCCGATGTGGGTGAAGCGCGCGAGGCCATTTTTGCGCTGACGATTCCCGAGGAGCGCGGCAGCTTCCGTCGCCTGTGCGAGTCCATCGGCAATCGCAGCGTCACCGAGTTCAACTATCGCATCTCGGACGCCGCGCGTGCGCATGTGTTCGTGGGCCTGCAGATCGAGTCCGCCGAAGAGACGGCGCTGCTGGCCGAGGGTTTTCGTGCCGTCGGTCTGGGCGTGGTGGATCTGTCTGACAACGAGATGGCGAAGACGCATCTGCGCTATATGGTCGGCGGCAAGTCGCCCCTGGCCGAGCACGAGATGCTGTTCCGCTTCGAGTTCCCGGAGCGCCCCGGCGCACTCATGAAGTTCCTGCAGGCCATGAGCCCGGAATGGAACATCAGCCTGTTCCATTATCGCAATCAGGGTGATGACTATGGCCGCATTCTGGTGGGCCTGCAGGTGCCGCCCACCGACATGGCCGATTTCGACCAGTTTCTGGATGCCGTGGGCTATCCCTGCTGGGATGAGTCGGCCAACCCGGCCTATCGTCTGTTTCTCTAGCCGATTTCTCTAGCGCGCCGCAGTCGGCGTTTCGCGGTCGGCACAGGCCTGTTCGAGCAGCCTGCGCACTTCGGGCAGGTGTTGCGAGAGCCGGTTGAAAGCTTCTTCACGCTGAAGGTCGAGTCGCTCGGCCGTCTCCAGGTCGACGGTATGGAAGCGGATGGCCTCGCCCGGCATGATCTGGGCCAGCAGGGGCAGATCGACGCTGATGACGTGCGCGAACTTGGCGTAGCCGCCGGTGGTCTGGCGGTCTGCCATGAGCACGATGGGCATGCCGTCCTGGGGCACTTGTATGGTGCCGAAGCTGGTGACTTCCGACAGCAGCTGGACGGGTTCGGAAAAACTGAGCGCAGGGCCGTCGAGCCGGTAGCCCATGCGATCCGACCGCGTATCTACAATGTATTCAGATGCCAGGAATTTCTGAATGGATGCCGGCGTGAAAAGCCCGTCATGCGGCCCGGGAATGATGCGGATGTCATTGCGCGGCATGAAGCCCAGCACCGCCGGCAGATAGAGCACGATACCCCACAGTCCCTGCGCAAGCGCTTCCAGCGCGGCGTCGTCATCGGGCTGGATGCGTTTGCGCAGCGGCAGGACATCGCCCTTTTTCAGGGCGCGTCCATCCAGCCCGCCGAAGCCGCCGCGCAGATAGGTGCTGCGGCTGCCCATGACGGGGGCGATATCCAGCCCGCCGTGCACGGCCACATAGGCGCGTACACCGGCCTTGCGCGCACCAAAGGCCAGGGTGTCGCCTGCGCGCACCACCAGCGGCCGGTTGTTGGGCACGGGCTTGTCGTTGAGCGTGGGTGACAGCGTCGCGCCGCTGATGGCGATACCGCAGGCGGCGTCGAAGCGCAGCACCGGCCCGCTGAGTGTGACTTCCAGGCTTGCCTGGTCATCGCTGTTGCCCGCGATGAGGTTGGCCAGGCGATGGGCGCGCCCGTCCATGGCGCCGCCGGGCGATACGCCCAGGTGCTGGTGGCCGTAGCGCCCCAGGTCCTGCACCGTACTCAGCAGGCCGGGCTTGATGACTGTGATGCTCATGACTCTCGTTGCAAGGCGACGAATTCGTCGTCCGTGATGGGGATGAAGCGGACCATGTCGCCCGGTGCCAGCAGGGTGTGGGGCTCATGCGCCGGCTGGAACAGGGGCAGGGGTGTGGCGCCCAGGATGTGCCAGCCGCCCGGCGATATATTGGGATAGATGACGGTCTGGCGGTTGGCAATGGCGACCGATCCGGCGGGCAGTTGCGTGCGCGGCGTGGCCCGGCGCGCGATGTCCAGCAGGGGATCGTGCAGGCCGATATAGGGTGTACCCGGTGTGAAGCCCAGCATGAAGACGTAGGCGGGCGCGTCGCTGTGCAGGCGGATGAGCGCATCGGTTGCCAGGCCGCACTGCCGCGCGATGTCTTCCAGATCGGGGCCGTGGCGGCCGCCGTAGCAGACGGGGATCTCGACGCAGCGTGCCGGCGGTGTCAGGGCCTGGCTGGACACGGCCTGGACGATGCGCACGATGTCGGCGGCGACATTGCGGTAGCGTGTGGCGGGTCCAAACAGGCGTGGCTGGGTATGCACCGCCACGGTATTGAAGCTGGGCACGATATCCGTCACGCCGTGCAGCGCCGCGGCACGCAGGGCGTGGGCCACGGCACCGCATTGCTGCCCGGTGTGCATGCTCAGCGGCTGGTCAAGGACCAGCACCAGCGTCCTGTCCCCTTGCGGCAGTATGCGCCAGGGCGGGTCCATGTTCGGTATCATTGCGCGATTTTACCGGGTATTTTGCGGTTGTCACGCGTCATCATCCGGCGTTTCGGACAGCCGGCCCGGGGGAAAGTGAAGGCTGAAGCGGCTGCCGGCGCCCAGGCGGCTTTCGATGTGCAGCTCGGCGTCATGGCGCAGGGCAACGTGGCGTGTGATGGCCAGGCCCAGGCCGGTGCCGCCCGTGGCGCGCGAGCGTCCGCGATCGACGCGGTAGAAGCGCTCCGTGAGGCGGGGGATGTCGCGCGCGGCAATGCCGATGCCGGTGTCGCTGACCTGAAAGCGTGCACCCCCCCCTTTCTCGGCCTGCCAGCTGACATCGATGCGCCCGCCTTCGGGTGTGTAGTGGACGGCGTTGGTGATCAGGTTGGTGATGGCCGAGCGCAGTTCCGCCGGTTCGCCCGTGATGGTCAGGGCCGCATCCAGCACCTGCGTGAACTCATGACAGCCGCCGGACAGGGCCCGGGCCTGTACCAGGGCTTCCTCAATCAGGCCGGCCAGCGCCACGGGCCGGCCATTGGCGTGGGGGGCGGATTCGAGCGCGGACAGGGTGAGCAGATCGCCGACAGTGGCCTGCATGCGCACGGACTGGTCGCGCATCAGATTCAGGTAGTGGCGGCGCTGATCGGGCGTGATCGCGTCCTCTCCGTGATCGAGCAGGGTGTCCAGGAAGCCGGCCAGCACGGTGAGCGGGGTACGCAGCTCGTGCGAGGCGTTGGCCACGAAGTCCTTGCGCATGGTTTCCAGCTTTTCGATCTGGGTCACATCGCGTGTGACGATGAGGTGCTCGCCCTGGCCGTATCGCGTCATCTGCACCAGCAGGGCGCGGCGCCGCCCATGCTGGTGCAGGTGCAGCAGTATGGGTGCGGGCCAGGAGCCCTGGCGGGCATAACGGGCAAATTCGGGCACGCGGAAGACGTTGAAGATGCTGTGGTTGAGGTCGGTCTGCAGGTTCAGGCCCAGATGCTCGCAGGCCATCTGGTTGCACCAGATCAGCGTCATGTGCGCATCCAGCATGGTGGCGCCGTCGGGCAGGGCTTCGGCTGCCAGCATCATGTCATTGACGCGTTGCCGCAGGCGTTTGAGTTCGGCGCGGCTGCGTCGCAGGCGGCGGTAGACGGGCGCCAGGATGTCGTCCCAGGGGCCGACCGCCGGCGGCGGCGGGTCATCCAGATTGCGTACCCAGCGCGCCACGCGTTCCAGATGCATGCCGCTCACCAGCACCATGATGCACAGGCCCAGGGCGAAGACGGCCCAGCCGGTCGCGGCGCCCATCCACGCGCCCAGCAGCAGCCCCGCGAGCGCCCACAGGGCAACGGAAACCAGGGTCTTGATCATGACGGCCCGGAAGAGACGGCAAAGCCGTAGCCGCTGCCTCTGACGGTTTCCACCAGTTGCTCGTGCCCCTCGCCGGCGCCGCCGAGGCTTTTGCGGATGCGGCGGATATGGGCGTCCACCGTGCGTTCTTCCACGAAGACGTGGTCGCCCCAGACCTGGTCGAGCAGCTGGCGGCGCGAGAAGACACGGCCGGGATGCGTCATCAGGAAGTGCAGCAGGCGAAACTCGCCGGGCGCAATGGCATGTGCCCTGCCGTTGATGGTCAGCACGCGGCGCCCGGGATCGAGACGCATGCCATGGGACTCGACCGTATCATCCGTGAGATGCGGGGCACGCCGGCGCAGCACGGCCTTGATGCGTGCGATCAGCTCGCGCGGGGAAAAAGGCTTGCTCAGATAATCGTCGGCGCCGGCCTCCAGGCCATCGAGCACGTCCTGTTCGACATCGCGCGCCGTCAGCATGATGATGGGCAGCGCACGGCTGCGTGCGTCCCGGCGCAGGCGGCGCGCCAGCGTCAGGCCCGAAGTGCCCGGCAGCATCCAGTCAAGCAATACCAGGTCGGGCAGGGCCTGGCTCATGAGGCGTATTGCCTCCTCGGCACTGCCGGCACGCAGCACGCGATGGCCGGCCAGCTCAAGGTTGACGGCGATCAACTCCTGGATGGCGGCCTCATCTTCGACAACCAGAATGGTGGCGCTCATGACTCGGGATAGTAATGCAATTCCTGCGGATGCGGTACGATGGCGCCATCAGCGCATTGAGGATAGTGCCATGGAAAAACCGGCATCCGCCACCACCCATTTCGGATTCGAGACGGTGGATGAAAACCAGAAAGCCGCGCGTGTTGCCCAGGTGTTCCACTCGGTTGCCGGGCGTTACGACCTGATGAACGACCTGATGTCGGGCGGCCTGCACCGGCTGTGGAAAGCGTTTGCCATTGGCCGTGCTGCGGTGCGCCCGGGCATGCGCGTGCTCGACATTGCCGGGGGTACGGGTGATCTCGCGCGCAGCTTTGCGCGCCAGGCCGGCCCGTCGGGCGAGGTATGGCTTACCGACATCAACCCCTCCATGCTGAAGGTGGGGCGCGATCGTCTGCTGGATGCCGGGCTGGTGGTGCCGGCGGCAGTCTGCGATGCCGAGTGTCTGCCGTTTCCGGCGGATCATTTTGATCGGGTGACCGTGGCCTTCGGGCTGCGCAACATGACGCACAAGGACAAGGCCCTGGCCGAAATGCACCGCGTGCTGCGCCCGGGCGGCAAGCTGCTGGTGCTGGAGTTTTCGCACGTCACGCCCGCGCTGGCACCGCTGTACGACTGGTACTCCTTCAATATTCTGCCCTGGCTGGGCGAGCGCGTGGCGGGCGATGCCGGCAGCTACCGCTATCTGGCGGAATCCATCCGCATGCACCCCGACCAGCAGACGCTGTCCGGCATGCTGGAGCAGGCGGGTCTGGAGCAGGTGCAGCACTTCAATCTGAGTGCGGGTCTGGTGGCGCTTCACGAGGGCTGGAAGCTGGCGCCATCAGGCGCTGCACCAATGCCGTCGTAGAGCGCGGGTAGCGGATGGGGATCGCGAGGGCGCGCCCGCCCCAGGCCTGTACTGCGGCGGTCTCGGGCAGGGTGGCCATGTCGTAGTCGCCGCCTTTCACGATGATGTCGGGACGCAGCGCCGCTATGAGTGCCAGCGGCGTGTCTTCATCGAAGCTGGTGACGGCATCCACGCAAGCCAGCGCAGCCAGGACGGCGGCCCGGTCTTCCAGCGGGTTCAGGGGGCGCTCCGGGCCCTTGCCCAGGCGTCGCACGGAAGCATCGGTGTTCAGCGCCACGATCAGGCTGGCCCCCAGGGCCGCCGCCTCGGCCAGATAAGTCACGTGGCCGCGATGCAGCAGGTCGAACACGCCGTTGGTGAAGACCAGGGGCCGTGCAAGACGGCCTTCCTGCACGGCGGCGATGCAGGCCTCGCGCGACAGTATGGGTGCCTGGAGGCGCCGGCTCATTTCAGGCGGTCCGGACAAGACCTGCCCCGGCCGCCGGTATGATTTCCGGTACGGGCAATGCCTTGCGGTAGCGGTTGAGGTCGTGCACGGTCTTGAACTCCGTTCCCATGAGCAGGGACATATTGTGCAGTATGCGCTGGCTGACGCGCAGCTCCCAGTCCTTGTCGAAATGGATCTGCTCGTCGAGCCAGTGCTCCAGCCAGCCGGGCGAGGGCAGCTGGGACTGCACGGTATCGTTGGGAAACAGGGCCTTGTTCACATGCAGGTTGGTGGGATGCAGCGCCTGGGCCGTGCGGTGGGCCGAGGCCATGAGCACACCAATCCGTGCAAAGGCGGCGCGTGCCTGCACCGCCATGTCCTCGCCCCTGTCCTGCAGCGCGCGGCGCATGTAGCGCAGATAGGCACCGGCGTGGCGCGCTTCATCGCGTGCCAGGGTTTGGTAGATGATCTTGATGACGGGCTCGGTATGCCATTCAGCGGCGCGCCGGTACCAGTGATTGAGGCGGATTTCACCGCAGAAGTGCAGCATCAGCGTTTCCATCGCCGGCGCGGGATCGAAGTCGAAGCGGACCTTGTGCAGCTCTTCTTCCGTGGGCATCAGTTCGGGCCGGAAGCGGCGCAGGTATTCAATCATCGCCAGCGAGTGCTTCTGCTCCTCGAAGAACCAGATGGACATGAAGGCACAGAAGTCGCTGTCATCGCGATTGTCGCGCAGAAACATCTCGGTGGCCGGCAGTGCCGCCCACTCGGTGATGGCATTCATCTTGATGGTATGGGCCTGCTCGTCGCTCAGTCTGGCGGCGTCGAAATCATGCCAGGGGATATCGCGCTCCATGCTCCAGCGTACGGCTTCCATGGATTTGAATAATTCTGGGTAAAGCATGCGTCCTCTCCTGGTGGTGGGGCCGGGCCCGGGCTTGCAGATTCAGGGCCGTAATTATTGATTCAGATCAAGAACCCCATTCTCCCACAAGATGAACGCCAGGATGACCACGAGCAGGATGGCAATCAGTCGCAGCAGGCGATTTCCCCTGTCCTGGCTGTGTCGCAGCCGCGAGATTTCGGCGATCTGGGCGGCGGAAGGGTCGGGCCGGTTGAGCTGCGTGTGCAGCAGGCGTGGAATCTGCGGCAGTATCTGCGACCATTGCGCCGCTTCCTGGCCCAGGCGCTCGCGCAGGCCCTGCAGGCCGATGCGCTGGTGCATCCAGCGCTCGAGGTAGGGTTTGGCCGTCTTCCACAGATCGAGTTCCGGATCGAGCTCGCGTCCCATGCCTTCGACATTGAGCAGTGTTTTTTGCAGGAGCACGAGCTGGGGCTGGATCTCGACGTTGAAGCGGCGCGAGGTCTGGAACAGCCGCAGGAGCACCTGGCCCAGCGAGATTTCGGCCAGCGGCCGGTCGAAGTAGGGTTCGCATACGGCACGCACGGCACCTTCGAGCTCCTCGACCCGGGTGGCGGCCGGCGCCCAGCCCGATTCGATATGCAGCTGGGCCACGCGCCGGTAGTCGCGCTGGAAGAATGCGAGGAAGTTCTGGGCCAGATAATTCTTGTCGAACTCGGACAGCGTGCCCACAATGCCGAAATCCAGTGCGATATAGCGTCCCAGCGTGTCCGGATTGTCCGATACGAGGATGTTGCCGGGATGCATGTCGGCATGGAAGAAGCCGTCGGCGAACACCTGGGTGAAGAAGATTTCCACGCCGGCGCGCGCCAGCTCCGGCAGGCTGATGCCGGCGGCACGCAGCCGGTCGGTCCGGCTCACGGGAATGCCGCCCATACGCTCCATGGTGAAGACGCTGGTTGCGCAATAGTCCCACATGACTTCGGGCACCATGAGCAGGTGGCTGCGTCCGCTGACGGCGCTGAAGTTGCGCCGCAGCTGGCTGCAGTTGGCCGCTTCGCGGATGAGGTCGAGCTCGTCGTGCAGATAGGTGTCGAATTCGGCCACGACCTGGCGCGGCTTGAGCCGGCGCCCGTCCACGCTCAGGCGCTCCACCACACGCGCAAACCAGTGCATCAGGCGCAGGTCTTTCTCGATGCTGCGATGCATGCCCGGGCGCAGCACCTTGACGGCCACCTTGCGCCCGTCGTGCAGCTCGGCAAAATGGACCTGGGCAATGGATGCCGAGGCAATGGGCTGCTCGTCGAAGTGACGGAACAGCGTGTGCGGCGAGTCACCCAGTGCGGCCTCTATGGTGGCCACCGCAATTTTGGAAGGGAAGGGCGGCACGCGATCCTGCAGCAGGGCGAGCTCGTCAGCGATGTCGGGCGGTATCAGATCGCGCCGGGTGGACAGGACCTGGCCGAACTTCACGAAAATGGGCCCCAGCGACTCCAGCGCCAGCCGCAGGCGTTCGCCGCGCGGGCGCCGGGGCGGGCGGCCCAGGCGTACGATGCGCAGCAGTGTGAAGGCAATGGGGTGGTTGATGCCGGACAGCACCAGCTCATCCAGACGGTAGCGCAGCACCACCACCAGGATCTGCATCAGGCGCCACAGGCTAAGCATGGCCCGCCTTTGCCGCGTCAAGCCGCGCCAGACGTTTTTCGAGCGCATCCAGGCGCGCGCCGGCTTCCTGCAGGTTGGCGCGCCAGCCGGCAAAGCCCGGCCGGCTGAGCATCATGCCGCTTTCATGGGCCAGGTATTCCGCCAGGCCGGCGGCGAGCTGCCCGCGCGTGCGCTGCACACTCCGGCGCAGCGCCGCGGCGCCCTGCATCAGGCGCAGTGCAGCAACGTCACCGAATCTTTCCGCCAGTTCGTGCTCCACATCCCAGCGCAGGTCTTGCGCCAGTCCCGACACCACCTGGGCCAGCCCGGCATCGCCTTCCAGATGCAGCAAGGCGGTGAGCGCCGCCGCATCCTTCCGGCGCAGGGCCTCGGGCAGGCGACCCAGCTGTCCGGCCGGCAGGCGTACGCTGACATCCGGCACGATGGCCGGATCGCAGGGCTGGAGCCGGCCCCCCGACTGTATGGCCAGCGTGATGTGCCGCTTGTCCAGCGCCAGCCGCACCGACTTGCCGGCGTGCGGCGCCAGGCGATCGCAGGCCCAGGGCTCGCGGGCCAGCAGGCGATTCAGGGCGTTGGCGGCCAGGACGGAAGGCAGGTGGGCGGGCATGGCGAATTGCGCAAGGCGGCAGAACGGCAAAGCCCCAGTGTAACCGTGTTCAGGCGGGGTTGAAGAGGTTGGATGCAACCTGGGCCAGGTGGGCGCGCAAGGCGCTTTCTGCGGTTTCGGCATCGCGGTCGATGAGCGCTGCAACGATCTGGCGGTGATGGCGCTCGTACTGCTCGCGCCGTTCGGGCGTCAGCGAGTTCTTCTTCAGTGACCCCCAGTCGCTTTGCTCACGCACCTTGTTGCTGAGCTCGAGCGCGAGGATGAAGAAAGGGTTGTGCGTGGCAATGGCCAATGTCTTGTGCAGCTCGCCGTCCCAATACTCGAAGTCTTCTATGGTGGATGCGCATTCGGATTGTTTTGCGCACTCGTTCATGCGCTCGAAATCGATGGCCGTGGCGTTGCGCACGATCAGCGCCGGCATCAGTGGCTCGATGAGCTGGCGCGCTTCCATGAGTTTTGCCGGGCTGACATGAATGGCAGGCAGGGTGATGACCTGCCTGAGCAGAACATCGGCCTGACCGGAGACGAAAGTGCCGCTGCCCACCGCAGATTCGACGAGGCCCAGTTGCTGAAGCTCCGACAGCACGCGGCGCACGGTTCCCCGTGAAATACCGTATTCCGTGCTCAGGTCGCGTTCGGACGGGAGTTTCATCCCGGCGATGAGCCGCTTGCCTTGAATACCGGTCACCAGTTGCCGGGCGAGTTCGAGCGCGCCCTCGGAGCGTAGCGTCAGCGTTGAAAGGATTTCGTCCAATGGTGTTCAGCCTCCACGAAGCAAGAACAGTATATATCGCGTACCAATCCAGTGCTGTTGGAATTCGGTCTCGTTATTATATACCAAGTGGTGCATTATAATAGGTTGCATAGAAGGGTTTGGATCTATACAATAGGACCACATAGGCCCAACTGGTACTTGATAAGGGGGTGGTATGAAGTTGACGATGGTGGCGCTGGAAGGCAATCCGCAGGTGGTTCTGGTGGATGATTCCCTGGAGCATTTCTGGCTTGTTCCGGATTTGATTCCAGGCTTTCAAGGCGACATGCTGGATCTGATAGAGCATTATCCGGACCTTGGCGCGCAACTGCAAGCCCGCGGGAAAGGTGCGGACCTCGCGACCGTGAAGATGCTTGCGCCGCTGCCCCGGGGAAGGCGGAACATTTTCTGTGTGGGCAAGAACTACCATGAGCATGCCGAGGAGTTCGGCAAGTCGGGATTCGACAGCAGCACCCAGTCCACAAGTCATATCCCCGACGCACCGGTCGTCTTCACCAAGCCGTTTACGGCCGTCATCGCGACGGGCGAGGCCATTCCTGCGCATGCCGGGGTGACATCCCAGCTGGATTACGAAGCCGAGGTGGCAGTGATCATTGGCAAGCGGGGTCGCGGCATTTCGCGAGCGCAGGCGATGGATCATGTGTTTGGATACACCATCATCAATGACTTTACTGCGCGCGATCTGCAGAAGACGCACAAGCAATGGCATCTTGCAAAATCGCTGGACGGGTTCTGCCCCATGGGTCCTTGCATCGTCACTGCGGACGATGTCGATGGCGGCGCGCTCGATGTCCGCTGCTGGGTCAACGGTGAGCTGCGCCAGGAGGCGAATACGCGTCAGCTGATCTTCGATATTCCGACCTTGATCGAGACGATTTCCGCCGGGATCACCTTGCACCCGGGTGATGTCATCGCGACAGGAACGCCGGCGGGTGTCGGCATCGGATTCAATCCGCCCAGATTTGTGCAATCCGGAGATTGCATCCGGATAGCGGTGGACGGTATAGGCGTGCTCGAGAACGCTGTCGTTAAAGATCTAAAGTAATACTGAGTATCATATCGTGTGTAAAAAATAATGAATTGATGCAAGATGAGCCGTATATAGATCAAAACAAAAAAATGTAGCGATGATAGGTGTGTCACAAATAATATAATAAAATGAAATATCAATAACGTTTACTGTCTATCTAGAAAAAAGGAGAGTATTCAGGCAATATAGAAATATCTAATAAACTTCTCATAAATGAAGGTGATTTGAAAGTTCTGCTCATGATCATTTATCAAGTAATATCATTGTAAATTTGAAAATAATATATATTTATATCAGTTGAGGAGATAACGATGAAGTTTCTAAAATCTAGTTTGTCGCAGATCGCTGCTGGCATGGGGTTCGCGTTGTCAATAGCGTGTGTAAGCTCGGTGCAGGCAAGTGATTATCCAAATCGTACAATTGAATTTATTGTAATGTGGCCTGCAGGTGGAGGAGGGGACACAGCCACTCGTATATTTGCTAAATATCTCGAGGCCGAACTTGGTCAGACTATAGTAGTTAAGAACGTTGTTGGAGGTGGTGGAAGCGTAGGTTATATAATGGCGCGCCAGGCGCGTCCCGATGGATATACGCTAGTAATGATAAATGGGGATCTTGCCAAGTATAAGCCAGCAAAACTTGCGTCAATATCATTAGAAGAATTTGATATTTTGGGTGGATTTTCTGCACAAGCTCCTATCTTAATTGTCCAGTCCAAGAGTCCGTGGAAGAATTTAAGCGAATTCGTGGATGCTGCAAAAGAGAATCCCGACAAAATAACTGTTGGTGTATCAGATATAGGCGGACAACATCATGTTCCCATATTATTATGGGAGAAAGAGGTAGGTATCAATTTGCGAGCGGTGTCACATTCGGGATCGAGTGCCACCAACACCGCAATATTAGGAGGGCACGTAGATTCAGTATCAAGTTATATAAAGCCAGCCCTTCCATATATTGAAAATGAGACATTAAGACCATTAGCATATTTTGGAACAAATAGGGCGAAGACACTTCCTGACATACCAACTTTCCAAGAGTCAGGTTATGAGGTTAGTTGGATTGCGCCTTACGGAATTGGAGGGCCGAAAGGGCTATCAGCGGAAGTGAAAGAGCGTCTCGCAGTAGCAACTAAAGCAGCCATTTCGAATTCACAATATCTAAAAGATATAGAGCAGCTCGGATTGGAGCCATATCCAGTCACTGGAGCAGAATTAAAGGAAGATCTACTAGACATACAGGCTGGATATACGAAGGGACTTCAATTGCTTGGACACTAACAGAAGCAATAATATTTCGATGGAAACTGTTCGATCATGGAAAGTCTAACAATACTTTTAAGCATCGCATTCAGCGCGATGATAGGTTTTCTCGCGCTGTCTCTTCCGGAGCTTATGGCCGACCCTGGTGGCCCCAAATTATTTCCACTAACTGTTTCAATAATGATCTTATCTTCATGTTTTCTCCTGGTGTTACAAAGGCTAATATTAAATAGAGGTCATATCAGGATTTCCAAGGGATATATTAAGCCGACAGTGCTTATAAGACTCATTAGAAAATATGCAACGCAGGGTTGTGTAATTATCTTGGTGTTCCTATTTCCACTTGCAATTCAGTGGATTGGATTTATGCCAGCTATACTGATCTTCTCTTTCACGACAATGTTTGTCAGTGGTAAGTCTCTATTTGCTTCTCTAATTGCAGCTATCGCTATTACAGTGAGCACATATATTGCCTACGTTGTGGTCTTAGGGGCAGTGCTGCCAAAGGGTGAGCTCATTTATTATCTACTGTATTGAGTTTACCATGACTGAACTGATAGACGCATTTGTGTTGATTTCTACGCCTTCTGTATTTTTCTCATTAATAATAGGGGTAATCGGTGGCATTCTCGTTGGAGCGGCTCCTGGATTAAGCTCGACTATCGCTATCGGATTGCTTATTCCCTTTACCTATGGGCTAAGTAAGTATATCGCGTTCGCACTTCTTCTAGGTATCTATTGTGGATCTATGTTTGGGGGGGCTATACCTGCCGTATTAATGAATTTACCGGGTACCCCTTCATCTGCAGTAACGGCCATTGACGGTTATCCAATGGCGCAAAAGGGGCGCGGTGGGCACGCTCTTACAATTACTGTGCTTTCCGCCACTGTTGGAGGTTTGATCAGCTGCTTATTTCTAATTTTCTTAGCACCGCAATTGGCATTCGTGGCTATTGCATTTGGCCCTCCTGAATATTTCTCACTCAGCGTATTTGCATTAGTAGTTGTGTTTTCGATGACCGGCTCTTCCATTTTAAAAGGCATCATCGCTACAGGTATAGGGTTATTATTATCAACAATTGGGATAGATCCGATTGCGCCCGCGTCTCGATTTACATTTGACTCTGCAGTACTTGCGATTGGTATACCGGTAGTGCCAGCGACGATTGCGCTATTTTGCGTCGCTGAAGCATTACGTCTGATCTTTTTGCCGCCTCGCACTGAAGGTTCATCGGTTAGCGAGCAAATAGAATGTAATTTTACAATGTTATTTGAATATGGGAGAAAACTCTGGCGAACTCTTATACCATCTGGCCTCATTGGGACAGTGATCGGTATTCTGCCTGGAACTGGAGCTATGATGGCTGGATTAATGTCCTATGGGGTAGCTAAGAAATACAGTAAAACGCAGGATACCTTTGGACAGGGAAATCCAGAGGGAGTTGCTGCAAGCCAAGCTGCGGAAAGTGCAGTTACTGGCGGTGCGCTTATTCCTATGCTTACTCTCGGAATTCCGGGCGACACAAATACATTAATGTTATTAGGCGCAATGCTCGTACTCGGCTTAGTTCCAGGGCCATCGCTATTCACTAATGAAACGACACTCATATACCTTATATTCATAGTTATGGTGATGGCTTATATCTTGATTCTTTTTATTGGGCTCAGAATTGCACCACTTGTTGCCAAAATGACGCAAGTTGATAAACGATATCTTGTGCCAATCGTATTAATCTTGGCAATCACAGGGCCGGCAGTGAGCGAGGGACATATCTATTATTACTGGTTGGCGATAGTATTCGGAATTATCGGTCTCATCTTTCAGATCTCCGGGTTTCCCGTTATCGGAATGGCGATGGGCCTAGTTTTGGGTCCGATTATTGAGGAGAATCTTAGAGGTGCACTCATGCGGCCCGAGCCGATACCATATATATTTTTTGGTAGACCATTTTCGGCTTTGTTTTTACTTCTCGCAATATTCTTGATCTTAACTGGTCTTTACCGTAATATCAAAAATGCGAGATCATACATCAGAAAAATGGATTAAAAATGACCAGCTTTAAACGATATAAAACCTTGAGATATGGATCCGGAGATATCTTGCATACACCGGTCGTGCGTGCGGGCAGCTGGATTTTCGCCACAGGCTTACGGGCGACTAATAGTATTGGTAAAATGGACGATGATGTCTTGCAAGTCCGCAAGCCGTATCTTTCTCCAGGTAAATCATATAGGGAAGCTGAGTTTATCTTTCAAGAATTATTTCGTCAGTTAAAAGAGGCGGGCGGTGATATTAGGCAGATTGCTCGCCTTGATCAGTATTATCCAACAGCTCACGCCGTTGACCCATATCATAGTGTACGCAGGGGTACATTAGATGGGAGTATTGCACCGAGTACTTCCGTGATTGTACGTAGGTTACTTAATCTCGACGCGACCATGGATATCCAAGTGATAGCACCCTCTATAGATAGTGGCTATGTTATTCAGCAGTTTAAAAGTACTGATAATATACCGCAAACCTCTGGTTACGCACCGTGTGTGCGTGTAGGTGATTTAATATTTCTTGCAGGTCAACTGGCTCGAGATTCGAGCGGAACTATGGCGACTGAGGCAATGACGCCAACCACGCATATGTGGAATGGGACTAGAGTCCAATTAGAGACTAATTATTTGATAGAAAAGTGTATAAGTCCGATATTACGCACTGCGGGAAGTCGATTGGATTTGATTTTGAAAGCACAAGTGTACTTAACTTCCGGTGAAGATTTTTCTGCATTTTGGTATACCTGGTCTAACGCCTTCAAAGGAAATCGAGTTCCTCCAACTACAGTCATTCCGCTACCACACCCGGCTTTCGGCTTAAAAGATGCAACGGTAGAAATCAATATTGTCGCTGCACATGAGAGTTCGGAGAAAAAAATATCGGATATAGATTGTGATGTTGCCCTTATTGCCCCTGAAATGATTCCCGCTCGCCGATTTGGTGAGATTTTATTCGTCGCCGGTTTGTTTCCGATTGGTTCTAAAGGGTTGATTTCGGCATATGATAAATTTATGTCAACGCCATTTTATATAGATGACTCGGAGCATCAAATGGCACATATTCTTGAGACAGCGTCGACGATTTTCGAGGCAGCGGGCTCAAATCTGAGTAATGTTGTTCGTGCAATCCATTTTCATAGAGATCTCAATGATTTCAAATCTGCATATCGAAAATGGAGCACGTATATTGGGGATCATGGATTGCCGTTTACAGCCATCGAAGTTGGCGCAATACCATTTCTTCCTAATGCTAGATTGCTGCTGGATCTATGGGGGTACATTCCGAATAATAGTAAATCTTAAACGCGAATAATGGAGTTTATATAATTTGGTATTATTTAAATAGAACTATGCATATATGTTGTGTTAAGATTATATTCTAGATGGCGGAGCTAAAAAGTGACTGACAAGACTGATAGTACGCAAAAATTCGTTATTAGCGACAAAATTATCGTAGAAAAGGATGTTTCAATAAAGATGCGCGATGGCGCCACTCTGCTTGCTGACATCTTTCGACCGATAGATAGTGATGTTTCATCGGTGCCTGCAATAATTAATACATCTATCTATCAAAAGGATAAGGTTTGGATACCGCCTGCTGATCTTGAGGAAAAGCCTAATGATTATATGAACTGGGAAACCGTGAACCCTTTATGGTGGGTTCCTAAGGGTTACGCTATAGTTCGTGTCGATTCTAGAGGTGCGGGAAAATCATCAGGTAGATCGGAACCGAATTCATATCAAGAGGCGGTGGATTTTTACGACGCAATAGAGTGGGTTGCGAGTCGCTCATGGTGTAGTGGTAATGTTGGCACTTGTGGCATATCTTATCATGCGAATTCGCAATGGCGAGTTGCAGGACTGCAGCCGCCATCTCTGAAGGCAATAATTCCTTGGGAGGGTCGTGCTGATCTATACCGAGATCAGGCGTTTCATGGTGGTATTTTTGGCCTAGGATTTATTGCGAATTGGTATAGTTTACATACAGCGCATCATCTTTTAGGAGAACCACAAACATATAATGCCGACGCGTTTGATAATAATATGCTGCGTGATTTCATGTCGCACAGCCTCGATTCAGAATTTTGGCGTATGCGGAGTGCTCGATGGGAAAATATCGTCGTGCCACTATATAGTGCGGGAAATTGGAGTGGCTTCGCTTTGCATTTACGCGGGAATACAGAAGGATATATGTTGGCTGCGTCAAAGAATAAGAAACTGAGGATTCATGATGGCACGCATTTTCATGCTTTTTATTCAGAAGAAGGGCGACAAGATCAGCTGCGATTTATGGATTTTTGGCTGAAAGGAATAGATAATGGTATTATGGACGAGCCACCTATAAAGTTACTTATTAGAACCGGCGACGGCCTACCCTATAAGTGGCGTTTTGAGCATGAATGGCCATTGGCAAGAACAGAATGGACCAAGATGTATCTTAAGATCGATAAGGAAACATCCGATGAAGATGAGCGAGTAGAGGGTGGACTAGTTTTAGAGCCATTGAACGAGTGTAAGAAAATTAGTTATCCCGCATCTGGCTTTGCGAAGGCGGGTGTTGCTTCGGCATCTTCGATTAGTCATGCGTTAGGAGTTCAGCATCGAACAGGTGTATCATTTCAAACAGCTCCAATGCTGGAAGATATGGAAGTGACGGGACCGATTGTCTTGAAACTGTGGATTGCTAGTTCATCATGTGATATGGACATCTTTGCGACTATACGTAATATCGGTCCGGATGGCGTAGAGCGCTACGAGGTCGGGCAAGCAGGACAGCCGGTCCCTGTAACGAAGGGTTGGTTGCGAGCGTCTCATAGGCAATTAGATTCGGAACGCTCGCTACCGTATCGTCCATATCACACTCATACTAAGCGGCAATGGTTGACACCATCAGAGCCAGTTTGTTGTGAAGTGGAGATTTGGCCTACGTCCATGGTGTTTCGAAAGGGACACAGGTTGCAGCTTGACATTCAGCCACGTGATGGTGCTGGAAGCGCTCCGTATACTCATTATCATGCGTCATATAATACGAACGCGGAAAATATGATTTATTCAGGCGGAGAGATGCAATCTTACCTGCTCCTTCCAGTTATTCCAGCGGGATAACGTATAAAACCAATTTCTCTGAAGGACACAGCGTGATCGGATTGCAGGTGATTAAACGGATTCAGCACCGGTTCTCCAGCGCTTCGCCTGCCGCGAGGCGCTGGATGTTGCGCGCAATGAAGCGGTAGCGCCGCGCGATCAGGCCATGGGTCCAGGCCGCAATATGCGGCGTACAGCGGACATTGGGCAGGGTGTGGAAGGGGAAGGCCGAGGGTGCCAGTTGCGCTTCCGCACCCGGATAGTGATACCAGACATCCAGCACGGCACCGCCCAGGCGCCCGTCGCGCAGGGCCTGGTAGAGCGCCGCCTCATCGACAACGTGCGCCCGCCCGACATTGATCAGCACGGCGCCGGGCTTCATTGCGGCCAGCTCGCGTTCGCCGATCATGCCCCTTGTCCCGGGGGTGAGCGGGCAGCACAGCAGCAGGAAGTCGACATCGGGCAGCAGTTCATGCAATGCGGATACGGCATGTGTCGCATCGGCCCCGGCTTCCCGTCGCCGGTGGCGCGTGACGGCCGTGACCTTCATGTCGAGCGCGCGCAGGCGCCGCGCCGTGGTGCGCCCTATCCGGCCGAAGCCGACGATGGCGACATGGGTGCCTGCCGCCTCATTGTGAAGCGGGCGCTCGCGGTAGGCCCGGGGCCAGTGCGCCGCATCCATGGGTGCCGGCCCGGAAAAGCCGAAGATCTGATGCTGGAGGATGGCGTGGGTCACGTATTCCGCGATGGCGGTCTCGTGCTCATATACGTTGCACACCAGGCAGTCCGCGGGCAGGGCGTCCCGGGCAATGGCGTCCAGGCCGGCGCTGGGCGCGTGCAGCAGGCGCGCCTGCAGGCGCGAGGCCTCATCGGCCGACAGGCGCGTGGTGATGAGCACATCGGTGACGATGGGGCCGGTTGCCGGCAGTTGTGCGAGAGTGCCCACGGTGTGCGCCGGCCCCAGCAGGGATTGCAGGAAAGGGGCGTGCGGGCTGTGCTGGGCGGCGATGGTGACGTGCATGGCGGCATATTCATGTGAAAATAAGATATGGGACCATATTCCGTCGCAAAAGGCGGTGCTGTCAATGGATACGCGAAGAGGGGCGATGTCATGGTTGATAATCACGATCGGAGCGCACTTGCCCGAGAGCTCGAGGAAGCGATGGAAGGCCGGTCCTTCCCGACGCTTGCGGCCGCGCAGGCGTTTGCGGACGAATTCATGCGCAAGCGGAATGCCCGTGGCCTGGATGCATTTCTTGGCTTGTCGCCCGACGAAATGCATCATCTGCTGTACAAGCCGTTTGAGACGCCCGATCGCATCGTGCTGCAGCGACAGATTGATCTTCAGCTTGCATTGTCATCGCCGATGCTCAGTCTGTTTCTGATGCTGGTTGAGGGCATAGGTGACAAGGGTGTAAAAGCCACCGCAAAAGGGAATCTGCCACGGGCATTGTGCCGGGAGCTGGCTGCGGCGCATCGGGAGCGGTTTCCATATCCGGACAGGTACTGGGTCGACGCGATCAGTACCGAAACCGATGCCCCTGATCTTCATGCCGTTCGTGTGGTCGGCCAGCTTGCCGGTCTGATACGGCGTTACAAGGGGCGGATCATTGTCAGCCAGAAGTGCCGCAAGCTGATTCGCCGGAATGATGGGCACGGCCTTTATTTCGCCCTGTTTGATTGTTATACGCGCAAGTTCAACTGGGCGTACCGCGATGGTTTTCCCGACCTGCCGTTTGTACAGCACTCGTTCATGATGACCTTGTACATGCTGGCGCGCCACGGTGATGAGGCACGCGCTACGGACTTCTATGTCGATGCCTATCTGCGTGCATTCCCGATGGTCCTGGATCAGATTCCCGAAGCGCGCATGGGCGGTCGGGGGGCCGGGGATAAATTCAGGGCGCTCTACACATGGCGCTGCCTGCGGCAGTTTGTTGTCTTCACCGGTCTGGGTGAACTTGCTTTCGAGCGCAATCCCGAGGGCAGCGGCTTTGAGCGGTATCGGGTCTCAATACGTGCGACGCCCTTGTTGAATGCCCTGGTCCAATTCAGGTTCGGCGCGCCGTACGCCGTGGACTGATCTGCGCAGCGCGCCTCAACCGGCGTCGTTATCCGCATGCTCGCTGTGAACCATGTGCAGGAATTGCCGGTGGCGTTCGTATTGATCCAGGATGTCATCGATCACTGCCTCCCGGCTCCATCCCATGATGTCGTAATCCTGGCCGCCTTCGCGCAGGAATACTTCGGCACGGCAGTAACGCAGGGCCTCGCTGTCGTCGTACTCGCCCGGCGTCAATGCCGGGCGTATCTGTTCCAGCGGGCGCACCGCATAGGAAAAATCAAGGTATTCACCGTGGTGGCGTACTTCGAGGCGGAACTCGGCCATGTCGTCACCGGCATCATCGGTATGGCTCCCGGTTACGGTAGCCTCGTAGCCCTGTCGCTTCAGCTCTTCAGCCACGGCTTCCATGGATGGCAGTACCACCTGCTGCAGGAAGCGCAGTACATGGTTGCGCTTGGGCATTCTGACGGTGTTGCGCAGGCGTTCCTGCCAGGACTGGCCGGCCGAAGGCAACTGGGTTCGTGTGATGGTCTGGAAGCGGATGCGCTGCTTGGTGGCATCGAGTTTGAGCGCCTTGAACAAGCCCCACAGGGCGATCAGCAGGATCACGGAAAATGGCAGCGCGCTGGCAATGGTGGCCGTCTGCAGGGCTTCGAGCCCGTTTGCCAGCAGCAGTGCAATGGCCACCAGTCCGGACAGGGCGGCCCAGAAGATGCGCTGCCATACGGGCGAGTGGTCCGCTCCGTTGGAGGCCAGAAGATCGACGACCAGCGCGCCCGAATCGGCCGATGTGACGAAGAACACCAGTACCATGACGATGGCGATCATGGACGTGATACCGGCCAGGGGCAATTGTTCCAGGAACGCGAACAGTGCCAGCGAGCTGTCCTGGTTGACGATGTCAGCAAAACCCCTGATGCCGTCGAACAGGATGAAATGGATGGCGGTGTCGCCGAATACCGTCATCCAGAACAGGGTGAATCCGGCCGGAACCAGCAGGACGCCGCGTACGAACTCGCGTATGGTGCGCCCGCGTGAAATGCGTGCAATGAACAGGCCGACAAATGGCGACCAGGCGATCCACCAGCCCCAGTAGAACAGGGTCCAGCCGCCGATCCAGTCGTTGGGTTCGTAGGCGTACAGATTGAAGGTGGTGTTTACCAGCTCTGAAATATAGGAGCCGGTATTCTGCACGAAGGTCTGCAGGATGAATACGGTGGGGCCCAGTACCAGCACAAACACCAGCAGCGCGACCGCCAGTGCCAGATTGGTCTCGGACAGGATGCGAATGCCGCGATCCAGCCCGCTGGCAACGGATAGCGTCGCCAGGCCGGTTGCGGCGATGATCAGGACAATTTGCACCGGCACATTGACCGGCAGGCCAAACAGGTGATTGAGGCCGCTGTTGATCTGAGCCACGCCCAGACCGAGCGAGGTGGCAATGCCGAAAACGGTGCCGATGATCGCGAAAACGTCGACGGCATGGCCGATGGGGCCGTATATGCGATCACCGATCAGGGGGTAGAGCGAGGAGCGCAGGGTGAGCGGCAGGTTATGGCGATAGCTGAAGAAAGCCAGGGTGAGGCCCACTACTGCATAAATGGCCCAGGCGTGAAGCCCCCAGTGAAAGAACGTGATCTTCATGGCCTGGCGTGCCGCGCTGATGGTGTTGGGCACGCCGGTCGGGGGATCGATGAAGTGCATCACCGGTTCCGCAACGCCGAAGAACATCAGGCCTATGCCCATGCCGGCGGAAAACAGCATGGCAAACCAGGTGACATCACGGTAGTCGGGCTGGCTGTGGTCAGGCCCCAGCTTGATGTCGCCATAGCGGCTGATGGCCACAAAAACTACCGAAACAAGAATGATGGCCACCACCAGGATGTAGAACCAGCTGGCATGCGCCAGAATCCACGCCTGGATCAGATTGAAGGCGGATTCCGTTGTCTGGGGCGCAAGAATGGCCACCAGTACAGTGATCAGGATGAAGGCCGCGGCAGAATGGAAGACGGGCGGGTGCAGGGTGGTTTTCATTCAGGCTTTCTTCAGTTCAGTGATGAGGCTATGGCCCCGTTCGGTAATGCGATATTGCTGCAGGTGGCTGCGGGGTCTGTCTGGCAACGTCATCTCGATAACATGTTGATCCAGGAGCGAGCGAATTTGGCGGTGCAGGGCGCCCGACACGGATTTGTGCCCAAGCAAATGTGCCAGCTCAGCCTTGCCGCTTGGCTTTTTGGACAGAAGCAGAACGATTCTGGCTGCAAGCGCCGACTCTAGCCTTGACTCTAGCCTTGACTCTAGCCTGGCATCCGACTCTAGCCCTGACTCTAGCCTCAGCTCTATCCTTTCCTCCGACTCTAGCCTGGACTCGGCGCTTGCATCCGAAATTGCATGCGGCACTTTGATGCTCACGCCGTTTGACATTCCGCCTGCAAGAAACACCGTCACGCGCAAATGCATTCCAATTTCTTCAATGAGCGGCTCCGGCAATCCCTGTTCTTGTGTTTCGCGAAAAATGCGGCTGATGCCGCTGCCCCATTGTTCGATCAGCTTCAGCTCCCGGAACACCCGGCCAATGACACGATTGCGCAGGTTGGAAACGCCGCGTTTCATCGCTTCTACGGTCATGCCGGGCACAAGGATGCCAGGGTTTTCCACCTCAATCCTGTCGTCGAAGATAGCCACTCTTATAGGAGCGCCCCGGTGAGAATAGTCCGCGTGCACCAGCGCATTGACGACAATTTCGCGTAGCGTCAACAAGGGGATACTCCATACGTCCCTGCGCCGGATGTCGGAGAAATCCGCGCTTCGCATCGCATGCTTCTTCAGGAAATCCATGATCTCATTCACACAGTCTGGCAGATGGGAATGAATTTCCGCATGATCGAAAATATGCGCTTTGTCTGTTCCGGCGAACCGTCCGCACTGTATCCAGGCATCGGGAAAATATTGCTCGCGATTTTTGCCAAAAAGAATGATGGCGCCGTTGGTCGGAACGAGACGGCCTTGCTCGCGTACCAGCAATCGCAAGCTCAATAACGCTGCTTCGGTGAGCGGGTGCGCGGGCCCAAACAGACGTTGTGCCGCGTTGATGTCCAGATCGTCGATGCTCAGGGCCGGCATGGAGAGTTCGTCGAAACCGATGCCCGTCGACGGAATCATTACAGCCCACCCGTCACACTCAGCACGCTGCCGGTCACGTAGCTGGATTCTTCCGAAAGCAGCCAGGCGACGGCGTTGGCAATTTCGTCCGGCCGCCCCGGCCGTTGCATTGGAATGCGGGTCGCGACGCGGAAGGCACGGCCGGGTTCGCCGGCGCGAGCGTGGATGCTGGTATCCACGGTGCCCGGAGCAAGCGCATTCACGCGGATACCGGCGGATGCCAGCTCTTTTGCCAGGCCGATGCTCAAGGTTTCGACGGCGGCCTTGGCGGCGGCATAGCTGACATATTCACCGGGGGAACCGGTTCTGGCCGCCACCGATGAAATGTTAATGATGGATCGCGGCACCGGGGTGTCTCCGCCCGACCAGCGCCGCGCTGCTTCGCGGCACAGCCGCACGCTCGCCGTCAGGTTGACGGCAATGACCCGATCCAGATCTTCGTCCGTGAGCGCGGTGATGGGGCCCAGCTTTCCGGTCACGCCGGCATTGTTCACCAGACCGGTCACCGGGCCCAGCGATTCAGCCAGATCAAACAGGCGGGGGGCACACCCGGCATCGGTGACATCCATCTGGACAGCCTTGATGCGGCGGGATGCGTCGCGGTGCATGGCGTCATTGAGGCGCTGCTCCAGCGCCTGTGCTTCTGCGGGAGAGCGGGAGTGGGTGAACACCACATTGAAGCCATCGCGGTGGAGCCGCTCGACAATGCATTCACCGATGCCGCGACTGCCCCCGGTCACAATCACAGTTCCGAATGAGGTACTCACAGCGTTCTCCAGAAAGTCACGACTTGTGCCGGCCGAAGACCAGCGCGATCACCATGCCGGCCGTCACACAGGCGATGCCGGTCCATACCAGCGGCGAGGGGTGCTCGCCCAGCAGCCATATGCCCGCGACTGCGGTGATGCAGGGTACTGCGGCCGTGAACAGGGCCGTATTGCTTGCGCCCAGCAGGCCGACCGCCCGGGTATAGAGGACGCCGGAAATGATGCCGATCAGAACGCCCTGGAATACCGCCTGGAAGAGGATGTCACGCCAGCTGGCAAGGTGAAACCCCGTGGTTGGCAGTAGTGCATAGACCGGCACGAAGCACAGCATGGCACCTACGGCAACGATGGCCATGGTGTGCAGGGCCGTCAGCTTCAGGCGCTGGCACAGCAGGCCATAGACCGCCCAGCACAGGCCGGCCATGAGCAGGGACAGGTCGCCCAGTATCTCTTTCATTGTGGCAAATTCACCGCCGTCCATAAAGACCGCAACAATACCTGCCTGTATCAGCAGAAGGCCATACCAGGTGCGTCTCGTAAGCCTGAGCTGCCCGGCCAGCCAGCCCAGCACGGCGGTGAACATCGGGATGGTGCCGTGCAGCAGCGCCCCGCCATGGCTTGCCGGAACAAGGCTGAAGCCGGTGTAGGCAAACATGGCAAAGCCCACGCCGCCGCACAGCGCCAGCAGGAAGGCGTCACGCCAGCGTATGCCGCCCAGGCCGTGGTGCCTGAGCACCGGTAGCATCAGCACGCCGGCGACCGCAAAGCGCAGCAGGGCAATGTCGGCTGCGGATAGCAACGAGGCTGTGATGCCCAGGCGCGACAGCAGTGTGAAGCTGGCGAACAGGCTGATGGCGCTCAGGGCGCACAGCACACCGAGCAAGGTCTGGCGAGACAGCCGGGGCGCTGCAGGAAGCGAGGCGGACATGATGCTTCAATACCCCGCCACCAGCCCGTCCCGGCGCGGATCGCTGGCGGCGATATAGCCACCGGCGTCCAGGCGCTGGATGATCTGGCCCGAACCGAAATCCAGGCTGTCCACCGGCAGTACCTCGATGGCATGGCCCAGCGCCTTCAGCGCCGCCACCGTCGCCGCAGGCACGCCGGCTTCCAGCATGATGCGCGGGCCGGGCTGGACGCGGAAGCGGGGTGCATCGATGGCCGCCTGCGGGTTGCTGCCCAGGTCGACCAGTTGCTGCACCACCTGCACATGGCCCTGGGCCTGCATGTTGCCGCCCATGACGCCAAAGCCGGCCAGCGGCCGGCCCTTGCGTGTGAGAAAGCCGGGAATGATGGTGTGCAGGGGACGCTTGCCGGGGCCGACCTCATTGCGGTGCCCGGGTGTGAGCGAGAAGTCGGAGCCGCGATTATGCAGCGCAATGCCGGTGTCCGGCACAACCACGCCGGAGCCGAAGCCCCGGTAGTTCGACTGGATGAAGGAAACCATCATGCCGTCGCTGTCGGCTGCCGTGAGGTAGATCGTGCCGCTGTCGCCCGGCACGCCGGCTGCTGGCGCGCCCGCCGTACGCGGGTCGATCAGGGCGGCCCGGCGACGCAGGTAATCCTTGTCCAGCATGGCTTCGGTCAGTGCACCCGTACTGTGCGGATCACCCACATATTCATGCAGGTCGGCAAAGGCGAGCTTGAGCGCTTCGATGGGCAGGTGGAACAGGCCCTGGATGTCGTGGGCCTCGCGTGCCGGGTCGAAGTGTTCCAGCATGCCCAGCGACATCAGTGCGGCAATGCCCTGGCCGTTGGGCGGAATCTGGTGCACGCGATAATCGCCCCGATAGTCGATGCTGATGGGTTCCACCCAGTCATTCGTGTGCGCAGCCAGATCCGCCATGGTCATGCTGCCGCCCGTGCGGTTCGAGAAGTCGACGATGCGTTGGGCCAGCTCGCCTTCATAGAAATCGCGACCCTTGCTCGCGGCGATGCGCTCCAGGGTGCGTGCCTGGGCGGGAAAGCGCCAGAGCTCGCCGGGAGCCGGCGCCCTGCCGTCGATCAGGAAGGCATCGGCGAAACCAGGCTGGTTCTTGAGTGTTTCCACCTGGTTGGCCCATATGCGTGACACGGCATGGGAGACCAGAAAGCCGTTGTCTGCATACTCGATGGCGGGGCCGAACAGGTCGGCGAAGGGCAGGCGGCCGAAGCGCGCCGACAGGTCGGCCCAGCCGGCAATCTGGCCGGGAACGGTGACGGTGTCCCAACCCAGCATGGGCATGGTTTTCCGGCCTTCGAAGCGCGCCGGTGTCCAGCTCGCGGGGGCGCGTCCCGAGGCGTTGATGCCGTGCAGCCGGTCTTCGGCCCAGACGAGGGCGAAGGCATCGCCGCCCAGGCCGTTCATGACGGGCTCGACCACGGTGAGTGTGATCGCAGTGGCCAGGGCCGCATCCATGGCGTTGCCGCCGGCAAGCAGCATGCGCAGTCCGGCCTGGGCGGCCAGGGGCTGCGACGTGGCGACGGCATTGGCGGCCAGCACGGGCAAACGGGTGCTGCGATGCGGGAATTCCCAGGAGACGGGGTGAGACATGATGAGATGCTCCAGAAGGTCAGGACAGGGCGGGATAGGTGCCGATCGCATGGCGAGCGACGTAATGATGCTGACCCGCTTCCACCAGGGGTGCCAGCGGGGGTTCGGTGCCGAGCGGCAGCACACGGCCGGGGATCTCGTCCACCAGCAGCGAGTGCCCGCCGCGTCTGCGGGTGGGGTCGGCGATGGGCACGGCCGCCATCAGCTTGCGCGTATAGGGATGCCGGGGGTTTTCAAAGACGGCGCGGCGCGGGCCGATCTCCACGATCTGGCCCAGGTACATCACGGCCACGCGGTGGCTGATGCGCTCCACGACCGCCATGTCGTGCGAGATGAAGAGGATGGACAGCCCGAGCTCGGCCTGCAGCTCGAGCAGCAGGTTCACGATCTGCGCCTGTATGGATACGTCGAGGGCGGAGACGGACTCGTCGGCGATGATGATGCGCGGATTCAGGGCCAGGGCGCGCGCGATGCACACCCGCTGGCGCTGGCCGCCCGAGAATTCATGCGGATAGCGGTTGGCCATGTCGGGAGACAGACCGCATCTTTCCATGAGCCAGGCCGTGCGTTCGCGTGCCTGCGCTCGCGTGCCCGCCTTGTGGATGAGCAGGGGTTCCATGATGGAATAGCCGACGGTGGCGCGCGGGTCCAGCGAGGCAAAGGGATCCTGGAAGATGAACTGGATGTCCTTGCGCAGCGCCTGCATGCGCGCACTGCCCAGGCGGCCCAGCTCCTGGCCGTCGAAATGGATGTTGCCCCGCTGCGGCGTCTCGAGCAGCGCCAGGGCGCGACCGGTGGTGGTCTTGCCGCAGCCCGACTCGCCCACCAGTGCCAGTGTCTCGCCGGCGTACAGGTCGAAAGAGACCTGTTCCACGGCATGCACGCGGGCGCGCACACGGCCGAAGAAGCCCGAGGCAACGTCGAAGCGCACGCGCAGGTCGCGCACCTGCAGCAGCGGCGGCTTGTCGTATTGGGCGGTGGGACTGACGGCTCTGGGGGCCGGAATTTCCAGCGCTTCGCCTTGCGTCTGCGTGAGCAGTTCGAAGCGTGCCGGCTGGTCCAGCCCTTCCATGGCGCCCAGCCGGGGCACGGCCGACAGCAGGGCGCTCGTATACCAGTGCCCGGGACGGGAGAATAGCGGTACGGCCTCACTTTCCTCGACCTTCCGCCCCTGGTACATGACCATGACGCGATCGGCGATCTGGGCCACAATACCCATGTCATGCGTGATGAAGATGACGCCCATCTGCATTTCGCGCTGCAGCTCGCGGATGAGCTCCAGGATCTGCGCCTGTATGGTCACGTCCAGCGCCGTCGTGGGCTCATCGGCGATCAGTACCTGGGGCCGGCAGGAAAGGGCCATGGCGATCATGATGCGCTGGCGCATGCCGCCCGAGAGCTGATGCGGGTAATTGCCATAGAGCGCGCCCGCATCGGGGATGCGTACCACATCCAGCAGGCGCAGCACTTCCGCACGGGCGGCGGTGTCGTCCATGCCCTGGTGCAGGCGCAGGGCCTCGGCGATCTGGCTGCCCACCGTGAAGCTCGGGTTGAGCGAAGTCATGGGCTCCTGGAAGATCATGGCGATATCGGCGCCGCGCACGCCGCGCAGGCCGGCAACCGGGGCACTCGCCATATCGATCACGCTGCCGTTGCGCCGGCGCAGCAGCAGCTCGCCCGAAGCGATGTGCCCGCCGCCAAACTCCACCAGACGCATCAGCGCCAGTGAAGTGACCGACTTGCCCGAGCCGGATTCGCCCACGATGGCCAGCGTTTCGGCCCGGTTCACGTGAAAGCTGACATCGCGCACTGCGTGCACATTGCCGCCGTCGCCGCGGAAATGCACATTCAGCCCGGTCACCTGAACCACGCGCGCCTCGTCTGCCATCGCGGCCATGTTCAGCGCTCCTGGCGCGGATCAAGCGCATCGCGCAGGCCGTCGCCCAGCAGGTTGAAGCCGCAGACGACCAGGAAGATCGCGCAGCCGGGGAAGATGGACATCCAGGGTGCCTGGTTCATGAAGTTCTTGCCGGTGTTCAGCATGGAGCCCCAGGACGGCTCGGGCGGTTGCAGGCCCAGGCCCAGGAAGGACAGGCTGGCCTCGGCAATAATGGCCACGGCAATCTGGATGGTGGCCTGCACGATCAGGGCCGGCATGATGTTGGGCAGGATGTGGCGCAGGATGATATGCGTGTTGGATGCGCCCAGCGCGCTTGCGCTCATCACGTAATCCTCGCGCCGTATGGCCAGCACCTGGCCGCGCGCCAGGCGGATGAACAGGGGTGCCGCCGCCACGCCGATGGCAATCATGGCGTTCGTCAGGCTGGGCCCCAGGAAGGACGCCAGTGCAATGGCCAGGATCAGGAAGGGGATGGAGAACAGCGCTTCCGTCACGCGCGAGATCATCCCGTCGAGCAGGCGGCCGAAGTAGCCTGCAATCAGGCCCAGCGGCACGCCGATGCCCAAAGCGATGGCCACCGAGACCAGGCCTGCCAGCAGTGAGGCGCGTGCGCCGTAGACGATGCGTGCGAACAGGTCACGGCCCAGCTCGTCGGTGCCGAACCAGTGCAGGGCTGAAGGCGCTTTGCGGATGGCCGTGAA
This sequence comes from Castellaniella sp., assembly GCA_041655275.1. Classification (GTDB taxonomy): domain Bacteria; phylum Pseudomonadota; class Gammaproteobacteria; order Burkholderiales; family Burkholderiaceae_B; genus JAJYRX01. The sequence goes on along the minus strand of JBBAFU010000002.1, from coordinate 122,660 downwards.
ATTGGGCTTCATGGGGTCGTGGCCGACGATGAAGGGGGCCAGCAGTGCCATGAGCACGATGAGCAGGATGATGACGGCGCCGATGACGGCCGAGGGGTTGCGGCGAAACTTCGCCCAGGCGCGGTTGCGCCGGCGCGATACGGGCCCGGTGGGTGCCGGCAGGGAGGCGGGCGCGGCGCTCATGCTTTCCTCAGGCGCGGATTGACCAGGATGGTGAGCACATCGGCCAGCAGGGTCAGGCTGATGAAGCCCACCGCCACGCACAGCACCACCCCCTGGACGACGGCATAGTCACGACTGAATACGGCATCCACCAGCAGCTTGCCAAATCCCGGGATGCTGAAGATCTGCTCGGTGAGCACGGCCCCGGCCAGCAGCTCGCCGAACAGTATGGTGGTGAGCGTGACGATGGGCATGAGGGCGTTGCGCAAGGCGTGGCGCAGCACCACGCCAGGCTCGGATACGCCCTTGGCGCGTGCGGTGCGCACATAGTCGGCGCTCAGCGATTCCAGCATGGCCGAACGGGTGTGGCGCATCAGATAGGCGCTGATGGCCGTGGCGAGCACGATCGCAGGCAGCAGCGAGGTCTTGATCGACAGCCAGAAATCCTCGCCCGGCGGCACGAAGCCCGAGGCCGGCAGGAGCTGCCAGTGCACGGCCACCAGCATGATGAGCAGTATGCCCAGCCAGAAGTTGGGTATGGACATGGCGGACAGGGCGAACAGGTTGGCACCGAATTCGGCCGCACGGCCCTTGCGCACGGCGGCCAGAATGCCCAGTGGAATACCGGTGATGATGGCGAAGAAGATGGCCATGCCGGCCAGCTGCAGTGTGACGGGCAGCTTCTGGGCGATCAGCGTGGTGACTGGAATGTCGGTGCGCAGCGAGATGCCCAGATTGCCCTGCATGACCTGCTGCACCCAGGCCAGGTATTGCCGGGGCAGGGGGTCGTTGAGGCGGTATTTCTCGCGCAGGAACTCGAGCACGGCCGGGTCGCGCTCTTCGCCGGCCATGACCAGCACCGGATCGCCGGGCAGGATCTTCTGCAGACTGAAGATGATGATGGACACCAGTATGACGGTGGGAATCGCCACGATGAGGCGGCGCACGATCAGGCTGAGCATCCCGGTTCCCCGGCGGTGGTGGTCAAGGCATTCATGGTTTCAATCATACCGTCCGAAGCGCCGCGCGGGGCCTTGCTGCAGACGAAAAAGAAGGTTCATTGGTACCTTAATGAGGCAATAATGGTATCATTTTCTCTGCATAATATCCCCGGCATGTGGAGGTAGCGGTGGAATACAGCATGGAAACAATAGCCCTGTTCACGGGTGCAATGCTTGCCGCCGGGGTGGTGGCCGGCCTGATTGCCGGCCTGCTGGGCGTGGGGGGCGGCATCGTGCTCGTTCCCATCCTCTTCTATATCTTCATTGCCCTGGGGGTGGAGGAATCCATCCGCATGCATCTGGCCGTGGGCACCTCGCTGACGACCATCGTCGCCACGGCGGCGTCCTCGACGCGGGCCCACTACCGGCGCGGCGCCATTGATCTGGCCCTGCTGCGCAGCTGGGGGCCCTGGCTGTTTGCCGGTGCCATCATCGGCATGGTGATCTTCGGCAAGATCCGCTCATCCTCGCTGTCGATCGTGTTCGGCGTTGTCGCCCTCATCGTCATGGTCTACATGCTGGTTGCACGCGAGCCCGACGCCGGGAGCCGTGACTGCTTTCCCCGCGGACCGGTGCGCTGGCTGCTCGGCCTGATCGTGGGCGGGGTCTCGTCCATCATGGGCATCGGCGGCGGCACCCTGAGTGTGCCCCTGCTGAGCATTTTCCGCTATCCCATGCGGCGTGCGGTGGCCACGGCCGCCGCCATCGGCCTGCTGATTTCGGTGCCCGGCGCCATTGGTGCTTTCCTGAACGGTCGCGGCCATCCGGATCTGCCGCCGTTCAGCTTCGGTTATGTGAATCTGATGGCTTTCGTGATTCTGGTGCCCGTCACCGGGCTGGTGGCCCCCTGGGGTGCCCGCATCGCGCACACCATCAACCCGCGTCTGCTGCGGCTTGCCTTTGCCGTCTTCCTGCTGTTCAATGCCATCAACATGCTGGCCAGCGCACTTTGAGCAGGATGCGGCCTGCTGCCGGCATGCCTGCCTGCCGTATTCACCCAGAGGAGGCTTGTGATGTCTTCCTTCCCGCTGGTTCAGCGTCGCTCGGAAGCAGTGCTCGACGTCCTGCGGCGACGACTGGCCCAGGATGATGTCGTGCCCGGTTCGCGCCTGCCGCCCGAGCGCACGCTGGCCATCGAGCTGGGCGTCAGCCGGCGCGTGCTGCGCGAAGCCCTGCAGGTGCTTGAAAACGAAGGGCTGATCGAGCGTGTGCCCGGGCGCGGCACCGTGGTGCTGGCAATGCGTGACAGTGCCGGCGCGACCATACCGGCGGATCTCAGGCAATACACCAGTCCGCGCGAGCTCATGGATGCGCGCCTGGCGCTGGAGCCCGTCATGGCGGGTCTGGCGGCGGCCAATGCCACGTCACAGGATATCGATGAAATGCACGCCTGCGTGGCGCGCAGCCGGGGGCTGGCGGGCAGCGCCGAGGCGTGGGAGGCCCTGGACAGCGCCTTTCACAGCGCCATCGGGCGCGCCACCCACAACCATCTGCTGATCCGTTTCTTCATGGTGCTGATCGAGGCGCGCAAACAGACGGCCTGGGGGCGGTTGCGCAAGGCGTCGCTGAATCCGCAACGCCAGGCCATGTATGTCGAGCAGCATGCCGACATCCTGGCTGCCATCGTCGAGCGCGATCCCGAACTGGCAACACAGCGCATGCGCCGGCACCTGGTAACGGTGCGGCGCACGCTGATCGAGCAACTGGACGACGTCTAGCGATTGGGGCAGGCGCTAGCCCTGCATCTGCTGGATGCCGGCAACCAGCCAGCCCTGGCCGTCGGCCTTGTAGAGGTTCCACACTTCTTCGAAGTGGGTGGCTTCGGTACCCGGTGCTTCGCGCAGCATGCCGGAGTAGCGCACGCTGGCGAGGTGGCCGCCCGCCACTTTCTCCATGCCCATGAGTTCGGCGTTCAGGAGCAGGATCTCGGTCTGGTCGGGCGTGTCACGTGCCGCAACTTCGGGCGCGACTTCTGCGAGGAGGTCGTCCGTCAGGTACTCGCGCAGCCCGTCCACATCGCCGGCATCCCAGAGTGACTGGATAAGGGTGAACTGGGTCTTGGCGTTGGCCAGGAAACCCGGGGTGTCGAAGCCTTGCGGGATGAACCAGCTTTCATCTTCGGCTGCGGCCGCTGCTTCGGTATCCGCAGCCGGCATCGCGCCCGATGCTGCAGCCGGTGGCGCGGGCCAGCCCGCCGCTGACGCATTCCGGCGTTGCAGGGGTTCCCCGGCGCCCTGGAAGGCCGGACGCGCGCCCGTGCCCCGCAGCCGTCGCAGAATGAATCTGGCGGCAAAGACGAGCAGGGCGATCAGGACGAGGCTGGAGAGCAGCTCGAGAAAGGCGCCGGACAAGCCCAGGGCCGACAGCAGGCCGGCGATGCCCAGGCCGGCGGCGATGCCGACCAGCGGGCCCAGCCAGCGCGACATGCCGCTCTTGGCGGCACCGGCACCGGCGGCAGCTGCGGTGGAGCCGGCTGCAGCCTTGGTGCCGGCTGCCGGTGTGGCGGCGCGGCTTGCGCTGTTGGCTGCCGGGGGTGCAACGGCCTGGCGCTGCTTGTTGATATTGAGCGATTGGCGCCCGAAGCTGCGCCCGCCGCCGAAGCGGCGCGCCTCGGCATCACTGGTGACCGTCAGCATGGCCACGGTGGCCAGCGCCAGGATGATGCCGGCGCAAAGTCGTGAAAAACCTGGAGTCATGCGTGTCCTTGTGGGTGAAACCTGTGGTAGATGGATGGCCGGACCGGATGCCGGATCGTGCCAGCTTCAAGAAAGTACCACAGATCTGGCGCCACATACCCTGATTTTCAAGTGAAATAACAATGTCAGGGTGATGCGGGGGCGCCCAGCAGGGTATTGACGGCCAGCAGATCGGCTTCGGCAAGAATGCCGCTGGCAGCCTTCAGGCGCAAGCCGTGCATCAGCGTGCTGTAGCGCGCCTGGGCCAGCAGGCGCTGGGTTTCGTAGAGTTGCTGCTGGGCATTGAGCACATCGATGTTGATGCGTACGCCCACTTCGTAGGCCAGCCGGTTGGCATCCAGGGCCGCCTGACTGGATTCCTCCGCCGCTTCCAGGGCGGCGATGCGTGCCAGCCCGGTCGTCACCCCGGAAAAATACTGTTCTGCCAGCTGGCGTGCATTGCGCCGAGCTCCTTCTAGCTCATAGCGGCGTTGCTGCAGGCGCGAGCTTTCCTCGCGTACCACCGAAGACAGCTCGCCGCCGGTGAACAGGGGCACGGAGAGGACCAGGCCCACCGAGCTGTCGAGCGAGCGCGGGCCGCGATCGGCACCCGTGCCGCGCAGGCCGCGATCCGAGGTGCTGCCGGTCTGCGCCTGCAGGTGCAGCCGCGGCAGGCGATCGCGCTTGGCCATGTCGCGCTGCTTTTCCGTGATCTGCATCTGCAGCTGGGCGTTCACCACCGCCAGGTTGGCCTGTTCGGCTTGCCGTACCCAGTCTTCCATGCGATTGGGCTCGGGCGACGGCAGGTGTGCACCGGCGGGCAGCTCGCTCAGCTCGCCCGGTGCGACGGCAATAATGCTGGCCAGCCGGTCGCGGTTGACCTGCAGCTGGTTGGAGAGCTCGAGCGCGTTGGCCTGGAGCAGATCGAGCCGGGCGCGGGTTTCGTGGGTGTCCGTGATGGTGGTGCTGCCCAGCTCGAAGCCATGGCGTGCAGCCTCGAGCTGCGTCTGCACCGCCAGGATCTGGGCCTCGAGAGCGCGCAGGCTGTCCTGTGTGCTGAGGATGTCGAAATAGGCCTGGGTGACGCGCAGTATCAGATCCTGAAGCGCCATGGCCTGGCCGGCATCGGCCGCCCGGGCCACGTATTCGGCCTGCTCGAACGCTTCCCAGGCCCGCAGGTCGATGATGGGCTGGGTGAGCGCCAGATTCCACCAGGCCCGCTGCGCACTGCGCTGGTCCGACAGGCCGCTCAGGCGGCGGGCTTCATCGGCCTGCGCCCCTGCCGTGGCCGTGATCAGCGGCAGCAGGCGCGCGCGTGCCTGGGGCAGTTTTTCCTGCTGGGCATCACGACCATGGCGTGCTGCGGCCAGGCCGGGGTCCCGCTGCAGCGCCAGCTGCCAGACCTCGGCCAGATCACGCGCGCCCGCAGCGCCGGGCAGCCCCAGGATCAGGGCCAGCACCGCGGCAGCCAGGGAGCGCATCACGTCGTGCCTAGAACCGGAATTGCGACACCGTCACACCCCGCAGGGGCTTGATGACGGTATCGAACAGCCCTTCCACCTCGAAATTGGCGGCGCTGCTGCGGGTGATGCGCTGCACGGTCATGACCGGCGACTGGCCCACGGCCACCACCATGCGTCCGCCCACGGCCAGCTGATACTTGAGCGTGTCGGGGACACAGGGGACCGAGCCGGTGAGCAGGATGGCATCGTATTCGGCCGAACCCCAGCCGGCGTGGGCGTCACCCACTTCGACCTTGACGTTGGTGATGTTGTTGTTGAGCAGGTTCTGCTGGCCGAAGCTGGCGATGCGGCTGTCGATCTCTATGCTGGTGACCTGCTGGGCCAGGCGCGCAAGCAATGCCGCCTGATAGCCCGAGCCCGTGCCGATTTCGAGCACACAATCCTTGGGACTGAGCTGCAGTTCCTGCGCCATGCGCGCCTCGAGCTTGGGCGTGAGCATGACCTCGTTGGTATCCACGCCATCGATGACGAGCGGAATCTCGACATCGGCGAACGCGATGCTTCTCAGTGCAGGGGGCACGAAGCGTTCGCGCGGCACGTCGAACAGCGCCTGCAGCACGGCAGGATCGAGCACCTGCCAGGTGCGGATCTGCTGCTCGACCATATTGAAGCGGGCCTGTTCCAGTTCCGGAAGTGCGTTGACATTCATGATGACAATGACCTGAGAGAAACGGATGGATGGTATTGTAGCCCTGCGCCGGTTATTCAGGCCGGAGGCCATGGAAGTGGTGCACCGGCCCGTGGCCCGAACCGACGGAAAGCCTGTCGGCCTGGCGGATGGCGGTGATGAGATAGCTGCGCGCGCGCTCCACGGCATCGGGTACGCTGCCCGTGCGTGGCAGCAGCGCTGCAATGGCGGCTGAAAGCGTACAGCCTGTGCCATGGGTGTTGCGCGTGGCAATGCGGCTGCCCTGATATTCGATCATGCGGTCGCCATCATGCAGGAGGTCGACCAGTCCGTCGCCCGGCAGATGGCCACCCTTGAGCAGCACCCAGCGTTCGCCGTCATCGGCCAGCAAGCGGCGCAGGCGCTCGGCCTGGCGGCGCATTTCGGCCAGGTTTTCGGGCGGACGCATGTCCAGCAGCACACCGGATTCGGGCAGGTTGGGTGTAATCAGGCTGGCCTGGGGCAGCAGGGCCTCGCGCAGTTCGCCCACTGCGCGCGACTCCAGCAGATGATCACCACTCTTGGCCACCATCACGGGATCCAGCACCAGATGGGGCGGCGTCCAGCGCGCCATGGCCTCGGCCACTGCACGGATGACGGATTGCCGGCCCAGCATGCCGATCTTGACGGCATCCACACGCACGTCCTCGAACAGCGTATCGATCTGGCGCACCACGAACTCCGGCGGCACCGCATGGATTGCCGTGACGGCCTGGGTGTTCTGCGCCGTGAGTGCGGCAACCACGGCCATGCCATAGGCCCCCAGGGCGCTCATGGCCTTGACGTCGGCCAGGATGCCGGCGCCGCCCGAGGGGTCAACGCCGGCAATGCTGAGCGTATTTGGGATTTGTGCTGTCATGGCCCAAGTATAAAGCTTCAGGCGGCACCCGCTGCAGCCAGGGCGGCCAGCGCCTGTTTGTGCAGGCGTGCATTGGCGCTGGCCACAACCTGACCACCCGATTCCAGGGTGAGCGTGCGGCCCTGCCAATCGGTAATGCAGCCGCCCGCGCCTTCAATGACCGGAATGCTGGCCATGAAATCATAGGGCTGAAGCTCGGATTCGATGACGATGTCGATATGGCCGCTGGCGAGCAGGCCGTAGCCGTAGCAGTCGCCGCCGAAGCGGCGCATGCGCATGCGCGCGCTCACCGCGTCGAAGATGGCCAGTTCCTCCGGGGTGAACATGTCGGGCGTGGTGCACATGAGGCTTGCATCGTCCAGCGTTTCGCAGGTGCTGGTGCAGCAGGCCCGACCGTTGAACAATGTGGGTTGCCCCGTGCGGCCCAGCCAGCGGTCGCCGATGGCCGGCACGTCGATCAGGCCGATGCGGGGCCGGCCCTGCCACAGGACGGCCAGCAGGGTACCCCACAGCGGATAGCCGGAAATGAAGCTGCGCGTGCCGTCGATGGGGTCGACGACCCAGATGTAATCGGCATCCATGCCGGTGCGGCCGTGTTCCTCGCCCCAGATGCCGTGCTCCGGATGGTGTTGCGCAATGCATTGCCGCAGGACGGATTCCACTTCACGGTCCGCGATGGTGACCGGGCTGTCATCCAGCTTGGTGAGGATTTCCAGCGGTGTGCGAAACCACTTCAGGGATTGCTCGCGTGCCTGATCGGCATAATGGCCGGCCTGTTCGGCCAGCGTGCGCAGCGTATCCTGAACCTGGGGGGGAAGCGTGGCGGGAGTGGTGGTGCTGCAAGTCATGGCATCTCGTTCGGAAAGAGGAGCGAAGGGGGCAAAGGGTGGCAAAGGGCGGCGACGCGTCCCCCGGAGCGGATTTATCGCTATCATGCTGGGTACGCTGTTTTGCGCGTGTTTTGTGTGTTCGCGCGCATTTTCACATTATGTCACCCATGCCCGCAAGGCGGCGCAGGGTGCTGGAAGCTGAATCATGGATCTGATCGAACAATGCATGCAATGGTGCAAGGCCAACCCGCGTTCGGTGGCTTTTCCCGATGCCGTGGATGAACGTGTGCTGCAGGCTGCGCATGCGCTGGGCAGCCAGGGGCTGGTGACGCCTGTGCTGGTGGGCGATCCCGCGCAGATTGGCGATCTGGCGCGCAGCCGTGGCTGCGCACTGGACACGGTGCGCATTGTGGACCCGGCGCGTGCGCCCCGGCTGGATGACTATGCGCATCGCCTGCGCGAGCGCATGCAGCGCAAGGCCGGTATCGTCAGCGACGAGGATGCCCGTCGCCGGCTGCACGACCCGCTCTGGTTTGGCGCCTGCATGCTGGCGGCCGGCGATGTGGATGCGGTGATTGCCGGCAACGTTTCGTCCACGGCCGATGTGTTGCGTGCGGCCCTGCGCGTACTGGGCCCTGCACCGGGCGTGAGCACGGTGTCCAGCCTGTTTTTCATGATCAGCCCCGACGGCAAGCGGGTGCTCGGCTTTGCCGACTGCGGTGTCGTGCCCCAGCCCAATACGACGCAGCTGGCGGATATTGCCATCAGTACGGCCGACAGCTTCCGCAATGTCACGGGCGAGACGCCCCGTATCGCCATGCTGTCGTTCTCGACCATGGGCAGCGTGAAGCATGATGCCGTGCGCGGGCCGCGCGACGCCGTGCAAAAGGTGCGCGAGCGTCGCCCCGACCTGCTCATCGAGGGTGAGCTGCAGTTCGATGCGGCCTTCTGCCCTGATGTGGCGGCGCGCAAGGTGCCTGATGGCCGGCTGGGCGGGCGTGCGAACATTTTTGTGTTTCCCGATCTGAACGCGGGCAACATCGCCTACAAGATCGCCCAGCGCATGGGGGGGTACTCGGCGCTGGGGCCCATGATTCAGGGGCTGGGCGGCGCCTTCCACGATCTGTCGCGTGGCTGCAGCACGCGCGACATCGTCGAAGTGTCGCTGCTGGCGATGAAGATGAGTTTCGGAAATGTTCAGGGATGATCAGGCCTGCCTGACCCGGCCTGGTTGCCCGCCGTCCGGGCTTCGTCCACAAGCCGGCACAGCGTGCCACTCGCGGTGATCAGCCGGGGTCCCGGGCGCAGCAGGGCGTCGGGGTCCATGCCCGCGATGCGGGCCTTCAGCCCCAGGCCTTCCCAATACGCCCGTCGTTCGGCAATGCGCTGTCCGTTCGCAGCGGCCACGATCACGACATCCGGCCGGCGGTGCAGCACGTCTTCCGGCCCGACGGTGGGTGCCACGCGGCGCGCATCGGCAAAGATGTTGCGCGCCCCGCAGCTTGTCAGGGCATCCAGTGTCAGTGCGTCCTTGCCCAGGGTGTAGAGCGGCGCCGTGCCAACCTCGATGAAGACGCTCACGGGCGCGCGCGCGCTGTAGCGTTTGCGCAGCGTGCGCAACTCGGCGCGCAACGCTGCGGCCTTGCGTGTTGCTGTCTCTGTGCTGCCCAGGCGCCGGCCCAGGTCTTCCACGGCGTCGACAATGGCATCCAGGCTCTGTGGCGCCACCCAGTCGAGCGCGATGTCCAGGCCGGCCAGTACGGGCTCCAGCCGGCGTGTGGCCGGGCTGTGTTGCCAGGCGAGCACCAGATCGGGCTGCAGGGCCAGCAGCCTCTCGACGTTCACGCTCAGCCCGTCACCCACACGGGGCAAGGTGCGGGCTTCGGGCGGGAAGTTGCTGCTGCTGACGGTGGCCACCAGCCGCCTGCCGGCACCCGCTGCGTACACCAGTTCGGTGATGTGCGGGGCCAGCGTGACCACGCGTAGTGCCCCGGGTGATGCCGGCGGCGCCGCAATGACGGGGCCCGCAAGCAGCCCCGCGAACCCGAAGCCGCTGCACCACGGCAGAAGCGCCAGCAGGACAGCCAGGCAGCGGGTGCGCCGTCGCAGGCCGGGGCGGGCCATGGCCTAGAGGCGCCAGGCCAGGTTGAGGAAGAAGGTGGAACCGGGGTTGTTGTAGCCCCAGGCCGTGACATAGTCCTTGTTGAACACATTGTTCCAGCGCAACTGGACATCCACATGCCTGCTCAGGGTGTAGACGGCACTCAGGTTGACCAGGCCATAGGCGCCCAGGGTTTCACGTACGGTGGTAAACGTGACATCATCGAAGCGATTGTCAAAGCGCTTGCCCACGACCTGGAGCTCGGCGCCCAGATCCCAGTCGCGCACCCTGTGGTTGACGTTCAGGCGCCAGACCTGGCGTGCCCGGCGCACCAGCTGCTCGCCGCTGTCACGATCACGCGAGTCCATGAAGTCGGCGCTGGCGGCAAGCCGGGTCGCGCCCAGCTGGTGGGCAGCCGTGAGCGTGAGACCGCGAATGCGTGCCCGGCCGATGTTGACCGGCCCGGTGTCGTCGTTGAGGATGAGATCGCGCACGGCGCTCTGGTAGGCGGTGGCCTGCAGCTCGAAGGCGTCACGCGTATAGCGGATGCGTGCTTCCACGCTGCGGGATTTCTCCGGGCGCAGCCCGGGGTTGCTGTAGCCGGGCCAGTACAGCATGTCGAAGCCGGGAAGGCGGAAGCCCGTGCTGCCCGAGGCGCCCACCGTCCAGTGGGGGCTCAGGTCGTAGTCCAGACCCAGGCTGCCCGTCGTGCGCCCGCCATGATCCGAGATGCGGTCGTGGCGCACGCTGGCCTGGGCACGCAGGGCATTGAACTCGCCGCGCCAGATCAGGCCGGCGGCATTCGTGTTGCGTCGCGTCTGGTCGAGCACGGCCGAGTGATCCAGACGCTCTTCCTTGCGCTCCAGCACGGTGCTGATGTGATGATGCTCGCCCAGACGGAAGTTGTTCTGCCAGTTCCATGTCCGCTGCAGGTCGCGATAGGTCACGGGCCAGCTGTCGCGCGAATCGATCAGGTTGTGCGTGAACCCGAAGCGCAGGATGCTTTCCCACTGTTCGCTGATCCGGTTGCGGCTGGTGACGGCGTAGGCCTGCTGGCGTGTGGCCACACGGGCATCCGGCGTCCAGGGGCCGTCGTCGTACTGACCGTTGATATAGGCGTTGAAAGCCTTGAGCTCCAGACGCTGCCCCGGCGCCCAGGTGTGGCCCAGGCGCGCGGCAAAGCCGTGGCGATCGTAGCCGTCGCGATCCCGGTTGTAGGTGTATTCGCCGGATTCGGGCCGGCTGGCATTGAAGCCGCCGCTGTGCTCCAGGAAGCTGGATACTGCGTAGTCCCAGGCGCCGCCGCTGCCCGAGACGCCGACGCTGCTCTTGAAGGTGTCGTTGCTGCCCACGCCCGCATTGCCCCAGGCTGACAGGGGTTTTTGTGCGTCCGGCTCGCGCGAGATGATGTTGATGACGCCGCCCATGGCGCTGGAGCCGTACAGGCTGCTGGCGGCGCCGCGCACGATTTCGACGCGGTCGATGAGGGCGGGGTCGATCACATTCCAGCTGACGCCGCCGTCCATGCTGCTGTTGATGGGCAGGCCGTCGAGCATTACCAGACTCTGCGCCGGGTTGGCGCCGCGCACGAAGACGCCGGTGATGGTCTGCGGGCCGCCATTGCCATAGATCTGGATGCCGGGCTGGCGGGCAAGCAGTTCGGCCAGGCTGGTCTGCCCGGCCTGCTCGAGCGTGCTGCGATCGATGATGCCGACGTCGCCCACGACCTTGCTTTCAAGCTGCAAATCGCGGGCGGGCGTGACGACGACGGTCTCCAGGCGAGGCGTCGCGTCGATGGTGGTGGAAAAAGCGGTGGAGGAAGTGGTGTTGTCGGTCTGGGCGCCGGCGGCCAGCGGCAGCGCACAGCAGACGAAGGCAAGGCCTTGCCGGGCTGATGAGAAGGAGGACATGTCAGTGACCCCAAAAGTGCGCGTCCCCGCACACGGATTGATCCTTGGGTGATGCCGGGAAGCCGGGAGACGGCCGGGCGCACACCCGCCTGGGTGAACAGGGCTGGGGTCGGGCTTCAGGCACGGGGCCTGATTACCGTTGCGGGGGCAGCGTGGTTTTGACGGCCGCGCAAAAGCGGCGGTCCTTCACTTCCCTGGTGGCGGGCTCGGCATATGGTCAGTTCATGGTCTGCCGGTACCACCACCCTGTTGCGTCAAAAATTCTAGCACAGGCGCAAACGGTACAATTTGGTGTGATCTCCGTGCGCAAGGATTTTCTCCGTGTCCTATCCTGATTGTCCCTACCCCGTTTCCGCCTATGCGCGTGGCGCCGGCTTCGTGCAGCTGCTGGCCGAGCGCATTGTGGTGCTCGATGGCGCCATGGGCACCATGATCCAGCAGCACAAGCTGTCCGAAGCGGATTTCCGGGGTACACGTTTCGCGGATCATCCCCGGGATGTGCGCGGCAATAATGAATTGCTCTCGCTGGTGCGCCCCGATCTTGTGGAGGACATCCACCGCCAGTATCTCGAGGCGGGTGCCGATGTCATCAGCACCAATACCTTTGGTGCCACCGCCATCGCCCAGGCGGACTACGACATGGCCGACCTGGCCTTCGAGCAGAATCTGGAATCGGCACGCATTGCCCGGCGCGCCTGTGACGCCTTCAGTACCGCCGGGCACCCGCGCTATGTGGCCGGCGTGCTGGGCCCCCAGCCGCGCACGGCATCCATTTCGCCCGACGTGAACGATCCGGCGGCGCGCAACGTCACTTTCGAGGAATTGCGCGAAGCCTATACCGAACAGATCACCGGCCTGATCGATGGCGGGGTGGATCTCCTCCTTGTCGAGACCATTTTCGACACCCTCAATGCCAAGGCAGCCATCTTCGCACTCGAGACCGTGTTCGAGACGCGCGGCGAGCGTCTGCCGGTCATGATTTCGGGCACGGTCACCGATGCGTCGGGCCGCATCCTGTCGGGGCAGACGGTGGAAGCCTTCTGGAACTCGGTGCGCCACGCGCGCCCGGTCACCATCGGCCTGAACTGCGCGCTGGGGGCCGCCCTCATGCGTCCCTATGTGGCCGAGCTGGCACGCATCTGTGACACCTGGGTCTGCGTCTACCCGAATGCCGGGCTGCCCAACCCCATGGCCGAAACCGGTTTCGACGAAACACCGGCCGACACCTCGTCCATGCTGGAGGGCTTTGCGCGTGACGGGCTCGTGAACGTGGTGGGCGGCTGCTGCGGCACCACGCCCGAGCACGTGCGCCAGATTGCGCAGCGTGTGGCCGGGCTGCCGGCGCGTACGGTGCCACGCATCCCGGTGCTGACACGGCTGTCGGGGCTGGAGCCCCTGAACATCGGGCCGGATTCGCTGTTCGTGAACGTGGGCGAGCGCACCAATGTCACGGGCAGCAAGCGCTTCCTGCGCCTGATTCGCGAAGAGAACTATGAGGAAGCGCTGAGCGTGGCACGCCAGCAGGTGGAAAACGGCGCCCAGATCATCGACATCAACATGGATGAGGGCATGCTGGACGCCGATGTCTGCATGCATCGCTTCCTGAACATGCTGGCCGGCGAGCCCGATATCGCGCGCGTACCCATCATGATCGACAGCTCGCGCTGGAGCGTGCTGGAAACCGGCCTGCGCTGCATCCAGGGCAAGGCGGTGGTCAACTCCATCTCCATGAAGGAGGGCGAAGCCGAATTCCTGGCGCAGGCCCGCCTGTGCCGCAAGTATGGTGCGGCCGTCGTCGTCATGGCCTTCGACGAGCAGGGCCAGGCCGACAACCTGGAGAAGCGCCAGGTGATCTGCGAGCGCGCCTACCGTCTGCTCGTGGATGAAGTGGGCATGCCGCCCGAGGACATCATCTTCGATCCCAACGTATTTGCCATTGCCACGGGCATCGATGAGCATCAGGACTACGGCCTGGATTTCATCGAGGCCACGCGCTGGATACGGCAGAATCTGCCGCACGCGCTCGTGTCGGGCGGTATCTCCAATGTGAGCTTCTCGTTCCGTGGCAATGAGGCCATGCGCGAAGCCATTCATGCGGTCTTCCTGTACCACGCCATCCAGGCCGGCCTGGATATGGGTATCGTCAACGCCGGCCAGCTGGCCGTGTACAGCGCGCTCGAGCCCGGCCTGCGCGATGCGGTTGAAGATGTGGTGCTCAATCGCCAACCACCGGTGGCGCAACCCGACCCCGATGACGGGCTCAGCCCCACGGAGCGCCTGGTGGAGCTGGCCGAGCGCGTGCGCGGGGCGGCGGCGCGTCCGCAGGAAGACCTGTCCTGGCGCGAGCGTCCGGTGGAGGCGCGCCTGGCGCATGCGCTGGTGCATGGCATCACCACCTTCATCGTCGAAGATACCGAAGAAGTGCGCCAAAAGATTGCCAGCGAAGGCGGCCGGCCCATCAATGTGATCGAAGGTCCGCTCATGGATGGTATGAACATCGTGGGCGACCTTTTCGGGGCGGGCAAGATGTTCCTGCCCCAGGTGGTCAAGTCGGCGCGCGTGATGAAGCAGGCCGTGGGGCACCTGATTCCCTTCATCGAGGAAGAGAAGCGCCAGATCGAGGCCGCAGGCGGCGATGTGCGCTCCAAGGGCAAGGTGGTGATTGCCACCGTCAAGGGCGATGTGCACGACATCGGCAAGAACATCGTCACGGTCGTGTTGCAGTGCAACAACTTCGATGTCATCAATATGGGCGTCATGGTGCCCGGCACGCGCATTCTTGAAAAGGCGAAAGAAGAGGGCGCCGACATGGTGGGCCTGTCGGGACTCATCACCCCCAGCCTGGAGGAAATGGCCATGGTTGCGGAAGAGATGCAGCGCGACGACTATTTCCGCGAGCGCCGCATACCGCTGCTGGTGGGGGGCGCCACCACCAGCCGGGTGCATACGGCCGTCAAGATTGCACCCCATTACGAAGGGCCGGTCATCTACGTGCCCGATGCCAGCCGCTCGGTCGGCGTGGCCACCAGCCTGATGTCGGATTCGGCCGAACAGTGGCTGGCCGCTCTTGAAGAGGAATACGAACTCGTACGCACGCGCCATGCCCGGCGCAGGCACACCCCGCTTGTCAGCCTCGAAGCGGCGCGCGCCGGCCGGCCCGCCATCGACTGGAGCCGCTATGTGCCGCCGCGGCCGCGCTTCCTGGGACGGCGCGAGTTCCGGAATTACGATCTGGAAGAAATCGTGCGTTTCATCGACTGGACGCCGTTCTTCCAGACCTGGAGCTTGTTTGGCCAGTATCCGGCCATTCTGGATGACGCCAAGGTGGGTGAAGCGGCGCGCAAGCTGTTTGCCGAAGGCCGGGAGATGCTGCGCCGGGTCATCGACGGGCGCTGGCTGCAGGCCAATGCCGTGGTGGCTTTCTACCCGGCCAACTCGGTGAATGATGAAGATATCGAAGTCTATGCCGACGAGTCACGCGAGGAGGTCTTGTTCACCTGGCGCAATCTGCGCCAGCAGCAGGAGAAACGCGAGGGTGTGGACTACAAGAGCCTGGCGGATTACATTGCGCCGCGCGACACGGGTGTGAAGGATTACATCGGCATGTTTGCCGTGACCGGCGGGCTGGGGATGGAGGTGCGCGACAAGGCCTTCCTGGATGCCAATGACGATTATTCCAGCATCATGCTCAAGGCCATCGGCGACCGTCTTGCCGAGGGCTTTGCCGAGTGCATGCATGCGCGCGTGCGCCGTGACCTGTGGGGCTATGTGCCTGACGAGGATCTGGATAACGACGCCCTGATCGCCGAAAAGTACCAGGGCATACGCCCGGCACCCGGCTATCCCGCCTGTCCCGAACACATCGTCAAGGCCGAGATGTTCCGTGTGCTTCAGGCCGAGGCAATCGGCATGCAACTCACCGAGGGCTACGCCATGATGCCGGCTTCCAGCGTCTCGGGCTTCTACTTCAGCCATCCCGTGTCCAAGTATTTCGGCGTGGGCAACATCGGTGCCGACCAGCTGGAGGATTATCTGCGCCGCAGCGGTCGCGACGAAGAAGATGTGCGCCGCAGCCTGGCCAGTGTGCTGCGCGATGGCCAGGCATGACGGATTGCCGTTATCATATGGGGGTTTGTCCGGCGGGCTTTCCCGGCGATGCCGGCCACCTTCCGTCCTTTAATTACCAATCATCATGGCCAAGCACTACGAGTCCGAGATCACGCAGTTCATCAATGCCTACAAGACTGAGCATCCCGACACGGAGGCACGCCAGCGCGAAGGGCGCGGCCGGCTCTGGGACAAGACCCTGAATCCGGAGCTTCAGGAGGGTTTTCGTGCCGGGCGGGTTCCCCAGGACCCCTATGTCTACTATCAGGTCGACTGAAGCACCCCCCGCCCGCCTTTACGGCGAGCCCGTACAGGGCATTCCCGCCGATCTCTACATTCCGCCGGATGCCCTGCGTGTTTTTCTCGACAGCTTCGAGGGGCCGCTTGATCTGCTCCTGTACTTGATTCGCCGGCAGAATTTCAATGTACTCGACATTCCCATGGCCGAGCTGACGGCGCAATACCTGGCCTATGTGCATGAAATCCGCCGTCACGACCTGGAGCTCGCGGGTGACTACCTGCTCATGGCGGCTGTGCTCATCGCCATCAAGTCGCGCATGCTGCTGCCGCCCGAGCCCCGTGGCGAGGAGGAGGAAGCGGCCGACCCCAGGGCCGAGCTGGTGCGCCGCCTGCTGGAGTACGAGCGCATGCGCCAGGCCGCTGATCACCTGGACGCCCTGCCGCGCGCAGGGCGCGACTTTCTCTGGGCCGGCGTTCTGGTTGCCGGGACGGAAATGGCACCCGTGCTGCCCGGCGTGTCGGCGCAGGATCTGGCCGATGCCTGGCGCGGCTTGCTCGTGCGGGCCCGCCTGCATGCGCGCCACGCTGTTCACCATGAAGCCCTGTCGGTGCGCGAGCACATGAGCCGCATCCTGCAGCGCCTGTCGCGCGAGCGTTTCATCGAATTCAGCGCGCTGTTCGCGCATGCGCTGGACCGGCCCGATGCGCCGGCCCGCGTGGTCGTGCACTTCCTGGCCCTGCTCGAGCTGATGCGCGAGTCCGTGCTTGAGGTGACCCAGGCCGAAGCCTTTGCCCCCATCTATATCCGCCTGTCGAGCGCACAGGCTGCCGCCTGAACAAGGGAGTTCCGCTTGAAAGTCGTTCATACCATTGAGGGCCTGCGCGATCAGTTGCGTGGCCAGTTGCGCGTTGCTTTCGTGCCGACCATGGGCAATCTGCATCCGGCCCATCTGTCGCTCATGAAGATGGCGCGCCAGCATGGCGATCCCGTGGTGGCCAGTATCTTCGTCAACCGCCTGCAGTTCGGGCCGGGCGAGGATTTCGAGGAATATCCGCGTACCCTGGAGGAAGACATTGCCAAGCTCGAGCGCGAGCGCGATGTCTATGTCCTGTTTGCACCCCATGAACGCGAAATGTATCCCGAGCCGCAGAGCTTCCAGATCCAGCCGCCGGCCGATCTGGGCGGCATCCTGGAAGGAGAGTGTCGCCCGGGGTTCTTCACCGGCGTCAGCACGGTGGTGCTCAAGCTGTTTTCCTGTGTGCAGCCCCAGGTGGCCGTCTTTGGCAAGAAGGATTACCAGCAACTCATGGTCGTGCGCAATATGTGCCGCCAGTTCCAGCTGCCCGTGCAGATACTGGCACACGAGACCGTGCGCGAGACCGATGGCCTGGCGATGTCCTCGCGCAACCGTTATCTGGATACATCCGAGCGCAAGGAGGCGGCCTGGATGTATGCGACCCTGCAGGCCGCGCGCGAGCGTGTGCTGCAGGGTGAGCATTCCCCGGGAGCGCTGCAGGCCTGGGCCGGCGAGCAACTGCGCGCGCGGGGCTGGTCGGTCGATTATTTTGCGCTGCGCCGCCAGCGCGATCTGGGCGTACCCGCGCCGGGCGAAGTGGCCGCCGGCGAACCCCTGGTCATACTGGCTGCTGCCAGCCTGGGCCAGACGCGGCTCATCGACAATCTGGAATTGGTGGTGCCGGGCGCTTCAGGAGGGTGACCGGAGCACTTTGCCGAGTGACGCCTGATATTGAAGTCATCAGATTTTCAATAAAGAACATGAGGAGTAACAGGCTTGAAACCCCTCAAACCCTGGTTGTCATTTGAAGATCAATTACAGCAACTCGAGAGGCGCGGTCTGTGCATTGACAACACTCGCACGGCTTTGACCTATCTGGAGCGCCTGGGATATTACCGATTGAGTGGATATTGGTATTCATTGCGTGAAATTGACGAAGAGGAGTCGCAACTCACAAGCAAACCACAGCGTAAAGATACATTTATTCCCGGCAGTCGCTTTGAGCATGTGGTTCAACTATATGTGTTTGACAAGAAATTGCGTTTGCTCGCGATGGATGCGCTGGAAAGAATAGAGATGGCGGTACGTGTTGACGTGGCGTATCGATTAGGAATGCGCAATCCTATGGCTCACGAGGATCCAGGAAGTCTCCATGGTAACTTCACCAAGAAAATTATTGCGCGTGGACCAAATAGAGGAAAAACTGAACATCAGGTTTGGTTAGGCAGATATCACAGTCTGCTTCACCGTGTCCGTAGAGAAGCGTTCGTCTCACATTACACGCAGCAATATGGTCGATTGCCAATATGGGTGTCGATTGAGATATGGGATTTCGGGCTTCTTTCCAAATTGTTTTCTGGCATGAAGCACAGCGATAAAAATGAGATAGCGCAGATATATGGTGTACCAGATGGTCTCACGTTTTCGCAGTGGCTGCGTAGCCTGAATTTCATTCGCAACGTGTCGGCGCACCACAGTCGCTTGTGGAACATAAACGTGGTGGAACGCTCGCCGGTGCCGGCGAGCTGGCTGGTCAGGCCAGGTAATGCAAGACCGTTTTTCTATCTATGTCTGATGCAGCAGTTGTTGAACGTAATCTGCCCCAATTCGACATGGGGGAAGCGTTTGACGGACTTGCTGGAGAATGAGTTTCCAAGATTTCCGGATGGCTTGCTGTCAACGGACGACATGGGCCTCGTCACCGGCTGGAAAGATGGAGCGCCGTGGAAAAAGACGCACAAATGAGAACCGACGCGTACACAGGGTGCAGAGGCGTCGGGCATATTGCAGCTTATTGTAGCAGACTGGTATGTCGTCAACCGCCCCGCCGGGAGCTATCGGAGGCGGCGAGAGCTTCCCCAGAAAACCCCGTACATCAGAACCCCGTATATCTGGCAGCTGACGAAGTGCGCGATCGCGGAGAGAATGTCAGTACTTCTATTCATAACCAATGGAGAAAGGTACTGCCATGATGAGCCACGAAAAATCACTGCCCCATTTCTCGGTCCTCAGCCGTCGCGAACATGAAGTCATGATGTGCATAGCGCGCGGCATGCCCAACAAGCGCATCGGCGATACGCTCGGCATCTCCAAGCGCACGGTGGAAGCGCATCGCGCCACCATCTTCCGCAAGCTCAAGATCCGCAATGCGGTGGAGCTGGCCAACTATGTGTGGATGAAATGCCATCCTGCTGTGGCCAGCGCCATGATCAATGGCGGCTGATGTCCGCTCAATGGCACTGCAGCGGCGGCAGTCCGGCCATCTCGTCGATGGGGTCCAGGTCGGCCTGGCGCGTCAGGTGGTAATCCAGCGTCGGGCGGATGTCGTTGTACCGCGTCACGCGCAGCAGGTGGTCGTTCACGAATACGAAGCCGGCCCGCGTCTGGCCGTCCTCGGTGCGCAGCACGATGCGCAGCGGATCTTCACCGCTCACTTCCCAGCAGCCGCGCTGCACGATGGGTTCACGCGGCACGGATGCACCGCCCAGCAGGGTGGTGCGTGCCCGCCACTCGCCGCCCGGCGCCAGGGTGAGCATGATGCGGGATGCCGGGCAGTCGACATTCGGCGTCACGCAGGGCACGGTGCCCAGGAAGCTGCGCGCCTCTAGCAGTTCGCGCACTTCGTGCCGCTGGCCGGCCGGCGCCTGAGCGTCCAGCGTCGCTTCCCGGGCGGCCTCGCGTTCCGCCCTGGCTTTTTCGGCTTCGGTTTCGCCAAAGCCCAGCTGCAGCTGCGAAGGTGCGCGCGCACTGCGCCGGCCGACGGCCTGTTGCTGGGCATCGGTCAATGTGCTTTCACGCGGAGGATCGTAATAGCCCGGCGCACGCTCGCTGGCACAGCCGCCCAGCAGGCCTGCGGCGAGCATCAGGCTGAAACAGGCCGCGAAGCGGCCCCGGGCAAGGGGGATGAAGTGCAACATGATGGCTTCCTGTTGTGGGTGGTACCCGCCGCGTTGACGCTGCTGGGGACCTTGCTGGGCCGGTATTGCCTGCATACGGCATGGCATTATCGGCAATTGCTGCTGGCCGGTGCCGATCCGGATGCGTCCAGCCTGTGGCGTGCATTCGGGGCGGCCTGGCGAAGCGATTCTGCGGCCCTCATTATAGAGTCCGTTGCACCGCAGCGCGCGGTTGTCGGACTGGCCTTGCTGGTGCCGGCACTGGCGCTGGGCGCCCTGGGGCTGCAGCTGGGGCCGGGGATGGCGGGATGGGTACTGGTGCCTGCGCTGGCGACGCTGGTTCTGCTTGCCTGCATCGACTGGGCCAGCGGCCTGTTGCCGGATGCCCTCACGCTGCCGCTGATGTGGGCGGGGCTGGCCCTGGCCTGGCTTGGGCTGGGCCCGGCGCTGCACGACAGCCTTGCCGGTCTTGCGCTGGGCTGGGGCCTGGCCATGATCCTGCGCGGCCTGTGGTGGTGGCGCTGCCGCGCGGAAGGTCTGGGCCTGGGTGACGCCAAGCTGCTGGCGGCACTGGGTGCCTGGCTGGGCGCCGGGCGTGTTCTGGATGTGCTGCTGTTTGCCAGCCTTGGCGGCATCCTGTTTGCCATGGGGCATCAGCGCCGCCTGCGGCCCGCCGGCGCCTATCCCTTCGGTCCCTTTCTGGCGCTGGCGGGTGGGGCCGCTCTGGTTTTTCCCCCATTTCCCTAGCACCAGGCCTGGGTTACAGTGTGTGTTTTGCAGACGGCAGGCGCGCATGCTCATCATTGGGCTTACAGGCGGTATCGGTTCCGGCAAGTCGCAAGTGGCCGACTGGCTCGCCGAATGGGGGGCCAGCGTGGTCGATACCGATGTCATCTCACACAGGCTTACCGGGCCGCAAGGCGCGGCCATGCCGGCTATTGAAGCGGCGTTCGGTCCGGCGGTTGTGGCGGACGATGGCGCACTTGATCGTGCCCGCATGCGCGAGCTGGTGTTTGCCCGGCCCGAGGCGCGTCAACGGCTGGAAGCCATCCTGCACCCGCGCATCGCCGCCGGGGTGCGCGAGCAGGCTGCCGGGGTCGATGGCTGCTATCTGGTCGTTGTGGTGCCGCTGCTTGTAGAGTCAGGTCGCTGGCAGGACGGGGTGGATCGCATCTGCGTCGTGGATTGCGATCCCGATACCCAGGTGGCCCGCGTGCAACGCCGCAGCGGGCTGACGCCGGAGACGATAGGGCGTATCATGTCAGCACAGGCGTCCCGCGCCGAACGGCTGGCCGTCGCGCATGACGTCATTGTGAATGATGCGCATACCACAATCAGCATGTTGCAGCGGCAGGTGCTGGATTTGCACCAGACTTGGTGTCGCCTCGCCGGCGCGCCGGTCGCTGCCCGCCATTGAAAGGTTTCATCCCGCGTGATTCTTTATGAATACCCATGCAACGAACGCGTCAGGACACTGTTGCGAATCGAATACCTGTTCGATCGACTGTTCTTCTTCGCTCAAGGGGAAGATGCCCACCATCATCAGGTTTCCGTTGCCACCCTGTTCGATCTGCTCGATATCTGTGACCGCACGGATCTGAGGGGAGCGCTGCTGCAGGATCTCGAGCGCCAGCGCACGTCTCTGGCGAATCTGCGCCAGCACCCCCAGGTTGACGCTGCCATGCTCGATGCGATGCTGTCCGAGATCCAGGCGTCCATGTCGGGGCTGGCGGCGCGCGGGCGCTTCGGCCAGACCCTGCGCGAGAACGAATGGCTGGCCAGCCTGCGCGGCCGGCTTTCCATCCCCGGTGGCACGTCCCAGGTCGACATGCCGTCGTATTTCTCGTGGCAGCGCAAACCGGCCGACGTGCGACGCCGGGATCTGCACGACTGGATGGCCCCTTTTCTTCCCTTGCACGATGCGCTCAGCCTGACCTTGCGGCTGTTGCGTGATTCGGGCGATGTGGTTGAATGCCTGGCCAAGGGTGGCCAGTACCAGGAAATGCTCAGTGGCAAGGTCTTCCAGATGATTCGCGTATGGATAGCAAAGGACTGCCGTGCCTTTCCCGAAATGAGCGCGAACAAGTATGTGATCTGGGTACGCTTCGCCATGCAGGACAACGAACTCAAGCCCCAGCCTTTCACCGAGGATGTGGCCTTCCGGCTGGCGCGCTGCAATATCTGAAGACACGCACCGGGGCGTGCAGTGGTTACGCCCGATTTCAGTGTAAAGCCGTGCGGCGGCAAGGCTTGTCACAATAGGCGAAAATAGCCCCTGGGTCTTCTTGGGAGTCGCTTGCATGCCGCATTCAGAAGCTGGTGCCGTGCCGCCACGCCGGGGACGTGGTGCCTGGTTTTTCCTGTTGCTCGTTCTGCTGGGTGCGGGCGCCTGGTGGTGGCAGTATGGTGGTGCGGATCGGCCGGCCCCGGCGCCGGCAGGATTTTCGGCGCGCATGCCGGCGGGCGCGATTCCCGTACGTGTCGCAGAAGTCCGCCTCAGGTCCATGGACACCACCTTGCGCGCCATTGCAACGCTGACGCCGCTGAATACGGTGGTGGTGCGCAGTCGCGTGGACGGCGAGCTGGTGGCCCTGGCCTTCAGCGAGGGGCAGATGGTGCGCGAGGGCGATCTCCTGGCGCAGATTGACCCGCGCAGCTACCAGATCCAGCTCGAGCAGGCGCTCAGCCAGCAGGCCCAGAACCGCGCCCAGTTGGCCAATGCCGAACGCGACCTGGAACGCTACCAGCGCCTGTATCGCCAGCAGTCGGTTGCGCGCCAGCAGCTGGACAGCCAGCTTGCACTCGTCGAGCAGCTTCGGGCCGCGGCGGCCGGTGACCAGGCGGCGGTTGACCAGGCGCGCCTGCAGCTGGACTATACAGAGATCCGTGCCCCCATCAGCGGGCGCGTGGGCCTGCGCCGCCTGGATCCGGGCAATCTGGTTCAGGCGTCCGGTACCGATGGCCTGGTCACGATTGCCCAGATTCGCCCCATGGGGGTGGTCTTCAATCTGCCCCAGGCGGATCTGGCCGATGTGCGGGCTGCCCAGCGCCAGGCATCAGCACTGGAAGTGCGCGTCATCGATGCCGATGGCACGCATGTGCTCGATACCGGCACCCTGATGGCCCTGGACAACGAGATCGACGTGGCCACGGGTACTTTCCGGCTCAAGGCGCAGTTGCCCAATGCCGATGAGCAGCTGTTTCCCAATCAGTTTGCCAATGTCGAACTCAAGGTGGCCTCGGCCGAAAGCCTGGTGATTCCCAATGAGGCGGTGCAGTACGGCTCCATCGGCAGTTTCGTCTATGTGCTGGATGCACAGGATATGGTGCATGTGCGTGAAGTGGTGACGGGCCGCAGTGATGCCGAGGGAACGGCCGTCAGCGCCGGTCTTGCGCCTGACGAGCGCGTGGTCACCCAGGGCGTGGATCGTCTGCGCGAAGGCAGCCGTGTCGAGGTGATCTCCGGGGACGAGAACACTCCGGCAGCACCCCGGCCCGGCCGGGCGCGGACGGCATCGTGAACCTGTCACGCCTGTTCATCACCCGGCCGGTGGCGACCACCCTGGCCATGCTGGCCCTGTTGCTCAGCGGCGTGTTTGCCTGGCGCCAGCTGCCGGTCTCGGCCCTGCCCCAGGTGGATTACCCCACCATACAGGTGAGCACGCTCTACCCGGGCGCCGGCCCGGAAGTGATGATGGCGCGTGTGACCTCGCCGCTGGAGCGCCAGTTCGGCCAGATGGCCGGTCTGGAGCAGATGATTTCCACCAGTTCCGGCGGTTCTTCCCAGATCACCCTGCAGTTCAGCCTGGACCTGCCGCTGGAAGTGGCCGAGCAGGAAGTGCAGGCGGCCATCAACGCCGCGGGCAATCTCCTGCCTTCCGACCTGCCGGCACCGCCCATCTACAACAAGGTCAATCCGGCCGACACACCCGTGGTCAGCCTGGCTGTCACGTCGCCCACGCTGCGCCTGCACGAGGTGCGCGATCTGATCGATGTGCGCGTGGCGCAGAAGCTGTCCCAGATCCCCGGTGTGGGCCTGGTGAGCGTGGCCGGCGGACAGCGGCCCGCCGTGCGCATTCAGGTGAATCCGCAGGCGCTGGCGGCCCAGGGCCTGGGCATGGCGGCCGTGCGCAGCGCGGTGGCGGGTGCCAATGTGCACCAGCCCACGGGCAATCTGGAGGGGCCGCAGCGCTCCACCACCATCTACGCGAATGACCAGCTGACCTCGATTGCCGATTACGAGCGCCTTATCCTGCGCCAGGATGGCGAGGCCGTGCTGCGACTGGGCGATGTGGCGCGTATTGCGCGCGATGCCGAGAACGTGCGCCAGGCCGCCTGGCTGGGTGCCGAGCCGGCGGTCCTGCTCAACATCCAGCGTCAGCCCGGTGCCAATGTGATCCAGGTCGCCGACCGTGTGCACGCCCTGTTGCCCGATCTGGTGGCCAGCCTGCCGGTGGGTGTGGATGTGCGCGTGGCCAGTGACCGCACATCGACCATCCGTGATGGCATCGCCAGTGTGCAGCGCGAGCTGATGCTGGCCATATTTCTTGTTGTGCTGGTCACTTTCCTGTTTCTGCGCAGCCTGCGCGCCACCTTCATTCCGGGCGTGGTCGTTCCCCTGTCGCTGGTCGGCAGTTTCGCCTTCATGGTTCTGGCCGGCTTCAGCATCAACAACCTGACGCTGATGGCGCTGACCATCGCCACCGGCTTTGTGGTGGATGATGCCATCGTCATGATGGAGAATATTGCGCGCCATGTCGAGGAAGGCATGGCGCCGTTTCAGGCGGCGCTCAAGGGGGCGCGCGAAATTGGTTTCACCCTGGTCTCGCTCACGCTGTCGCTCATCGCCGTGCTGATTCCCCTGCTGTTCATGCAGGATGTGGTAGGGCGTTTGTTCCGGGAGTTCGCGATCACGCTGGCCGTGGCCATCATGCTGTCGCTGTTCATCTCGCTCAGCCTCACGCCCATGATGAGTGCACGCCTGCTGCGTCCCGAGTCGGAGGAAGTCGCTTCCGGATTTGCGCGCCGCGCCGCTGCGATGATGCAGGCCCTGACCGTGGCCTATGACCACAGCCTGCGCTGGGTGCTGCGCCATCAGGGTGTGACGCTGGTGGTGGCCGTGGCCACGCTGGCGGTCACGGCCGGCCTGTATATGATGATCCCCAAAGGCTTCTTTCCGCAGCAGGATACCGGGCTGGTCCAGGTGATCACCCAGGGGCCGCAGAGTGCCTCATTCGAATTGATGTCTGCACGCCAGCAGGCGGTGGTGACACGGGTGTTGCAGGACGAGGATGTTGCCGCCGTGGCCTCTTTCGTGGGCATAGACGGCAACAATCCCACGATGAACACCGGCCGGCTGCAGATTGCCCTGCGTCCCGTCGATGCGCGCAGTACGCGCATGCCCGCACTGCTGGCGCGGCTCTCGGCGGCGCTCGAGGACGTGCCCGACATCCAGGTTTTTCTGCAGCCGGTGCAGGACCTGACCGTCGACGACCAGCTCTCGCGCAGCCAGTACCGGCTCACCCTTTCGCATCCGGATCTGGCGCAGCTGCAGCACTGGGTGCCGCGCATGGTGGATGCCTTGTCCGTCCTGCCGGTGCTCGACAATGTGAGTACCGACCTGCAGGACGGCGGCCTGCAGGTGCAGCTGCAGGTGGACCGCGATGCGGCAGCCCGTCTGGGTATCACCCAGGCGGCGGTTGATGATGCCCTCTACGATGCTTTCGGACAGCGGCTGATCTCCACCATCTTCACGCAGTCGGCGCAGTACCGTGTCGTCCTGGAAGTGGACGAGGCCTGGCGTCGCGACCCGACGGACCTGCTCGATCTGCATGTCAGCTCGTCCGCCGGCGTGGCCGTGCCGCTGGGCAGCATTGCACGCATCGTCCAGGGGGCGGGCCTGCTGTCCATTCAGCGCCTGGGCCAGTTTCCGGCAGCCACGCTGTCCTTTGATCTGAAGCCGGGCGTGGCCCTGTCGGACGCCGTGCAGGCCATCCATGAGGCGGCCCACACTCTGGGCATGCCGGAAGGGGTGGACCTGCGCTTCCAGGGGGCGGCGCGGGCTTTCCAGGCATCGCTGTCGAGCACACTGTGGCTGATGCTGGCCGCCGTGGTGACCATGTACATCGTCCTGGGTGTGCTCTATGAAAGCTACGTCCACCCCGTGACCATACTCTCGACCCTGCCGTCGGCGGCCATCGGTGCGCTGGTGGCGCTCATGCTGGCGGGCAAGCCGCTGGACATGATGGGCATCATCGGCATCATCCTGCTCATCGGCATCGTCAAGAAGAATGCCATCATGATGATCGACTTCGCGCTCGATGCCGAACGCCGGGAGGGGCGGGCGGCGCGCCAGGCCATCCATGATGCGGCGCTGCTGCGCTTCCGGCCCATCCTCATGACGACTTTCGCGGCCCTGTTCAGTGCGATTCCGCTCATGCTGGCCACCGGTGCCGGCGCCGAGCTGCGCCAGCCGCTGGGCCTGGTGATGGTGGGCGGGCTGCTGTTCAGCCAGGTGCTGACGCTGTACACCACGCCGGTCATCTATCTGCTGTTCGACCGCATGGCACACTACCGCCGGGCTGCGGCGCCGGTGCAGCGCCAGGGAGGCGAGGCATGAGGTGGCTGGGGCTGTTCATCCTGCGTCCGGTCACAACCACGCTGCTGGCCCTGGCAATGGTGGGGGCGGGCCTGATTGCCTATCTCTTCCTGGCGGTGGCACCGCTGCCGCAGGTGGATTTCCCCATGATTTCGGTCACGGCGCGCCTGTCAGGTGCCAGCCCGCGCACCATGGCGTCCAGCGTGGCCACACCGCTGGAGCAGTCGCTGGGAAGCATAGACGGCATCAGCGAGATGCGTTCGCGCAGCTCCGAAGGCAGCACCCGCATCACCCTGATGTTCGACATGGATCGCGACATCAATGCAGCGGCGCGCGACGTGCAGGCCGCCATCAATGCGGCGCATGGCCTGCTGCCGTCCGCCCTGCGGGATCCGCCGTCCTACAACAAGGTCAATCCGGCGTCCTCGCCCGTCATGGTGCTTGCGCTGACCTCGCCCACGGCAACCCAGGGCGAGCTGTACGATCTTGCCGCGACCGTCATTGCGCAGAAGCTGGCCCAGGTCAGCGGCGTGGGCGAGGTGAGCATCGGCGGCAGCTCGCTGCCGGCCGTGCGCGTCAGTCTGGATCCTGTGGCGCTCAATGCCGCCGGCATCGCGCTGGATGATGTGCGCGCGGCGCTGGCCGATGCCAACAGCATGCGTCCCAACGGCCTGGTGGAAAACGAGAGTCACTACTGGCAGATCCTGTCCAATGACGCCTTGCGCCGTGCCGACGAGTATCGGCCGCTCATCATTGCCTGGCGCGACGGGGCGCCCGTACGCCTGCGCGATGTCGCGCGCGTCACGGATAGCGTGGAAGATCGCAATAACATGGGCTTTCTGGGAGACTCCCAGGCCGTGCTGCTGACGGTGCGCCGCCAGGCCGATGCGAATATCATCGCCACGGTGGACGGCATTCGCGACCAGCTGCCGGCGCTGCAGTCCCTGCTGCCCGCGCAGGTGTCGCTGACCGTGGCCCAGGACCGCACGCCCAGCATCCGCGCCTCGCTTGCCGAGGCGGAGTTCACCCTCATCGTCGCCGTGGCGCTGGTCTTCATGGTGGTGCTTGTCTTCCTGGGCAATCTGCGCGCCGCCCTGATTCCCGCCATCGCCGTGCCCGCTTCGCTCATCAGCACCTTCAGTCTGATGCTGTGGTTCGGCTATACGCTGAATACCATTTCGCTCATGGCCCTGATTGTGGCTACGGGTTTTGTGGTGGATGACGCCATCGTGGTGCTGGAAAACGTGATGCGCTACCTGGAAAAAGGCGTGTCCGCGCGCCGGGCGGCGCTGCGGGGCGCGCGCGAGGTCGGTTTCACCGTGCTTGCCATGAGCCTGTCGCTCATCGCCGTCTTCTTGCCCATGCTGCTCATGCGCGGCCTGGTGGGCAACTTCTTCCGCGAGTTTGCCGTCACGCTGTCGGTGGCGGTCATGCTTTCCCTGCTGCTCTCGCTCACGCTCACACCCATGATGTGCGCGCGCGGCCTGCGGGCGCCGGACGGGCGCCGGGCGGGCCGGCTGCGGCGTGCCCTGCTGGCCACGGGCACAGTGTTTGCACGCGCCTATGCACGCTCGCTGGACTGGGCGCTGGTGCATTCGCGCCTGGTGCTCGTGATACTGCTGGCGACGATAGGTCTGAACATCAGCCTGTACACCATGATTCCCAAGGGCTTCTTTCCGCAGCAGGATACGGGCCAGCTCATGGGTTTCTTTCGCGTTGACCAGGGCACGTCGTTCGAGGCGATGTGGCCGCGTTTCGAGCGCTTCCGGCACGTCCTGCTGCAGGACCCGGCCATCGACAGCGTGGCCGGCTTCATCGGCGGGCGGGGCGGCAGCACTTCCAGCTTCCTGATGATTCAGCTCAAGCCGGTGAGCGAGCGCGATGTGAGTGCGAACCAGGTCGTCAACCGGCTACGCCCGCATTTTGCCCGCGAACCCGGTGCCCGCCTGACACTGGTGCCCCAGCAGGACATTTTTGTGGGCGGGCGCACGGGCAGCGCAGGCTCCTATGAATACGGCCTGCTGGCCGGCGATCTGGACGATCTGAACGAGTGGCTTCCCCAGGTGCGCCATGCCATGGCGGCATTGCCGGAACTGGCCGACGTGGATACCGATGTGGAAGACCGGGGCCGGCGTGTGCAGCTCACGGTGGATCGCGATACGGCGTCCCGTCTGGGCATCAGCATGTCGCTCATTACCGCCACGCTCAACAACGCATTCAGTGAACGGCAGGTATCCGTCATTTTCGATGCGCTGAACCAGTACCATGTGGTGATGGCGCTGGACGATGAGTACGCGCGCGACCTGTCTTCGCTGGAGCAGCTGCAGGTCATCACCGGTGACGGACGGCGCGTGCCGCTGTCGGCCTTCACGCGGCTGGAGATGGGCAATGCCCCCTTGAGTGTGAGTCACAGCGGGCTGTTCGCCTCCGAAAGTGTGTCCTTCAACCTTGCCGAAGGCGTTGCCCTGCAGGAGGCCACCCGGGCCATAGACGCGGCGGTGGCGCGCATCGGCCTGCCCACGCATCGCATCCAGGCGGGTTTCGAGGGCACGGCGCAGGCACTGCAGCAGAGCATGCGTGACGGGGCCTGGCTGATTCTGGGCGCCCTGCTGACCATGTATATCGTGCTCGGCATGCTCTACGAGAGCACCATACACCCGGTCACCATCTTGTCCACCCTGCCATCGGCGGGCATTGGCGCATTGCTGGCCCTGCTGCTTGTCGATGAGGAGTTCACCCTGATCGCCCTGATCGGCATCTTCCTGCTCATCGGCCTCGTCAAGAAGAATGCCATCATGATGGTGGATTTCGCGCTGCTGGCCGAGCGCCGGCACGGGCTGGATTCGCGCGCGGCCATCCGCGAAGCCTGTCTGGTCCGCTTCCGGCCCATCATGATGACGACGCTGTCCGCCATGTTCGGGGCGCTTCCGCTCATTCTGGCCTCCGGTGCCGGCGTCGAGATGCGGCGCCCCCTGGGGCTGACCATCGTCGGCGGACTTTTCGTCAGCCAGATATTGACGCTGTACACCACGCCGGTGGTCTATCTTTACCTTGATCGCCTGCGGCGCCGGCGCCGCCGCCGGCAGACGGGGCCGCTGTCCGTGGCCCAGGATGCATCGCAATGAAGCCCTGCCTGCCCGGATTCCTCCCTGAACGTCTGCTGGTCGTGCTGGCATTGACCGGCCTGCTGGCGGCTTGCGCCGTCGGTCCCGAAGCCGAGCGCCCGGCACTGGATGTGGGCGTGACCTGGGCGAACCTGCCCGCAGATGCCGCTGAAGGCTGGGTGCCGGCAGGCGAGGTGCCGGGGGCCGGCACTGATCCCGCCGACGCGTGGCGACGTTTCGATGATGCCGTGCTCGATGACATGATGGCCCGTCTGGAAGCGCAGAACTTCGACCTGCAACGCGCCCTGGCGGTGGCCGAGCAGGCACGTGCCGCCTTGCGCGCCAGTCGTTCGGGTCTGTTCCCGGACCTGGGCGTCTCGGCATCGGCCACGCGCTCGGGAACGCGTACGACGGCAGAGAGCCAGTTCAGCCTGGCCGGCACGGTCAGCTGGGAGCCGGACCTCTGGGGCCGGGTGCGACGCACGGTGCAGGCGGGCGAAGCCGGTGTGCGGGCCAGCCAGGCCGATGTGCAGGCCATGCGTCTGAGCCTGCAGTCCAGCCTGGCGCAAAGCTATTTTCGCGTGCGTGCACTGGATGCCGAGGCCGACATGATGCGGCGCACCGTAAGCGCCTATGAGCGCAGCCTGGCGTTGAACCGCAATCGGTTGACGGCCGGTGTGGGTGAGCGGGCCGATGTGAGCATGGCCGTCACGCAGCTGGAAAACGCCCGCGCCCAGCTCGAAGCGCTGGCACGTCAGCGGCGCGAGCTCGAACATGCTCTGGCGGCACTCCAGGGCCGGGTGCCGTCGCAGTTCACGCTGGCACCCGTGGAGGGGCTGCTCGCCCGGGTGCCGGCGGTGCCCGTGGGCCTGCCTGCCCAGCTCCTGCAGCAGCGCCCGGATGTGGTGGCGGCCGAGGAGCGGGTGCGCCAGGCCTACGCCGAGATCGGCGTCGCCCAGGCCGCCTGGTTTCCGGATCTGTCACTCAGTGCCCAGGGCGGTTTTCGCAGTGGCGAGTGGGCGCGCTGGCTGAGCGCGCCGGCCCAGTTCTGGACGCTGGGCCCTTCGCTGGCGCTCAGCCTGCTTGACGGCGGGGCGCGGCGTGCACGCGTGGATGAGGCCTGGGCGCGGTCCGATGCCCAGGCCGCACAATACCGTCAGACGGTGATTGATGCCGTACGCGAGGTGGAGGATGCCCTTGCTGCCCTGGACGGCCTGGCGCGCGAAGCCGCCATCCAGCAGCGTGCGCTGGCAGCCGCGCGCGAGACACTGGCGCTCACACACAACCAGTTTGCAGCGGGCCTGATCGATTATCTGAGCGTGGTGCAGGTGGAAACGAGCGCCCTGTCAGCCGAGCGCGCAGCCCTCACATTGAAGGCCGAACAACTGCTTGCCGGCGTGCGGCTCATCACAGCCCTGGGCGGCGCATGGCAGGGCGATTTCAGCGGTCATTAGACTAAAGTCTAAGCACTTTTTCTTCTGGTTAACCCTTTTTCACCTTTCGAAATGTCCGATTGAAGACAATCTGTGTCCGGTCGCAACAAACTGGGCAAATGTGCTTTTGCTAGTCTGCTCGCAAATTGATGCAAAAGAAGCGATAAGAGACATCTGATTTGCCTTGCAGGCGCCGCCTCGTGGAGGAAGGCAGGCGCACCGCGTGGCGCACAGCCACGATTTTTCCGTATTCACGGCAGTAGTAAAAGCAGTCACCAAACAGAGTCACCAAACAGATCTTCAAGGAGACATTACTGTGACCGATTTCACTTCACGCAGCCGCCCGTCGGCATCGGCACCGCGCCGCAGCTTCCTCAAGACCAGCGCAGGTGTAGCCGGCGGGCTCATTCTGCCCGCCTCCTACAGCGGCCTGGCACTGGCTCAGGACAAGGAGTACCCGCCCCTGGGCAATTACCCCGCCGGGGTGAGTGGCGATACCGTCACCGCCGGCCTCACGCTTGACCTGACCGGGCCCTATTCGGCCGAAGGTACGGGCCAGCGCCGCGGCTTCGAACTCGCCGCCGAAATGCTCAACAATGGCGACGAGCGTGTCAAGCTCGTCAGCCCGCTCACCAAGAAGGGCATCCTGGGCAAGACCGTCAAGCTGGCCGTCGGCGATGCCGAGACCAAGCCCAACAGCGCCGTGCAGGCCGCCACGCGCTTCATCCGCCAGGACAAGGCGATGATGATTGCCGGCAGCGTCAGCAGCTCGGTGGCCATCGCCCTGCAGAACACCTGCGAGCGCGCCAAGACGCTGTATTTCCCGGTCATCAGCGGCTCGAGCGACACCACCGGCAAGGATTGCCGTCGCTACGGTTTCCGCCTGTGCCACCACGCCTATACGGCTTCCAAGGCCATTGCCCCCATCCTTGCCGAGGCCTATGGCAAGAACATGAAGGCCATCCACCTGGTGCCTGACTACAACTACGGTCACTCCATCCACGACCACATGCGCGCCTTTACCGAGGCCCAGGGCTGGACGACGATCGACAATCCCCAGATCCACCCGCTGGGCGCTACGGACTACAGCTCCTACATGCTCAACATTGCCAACAGCGGCGCCGACATCCTCATCAACCACGACTACGGTGCAGATGCCGTCAACTCCGCCAAGCAGGCCTATGAGTTCGGCGTACTCAAGAACATGAAGATGTGCGTGCCCTACCTGCCCGCCTACATGCTCGAGGAAGTCGGTCCGGAAATCATGCAGGGTGTCATCGGCACCATGGTGTTCTGGTGGACGCACATGGACAAGTTCGACATGGCGCGCAACTTCGTCGAAGCCTATGAAGAGAAGTTCGGTGCCAAGCCGCGCGATCCCGAGCACAATGCCTTCATGACCATGCTGCTGTGGGCCGATGCGTGCGAGCGCGCCGGCACCTTCTACCCGCCGGCGGTCATCGAAGCCTTCGAGGACAGCATCAACCACAAGCGTCCCTACACGGTGGGTGGCGAGGCCTACTTCCGCGCCGAGGATCACGACGCAGCGGCCAACTTCACCATTGTGCGCGGCAAGAAGCCGGAAGACATCCAGCACAAGGATGACCTGGTCGATGTGCTCGCGATCGCGGATGGCGTGGAGACGCTGCCGCCGTACGACTATGCCGGTTGCAAGATGAATCCGGCGGTCTGAGCCACAGGCTCTCTCTCACTGTTAACTGACAGCGATTCAAGGAGGACGTATGCCTGGTCTAGGCCTGTTCATGTCGCAAGTTTTCAATGGGCTGGCGGTTGGGGTTCTGCTTTCCTTGATCGCTGCCGGCCTGACAATCATCTACGGCACCCTGGGTGTCATCAACTTCGCGCACGGTGCGCTCTTCGTTGTGGGCGCCTATGCGGGTTTTTCAATATTCACGCATAGCGGATCCTTTGTACTGGCCATTGCGGGGGGCGCGGCGGCCGCGCTCATCGTGGGCCTCATCATGGAGCGCGTGCTGATCAAGCGCTTCTACCAGCGACCGCATGAAGACCAGATACTGGTCACTTTCGGGGTCAGCATCATTATTGTGGAAGTGATCCGCGGTATCTACGGCGGGGTGGGCCAGCGTGTGCCCGTGCCGTCCTGGGGTACCGGTGTGGTCGACCTGGGTTTTGTGACCTATCCCCTGTATCGCATTGAAATCCTGGCGATCGCGGCGATTGCGCTGGGCATATTCTGGGTGGTGCTGTACCGCACACGCCTGGGATTGATCATCCGCTCGGGGATTGAAAACCCCATGATGGTGCGCCTGCTGGGGCTCAACGTCCAGCGCGCCTTCCTCATCGTGTTCGGCATGGGGGCGGCCGCGGCGGGCTTTGCGGGCATGATCTACGGGCCCATTGTGTCCATCGTGCCCGACATGGGGTTCCGCATCCTGATCCAGTCTTTCGTGGTGGTCGTGCTGGGTGGCGTGGGCTCTTTCCCGGGCGCTATTCTCGGGGGCTTGATTGCGGGCCAGATTCTGAGTCTGACCTCGCTGTTCAATCCCGTCTATTCGGATGTCATGCTGTTTGCGGCGATGGCCCTGGTGCTCATCTTCAAGCCGCAGGGCCTGATGGGTGTGGAGGGTAGGGCATGAGCAGGACAGATGCAAATGTCGCTCCGGCCATGGAGGCGACGGTCGGTATCAAGACGACCCGCGCCGCCGGAGGCGGTTTCAGCCAGCGTTATGCGCTGGAATTCTTCACAGCTGTCGCGCTGGGTGTGGCACCCTTTCTTGCGCCCCTGCTGGGCATGGGGCCCGACCTGCTGGGACGTATCCTGATCTGGGGCCTGTTCGGCCTGGGCTTCGATCTGCTGTTCGGCTATACGGGGCTGCTGTCCTTCGGGCAGGCGGCCTTCTATGGCACGGGCAGCTTCGTCACCGCCTGGCTGCTCACCACGGACATTGTGCCCAACATGCTGCTGGCACTGGTGTTCGGCACCATAGTGGCGGCCATCCTCGGGCTCATGATCGGCTATCTCACCCTGCAGCGCAGCGGCATCTACTTCGCGATGAGCACGCTGGCCTTCGGCGAGATGATCTACTTCCTCGAGTTTGGTCCCCTGCGTGACTGGACGGGCGGCGAAAACGGCATCCCCGGTATTCCCATGGCCGAAGTGGACGTCGGCTTCTGGAGTCTGGCCATCGAGCCCGGATGGCCCATGTACGGCTTCCTGGCGGTCATGTTCTTCATCGGCTTCGTCATTGCCCGGCGCATTGCCCTGTCGCCTTTCGGTGTGGTCCTTACCGCCATCAAGGGCAATCCCGGGCGTGCGATGGCTGTGGGTCACAAGATCTGGAGCTACAAGCTGGCCGTCTTCGTGGTCGCTGCCGCCTACGGCGGCATGGCCGGTGGCCTGCTGGGCATCTTCCAGGGCTATATGCCGCCGGATGCCTTCAACCTGCACACCTCGGCCGAGATCGTCATCCAGACCGTCATGGGCGGTGCGGGTACGCTGCTGGGTCCCCTGGTCGGTGCCACCATCTGGCTCTACCTGTATGAAGTGCTGCAGTTCGTGGATGCCGTCGGCCCATACTGGCGCCTCATCCTGGGTATTGTCTTCGTGCTCCTGGTCACCCTGTTCAGCGGCGGCATCATCGGCGAGATCATTCTCTGGCGCAACCGCCGCCTCGCGCGCAGCATCACGCGGGCCAGCGGTCCCGCCACGACAAGCGCCGCGGCAGCGCCCGCACGTCCCCTGATCATGCGCCAGGTGTCGCCCGCGCCTGCCGGTACCCCGGTACTGCGGGCCGACAACATCGCCAAGCACTACGGTGGTCTGAAAGCGGTCAAGGGCGTCTCCATCAGCATTGCCGAAGGCGAGCTGCGTGGTCTGATCGGTCCCAACGGCGCCGGCAAGTCCACGTTCTTCAAGATGCTGGCGGGCGAGATCGAGCCCACTGCGGGTGAAGTCTTCCTGCGCGGAGAGAACATTACCGGTATCGGTGTGACCTCGGTGTGCCAGATGGGCATGAGCAAGAGCTACCAGGTGAACGAGCTGTTCGATGCGCTTACCGTGCGTCAGAACATCCTCATGTCGGTGCTGGGCCTGAAGCGCGGCCAGTTCCGGTTTGACGCCCTGGCCAGTCTGGCGGGCAAGACCGACTATCATGAACAGGTCGAGGCGGCAATGTCGCTGGTCGAGCTCAGCCACCGTGCCGATACACCGATTCACGAACTTTCCTACGGCGAGAAGCGCCGGGTCGAGATCGGTCTGGCACTGGCCACCGGTGCCAACGTCCTGCTGCTTGACGAACCGCTGGCGGGCATGAGCCCCGAAGAGCGGGTGCATACCGTGGCCTTGCTCAAGAACATCCGCAAGGGCCGCACCGTGCTCATCGTCGAACACGATATGGATGCCATGTTTGAACTGGCCGACAATATTACCGTGCTGTACGACGGCAATTACCTTGCGGAAGGCACGCCCGAGGAAATTCGTGCGAGCAAGGCGGTACAGGACGCCTATCTTGGAGGGATGGAAGAATGAACCTGCTGGAAGCCGAAGGCATCAATACCTTCTACGGGGATTCTCACATCCTCTTCGACGTGGATTTCCTGGTCAAGGAACACGAGGTGGTGGCCCTGCTGGGGCGCAACGGGGCGGGCAAGTCCACCCTGCTGAAGACGCTGGCGGGTGCCCTGGTGCCCAAGAGCGGCAAGATCAGCTTTGCCGGCACGCCCATCCACAATATGGCCACGCACCAGATTGCACGCCTGGGCCTGCAACTGGTGCCCGAGGAGCGCTGCGTGTTCGGCGGCATCACCGTGCACGAGAACCTGCAGCTGGCCGCCATGACGGCAGCCAAGCCGCTCGATTTTTCGGAGATCTATCGCACATTCCCGCGTCTGGACGAGCGGCGCACCAACAAGGGCCGGGAGCTGTCCGGGGGCGAGCAGCAGATGGTCGCCATTGCGCGCGCCATGATTCGCGATGCCCGGCTCATTCTGCTCGACGAGCCTTTCGAGGGCCTGGCGCCCATCATCGTCCGTGATCTCATGGCGGTGTGCCAGCAGCTGGCGGAGCAAGGGCGTACCATTGTCATTGTGGAACAGAACGTGGCTGCGGCGATGTCCATCGCCAACCGCTGCTATCTGTTGAATACCGGGCATATGGTCTTTGGCGGGCCTACCGAGGAACTGCAGCAGAAGCCCGAGCTCATGAACCGCTATCTGGGTGCTGCAGCCTGACCCTGCAACGAACGAGGATCAGGATCAACAGCTTATAACAAGTCATATCAAGCAGGAGTACATACCATGTCGTCGTCAACCATTGCTTCCATACTGGTCGAGAAACGAATCTTTCCGCCGTTTCCCCACCTGGTCGAAGGGGCCAGGATCTCCGGTATGGATGGCTACAAGGCCTTGTGCGAAGAGGCCGAGCGGGACCCGGAAGGGTTCTGGGGCAGGCTGGCTCGTGAGCACGTGCGCTGGCACAAGCCTTTCACCAAGGTGCTGGACAGCTCGCGCGCGCCTTTCTACACGTGGTTCGAGGACGGCGAGCTCAATGTGACGGAAAACTGCCTGGACGTCCACCTCGAGAATGGCAACGGCGACAAGACCGCGCTCATTTTCGAGGCGGACGATGGCAAGGTCGACAAGGTCACCTTCCGCGAGCTGCACGCCCGGGTGTGCAGCATCGCCAACGGCATTGCCTCCCTGGGCTACAAGAAGGGGGACAGGGCCGTCATCTACATGCCCATGTCGATCGAGGTGGTCGCCACCATGCTGGCCTGCGCCCGTCTGGGTGTCACGCATTCCGTCGTCTTCGGCGGTTTCTCGGCGCGCAACCTGCACAGCCGCATTGTCGACGTGGGGGCCACCCTGGTCATCACGGCCGACTACCAGATGCGCGGCGGACGCAAGATTCCGCTCAAGGCAGCCGTCGACGAGGCGCTGGCCGACGAGGGCGGTGACATCGTCACCAGGGTGGTGGTCTACCGGCGCGCCGGCGGCGAAGGCATAGGCTGGGTCGAAGGCCGTGACCTGTGGCTGCATGATCTCGAAGAAGGTCAGCCCACCGAATGCGCACCGGTGAGCGTGGAGGCCGAACATCCGCTGTTCATTCTCTACACTTCGGGGTCCACCGGCAAGCCCAAGGGCGTGCAGCACGCCAGTGGCGGCTTCCTGCTGTGGACCAAGCTCACCAGCCTGTGGGTGTTCGATCCCAGGCCGGATGATGTCTTCTGGTGCACGGCTGACGTTGGCTGGGTCACCGGCCACAGCTATATCGTGTACGGCACCATGGCCGCAGGTCTTACCCAGGTGGTGTTCGAAGGCGTGCCCACCTGGCCCGATGCGGGGCGTTTCTGGCAGATGATCGAGCGCCACAAGGTGAATACCTTCTATACCGCACCGACGGCCATCCGTTCGCTCATCAAGGCGTCGGAAGCGGATGCCAAGGTGCATCCCCGCCAGTATGATCTGTCTTCGCTGCGTATCCTGGGGTCGGTGGGCGAGCCCATCAACCCCGAAGCCTGGGTCTGGTACTACACCCAGGTGGGCCACGAGCGCTGCCCCGTCATCGATACCTGGTGGCAGACTGAAAACGGCGGTCACATCATTGCGCCGCTGCCCGGGGCAACACCGCTCAAGCCGGGTTCCTGCACTTTCCCGCTGCCGGGCATCAGCGTCGGGGTCGTGGATGAAGCCGGCAACGACTTGCCGCCCGGACGCGGTGGACAGCTTGTCATCAAGAAGCCCTGGCCGTCCATGATTCGCACCGTCTGGGGCGATGCCGAGCGCTTCACCTCCTCGTATTTCCCGCCGGAGCTCAAGGGCTATTACGCTTCGGGTGACAACGCGCAGATCGACGAGGACGGCTATTGCTGGATCATGGGGCGCACCGATGACGTGCTCAGTGTGTCCGGGCACCGCCTTGGTGGTACCGAGATCGAATCCGCTCTGGTGTCACACGAACTGGTCGCCGAAGCCGCCGTTGTGGGTCGCCCCGACGAGCTCACGGGCGAGGCCATTGTCGCCTTCATCATGCTCAAGGTTCCGCTGCCCCAGGGCGATGAGGCCAAGGCCATGGCCGACGCATTGCGCGATTGGGTCACGGCCGAGGTTGGCCCCATCGCAAAGCCGCGCGAAATACGTTTTGGCAACAACCTGCCGAAGACGCGCTCGGGCAAGATCATGCGTCGTCTGCTGCGTGTGATTGCGGAAGGCCAGGAGATCACCCAGGACGTTTCCACACTGGAAAATCCTGATGTCCTGCAGCAGTTTTCCAACGCCTATTAACGCCATGCCCGGTGCCTCCCCCCGCCTGTCTTTCAAGCCGCATCAATCGGTATCCTTGACGGATGCCGGGGGAGGTCATTGTCTGATGTCGGGAAACGGTGTGTTCGCCGTGCATACGCGCGATGGGCACTGGGTTGTGCCGCCCGGCGCCGTGCTGCACCTGGGGCCGGGCCAGGAGCCAAGGGTCTGCAAGACGCAGACCCTGCGTCTGATCCACGTGGCCTTCGAAGGCGACCTGCCGGTCGCCAACGGCCTGTATGTGGCGACAAGCCTGATCCAGGAGCTCCTCGAAAGCCTGGCGCAGACGGGGCAGGCGAATATCGATGACCGGCGCGCGGTCCTCCTTGCGGAGTTGCTGGAAGAAACATCCATGCTCACTGCGCAGGCGGTGCCGCCGTGCCTGCTCATGCCCAGCGACCGCCGGCTGATCCGTATCTGCCAGTATGTGGTCAACAATCTCGATACCCCGCGCACCCTGCAGGACTGGGCCGATGAACTGGAGCACGATCCGCGTACCCTGCATCGCCTGTTCGTGCGTGAATTCGGCATGTCCTTTGTGCAGTGGCGCCAGCAGGCGCGCCTGATCGCCGCACTGGAATGGCTTGCGTCGGGCCAGGCGGTGATGGACGTTGCCCTGGATCTGGGCTATCAGACACAGAGTGCTTTCAGCGCCATGTTCCGTCGCCACATGGGCATGACGCCCAGCCAGTGGCAGGGACGGCGCCAGGCGGCGTGAGCACCGGATCCGTCTTTGCCAGGAGGTTGATGTGCACTTTCCCGATACCCGGCTAAGCCGGCTTTTCAAGCTTGAACGCCCCATATTGTCTGCGCCCATGGCCTTTGCTGCCGGGGGTGCGCTTGCCGCGGCAGTCAGCCGCAGCGGCGGGCTGGGCATCATCGGCGGCGGTTATGGTGATCCGGGCTGGCTCGATGAGCAGTTTGCACTGGCCGCAGGCGCGCCTGTGGGTGTCGGCTTCATCACCTGGCCCCTGCGCAAATCCCCTTCGGTGCTGACCGGCGCGCTGCGTCACCGGCCGGTGGCCGTGATGCTGTCGTTTGGTGATCCCCGGCCTTTTGTTCCAGAGATCCGGGCGGCGGGTGCGCGGCTGATCTGCCAGTGTCAGGACATGGAACATGTCATGGATGCGGTGGACGTCGGTGCGGATGTCATCATTGCCCAGGGTGCGGAAGCGGGCGGGCACGGCGGGGCGCGCGGAACGCTGACCTTCGTGCCCGAGGCGGCGGACTACATCGCCGAACACCGGCCCGAGAGCATTCTGGTGGCGGCCGGCGGCATTGCCGACGGCCGGGGGCTGGCGGCGGCACTCATGCTGGGCGCCGAAGGCGTGCTCATCGGCACCCGTTT
Organism: Castellaniella sp.; assembly: GCA_041655275.1. Taxonomy (GTDB): domain Bacteria; phylum Pseudomonadota; class Gammaproteobacteria; order Burkholderiales; family Burkholderiaceae_B; genus JAJYRX01. The sequence continues at coordinate 82,908 of JBBAFU010000002.1, read as the reverse complement.
CTGGGCCTCGCATGAATCACTGGCGCATGACCGGCACCGGCAGGCCCTGCTGGATACCGACGGCGACGGCACGCTGCGCACACGTGTTGCGGATATTGCACGCCAGCTGCCCTGGCCGGTCAAGCTGACGGCGCGCATCCGGCAAAACGCCTTCACGCGGCGCTGGCATGGTCACGAGGCCGAGCTGGAAAGCCGGGCCGCCGCAGTGGGTATCGAATATCGCAAAGCCTTTGCGCAAGGCGATCCCGAGCAGACGGCGGTGTTCTTCGGCGAAGCGGCAGGCCTGATCCAGTCTGTGGACAGCGTCGATGCCATCATGCGGCATATCGAAGCGCAGGCGCTGGAGTGCTTGCAACGGTTCGCGCACCGTCAGGATTCCTGAGCCCACCCGCGCAACATGGCAACGCCGTGCGCGCCGTGGCGCTGCGCAATGGCCAGGGTGTCCTGCGATTGCCCGCCGATGGCAAATACCGGCAGGCCCGCCTGTACCCTGAGCTGATCGAAGCCCTCCCAGCCCATGCCCGGCTCGCCGGGGTGGGAAGGCGTATCGAGCACGTGGCCCAGCACGACAAAATCCGCGCCGATGCGTCGCGCGAGGGCGAGCTCGCCTGCATTGTGGGTGGACATGGCCAGATAGTGACGGCCCCGGCGGGCGCCGGGCAGGCCCTGCTGCAGCGGACCGGCCTCGGCGGGCGCGCTTTCCTGCCAGCGAAGGGCATCACGTGCGCTCAGGTGTACGCCATCGGCCTGCCCGGCCCAGTGGCGGGGATGGCGGCTGTTCACGAGGCAGGCGGCACCGTGCCGGCGGCAGCACGACAGGACGGCCCGGAAGGCGGCTTCCAGGCTGGCGGTGTCACCCTGCCAGTCGGGTTCGCGAAACTGCACCAGGCGCAGGCCCGCATTCAGATCGCTTTCCAGCTGCGCAAGAAAGGCCGGCAGTGCCTGTGGCCGGCCGATGGCACTGAGCCGATAGCGATCAGGCAGCGTTATCCAGCGCAGGGGCGGCAGGGTGGCGGGCAGCGTCCTGGCGGGCAGGGGGTCGTGTCCGGGGCGAATCCAGGACAGGGTCTGGCCTTCCAGGCTGCGCAGCGCGCCGCGCCACGCCGTGACGCGGTGGAAGTGCAGCCGGACCGTGCGCCGGGTGTAGGCATGGGTATAGGTGACCCACGGGTCCGACTGCGTGATGTGGATGTCCAGTTCTTCCGCGAGCTCGCGGCGCAGGGCCTGCAGGGGCGTTTCGCCCGGCTCTATCTTGCCGCCCGGCAGCTCCCACCAGCCCGGCCAGGGCTTGTCTTCGGGGCGCGAGGCCAGCAGTACGCGGCCCGTGCCGTCCAGCAGCAGTCCGGCCGCGACCTCGAGCGGGGCATCAGGCATGGCGTGCCGCCCAGTCGCGCGCGAACTGGCGCGCCACCCGGCCGGAGCGCGAACCGCGTTCCAGGGCCCATTGCAGGGCCTCGGTGCGTGCCGCCGTGATCTGGTCAGGCGTGCAGCCGTGATTGGCCAGCCAGTGTTCCACGATGTCCAGATAATCATCCTGGCGGAAAGGATAGAAGGACAGCCAGATGCCGAAACGCTCGGAGAGGGAAATTTTCTCCTCTACCGTCTCGCCCGGATGGATTTCGCCGTCGCTGCCCCGGCTGGTGCGCGTGTTCTCGCTCATGTACTCCGGCATCAGGTGGCGCCGGTTCGACGTTGCGTAGATGAGCACGTTCTCGCTGGTGGCCGAGATGGAGCCGTCCAGCACCGATTTGAGTGCCTTGTAGCCGGCCTCGCCCTCCTCGAAGGACAGGTCATCGCAGAAGACGATGAAACGCTCGGGGCGCCGGGCCACCAGATCGACAATGTGATCCAGATCGCCCAGGTCCGCCTTGTCGACTTCGATCAGGCGCAGGCCGTCCCGGGCATGCGTGGTCAGGATGGCCTTGACGAGCGAGCTCTTGCCCGTGCCGCGTGCACCCGTCATGAGGACGTTGTTGGCCGGCTTGCACTCCAGGAAGTGGCGTGTGTTGCGCAGCAGGATTTCCTTCTGGCGATCGATATGTTGCAGGTCGTCCAGGTTCATGCGGGCGATGTTGGTGACGGCTTCCAGCCAGCCGCGTCCGCCCTGGCGCTTGCGCCAGCGAAAGGCATGGGCCTGCCAGTCGGTCTCGGGCGGTGCGGGCGGCAGCCAGGCTTCAAGCTGGGCCAGTACGCGCTCGGCGCGGGAAATCAGCAGGCTGAGGTCGGGACTTGTCACGAGGGTCTCCGCAAAGGGGGTAACGGCAAAAGCCGTATTATGACGAATTCGCCCGTCTCGCGCCAAAACGCAGGATGGGCTTGCCGCGCGCCTACCGTATAATGCCCAGCGTGCGCACGATGCGAAGCGAGCCGGAAACTGCCTTGAGCCTGTCAGATCTGTTAGCCCCCATACGCCATGACATGGCGGCAGTAGATGCCGTCATTCGTGCGCGTCTCGATTCCGAAGTGGTGCTCATTCGCAGTATCGGCGAATACATCGTCACGGCCGGGGGCAAGCGCATGCGGCCCGCCATGGTGCTCATGATGGCGCGTGCCCTGGGCTATGAAGGCGAACACCATCACCTGCTGGCGGCCGTCATCGAGTTCATTCATACCGCCACCCTGCTGCATGACGATGTGGTGGACGAATCCGACCTGCGCCGCGGACGCAGCACTGCCAATGCCGTTTTCGGCAATGCGGCCAGCGTCCTTGTCGGTGATTACCTGTACTCGCGCGCATTCGAGATGATGGTGGAGACGGACTCCATGGCGGCCATGCAGGTCATTTCCGCCGCCACCACCGTGATTGCCGAAGGGGAGGTGCTGCAGCTGCTGAATGTGCACGATCCCGATGTCTCGCTCGAGCGCTATCTGCAGGTGGTGCGCTACAAGACGGCCAAGCTTTTCGAGGCCGCCGCCCAGGCGGGCACCATCATTGCCGGCGCCGATGCCGGGGTACAGGCTGCGGCCGCCGCCTACGGGCGCCATGTGGGCACGGCTTTCCAGCTCATTGATGACGTGCTCGACTACAGCGGCGATGCCGAAGCCCTGGGCAAGAACGTCGGAGACGACCTGCGCGAAGGCAAGCCCACCATGCCGTTGATCCATGTGATGGAAAACGGCACGGCGCAGCAGCGTACCCTGATCCGGGAGGCCATCCGCAACGGCGAGGCCGATTTTGCCGCAGTGGCGCACGCCATACGCGATACGGGGGCGCTGGAGCACACGCGCCGCCTGGCGGCATCCGAGTCTGCGCTGGCGCGTCAGGCCCTGATGGACATTGCGGATTCCCAGTATCGCCAATCTTTGTTAGAATTCTGTTCTTTCGCGGTCAACCGCGACCGGTGAAGGAAAAACTGTCGGGGCGTAGCTCAGCCTGGTAGAGTACTACGTTCGGGACGTAGGAGTCGGAGGTTCGAATCCTCTCGCCCCGACCACAAGACAACAACAAGGAGGCCACCATCATGCATTTCATCATCCAGATCCTGGCCGTTATTCTCATCGGCACGTCCATCGGCACGCTCATCAGCCGGCGTAACGCCGCTCTTGTGCTGGGCGGCGGTGCCGGCATTGCCTTTGGCGTGGCCACCCTGCTCATGGTGCAATGGTGGCCCCTGGCGGTAGGCACGGCCATTTTCCTGGCGGGCCACGCCATGCAGCGTGACCATCGCAAGGCGCAAGCCGCAGCCTGATTCCTCAATCCATCGCCGCCGCCGCTTCAAATTCCGCTGCCAGGGCAGCCACGAGATCGGCGGCCGGCATGGCGCGCGCCAGTGGTGCGCCCTGGCCTGCCCAGTGTGATGCAAACTCATGGCAGCCATGCTCGCGTGCCGCTTTCTGCAAGGCCTTGATGGCCACATAGCAGATCGGGTAATCCGGCAATATGGGCCGTCCCGGCGTGTCGATTTCGGTGTGGGCCCGGTTCACGAGACCGCGTGCCGGGCGGCCGGAAATCGTTGCCGTGATGCGCGTGTGCAGTGCGCGTGCGCTGCCCAGGGCGTTGCGATAGGCCTGGTCTGCCGCCGATTCGGGGCACAGGATGAAGGCCGTACCCATTTGCGCTGCGCTGGCACCCAGCTTGAGCATGGCGCGTATGCCGCGTCCCGTCATGATGCCGCCCGCCGCAATCACCGGCAGGCGTACCTGTTCGCGCAGCAGGCTGACGAGTACCGCCGTGCTCAGGCCGATATCCTGGTCGTGCGGGTCAAATACGCCGCGGTGACCACCCGCTTCCACGCCCTGGGCCACGATGAAGTCCAGCCCGGACTCTTCGATGCGCTGGGCCTCGCCCAGCGTGGTGGCCGTGGCCATCAGGATGATGCCGGCGCCTTTCAGTCGCTGTATGGCATCGGCCGACGGCAGGCCGAAGTGAAAGCTCACGATGGGGGGACGTTCCTGCACCAGCATGTCGACCATGGCGGGATGGTCCCGCAGGCTGCTGAAGGGGTCGTGCAGGGCCGTTGGCGGCGTGGCGCCGAATTCCTTGAACAGCGGCGCCAGATAGGTCAGCCAGACCCGTTCGCGCGCAGGATCGGCCGAGGCCGTCTGATGGCAGAAGAAGTTGACGTTGAAAGGCGCGTCAGTGAGGCTTTTCGTGCGCGCGATGGCCGACTGTGCCGCTTCCAGACTGCTGGTTGCCAGCCCGAGCGAACCCAGGGCGCCGGCGCCGGATACGGCGGCAGCCAGTTCGGGGGTGGCGGTGCCGGCCATTGGAGCCTGGATAATCGGAAGGGTGATCCCGAGCCGTTGCAATGCTTTTTCTCTCATGTTGTCTCCTCCAGTTTCAAGGCCTGATGGGTGCGGATAGAATGCCATGTTAAGACGAAATCCGCTGCAGGGGCTTGATCGGGTCTGGGGTTTTCTGCTTTTCCTGCTTCTTTTGGCCTTGTGGCTGGCTTTGGCGGTCGGTCAATACCCGATCAGCGCAGGCGAGCTGCTGTCGGTCCTGCTGCACGGCAGCCGGGCGATGACGGAGGGCGATGCCGCCCTGGCGACCGTGGTCTGGCAGTTGCGCCTGCCGCGCCTGCTGGCCGCAGTGGTCGTGGGCGCCAGTCTGGCGGCGGCCGGGGCCGCCTATCAGGGCATGTTCCGCAATCCTCTTGTGTCGCCCGATATCCTGGGGGTCTCGGCGGGCGCCGGCCTGGGCGCGGTGCTGGGCCTGCTGCTCGGTTGGCCGCCGGCACTGATCCAGGCCATGGCGCTGGCGGGCGGGCTTCTGGCTGTCGGCCTGGTCGTTCTTGTGGCGAGTCTGGTACGCCGCCATGATGCGGTGCTGGTGCTCGTGCTGTCAGGGGTGGCTGTCGGCACCTTTCTGGGGGCCATCATTTCCGTGATCAAGATTCTGGCCGACCCCTATACCCAGCTGGCCTCCATCACGTTCTGGCTGCTGGGCGGGCTTTCCACGGTACGTCTGGCCGATCTGCTGCCCATATTGCCCCTGGCGCTGGCCGGCCTGCTCATCCTCTTCCTGCTGCGCTGGCGCATCGATTTCCTCAGCCTGGCGGACGACGAGGCGCGCGCGCTCGGCCTGGACATCCGCCGCCTGCGCGGCTGGCTCATCCTTGCCGCCACGCTCATGACCGCCAGTGCGGTCTCCTTTACCGGCATCATTGGCTGGGTGGGTCTGGTTGTGCCGCATATGGCGCGTCTGCTTGTCGGGCCGCGTTTCGTGCGTCTGCTGCCGGCGTCCATGGTGCTGGGCGCAAGCTTTCTCCTGCTCATCGATACGCTGGCGCGCAGCAGTGCCGGCATGGAACTGCCCCTGGGCGTGCTCACGGCATTGCTGGGCGCCCCTTTCTTCCTGTATCTGCTGGCGCGCGGGCGGGAGGCGGCATGAGCGACATGAGTCTGGCCGGGGCCCCGGTATTGATGACGCTGGAGGATGCCGTCATCGGCTATCCCGGACGCGTTGTGGGACGCGATATCAGCCTGGGCCTGATGCGCGGCGAAGTCCTGTGCCTGCTGGGGCCCAATGGCTGCGGCAAGTCGACCCTGTTTCGCACCCTGCTGGGCCTGCTGCCCCTGCTGGGCGGGCAGGTGCGCCTGCACGGCCGCCCGCTGGCGGGATGGTCACGGCGGGCGCTGGCGCGTGAGCTGGCCTATGTGCCCCAGTCCTGGGGCAGCAGCTTCGCCTTCACGGTGCGTGATGTCGTCCTCATGGGGCGTCAGGCGCATCTGGGGCCGCTCGCCATGCCGTCGCGCCATGATCGCGATATCGCCCTGCAATGTCTGGACAGCCTGGGTATTGCCGCACTGGCAGAACGCGCCATCACCGCTGTGAGCGGGGGCGAGCGTCAACTGGTGCTCATCGCAAGAGCCCTCGCCCAGCAGGCACCGGTGATGGTGCTGGACGAACCCACCGCCAGCCTGGATTTCGGCAACCAGATCCGCGTGCTCGAACAGGTGGCACGCCTGCGCGACAAGGGGCTTTCCGTGCTCATGAGCACGCATCAGCCCGAGCACGCCATGCGTGTGGCCGATCGTGTCGCCCTGTTTCGCGACGGGCAGGTACACTATGCGGGTCGGCCAGCCGACGTGCTTGATCCCGCCCGCCTGGCCTGGCTTTACGGTCTGGAGGAGGCCGTGGTGCGCACGCATTTGCGAAGTCAGGCGGCCTGTCTTTCCGGAGGTATATCGGCATGACCCAGGCAAAATCGGGTCCGCATCCGGGCATTGCCGTCTGGGATGCCCGTTTCGCCGCTGCAGGCGGCTACGTATTTGGCACTGATCCCAACCGGTTCCTGGTCAGCCAGGCGCATCGCCTGCGTTCCGGCATGGTGGTGTTGTCGGTTGCGGATGGCGAAGGCCGCAACGGCGTGTGGCTGGCCACCCGGGGCATGAAAGTGACCTCGGTTGACGGTTCGCATGTGGCACTGGACAAGGCCAGGGTGCTGGCACAGGAACGCGGCGTGCGCCTGGAGACGGTCTGCGCCGACCTGGTGGACTGGGATTGGGGCAAGGAGCGCTGGGATGCCGTGGTGGCCATCTTCATCCAGTTTGCCGGGCCCCGGCTGCGGCCGCGGCTCTTCCAGCGTGCCTGGCACTCGCTGCGTCCGGGCGGCCTGCTGCTCCTGCAGGGTTATGCCACGGGGCAGTTGGCCTATGGCACGGGCGGCCCGCCGCATATTGAAAATCTCTATACCGAGGATCAGTTGCGCACCGAGCTGGCGGATTTCGAGATCCTCCATCTGCGCAGCCACGACAGTGAGCTGAGCGAAGGCTCGGGGCACAAGGGCATGTCGGCCCTGATCGATGTGGTGGCGCAGCGGCCGGACTGAGGCCGGCCGCCGGCCGGGATCACGACGGGCGTCTATCCCGCGGACCAGGGGACGGGTGCCTTCAGGCTGCCCGTGGCGTAGAAGCTGCGCAGGTTGTCCATGACCAGGTCGGCCATGGCGCGGCGCGTTTCGTGCGTGCCGCTGGCGATATGCGGCAACAGCACGACATTGTCGAGCGACATGAGTGCTTCCGGCACATTGGGCTCATTCACGAAGACGTCGAGCGCGGCCCCGGCAATGCGTTTTTCCTGCAACGCCTTGACGAGTGCAGGTTCATCGATGACGCTGCCGCGCGCGATGTTGATGAGAAAGCCGTCCGGGCCCAGCGCATCCAGGATGGCGGCATCCACCAGACCGGCCGTGGCCGGGCCGCCCGTGACCGCCACCATGAAGTAGTCGGCCCAGCGTGCCAGCTCGGCCGGGCTGGACAGCCAGGTGTGGGGCACGTCGTCGCGGCGGCTGCGGTTGTGGTAGCCAATCTCCATGTCGAAGCCGGATGCGCGCCGGGCGATGACCTCGCCGATGCGCCCCAGCCCCAGGATGCCCAGGCGCTTGCCCGACAGGCGCCGCTGGAGCGTGAACGGGCCCGAGAGCCACTTGCCCTGGCGCACATAGCGGTCGGCCGCGCTCAGGCCGCGTGAAATGTCCAGCATCAAGCCCATGGCCAGGTCGGCCACGCAATCATTGAGCACTTCGGGCGTATAGCCCACGGGAAGGGCGCGGGCGGTGAGCGTGGCTTCATCAAGGTGGTCGTAACCCACGCCAAAGCTGCTGACAACGCGCAGATTGGGCAGATGATCGAGCACACCGGCGTCGGTGCGCACACCGGCCGAAGTGACCAGTCCGGTGAACTCCGCGCCTTTCTCCTTCAGGAAAGCCTGGGCGTCGGCCTGCTCCACCAGAAGCGTGATATCGAATTCATTTTCGAGATCCTGCCTGAGTTGGGGCAGCATCAGCTTGCCGCAGACGAGAACTTTTTCTTTCTTGGACATGAAAAACCCTTGTAAATCGATTCGCATGGCGGGCCGCGTGCCGGAAACGCCGGCCGGGCTACGGTCAAGCTTGCCACAGCGGCCTGATTTTTGCCAGCAGAAAGGCCGGGGGTGGGCACGGGCACGGGTACAATAACGGGCATCGGCCGGCCGCAAGGGTCCGGCCCGTCCTCGCGTTGGAGATTCTCTCATGAGTTGTTATCGACTCGGCGACTGGCAGCCGGCGGTGCACGAGCAGGCCTGGATTGCGCCGCAGGCGACCGTCATCGGGCTGGCCACCCTGCACGCCGACAGCAGCGTCTGGCCCGGGGCCGTCATCCGTGCCGACAACGAGCCCATCATCGTGGGGCAGGGCAGCAATATCCAGGACGGCGCCGTGCTGCATACCGATCCGGGCTGCCCGCTTACCGTCGGTGATGGCGTCACCATCGGCCATCAGGTGATGCTGCATGGCTGTACCGTGGGCGATCATGCGCTCATCGGCATACAGGCCGTCGTGCTCAACAAGGCGGTCATCGGCGCCCATAGTCTGGTCGGCGCGGGCGCCGTGGTCACGGAAGGCAAGGTCTTCCCCGAGCGTTCGCTCATCCTGGGGGCACCCGCCCGCGTGGTGCGCCGGCTCACGGACGAGGAGGTCGAGGGCTTGCAGCGCAATGCACAGGTATATGTCGAACGCGCACGCGAGTACCGCGAGCAGCTCAAACCGGTCTGAGCGGTCCAAGGTATGAATCCCCTGGCGGGCATAGCGGTCCTGGTGGCATCCACCTGGGCCCTTTCGGCGCTGGATGCGACCGGAAAGTGGGTGATGGCGGCAGGCGTGACACTCTGGATGCTGACCTGGACGCGTTACGCGGTGCATCTGCTGCTGGTGCTGGCGCTGGTGCTGCCCGCGCGCGGCAGGGGCGTGTTGCGCAGCGTGTGTCCGCGCGCCCAGCTGGTGCGGGGCGGGGTCATGCTGGTGGCGACGCTGTCATTCTTCACGACGCTGCATCTGCTGCCCCAGGCCGAGGCAACAGCCATTAATTTTCTGGCACCCCTCATCATGCTGGCCCTCGCGCCCTGGGTGCTGGGCGAAGCGCCGCGCATCTCGCGCTGGATCGCAGCCGGCGTGGGTTTCATGGGTGTCCTGCTCATCATCCGGCCGGGCTCGGGGCTGGACCCTCTGGGTACGGCTTTTGGGTTGCTGACCGCCTGCCTGTTTGCCGGGCAGTACATTGCCACGCGTCGCGTGGCCAAGGATGATCCGCTCACCACGCTGATCTGGAGCGGTGCCATCGGTGCAGTGGCGCTGACGCTGCTGGCACCATTTCTGCTGCCGGCCGCACTGCCCGGCCTGCACGCGCTCTCGCCGGGCCAGTGGCTGGTGCTGCTGTCCACCGGCTTCTGGGGTGCTTTCGGGCATCTGCTGCAGATCCAGGCCTATCGCATCGCGCCCGCTTCCATGCTGGCGCCTTTCGTCTACCTTCAGATCATCGCCGCCGCTGCGCTGGGCTGGTTCCTGTGGGGGGCCTTTCCGGATGCCTTCACCTGGCTGGGCATACTCATCGTCTGTGCCAGCGGTGTGAGCATCGGCTGGGTGGAGTGGCATGGCCGCCGCCGGCATGCCTGAGGAAGCATCGAGCGGGCATTGCCGCAGAATTCCTATAATCGCAACATGAGCCTGAAGATACTGATCGTACGCACCTCGTCGCTGGGCGATCTGGTCCACATGCTGCCCGCCATGTCCGACATTGCGAGTCAGGTGCCGGGTGCGTGCATCGACTGGATGGTCGAAGACAGTTTCATCGAAATTCCCGGCTGGCATCCGGCGGTGCACGAGGTCATTCCCGTGGCCCACCGGCGCTGGCGTCGCAGCTGGTGGTCGGCACAGACGCGCCGCGAGCGCACCGCCTTGCGCGAAAACCTGCAATCACGCCGGTATGACGTGGTGCTCGACATGCAGGGACTGATGAAGTCGGTCTGGCTGGTGCGCCAGACGCATGGGCGGCGCCATGGCCTGGATCGCGCCTCTGCGCGCGAGCCGCTGGCCTCGCTGTTCTACGATGTTCGCCACACCGTCGCCTTCTGGCAGCCGGCCATCACACGCCAGCGCAGCCTGGCGGCCCTGGCGCTGGGCTACGAGTACAGCGGCCCGCCGCGCTTCGGTCTGGAGGGGCTGACGGCGGATGTGCATCCGGGTGACCATGCCGTCATCATGCCGTCGGCCAGTCGCCCCGATAAACTCTGGCCTGCAGCCGACTGGGCGCAGGTGTTCCGCCATCTGCAGGCAAGAGGTCTGGGCCTGCGCCTGCTGGCCGGCAACGCGGCCGAGTCGGCGCGCGCGCAGGCATTGGTCCAGGGTTTCGCGGGCGCGCAGGTCCTGCCGCGCATGTCGCTGACCGAAGTGGCGCACGAGCTGGCGTCGGCGCGCATCATGGTGGGGCTGGACAGCGGGCTTACCCATCTTGCAGCCGGCCTGGGCCGGCCAACGATAGGTATATACACCGTCTCTACGCCCGTACGCACGCCCCTGGAAGGACCGGCCTATACCGCCAGTCTGGGAGAGCGCGGCAATCCGCCGTCGGCCTCCACGGTGCTGGCCGCCATCGATCAGGCACTGGCACCCCGGGCACGCCAGACTGCACTGCCACCCGAAGACCTCCAGGATGGCGTGGCATGAATCGCTGGTTCTATACACAGACAATCCGCCTGCTCTCGCCGGTGCTGCTCGCGTGGATGGCCTTGCGTGCGCGCCGCGCAGGCGGGGATCCCCAGGTGTTCGTCGGGGAGCGTTTCGGACGTTACGAAGGCGCCAGCCCCCTGAAAAATCCCGTATGGGTGCATGCGGTGAGCCTGGGAGAAACGCGCGCCGCCACACCGTTCGTGCAGGCGCTGCTGGACGAGGGCGAAGCCGTGCTGCTCACCCATTTCACGGCAACGGGGTGGGCTGAAGGCGCGCGTGCCTTCGGGCCGGCCATCGCAAGCGGCCAGCTGGTGCAGCAATGGCTGCCCTATGACTTTCCGGCGCCGGTGCGCCGCTTCCTGCGCCATTACGCACCGCGCGCCGGCGCGCTCATGGAGCGCGAGGTGTGGCCCAATCTGCTGGCAGCGGCGCGCCGTGCGGGCGTACCCATGCTGCTCGTGAGTGCACGTTTTTCCGATCAGGCGCTGCGCCAGAGCCTGCGTCTGGGGGCCGTCATGCGCGAGGCCTATGGCAGCTTCCATGCCGTCTATGCACAGACCCTGCAGGATGCGCAGCGGCTGGAGCAGGCGGGCGCCCGGGCGGCGCGCGTATCGGGCAATTTCAAGTTCGACGTCTCGCTGCCCGAAGACCAGATCCACCAGGGGCGCGATTTTACGCGCCAGCTGGGACGCAAGGTACTGGCCATTGCCAGTACCCGTGAAGGTGAGGACGAGGCATTCATCGCGGCGCTGGTCCGCGCGGTGCAGCGCGCGCATGCGCAGGGTCGCGAGCTTGCCGACGAGCTGCTGGTCTGCCTGATTCCGCGCCATCCGCAGCGTTTCGAAACGGCAGCCGTGCAGCTGGCGCAGGCCGACCTGCCGTTTGTTCGTCGCAGTACACTGACGCAGGCCGGCGAGGGCAGTGTTGCCGCCGCACGCGCCTGCGACGGCAAGCTGGTGCTGCTGGGAGATTCGCTGGGCGAGATGGCGCGTTATTATGCGGCCAGCCAGGTCGCCATCATCGGCGGCAGCTTTGCGCCGCTGGGCGGGCAGAATTTCATCGAGGCCTGCGCCATCGGTGTGCCCGTTCTGGTGGGACCGCACACGCGCAACTTCGAGCAGGCAGTGGTCGACGCCATGGATGAAGGTGCGGCCCTGCGCGTGCCCGATGCCGATGCGGCGGTGCGCCAGGCCCTGGCCCTGCTGGACGAACCGCAGCGCCTGGCGCGCATGGGCGAGGCCGGCATTCATTGGGTCGAGAAACATACGGGAGCGGTGGCGCGCGTCATGGCCACGCTGAATCAGCTGCGCTGAAATGTCACGATTTTGGTGCGCTTCGGACGCTTTGGGCCTGGTTTGGGCCTAGTTCAGGCATGGGGCGATAAACGGTATGCGATTTCTTTTTGTGTTGATCGTGATCATCAATCTGGGACTGCTTGCCTACGGCCAGGGGTTTTTCGGTACGCCGCCGGCCGAACAGGGGCGTGCAAGCCAGGTCCTCGTGCAGCGTAACGCCCATCTGGTCGTGCCCGGTGCGCCGCTGGCAGCTTCCAGTGGAGACCCGTTGTGAAGCCCATACGCAAGGCCGTCTTTCCCGTTGCCGGGCTGGGCACGCGGTTTCTGCCGGCCACCAAGGCCATGCCCAAGGAAATGCTGCCGGTGGTGGACAAGCCCCTGATCCAGTACGCCGTCGAGGAGGCGATTGCCGCCGGCATCACGGATCTGGTCTTCGTGACGGGTCGCACCAAGCGCGCCATCGAGGATCATTTCGATCGCATGCCGGAGCTCGAGGCGGCGCTCGAGGCCCGCGGCAAGCAGGATCTGCTGGAGATGGTGCGCGGCATCATCCCGGCGCATGTCCGCTGCATCTATACCCGCCAGCCCGCCGCCCTGGGGCTGGGCCATGCCGTGCTGTGCGCCGCGCCCATTGTCGGGGACGAGCCTTTTGCCGTGCTGCTGGCCGATGACCTGCTCGACGCCGAAGTGCCGGTGATGCGCCAGCTGGTCGATGCCGCACATCAGTATGACGGCAGCATCCTGGGCCTGCAGCAGGTGGCGCGTGAGGAAACCGATCGCTATGGCATCGTCGCCGGCCCGGCCGTGGACGAGCGCGCCCTGCGTGTCGAGCACATCCTTGAAAAGCCGGCACCGGCGGTGGCGCCGTCACGCCTGGGAGTGGTCGGACGTTATGTGCTGGAGCCGGCCATCTTTGATTGTCTGCGCAATACCGGTCCGGGCGTGGGCGGGGAAATCCAGCTGACCGACGGCATTGCCGCCCTGTTGCGCCGGCACAGTGTCTACGGGTTACGTTACGAGGGCCGGCGCTATGACTGCGGCAGCAAGGCCGGCTTCTTCCAGGCAACGATTGCAATGGGGCGCAAGTATCACGGTCTGGAACCGCTGCCGGCAGACTGAGTTCCGGTGCCGGGGCCGGCATCGGGGCCCGCCAGGCGGGCCAGACCATCCAGTATCGGCGAGGTGATTTCGTGGATGACGGGCGCGGCCAGACCGGCCAGCGCCGCCGTCTGGCGCAGCAGGGCGCGGACTTCGTCGGCCACCAGCGGCCAGGCGCCGCCGGTACAGAAGACGGCCGGCGCGCTTCCGTAGCGCTGCCATGCAGCAAGCCACTGTCGCAGCACGGCGCCGGCCTGGGCGGCGACCACGCCGCTGGCAATCGCCTGATGCGTATGGCGCGGAAAGGCATGGGCGGGCCCCTGTGCTTCAGGCAGGCGGGCCGTGCCCGACGCCAGCGCCTGGCGCATGAGCATGGCCCCGGGCAGAATGAGCCCGCCTTCATACACCCATTCGCACCCCGGCAGGGCCGGCGTGCTTTGCGCATGGGCGGCCGGGCTGAGGGTGTCGAGCGTGGTGGCCGTGCCAAAGCTGGCCAGCAGGGCAATCTGTCTATCGTGCGCGAGCCGGCCTGCCAGGCCCAGCATCGCGGCCCAGCGATCGGGTCCCAGCCGGGCCGGTTGCAGGTAGGCGTTGGTGACGCCGGCCGCCTGGGCTTCGCCCTGCAACCACCTGACTGCGCCTGCACCGGCGCTGCGAAAGCCGGCTTCCAGCGTTTGTGCCAGCGCCTCGCCCGCCACGTTCACGCCCAGCACTGAAACAGGTATCAGGCCCTGGTGCGCCAGCCATGGCAGCAGCGCCCGGTGTTCGTCATGATCCACGGCCAGTACCGCGGGTTCGCGCTCGCCCGTGTCCGGCCTGACCCAGCCCAGCTTGATACGGGTATTCCCTATATCGAGCAGCGCCGTCACCGCCCTTGCCGCGATCATCCCGGCTCTCCGGGATTCAGGCGCACGGACACATCCCCCACGGAGATCGTCTGCTCGCCATTGGCGGTACCCAGCAGGAGTTGCCCTTGCTGGTTGATGCCGCAGGCCACGCCGGTCTGCAGCAGCTTTCCCTGGTCATGGATATCGACCGTCCGGCCCGCCAGCGCATCGCGCAGCGCCCAGCGTTCGGGCAGGTCCTGCAGGCCATGGCGAACCGCCTGGCCGAGCGTGTGACGCCAGCCCTGGACGATGCTGCCGACCAGGGCGATGGCCGTGACGCTGTCGGCCTGTGCGTCGGCGGCGCAGACTTCGCGCCAGTCGGCGATGCGCCGGTTCAGGGACTGGCTCATGCTGCGTGCATCCTCGAGATTCAGGCCCAGCCCGATGATGGCCACGTGATGGTCCCCGGTTTGCCGCGCCGTGCCGGCCCTTGTGGCTTCGACCAGTATGCCCGACAGCTTGGCGCCCCGCCACAGGATGTCGTTGGGCCATTTCACGCCGATACCGGCTGCTTTTTCCGGCGACAGCAGCCGGCCCAGGGTTTCCGCTGCCGAGAGTCCCGCCAGCGGAGCCAGCACCGGCAGCTGTGCCGCCGGCAGAAAGATGTCGAAGGCACAGGAGAACATCAGGTTGGCGCCGCGCCGGTTCTGCCAGCCGCGCCCTGCGCGCCCGCGGCCATGGGTCTGCAGATGGGCGCCCAGCAGCCAGGGCCGCATGGGGCTTGCATCGGGTTGGCGTGCCAGGGCGTACAGGTCGGCGTTCGTCGAGCCGGTGGAGCCCACCCATTGCACGACGGCAAAGTCGGGCAGGCGGGCTTTCAGGCCTTCCTGCATGGTCAGGGGTTCGGGAATGAATATACTGGAGTCTTTCATGCTGTTTTCCGGGTGAAAGATGATTCAACGTCAGCACAGGGTTTTTCAGGGTGAGGCAGGTGATATTGATGCCATCATAGACTGGCCGCAAGGCGATGTACGCGGCTGGGCGCTGGTGCTGCACCCGCATCCCCAGCAGGGCGGCACGCGCGAGAACAAGGTGGTCACCACGATTGCACGTGCCTGTGTGCAGGAAGGGCTGGTGGCGGTCAGGCCGAACTTTCGCGGCGTGGGTGCTTCGGCCGGGAATTTCGACAACGGTGTGGGCGAGACGGCCGACATGCTGGCGCTGGTCGAGCAGTTTCGCCGGACGTGGCCGCAGGTCGCTGCGGGCTGCTGGGTGCTGGGCGGGTTTTCCTTTGGCACCTCGGTGGCCGCCCAGCTGTATTCCACGCTGGCGGAGCGCGAGTCGCTGCAGGCGAGTGCCGTGATTCTTGCAGGGCCGGCCGTCGAGCGTTTCCGGTTCCGCGAAGTGCGCCTGCCCGACGATGTGCTGCTCATTCACGGCGAGCAGGACGAAGTGGTGCCCCTGGCGGAAACCATGGATTACGCCCGCAAGCATGATTTTCCCGTAGTGGTGATTCCGGATGCCACGCATTTCTTCCATGGCAAGCTGATTGCCTTGCGCGGCCTTGTGGCGCTGCGGCTCAAGTCCTGTCTCGCGGCGGGTTCTTCTCTATAATGACGGCTCATGTTCCGAAGGTCGGTTTGCCCCGGCCTGTGCCCCTCTTGCCCATGTCCTTTCTGTACGCCTCCGCCCGAAAACTTTCCCGCGTCCTCTTTGCTCTTGGACTGGCGCTGCCCCTGGCCGTGCCGGCCCAGTCGCCGCCCCCGTCCCCGCCGGCGGCGATGACCCCGGTGGGCGCGCTGTCCACGGTGCCGGCGCCGGCGCTGCCGGTGAAGGCCTGGCTGACACTCGATGTCAGCAGCGGACAGGTAATTGCCGCGCAGAATCCCGATGAGAAGATAGAGCCGGCCTCGCTCACCAAGCTCATGTCGGCCTATCTGGTGTTCGATGCGCTCGAGAGCAATCGCCTGCGCCTCGATCAGGCGGTCAATGTGTCCGAGCAGGCCTGGCGCACCGAAGGCTCGCGCATGTTCATCAAGCCCAATACGCAGGTCACGGTGGATGAATTGCTCAAGGGCATGATCGTGCAATCCGGCAATGATGCCACCGTGGCGCTGGCCGAAGCCCTGGCGGGCAGCGAGGCGGCCTTTACGGTGCTCATGAACGAAGAGGCCGAGCGTCAGGGCCTGCACGATACCTACTTCGAGAACTCCAGCGGCCTGCCGGGGGATGCGCACCTGACTACGGCGCGGGACCTGGCCACGCTGTCGCGCAATCTGATCCAGGACTTTCCCCAGTATCTGCACTATTACAGCCAGAAGGAATACACCTACAACAACATCAAACAGAACAATCGCAATCGCCTGCTGTGGACGGATGCGACGGTGGACGGCCTCAAGACGGGACACACCAAATCCGCCGGCTATTGTCTGGTGACGACTGCGCTGCGTGACGGGCGACGGGTGATTTCCGTGATTGTGGGCGCCAGCAGCGATGCCGCCCGTACCGAGCAAAGCCTCAAGCTGCTCAACTGGAGCTTCCAGAATTTCGATACGCTCAAGCTCTATGACGAAAGCCGTCCGGCAGTCATGGCGCGCGTCTGGGAAGGGACGGCCGATACGGTTGGCCTGGGCGCGCTGCGTCCCACCTGGGTCACCGTGCCACGCGGCAAGGGTCCCGAAGTCCAGCCGCTGGCCAATTACAGCCAGCCGCTGGTGGCGCCCCTGACGCGCGGTTCACGCGTGGGTACGGTGTCGCTGCTGCTCGATGGCAAGCTGCTGCGCGAAGAGCCGCTGTTTGTCATGGATGACGTGGCCGAAGCGGGCCTGCTGGGCCGCCTGGTCGACAAGGTCAGGCTGCTGTTTGAATGACGGGTTCGATTGATTTCAGGGAGTGTGCCCAGGATGATTGCTGATGTCGACAATGACAGCATCGTTTACCTGAACGGTGAATACCGGCGCCTGGGCGATGCCCGGGTTTCCGTGCTGGATCGCGGTTTCATTTTCGGCGACGGTGTCTACGATGTCGTCCCCGCCTACAAGGGGCGGCCGTTTCGCATGGATGCGCATCTGGCGCGTCTGGAGCGCAGCCTGGCGTCCATCCGCATCCAGGTGGACATGACGCGCGAAGACTGGCAGCAGCTGGTGGTCGACCTCATCCAGCGATCGGGTCTGGGCGACTGCATGGTCTATATCCAGGTCACGCGGGGCGTGGCCAAGCGTGATCATGCGTTTCCCCAGGGCATACGTCCCACGGTATTCTGCATGGTGTCGCCTTTCGAGCGCCCGGGCGCACAGGCACGCGACCGGGGCCTGCGCGTTGTCGGGATTCCCGATATGCGCTGGCTGCACTGCGAGATCAAGTCCGTGTCGCTGCTCGGCAATGTGCTGGCGCGCCAGGCTGCGGTCGATGCCGGCGTGGATGAAGTCCTGCAGTTTCGCGATGGCATGCTCACGGAAGGCGCGTCGTGCAATATCTGGGTGGTGCGCGACGGCGTGCTGCTGGCGCCGCCGCGCAGCAACCTCATCCTGGAAGGCATACGCTATGGCCTGCTCGAGGAGCTGGCGGCGCAGACGGGTATTGCCTTCGAGGCCCGGCCCATTCCGGAGTCCGACGTGGCCACGGCGGATGAGCTCATGCTGACCTCGGCCACGCGCGAGATCCTGCCCATTGTGGAATATGAGGGTCGCCCCGTGGGTCAGGGCGTGCCGGGTCCGGTCTATCGTCAGCTGCGTGCGGCGTACGATCAGGCCATCCAGCGCCTGGAACAGGCCTGAATCATGTCCGCCGACGTTAACAGCAGCACGGATTCGCTGATTGAGTATCCCAGCGAGTTTCCCATCAAGGTCATGGGCGCGGCGCGGCCGGATCTGGCCCAGGTGCTTACCGAGGTTGTACGTCGCTTCGATCCGGACTTCGATGCGTCCACGGTCGAGATCCGCCCCAGCCGCCGGGGCAATTATCTGGGCCTCACCTTCCGTGTGACCGCCACTTCGCGTGAGCAGCTCGACGGGCTGTACCGCGCCCTGCATGGCCATCCGCTGGTGTCGGTGGTCCTGTAGGAGTATCCGGTGCGCACACGCTGGTTACCCGGTCCGGCGGCCTATGAGCCCATATGGCAGGCCATGCGCGAGTTCACGGCCGGGCGCACGCCCGACACGCCCGACGAGCTCTGGCTGCTCGAGCATGCGCCGGTCTACACCCTGGGCCAGGCCGGGCGCCGGGATCACCTGCTCGATGTGGCAGGTATTCCGGTTGTGCATTGCGATCGCGGGGGCCAGGTCACCTATCACGGGCCCGGCCAGCTCATGGCCTATGCGCTGGTGGATCTGCGCCGTCGCGGGCTGTACGTCAAGAACTATGTCGCCCTGCTCGAGGATGTGGTGATTTCGTCTCTGGATGATATGGGGCTTGCCGCCCGTCGCCTGCCGGGTGCGCCCGGTGTCTATGTCGAGCAGCACGGCGCTCTGGCGAAGATTGCCGCCCTGGGTCTGCGCGTGCGCGGCGCCTGTGCGTACCATGGCCTGTCGCTCAATGTGGACATGGATCTGGCCCCTTTCGACGGTATCAACCCCTGCGGCTATGCCGGCATGGCCACAACCGATCTGCGATCCTGTGGCGTATCATGGGATCTGCGACAGGTGGGCGAGCATGTGGCCGCCCGTCTGACCGCAGCTCTGGACCATCACCACCAGCGCCCTGCGCACAAGGAGAAACCCGGTCATGACAACCACCGAAGCACCGCTGCTCATTGAGCGCAGCAACGGCCTTGCCACCCTTACCCTGAACCGGCCGGGGCAATACAACGCCTTGTCCGAAGACCTGCTCGATGCCCTGGAGCACGCCTTTGCCGGGCTCGCGAAGGACGAGGACATCCATTGTGTGGTGTTGCGCGGGGCAGGCAAGGCATTCTGTGCCGGACATGACCTCAAGCAGATGCGCGCCCAGCCCGAGCGCGGCTACTATCAGGATCTGTTCAGCCAGTGCGGGCGGCTCATGCAGGCGATTGTGAACCATCCCGTGCCGGTGATTGCGCGAGTGCACGGCATGGCCACGGCTGCCGGCTGCCAGCTGGTTGCCAGCTGCGATCTGGCCGTGGCGGCGGAAAGCGCCCGTTTTGCCGTCTCGGGCATCAACGTCGGCCTGTTCTGCTCGACGCCGGCCGTTGCCCTCACGCGCGCCATGCCCATCAAGAAGGCTTTCGAGATGCTGATCACCGGCCACTTCATCAGCGCGCAGGAAGCGGCCGACAACGGCCTGGTAAACCGGGCCGTACCTGACGATGCGCTTGACGCGGCGCTGGATGCGCTGGTGCAGGCCATCATGGCCAAGAGCCCGGTTGCCATACGCACGGGCAAGGCGATGTACCAGCGTCAGGCTGGTCTGGGCCTGCAGGACGCCTATGCCTACGCAAGCGATGTGATGGCGGGCAACATGATGGCCCGGGACGCCTGCGAAGGCATCGATGCTTTCATCGAGAAGCGCGCACCCCGCTGGACGGGGCGCTAGTCCCGTTCTACAAGTGCCGATGATCGCGCATGCGAAAGCAGGGCGGGTCGTGCGGGCGCCGGTGGACATCCCAGGTGACGGCATCGGTACTCACGCGGATATCGGCGGTGGCCAGCGTAAGGCTGTCCTCGGCCGCGCTGCGATACAGGGGAAAGTCGGGATTGTCGCGGTTGGCAAGAATGGCCAGGGCGTCATCGGCATCCGGGCGCGTGAGCAGGGCCGTGCCTTCGATCTGGCGGTAGCGCGAGCTGTCTGAAATGTGTTGCGGCAGCGCCTGCAGCGCTTCGTGCACCAGATGGTCGGCGTGCAGGCAGGCATTGTCCAGCGCCTGTATCGAGACCTGATCGTGGGTGAATTCCACACTGAGCAGGGTGGCTGCGCCCCGGTGCGCGAGGCCGATATGGGCGCCGCCGGCCCGTGGCCCGGTCTGCAGCAGGGCAATGGCCTGCCCGATTTCGTTACAGGACAGCAGGGCGCGCGTGAGTACCAGGCGCGGCAGGCCGGCAACGGATTGGCGTGCCTGTACGGGTGTATGGATCGTGGTGGCCACCATGACGAGACCGCTGTCCGTGACGGCAAAGGCATTGCCCGGCAGCGTACCCGGCGCGATGAAGGCGGCGCAGCTCGGGCCCGGCTCGTAGCGTAGCTCGGCCAGACCGCAATGGCCATCAAAGGCCGCGGGGCCATCCACGTTATGGCTGATGCGCGGGCCGTCCGGCCCGGGCTGCAGGATGGTGGTGCCCCCTTCGTGGCCGGTCTCGAGCAGATCGCCCCGGCAATTCCACAGAAAGACGTCTTCGGCCGGCAGTTCAAGGCCGCGCGCCAGGCCTTGCAGCTCGTCCCAGATATAGGGATGGCGCTCCTGCACCAGGGCCTGCATGGCGCAGGACTGTTCGCTGGATCGCCATTGCATGAGGGCATGCCACTGCGCCGTTTCGCCCAGGTCGTGCATTGCCTGCGCCGTCTGCCGGCCCAGGGCCAGACCAACCTGGAAAGGGGTTCCGGCGATTTCGGTAAACGTCAGCATAGAAAGCCTTGTTTCAGCACAGGGATGACCGGCGCGGTTTCTATCCGGTCCGATCCGGGGTAGTTTAAACTAGGGAAGCACATCCCCTTCCCCCCACCAGCAGGTAGCGCCATGTCCCACGTCTTTCATCGGCAGCCCCGTCAAAACCTTGCCCGCATCGTCGGCGGCCAGGGCATAGAAGTCATCGACGAGACCGGCAAACGGTATATCGACGCTTCGGGCGGGGCTGCGGTCACCTGCCTGGGCCACGGTCACCCCGTTGTCACGCAGGCGATCAAGGATCAGCTCGATCAGATCGCCTACGTCCACTCTTCTTTCTTCACCACGGCGGCGGCAGAGGATCTGGGTGATTTCCTGGCAGCACGTGCGCCGGGTGATCTGGACCACACCTATTTCGTTTCCGGCGGCTCCGAAGCAGTGGAGGCGGCGCTGAAGCTGGCGCGTCAGTACTTTGTCGAGACCGGCCAGCCGCAGCGCCGCCACTTCATCGCACGGCGCCAGAGCTATCACGGCAATACGCTGGGCGCGCTGGCCATCGGCGGCAATGCCTGGCGGCGTGAAGCCTTCCTGCCGCTGCTGATACCGGCGCATCACGTCTCGCCCTGCTATGCCTACCGTGATCAGCGCGCCGACGAGACCGAAACCCAATATGCGGCACGTCTGGCGCAGGAGCTTGACGATCGCATCCGCGAGCTGGGCCCCGACACGGTGGCCGCTTTTGTGGCGGAAACCGTGGGCGGCGCCACGGCCGGGGTATTGCCGCCCGTGGACGGCTACTTCAAGGCCGTGCGTGAAGTCTGCGACCGTCATGGCGTATTGCTCATCCTGGACGAGGTCATGTCCGGCATGGGGCGCTGCGGTCATCTGTTTGCCTGCGAGGCCGAGGGTATCGTGCCCGACATCGTCACCATGGCCAAGGGCCTGGGCGCAGGCTATCAGCCCATAGGCGCGATGATGGCGAGCGATCGCATCTATCAGGCCATTGTGGCAGGCAGCGGCTTCTTTCAGCATGGTCACACCTATATGGGCCATGCCACGGCCTGCGCGGGCGCACTCGCCGTGCAGCGCGTGATCGAGGAAGACCAGCTGTTGCAGAACGTGCGTGCGCGGGGCGAGCAGTTCCGTACCGAGTTGAACGTGCAGCTGGGCGATCATCCCAATGTGGGTGATATCCGCGGCCGCGGCCTGTTTGTCGGCGTCGAGCTGGTGGCTGATCGCGACAGCAAGGCGACACTGGACCCGGCGCTCAGAACGCATGCCCGGCTCAAGCAGCAGGCCCTGAACAACGGCCTGATGATCTATCCTGCCGGCGGCACGGTGGACGGACGTCATGGCGACCATGTCCTGTTTGCGCCGCCCTTCATCTGCACGGCGGACGACATCACTGAAATCGTTTCGCGCTTCGTGCGCACGCTCGACGAGGTGCTCTGACATGGCCCGCCTGCCCTATGCCGATCTTGCGCATCCCGATGTGGCGCCGCTGGTGGAGCAGATCGTGGCCGAGCGCGGCAGCCTGCTTATCCTGTACCGCATGCTGCTCAACAGCCCGGCCATTGCGCGCGGCTGGCTCAATCACCTGACGGGCATACGTCACCAGTCCCGTCTGCCGGGTGCCATCCGCGAGCTCGTCATCATGCGTGTGGCCATCGTGAATCGTGCGCCCTACGAGGCGGATCAGCATGCGCCCATCGCCCTGAAGGAGGGCATGACGCAGGCCCAGCTGGATGCCTTGCCCGATTGGCAGGTATCCAGCCTGTTCAACGCGCGCGAGCGCGCGGTGCTGGCCTATGCCGACGCCATGACGCGGGATGTGCAGGTGGATGATACCGTCTTCGATGCCCTGCGCCCGCATTTCGATGCGTCGCTACTGGTCGAGCTGACAGCCACCATTGCCACCTACAACATGGTGTCGCGCTTCCTGGAGGCCCTGCAGATCCACACGGCTGACGAAGCCGGTCTGGACTGATCATCGCTCCCAGAGCACATCAGGCCGGTCTGCCGCACGGTTGATGGCGCGTGCGATCACAAACAGCAGGTCGGAGAGCCGGTTCAGGTAAAGCCGTACCGGCGGGTTGACGCCCATGGCATCGGCTTCATCCTCATCGAGGCGCACGGCCTGGCGCTCGGCGCGACGGCAAATGGTGCGCGCCACATGCGCCAGCGCCGCCGCCCGCGTGCCACCGGGCAGGATGAACTCCGCCAGCTTGCCCAGCGCGGCATTGTGATGCTCCAGTGCCTGTTCCAGTGCCTGCACATGGGCTTCTGTGAGTGCCTCGTGACCGGGAATGCAGATTTCCGAACCCATGTCGAACAGATCATGCTGGATACGCTTGAGCAGCGTGTCGATAGCGACAGGCAGATCCTCGGTGCGCAGCAGGCCGATCATGCTGTTGAGCTCGTCGATCTCGCCCAGCGTGGCGACGCGGGTGCTGCTCTTGGAGACGCGCCGGCCATCGCCAAGACCTGTTGTGCCTTCGTCGCCGGTGCGCGTGGTGATGATGGAAAGGCGGGTGCCCATGATGCGGTTCCTGTTCTGGCAGTCGTTTTATACTAGGATAACGCGAAACCTGCCGGGGGCGGCTGCAGGAGCCCCCGGCCCTGAAAGGAGTCTGCCCATGTTTTTCAAGCACAGGACAGTGGCACAGGCCGCTCTGGCCGCCCTGGCATTCACAGTGGTCTGCAGTGCGCCCGTTCAGGCGCAGGAAGCCACGGCGTCAGGCGAAGTGCGGCGTGTGAATGCGCAGGAGGGCAAGATCACGCTCAAGCATGGCGATATCCCCGAGCTTGAGCTGACGGCCATGTCGCTGGTCTATCGCATTGATCCCGCCCTGCTCGCGGGCATCGCGCCGGGCGACAGCGTCAAATTCACCGCCCGACGCGAGGATGGCCAATACGTGATTGTGAAGATCGCGAAGTAAGCGTGTCGCCGCGTTACAGCACATAGCGCGCCAGATCGTCACTGGCCACCGTATCGGCCAGCTGGGCCTCCACGTAGGCGGCGTCGATCACTACCGTTTCGCCGCTGTGACCGGCCGCGTCATAGGACAGGGTCTCGAGCAGTTTCTCCATGACCGTGTACAGGCGGCGCGCACCGATGTTTTCGGTACGCTCGTTCACTTCGAAAGCGAGCTCGGCCAGGCGGCGTATGCCCTCGGGCCTGAAATCGAGCGTCACATCTTCGGTAGCCATCAGGGCGCTGTATTGCTTGGTCAGCGCCGCATCCGTCTCGGAGAGTATGCGCACGAAGTCGTCGGCGCTGAGCGAATCGAGTTCGACGCGGATGGGAAAGCGGCCCTGGAGCTCGGGAATCAGGTCGGAAGGGCGCGACAGGTGGAAGGCACCCGAAGCGATGAAGAGGATGTGGTCGGTACGTACGACTCCGTATTTCGTGCCCACGGTCGTGCCTTCGACCAGGGGCAGCAGGTCGCGTTGCACGCCCTGGCGCGAGACATCGCCGCCGTGGTGCTCCTGACGCGTGGCGATCTTGTCGATCTCGTCCAGGAAGACGATGCCGTTCTGTTCGGCGTTCTGTACCGCAGCGCTGCGCAGGTCATCCTCGTTGATGCGTCGTGCCGCCTCTTCCTCGGCAAGCAGCTTGAAGGCTTCCCTGACCGTGATCTTGCGCGGCTTGCGGCGCTCGCGGCCGATGCCGGCAAACATGCTCTTGAGCTGTTCGGTCATTTCCTCCATGCCCGGCGGCGCCATGATCTCCATCTGGGGCATGCTCTGGGCAATGTCGATTTCGATCTCGGTGTCATCCAGGCGACCTTCGCGCAGGCGCTTGCGAAATACCTGGCGTGTGCCGGTTTCTTCGCGTATGGGCTCGCCCTGGGCATCGCGCGCCGGTGACAGCAGGACATCCAGGATGCGATCCTCGGCGGCGTCTTCGGCCTGGTTGCGCACGCGGCGCATTTCCACATCGCGGGTCTGCTTGACCGACATTTCCACCAGGTCGCGGATGATGGTGTCCACGTCGCGCCCGACGTAGCCCACTTCGGTGAACTTGGTGGCCTCGATCTTGATGAAGGGCGCGTTGGCCAGGCGGGCCAGGCGGCGTGCGATCTCGGTCTTGCCCACGCCGGTGGGCCCTATCATCATGATGTTCTTGGGTACGATCTCGTGGCGCAGCGGCTCGGGCACCTGCTGGCGTCGCCAGCGGTTGCGCAGGGCCACGGCCACCGAACGCTTGGCGGCATCCTGGCCCACAATGTGCTTGTCGAGTTCGGAGACGATCTCTCCCGGAGTCATATTCTGTGCTGACATGTTGCTACCAGTAGGGCGAGCCCGGCAGGGGGCCGGCTAGAGGGTTTCGATGACGTGATTGCCGTTGGTGTAGATGCACATGTCGCCGGCAATGGCCAGCGCCTTGCGCACGATGTCTTCCGGCGTCAGCTCGGTGTTGTCGAGCAGGGCCAGGGCGGCGGCCTGGGCATAGGGGCCGCCCGAACCAATGGCGGCCAGGCTGCGCTCGGGCTCGAGCACATCGCCGTTTCCGGTGAGCACCAGGGTGTGTTCGCGATCGGCAACGATGAGCATGGCTTCCAGGCGGCGCAGCACGCGATCGGTGCGCCAGTCGCGCGTGAGTTCGACCGCAGCGCGCATCAGATGGCCCTGATGTTTTTCCAGTTTGGCCTCGAAGCGTTCCAGCAGGGTGAAGGCGTCGGCTGTGGCACCGGCAAAACCGGCAAGAACCCTATCGTTGTAGAGGCGCCGCAGCTTGCGGGCAGTGGCCTTGATGACAATATTGCCCAGGGTGACCTGGCCATCACCGCCCATGGCGACCTGCGTACCCCGGCGCGCGCAGACGATGGTGGTGGCGTGAAATGCTTCCATGAATAGTGTCCCGTTTTGCTGTCCCGTTTTAATGCTGTAGAGATGGGGGCGGCCGGCCGGACTTCAAGGGACCCAGGAAGCCGGGCGCTCAGTCGCCGTAGAGTTTCTGCCGTTTTTCGCGCCGCTCCTGGGCCTCCAGCGATAGTGTCGCCGTGGGCCGCGCCAGCAGGCGGGCAATGCCGATGGCCTCGCCGGTTTCCTCGCACCAGCCGTACTCGCCGCTGTCGATGAGCACCAGGGATTGCTGGACCTTCTTGAGCAGCTTGCGTTCACGGTCGCGTGTGCGCAGCTCGAGCGCATGCTCCTCTTCGATGGTGGCGCGATCGGCCGGATCGGGCACATACTGGGTTTCACGCAGGTTTTCGGTGGTGGCGCCGGCATTGGCCAGGATCTCGGCCTCCAGCGCCTTGAGCCTGTGCTGGAAGAAGGCCAGCTGGGCTGTATTCATGTAATCGGCCTCCGGCATGGCCAACAGCTCTTCTTCGGTCAGCAGCCCTTCCGGCTGATCAATGGCTTTCTCGTTCGTCATGATGTGTCCTCTTGTATGGTGCTGGTGCTGTCTCCCCCGGCGCTCTGCAGCGCTCGGTCACGGGCTCATCATCAGACCAGACATTGTTCCAGGCCCCGCACGAGAACCTCACGGGGCAGCTTGCGGCCGATAAAGACCATTCGGGTAGCGGGCTTTTCATTGGCCAGCCATGGTTTTCCAGGTTCGGCACCCATCATCATGTGCACCCCCTGAAACAGCAGACGCCGGGGAACGCCCTTGATGTAGAGTATGCCTTTGTAGCGCAGCAGGTCCGGTCCGTAGACTTGAACCATGCCACCCAGGAATTCTTCCAGACGCTCCGGATTGAAGGCCTTGCCGGAGCGAAATACGAAGGCGCCGATGTCATCATCGTGCGCGGCGTGATCATGGTGATCATGCCCGCAGTGCGGTCCGCACTCGCCGTCGTGTTCATGGTGATGGTGCCCGTGATCTGCTTCGGCCTCGGCCAGGAATTCGGGATCGATGTCCAGGATGGCATCGAGATTGAAGCCGCTGATGTCGATGATTTCGTCCAGCGGCGTCTCGCCGAAATGCACCGGACGTATGGGCGCACGCGGATTGATGTGCAACAGGCGCGCACGCAGGGCGTCGTAGGCGGCATCGTCCACCAGGTCTTTCTTGGACACCAGGATGCGGTCGGCAAAGCCGACCTGACGCTGTGATTCCGGCTGGCGGTCGAGCGTGTCCATGCCGTGGCAGGCATCGACAACCGTGATGACGCCGTCGAGCCGGTAATAGTCGGCGATGGCCTCGTCGGCGAAGAATGTCTGGCACACAGGACCGGGATTGGCCATGCCGGTCGTTTCTATCATCACGCGCTCGAACGACAGATCACCCGCTTCGCGGCGCTCGCGCAGGTCGTTCAGCGTGCGCACCAGGTCACCGCGCACCGTACAGCAGATGCAGCCGTTGCTGAGCTCGACGATTTCCTCGTTTGAATCCTGGACAAGCAATTCGTTGTCGATGTTCTCGGGGCCGAATTCATTTTCGATCACGGCGATCCGGCGCCCGTGATACTCGCTCAGGATGCGCTTCAGCAAAGTCGTCTTGCCCGCGCCCAGAAAACCGGTGAGTACGGTCACGGGCACCATATCCCTGAGCTGGTCTTGCGTTTTCATGCGAGTGGCCTCATGCGGCGATGCCGCTTCAAACAGACAATGAATATATCCTGTTTACGGATTGTCTGCCATGCGCTGCTGTGGCGCACGTTCAGGGCCGCTTGTGGCAGTGTGCACACAGGGCGCGCAGCTCGGTCTCGTGGTCCGAGAGGTGGAATCCCGCATCGGCTGCGGTGCGGGCAAGCCGCTCGTTGAGCGCCGGGTCGGTCAGTTCGGCCACGCGACCGCAGCGCACGCAGACAACCAGCAGGTCATGAGGCTCGCCGCCGGCGTCGTGGCAGGCCGTCCAGGCGTTGGTGGCGTCGAGCCGGTGTGCCAGCCCCTGCTCGACCAGGAAGTCCAGCGCACGATATACCGTGGGCGGTGCGGCACCCGGCAGCTCACGGCGGATATCGTCAAGCAGCTCGTAGGCCTTCACGCTGCGCTGGCGCTCCAGCAGTATGCTGAGCACCCGGCGCCGTATGGGCGTGAGCCGGCGCCCGCGCCCGAGGCATAATGCCTCGGCGGTGCGCAGCGACCGCTCAATGCGGGACGACGGCAGGGAAGGCGACATGCGTGAAGATCAATGAAATAATCAAGTGATTTTAGTTATGTTATAACATAACCTTTCCACAAGACGCTTCTATAAGAGCTTCGCGCATCGGGGCATCATCCATGTCAGTGCTTGCATCATCCGTCTTGCGCCGCCGTCGCCGTACGGGCGGCTCCGCGCTCCTGCACAGCGCGGCGGGCAGGGCGTTGCGCCTGCTTCCCGTGCTGGCCGCCATGTGGCTGCTGGTTGGCTGGGCCCTGGACTGGTGGTGAGCGCGCGCCCTGCCATTGCCCTGGAGCAGGTCTATCTGGGCTGGAGCGATCGTCTGGCCGTGCGTGACCTGAGCGGCGTTTTCGAGCACGGCTCCAAGACGGCCGTTGTCGGCCCCAACGGCGCCGGCAAGTCCACGCTGATCAAGGCCCTCATGGGACAGCTGGCGCCATTGCGCGGGCGGATACGCCTTTCGCCCCAGGCGCAGGATGATCGCGTGTGCATGCCGCAGACGGGCAGTCTGGACAGCAGCTTTCCCATTACCGTGCGCGACCTGGTGGCCATGGGCGCCTGGCGGCGGGTGGGGCCCTGGCGCGGCTACGGATCCGATGAGCACGCGCGCATCGACCGCGCGCTGGTGCAGGTGGGCCTGCCCGATTTCGGTGCCCGTTTCATAGAGACGTTGTCGGGCGGACAGCTGCAGCGCGCCCTGTTTGCACGCCTCATCGTGCACGATGCCCAGGTCGTCGTGCTCGATGAACCTTTCGCCGCCGTCGACAGCGCGACCACGCAAGACATGCTCGTCATCCTGGATCAGTGGCATGCCCAGGGGCGCACGCTCATTGTCGTGCTGCATGATCTGGAGCTGGTGCACGCGCACTTTCCGCAGACCCTGCTGCTGGCCGGCCAGCAGATCGCCTGGGGGCCCACGGCACAGGCACTCACCGCCGAGAATCTGCACCTGGCCCGCCATCTTTGCGCCCGGGATTTCGCATGAGTGATCTGCTTGCCTTCCTGTTTCAGCCTTTCGTCGATTACGGCTTCATGCGCCGTGCGCTCGCGGGGGCGGTGGCCCTGTCGCTTGCCGCCGGTCCGCTGGGTGTCCTGCTGGTGCTGCGCCGCCTCAGCCTGATGGGCGATGCCATGGCGCACGCCATCCTGCCAGGTGTGGCGGCGGGCTTCCTGCTGGCCGGCCTGTCTCTGGGCGCGATGGCGCTGGGCGGCATGATCACGGGCCTGGTGGTGGCCGTGCTGTCGGCACTCGTGGCGCGCTGGACGCCGCAGCGCGAGGATGCCAGCTTTGCCGCCTTCTATCTGGTGTCGCTGGGTCTGGGGGTTCTGCTGGTGTCCTTGCGCGGCACCAATATGGATCTGATCCACGTGCTGTTCGGCACGGTGCTGGGTCTGGATGATGCGGCCCTGCTGCTGGTGGCGCTGAACGCGAGCGTTGTCCTGCCCGTACTGGCGCTCATCTACCGCCCTTTGCTGATCGAGTGCCTGGATCCGTCCTTCCTGCGTCAGGAGGGCCTGGCGGGTGCGCTCAGCCACATGGTGTTCCTGGTGTTGCTGGTGGCCACACTGGTGGCGGGCTTCCAGGTGCTGGGCACACTGATGGTGGTGGGCATCATGATGCTGCCGGCCACGGCGGCGCGTTTCTGGGTGCGTTCCATGGGGGCGCAGATGGTGCTGGCGGCCATCCTCGGCATGCTGGCATCCTGGTCCGGGCTGCTGGCGTCCTTTCATGCCGATGTGCCGGCGTCGCCGGCCATCATCCTGGCGGCGGGCCTGGTGTACGGCCTGTCCCTGACGTTCGGGCCGCACGGCGGCCTGGTGCAGGCCCTGCGCGAGGCCCGTGCACGGGCCCGCCGCCTGTCGAGTCTGGTGGAGGGTGTATGAATCCGACTTTGAATCCGCGACGCTGGCTGGCGGGTCTGCTGGTGCTTGTCGCGATGGCGGCACCGGGCGTGCCGGCACAGGCGCAGCCACTGCGCGTGGTGGCAAGCTTTTCCGTGCTGGGCGATCTGGTCCGGGCCGTGGGTGGCGACGACATCGTGCTGGATGTCCTGGTGGGGCCCAACCGCGATCCGCATTCCTGGGAGCCTTCGCCGCAGGCCGTGCAGCACCTGGCGCGTGCCGATGTGCTCATCGAGAACGGGCTGGGATTCGAGACCTGGATGGGGCGCCTGGTGGCGTCATCGGGTTTCGCGGGGCAGCGCATTGTGGCCAGCGCGGGTGTGACGCCGCTCGAGCTTGCCGATACCGGGGACCATGATCACGACCATCATGACCATGGCGGGCATGACCCCCATGCGTGGCAGGATGTGCGTCATGCCATGCGCTATGTGGAAAACATTGCCGCAGGCCTGGCGGCGGCCGATGCCGGAAAGGCGGCGGCCTACCGGGATCGTGCCGACCGTTTCCTGGCCGAGCTGGCGGCACTGGATGCCGAACTGCGCGCGCGGTTTGCCGCCCTGTCCGGGCGGCAGCTGACCGCCATCACCGGCCATCAGGCCTTTGGTTATGCGGGCGCCGCCTGGGGCATCGCATTCCTTTCGGCGGCCGGCCTGTCCAGCGATGCCGAACCTTCTGCGCGTGAAGTGGCGGCCCTGATCGATCTGGCGCGCGATGCGCCGGGACGCGTCGGCGTCTTCATCGAGAAGGGCAGCCACCCGCGCCTGGTGCGGCAACTGGCGCGCGAGGCCGGCGTCACGGTGGCCGGACCCCTGTATTCCGATGCGCTCGATGCGCCCGGACACGCGGCGGGCAGCTATATGGGGATGATGCGCTGGAACGCCGACCAGCTCCTACTTGCGCTTGACTGAGCCGGTGCCGCTTGGGTCGGTGACCTGCTTTTCCTCTTGTCCTTCCTTGCGATGGGCGCGCGGATGAGCCTTGTCGTACACCTGGGCGAGGTGCTGGAAGTCCAGCCGCGTATAGATCTGCGTTGTGGAAATATTGGCATGGCCCAGCAGTTCCTGAACGGCACGCAGGTCCTGGGCGGATTGCAGCAGGTGGCTGGCAAAGCTGTGGCGCAGACCATGGGGGTGTACATGTACGGGCAGCCCGGCCTCCCGGGCGCGCCGCTCCAGCCGGCGCTGGATCGTGCGCACGCTGATGCGCGCACCCCGCACGCCCAGGAACAGGGCCGCACGGCTGTCGGCATCCGCGGCTGCGGGCAGCAGGGCCGGACGCTGCGCGAGCCAGATGCGCAGCGCTTCCATGGCCTTGCGGCCCAGGGGCAGGCGGCGTGTGCGTCCGCCCTTGCCGCGAACGATCACATCGGCATCGTCAAGCTCGAGCCAGCCGGTGGACTGATGGTCCTTGTCCTGGTGATAGACCACATCCAGAGACGCCAGCTCGGCCACACGCAGGCCGCTGGAATACAGCAGCTCGAACATGGCCTGGTCGCGCCATTGCGCGGGTGTCCCGGTGTCCTGCGCGTCGGGCGCTGCATCGAGCAATTGCGCGGTCTGGT
Organism: Castellaniella sp.; assembly: GCA_041655275.1. Taxonomy (GTDB): domain Bacteria; phylum Pseudomonadota; class Gammaproteobacteria; order Burkholderiales; family Burkholderiaceae_B; genus JAJYRX01. The sequence goes on along the minus strand of JBBAFU010000002.1, from coordinate 51,726 downwards.
CCACCGACAAGGCCCTGGGCAGGCGTGCCGGTCGCCGTGGTGCACGCACGCCCTGTACCGGATTGGCCGCCAGACCGGCCTGTGGCGCCCGCCACTGATAGAAGCTTCGCCATGCCGACAGCATGCGTGCCAGCGTGCCGGGTGACAGGCCGCGCCCGTGCAGGCGCGCCAGTGCCGTGCGAATATCGCTTTCCGTCAGGGAATCAAGCGTGCGATCCGGGGTTTGGGCTATCAGCTGCTGCAGGTCGCGCCGGTATGCCGCCAGGGTGTGTGCCGCATAGCGCCGTCCGGTGCGCAATTCCTGCAACCACTGTTCTACAGGCGGTGGCAGCACGGGCGCAGGCATGACCGGCTTCAGTACGGGCCGTCAGGCCGGGCCGGCACGCAGGGCCGGGTCATCCAGGCGTGCCAGGGCCGCGCCGGCAAGCCGCCCCACAAGCTGCAGGAGCTCGGTGCCCATGTCGGATGTGAAGCGCCCCGGCTCGCCGGAGCCCAGCACCAGCACGCCGATGCAGGGCGACGCGGCGGTGGCCAGACGCAGGGGCAGCACTGCCATGGACAGCGAAGATGGCGTCAGCAGGGAAGCGACGGGCTGGCTGTCCACCGGCGTGCACACGGGTTGCGACAGGGCGCAGACCGCATCGACGATGGCCTGGCTCACCGCCTCGCCATGGGGAGAGTCCGGTGTCAGCTGCGGCAGGTCCCACAGGCGCAGGGCGATGTCGGGCAGGCTGAAGTGATGCGCCAGGCCCCGGACAATGCGCCCGGGCAGGGCCTGGGCGTCATCCTCGGACAGCAGTTCGGCACACCAGTGCGTGAGCAGCTGCGCCAGACGTTCGTTGCCGGATGCATGATGGATCAGGCCGCTGAGCTGGCGCTCGAGCTCGCGGGTGCGTGTGCGCAGGCTCAGTACCTGGCGCTCGCCCAGCGAGATGGCGCGCGCCTGATGCGGATGCGGTATCGCCAGCTGCGTGAACACGTCCTCGTGTTCAATGAAGAATTCAGGATGTTCACTGAGGAAGCGGGCCACATCGGCGGCGGTGAGCGTAGGGGTGGTCATCAGATCGCGGTGTCAGCCATGGGTGGCCCATTGTAGGACAGCTGTGCGCCGGCGGGCCATTCTTCAGTAGGGCTTGGGCCGGCTAATGTCGGGCTGCGTCTTGAACCGCCGGTGCACCCAGTAATATTGCGGTGGATCTTCGCGCACCCAGGCCTCGATTTTCCGATTCAGGCGTGCCGTGGCGTCCTCCAGGCTTTCTTCGCCGGGAAAGTCGGCCAGCGGTGGCAGGACACGGATGTGATATTGGCCCGTCTGCGCGTCCAGCCGGCTCAGGATGGGCACGACGGCGGCGTCCCAGCGGCGCGCAATCTGCGCCGTCGTCGGCAGGGTGGCGGCCGGGATGCCGAAGAAAGGCACGAAGATGGCCCCTTTTCGCCCGAAATCCATGTCGGGCAGATAATACACGGGCACGCCACGGCGCAGGTGAGCCAGCAGACCCCGAATGCCTTCGCGACGGCTGACCAGATGAACGGTATTGAAGCGCCCCCGGCCCCGGCGCACCAGGGCGTCGATGCCGGGATGGCTTTGCGGCGTATACATGGTGGCCGATTCTTTCAGGAACAGCGTCAGGCGGGTGGCGGCGGCATCCAGGCCTATCATGTGCGGCGCCAGCAGGATGACGGGACGGCGCGCGTCCAGCAGGGCCTGCAGGTGTTCCAGGCCGGTGATGGGTGTGCCGGCGCGAATGTCCGCTTCAGGGCCGAACCACAGCAGGCCGCGATCGATCACGGACTGTGCCAGCAGCAGGAAATGATGCTTCAGCCAGGCTTCACGCTGCGCGGCTGTACTTTCGGGAAAGCACAGGCGCAGGTTCGTGCGCACCACGTGGACGCGCGAGCGCATGAAGTGGCGCGCCAGCCAGGCCAGCAGGCGGGCACGACGGTGCCTGCGCGGCCAGGACAGGCGGCCCAGGTGGCGGAAGAGGGCGTGCAGCACGGTGCTGCCGGTGCGAAGCTTCATGGAAACGGGGGGGATTCAGGACGTTCGGGCGCACCTTCGGGCCGCTTGTAGCGGCTGTAGCTCCAGAGGTATTGCTCGGGCAGGCGCCGGATCAGCGTTTCCATGGCCTGATTGATGGCGGCCACGAGTTCCGGCACTTCGGTGGGCAGGGGCTCTTCGAGCTGCTGGTAATGGATGCGCCAGCCGCGCCCGTGCGGCAGGCGTTCACCCGCCGTCAGGACCACGGCTACGCCGGTCTGCAGCGCCAGCCGTGCCGCCAGGGTCATGGTATAGGCCGGGCGCCCGAAGAAGGGCGTCCACAGCCCTTCACCGCCGCCGGGCACCTGATCGGGCAGCAGGCCCACAGCCTCTCCGCGGCGCAGGGCGCGTACGAACTCGCGCACGCCCTGGCGATTGGCGGGCACGGCGGCCAGGCCGGGCAGCTCGCGTGCCCTTGCCATCACCGGCGCCAGGGGTGCCCAGCGCGGAGGCCGATACATGACGGTGATCGGCTGGCGGCGTGCAATATGGCGCGCCGTGATCTCGAAGCAGCCCAGGTGCGGGGTCAGGAACAGGATGCCGCGTCCCTGGCTGCGCACCCGCTCGATGACATGCTCCTCGTCGCTGATTACCCGATCGAGGCAGCGGGCGTGATCCAGCCAGACCTTGGGCGTCTCCAGGATCATGGCACCGGTCTCGGCCGAAGCGCGCCTGGCGAAGCGGCGCTCGAAGTAACCGGCCTGGCGGGCATTGCGATCCAGACGCAGGCGATAGCGCCCCGGAAACCGGTACACAAGCCGCCCCAGAAAGCGGCCCGTGGCGTGCAGCAATGGCAGTGGAAGGCGTGCCAGTACGTGAAACAGGGCCAGGAGCATGGGGGCTGAAAACCTTATCAATCTTGGGAGTCAACGGGCAATGCCCGACATTTTCGCGTAAAATCGCAGCCATCGCCGAGTTAACCGACAACTTGCGGGGCGAAGTACGGTACCAGCCGCCGGCAGTATCCGCGGCTGCCCGTCCTGATATACCGCTAAAGCGTCGCGCCGGGTTTTCATTGTGTCGGCCCTCTGGTGCAACGCCTTTCGTTCAACCCAGCTGGCGGGCTCAGCTGAAAATCTGGATGCATGGTCGTGGCAAAAAACGAATTTCTCTTCACTTCGGAGTCCGTGTCCGAAGGTCATCCCGACAAGATCTCCGATCAGATCTCGGATTCCATCCTCGATGCCATTCTTGCACAGGACCCCCATGCCCGGGTGGCGGCGGAAACCCTGTGCAACACCGGGCTGGTGCTGCTCGCCGGTGAAATCACCACCACGGCAAACGTCGATTATATTCAGGTGGCCCGTGACACCATACGGCGCATCGGCTATGACCGCCCTGAATACGGTTTTGATTACCGGGGTTGCGCAGTGCTGGTGGCTTTTGACCGCCAGTCGCCCGACATCGCCCAGGGCGTTGATCGCGCGCCCGATGCCCGGCCCGATCAGGGCGCGGGCGATCAGGGCCTGATGTTCGGCTACGCCTGCGACGAAACGCCGGATCTGATGCCGGCGGCCATCTGGTACGCCCACCGTCTCATGCAGCGCCAGAGCGAGCTGCGCAAGGACGGCCGCATGCCCTGGCTGGGCCCCGATGCGAAGTCCCAGGTCACTTTCCGCTATGTCGACGGGCGTCCGGTGGAAGTCGATACCGTGGTGCTGTCCACCCAGCATGCGCCCGATATGCAAGAGGCCGATATCCACGAGGCGGTGATCGAGCACATCATCCGTCCCTGCTTTCCCGACGGCCTTCTGACCGCAAAGACGCGCTTTCTCGTCAATCCCACGGGTCGCTTCGTGATTGGTGGGCCCCAGGGTGACTGCGGGCTCACCGGGCGCAAGATCATCGTCGACACCTATGGCGGGGCCTGCCCCCATGGCGGCGGGGCATTCTCGGGCAAGGATCCGTCCAAGGTCGACCGCTCGGCGGCCTATGCGGCGCGCTACGTGGCCAAGAACGTGGTGGCCGCCGGTCTGGCGCGCCAGTGCCAGGTGCAGCTCAGCTATGCCATCGGCGTTGCCGAGCCCATCAACATCACGGTGTATACCGAGGGCACGGGTGTGATTCCCGATGCGGACATTGCCGCGCTGGTGCGCGAACATTTCGATCTGCGCCCGCGCGGCATCATCACCATGCTGGACCTGCTGCGCCCCATCTATGCCCGTACGGCCAGCTATGGCCATTTCGGGCGTGATGATCCGGAGTTCAGCTGGGAAACCACCGACAGGGCGGCGGCACTCAGGGCGGCCGTCTGAGCGCTGTCTGAACGCCATCCGGCTGCGGTTATAATCAGGCATTCTTCCTGAGGGGCGCTGCGCCGGCCCGCGTCACCGTCTTCCGGTGCTCGTGCGGGCCGCCAGGCTCAGGAACCTTCATCAGAAGTCTTCATCATGAACGGCGCCCATCGTTGCCCTGCGCGGGCAGGGATGGGCGCCGCTGCCCTTCCCCCGGCGCAGGCTCAGAGGAGCATCATGAGTACCGTACTGACTGAAAACGACTACGTCATTGCCGACATCGCACTGGCCGGCTGGGGCCGGCGCGAGATCGCGATTGCCGAAACCGAGATGCCGGGCCTGATGGCCACGCGCGAGGAATTCGCCGCCGCCCGTCCGCTCGCGGGCGCCCGTATTGCGGGCAGCCTGCACATGACCATACAGACCGCCGTCCTGATCGAGACCCTGGTCGCGCTGGGGGCCCAGGTGCGCTGGGCATCGTGCAACATCTTCTCCACCCAGGATCACGCTGCGGCGGCCATTGCCGCCGACGGCATTCCCGTGTTTGCCGTGAAGGGCGAGACGCTGGCGGAGTACTGGGAGTATGCACACGAGATCTTCAACTGGCCTGATGACAATCACGCCAACATGATTCTGGATGACGGTGGTGACGCCACCCTGCTGCTGCATCTGGGCGCGCGTGCCGAGCGTGACCCGTCGGTGCTGAACACCGCGGCCGGCGAAGAGGAGCGCGTGCTGCACGCCGCCATCCGTGACCGTCTGGCACAGGACCCGCAATGGTATTCCACCCGCCTGGCGGCGATTCGCGGTGTCACCGAGGAAACCACTACCGGGGTGCAGCGTCTCTACCAGATGGCGCGCGACGGCGAGCTGGCCTTTCCCGCCATCAATGTGAATGATTCCGTCACCAAGTCCAAGTTCGACAACCTCTATGGCTGCCGCGAGTCGCTGGTGGACGGCATCAAGCGCGCCACCGATGTGATGGTGGCGGGCAAGATTGCCGTCGTCTGCGGTTTCGGTGATGTGGGCAAGGGTTGCGCCCAGGCCCTGGCGGCCCTGCGTGCCCAGGTCTGGGTGACCGAGATCGACCCCATCTGCGCGCTGCAGGCGGCCATGGAAGGTTATCGGGTGGTCACGCTGGACGAAGTGGCCGACCAGGCCGACATTTTCGTCACCGCCACCGGCAACTACCACGTGATCACGCATGAGCACATGGCGCGCATGAAGGATCAGGCCATTGTGTGCAATATCGGTCACTTCGATAACGAGATCGACGTCGCCTCGCTGGCGGACCTGCAGTGGGAAGAGATCAAGCCGCAGGTCGACCACGTGATCTTCCCCGACGGCAAACGCATCATCCTTCTGGCCAGGGGGCGACTGGTCAACCTGGGCTGCGCCACGGGCCATCCGTCATTTGTCATGTCGGCCTCGTTCACCAACCAGACGATGGCGCAGATCGAGCTGTTCACACGCGGCGATGCCTACGAACGCGGCCGGGTCTATGTGCTGCCCAAGCATCTTGACGAGAAGGTGGCCCGCCTGCATCTGGGCAAGCTGGGTGTGCAGCTCACGCGCCTGCGCCCCGATCAGGCCGAGTACATCCATGTGTCTGTCGACGGGCCCTACAAGCCCGACCATTACCGCTACTAGGCGGCACGGAGTCTGCAATGGCTGTTCTTCTCCTGCTCTGGGTGCTCAACGCCGTCTCGCTGCTCGTCGTGGCCTGGCTGGTGCCCGGCATCACCCTGGGCGGCTTTGGCAGCGCGCTGGTGGCGGCACTGATTCTGGGGCTGCTCAATACGCTGGTCAAGCCGTTGCTCATCGTGCTCACCCTGCCCATCACCATGGTCACCCTCGGCCTGTTCCTGCTGGTCGTGAACGCCCTGGTATTCTGGTTTGCCGGCAGCATATTGCAGGGCTTCCACGTTGACGGCTTCGGCTGGGCCTTCCTGGGCGCACTCGTCTACAGTCTGGTCTCGGCCGTGCTGATCGGGATGCTGGCATGAAGCGCCCCGCCATCAGTCTGGAGTTCTTCCCGCCGCGCGACGTGGCGGCACGCGAGCGACTCATCCGCTCGGCCAAGCAGCTCATGGGCCTGCATCCGGAGTATGTGAGCGTCACTTTCGGCGCCGGCGGATCCACACGGGGCGGCACGCTGGAAACGCTGCAGATGCTGCAGACCCTGGGCTGCACGGCAGCGCCGCACCTGTCCTGCGTGGGCGCCAGCCGTGCCTTCCTGGCCGAGATGCTGGATCAGTATCAGGCACTGGGCGTGACGCGCATTGTCGCGCTGCGCGGTGATCTGCCCTCAGGCATGGGGGGTGATTCGGGCGAGCTGCACTATGCCAACGAGCTGGTTGCTTTCATTCGCGAGCACAGCGGCGATCACTTCCATATCGAGGTGGCCGCCTATCCCGAGGCGCATCCCCAGGCGACGAGTGCCGCCGAGGATCTGGGCTATTTCGTGGGCAAGTTGCGTGCGGGCGCCGACAGCGCCATTACCCAGTACTTCTTCAACGCCGATGCCTATTTCGACTTCGTCGACCGGCTGGCGGCGCAAGGTGTGGCTACGCCGGTGGTGCCCGGCATCATGCCCATCACCAATGCGGCACAGTTGCTGCGCTTCTCGAACATCTGCGGTGCCGAAGTGCCGCGCTGGCTGCGCCTGCGGCTCACGGACTTCGGCGAGGACAAGGCCTCGTTGCGTGACTTCGGTGTCGATTTCGTTGCGGATCTGTGCCGGCGCCTGCTGGAAGGCGGGGCGCCGGGCCTGCACTTCTACACGCTCAACCAGGCGGCGGCCACCCAGGCCATCTGCACGCGGCTGGGCCTGGCCGGTCCTGTTACAGTTGCGGCGCCGGCAACGGCCATCCCTTGTCGGTAAGAATGCCGTCAAGCCGCTGGTCATGGGCGGCGGGCTGGTAGTCTTCCTGGCTGAGGTCTCCCGTGGCCCAGGCGACGCCCATGCTGGTGAACGCGTGGCCACGGGCTCGCCAATCGGCCAGCGTGCGGTCATAATATCCCTTGCCGTAACCCAGACGGTCGCCGTTGCGCGTATAGCCCAGCGTGGGCACCAGCACGATGTCGGGCAGGGCGGCCACCGGGCCGGTGGGCTCCTGTATGCCCCAGGCGCCTTCGTGAAGCGTGTCCCCCGGGTTCCATACGCGAAACTCCAGGGGGGCGTCGGGGGCGCATACCACCGGCAATGAGATTTCGTAGCCGTCTTCCTCGGCCCACTGGCGCAGCAGGGGCTGCAGCTCGGGTTCGCCGGGCAGGGACCAGAAGGCGGCAATGCGCTGAATGGGCGTACGCCCTTCTTCGTTGATGCGCGTCTGGCTGGTGGCCAGCCAGGTGAACAGGCGGCCGCGGATCAGCAGAGCACCGCGACTCATGTCGCGCAGGTTCTGGGCATCCCGCTTTTGCTTGAGCTTTTCACGCAGTGCGGCGTGGGGGGATGAATGCAGGTTCATGGCGTTTTTCAAGAGGCAGTTCAGAATGTCGATGTTGGCTCAACGGTATCAGAAAAGCAGGAAACTTTCTGCACGGCGGCTTGCCGGCGGTGCACGCAGGACCATGGTGCTGACAGGCCTGCTGGGGCTTCTGGCCGGCTGCAGTGCCGCCCCGGCACCCGGGGCGGTGGCGCAGGCGGCGGTTCCTGCCGCCATGACACCGCCACCGGGGCCGGATCTGCGTGGCGTCATGGTACCGCCCGAAGCGCGTCAGGCGGTCGTGGATGCGCGTGCTGCGTTCGAGGGCAAGGACTGGGCGCGTCTGCGCAGTCTGGTCGAGCCGGCGCGTGCCGATGCCGTGCTGGGCGATTACCCGGCCTACTGGTGGCTGCGCCAGCAGCTGCATGATTCCACCCGCCCGATTCCCGAGGCGGATGTGCAGGCATTCATCGATAACAGCAGTAACGCCTATCTGGTACGGCGACTGAAGAGCGACTGGGTGGTAGCCGCAGTGCGTGGCGGTGACGCTGGTCGGGCACTGGCGCTGGCCCCCGATGTGATCCACACGGCACCGGTGGACTGCGCCATCCTGCAGGCGCAGGCCATGAGCGGCCGGGTGGTGGCGCCCGCCAGGGCCCTGGAGGTCTTTGCGCCGGGCGCGGCCTGCTGGGGCATGCTGGATGAGCTCATCGCGCGCGGCCAGATGGGTTTTCAGGATCTTGTACCCGAGCTGCGCGCCCTGCTCGAGGCGGGTCGCACAGCGCCGGCCCGGCGCATGGCGGCCAATCTGTTCGATGGCCGGCAGATGGTGCAGTACACGGCGCTCATGAAACAGCCGCGCCAATGGCTGGCAAAGCAGGGCAAGGCCACTGATCAGGCTCAGGTCGAGCTCGTCACGCTGGCGCTGTCGCGTCTGGCGCGGGACAAGGACAAGGACAGGGCCGCCCAGGCCGCCTATATCGAGAAACACTGGGCGTCGCGCCTGCCCGCGCAGAATGTCGAATGGGTGTGGAGCCAGTTCGGCCTGATTGCAGCGCTCAACGTGGCGCCGGATGCCGCGCGCTGGTATCGTCGTTCCGGCAGTCAGCCGCTGAGCGACTACAACCACGCGTGGCAGGTGCGCTCCGAGCTGCGCGCCCATCCCGTGGACTGGGCGCGTGTGCAGCAGGCCATACTGCGCATGAGCACGCGCCAGCAGCACGAGCCGGTGTGGATGTACTGGCTGGGGCGTGCACTGCAGGCGCAGGGAGATGAGGCGGCCGCCATGCGCCGGTATGAGGCCATCGCCAACGATCTGGGTTTCTATGGCCAGCTGGCCAATGAAGAGCTGGGCCACACGCCGTTCATTCCCGTGGCGCCCCGCGAGGTCACGGCGGCCGAGCTCGACAATGTCCGTGCACGTCCCGGCCTGCAGCGTGCGCTTGCGCTGTTTGATCTGGGCTGGCGACCGCAAGGTGTGCGCGAATGGGTGAATGCCGTCAGGGGGCTGGATGATCGCCTGCTGCTGGCGGCGTCCGAGTTCGCCCGCGAGGAGCATCTCTATGACCGTGTGGTGAATACATCGCTGCTCACGCGCGACGAGCTCGACTTCACGCAGCGCTTCATTGCACCCTTCGAGGGCCGGGTTACCGAAAAGGCGAAGGAAGTCGCGCTCGACCCCGCCTGGGTGTATGGGCTCATCCGCCAGGAATCGCGTTTCATCACCGATGCGCGCTCGCGCGTGGGGGCCTCCGGGCTGATGCAGCTCATGCCGGCAACCGCCAAGTGGGTGGCAGGCAAGATCGGCATGAAGGATTTCAAGCCTTCTTCGGTGAATGACTTCGACACCAACACCGTGCTCGGGACGCGCTATCTGCGCATTGTGCTCGACGGTCAGGGCGGCTCCGAGCTGCTGGCCTCGGCGGGCTACAACGCCGGCCCCGGCCGCGCCCGGCAGTGGCGCGCACGGCTGGCGGCGCCGGTGGAAGGCGCCATCTTCGCCGAGACCATTCCCTTCACCGAGACCCGGCTGTATGTGAAGAATGTCATGTCCAATGCCGTGGTCTACCGCATGATGTTCTCCGGCGAGCCACAGTCGCTCAAGGCGCGCCTGGGCGTCATCGATCCGCCGGCGGCATCGGTGGCCAAGCGATGAGCGATGCCGCGCTGGAAGGCCTGCAGGTCTATGTGGTGGGCGGCGCGGTGCGCGATGCCCTGCTGGGATTGCCGGCAGGCGATCGTGACTGGGTGGTCGTGGGTGCGGAACCGGCCGATATGACGGCACGCGGGTTCGTGCCGGTGGGCGGAGACTTTCCGGTGTTCCTGCACCCGCAGACACACGAGGAATACGCGCTTGCGCGCACCGAGCGCAAGTCGGGCCGGGGCTACCGGGGTTTTGTCTTCCACGCCGGCCGGGACGTCAGTCTGGAAGAGGATCTGGCACGGCGCGACCTGACCATCAACGCCATGGCGCGTACGGCCGATGGCGCGCTCGTCGATCCGCTGGGCGGGCATGACGACATCCGCCGGCGGGTCTTGCGCCACACCGGACCGGCCTTTGTCGAAGATCCGGTGCGCCTGTTGCGCCTGGCCCGTTTTGCCGCGCGCTTCCATGACTTTTCCATTGCGCCCGAAACGCTGGCGCTCGCGCATGCGTTGGTAGCGAGCGGCGAGGTGGATGCCCTGGTGCCCGAGCGCGTGTGGCAGGAGCTGGCCAAGGGTCTGATGACGGCGCATCCCGTCCGCATGCTGGAGGTGCTGTTGCAGACGGGGGCGTTCGAGCGGGTGTTGCCCGGCCTCGCGCTGGGTGAGGGCTGGCGTGAAGCCTTGGATTGTGCGGTGCAGCATGGTTTGCCGCTGGCGGCACGCTTCGCCCTGTTGTGCCGCGATGCCGCTGCGCCCGGGGCCGTGGCCGACCACGTGCGCGCACCGGCGGCCTGCCGTGATCTGGCACGCCTGTTGCCGCGGGTGCTGGCGATGGTGGCCGCACCGCCACAGGCCGATGACATCCTGGCCACGCTCATGGCCTGCGACGTGCTGCGTCGCCCCGGGCGGTTCCATATGCTGCTGGACGCGGCCGCCTGCGTACATGATGTGGATAAACCTTTCTGGCAGGCCTGCGTGACGGCGGTCGTCACTGTGGATGCAGCGGCGATCGCGCGCCGGCATGCGGATGACGCCGGGCGGATCAGGGCGGCGCTGGATGCGGCACGACTTCAGGCGATACAGGGCGTGCTGGCTTCTTCATAGCCGGTGGCGCCGGTCTCCCGAGACGAAGCCGATCAGCGGCCCGTCGATGGCGCGCCCCACGGCAAGCACCTTGAACAATTCACCCATCTCGGCTTCCGAGAGCAGGGTCTGCACGCCCGACAGCGTGCGCGCATCCGGCATGGCGCTGCCGGCCTGCAGCAGGGCCGGCAGTCCGGCATCGAGCAGGAAGCGGGCCTGCGCGGTATAGCCGAGCACATCCAGGCCGCTTTCCAGTGCGGCATCCGCCATGGCGGTGAAGTCCACATGCGCGGTGATGTCCTGCAGGCCCACGAGCACAAGGGGGTCCGCATGGCTGTGATGCTGACTGTGGCACATGAGGGTGCCCTGCGCGCGCTGCGGGTGATAGTACTCGTGGCGTGGAAAGCCGTAGTCGATGATGAGGGCCGCGCCGCGCGTCAGCCGGCGGCCCAGATCACGCATCCATGCTTCGGCGCGCAGATTGATTTCGGAGCGGTAGCCGGGCAGGGCGGCCATGCGCTCCCGGGCAACGGCCTGCAGCGCCGGCGGTGCCGGGCGCAGGCATTCCACAAATGCCTCGCCGTCCAGTCCGACATGCAGTTCGGCCGGATTGCCGTCATCATCCCATTGCACGATCTGCACCGGCATGGCGTCCAGCACTTCGTTGGCGATGACGCAACCTTCGAATGCGTCGGGCAGGGTGTTCAGCCATTGAACACGCTCGCCCAGATGGGCCAGTTGCCGGCGCTGGCGCGCCTGCAGCTCGGGCGAGAGCTCGAGGATGGCGTACTGTGCGTCGATCCCGTCCTGCTGCAGCGTGGCCATCAGCCCGGCCGCGAGACGGCCCGTGCCGGCGCCGAACTCCAGGATCTGCGGCCGCCCCTCGCATTGATCCAGGATCTGCGCCACTTGCCGCGCCAGCGTCTGCGCAAACAACGGGCTGAGCTCGGGTGCCGTCGTGAAATCCCCTTCGTTGCGCGCCGCTGAAAGCTTGTGGCTGCCGGCGGTGTAGTAGCCCATGCCCGGCGCATAGAGCGCGGCCTCCATCCAGATGTCGAAAGGCAGGCTGGCACCGGGGCTGGCGGCGATCCGGCGGCGCAGCGTTGCGGCCAGTTGTTCGCTGTGCTGCAGGGCCTCGGGATCGGGCGGCGGCAGGCCTGCCGGCAGTCCGGAATGCGATGTTTTCATCATGTCGCGGCCAGCCAGTCCAGCGGCGCCTCGCCCCGGGCCTGCAGCCAGGCGTTTGCCTGCCGGAAGTGGCCGCAGCCCATGAAGGGGCGTGGCGGGCGCCGCGCCGACAGTGGCGAAGGATGGTTGGCCTGCAGGATGAGCAGTGGTCCGCCCGCAGCCGCTTCCAGCAGGGGTCGCTTGCGCTGCGCGTGGGCGCCCCACAGCAGGGCGACGCGCGGACGGGGTGAGGCGACGGCGGTTTCCAGGATGGCATCGGTGAGCGCTTCCCAGCCATGGCCGCTGTGCGAGGCCGGCTGCCCGTCTTCGACCGTGAGCACGGCGTTGAGCAGCAGCACGCCCTGTTGCGCCCAGGCGCCCAGATCGTGGCGCAGGTGCGAAACCTGGTCGGGGAAATTGGCCGCCAGCTCCTGACGGATATTGCGCAGGCTGGGCGGGCAGCGGCAGGTATCCGGTACCGAGAAGGCAAGGCCCTGGGCCTGATTGGGACCATGATAGGGGTCCTGGCCCAGGATGATGGCGCGAATGGCGTCAGGCGGGGCGAATTCCAGCGCGCGCAAAGGGGCGTGCGGGTAGATGCGTGCGCCTTGCGCCAGCCGTTGCGCGAGAAACTCAGCCAGCTTGCGACGTACCGGCGCCAGCGATGCAGCCATCAGGGGCGTGCGCCAGGCCGGCGGCAGGCGCCCGAGATGGGTCTCGAGGCCTTCCGTGAGGATGTTGCTTGCGGTGACGCCGTCAGTGTTGCGCATCGTCGAAGAACAGGCTGCGCAGCGCCACACCGGGGTCCGGTGCGCGCATGAAGGCTTCGCCGACCAGGAAGGCGTTGACGTCGTGCGCGCGCATGAGGGCCACATCTTCCGGTTTGAGGATGCCGCTCTCGGTGACGACCAGGCGATCTTCCGGAATCTGGTCCAGCAGGCCAAGCGTGGTCTCCAGCCGGGTCTCGAAGCTGCGCAGGTTGCGGTTGTTGATGCCTACCAGCGGCGTGCGCAGCTGAAGCGCGGTTTCAAGCTCCTCGCCGTCATGGACTTCCACCAGCACGTCCATGCCCAGCTCCATGGCCAGGGATTCCAGCTCGCGCAGGGCGGACAGGCTGAGTGCGGCCACGATGAGCAGGATGCAGTCCGCGCCCATGGCCCGTGCCTGGATCACCTGATAGGGGTCGATCATGAAATCCTTGCGCAGCACCGGCAGGGCGCAGGCGGCGCGTGCCTGGCGCAGGTGATCGGTCGCGCCCTGGAAGAACTGCACGTCGGTGAGCACGGAAAGCCCGGCGGCGCCGCCTGCGGCATAGGCCGTGGCGATCTCGACCGGATTGAAGGGATCGCGCAGCACCCCGCGCGACGGGGAGGCCCGCTTGATCTCGGCGATCACGGCGGGCTTGCCGGCGGCGATGCGGTTCTGCAGGGACTGCAGGAAGCCGCGTACATCCTTGCGGCTGCGCGCTTCGCGCAGCAGATCGGCTTCGCTGCGCATCTGGCGCGCGCTCGCCACTTCGGCCTTCTTGGCCTCCAGGATACGGGCAAGAATATCGGTCATTGCGTATACGCTCGCGTCCGGGTGCAGAAAGTATCCAGGCGTTCCCTGGCGGCACCCGAAGCCAGGATTTCCGTAGCCAATTCCAGCCCTTCCTTCAGGCTGGGCGTGCGATTGCCGGCATAGATTGCAAGGCCGGCATTGAAGGCGACGATATCACGTGCCGTCCCGGGGCGGTTTTCCAGGGCTGCCAGCACAAGGCCGGCGGATTCCTCGCGGCTTGCCACTTGTATGCTGCGGCTCGAGACCATGGCCATGCCGAAATCTTCCGGGTGGATGTCGTATTCGCGCACCTCGCCATCCTTGAGCTCGCCCACCATGGTGGAGGCGCCCAGTGTGGCTTCGTCCATGCCGTCACGCCCGTGGACCACGAGGACGTGGCGCGAGCCCAGACGCTGCAGCACGCGTACCTGAATGCCGACCAGATCGGGGTGGAAGACGCCCATGAGCTGATTGGCCGCACCGGCCGGGTTGGTGAGCGGGCCGAGGATGTTGAACAGTGTGCGCACGCCCAGCTCCTTGCGCAGCGCGGCCACATTCTTCATGGCGCTGTGGTGGCTGGGCGCGTACATGAAGCCGATGCCGGTGGCCTCCAGGCAATCGGCCACCTGTTCCGGGCTGAGCATGATGTTGGCACCCAGGGCTTCCAGCACATCGGCGCTGCCCGATGAGGATGAGGCGCTGCGTCCGCCATGCTTGGCGATCCTGGCGCCTGCGGCGGCGGCAACAAACATCGCTGCGGTCGAGATGTTGAAGGTGTGGGCGCTGTCGCCGCCCGTGCCGCACAGGTCGAGCAGGTCTTGCGGATCGGATACCGGCACGGGGGTCGCGAATTCGCGCATCACGGTGGCTGCGGCCGTGATCTCGCCGATGGTCTCCTTCTTGACGCGCAGCCCCATGATCAGGGCGGCGGCAATGGGCGCAGAGATTTCACCGCGCATCAGCAGGCGCATCAGATGCAGCATTTCCTCATGGAAGATCTCGCGATGCTCGATACAGCGGACCAGTGCTTCAGTGGGAGTGATGGTCATTGAGGGTTCCTTGATTGCAGGGGGCATTCAGGCATTCAGAAAGTTCCGGAGCAGGTCGTGGCCCTGTTCGCTGAGTATGGATTCCGGGTGGAACTGCACGCCGCTGATCGGCAGTGTCTTGTGGCACAGGCCCATGATCTCGCCGTCTTCGGCATGTGCCGTCACGCGCAGGCAGTCGGGAATGTGATCCGGGTCCACGGCCAGCGAGTGGTAGCGCGTGACGGTGAGCGGCTGCTTCAGTCCCTGGAAGACGTCGGTGCCGTCGTGCGTGATGGTCGAGACCTTGCCGTGCATGATCCGGGCGGCGGGGCGCAGGCGTCCGCCAAAGGCGCAGGCGATGGCCTGGTGACCCAGGCATACGCCCAGGATGGGCACCTCGCCGGCCATGGCCTGTATGAGCGGCACCAGGATGCCGGCGCGCTCCGGTGTGCCGGGTCCGGGCGAGAGGCAGATGCGCTCCGGTTGCAGGGCGCGGATGTCCTCGATGGTGATCTGGTCGTTGCGGTGCACGACCACGTGTTCGCCCAGTTCGCCAAAGTATTGGACCAGGTTCCAGGTGAACGAATCATAATTGTCCAGCATGAGCAACATGATGATGGTCTCCGTAAAAGGCGGGGCTCAGATAGGTTCGTCGAGTCCGAACTGGACTTGCTCGGCGGCGCGCAGCAGGGCGCGCGCCTTGGCCTCGGTCTCCTGCCATTCCGCTTCGGGGCTGGAATCGGCCACGATGCCGGCGGCGGCCTGCACGTACAGCATGCCATCCTGGACGACGCCGGTGCGGATGGCAATGGCCAGATCCATTTCACCGCCATAGCTGAGATAGCCGGCGGCACCGCCGTAGATGCCCCGGCGCACGGGTTCGAGCTCGTCGATGATTTCCATGGAGCGCACCTTGGGCGCGCCGGTGAGCGTGCCGGCCGGGAAGCTGGCGCGCAGCACATCCATGTTGCTCAGCCCTTCCCTGAGCTCGCCCGTCACGTTGGATACCAGGTGCATGACGTGGGAGTAGCGCTCTATGCTCATGGTGTCGGTGACTTCGACGGTGCCGGTGCGGGCCACCCGTCCGACATCGTTGCGCGCCAGGTCGATGAGCATGACATGCTCTGCGCGCTCCTTGGGATCCGCCGTGAGCTCTTCGGCCAGGCGGGCGTCTTCCGCCGGTGTGGCGCCGCGCTTGCGCGTGCCCGCCAGAGGGCGGATGGTGACTTCCGTGACTTCGCCTTCGGTCTTTTCGACCCGCTCCTGGCGCACCAGGATTTCGGGCGAGGCGCCGACCACCTGGAAGCGGTCGAAATTCCAGTAGTACATATAGGGCGAGGGGTTGAGCGAGCGCAGGGCGCGATACAGCGACAGCGGGGAGTCCCGGAAGGGCTTGGCGATGACCTGGCCGATCTGGACCTGCATGATTTCGCCGGCGGCAATGTACTCCTTGGCCTTGTGCACGGCCGCCAGATAGTCTTCCTTGTCGAAATCGCGTCGCGATTCCGTCTGCAGGCTGGCGTAGGCATAGGGGATGACGGCCGGCATGCGCAGCTTCTCGCGCAGGGTCTTGAGGCGGCGCTTGGCGCGGGCATAGGCCTCGGGTGTGGCCGGATCGGCGTAGATCAGCAGATAGGTGCGGCCGGCCAGATTGTCCACGATGACCAGCTCGTCCACCTGCAGCAGCAGGATGTCGGGAATGCCTTCCTCCTGGCCGGCGGGCAGGGGCAGGCTTGCCGCGCCCAGTGTGGGCTCGATGTGGCGCACCGTGTCATAGCCGAAATAGCCCGCCAGACCACCGGCAAAGCGCGGCATGCCGGGGCGCAGGGCCACCTTGAAGCGCTTCTGGTAGCTTTCGATGAAATCCAGCGGGTTGCCTTCGTGGGTTTCAATCACCTGGTCATCGTGTATCACCTGGGTGGTGTTGCCGCTGGCCTGCAGGCGGGTGCGGGCGGGCAGGCCGATGAAGGAGTAGCGCCCGAAGCGCTCGCCGCCCACGACGGATTCCAGCAGGAAGCTGTTGCACCCGCCTTCCGGCCCGCTGTGTGCAAGCTTGAGGTAGATGGCCAGCGGCGTGTCGAGATCGGCGTAGGTCTCGGCGATGATGGGAATGCGGTTGTAGCCTTGGGCGGCCAGAGCATTGAATTCGATTTCTGTCATGAAGGTCTCGTATGCGGGTGGTGTACGGGCCGGACAGGAATCGTGCTTGCCCGGCATGGGGGATTCCGGGCGTTGCGTTTGGTCGAGGCTGGCGGCACACAGGATTCAGACAGTGTGCCGGGAGCTGTTACCGCTTACCCGGAGCACAGACGCCACCAGCGCCAGATGGCGCGGGGCGATGCGGGGTAATAGCGGTAGCTGTTCATGGTTCTTTGTGTCCTGATCGGTGGATCAGCCGGCGTTTCTGGCGTCCACCCATTGGGCTGCAGCATCAATGGACGACACTATAGCATCCACATCCAGCGCATGCACCTGCTTTCCCTCGTTGTAGCCGTAGGGTACGGCCAGTACATGGGTGCCCGCCGCCCGTCCGGCCGTCGTATCGTTGACGGAATCGCCGATGAGCACAGTCTGCGCCGGCGCCATGTCCAGGCTGTTGCATGCATGCAACACCGGCATCGGATCGGGCTTGCGGCGTGCGCAGGTATCGCCACAGACGATGACCTGGAAATGATGGGCCAGCCCGGTTTTTTCCAGCAGCGGACGGGTGAATTCGGTGAGCTTGTTCGTGACCACACCCAGGCGCATGCCCTGGTCGGCGAAGGCTTTCAGGCCCTCGTGCACACCGGGATAGGGGCTGGCATGGCGACCGTTGATCCGGCGGTAGTGCGCCAGATAATGCGCCAGCGCCGCGTCTGCCTGCGCTGCGTTGGCGGGATCGCCCGGCCGCTGGTGTTCGAGCAGCCGGCCGACCATGTGGGCGGAGCCCTTGCCGATGATGTCGCGGATATGGGCCGCCGGCAGGGAGGCCAGTCCCAGCTCCGCCAGCATGGCATTGGCCGAAGCGGCGATGTCGGCCAGGGTATCGAGAAGCGTGCCGTCCAGATCGAACAGCGCGGCACGGATGGGCGGGGTTATGGACATATGGACATAGACATGAATCAGGCTTGCAGGGTGGTCGTACGCGCCAGCTCGGCACGTAGCGCACGGATGGTGGCGGCATAGTCGCCCGGGCCGAAGATGGCGGAGCCGGCGACGAAGGTGTCGGCGCCGGCGGCGGCGATACGCGCGATGTTGTCCAGCTTGACGCCGCCATCCACCTCGAGTGCGATCGCCTGGCCGCCTTCCGCCACCCAGCGGTCGATGCGCCGGCGGGCTTCGCGGATCTTGTCCAGCGCCGAGTCGATGAAGGACTGGCCGCCGTAGCCGGGATTGACCGACATGATGAGGATGAGATCCAGCCGCGGCATCAGATGATCCAGCCAGTTCAGGGGTGTGGCCGGATTGAAGACCAGTCCGGCCTGGCAGCCGTGATCGCGGACGAGTGCGAGGCTGCGGTCGACGTGGCGACTGGCTTCGGGATGGAAGCTGATGATGTTGGCGCCGGCCTTCGCGAATGCCGGGATCAGGCTGTCGACGGGTTCGACCATGAGGTGGACATCGATGGGCGCCTGCGTGTGCGGGCGCAGTGCTTCGCAGACCATGGGCCCCACCGTCAGGTTGGGCACATAGTGGTTGTCCATCACATCAAGGTGAATCCAGTCGGCGCCGGCGGCCACGACGTCGCGCACTTCTTCACCCAGACGGGCAAAATCCGCAGAAAGCAGGCTGGGGGCAAGGCGAAATGGGCGCTGAAGCGACATGACGGGGATCACAAGAAGGTGCAAACAGGGCACAATAGGCCATTATTGCAAAGTGCATGCGGCATGGAAAGTGACGGGAGATCATGGCGGTTTCATTCAGAACGGTTGTTGTCGGCTTCTTGTGCAGCCTTGCTGCAGCCTGTACCAGTGTCCCGTCACTGACACCGCAGGCCCCGCCCGGGGATGAGGCGGGCGTTTCGCCGGCTGCCCGGCCCTTGCAGGTGCCGCCCCTGACGCAGCTCGCGGATGGGCCGGCACGCGCCTTGCAGGGGCGTTTCACACGGTCCGACTGGTCCGGGCTTCCGGGCTGGAATGCCGATGACCTTGCCGGCGTGTGGGGGGCGCTCGTCAATGACTGCAAGGGGCTGATGCGGCCCATTTCCGGTCAGCTCAACCTGCCGGCGCGAGCCAATCCGCGTGCCTGGCATGGCCTGTGCAGCGAGGTGCAGGCGCGGGATGAGGCGGCGACGCCCGCAGGTGCCGATCTGCGCCGCTTTCTGGAGCAGCACCTGCAGGCCTGGCGGGTGAATGACGCAGCGGGCAAGCCGGCGCGCAATACGGTCACCGGCTATTACGAGCCTACAGTGCGGGCTTCGCGCCGGCGGCATGGTGTCTACCAGTGGCCGCTGTATCGCACGCCGGATGATCTGCTCACCATCGATCTGGGTGCGCTCTACCCCGAGCTCGCGGGCAAGCGCGTGCGCGGCAAACTGGAAGGACGCCGCGTTGTGCCCTACGACACCCGCGCACAGATCGGCAGGGACGCAGCGCGCCGGCCGCAGGCCATCGTCTGGGTGGATGATCCCGTAGAGGCGTTCTTCCTGCAGATCCAGGGCTCGGGACGTGCACAGCTCGATGATGGCAGCGTCATCCGTCTCGCTTATGACAACCATAACGGCCATCCCTATTCCTCGATTGCGCGCTGGCTGGCCGATCAGGGGCAGATGCCGCTTGCCCGCGCGTCCATGCCCAACATCAAGGACTGGGCGCGACGCAATCCCGCCCGTGTGCCGGAAATGCTCAACGCCAACGCCGCCATGGTCTTCTTCCGTGAAGAGACCATTCACGACCCGGCGCTGGGGCCGGCCGGTGCCTATGGCATTCCGCTGGCTGCCGGGCGCGCGATAGCGGTCGATGCCCACTTCGTGCCGCTGGGTGCGCCGGTATGGTTGTCGACCACGCATCCGGCGAGCAGCACCCCCTTGCAGCGCCTGGTGTTTGCCCAGGATACGGGTGCCGCCATCAAGGGTGCGGCACGCGCCGATTACTATTGGGGCTCGGGCGATGCGGCCGGCAAGGCTGCGGGCCGCATGAAGCAGGCCGGTGCCATGTGGGTGCTGTGGCCGCGCAGCGCGGGCGAGCCTTCGGCAAGATGAGGGGAGGCGCCGGAAAGTCATGAAGAACGACAGCGTTCTGATCTGTGGAACGGGCATTGCCGGGCTGACCATGGCGCTGGCACTGGCGCGCGCCGGGCAGGCGCCGGCGCTGCTGGGCCCGCGGGGGCGACCGGACCCCGATCCGGGTGATCATTACCATCCGCGCGTCTACGCGATTTCACCTTCCAGCCAGGCGCTGCTGGCCGAGCTCGGTGTGTGGTCGCTCATGCGTGCGGCGCGCATCACGCCGGTGCAGGCCATGGAAGTGGTTGGTGACGCCGACGGCCGCGTCGTGCTGGATGCCTGGCACACCGTGCAACCGGCCCTGGCCTGGATTGTCGAGTCCGGTGAGCTGGAGCGCGCATTGCAGCAGGCCGTGCAGGTGTATGGCATCGCCTGGCATGAGGAGAAGTTTGTCGCCTTGCAGGGCATGCGCGTGGCCACCGATGCGGCGCGCAGTCTGGATTTTGGCCTGCTCATTGGCGCTGATGGTGCGCGGTCGCCGGTGCGCACGGCGGCCGGCATCCGCCACCGCTGCACGCCGTATGGCGATGCCGGTGTGGTCGTGCATCTCGATGCCCGGCGCCCGCACCAGGGCCGGGCGTTGCAGTGGTTCACCGGCGACAGCATACTTGCGCTGCTGCCCCTGCCCGATACGGCCGACGGGCCGCAGGTCTCCATGGTATGGTCCATGCCGCAGGCGCGTGCCCGGGCCCTGCTCGATATGGCACCCGAGGTGCAGCAGCAGTGGCTGTCCAGCCGCCTGCAGGCCGTCACGGGAGGGTGCCTGGGTACGCTGCGCATGCGCAGCAGGCCGCTGGCCTTTCCGCTGACGCTCGAAGACAGCGATGTGGTGGCGCCGGGCGTGGCGCTGGTGGGCGATGCCGCCCATCGCGTGCATCCCCTGGCCGGCCAGGGGCTCAATCTGGGCCTGGGCGATGTGGCGGCACTGCGCGACGTGCTGCTGGAACGGCCGGTCTGGCGCGGCCCGGGCGATCTGCGGGTGCTGGCCCGCTATCGTCGCCGGCGTGCCGAACCGGTGCAGGCCATGCGCTGGGCCACCCATGGTCTGCATGCCTTGTTTGCGCAGCCGGCGGCGCCGCTGGCCCTTGCGCGCAACCTGGGCATGCGCTGGGTCGATGCCAGCCCGCTGGCCAAGCGATGGCTGATTTCAGGGGCACGCTGAGGCCCCGTTCCTGGATGACGGATGGACGGTTTCATGAGACTCTGGATGCGAAAAGGGCTGCTTGGCCTGGGGATGTTTGCAATGATGGCGGCGGCACATGCCGATGAGGCGGTGCTGCTGCGCGATGTGCAGGAAGCTTTCGAGATGCGGTTTGCCGGCATGCCGGTGGATGGCGTGCGGGCCACACCCATGGAGGGTGTGTACGAAGTCCAGCTGGGCAGCGAGCTCGTGTACGTGGACGAGCAGGTGGATTTTGTGCTGCAGGGCAATCTGATCGATGCGCGCACGCGTACCGACCTGACCGCAGCGCGCCTGCAGAAGCTGGCCGAAGTGCCTTTCGACAGCCTCCCGCTGGCGCTGGCCATCCGGCAGGTCAAGGGGGATGGCAGCCGGGTGATGGCCGTGTTCGAAGATCCCAATTGCGGCTATTGCAAGAAATTGCACGCCGGCCTGAAACAGATCGATAACGTGACCGTCTACAGCTTTCTGATGCCCATACTGTCGCAGGATTCCGTCGAAAAAGCGCGCAACATCTGGTGCGCCGAAGACAGGACGGCCGCCTGGACCGACTGGATGCTGAAAGGCGTCGTACCGCCCGAGGCCCATTGCGATGACAATCCCGTGGAGCAGGTGGTGGCGCTGGGCCGGCGGCTGATGGTGCGCGGCACGCCCGCCATCCTGTTTGCAGACGGCGGGCGCGTGAATGGCGCCCTGTCTGCTGCAGATCTGGAGCGCCGCCTGTCAGGGCGCTAGTTTCCAGTCAGGCCTGCGCCGGATCGGCGTACCAGACGCGGCCTTCAAACAGCGGGCGCGCCGTACGGTAGAAGGAGCCGGCCCGTGCGTGCCATTGCCCGTCCTGTTGCCCCACTTCCGCACCCACCGTGAGTACGCCTGACGGCATGCCCAGGCGCAGGGCGCCGGGCCCGGCCGCAGGCGACAGCACCTCGGCCACCAGCGTGCCTTCGATGCGTGCAGCCACAGCGGTGCACAGCGAGATGGTGAGCGGCAGGGCGCGGTGGGGCTGGCCATTGGAGATGACGCGTGCCACCAGATCGATGTCGGCCTCCGGCACGGTGTCGCCGGACACCGTGGGATTGTCGCAGGGCGGGCGCACGATGCATACGAAAGGCACAATGGTGATCTTGCCGGCGGCCTCGATGTCGGGTGCGATACCCATGCGCACCGATGCCTGCACCCGGATGGCTTCCAGGCGGGCCAGTACATCGGGCCGGCTTTCCAGGGCATCAGGCAGCTCCAGGCCGGTCAGGCCCACATCCGCAGCGCGCACGAAGACGGCGGCATTGGCGGCGTCCACGAGCGAGACTTCCAGTGTGCCCAGGCCGGGTACATCCAGGGTTTCCATGACCTGGCCGCTGGGCAGCAGCTTGCCGGTCGTGGCGCCGCCGGGCTCGATGAAATCCAGCCGTATGGGGGCGCCGGTGCCGCTCACGCCCGGAATGGCGAGCGCGCCGGTGTAGCGGGCGCGGCCGTCACGCACCGGGAAGTGGCCGTGGATGATCTTGCCGGTGTTGGTGTTGTGGATGCGTACCGTCGCCTCGTCACCGCCGGCCTGCACCAGGCCCTGGTCGAGTGCAAAAGGCCCCACGGCCGAACTCATGTTGCCGCAGTTCCCGCGATAATCCACATGCGCCTGGCGCACCATGACCTGCGCGAAGGTGTAGTCCACATCGGCCTGCGGGTGGGTGGCCGGCCCGATGATGCAGACTTTCGACAGGGAAGACACGCCGCCCCCCATGCCGTCGAGCTGGCGTCCGTAAGGGTCGGGTGAACCCATGGCGGACAGGAACAGCGGCGCCCAGTCATCCTGACTGGCGGGCAGGTGCCGGCGCTGCACCATCAGCGCCTTGCTGGTGCCGCCCCGCATGAAGACAGCCTCTAGCGATTTCAATGACATGGAAGGAATCCTTGTGATGGCTACAACTAGGTACAATACCGGGGTTTTATCATTGACAGGGATATCAGGACAATGACGATCGCCCTTGAGGACCTTGCCGTTGAGACGCGCCGGCTGAAATATGTGCCTATCGCACAGGTACCCGGTATCGAGACTTTACCCTTTTCCCTGCGGGTGCTGCTGGAAAACCTGATGCGCCAGGCCGCGACGCGGGGTGCGGACGTCCAGGAGCAGATCCAGAATCTGCTGCAACGCCGCAGCGGTGCCGCCATTGATTTCTACCCCGCGCGCGTCTTCGGTCAGGACATTCTGGGCCTGGTCATGCTGCTCGACATGGCGGCCATGCGCGAGGCGGTGGATGACGCCGGGGGCGACGCCGCCCAGGTGGCGCCCAGGGTGCCCATCGACGTCATCATCGACCATTCGCTGCAGGTCGACAGCTGGGCCAGCCCCGACGCGGCGGACATCAATCTTGCGCGTGAATACCAGCGCAATGGCGAGCGTTTCGCTTTCCTGCGCTGGTGTGGCAGCAGTTTCGACGGCGTGCGCGTGGTGCCGCCGGGCAAGGGCATCATGCACCAGCTGCATATCGAACATATCGGGCGCGTGGTCTGGACCGACGCAGCGGATGACGGCGCTGCGCTTGCCTATCCCGACAGCTGTGTCGGCACCGACAGCCATACCCCCATGGTCAATGGCCTGGGCATCCTGGGCTGGGGCGTGGGCGGCATCGAAGCCGAAGCCGTCATGGTGGGCCTGCCGGTCACCATTGCCCTGCCCGAAGTTGTGGGCATAGAGCTCACAGGCGCGCTGCCCGATGGCGTGCTGCCCACCGATCTGGTGCTGCTGATCACACAGAAGCTGCGCGAAGTGGGCGTGGTGGGCAAGTTTGTGGAGTTCTGTGGCCCGGGCCTGGAAACCCTGACCGTGGGCGATCGCGGCATGATTGCCAACATGGCGCCGGAGTATGGCGCAACCGCGGTATTCTTCCCCATCGACGGTCAGTCCATGGACTATATGCGCATGACGGGGCGCAGCGATGAGCACATCGCACTGGTTCAGGCCTACAACAAGGCCCAGTGCCTGTGGCGCGATGCTTCCACACCCACGCCGAAATACGACAGCGTCATCAGGCTGGACCTGTCTTCCGTGCGTCCGGCGCTTGCCGGGCCCAGCAATCCCGAGGATTATCTGGATCTGGCCGAGGCGGCCACCGCCTTCCTTGATCATCACCAGCGCATTGCCGGGCGTCCGGTGGCGCCCGGGCGCGAAGTGCCTGTGGAAGGTGCGGGTTTCGGCCTGCATGACGGCGATGTCGTCATCGCTGCCATTACCTCGTGCACCAATACCGCCAACGCCGCCAACATGATGGCGGCGGGTCTGGTGGCGAAGAAGGCCGTCGCCCTGGGTCTGCGCAGCAAGCCCTGGGTGAAGACCTCGCTCGTGCCCGGCAGTCAGGTGACGGCCGACGTGCTCGAGCGGGCCGGCCTGCAGGATGCGCTGGATACGCTGGGCTTTCATGTGGCGGGCTTTGGCTGCACCACCTGCAACGGCGGGTCGGGCCCCCTGCCGCCCGCCATCTCGCGGGCCATCAACGACAATGATCTGGTCACCACCTCCGTGCTTTCGGGCAATCGCAACTTCGACGGACGTATCCACCCGGACGTGCGCGCCAATTATCTGGCCTCGCCGGCGCTTGTGGTGGTCTACGCGCTGGCCGGTTCGCTGCGGGTGGATGTCACGCGCGACCCGCTGGGTGAGGACGCCCGGGGCAATCCCGTGTATTTGCGCGACATCTGGCCCAATGCCGACGAAGTGGCGCAGGCCATTGCCGGCGCCTATGATCGTGCGCTCTTTATCGAACGCTATGCCGAACTGTATGAGGGCGGCGAGCCCTGGGACGCCCTGGCCATGGAAAGCAGCCATCGCTTTCCCTGGGATCCCGACAGCAACTACATCCGCAAGCCGCCGTACTTCGACGGGCTGGCCGCCACGCCGGCGCCCGTGGCCGATATTCGCGGCATGCGTCCGCTGGTCATCCTGGGTGATTCCATCACCACCGACCATATCTCGCCTTCGGGTGCGATCAGCTTGGGTACGCCGGCGGCGGACTTTTTGCTGTCCCGGGGTGTGGCCCAGATCGACTTCAACAACTACACCACCCGTCGGGCCAACCACGAAGTGGTCATGCGTGCCACCTTCGCCAATATCCGTCTGCGCAACCGCATGGTGCCGGGCATCGAAGGCGGGGTTACCCGGCTCATGCCCGACGGCGAGGTCATGCGCGTCTTCGAGGCGGCACAGGCCTATCAGGAGCGCGAAACGCCGCTCGTGATCATCGCCGGCAAGAACTACGGCTGCGGTTCCTCGCGCGATTCAGCGGCCAAGGGGCCGGCCCTGCTGGGCGTGCGCGTGGTCATCGCCGAAAGCTTCGAGCGCATCCACCGCACCAACCTGGTCGGCATGGGCATACTGCCCCTGCAGTTCCAGGCGGGCACCACGGCCGAAAGCCTGGGTCTGGATGGCAGCGAGACCTTCGACATCCGGGGGCTGGAAACGGATCTGGGCGTGCTTGCCGAAGTCACGCTGGTCGTGCATCGCAGCAACGGCGAGCGTCATGACGTGCCCGTGACCGTGCGTCTGGATACTGGCGAGGATGTGGAGTACTGGCGCCACGGCGGCATCCTGCCGCGTGTGTGGCGTCATTATCTGGAACAGGCTTAGCCTGTCCTCTGGCTGCGGATCAATCCCGCGAGAACGGGCGGCCGTTGAAATCCAGCGTGATCAGCGTGCCGTCCATGGGGCCCATGCCGGGCGAGTTGGCCGGCATGCCCGGTGCGGCGAGCCCGCGCACGGCGGGCTGATCCAGCATGCGTGTGATCGCCGCGGCCGGCACATGGCCTTCGATGACCTGCCCGCTGTGCGCCGCCACGGCTGTATGGCAGGATTCCATCCCTTCGGGAACGGCCAGGCGCGCCTTCACTTCCGCCATGCGATGTGTCGGAACGGCAGTCACCGCAAAGCCGGCATCGCGCATATACTCCACCCAGGCCGTGCAACAACCGCAGGCCGGGTCGTGGAACACCGTGAGTGCGTGCTGGCCGGCCAGTGCGCCGGCGCTGATGATGCTTGCCGCCAGGGCGGCCAGGCCACGTCGTACCATGGAACACTCCAGACTCAGAAAACAGGCAATCGAATTTTCACAGAAGGCAGGATAGCATGAGTCTTTATCGCAAGTTGCAGCAACGCCAGGCCGAAGGCCGCCCCATCCGCGTGGCCATGATAGGCGCGGGCAAGTTCGGCGCCATGTATCTGGCGCAGGTGCCGCGCACACCGGGTGTGCATGTGGTTGCCATTGCCGATCTTTCGCCCGATGCCGCGCGTCGCAGCCTTGCGCGCGTGGGCTGGGAGCCCGGGCGCAGCCAGGCGGCTTCCATGCAGGAAGCACTGGACAAGGGCAGCACCTGGATCACCGATGACTGGCAGGCCCTGGTACGCGAGCCGGCCATCGACATCCTCATCGAGTGCACCGGCAATCCGGTGGCCGCCGTCGGCCATATCCTCGGCGCTTTCGAGCATGGCAAGCATGTGGTCAATGTCACTGTCGAGGCGGATGCCTTCTGCGGCCCGCTGCTGGCGCAGCGTGCAGCACAGGCCGGCCGTGTGTATTCGCTGGCTTTCGGGGATCAGCCCGCACTCATCTGCGACCTGGTCGACTGGGCGCGCACCTGCGGCTTTCCTGTGGTGGCGGCGGGGCGCGGTCACAAGTGGCTGCCGCATTTCAGTACGTCCACGCCGGACACCGTCTGGGGTTATTACGGGCTGACGCCGGAGCAGGCGGAGCGTGGCGGCCTGAATCCCAAGATGTTCAACAGTTTTCTGGACGGCTCCAAGCCGTCCATAGAAAGCGCAGCGGTAGCGAATGCAACCGGGCTGGGCGTGCCGTCGGACGGCCTACTGTATCCGCCGGCGAGCGTCAAGGACATTCCTTTCGTCTGCCGTCCCGTCGAGGAAGGCGGCGTGCTCGAGCGCAAGGGCATGGTGGAAGTGGTGTCCTGCCTTGAAAAGGACGGTCGCGTCATCGACTACGACATCCGCATGGGCGTCTGGGTCACCGTGGAAGGCGAGACCGACTATGTGCGTCACTGCTTCGAGGAATACAACGCCCAGACCGATCCGTCGGGGCGTTATTTCACGCTCTACAAGCGCTGGCATCTCATCGGGCTGGAAGTGGGCATGTCCGTTGCCAGCGTGGCCTTGCGTGGCGAAGCCACCGGCGTGGCACAGGGCTGGCATGCCGATGTGGTTGCCACGGCCAAGCGCGACCTGAAGCCTGGCGAGCTGCTTGATGGCGAAGGCGGCTATACCGTGTGGGGCAAGCTGTTGCCCGCCGGACGCTCGCTGGCGATCGGTGGCCTGCCGCTGGGTCTGGCGCACGATGTCCGTGTGCTGCGGCCGGTGCGGGCAGGGCAGTGCCTGAGCTGGGATGATGTGGCCATGGATGTCAATACGCCGGCCTATCGCCTGCGCCGCGAGATGGAAGCGGCTTCGAGTCGCGCCGAAATCTGATGCTCCGGCATGGGGTGGCCGTACCAGTGACCCTGGCCGAAGTCGCAGCCTGCCGCCCTGAGCAGAAGATGCTGCTGCTCGGTTTCGACACCTTCGGCCACCGCCCGCATCCCCAGGGCGTGCACCATCTGAATGATGGCCTGGCACAGATTGAGATCGGGTGTATTGTGCGCGATGTTCTCGATGAAGATGCGATCGATCTTGATGATGTCGATGTTGAACTGGCGACGATAGGCAATTGAGGAGTAGCCCGTGCCGTAATCGTCCAGCGCGATGGTGATGCCCGATGCCTGCAGGGCGTTCACCCGGTGATGGAAATCCGGATCGGCCGCCACCAGCAGCCCTTCGGTGATCTCTACGGTCAGGGCGTTGAGCGGCAGCTTCAGATTGTGCAGCGTGCGTACCCAGTTGTCGATGTCGATGCCGCCCGGCAGGAACTGGATCGGCGAGACATTCAGGCTCAGCCCGAGCGAGGGCACCAGCCCGGCGCGCCACTCGGCGAGTTGCCGGGTGGCGGTCTCGAACACCCACTGGCCGATGGGGTTGATGAGCCCCGTCTGCTCGGCCAGCGGGATGAATTCCATCGGCAGCACGAGCCCGCGTGTCGGATGCTCCAGGCGGATCAGTGCTTCCACCGAAGAGATCCGGTTGCTGCGCAATTCGATGATGGGCTGGTAATGCAGCCGGAATTGCCCGCTGCCCAGTGCCACATGCAGATCCAGAATGAGGCTGCGCCGTGTGCTGACATCCTGGACCAGCTCGTCGGAAAAGATATGGTACTGATTGCGCCCCTTGTTCTTGGCCGCGTACATGGCGATGTCGGCGTGCTTGAGCAGGGTTTCCGCATCAGTGCCGTGGTCGGGGAAAAGGCTGACGCCGATGCTCACGGTGACGCGCAGGCGCTCCTCGCCCACACGATAGGGGCGGGCAATCGAATTGAGCACTTTCTGGCAGATGATCGCCATGTTCTCCACGTCCCCGGGATCGTGGAAGATCACGGTGAACTCGTCGCCGCCCATGCGTGCAATCGTGTCGCCTTCGCGTGTACAGGATTGCAGGCGCCGGGCCACCAGCTTGAGCAGTGCATCACCCTTGTCATGGCCGTAGGTGTCGTTGATGTGCTTGAAGAGGTCCAGGTCAAGAAACAGGAGTGCGAATGCGTTGCCGGTGCTGCCGGACTGATTCAGCCGGTGCTGCAGGGCGTCGTTGAACATCTTGCGGTTGGGCAGGCCGGTCAGGTGATCGAAATGGGCCTGGTGCCAGATGGTCGCCTCCTGGCGGCGCTGCTTTGTCACGTCCGAGAACAGGCCGATGTAGCTGTTGACACTGGCGTCCGGGTTGTAGGATGCATTGATGCGCAGATGCTGTATGTATTCCTCGCCATTCTTGCGCCGGTTGTGGATGTCACCGTGCCATTGGCCTTTTCTGTGCAGGTGTTCCCAGAGGATTTCGTAGAAGTCATGGTCGTGGCGGCCGGAACTGAGCATGTTCATCTTGCGGCCGAGCACCTCATGGCGTGCATAGCCGGTGATGGCCGTGAATGCCGGATTGATATCGCGAATGATGGCTGTGGGACTGGTGATGACCATGGCTTCGCTGGTATGGCGGTAGACCAGGGCGGCCCGCCGCGCCGACGCTTCGGCTTCGCGGCGCTCGCTGATGTCGAGCACGATACCGATAATGATGATCCGGCCTTTCATCCGTGTCGTCGCGGCGAAGATTTCAACATCGATGCCGCTGCCGTCCTTGCGCACCAGGCGGGACTCGTAACGGACCTGATAGCCGTGCCGGCGCATGCGGCGCATGATGGTTCGCCTTGCCCGCGTGACCTCCTCCGGCGTGAACAGTCGCGACAGCGGAAAATCCTGCTTCAGCTCGTCGGCGGAGTAGCCGGTCAGCCGGCACAGCATGGGACTGGCATAGCTGATATTGAATCGTGTATCCAATGTATATATTGCTGTCAGCGTGTTATTGGCCAGTGCTTCGAACAGCGCATTCACCTCCTCCAGTGACCTGCGCTCCGCCTGCAGGCCTTGCAGCAGATGTTCGATATGCGCTGAAGCGGCATTCATGACTTCGCTCAGCGTCTGGAGCTCCCCGCCGCAATCCAGATATGAACGTGCCGCATAGTTGCCGCCCGCCTGTTCGCGCCCCTGCCATTCCAGGCTTTGTATGGGCTTGAGCACCTTGTGGCGAAAGATCAGGTAGGCGGCGATCAGCAGGATCAGGTCAATGCCGAACAGCAGATAGGCACCCAGCACAGTGCGTGACTGCAGCTGCTCGCCTTCGACAGTGAGGGCGTCGAGCAGCAGATCGGTACGGTGCAGCAATTCAGTGCTCAGATCGAGGACGAGCTGCCGCTGGTCCTGGAAGGCATGCCTGTCGATGGCTTGCTGATAATGCTGCCAGACGGCTTCTATGGTCGCCAGGCGTATCTGGTGTGCCGGATTCAGGGGCGGGGTGTACAGATCGAAGGCGACACCCCCTTCGCGCAGGGTCTGGAGGGCGGTCTCGAAATGTCCGGCCAGTGTCAGTTGCTCATTGCCGGGTCCGGGCAGGGACAATGCGGAATCCGACAGGGCCTGCAGGCCGATGCGCTGCCCCAGCATGCGCACCTTGCCCGCCATGTTGAGGGTTGAGGACATCACCCTGGATTCGTTCTGCAGATAGTCGATGGCCACGATGTTGCCAATCGCAAGCAGCGTGATCACAAGGCCTACCAGAGCGGCGGTGTGTCGGAGGGAAGACGGCAGCAGCCTGCGCATGACGTTCAGTGCGTGGGTTCGATTGCCCGGCGCCCGGCTTCAGCACCAGAATCCTGTGTCGGCAGAATATGATTATTGATTCATCGCCCGAATCTGCACTGACCGCACAAGCTTACCGCATTGTCCCTCAGGCATCAAAGTAGAGGTCCAGCTGGCACTGGCCGTCGCGTTCGGACGTGTGCATGCGGCGCGCCAGCTTGCTCACCAGATAGCTCGAAAGGCGTGCCGATGCCCGGGGGTCGTCGAGTATCTCGTCGGGTGAAGGCGGTGCATCGGGCGGCGGTGGCAGCGAGACGCCGCGATACAGGAAGCGCACGCGCAGGGCATAGTCGTCGAAGCGCGTCTGCACTTCGAGCGTGCGCGGTGTCGTCTGTATGTGGTCGCTCTGCGCCAGGAGGTCAAAAGCTTCCCATATCGTCTGGCTCACGCGCATGACGGAATCGCGGCGGGCACCCCAGAGCCGGCCCTGTTCCTGCATGAAAGCCATCAGATCATCCGGGGTGGTGGCGGCCACCGGAAAGTGACGCTGGGCGCGCGAGGCGGCGCCAAAGCGGAAGACGAGCGTCAGCATCAGCGCCAGCAGCACACCCGTGGAACTGCCTGCAACACGCAGGAATTCTGCAAAGGCCGGCATGCTTGCGCTCAGGCCCTGGACGAAATAGGGATTGGCCACGCCCACCATCAGGCCCAGGCCAATGGCGATGGCGCGGCGGTCATCGAGCATGCGCGAGGCGATCAGGCGCAGGCCCGTCATGATGAGCACGGCGGAAAGATAGAGCAGCAGGCCGGCGATGACCGCAGGCGGGACCAGCATCCACAGCACGATGAATTTCGAGAACAGGGCCATGAAGACCAGGGCGCCCGCCACCCAGTAGCCCAGATAGCGGCTGGCGCTGCCCGCCGCCGTGCTCAGACCCACGGCACCGCCGCTGCCGTATTGCGGCATGGCATTGATGAAGGAGCCCAGCATGGCGCACAGGCCTTCGGCACGCAGTCCGCGCCCGTAGGCCTTGAGGTCCGGAATATGCCAGTCGGCATCCAGGGCGCGCTGGGCCATGGTCTGTGCGCCCAGCGACACGCCGGACAGGGAAATACCCATGAGGACATACAGCCCTATCATCTCGGTATCCAGCTGCCAGCCGATGCGGGTCACATCGGGGATGCGCACCCAGGGCGTCAGGTCGATGGTCCGGAATACATCATCCGTGATCATGCCGAGGCTGGCGGCCAGCAGGGTGCCGGCCGCCAGGCCGAACAGGGTGGCGAAGGCCTTGTAGCGCTTGCTGACCCAGATGCTGCAGAATACCAGCACGGCCAGGGTGGTGCCGGCGACGATGAGCTCATGCTTGTCCGACATCACGTCATCGATGATGAACATGGCTTCTATGCCCACCTTGCCCGTGCTCACGCCCGTGAGCATGACGGCCAGCCCGGCAACTTCCACGGTCAGGATGTTGCGCAGGTGCACGAGTACGCCGCTGAGCAGGAATTGCGTCAACCCTGTGATGAAGACCATGCCGTAAGCCACGGCCAGACCGCCCTTGGCACCGGCCAGCAGCATGATGGCGAGCACCGACGGCGTGGCCTGCATGGGATAGTAGTAGCCGGCACCCAGGCCCCAGCGCCCCGTGATCTGCAGCACGATGGCGAGCGCACCGATCAGCAGCGTGGCACTGGCAATATCCAGGAAATCTCCCGAACCTATGGGCAGCAGGGGGCTGTTGGCAAACAGGCTGGGAACAATGAGCAATGCGCCCAGATAGGCGAGCTGCTGCAACGACAGGCTGAGAGCGGTGGGGATCGGCAGGCGATCATTCAGCCAGAATGTGATGTTATCCGGCTTGCGCTTCATGGGCGGCGGCCTCCTGGACGGCAAGCTGGAATTATACGGGTATGACGCGGCCCGTTGGGGCCGCTGTCATGTCTGGCGGCATTCGTGCGGGATAATGAGGGATATATTCCTTTCTTTCAACGGGTCAGTGCGGGTATGGACAAAAAACGGCAGTTCAATCTCTGGTACTGGGTGGTGGCAATGCTGGTCATGATGGTCTTCCAGTATTTCTTCGCATCGACCACCCAGATTGCGGAAATTCCCTACAGCGCGTTCCAGACGTATCTCGAAGACGGCCAGGTCTCGGACGTGGCGGTTTCGGACCGCTTCATCCAGGGCCGCTTCAATCAGCCCGTCGATGGCCGCTCGCGTTTCGTGACCACACGCGTGGAGCCCGAGCTGGCTCAGGATCTGAAGGCGCACGGCGTGGTTGTCACCGGCCGCATCGAGAGCACGCTGCTGCGCGATGTGCTGTCCTGGATCGTGCCGGGCGCCCTGTTCATCGGCCTGTGGCTGTTCATACTGCGGCGCGCAGGCAGTGCCGGGCTGGGCGGCGGCCTGATGCAGATCGGCAAGTCCAGGGCCAAGGTCTATGTCCAGTCCGATACCGGCGTTACCTTCGATGACGTAGCCGGCGTCGATGAGGCCAAGGAGGAGCTGCAGGAGATCATCGACTTCCTCAGGGATCCGCAAGGCTATGGCCGGCTCGGCGGGCGCATGCCCAAGGGCATTCTGCTGGTCGGGCCGCCGGGTACGGGCAAGACCCTGCTGGCGCGCGCCGTGGCCGGCGAAGCGGGCGTGCCGTTCTTCTCCATTTCAGGCTCGGAGTTCGTGGAAATGTTTGTCGGCGTGGGGGCGGCGCGCGTGCGTGACCTTTTCGAGCAGGCCCGTGCCAAGGCGCCGGCCATCATCTTCATCGATGAGCTCGATGCGCTCGGGCGGGCGCGCGGCATGGGGCCCATCATGGGCGGGCACGACGAGAAGGAGCAGACGCTCAATCAGTTGCTGGCCGAGCTGGACGGCTTCGATCCCACGGGCGGCATCGTGCTGCTGGCCGCAACCAACCGCCCGGAAATCCTCGATCCCGCCCTGCTGCGTGCCGGTCGTTTCGACCGGCAGGTGCTGGTTGACCGGCCCGATCGTACCGGCCGCATCCAGATTCTGGGTGTGCATCTGAAAAAAGCGCAGCTGGCGCCCGATGTGTCTGCGGAGCTGATTGCATCACTCACGCCCGGCTTCACCGGCGCCGACATTGCCAACCTGGTCAACGAGGCGACGCTGCTGGCCACCCGGCGCAGGGCCGAGGCCGTGACGATGGCGGATTTCACCCATGCCATCGAACGCATTGTCGCAGGTCTGGAAAAGCGCAACCGGCTGATCAACCCCAGGGAGCGCAAGATTGTCGCCTACCATGAAATGGGTCACGCCCTGGTCGCCCTGACGCTGCCCGGCAGCGATGCCATCCACAAGGTGTCCATCATCCCGCGCGGCGTCGGCGCGCTGGGCTACACCATACAGCGCCCCACCGAAGACCGTTTTCTGATGACGCGCGAGGAGCTGGAGAACAAGATGGCCGTCCTGCTGGGCGGCCGCGCGGCCGAACATGTGGTGTTCGGCCATCTGTCCACGGGTGCCGCCGATGATCTGGTCAAGGTCACCGACATTGCGCGGGCCATGGTGACACGCTACGGCATGAGCGAGCGACTGGGCCATGTCTCGCTGGAGCGGGAGCAATCCGCCTTCCTGGGGGGCGGGGTCCTGCCCTATCCGGACATGCAGTCACGTCGCTACTCCGAAGAGACGGCAGCGGCCATCGATCAGGAGATCCAGCGCATTGTTGACGACACCTTTGCGCGTACCGTCGCGCTGCTGGAAAAGCGCCGTGCGCTTCTCGAGCGCGGTGCAATGCGCCTGCTCGAGAAGGAGACCCTCAGCCAGGGCGAGCTTGCCGCACTCCTGGCCGAGGCTGAACCATCTGCGTAATTGCCGTCTATATTGCCAACTACAGCTTGCAGACGCCGGCAACGTAATCGGCATCCTTGTCGCCGCGCCCGGACAGGTTCACCAGAATGTGGTGATCGCGGGGCAGCGTGGGCGCCAGGCGCATGGCCCAGGCCACGGCATGCGCGCTTTCCAGTGCCGGGATGATGCCCTCGACGCGTGACAGGCGCAGGAAGGCATCCAGAGTCTCTGCGTCGGTGGCGGTTTCATAGTCGACGCGACCGATGTCTTTCAGATAGCTGTGCTGGGGGCCGATGCCGGGGTAATCCAGCCCCGACGCGATGCTGTGCACGGCCGAAGGCACGCCCGGTGATTCTTCCAGCACGTAGCATTTCATGCCGTGTATCTCGCCCGGGTGGCCCATGGTGAGCGTGGCGGCATGGCGTCCGGCACGATCCGTTCCTTCGCCGGCAGGCTCCACACCGACCAGGCGAACATCCGGATCCGACAGGAAGGCCGTGAACAGGCCGATGGCATTGGAGCCGCCACCCACGCAGGCACCGACGTGATGCGGCAGGCGGCCGTGGCGCTCCAGGAACTGGGCACGGGCCTCGCGACCGACGATGCTCTGGAAATCACGCACCATCATGGGGAAGGGGTGGGGGCCCACAACGGAGCCGATGGCGTAGAAATAATCCTGGGGGTTGTTCAGGTATTCCTCGAAGGCGCTGTCGACGGCCTCCTTGAGCGTGGCTGCACCCCGCGTCACGGGTACCAGCGTACAACCCAGGATGCGCATCTTGGTGACATTGGGGTGTTCCTTTTCAATGTCGACCTGCCCCATGTGGATTTCGCAGGGAATGCCCACCAGGGCGCATGCCGTCGCCAGGGCGACGCCGTGCTGGCCGGCGCCGGTTTCGGCAATCACCTTCTTCTTGCCCATGAAGCGGGCCAGCAGCGCCTCGCCCAGACAGTGGTTGATCTTGTGGGCGCCGGTATGATTGAGATCCTCGCGCTTGAGATGGATGCGGGCGCCGCCCAGCTGTTCGGAAAGGCGCCGGGCGTAGAAGATCGGGCTGGGCCGGCCGACGTAATCGGTGTACAGTTCATCCAGTTCGGCCTGAAAATCGGCCCTCTGGGTGATTTCGGCGTAGGCATCGGCAATGTCGTCCATCACCTGCTTGAGTGCGGGCGGAACGATTTGACCGCCGTAGGGGCCGAAGAAGCCGCCGGCGTCAGGCATGGGTGCGAAGTCGGGCAGAGTGCTCATGGTCGTCATGGTATGGATTTGGAAAAGTCAAGTGTAATTCATACGGGAGGAGAGCAGGAAAATGGACTTTCGCTACCTGTACACCAGCTTCGACGGGCGTATCGGCCGCAAGCATTTCTGGCTGAGCTTCGCGCTCATCTTCCTGGCGGCAATCATCGTGCTCACCGTGCTCGGCTTCCTGGCGCAAAGCCAGCCGGGGGTGGTCGGCGTACTGGGCCTGCTGATCAACCTGATCCTGCTGTACCCCATGGCGGCGCTGGGCGTGAAGCGCCTGCATGATCGCGGCAAGTCCGGGCGCTTGATGTGGGTCATTCTGGTGCCGGGGATACTGTCCCAGCTGGCGCAGACGCTGGGCCTGAGCGTCAGCGAGCAGGAAGTGGGCGGCCAGCTCATCCAGGTGCCCAATACGCTGGGCATGGGGCTCGCCCTGGTGGCTTTCATCGTCGCCCTGTGGGCGCTGGTCGAGCTGGGTTTCCGCAAAGGGACCAGTGGTGACAATGCCTACGGGCCGGATCCGCTGGCAACCCCCTGAGCAGCTGCGCGAGGCAGATCCGGAATGTGGAAACCGGCACTGGCGGTTGCCCTGGGCTCGGCAACGGGCGGCTTGCTGCGCTGGGGACTCGCGCTGCGGCTCAACGCCCTGTTTCCGGCGTTGCCGCCGGGCACTCTGGTCGCCAATCTTCTGGCGGCCTACATCGGCGGGGTCGCGATTGCCCTGTTGGCCCAGCTCGCCCACCTGTCGCCGGAGTGGCGCCTGTTCATCATCACCGGCTTCTGCGGCGGCCTGTCCACCTTCTCCACGTTCTCGGCTGAAATTGCCGGCCTGCTGCAACGCGAATGGTACTGGAGTGCCGCAGGCGCCATCACCGTACATGTGTCGGGTTCCGTCGCCATGACGCTGGCCGGTCTTGCGACGGTTGCCTGGCTGCGTCATGGCGCCTGATTGACAAGGCCTGCTGCGCCACCCTATATTGCCGACTGTCGGTGCTTGTTCGCCTCTTGTGGTGGACAACTGAAAAGGGAATCCGGTGCAAATCCGGAACTGCCCCGCAGCGGTAAGCAGAAACGAACGGTTTCATGAGCACTGGATCTCTGTATCCGGGAAGCGAAGCCTGGTAGGTGGGTCCCCTGGGCCCGGGTCTGCGAGTCCGAAGACCTGCCGGCACACCGGGCCTCAAGCCGCCCGGTGAGGGCGACGGCTTCCGCGGGGAAGGCACGTGGCAGGGCAGGATGACCCCATCTTGTCGTGTGCGTGCGGCATCGCAAGGCCGGCCCCTTGGCCCCGCGCGTGGGAGCGGGAAGCAGATCCGGAATCCGCCTCCGGCGGCTTCCCCGAAGAAGGGGTACTGGCAGGCACAGGGCCGTTCGTGCCGTCGCGCCTGCCGTTCAAGCATCATGCTCAAATCCATCATCAAGCGTGACGGCCGCGTCGAGCCGTTCATTCCATCGAAGCTGAATCAGTGGGGGCAGTGGGCCGTGCAGACCCTGGGGAACCAGGTCGACTGGCCTTCGGCCGTTCTGGAGACCATTGCCGGCCTGTCCGGGCAGGTCACATCGCGCCAGTTGCAGCTGCAGCTCATCAAGACCTGCCTGGACATGGACACCTGGTCCTGGAACCGCATGGCCGGGCGTCTGTACGCCACGCTGATCCGCAAGGATCTCTACGGCCGCGAGCGGCCCAGTGTGAAGGCGCTGCACGCACAACTGCAGGCCATGGGGACAATGGAGCATCTCGATTACTCCGACGAGGAGTACGCCCATATCGAGACCATCATCGACCATGAACGCGACTTCGGCTATGCGCATTATCAGCTGCACACCCATCTGACCAAGTACGCCATCAGCGATCGCGTGCGCGGCCGCCATTTCGAGACGCCGCAGTTCATCTACATGCGCATGGCCATGGCACTGGCCGAAGACCAGCCGCGCGCGCGCCGCATGCACGATGTCGAGCGTTTCTATGAACATCTGTCCATGAACCGCATCAATGCGCCCACGCCCAATCATGTGAATCTGGGAACGCCGCTGCGCGGCTATGCCAGTTGCTGCCTGTACACCACGGACGACAACGCGCGCTCTATTGCGGTGGGCAATCACATCGCCAACACCATGACCTACATGAGCGCCGGCATCGGTGCCCACATGCAGACGCGCTCCATCAATGACCCCGTGCGCGGCGGCATGATACGTCATCAGGGAAAACTGCCGTATTACCGTGCCCTGGTGGCCGAAGTGAAGGCCAATCTGCAAAATGGCCGGGGGGGTGCCTGCACGGCGTACTTCCCCATCTTCGACCCCGAGGTGGATGCGCTGCTGCGCCTGAAGAACCCCATGTCAACCGAGGATCGCAAGATCCGCGGCATGGATTACTCCTGGGGCGGCAATCGTTTCTTTGCGCGCAAGGTGGCGCGCAACGAGGATGTGTTTCTCTTCAACTGCCATACGGCGCCGGATCTCCAGGCCGCCCTGTACCGGGGGGATGAGGCCGCATTTGCCGAGATCTACACGCGCTATGAGCAGGACGCCGGTTTCGACAAGCAATGGGTGAGTGCACGCGAGCTGCTCATCACGGCCGTCAATGAGTGGAACGAGACCGGGCGTGTGTACGAGCACAATCTGACCGAGATGAACACCCACACACCGTTCCGGGAAGTCATCCATTCTTCCAACCTGTGCTCGGAGATTGCCCTGCCCACAGGCGCCTACAACCACATCCTGGAGCTGTACGCAGAGCACGACATCTCCTTTCTCGAGTTCGAGGATGAGCAGGGCCGTCGGCACCGGGTGCCGGGTGACGTGCTGCTGGACACGCAGCGGGGGCGTTTGCCGCCTTTCGCGCTCCGGGCGGGCGATGTGCTGGTGCAGGGTCGGGTGGCACGCATCCTGCGCTGGTCGTCGCCCGAGGTGGCCACCTGCAATCTGGCCGGTATCTGCGTGGACAACATCGAGTCCGACGCGCAGTACGAGGAAGTGGCCTATTACGCCTTGCTGATGATAGACAAGTGCATACACCTGTCGCATTACGAGTTGCCCCATGTGGGTTTCACTGCAAGGCAGCGCCTGAATGCCGGCGTCGGCATCCTGGGCCTGGCCCATCTGATGGCACGCGAGGGCCGGCGCTACACCACAACCGAAGGCAAGCAGTTCGTCCATGGCGTGGCCGAGCGCCACGCCTGGCATCTGATTCGCGCCAGCCTGCGCCTGGGGCGCGAGCTGGGCAATGCACCCTGGATGAGCCGTACGCGCTGGCCCGAAGGCTGGCTGCCCATGGATACGGCCAATGCCCAGGTGGACGCGATTGCGCCGTTTTCAAATCAGTACGACTGGGAGGCCTTGCGTGCCGAAATCATTGACAACGGCGGCATTCGCAACTCTGCACTGATCGCACATATGCCCACCGAGACCTCGGCCAATGCCTCGGGTACGACCAACGGCCTGTATCCCGTTCGCGAGCTCACGCTCATCAAGACGGATAACGAGCGCGTGAACTACTGGGCCGCGCCCGGGGGCGACACCCTGGGTGATGCCTATGAATCAGCCTGGGACATCCCGGCCCGCGACCTGTGTGAAGTCTATGCCATTGTCCAGAAATGGACCGACCAGGCCATTTCGGCCGACTTCTACCGGCGCGTGCTGGGCGATGCCACCATCAGCTCCACCGAAATGATCGAGGATTATCTGAACCGCGTGAAGCTTGGGCTCAAGACGAAATACTACATGAACCAGAAGACATCCAACGGGCTCGTTCAGTACTGCGATGTCTGCACCTTGTGAGAAAACATGCCATGACCGATACCGTCTTCAACTACGACAAGGACGATTACGCGCGCCAGCCCCTGTTTCTGGGGGAACGCCAGGGCCTGTTCGATACCGTTCACCGCATCTATCCCGAGATCTGGGCCCTGTACAAGGCCCAGAAGTCGCTGGACTGGGACGAGAACGAGTTCGACTACTCGTCGTGCAATGCCGACTTCAAGCAGGCCGATCGTGCCACCTATGACATGATGATCAAGACACTCGCCTGGCAATGGGAGGCCGACAGCGTGGCATCGCGGGCCATTGCACCGGTGCTGGCGCCTTTCATCAGCGCGTCCGAGCTCTGGGCCGCCTGGCAGCGGATTTCCGACAACGAGGTCATTCATGCGGCCACGTATTCTGAAATCGTGCGCAATTCCTTTGACGATCCCGGCGTCATCATTGACGAAATCCTGCGCGTGGAACAGGCGCATGAGCGGCTGGAGCGCGTGATCCGCGCCTTCGAGCAGGGCTACCGGGCCTCGCATGAGTACGCCCTGGGCCGGCGGGCAAATGATCAGGAGACCTACAACACGGTCTTCATGATGGTGATTGCCCTGTATTGCATGGAACGCATACAGTTCATGGCGTCGTTTGCCGTCACCTTTGCGATCTGCGATACGGGACAGTTCCAGCCCATTGGCAAGGCCATCCAGAAAATCGCCCAGGACGAGCTGGAAATCCATGCGGAGCTCGACCGCGTGGTCCTGCGCCATGAGCTGACAACCCCGCGTGGCCGGACCGCCTTTCGCCAGTGTCGCGATGACATCATCCTGCTGCTCGAAGAAGTGATCGACAGCGAGCTGCGCTGGGTGGACTATCTGTTCTCGGAAGGACGCGAGCTGGTGGGCATGACGGCCGACAGGCTTGCGGCGTGGACGCTGTACTGCGCGCGCGACGTCTATCAGACGCTGGGCCTGGCAAGCGGCCGATATGAGTTCCCGTCGTCCAATCCCCTGCGTTTCATGGAAAAGTGGCTCAATATCAGCAAGACCCAAGCCTCACCCCAGGAGCAGGATATTGCAGCGTACAAGGTGGGCGTGCTGCGACGCACCGACACCGACGTCATCTTTGATGCCGATTTCTGAATCCGGTCCCCGGTAAAGGGCATGTTGCACCTGAAAGAGAAAATTATTCCCCAACATGCCCGAATTGAACATGAATTTTCGAAATCTTTTCGCCGGGTTCATGGGTATCATGGTGTTTTGCCACACCCCGTCTTGAAAAGAGGAACAACGATGACCGCAACTCCCTGGTCCTTCCATGCTATCGATGTGATCGAAAGTGACTTCCGTCGCTCGGCCGATACCCATCTGCTGTCGCTGGACATGCCTTCGGCTCCCGATATCCGGCTTTATTTCAAGGATGAGTCCACGCATCCCACCGGAAGCCTGAAGCATCGTCTGGCCCGTTCCCTTTTCCTGTTCGGACTGTGCAACGGCTGGATCAAGAAAGGTACGACCATTGTCGAGGCCTCTTCGGGCAGCACGGCGGTATCGGAAGCCTATTTTGCACGCATGCTGGATCTGCCGTTCATTGCCGTGATGCCGCGCAGCACGTCGCGCCAGAAAGTGGCCGAGATCGAGTTCTATGGCGGCAAATGCCATTTTGTGGATGATCCCGTCACGGTGTACAGCGAGGCCAAGCGCCTGGCGCAGGAAACCAACGGCCACTACATGGACCAGTTCACCTATGCAGAACGGGCGACCGACTGGCGTGGCAACAACAATATTGCCGAGTCCATCTTTGACCAGATGGGCGCCGAGGAGCAGCCCATCCCGGACTGGATCGTGATCGGCGCCGGTACCGGCGGTACATCGGCCACCATAGGCCGTTACATCCGCTACAAGAAGCATGCGACGCGCCTGTGCGTGGTCGACCCGGAAAACTCGGTGTTCTTCGAGTACTACAAGTCCCGTCAGGAGAACGTGACCAGCGCCATAGGTTCGCGTATCGAAGGGATAGGGCGACCGCGTGTAGAGCCGTCGTTTATCCCTGATCTTGTCGATCACATGATACAGGTGCCCGATGTGGCTTCGCTGGCCGCCATGCGTTTTCTGGCCAAGCGTCTTGGACGCAAGTACGGGGGCTCCACAGGTACGGCGTTTTGCGGCGCCATGGCCCTGGCACGCGATCTGCACGCGCAGGGCAAGAAGGG
This sequence comes from Castellaniella sp., assembly GCA_041655275.1. Classification (GTDB taxonomy): domain Bacteria; phylum Pseudomonadota; class Gammaproteobacteria; order Burkholderiales; family Burkholderiaceae_B; genus JAJYRX01. The sequence goes on along the minus strand of JBBAFU010000002.1, from coordinate 10,455 downwards.
CGCCATCGTGGTGATGGCCTGCGACGACGGCAACCGCTATCTGGACACCTACTATGACGACGCCTGGCTGGCAGGGAAAGGGCTGGACATTGGCCCGTCACTGGAGCGTCTGCAGGCGGCCTTCGACGAGCATTGCCAGTTCAGGGACTGCTGACGCCGCATCGTTCCACTGGCAGGACACTGCGTTGCTGCGGGCATGCTGGGCAAGGCGGATGCAACCGTTTAAGCTTGAGGCTTTTTGCCCGGAGGCCTCATGCAGTCCAGCTTGCAACCCAGCTCGCAACCCAGTCTGTCCATCATCATCTGCAGTACCCGGCCCGGGCGGGTCGGGCCTGCCGTCGCCCGCTGGTTTCACCAGTATGCCCGGGCGCACGCGCAGTTTGATGCCGCGATTGTCGATCTGGCCGATATCAATCTGCCGCTCTACGACGAGCCCGTGCACCCGCGCATGCAGCAGTATGAACATGCGCATACCCGGCGCTGGAGTACCCTCGTGGCCGCTTCGGATGCGTTCGCATTCGTGATGCCCGAATACAATTACAATCCGCCGCCCGCTTTTGCGAATGCCGTCAACTACGTCTATAACGAGTGGAACTACAAGGCGTGCGGATTCGTGAGCTACGGCGGGCTGTCCGGCGGAATGCGCGCGGTGCAGATGGCAAAGCAGCTCGCGACCACGGTGAAGATGATGCCCATGGTCGAAGGCGTGGCCATACCCATGGTGGGAAATCATCTGGACGAGGCGGGCGCGTTCAGCGCCAATGAGCTCATCGATCACTCTGCACAGGTCATGCTGGACGAAATGCTGCGCTGGACGACGGCGCTGACGCCGCTGCGTGCCTGAGGATGCCCTGAACAAGCCTTCACGGCTTTTTCGGGTTTCATTGCGGCTGAAAACTCGTTATTCTGTTCCGAGCTTCCCTAAGGCTAATCCCAGTTTCAGTTGGAGAAGATAATGATGTTCAAAGCAGGCTTGCGGATATTGGCGGGTGCGGTGCTGAGCGGTGCGCTCGGTGTTTCGGCGGCACAGGCCTATCCGGACAGCGCCGTGACGCTGATTACGCCTTTCCCGGCGGGTGGTGCAACGGATGTGCTGGCGCGCACGCTGGTGGAAACCATGGGTACGCATTTCGGCCAGACCCTGGTCGTGGACAATCGCCCCGGCGCCACCACCAATATTGGTGCCTCGCAGGCCACACGTGCCAAGCCGGATGGCTATACGCTGTTTCTGGCAACCAACTCCACCCTGGTCACCAATCGCTATCTTTACCAGAAGCTGCCTTACGATCCTGACGGTTTCGCACCCATCGGCATGATTGGTGTGGGTCCGATGGTCCTGCTGGCCAATCCGCAGCATGGTTTCAAGACGCTGGAGGATGTGGTTGCCAAGGCCAGGGCCAACCCCGGGGAACTGACGATTGCCTCCTTCGGCGCGGGCAGCTCGTCCCATCTGGCGGCCCAGTATCTGCAGCAGGTGGCGGGCATCGAGTTGCTGCACATTCCGTACAAGGGTTCCACCGAGGCCATGCCCCAGCTCATTGCGGGCGAGACGGATCTCTTCTTTGACATGGTGAGCACCGGCATGCCGCAGGTTGATGCCGGCAAGGTGGATGTGGTGGCGATCACCAGCCCGAAGCGCATGAGCGTGCTGCCCGACATCCCCACGGTGGCCGAGCAGGGCTATCCGGGCTTCGAGATGACGGCCTGGTTCACGCTGGTGGCGCCGCCGGCAACGCCTGAAAGCATCACCGATGTCGTCACGAAGGCGCTCGGCGACGCGCTGGCCGATGAGGGTCTGCGCGAGCGCATCGCCAAGATGGGCATCGAGCCGGCCGACGGTTCGCGCCAGGCCCTGCTCGATCAGATCGAGAAGGAAAAGCCCGTCATCCAGCGCCTGGTCAAGGAGGCCAACATCGCGGTTCAGTAAGTGCATTCAGGCATGATCTGCCTGTTCGAGGATCGTATCGCCGGCCGTGCCTTGCGGCTTGGCCGGCGGGTCGGGCGCTTTGCCGTGCACCGGCGCGAGGATCTGGCGCAGGCCTGGGAGGTCATCGCCGCAGCGCAGGCACGCGGGCAGTGGCTGGCGCTGCTGCTGGACTATGAGTTGGGCTGGTGGCTGGAGCCCGGTCTGGCGCGCCAGGTGTCCGACCGTTCCGCGCGTCCGCTGCTGACCGTGCTGATCCATGAAGATGCGCAGTGGCAGGCACCGCTGCCATTGCCCGATGACGGCGGCGCGTCGCTGGAGCAGCTGACCCGTGCATTGAATCCGCGTCCCGGCGTGACACAGGCTGACTATCTGCGCACCATAGGGGCTATCCAGGCGGGCATCGCTCGTGGCGATTACTACCAGATCAACTACACGCTGCCGCTTGCCCTGGACTGGCCCCGGGCCGGTGGTCATGATATCGCGCACTATCAGGCCCTGGCGAGCCGCCATCCCGTGGCCTATGCCGCCTGCATCCAGGATGGGGATCGGGCAGTGCTGTCACTGTCGCCCGAGCTGTTCCTGCAGCGCGAAGGCGGCGTGTTGCGCACCCGGCCGATGAAAGGCACGGCACCGCGATTTGCCGACCCGGATCGGGACCAGGCATCGGCACGCGCCCTTCAGGCAAGCGAGAAGAACCGCGCAGAAAACCTGATGATCGTGGATTTGCTGCGCAATGATCTGGGCCGTGTGGCCGCGCCGGGAAGCGTGCGTGTACGCTCGCTCTTCGATCTGGAGGCCTACCCGTCTGTCTGGACGCTGACTTCCAGCGTCGAGGCCAGGGCGCCGGATGCGCCTTTTTCCGAGATCCTGCAGGCACTGTTTCCCTGTGGTTCGGTGACGGGCGCACCCAAGATTGCCGCCATGCGGGCGATCCGCGCATTCGAGCAGCGCGATCGCGGTATCTACTGCGGCAGTGTCGGCTGGATGGCACCCGATGGCGATTTTTGTCTGAATGTGGCCATACGCACCATAGAGATCAATCGCGGCGTTGCCGCTTTCGGTGTGGGGGGTGGTATCGTCATCGATTCCGATGCCGCCGAGGAGTGGGAGGAATGCTGGTGGAAGGCCCGCGTGCTGCGCCCGAGCTGATAGAGACAATGTGTCTGGCGCAAGGGCGTATTGCCCTGTGGTCCCTGCATCTGGCGCGCCTGCGGCGCAGCGCGGCCGGTCTGGGTTATCCGCTGAACATGGCGGCGCTGCAGCAGGGCATGGACGCCGGCATTGCCCGCCTGGACCCGTCGGGCACCCACCATCTGCGTCTGCTGCTCGATGCTGACGGCGGCATTCATCTGGAATCCCGGCCGCTGGCGCCCACTGTCCAGCCCGTTCAGGTGGTGCTTGCTCCGGCACCACGCCTGGACGGGGATGCGGGCTGGCTGGCGCACAAGAGCACGCATCGCCCCTGGTACGAGGCGGCGCAGGCCTGGCTGCAGGCGCACCCGGCGGTGTTCGACATGGTTTTTCTCGATAATGACGGCGGGCTCACGGAAGGCAGTCGCAGCAATGTCTACGTGAGCCCTGATGGGGTCCGCTGGCTGACGCCGCCCCTGTCGGCCGGTGTTCTGCCCGGTGTGCAGCGTCAGGCCTTGCTGGATGCGGGGCGGGTGGAGGAAGCCGCACTGGACGCAGAAGACCTGCGCCGTGCGCGCGCCCTGCGGGTGTCCAATGCCTTGCGCGGCTGGCTGGATGCGCGCCTGGTGAGCGCCCCTTAAAGCACTTGCGTCTGAGAATCATTCTCGTTTACACTCAAGCGCGATGACATAGAACTTCCCCCAATCTTCCTGGTGTCTGCCTCATGAAACTCCTGCCCAAATTGCTGGCCGCCGCGGCCGGTCTGACGCTGGCTTCGTCCTGTTTTTCCTTCGAGTTGCAACATGCCGACGGCACGCTGAACCTGGAGCAGCAGCCCCGGCGTATCGTCAGTTTCGACCTTGGTCATCTGGACACCCTCAACACGCTGGGCATCGATGTCGTCGGTGTGCCCAGGTCGGTCTATTCAGGTACGCTGGCGCGTTTTTCCGACGCACCGGTCATGGGCACGCTGTTCGAGCCCGACTACGCGGCGCTGGCGCAGCAGGCCCCCGATCTGATCATTGCCGGGCGCCGTTCCCTGCCCGCGATGCCCAGGCTGGGTGCCATGGCACCGACCGTCAGTTTCGCGCATGATGACGCGCACTTCATGCGGTCAGTCGAGGCATCCGTGACCGCGATCGGGCAGGCCTGGGAGCGTCAGGCACAGGCGCAGTCTGCGCTGGATGCGCTGACGCAGGCGGTTGATGCCCTGCGCACCATCAACCGGGGCAAGACCGGTGCCTTGCTGTTCATCATCAACGACCACGTGATTCCCCACGCACCCGGCGATCGTTTCGGCTATGTGCATGAGTTCAGCGGCCTGGCCCCGGTGCTGCCTGCACGACAGCCCGGAGAGCTGGGGCAGCCGCGACCCGGGGCAGGCACACCCGAGGCCGAGGCGGCGGCGCGCAAGCGGGCCGATGAAGTGGCCGCCATTGCCGCAGCCGACCCCGACTGGCTGGTGATCCTGGATCGCGGTGCCATCAATGATGGCGAAAAGACCGCCGCTGCGACGCTGGCCCGTCACCCGGTGTTGAGCCGGACACGGGCGGTTCGGGAGGGCAAGGTCTATTATGCGGATCCCAATGCCTGGTATGTCGTCACCGGCGGGGTGAGCAATCTCACGGCCATCGCGCGTGACATGGCCACGGCAATGCAGGACTAGATTTTTGAATCAGCCTGCAGGCCGCGCTTCTCAAACCAGTGATGAGCATAGGGATTGTCGTTGTAGGCGGCAATCTCGACATAGCCGTTGCGCTGGTAAAAGCGTCGGGCCTCGATGAGCGCGCGGTGGGTGTCCAGCTGCAGGACATCCACACCGGCGTCGCGGGCCCGGGCCTCAGCCTCTTGCAGCAGGCGTTTCCCCAGGCCGGTGCCGCGCGCATCCGGTGCCACCCACATACGCTTGATCTCTCCCCGGCCTTTGCCGGTGATCTTGAGCGCGATACAGCCCGCCGGCCGGCCGGCCCCGAGGGCCAGCAGGAAGCAGCCCCGGGGTGGCATCAGCTCGTCGGGATCGGCTGAAACACTGAGCGCAGGGTCAAAGCCTTCTTCGAAGCGCTGCCGCAGTTCGGCGAAGTAGGCCTGGATGCACGTCTGTGCCTCGGGGCTGTCCGGGTTCGCAGCCACGATTTCGATGGCGTCCTCAGCAGTACCGGCAAGGCTGCTGCCACGCTCGACAAGCTGTGGGATCAGTACGTGATCAGGCTGTTTTCGGGCGTGTTGCACTTCATCGCCGGGATGGAGCTGGTCGAGCAGCAGGGATGCGGCGGTTGTTGCCATGTCCTGTACCGGCAGGCGAATCGTGCTGAGGCCCGGCCCCCAGAGTGCAAACCATGTCGGGTCGTGATATCCGGCCAGTGCCAGATCACCCGGCACGCGGATGCCCCGTTGCTGGATGACGGCAAGCACGCCCAGCATGGGCTGGGAGCTGGCCACCATGACGGCCGTGGGCGGCCGGGCCAGATCGAGCAGGTGTGCCATGGCGGTGGCGCCAAAGCATGCTCGCGGCGGCCCCTGGTGGATGAGGTCCTCATCCGCCGTCAGCCCGGCTTCGGCCATGGCTTCGCGATAACCGGTCTCGCGTGCGCGGCCCGTGCTCAGGGCGACATGACCGGTGATGAGGCCGACGCGCCGGTGTCCCTGCGCAATCAGGTGGCGGGTGGCCAGCAGGGCGCCATGCTGCTCATCGATGAGCACTGCAGTGGCGGGCAGGGCGGGATGCCGGCGCAGAAGCTGTACACAGGGGATGGCCGCCAGCAGGGCGATGGATTCACGGCAGGGGTGCGCACTGGGGGCGATGATGATGCCGGCGACGCGCGCTTCACGAAGGCTCTGGATGTGCTTGAGCTCCGTGTCGGCCTGATCCTCGGAGCTCGCCAGGACGAGCTTGTAGCCATGGGCCAGAAAGCGCGCCGCCAGCACGGTGGTGGTGGTGCTGTAGAAATCGTTCTGGATATCGGGAAAGACAACACCGATGAGCTCGCTGCGCGTGCGGCGCAACATGCGCGCGCCTGAATTGGGAATGTAGCCCAGTGCCTGTGCGGCCTGTTTCACCCGGTCGCGGGTTCCGGCCCTGACGCCCGGCATGTCACGCAGGGCGCGCGAAACCGTGGGGTGAGACAGGCCCAGATGTTTGGCGATGTCCTTGATCGTGATTTCGCCGCTGCGCTCCGGTCCTTTCTTCATGTGTCGGCGAGGGCCCCGTCCCAGATCCGGGCGATCTCGGCAAGCCGGGGCGGTGGTGTCAGGATGAGCGGGCGCGCCACACGGCGCACGAGTGCCTTGTCCGCTTCCCGTGTCACGTATTCTATGGGCGACTTGCCGTCGATACGTGCCAGGAAAAGGCCTGGCAGCAGTGCCGCCGCCCGGCTTTCCAGTGCCTGCGGTGCTTCCCAGTCCACCCGTTGCAGATAGGCCTGCGTGAAATCGGCGAAGCAGTGCAGGTAGTCCCGGCGCCGGTCGCGGTGCACCAGGCATTTGAGCAGGAAGTGGTTCAGACAGAAGGCAAGGTCGAAGGCGGGGTCTCCGAACCAGGCGCATTCCGCATCCAGAAAAATGGGCGACTGTGGGCCGGCCAGAATGTTCTTCGGGCTGATATCACCGTGAACCAGGGCCAGCCGCGTGGCCAGGGTACGCTCGACCAGCGCCTGCAGCGTGGGCGCCAGATCGGGGTGCGCCTCGCCGGTCGCGACAAGATAGGGCTCCAGGCGGATGGGATAGAAAATGTCGCTGCTCTGGAATTGGGGTGCACATTCCGGATCGTGCGCCGAGGCCGAATGCAGCTGGCCCAGCAGGTCCGCCACAGTATGCGCCATGCGCGGATCGATCCGGCCTTCCAGCAGTTGCTGCTTCCAGACGGGGTGTGAATCCACGTCCAGATACGCCATGGCCAGGATGCCCTGCTCCGCATCATGGGCGATGGGGCGCGGTACGGCCTGGGGCAGACGGGCGGCGGCAAAGCACAGCCAGGCCCACTCATAGGCGTTGCGCGTGATGGGCGCAAGCCACTCGCGCGCCACTTTCAGCTGCGGCAGGGCACGCTTGACGCATAGCGTCTGCCCCGGAAGGCATACACGCCAGATGTCGGAGGATACGCCGCCGGTGAGTGCCGTCCATTGGGCCGGTGTCTGCGCATCGGCCAACCCCTGGGTGACCAGAAACTCCTCCAGGGCACGATCGGGCCGGGCAACGGTGTCGCTGCTCATGGCGTCCGCCCCGCAAGCGCCTGTATGCCGGCATAGGGGATGTCGTCAGCCATTTCGATGCGCAGCAACTGGTTGTACTTGCCCACCGTGCTGGACGTGCGCAGGGAGCCGATCTTGATCTGCCCGGCGGCGGTACCGACTGCCAGATCGGCGATGAAGGGATCCTCGGTTTCCCCCGAACGCGCTGAAATGATGGTGGCGTAGCCCGCCCGGCGTGCCTGCGCAATGACGTCCAGCGTACCGCTGAGTGTCCCGTTCTGGTTCATCTTCACCAGCACGCCGTTGCCGATATGCCCGTTGATACCCCGCTCGATGCGCTCTGCATTGGTACTGAACAGGTCGTCGCCCACCAGCTGTACCTTGCGTCCCAGTTGTGTGCTGAGCGCCGTCCAGCCTTCCCAATCCTCCTCGTCCAGCCCGTCTTCGATGGAGACCACGGGGTAGTCGGCCACCCATTGCGCCATCATGGCGATCATGCCGTCTGTGTCCAGCTGTTTGCCCTGCCGGCGCAGATCATAGGCGCTGGCCCGGTTGCAAAGCATGCTGGCAGCCACGTCGATGGCGATCACCATGTCTTCGCCCGGGCGCAGGCCGGCCGCTTCTATGCTCCTCATCATCAGGTCCAGCGCCTGGCTTGCGCTCTTGCAGCCGGGGCTCAGGCCGCCTTCATCCGCCAGCAGTGTGGGCAAGCCCACCTGCGCGCACAGCGTGGCCGCTGCATTGCGCACCCGTGAAAGCTGATGGATGGCATCGGCCATGCTGGCGGCCCTGACCGGGATTGCGAGAAAATCCTGCACATCCATGCCGTGGCGGGCATGCATGCCGCCGCTGAGGATGTTGACCATGGGCAGGGGCAGGCAGATATTGTCCTGGCCCGCCAGTTCGGCGATGCGCACATGCAGATCCTGCTCACAGGCCACGGCGCCGGCCCGGCACACGGCAAGCGATGTTCCCAGAATGGCGTTGGCACCCAGCCGCGCAAGCTGGGCTGTGCCATCCAGGCGCCGCAGGCAATCATCGATACTTCGTTGATCCCGGGCATCGCGGCCTTCAAGACCGGCGGCAATCTCGGTATTTACATGATGCACGGCCTTTCCGACACCCAGGCCGTCATAACGCTCGGGATCACCATCGCGCAGTTCATGTGCCTCCGCCTGGCCGGTGGAGGCACCCGACGGCACGGCCGCACGCCCCAGGCTGCCATCCGCCAGCTGAACGTCAACCTCCACAGTAGGCCGGCCGCGTGAATCCAGGATCTCGCGCGCCTGGACATGGGTGATGGTGGTCTGGGTCATGGAATCTGCCTGAAAGAAGGTGCAAGGATTCGGATTGTGTCAGAATCCTAGCATGTTCTGCACACGTGTGCATTTTAATTTATTCAGGAATATTGTTTGCATCCTGCAGCCATATGAGCTGTGAGCGATTGTGCTTGCCGTTGGTTGAAGACAGGCGTAATGTAACGAAATCAACGTCCTGGGCCAAGGTGGTCCGAAGGAGGCGGCATGGTCGAATCACTGGAGCGCGGGCGCACGCGGGTGCGCGGTTTCGACGACGCAGAGATGGATTTCCAGCTGATGCGCCAATTGGGTTCCACGCGCTATGGCGGCGCTTCGGTGGGCGAGGCGCTGGCATTGGCAGCACGCATTGCGGATGCCGACCCGGCAGCCTGGGTGGAAGCTTTTTCTGCGGCGGGCCGTCGCCAGCAGGCCGATGCGGCTGTGCGTGCCGCCCGGGGACATCGCATCAGCGCACGCGACCAGTATCTGCTGGCCTCCAACAGCTTTCGCGCGGCCGAGTACTATGCGCCGATCAGCAACCTGCAGCATCGCGAGCTGGGTCTGGCCAGCCGCCATGCCTTCCTGGCGTCCATGGCATGCACCGATATCGCGTGCGAACAATGGTGGTTCAGTCTGGATGGCCTGCGCCTGCCTGCCTACTATCTTCACCGCGCGGACAACACCGGCGAGCGGGTGCTGATGATCCTCAGCGGTTACGACGGCACGCTGGAGGAAAGCTGGATCGTCTATGGTACCGCGGCCATGGAGCGGGGCTGGGACGTGGTCCTGTTCACCGGCCCCGGCCAGATGGACACCTGGCGCTTCAACGGGCAGAGTCATTTCCGTCCTGATTTCGAGGTGGTGGGGCGGATGGTGGTGGATCGTATCCGCAGCCTGCCTGGGCATGAGTCCGTACGTCCGGCGCTGATGGGCATCAGTTTCGGCGGCTATTTCTCGGTGCGCATTGCCGTGCATGAGCCGCGTCTGGGTGCGCTCATTCCGAACTCACCCATCCCCGACCTGCACGCCTACATGACATCGTTCATCGGCCTCGATCCGGCCGATCTGCCGGATGAGGAGGACTTCGGCCCGGACGACCTGCCGCATATTCCGGAGGCCGTCATGGATGCCCAGAAACGTGCCATGGCCGGCAATCTCATGCTGCGATTCGGTCGCTCGCGTTTCAGCGATACCTATCGTTTCCTGCGTGAGTTCAGCGTCGGCGATGCGGATCTGGCACGCATACGGTGCCCCTGCCTCGCCCTGGTCGGCGAAGGCGAAGGCGCCAACCCTCTGGCGCAATCCCGCCGCTTTGTCGAAAAGGTCGGCGGGCCGGCGAGCCAATTCATATTCACTGCAGAGCAGGGCGCGGACGGCCATTGCCAGAGCGCAAACCCGGCCTTTTCCGCTGCCGTGTCCATGGACTGGCTGGATGAGGTGCTGCCGGCCTGATCCCACGCCTGATTTTGATGGCGTCTGGAAGGAAGCCCTTCAAAGTTGGTTGCCGGAGTGCATGAGCCTGTTCTGGCCGGCTATCCATGCCCGCATCGACTGGTCCGTGCCGCCCGCCTTCCTGCACCAGGAGTTGCAGCGCCTGCACCAGGTTGCTCGCCATGGCGCCCGACGCACGGATCTGCTCGTGCGCTTGCGGCTGTGTGACGGCACGATGGCGCTGCTACTCGTGCATCTGGAAATCCAGGCCGGCCGTGTGGGTGTCGTGTTTTGCCGGCGCATGTTTCACTATCGCATCATGCTTTGCGGCAAGTATCCTGAGCAGCCGATACTGTCAGTCGATTCCAATCCGTAGATGAGTCTGAACTTGTTGGCTAGCAGCCTGTGTTGATGTGTACAGCCGCCGCCCTGTGGGTAGGCGGTGGGTAACGCGTCAAGCGTTATCCACGGGCTATCCATA
>JBBAFU010000001.1:0-372962 GCA_041655275.1 Castellaniella sp. | reverse complement strand
CGCGTCGTGCCTATGGCTTCAGGAATTTTGAGAATTACCGGCTGCGGGTCTTGGCCACCTGCGGCTGGGATGGTGTAATCAACAGGGTTTGATGAATGCCCGTCCCCCGTTTGCGGGGTAGAGCCGATGAATGCCCGTCCCCCGTTAATGGGGTAGAGCCGAGCCGAATGCCCGTCCCCCGTTAATGGGGTAGAGCCAATGGTGGGCCCAGCTGGACTTGAACCAGCGACCAACGGATTATGAGTCCGCTGCTCTAACCAACTGAGCTATAGGCCCGTACCGGCAGGGCAAAACAGAAAAATCGCCCCTGACGACAAGCTGTACATTGTATATCAGGTTGGCCCTGTATCGCGCTCGCGCTGCAACAGCGCCGCAAATCTGCATCAGAAGCAGTGCACAGCACGCCTGAGCCGGCTTGCAGACCCGGCCGATAGGCTTAGAATGAATCATCAATATCAAGAACAATGGCCGGCATAGACGGCGCTGCCGTCTTCCTGCGGTGAAGAGAGGGTGCATGCGCAAGGTGGCGTGGTTATTGATGATGGGGCTGGCAGGTATGTTGCCGGCCTGGGCCGTGCAGGTGAGCGAATTCGTGCCGCAGGGTGAAGTGGCAACGATCGACAGCGTTCAGATCTCGTTTGACGATGACATGGTGCCGTTTGGTGATGCGCAGCTGCCGGCGCCGCTGACGCTATCGTGCAGTGGTGGGGAGGCCGGCGGGGCGGGTCGATGGCTGGATTCCCGCCGCTGGATCTACGAGTTCAATAACAGACTGCCGGCGGGCGTACAGTGTCAGGCAGCGCTGCTGCCGGATTTGCGCAGTCTGGATGGCGAGGCGATTCAAGGGCAGTCCGGGTTCAGCTTTGGCACGGGTGCGCCCCGGCTGATAGCCTCGCGGCCCTACGACTCGCCCATTGCCGAGGATCAGGTATTCGTCCTGAGATTCAATGGTCCGGTGCAGGCGCAGTCGCTGCGCGAGAACAGCCGCTGTGTGGTGGAGGGTATTGGCGAGGCCATTCCGGTTCGCCTGGTGGCCGGGCAGCAGCGCGAGCAGGTGCTCGATACATTCTGGGATAGCCGTTTTGACGCCACGCAATCCACCCATTTGCTGCAATGCATGCGCTTGCTGCCGGCCGAGGCGCAGATGCGCCTTGAAATCGGCCCGGGCGTGGCCAGTGTCATTGACGCCGGGAGTGACGCGCCTCTGGTGACGCAGGAAGCCGAGGTGCTCGAATATACCGTGCGCCCGGTATTCACGGCCGAACTGTCCTGCGGTCGTGAAAATGCGCGTGCGCCGTGCTCGCCCCTGCAGTCGCTGGGTTTGCGCTTTTCATCGCCGGTTCCGCGCGCAACGGCGGCGGATATCCGTCTGCAGCTTCCCGGCGGTGAATATTCGCCCGATCTGGGCGATCCCGAGGATGACTGGCCGCTGACCTGGGTTGGCTTTCCCGGGCCGTTTCCCGCCAATGTCGATGCCGTCCTGCATCTGCCTTCCGGCGTACATGACGATGCCGGCCGGCAACTGGTGAATGCGCCCGCGTTTCCACTGGCTTTTCGCATTGGTGATTATCCGCCGCTGGTGAAGTTTGCTTCCGAAGCCTTCGGGGTTGTTGAACGATTTGCCGCCGTGCCTCCGGGCGCGAAAGAGGATGACCATCCCCCCACCTTGCCCCTGAGCCTGCGTTATGTCGAAGGTGATCTGCTGACGCGTGCGCTGCTGCAATCGGCCGGCACCGTGCGCGACCAGGTGATCCGGGATGACAGGGAAGTCCTGCGCTGGTATGCACGCGTGCAGCGCCTGCGGTATGGCCACTGGTCACCGGCGCAGTTCGAGGCGATCCGCCGGCTGGCGCCTGTCCCTGAAGCGCAGCAGGATGACAGCCTGCGCGATGTGCGCAGCTACTCCTTGCTGACGGATATGCCGGAGGTCCACCGTATTGTGCTGCCGGGGGCACAGGCGGACGTCGTGCGCCCTTCCGAGGTGATTGGCGTGCCGGTGGCGGAGCCCGGCCTGCATGTGCTGGAGATCGAATCTCCCCGTCTGGGCGCCGGCTTGCTGGAAGATGCCCGGCCCATGTTTGTGCGTAATCTGGCACTGGTGACCAATCTGTCGGTGCATCTCAAGCTGGGTCGTGACGATGCCCTGGTCTGGGTAACCACGCTGGATGATGCGCAAGTGGTTGCCGATGCGGATGTCACCATTCTCGATTGCCGCGGATTGCGTCTGGCCCGGGGCCGCACCGACGCCCGGGGTCTGCTGCATTTGCGCCGGACACTGCCGCGTGATGATTATTGTGAGGATACCGGGCTGTCGGGTGTATTTGCCTCGGCGCGCATCGATGCCGGACATCCGCTTGCCCGGGGCAAGGCGGATTTTGCCTTCGTGCTGTCTTCCTGGGATGACGGGATAGAGGGCTGGCGCTTCAATCTGCCGATGGATATGGACGTCGATCCGACCCGCCGCGTGCACACGGTGTTCGATCGCAGTCTGTTCCGGGCGGGTGAAACGGTATCCATGAAGCATTTTCTGCGCCTGGAAACACGCGATGGTCTGGCTGTTCCGCAAACTGGCCTGCCGGATGCCGTGCTGGTGTCACTTTTTGGTGCGACCGAAGCGGTACGCATCCCCTTGGAATGGCAGGAAACGCCCAGCGGCGGATTATCCGCCTACAGCACGTTTGTGTTGCCGGAGACGGCGCCCCTGGGCAGTTATCGTGTGCAGGTAACCGACAGCAAGCGTCGCTGGTATGGAAGCAGCGTGTTTCAGGTAGAGGCGTTTCGCCTGCCTGTGCTGGGTGGCGCACTGCAGTTGCAGGGACAGGATCAGGGTGAAGGGCAGGGTGGTCCGCTGGTGGCGCCGGACGCAGTAGCGCTGGATGTCCAGGTGAATTACCTCACAGGCGGACCGGCCGCCCGCCTGCCCGTGAGTCTGTCGGCGCTCACGCAGGACCGGATGCCCTGGTTCGAGGCATTTGAGGATTATGCCTTCGATCGTCCTTCGCCGCTGGATGAGGCGGCACACGACGCTGCTCCCCGGCTGTTTCTGGACAAGCAGTCCGTGCAGCTGGATGCGCACGGTGGTGCGCGCGTGATGCTGGCGTCGCCGGCAGATCTGGATTATCCCCAGCAATGGACGCTGGAGGCCAGCTTCATCGATCCGTCCGGCGAGCTGCAGACACTGGCGCATTCAGCCCATGTGTGGCCGGCCGATATCCAGCCTGGCATCAAGACCGAATCCTGGTTTGCTGCTGCAGATCAGCCGGTTGCCGTGCGCGTTGTGGCGCTGGGCCGGGACGGGCAGCCGCGCGCGGGTGTGCCGGTCACAGTGTCCGGTCTGCAACACAAGGTCTACACGACGCGCAAGCGGCTGGTGGGCGGCTTCTATAGTTACGACAATCAGCGGCAGTCTGAATCGCTGGGCATTCTGTGCGAAGGAGTGACGGGTGATGACGGGCGTTTTGCCTGCGCCGCCCGGGTGGATATGGAAGGCCGGCTGGAGCTGGTTGCCACCGTCCAGGATGAGCAGGGCCGCAAGGCGTCCTCAGCCACGCAGACCTGGATCTCCGGCAGCATGGCAGCCTGGTTTGGCGCCAGTGATGATGATCGCATTGATATCATCCCGGCCAGAACCGGTTGGGCAGTGGGCGAGATGGCCGAATTCCAGGTGCGCATGCCGTTTCGTGAGGCAACGGCCCTCGTCAGCGTAGAGCGTGAAGGCGTGTTGCAGACCTGGGTGCAAACCCTGGCGGCAGCCGATCCGGTCATTCGCGTTCCCGTGCAGGCGCAATGGGCGCCCAACGTCTATGTGTCCGTGCTGGTGCTGCGCGGACGATTGCGGGGGGATGGCACGGCGCCTGCGCCGGGGACAGTGATTGATCTGGCCAAGCCGTCGTTTCGCTTCGGAGTCGCCACCCTGCGCGTGCCACAGGATCAGCATCGTCTCCTTGTCAATGTGCAGGCTGACCGGTCGCGCTATCAGGTGGGTGATCGGGTATCGGTCGACATACAGGTCCATAGAACCGATGGCCGGCCCGCCGCGGGTGGTTCGGTGGCGTTTGCGGCGGTGGATGCCGCACTGCTAGAGCTGGCACCCAATCCGAGCTGGGACGCATTGCAGGCCATGTATCCCGTGCGCGGATATGGGGTGAGTACCGCGACGGCGCAGATGCAGGTGGTGGGCCGTCGCCACTATGGTCGCAAGGCGGTGCCCGCCGGCGGCGGTGGCGGCGCCAGTCCGACGCGCGAACTGCTCGATACCCTGTTGTCCTGGCAGCCCGACGTACGTCTGGACGACCAGGGGCGCGCCCGCGTCACATTCCGGCTCAATGACGCCATCACGCGCTTCGAGCTGGTGGCCGTTGCCGATCACGGCAGCGACGGTTTTGGTACCGGGCGCACGGACATTGTCAGCGCGCGCGATCTGTATCTGATCTCCGGTTTGCCGACGCGTGTGCGCCAGGGGGATCGCTACCAGGCCGAGTTCACGGTGCGCAACACGACCGGGCGTGTCATGCCCGTATCCGCGAATATTCAGGTCCGGGATGCCGATGGCCGGCCGCTCGCCGGTTTTCCAGAGTCCCGGCAGGAGCGCCTGGAGCTCGCGCCCGGCGCGGCGCAGCGCCTGCGTTTTCCGGTGCGGGTGCCCGCTGATGCAGGTCTGGCACAGGCGCGCGATGTGACCTGGACCGTGCGCGTCAGCGAGGAGGGGGCGCCGGACGACGAGACGCGTGCCGGCGATGCGCTCAAGATCCTCCAGCGCGTCGGGCCTCTGGTTCCCGTACAGGTACAACAGGCCGGTGCCCGGGTCCTGGCCCATCATCAGCCCGAGATTTTTGCCGTTGCCGCGCCGCAAGGTGCGCTCAGGGACGACCACGGCGTGTTGCTGGGTGGAATACAGCTTGATGCGAGCGCAGGACCGCAAGCCGGCCTGGACGGCGTGCGACGCTGGTTCAGCGAATTTGATCATGATGGTCTGCCGCAGAGGGTTTCACGCCTGATCGCGATGTCTGACGAAACGGGATGGTCCGAACTGATGGATGTCTTGCCCCGGTACATGGATGACGACGGTCTGGTGGCCGCCTATCCCCGCACCGTCTACAGCACGCCCGTTGGCAGTGAGGTGCTGACGGCCTGGCTGCTCAGCATCAGTGATGACGCCCTGGCGCTGGGCGGGCGTTTTTCGATTCCCGAAACGCGCCGTGAAGCCATGCTTGAGGCACTGCAAGCCTTCGTGGAGGGTCGCATCGTGCGCTACCGGCGTGCGCCGGTCAAGGATCTGGACATGCGCAAGCTCATGGCAATGGAAGCCTTGTCGCGTTACGCACGACTGCATCCGCGCCTGTTGGGGACGGTCAGCAGCGATCCGCAGTTGTGGCACACCTCGGCGCTGATCGATGCCATCGGTGTCCTGCAACGCGTACCCGGCGTATCCGCGCGCCGCGAATCAGTGGAGCGGCTGACCCAGATTGTGAAGTCGCGCAGCGTACTCAGCGGCCGTACGCGGGTGCTGACAGACAGCGCTCTCAATGCCAGCGCATGGATGATGACCAGCACCATTGTGAATCAGGCGCGGCTGGCGTCAGCCAGCCTGAACTGGCCGGACTGGGAGGACGAGCGCCAGCCGCTGCTCCAGGGGCTCATCGACATGCAGCGCCGTGGTCACTGGGGCAGCAGCACGGCCAACGTCTATGGCACGCTCGCCTTGCGCGCATACGATGCCGCCTATCCCGCCCGCGATGTGCGCGGTGAAGTGAATGCGCACGACAGCGCGGGCAAGGTCCTGCAATCCCTGGCCCTGGATGGCGCCGGCCCCGCCGAAGCGGCGCTTGCCCATGCGCCATTGATGGCCTGGGAAAGCGTGCGTGCCGATACGTCCGGAGCAGGACACGACTGGCTGGATCTGCGTTATCAGGGTGCGGGCAAGCCCTGGGTGTCCGTGCAGGCGCTGGCGGCCGTTCGCCATAGTACGCCGCTGTCGGCAGGGTTGCAGATCTCGCGCAGCGTTCAGCCGCTCATGCAGGCCAGGCCCGGGCAGTGGTCCCAGGGGGATACCTACCGGGTCCGTCTGACACTGCAGACGTCCACGCCGCGGTTCTGGGTGACGCTGTCGGATGCCATTCCCTCGGGTGCCCGTATCCTGGGTGCCGGCCTGGGCCGGGATTCCGCATTGCCGGTGGCACCGGCGCCAACGGCGGAGCAGGATTCAGGCTGGTGGCCCACACATGTCGAGCGTCGCGAAGATGCCTATGTGGCCACGTACGAGGTGCTTCCCGGCGGTACGACAGTGCTTGATTATGTGGTGCGCCTGAACACCGCCGGCACCTTCTTTCTGCCGCCGACACGCGCCGAGGCTCTGTATCAGCCGGATGTGCATGCCGAATGGCCGATTGATGCGCCCATGCACGTTCTGGAGTATGCCGACTGATGGCAAGACGCAGGGGTCTGTGGCTGGGCGTATGGGTTTCTGCTGCCGCTCTGTTCTGGCTGGCGATATGGCCCACGCCGGGGCTCGCGCAGGCGACCGGGACGCCGCCCGGGCTGCCCGGGTTTGAGCAGGTGCGCGCAGCCTGGCATGCATCCGACATCCGGGTACTGGATCGCGCGGGAAATGAACTGGCTGCCGTGCGTCAGGATTTTCAAGGGCGCCGCGGGCGCTGGCTGGCGCTGGCCGATATTTCCCCGGCCCTGCAGAAGGCCGTCATCCAGTCCGAAGACCGGCGTTTTCATACGCACGCGGGTGTGGACTGGCGTGCCCTGGCCGTCGCCGGCTGGGAAGCGCTGGTGCAGGGCCGGCCGCGGGGCGCATCCACGCTCAGCATGCAGCTGGCCGGTATGCTGGATGAAACGCTGCCGCAGGCCGGGCGGCGCGGCCTGGCCGATAAATGGCATCAGGTGCGCCAGGCCCTGGCGCTGGAGCGGCACTGGAGCAAATCCGGGATACTCGAAGCCTATCTCAACCTGGCGCCTTTCCGGGGCGAGCTGATCGGTATCGATGCCCTGTCCCGGCATCTGTTCGGAAAGCAGGCCCATGGCCTGGACAGTCGCGAGTCCGCGCTGGCGGCCGCCTTGTTGCGTGCGCCCAATGCCGGTGTGGCAGTGCTGGCACAGCGTGCCTGCACCCTCTTGCGGGAGGCGGGTCACGCCGGTGATTGTGACGGCTTGCCCGCATACACGGCGCGCCTGGTGGCGCTGGCAAAGGTGCGCCGCGCTCCGGCTGAGGTCGAAGCAGCGCCGGCGCCGCACTTTGCACGTCTTGCCCTGGCCCGGGCGCGCGCAGGTGCGTCCGCCACACCGGAGGCGGATCGACTGCGGACGCTGGTCACCACGCTGGATGCCGGTCTGCAGGCGCAGGCGCTGGCCAGCGTGAACCGGCATCTGGGGCCACTGGCGGCGGCCGGCGTGGCGGATGCCGCCGTGGTGGTGCTCGACAATGACAGTGGCGCCATCAGGGCGTATATCGGCGCTTCAGGCGTCTGGTCACAGGCGCCTTTCGTCGATCATGCGCGTGCTCCGCGCCAGGCCGGATCGGCGCTCAAGCCTTTTCTCTATGCCATGGCGATTGATCAGCGCTATCTGAACGCCGCATCGCTGCTCGATAACAGCAGGCTGGGCCTGGACGTTGGCGGCGCGCTCTATGTGCCGCAGAACTATGACAGGCAGACGTCGGGCTGGGCGAGCTTGCGCCTGGCACTGGCGGCCTCCCTGAACATTCCTGCTGTGCGCACCCTGGTGCTGACGGGTGTGCCGCCTTTTGTGCAGACGCTGCGACGTCTGGGACTTCCGCTCGTGCATGATCCCGATTTCTATGGGTACAGTCTGGCGCTGGGCAGTGCCGATGTCCCGTTGCTGGCGTTGACCAATGCCTACCGCACGCTGGCCAACGGTGGCTGTTACCGGCCCTGGCAGGCGCTGCCGGCCGATTTGCCGGCGCCTTCGCGGGGGGATGAACATGGCTGTACTGGAGACGCCGTCTTTTCACCCCAGTCAGCCTGGATCATTGGCAATATTCTTGGCGACCGTCAGGCGCGCGCCCATACCTTCGGTCTGGACAGTGCCCTGTCCACACCGTTCTGGTCGGCCGCCAAGACGGGAACCAGCAAGGATATGCGCGATAACTGGACCCTGGGCTGGACACGGACCCATACCGTGGGTGTCTGGGTGGGCAACAGCAGCGGCGCCAGCATGCGGGAAGTGTCCGGCGTCAGCGGTGCCGGCCCGATCTGGCACGACATTGTGCGCTGGCTGCATCGCGAGCAGGCCGGCATGGCGCCGGCACGACCGCAGGGCATCGTGGCGCACCGCGTCATTTTCGATGGCGGCGTGGAGCCGGCACGCGAGGAGTTCTTTCTGGCCGGCACCGATGTGTCTCGCGTGCGGCTTGCAGGCACTGGCGCCGGGCCCACGCGTGCGCGTATCGCGGCACCTGCCGATGGTCTGGTGCTGGCGCTCGATCCCGACATTCCGGCCGGTGTGCAGCAGCTGGCCTTGCGCGCGTCATCAGCGGGACCGCGCAGCAGCGATCTGGTCTGGATGGTGGATGGCGAGCGGGTGGGGCAGGGACCGCGCCAGTGGTGGCACCTGCGGCGGGGCACCCATCGCATCGAGTTGCGTGACGGCGACGGACGCATGCAGGATCAGGCCACAATCCATCTTCGCTGAGTAGTGAACCTGTTAAACTTTTCCGCCACGGATCTTTTTTCTGCCAGAGGAGTTTTTCATGACATTCAAACGCGCGATTCTGAGCCTCCTGGTACCTGTGGGTGCCTTGCTGCTGACCGCCTGCGAGACGGTACCCAATCGTGATGTTGCGGCAAGCGAGCCGGCGGCGCAGACCCAGGCACAGGAAATGCCGGCGCGCCAGGAGGCCGGGCAGGATGGCGCACCGGTGGCCGTCTTCGTGGCCGATACGGTCGCCCAGGAGGGCTGGAGCCCCATTCGGCTCAATGATGGCGAGCTGTACCTGAACCCGCAACCGGTTGTCACGCGCGATGACCTGACCGGCGTACAGGCGGGCACGAACAAGAACGGCGACGGCCTGCTGGTGCTCGAGCTCAATGCAGCGGGTCTGGGCAAGGTCAATCAGGCCACCACGCAGTTTCCCGGCAAGCGGCTGGCGCTCATCGTCGGCCAGACCCTGATGGCGGTGCCCGGCTACAGTGCACCGCTGACAACCGAGCGTCTGGCGTTCATGGTCGGCTCGGGTGAGACTGCTGCGGCCGCCGCAGAGGCCATTGCGGGTACACCCGCGGGCGATGCGCCGGCCGGTGCCGAACAGGGCAATGACTGACTGAGATGACGGTTTCACAGCAGGTGTTTCTGCGCGACGCCATGCGTCGCCTGAATCTCACGCGTGACGTGTTTGCTTCGCGCATCGGTGTCAAGCGCAGGGCGCTCGATGCCTGGTTGCTGCCCGAAGGCTCACGGGATTACGGGGCCATGCCCGAAGTTGTCATGCGTTTCGTGACCGAGATCGTTGAAAACGAGGCCTTGCTGGCCAAATACGCGCAGACGGCCCAAAGCGGGCCGCTGCGCGAGCGTATCGCCATCAATGACAGGCATCAGCTGCTCTCGGTCGACCAGTTCACGCGTGAATCAGTCGAGGAGCTGTTCCGTATTGCCGATCAGATGCAACCCATCGCCCGGCGTCAGAAGGTCTGCCGCGTGCTTGAGGGTGCGGTGCTCGGCAATCTGTTCTTCGAGGCGAGCACGCGTACGCGAGTCAGTTTCGGTGCGGCGTTCTGTCGTCTCGGCGGCTCGGTCTGTGATACGACGGGCTTCACTTTCTCCTCCATGGCCAAGGGAGAGTCCATCTACGATACCAGCCGGGTCATCAGCGGTTATGTGGATGCCATGGTGGTGCGTCATCCGGATGAGGGTTCGGTGGCCGAGTTTGCGCGCGCAACGAATATTCCCGTCGTCAACGGCGGGGATGGCGCGGGCGAGCATCCCAGCCAGGCGCTGCTGGATCTCTACACCATCCTGACGGAATTCTCGCGGCTGGGAAAACTGCTCGATGGCTCGCATGTCGCGCTGGTGGGCGACCTCAAATATGGTCGCACCGTCCATTCCCTGATCAAGCTGCTGTCCCTGTATCGCGGCCTGAAGTTCACGCTGATTTCACCGCCCGGGCTGGAGATGCCGCCCGGCATGATGGATCAGGCGGCGCAGCGCGGCCACGTGATAGAGCAGACGCATTCACTGGAGCAGGGCCTGTCCGGCGTCGACGTGATTTACACCACCCGCGTCCAGAAAGAGCGCTTTGCCGCCGATGAGCTCGAGGGTTTCCAGCCGGTCTTTCAGGTGAACAAGGCCATGGTGGAGCAGTATGCCCGGCCGGATGTCATCGTGATGCACCCACTGCCGCGTGACAGCCGGGAGGGCGCGCATGATTTGAGCACGGATCTCAATGAGGATCCGCGCCTGGCTATCTTCCGGCAGACCGACAATGGTATTCCCGTGCGCATGGCGATCTTTGCCGTGTTGCTGGGCGTCGAGGGGCTGGTGCAGCATTCGCTGCGCGATGCGACCTGGCGCGCGCCCAGCCATATCGGGCCGGACGACAGCGTCTTTCACGGGCTGGACTGAGACGGATCGGCGCCGGCCCGCCGTCTTATTTCCCGCCCGTTTCGTTCAGTGCCGCCACCAGGGCGTCGAGCAGGACCGCCAGCTCGGCGCTCATCAGGCTGAAGTCGGCATCGAAGCGTTCGTCCTCGTTTGCGGTATCGGATGCCTCGCTGCCTTCATCCAGGATGTCGAGCGGGCTGATGCGGCGCAGCTCCATGGCATCGGTCAGAACAAAGCTGATGCGATCGGCCCAGGTCAGCGCCAGCCGTGTGCACTGCTTGCCGGTGGCGATGTGGCGACCCAGTTCTTCGGCATCCAGATCGTGGCGTACATAACGCACGGTCGCCTTGCTGTCGTCGGCAGCGCGCAGTTCGGCTTCCTGATCGATGGTGAAGCCATCGGGCGGGTTGTCTTCCAGCAGCCAGGCCGTCATGGCGGCGGCCGGCGAGCGCGCCAGTTCCAGCGGCTGTGCGGGTAGGGGCTGCAGCGCATCCGCCAGCAGGCCCATGACGGCATCGGCACGGGCGGCAGCGGCTGCGTCGATGACCAGCCAGTGATGTTCCAGATCCAGCCAGATGCGCGTATCCTGATGGATTCGGAAGGCCTGGGGCAGCAGCGTCTGGGTCATCTCCTCGCGCAATTCACGCATCTGGCGCCGGCCCGGGCGATAGCCTTGCTGTTCCTCAAGCTCGTCGGCGCGCTGGTCGGCAGCCTGACGCACGACGCTGGCCGGCAGCAGCCGGCGCTCGGCCCGCAGGCACAGCAGATATTGTTTGCCCACGGCGTGCACCAGCGGGTCGTCGCTGCGCGGGGCCACCCAGCCCAGGCTTTCGGCATCCTGGCTCGCGCAGGGTTGGAAGGCCTGTCCGGCCAGCGCCTGCTCCAGCGCGTCAGGGAGAATGGACCACTCGGGTGCGAGGCGAAAGACACGAAGATTCTTGAACCACATGGTGCATATTGCGGCGGGGCCGACTCCGGATAAAAGCCGGCATTGTACGCGCAAACATATGCACCAATATATGCATCGGCATACGCGCCAGCCTTGCGGCCCGGACGAAAAGAGCGCAGCGTGCGAATGCCTGCGGCGATGCACGACCGGCTGGGCGTATCTGCGATAATCACGTGACACTGTCTATTTGTACAGTATCGTATATGATGCGATAATGCCCAGACAACGGGAAGTTGCTCAATCAGGCGGTTTCTCGATCAGGCAGTTCCTCAAACATTCAGGATCAAGGTTTACTACCCATGAACGACAAGGTTCGCAATGCGGCTGCGGCCGAAAGGGCCAAGGCTCTGGCGGTGGCCATCTCCCAGATCGAAAAGCAGTTCGGCAAGGGTTCCGTCATGCGTTATGGCGATGACAAGATCGGGCATGACATCCAGGTGGTCTCCACCGGTTCGCTCGGTCTTGATATTGCCCTGGGCGTGGGGGGCTTGCCCCGCGGGCGGGTGGTCGAAGTCTATGGTCCCGAATCCTCGGGCAAGACCACGCTCACGCTTCAGGTCATTGCCGAGATGCAGAAGATCGGCGGTGTCTGCGCCTTCGTTGATGCCGAACATGCGCTGGATGTGCAGTACGCGGCGCGCCTGGGCGTCAATCTCGAGGATCTGCTCATTTCCCAGCCCGACACGGGTGAGCAGGCACTCGAAATCACCGATGCCCTGGTGCGTTCGGGTTCGGTCGACCTCATCGTCATCGACTCCGTCGCAGCGCTCGTTCCCAGAGCGGAGATTGAAGGTGACATGGGCGATTCCCTGCCGGGCCTGCAAGCCCGGCTCATGAGCCAGGCCCTGCGCAAGCTCACCGCCAACATCAAGCGCGCCAATTGCACAGTCATCTTCATCAACCAGATCCGCATGAAGATCGGTGTCATGTTCGGCAATCCCGAAACCACCACCGGCGGCAATGCCCTCAAGTTCTATTCCTCGGTGCGGCTGGATATCCGGCGTATCGGCGCCATCAAGAAGGGTGACGAGATTGTCGGCAACGAGACACGCGTCAAGGTGGTCAAGAACAAGGTGGCGCCACCGTTCAAGCAGGCCGAGTTCGATATTCTCTACGGTGCGGGTATTTCTCGCATGGGAGAAATCATCGATCTGGGCGTGCAGGCAGGCGTGGTCGACAAGGCCGGTTCCTGGTTCAGCTACCAGGGCACGCGCATTGGCCAGGGACGCGACAACGTACGCGAGTACCTGCGTGAGCACCCCGAGCTCGCACGCGAGATCGAAAATCAGGTGCGCGAGCATTTCGGCGTGGTAGCCATGGCAGCGGCATCCACCCCCGCCAGTGACGGGGCCGAACCCGAAGGCGCGTGATGGCAATCGCAGGCGGTCCGTCCCTCAAGGCCAGGGCCATCGCCCATCTTTCGCGCCGTGAACACTCGCGGCGCGAACTCGAACGCAAGCTCGCGCCCCACGCGTCCGATGCCCGGGCGCTTGCGGAAGTGCTCGATGCGCTTGAGGACGATGGCTGGCAGTCTGACGAGCGGTTTGCCCAAAGCCTGCTCAATCGGCGCGCCGGCGCGCTGGGCATACGCCGCATTCGTCTGGAAATGCGCGAACACGGGCTTGATCCCGCGCTGGTGGAAGAAGTCCTGCAAGGCCTGGATGCGTCCGAAGAAGCGCGTGCACGCGAAGTCTGGGAACGCAAGTTCGGCCAGGCGGCGGTGGATGCGCGCGACTACGCCCGTCAGTACCGCTTCATGATGTCCCGGGGCTTTGGGCCGGATTGCCTTCGCCGCATCCTGTCGCGACCACCGGCCTGATGCCTCTCAGCGAGGCAAAGCAGGTCTGGCATGCCTGACTGATGAAGGCCTGCATATAGGGCCTGTCGCAATCTTCGCTGCGCAGCGCGGCAAACAGGGTGCGCCATACGCCTTGCGGCCCCAGACGGCATTGCTGCAATGACTCGGGGTCTCCGTGCTCGGCCAGAGCCCAGCTGGGCAGCGCGGCCACACCCCGCTGGCTTGCCACCAGCTGCAGGATCACCGGCGTCAGCTCCGCCTGACGCAGCGCCGCCGGCTCCACGCCCGCTTCGTCCAGGAAATGCGCAAACACGTCCAGCCGCTCACGACCCACCGGGTAGGTGATGAGCGTCTGGTCAGCGAGCTGTTCCGGCGTCACGCTGTCCTGCCTGGCCAGCGCGCTCTTGCGCGAGACGGCCAGCACCAGCTCATAGCGAAACAAAGGTATGTATTCCACCGCGTCCATGGCTTGCGGATCGGACGTGATGACGATATCCAGATCACCTCTGGCCAGGGCAGGCAGCGGCGCAAAGGAGAACGCCGCCGACAGGTCAAGCGCCACTTCGGGCCAGTTCGCGCGGAAGGCGTCCAGCGCCGGCATCAGCCACTGAAAGCAGGAATGGCATTCTATGGCCAGATGCAGCCTTCCCGTGTGTCCCGCAGCCAGCCGCTGCAGCTCGCGTTCCGTCTGCGCCAGACGGGGCAGGACTTCATCCGCCAGGGTCACGATGCGCAATGCCGCCGTGGTCAGTCGGGCGGGGCGCACGCGCCGGTTCAGCAGCGGCGTCTTCAGGCGGACTTCCAGATCACGCAGTTGATGCGACAGGGCAGACTGGCTCATATGCAGCCGTTCGGACGCATTCTGCAGGCTGCCGCTGTCCCGGATGGCGCTCAAGCTGCGCAGGTGTCGTATTTCTAGTATGAAATTCATTCAATCAATAGTCGAGGACTTTGGTTTTTTATTTGCTCGTGCCCCATGCACAATGAATAACACCGATTATATTCATGTTGGAGCGAGTAAGCATGACAATTATTCATAATCTTGGTTTTCCGCGCATCGGTCAGGCGCGAGAACTCAAGCAAGCATTGGAATCCTATTGGAGCGGGCAGGCGTCCGCACAGGCGTTGCTGGACACCGGTCGTGCGCTGCGCCGGCGCCATTGGGCGCTGCAGGCGCAGGCAGGGCTTGCCATGGTGCCGGTGGGTGATTTCGCCTGGTATGACCCCATGCTTGAATGGAGTGCCCTGCTGGGTGTGGTGCCTGAGCGTTTCGGTCAGGACCCCGGGGAAGCGGTGAGCCTGGACACCGTATTTCGCATGGCCCGCGGGCGTGCACCCAGTGGCACGCCGGCAGCCGCTTGCGAAATGACCAAGTGGTTCAATACCAACTACCACTATATTGTTCCTGAGCTCGAAACGGACCAGCAGTTTCGCATTGCCCGGGAAGACCTCTTTGATCAGGTGGATGAAGCCCGGGCGCTGGGCCATGCCGTCAAGCCTGTCATCCCTGGACCGCTGAGCTGGCTGTGGCTGGGCAAGGGTCCTGCATTTGCGGATGGCCCGGGCGATGTCGCCAAGCTGGGCCTGCTCGATGCGCTGCTGCCCGTCTACCGTGCAGCGCTGGCCCGCCTGGCGGCATCCGGCGTCGAGTGGGTACAGATCGATGAACCGGTGCTGGTGCTCGATCTGCCGCCTGTCTGGCAGCAGGCCGTGTACCGCGTCTATGCGGCGCTTGCCGATGCAGGGCCGCACATCCTGCTGGCCACTTATTTCGAAGGTCTGGGCGACAATGTGACGTTGCTGCGCGATCTGCCCGTGCACGGCGTGCATATCGACCTTGTGAGCGCACCGGAACAACTGGAGGCGGTACTCGGGCACGTGCGCGATGACCAGGTGCTGTCGGCAGGCATCATCGACGGACGCAACATCTGGTGCACGGATCTCGATGCCGTTGCCGCACGGCTGCAGGCGGTACACCAGCGCCTGGGCGAGCGCCTGTGGCTGGCGCCGTCCTGCTCGCTGCTGCATGTGCCCATCGACCTCGAGCCTGAGGTCGGGCTCGATGCCGAATTGCGGTCCTGGCTGGCGTTTGCCGTGCAGAAGCTGGCCGAGCTGCGCCGGCTTGCCGGTCTGCTTGATGGCAGCCTGAGTGACATTGATGCGCAGGCCGTGCGGGCCCAGAAGGCCGCCCTGCAGGCACGTGCACTATCCACGCGCATTCACCGGGAAGCCGTGCGCCAGGCGCTTGCGCAGGCTGATCAGCTGACGCGCCGGCGCCCGCCTTTTGCACAACGCCATGGCAAGCAGCAGGCGCGGCTGCAGTTGCCGGAGTTTCCCACGACCACCATTGGTTCCTTTCCCCAGACCCCGGAAATCCGCCGCCAGCGCCGGGACTGGCGTAACGGGCAATTGAGTGATGCCGCCTATGAGCAGGCCATGAAGGCGGAAATTGAACGCGTCATTCGCGCCCAGGAGGCGCTTGGCCTGGATGTCCTCGTGCATGGTGAACCCGAGCGCAATGACATGGTGGAGTATTTCGGCGAGCTGCTGGGCGGCTTTGCCTTCACGGAGCAGGGCTGGGTGCAGAGCTATGGGTCACGCTGCGTGAAGCCGCCCATCATCTTCGGCGATGTCAGCCGTCCCGCGCCCATGACCGTGGCCTGGACCACCTACGCGCAGTCGCTGACCGAACGGCCCGTCAAAGGCATGCTCACCGGGCCGGTCACCCTGCTGCAGTGGTCCTTTGTGCGCGACGACCAGCCGCGCGAGCAGACCTGCCGCCAGCTGGCGCTTGCCCTGCGCGACGAGGTGCTCGACCTGCAGGCGGCCGGTATCAGCGTCATCCAGATCGACGAGCCGGCGCTGCGGGAAGGCTTGCCCTTGCGCCGCGCCCACTGGGCCCGCTACCTGGACTGGGCGAGCGAATGCTTTCGGCTGGCGACCAGCGCTGTGGAGGACGAAACCCAGATCCACACCCATATGTGCTATTCGGAGTTCAACGACATCATTGCCGCCATCGCGTCCATGGATGCGGATGTGATTACCATGGAAACGTCACGCTCCAACATGGAGCTGCTGGAGGTGTTTCAGCGCTTCAGCTATCCGAATGACATCGGGCCGGGTGTCTATGACATCCATTCGCCCAACATTCCTGATGAGGAATGGATGGTGTCGCTCATGCGCAAGGCCCTGCGGCACTTGCCGCGCGAGCACCTCTGGGTCAATCCGGATTGCGGCCTGAAAACGCGCACCTGGCCCGAAGCGAAAGCCGGACTGCAGGCGATGGTGAGTGCCGCCCGGGCTCTGCGCTATACTTCATAGGTTCAATTTTCCGCACACTGCAGTGTCCGCCCCATGCCGCTTCCCGCTCCCGATGCCGCTCGCGAACCCGTTCACACGCGCACGATCACCGTGAATGCGTTCGCCCGGCAAGACGGGCAGTGGGATCTGGAAGCCGAGCTGGTGGATGTCAAGGCCTACGATTTTGATAAATCCGACGGCTCGGTTCACGGGGCGGGGTCACCCATCCATCACATGCATCTGCGCATCACCATCGATGCGGAATACACCATCACCGGCGCCGTGGCCGCATACGACGCTGCTCCCTTCGGCGCGCAGTGCAGTGCCATCGCGCCGGATTATGCCGACCTGGTCGGCATGAATCTGCTGCGCGGCTTCCGCCATGCCGTAAGGCAGCGCTTTGCACGTATGGCGGGTTGCACCCATCTGACCGAGCTCTGCAATGTATTTCCCACAGTAGCGGTGCAGACCATGGCGGCGCGCCGTCGCGAAGAGCGCGCCCGGCCCGGCGTCGAGGCCAAACGGCCTTTTCAGATCGATGGTTGTCATGCCCTGCGGGCCGACGGGCCCGTAGTCAGGCGTGCCTATCCCGAGTGGTATACCGGGCCGCAGGACAGTCCGGACGATGGTTGACCGGCCCTCGATCGCTTGCGGCAACTGCGTGCTTCTGGGTGGTTTGTCGCGCTCATTTTCAATTCCAGGCAAAAACGGATGACTCATGAACATTCACGAATATCAAGGTAAGGAACTCTTGCGCAAGTTCGGCGTGACCGTGCCCCGGGGTTTTCCGGCATTCTCGGTCGACGAGGCCGTGGCTGCGGCTGAAAAACTGGGAGGTCCGGTCTGGGTGGTCAAGGCCCAGATCCATGCCGGTGGTCGTGGCAAGGGCGGCGGCGTCAAGGTCGTCAAGTCCATGGATGGCGTGCGCGAGGCTGCTGATGACATCCTGGGCATGCAGCTGGTCACGCACCAGACCGGTCCCGCCGGCCGTACCGTGCGGCGCCTTCTGATAGAAGAGGGCGCAGACATTCGCAAGGAGTATTACCTGGGTATTGTGACGGATCGCGTCACACAGCGCGTCTGCGTCATGGCCTCCAGTGAAGGGGGCATGGAGATCGAGGAGGTCGCAGCGGCCACACCCGAGAAGATTCTCAAGGTATTCGTCGACCCCAAGGCGGGTCTGACCGGGGACGAGGCGCTGGGGCTGGCGCGCGGGATCGGCATCCCGGAAAGCGCGGCCCCGCGGGCGGCACAGGAAATCCGCCGCCTGTATCAGGCCTATTGGGAGACGGATGCCTGCCTGGCCGAGATCAATCCGCTGGTGCTCACCGGCTCGGACGATATCATCGCGCTGGATGCCAAGTTCAATTTCGACTCCAATGCCCTGTTCCGCCAGCCCGAAGTGGTGGCCTGGCGCGACCTGGATGAAGAGGACCCGGCCGAGATCGAGGCCAGCAAGCACGATCTGGCCTATATCCAGCTCGAAGGCAATATCGGTTGCCTGGTCAATGGCGCCGGCCTGGCCATGGCCACCATGGACACCATCAAGCTGTTTGGCGGCGAGCCGGCCAACTTCCTTGACGTTGGCGGTGGCGCAACGGCGGAGAAGGTCACCGAGGCGTTCAAGATCATGCTCGCCAACGACGATGTCAAGGCGATCCTGGTGAACATCTTCGGTGGCATCATGCGTTGCGATGTGATTGCCGAAGGGGTGATTGCAGCCTGCCGTGCCGTCAACCTCGATGTGCCCCTGGTGGTGCGCATGAAGGGCACGAACGAGGATCTGGGCAAGCAGATGCTGGCGGAATCCGGCCTGCCCATCATCAGCGCAGACACCATGGGCGAGGCGGCCACCAAAGTAGTCGCCGCGGCACAATAAAGGAACAGAAAGGATTACGCATGTCCATTCTCATCAATAGAGATACCAAGGTCATCACGCAGGGCATCACCGGCAAGACCGGCCAGTATCACACGCGGGCCTGCCGTGAATACGCCAACGGCCAGGCTGCCTTTGTGGCAGGCGTCCATCCGCGCCGTGCCGGCGAGGATTTCGAAGGCATCCCCATCTACGGTACGGTGCGCGATGCGAAGGAAGCCACCGGTGCCACGGTCTCCGTCATCTACGTTCCGCCTGCGGGCGCGGCGGATGCCATCTGGGAAGCCGTCGAGGCTGATCTCGATCTGGTCATCTGCATCACGGAAGGCATCCCCGTACGCGATATGCTCGAGGTGCGCAACCGCATGCGCGACGAGAATCGCCGGACCCTGCTGCTGGGCCCCAACTGCCCGGGTCTCATCACGCCTGACGAGATCAAGATCGGCATCATGCCGGGCCATATCCATCGCAAGGGACGCGTGGGAGTGGTCAGCCGCTCCGGCACGCTGACTTACGAAGCCGTGGCCCAGGTCACCGAGCTGGGGCTGGGCCAGTCTTCGGCGGTGGGTATTGGCGGCGATCCCATCAACGGGCTCAAGCATGTGGACATCCTGAAGATGTTCAATGAGGATCCCGACACCGACGCCGTCATCATGATCGGCGAGATCGGCGGGCCGGACGAGGTCGATGCGGCGCGCTGGGCGCGGGATCACATGACCAAGCCCATCGTGGGCTTCATCGCAGGTGTCACGGCGCCGGCGGGCAAGCGCATGGGGCATGCGGGCGCGCTCATCTCCGGCGGCGATGATACGGCCGATGCCAAACTGGCCGTGATGGAAGAGTGCGGTATCCGCACGACACGCGATCCTTCCGAAATGGGCCGTCTGCTGAAGTCCGTCCTCTAGTCCTTTGGCCTGAAAGCGGGTGATGCTGCTCCCTGGCGGGGGCGGCATCAGGTAACACATCGGGAGTGCACGCATGGTCGCGCTGCTGGAATCCGTGCACTGGGGCGCAGTGGCGCAGATCATCATCATCGATATCCTGCTCGGTGGCGACAATGCCGTCGTGATCGCACTCGCCTGCCGCAACCTGCCCGCCAGGCGTCGCATGCAGGGCATCATCTGGGGCACGGCAGGTGCGATAGCACTGCGCATCGTCCTGATCGCCTTCGCGCTCACCCTGCTCGAGCTGCCCTGGCTCAAGCTGACGGGCGGCCTGCTGCTGGTCTGGATAGGCGTGCGCCTTCTGCTGCCCGAGCATGAATCCACGCTGACGGTCGACGAGGGCGGCAACTTGTGGCGCGCGATACGCACCATCATCCTGGCCGACCTGGTCATGAGCCTGGACAACATCATTGCCATTGCCGCCGCTGCCAACCATACCCAGCTCGATCATCAGCTCTATTACGTTGTTTTTGGCCTGCTGGTCAGTGTGCCCGTCATCGTTTGGGGTAGTACACTGGTATTGAAGCTGATTGACCGTTTTCCCGTCGTGGTCACGCTCGGGGCGGGCCTGCTGGGCTGGATCGCCGGCGGCATGCTGATAGGCGATGTGGCCGTGCTGGCGCTTCTCCAGCAGAATCTGGGCGATGCCTGGGTACAGGTCAGTTCGGCGGGCATGCTCAGGGCTGCCACGCCGGTCCATTACTGGGCTTCGGCCCTGGGGGCCCTGCTGGTCATTGGCGCGGGCCGGGTCCTGAGCGCCAGAGCCGGGTCCAAAGGAAAGGAATGAATCATGGAAAACTCATCATCTCGTGAAGCGCAGCGTGCCGAATCCGGCCTGTCGCTGCTGCAGGGTCTGGCCATTCTGGGTGTGCTGGGCATTGTTGCATCCGTCATCTTCAAGATGCTGGCAGGATGACGGGCGTGCCGCCGAGCCGTCTTGTCATTGCCACACGCGCCAGTCGTCTGGCACTCTGGCAGGCGCAGCATGTGCGCGAGCTTCTCCAGGAGCGCTACCCCGATTGTCGCGTCGAGTTGCTCGAGCTGACCACGCGCGGCGACCAGATCCTGGATCGCACGCTGTCCAAGGTGGGTGGCAAGGGCCTGTTCGTCAAGGAGCTCGAGACCGCGCTGCTGGACGGGCGTGCCGATCTGGCCGTGCATTCGCTCAAGGATGTGCCTTTCGAGCTTGGGCCGCCTTTTGCCCTGCCGGTCGTGCTCAAGCGCGATGACCCGCGCGATGCCTTCGTGTCCTCGCGCCACGAATCGCTGGCTGCCATGCCGCAAGGCAGTGTGGTGGGCACGTCCAGCCTGCGCCGCGAATCCCAGGTGCGCCAGCGCTACCCCGGGCTGATGGTCAAGCCCTTGCGCGGCAATCTCGATACCCGTCTGGCCAAGCTCGATCGTGGTGAATACGATGCCATCATTCTTGCGGCCGTCGGCCTCAAGCGGCTTGGCCTGGCGCATCGCATCCGCAACTACCTGCCCGTGGCCGACAGCCTGCCGTCACCGGGGCAGGGCGCGCTGGGCGTCGAAATCCTGGATGAACGCAAGGAGTTGCACGCCTGGCTGGCGCCGCTGGACTGTGCCGTCACGCATGCCTGTGCGGAAGCGGAAAGGGCGGTTTCGCGCGCACTCGGCGGTTCCTGCCAAGTACCGCTTGCCGCCTATGCCCAGGTACAGGATGGCATGGTCAATGTGCAGGCGCTGGTGGCCGAGCCGGATGGCACTGCGGTGCTGCAGACGCAGGCGAGCGGCCCGGTCGAGCAGGCCCGGGCTGTGGGTGAGCAGGCCGCTTCAGAGTTGATGGCCATGGGTGCAGACGCCATTCTTGCACGCCTGCTGGTGCCCGGGCAGGGCTAGCGCCTGCTTCGGCGCGCTCGGCATGGCAAGACCCTGTCTCATCCTGACGCGACCCGAAGGGCGGAACCAGGCACTGGCCCATCGTCTGCAGCAGGCCGGGCATGACGTCCTGTGTCTGCCCGCGCTGGCCCTGCAGGCCTGTGCGCCCGAAGCGCTCGAGCTCGCCGCCCTCGCCGATGAGGACCTTCTTGTCTTCGTGAGCCGTCAGGCGGCACAGGTCTTCGTCGATCACCTGGCGTGCCGGGATGACGCCAGGGAACCCTGGCCGGGCCGGGCCTGGCTGGGCTGTGTGGGTGCAGCAAGCGCCCGTCCGCTGTATGCCTGCGAACGTCTGTCTGCCACCCGCATCGTGCATCCGCCTGCCGGCGCACCCGATCAGGATTCCGAAGCGCTGTGGGCGCTGCTGGCGCCTCATCTGCCGAAAGTGCACCGGGCTACCATATTGCGTGGCCAGCAGGGGCGCGAATGGCTGGGCAGGCAACTGGATGCCGCCGGTGTGCGTGTACGCCGTCTGACCGTTTACGAGCGCCGTCCTGTGCGCTGGAGCGAGGCGCAGGAGCAGCAGCTGGTACGCGCAATGCAGGCCGCACCGGCGCCGGTCTTCCTGTTGACCAGCACCGAGGGTCTGCGGGCTGTGCAGGCCGGTATCCAGGCCCTGGGCCTGGAGCGACGCTGGGCGGATTGCCGATTTGTAGTGATTCATCAACGAATCGCCGGACATTTACAAACTATACTCGGGGCTTCCGACGCCCGGGCGGCACAGGCCATTGCCGTGTGTGCGCCGTCAGATGATGCCATGGCTGACGCGCTCATGGCGCAGGCCGCTGCGTCCCGGGTGTCTCTCGGATTACAATCTCGCCATGACTGAAAAAACGCCCCGCTCTCCGCGCAACGATGCCGTGCCTGCCAAGGCGGCCGAGCCCGCCAGGACAGCCGCGCCTGTGAAGACAGCTGCAGCGGCCAAGGCTGCTGCACCCGCCACCAAGTCGGCTGCGCCGGCCAAGACGGCGCCTGTCGCCCAGAAGACGGCAAAGCCGGCGACTCCACCTTCCGACAGCAAGCGCGAGCCTTCGGCCGCTGCGACATCCGCAGCAGCCCGGGATAAACCGGCGCCGGCGAAGACGGCTGCAACGACACCCCCGGTCCAGGGCAAGCAGGGCCGCAGCTGGCCCCTGTGGCTGCTCTTTGTACTGGTACTGCTGCTCGCTGCCGGCCTGTGGTTTGTTCACCAGTCACAACAGCACACGCAACGCTCCCTGCAATCCCTGCAGAACGAGCTGCTGGAAAGTAGCGATCAGCTGCGCCGGGCGGGCGAGCAGGCATCCCAGCTCAAATCGGTACTGGATGGTCAGGCGGCACGCATTGCCGCGCTCGATGACAGCTTCAAGGCCTCGCGTGCCGAATATCGCAGTCTGGACGAAGCCTTCCAGCTGCTGACCGACCGTGGCTCCGATCTCGTGCTGCTCAATGATATCGATCATCTGGTGGTCATTGCCCAGCAGCAGCTGCAGCTGGGTGGCAATGTATCCAACGCCATCATCTCGCTGGAGACGGCACAGGCCCAGCTGGCGCGTGCCAATCGTCCGGCGCTGGCATCGCTGCAGCAGACCATCAACGGCGACCTTGATCGTCTGCGGGCTGCGCGCACCATCGATGTCGGCTTGCTGTCGGCCCGCCTGGACGAGCTTGCGGCCCTGGTGCAGCAGGCGCCGCTGCTGGTGCCCGATGATGTCAGCCCGACGGGTGCCGTGACCGGGCCTGAGCAGGCGCCCCCTGTGCCGCAGGCTGATCCGGCGCAGCCGGTGTCCGGCGATGATTCGGGATCCTGGTGGGAGTCCGCATTGGCGCGAGGTCGCGACTGGACCGACGCCACCATGACTTCCCTGCGTGAAGATTTCGATCGTTTCATTTCCGTGCGTCGCGTCGATGATGCCGCAGCGCTGCTGATCTCGCCCGATCAGGCAGCCCGGTTCCGCGACAATCTGCGTCTGCGCATCATGACGGCACAACTGGCCCTCATGATGGGGCAGTCCGAAATCTGGAAATCGGAAACTCACGCCCTGGTTCAGGCCATCGGTGCACGTTTCGACGCCCAGTCCACACTGTCACGGCAGGCGCTGCGCATCGCCCGTGAACTTGAAGATACCGACATCGAGCTCAAGCTGCCCGATGTCGGCAACAGCATCACGGCGCTGGAGGCTGTGCGCGAGCTTCAGGCGCAAGCTCCGGATGCGGGCGGCGAGGCGCAGCAATGAGAGCCTGGTTCTGGACGCTGCTGGTCTTCATTGCGGCCGTGGGCGCCGCGCTCCTGCTGCAGGACCACGGCGGCAATATACTCATCCTCGTGCAGCCTTGGCGCATAGAGATTTCCCTGACCCTGGCACTCATTCTGCTGGTCACGGCCTTTGTGCTTCTCTATGCTGTCCTGCGCCTGCTCGCCTGGCTGGCGCGCGGCCCCGGCCGCTTGCGTTCCTGGCAGGGCAGGCGGGCGCAGCGTCGCGATTACAACTTGCTCGAGAATGCCTGGATTCATCTGCTGGAAGGCAGGCTGGAGCCGGCAGACAAGGATTTGACACGCTTGCTGGGCAAGAGCAGCTCTCGTACGAGCAAGGTGCTGGCGGCGCTGGCCTCGGCACGGGCTGCCTATCAGCGCGGCGATGCCGAACGCGGCGAGCGTGCGCTGGCGCAGGCGCGCGAGCTGATGCGCGACGATGCCCGCCTGCGCGATGTCGTGGCAATCGTGACGGCCGAGCTTTATCTCGATGGGCAGCGTGCCGGTGAGGCGCTGGCCCTGCTGCAGCCGGTGCAGGATGCCAGTTCGCGCCATTTTCATGCGACGCGCCTGCTGCTGCGCGCCCATGTCCAGCTCGGTAATCACGAGCGCGTGCATGCACTTGCGCGCCTGCTGTTGCGTCGCGGCGCCATTGATGAGGCCCAGGCCATGCAGCTCATCGAACAGGCCGTGGCCGCCCAGTTGCGTGCGGCCGGCGCGGAAGGGTTTCGCGCACTCTGGAATGGCCTGAAAGGTGACGAGCGCAACCTGCCTGAAATCGCACTCGCCGCCGCCGAAGTCCAGGCCAATGCCAACCAGCACGAGGAAGCCGGCCGCATCCTGGAAAATGCCATCGCCAAGACCATGGATGTCCGCCTGATCCAGGCCTATGGCCAGTGTCCGGCCGATCAGGTACGCCGTCGCCTGAACAAGGCCGAATCCTGGCTCAAGTCACAGGGCGACAATCCCATCCTGCTGGCCACCATGGGGCGGTTATGCCTGACGGGTGAGCTCTGGGGGCTGGCCGAGCGTTATCTGCTGGAGAGCATGCGCCTGCGTAGCGATGTGCGCATCCATGCCTTGCTGGGCAATCTCTACGACGCCCAGGGTCGCGCCGCGCAGGCCACGCATCACTGGCGTCTCGCATCCCGGGTGGCCGGCCGGCTGCCGGTCTCCGGCGATGCGCAGGCACCCCTGTCACAGATACCCGGGCGCGATGCACTGCTTGTCCCGCTGACGGCAGACAGTGCGGCAGCCCCCGAAACACCGCCGATATCCGCCAGGGCCTCGGTGCTGCCTGCCGCAGCGACTGAAACGGCGCCCGAAACTGCGCCCGGGGACACCGGCAAGGCGGATGACACGGCCGGCACGGCATCCGGCACCGATGCCGAAGCCTATTTCGATACGGCACCCATACCCGGGGTCGATGTCAGCCAGACGTCCGACCGGCCGCGGAGTGCCCACGAGCCCTCCTGATCTTTCATTGTTCACCCAAGGTAATCAAACAGCATGAGCCTAGATCGAGTCCCTGCCGGCGAAAAGCTGCCGGATGAATTCAATGTCATCATTGAAATCCCCATGAATGCAGATCCCGTCAAGTACGAGGTCGATGAAGATACCGGCTGCATATTCGTCGATCGCATCATGCTCACGGCCATGCACTATCCCTGCAACTATGGCTATATCCCCCAGACGATTGCCGACGATGGCGACCCGGTGGACGTACTGGTCATGGCGCCTTTCCCCATTCAGGTCGGCAGCGTGATCCGCTCGCGTGCCATCGGCGTGCTGCAGATGGACGACGAGGCCGGTGGTGATGCCAAGGTGCTGGCCGTGCCCGTTGACAAGCTGTATCCGCCGTATCGCAGCATCCACACGCCGGAAGACCTGCCCGCCGAAGAAACGGCACGCATCCAGCACTTCTTCGAGCATTACAAGGATCTCGAACACGGCAAGTGGGTGAAGGTCAAGGGCTGGGAAGGCCCCGAGGCCGCCCGCCGTGAAATCCTCGCTTCGGCACGCCGCTACACCGGCGAGGACGCTGCCGACTGAGGGTCTTGACTCAGGTACCAGACGCAGGTACTGGTACGGATGGACCCTGCGGTCCGCTGTGACTTCTCCGAATTGTTCCCTGATCGTGTGCACGCCACACTGTAGACGGGTTCAGACAACGGAGAACATCATGAAGCGATCGCAGCCGGCCCGGCGCGCACGCCAGCGCGGCCAGGGCATGACCGAGTACATCATTGTGGTTGCGCTGGTCGCGATAGCGGCCATCGCCGTCTATCAGCTTTTCGGCCAGGTCGTGCGCTCGCAGACGGCCGCCATGGCCAAGGAGCTCGCCGGCGAGGACGGTACCGAGCAGTCGCAGGCGGCGCAGGCCGCCGCCGAGGCCGCTGCCGGTCAGACGGCAAGCAAGACGCTCAAGTCCTTCACCGGCAACGCAGACGTGCAATGACGTCCGCACCGGTACCGGCATCTGTCGCCGCGCTGCGGTCCGACCATCAGGCGGGCCAGTCCCTGGTTCTGGGCATGGTGCTGATGGGTGCGGCCATCGTCGCCCTGATCCATTTCTTCCAGCTGGGCCAGGTGGTGGCGGCGCGCAGCAAGCAGACGCATGCGCTGGATGCTGCAGCCTACAGCGGCGCCCTGGTCCAGGCGCGGGCGCTCAACCTGCTGGCCCTCATCAATCGCACCCAGGTGGGTCACCAGGTCGCCATGGCGCATCTGGTCACCCTGGCATCCTGGGCCAGCTTCGGTGCCACCGAGGCGCTGCAGTTTGCACGCGGCAACCCTCCGGCGTATCTGATTGGCATGCTGTTCGGGCCGGAACACGGTGCGGCCTATGCATCGGCTGCGCTGGCCGCCGGCATGGATGCGCTCGCGCGCGATGACGGTGCGCTGGCACAGGCCTTTCTTGCGCATGATGCACTGGTGCAGGGCAGCCTGCGTGTGGCCGGCCGGCAGGTGGCGGATTCCGTCGTCGATGCACGGCGCGCCATGATGGAGGCCGTGCTCGAGGCCAGCTACGCCGGGGCACCCGCCTTTTTCACGCCGGGCGATGGCGGCGCGCCCGCGCTGCATATCGAAGAGGATGGCTGGCCGTCCTATCTGCAGACCCATGCCGGTCTGAGTTTGCGCCCCTTCGTGTTGCAGGCGGCGGCGCACTACGGCTTTCTGAAGCCCCGCAATCATACGCAGCGCAACCCCTGGGTGGTCGACGCCCGTTGTCCTTCGCGACGTCACGAGCTGCGCCGGCGTGGTGCCACAGAGCTCGATGCCCAGGGGCTGTGGCAGTCCATCGATACCCAATCGCATCACGCCCTGCGTTCCAATCGCTGGATAGGCTGCTACTTTCGCGAATATGCCATGGGTTGGGGCTGGGTGCCCACACAGGCGCAAGCCCGCCTGGCCGAGCCTCACGTCGCCCAGCCGCCCGAGAACTTTGCCCAGCAGGACTTCTGGCGCTGGGTGCAGGAGCATACCGACTGGAACATTGCCTCGGGCTCGGGCAACCCCATGGCCAACTCCCATGCCGTGGCTGCCGGCGTGCGCTGGCAGGGCGGTGGTCTGCCGCCGTATCTGGATACGCGCCAGGGTGGTCCCGATGCCGTGGGATTCGTCGCCATCCTGAAGCGCACAGGGCCGCAGTCCCTGCGTATTCGCACGCGCTCGGCA
This sequence comes from Castellaniella sp., assembly GCA_041655275.1. Classification (GTDB taxonomy): domain Bacteria; phylum Pseudomonadota; class Gammaproteobacteria; order Burkholderiales; family Burkholderiaceae_B; genus JAJYRX01. The sequence continues at coordinate 345,722 of JBBAFU010000001.1, read as the reverse complement.
GCGCAGGCCTTCTTCGACAGACCCGAGCCCAGGCCCGATGGTCGCATCGAGACCGCCAATCTGTTCCGGCACTATTGGCAGGCACGATTGTCCGCCGATCTGCTGCCGGCGGAGGACTGATCCCCAATGGCCTATTCTCTCATCGTGAGACGCCAGCGCGGTCAGGCGGCTGCCGAAGCCCTGGTTGTGTTGCTCGCGCTGGCCGGCCTGTGGTTTGGGACCGCGTGGCTGGGGCGCTTGCAGGACATGGGTCTGCACGCGGACCACGGCGTGCGTCATGCGGCTTTCCTGGCCACGCGTTCCGAGACCTTCGATGCCCACGCGGCGCTGTCAGCGGGCCTGTTTTCCGGGGTGGGCGTGCAGTGGCGGGACTTGCGCGGCAAGGATCTCAAGCTCAGGGTCTACGACCAGCTCGACCTGCGGCTTCAGCGCGGTGACACCTTGCCGGAGTTGGCGCAGGTCGGTGGTGCCCGGACGCCGGCGCGCCAGCTGCGCGCACAGTGGTCGCTCGAGGACAGGGGACTGCTCGGCGTGCATCTGGCATTGCCACCGCGTCTGGCTGATGGCCCGCTTGCTGTGCCCGGTCGCCTGGGGCTGGATTTTTTCGAGCAGGCCTACCCCCGTCTGCGACGCCAGATTGCCATTGCAACGGATGCCGGGCACTCGCCGGATGATGCGGCGACGGCCCTCAGGATTGCTGAATCATCGACGGCATGGTCTTTCGTCGTGGCGCGTTCCCGGGTGCCTGCCGGCCAGGTCATTGCGAGGATGCCTGCAGTCGATGCTGCGTGGAACCGGCCGCAAGCCGAGCTTGACTGGTTGCACGCCTGGGCGGGTGATCTGCCTTCCTGGCATCTTGCCTCGCCGGAGGGGCGGCCATGACGCATCGGTGTCGCTGGAGATGGCCAACGGCGTCCCTGCTGATCGTGGCAGCCGCGGTGCTGTCGATGGCCGTGTTGCTATCCGATGCTGTCGGCCATTCCGTCTTGCGTCGGCATGACAACATAGTCTCATCGCATCTATTGCCTTATCTGCAAGGCGTGCAGGCGGATTGGCAGTCGCCGCAGCGCCTGCATCTGGGCGGCGTTGCCATCGAGTTTGCGGAATTCAGTGCGGCACGGTCCCTGGCGGACATGGCCCATGCGCTTGCTCAGGCCAATCCCGCGTTTCAGCAGCTGCTCGTCATGCCGGAACGCATGGTGCTTTCCGGCATCGACGGTGGTCGTCACTGGCTGGCTGAAATCGAGGCGGCCGGTGCCGGCGTGCAGGGGCGGGTATCTGCGCTGGCACTTCACGTCCAGGATGATGTCGCCGGCAGGGTGCTGCCCGATGGTCCGCAGCCCCTGGTCAGCGCCACCCTGGACAGCGGCTCTGGACCGGCAACACTGTCCCTGCATGCGCGCATGACGCCGGCATCGGCCACCGTCCCGACACGTTTGCGCCAGGCCGGCTGGCAGCCGGGTTTTCCCGACGTCCGGCATGGCGCAAAGGCGCCGGTTCACTGGTATCGCGACGGCTATCGGCTCACGGTGCTGTCCGGCAGTGATGCCGACATGCCTTTTCTCATCACCGCCCTGTCCGGGGAGCCCTGATCATGTTTCATCGTCTCTTGTTCACACGCAGTGCCTTTGTCCTCATGCTCGCCATTCTCGCAGGCCTGGTGTCGACCTGGGCGGCGCGCGAGCATATCCAGGGGCGTCTGGCCCTGCTGGAAGCCAGGGCGCGCGTGCCCGAAGTCCAGCGTGTGGTGGCCGCCATGAATCTTCCCGCAGGCACGCGCATCGATACCTCTCATCTGGCCGTGCGCAGCTATCCGGCAAGTCTGGTGCCCAGCGACAGCCTGCAGGGCGATGACTGGCACCGGCTCGAAGGCCGGGTCCTGCATTCGGCGCTGGCTGCGGGTGACATGGTGCTGCCGGTTCATGTGCGCGCGCCGGATGTGGCTGCCTTTTCCACGCGCCTGCTCAATGGCCGGCGTGCCATCACCATGCCGGTGGATGCCATCAATTCCGTATCCGGCCTGCTGCAGCCCGGAGATCTCATCGATCTCTATGTGTCTTTCGAGTATCGGCGTCGCCGCCTCACGGCACCCCTGCTGCAGGGCGTGCGCGTGCTGGCCACGGGCACCAGTACCGAAACCGCGCAAGCTGCGGTTGCGGGGGGTGCCGGCGGTGGCGGCTATTCCAGCGTGACCCTGGATGTGACACCCGAGGATGCCGTCAAGCTGGTTGCGGCACGCGAAAGCGGGCGCATCACCGCCGTGCTGCGTCCGCCGCGGGATGATGCCGCCAGTACCAAGGCCAGTCGTGGCGACCTCGCCAGCCTCCTGGGCCTCAACCAGGCGTCGCCGCCGCCGGCGGCACGCAAGATCCCCGTTCTCTATGGCAATACGGCCATTCGCACCGTTCCCCGCCTGCAGCGTCCGCCGGCGCAGGGCCCCCAGCCTTCAGGGGTGTTCGATCTGCCGTATCTGCCCGAGCTCAGCCATGCCTGGGCGCGCATCGAGGACTAGAGCGTGCACGGCTTTCAGTTCCTGTGCATGATGTTCGCCGGTCTGCTGTGCGGTTTGCTGTCTGTGCCGGTGCACGCCGAATCCCTCATGGCCTTGCAGGTGGGCGAGGTACGCGTGCTCTCCCTGCCCGATGTGGCCCGCCTTGCCGTGGGTGATGGTCATGTCATCAATGCCGTTACCACCGACGAGAAGGAGATCATCATCTTCGCGCGCCATGAGGGCCTGAGTACCTTGCAAGTCTGGTCGGAGGACGGGCGACGCCACCATTACCAGATCGAGGTGGCGCCCGAAGGCGCACGCCAGACGCAGAAGGAGCTGCAGGTGGCACTCGATCGCATTCCCGGCCTGCGCGTGTCCCGGGTGGGTGACAAGCTGCTGGTCGAAGGTGACACGGTGTCGGATGCGGATCGCGAACGCCTGCAGGCCCTTCGCGAGCGTTACCCGCAGCTGCTGGATTTCACCGGTCAGGTGGGCTGGGATCGCATGGTACTGCTGGACGTGCAGGTGCTGGAGCTGCCGCGCCACTTCCTGCGTGAGCTGGGCGTGCAATGGGATGGTGCGAGCACCGGCGGGTTGACGGCGGGCCTGGCCCTGGACGGGGGGTCGCGGCGCTGGCTTGACCGCCCGGGCGAAACTGTGGTGCCGGCGGCATTTCCGGCCGCACCGGCCATGGGCTATCTGGGCATCAATGTCCTGATGGCGGCCCGTCTGCAGGCGCTGGTGGAAAAGGGCGATGCCGTGGTGCTTGCCCAGCCCCAGCTGCTCGCACGCAGCGGCGCACTCGCCGAGTTTCTGGCCGGTGGCGAGGTGCCTTACTCCACGGTTGACGCCAATGGCAATGTCAACACGGCCTTCAAGCCCTACGGCGTGTCGTTGCGCATCACGCCGCGCATAGAGCGCAACGACATCATCCGTTCCAGCATAGAGGTCGAAGTCAGCGCCGTTGATAACAGCTACGCCGTCGCCAACGGGCCGGCGCTCAAGACGCGCCGCGCGGCCACCGAATTCAATGTGCACTCGGGCCAGACGCTGGTACTTGCCGGCTTCCTGTCACGCGAGCTTGCGCGCAATGCGGACCAGCTGCCCGGTCTTGCCCAGATACCTATCCTGGGCCGGCTGTTCCAGTCGCGCCGCTTCCAGCAGCGCGAATCCGAGCTTGCAATCTTTGTGCGGCCTGTCGTCGTCTCGGCGGAACATGGTGATGTGCGCCGGCGCGTGCAGGCGGCACGACAGACGATTGATGAACACTTTCCCCGTCCGCCCGTGCTCAACCTGCCGCTCGAGGCACGTGCCGGCGACACCGCCACTCCGGCAGCCAATCCCTGGTCCGGACCGGGGTCACAGTGGCATACGGATACCGCCGGGGAAGCCATTCTCCATCCTTGAAGAGGATTACGCATGATTCACCTGCATCTGCGTTTTGAAGACGGACAGGAAGACCGTTTCCAGGCTTCGTCGCCCCTGACGGTCGGCCGGGCATCCGAGGCGCAGCTGCGTCTGCGGTCCTGGCGCGTGGCCAGATTGCATGCGCGCTTCGAGCGCCGGCCTGCCGGTGTCTTCCTGGATGACCTGGGTGCGCTTGGCGGCACTTTCGTCAATGGGCAGCGCATTACCCGCTACGGACCGCTCACGGCCGAAGACGATATCGTGATCGGCCCCTGCCTGATGCGCTTGTGCGATGCTGAAGACGGATCGGCCCCGCCGCTGGTCCTGCCTTTGGTGCCCGGTGCGGATGCGCCCGTGCCGACGCCTGGTGCCGGCATCCGGGCTGCACCCGGTCCGGTCGCTGAAATGCAGACAGCCGCCGACATGGCCGACAGTCTGCCGGCCGGTCTGCTGTCCGAGCGTCGTCGCCTGCACAAGGCCCTGCTCGAGGCGCTTGATCTGCGTCGTCGCGATCTGGCTGCCATGAGTGACGATGCGCTCAAGGCCGAGGCCGCAGATATCCTGTCGCGCATCCTGACCGAGGAAGCCGGCCCTTCGCAGGCGCCGGACAGGGCCGGGCTGATTCGCGACGTGGTGGATGAAGCCGTTGGTCTGGGGTTGCTCGAGCCGCTGCTGCTCGATGGTGAAGTCACCGAAATCATGGTCAACCGGCACGACGAGATCTATGTCGAGCGCCTGGGCCGCCTGCATCGCCATGCGGGCGGCTTCAGCAGTGAGCAGGCGGTCATGGGCGTCATCGAACGCATCGTCTCGCCACTGGGCCGGCGCGTGGACGAAAGCTCGCCCATGGTCGACGCGCGCCTGCCCGACGGTTCACGCGTGAATGTGGTGCTGCCGCCAGTGGCCCTGCGCGGTGTCAGCCTGACCATACGCAAGTTTCCCCTGCGCCGTCCCGGCATGGACGATCTGCTCAGCGTGGGTTCGCTGGACCGGCACATGAGTCTCTTCCTTGCGGCGTGTGTGACGCAGCGCAAGAATATCGTCGTTTCAGGTGGTACGGGTTCAGGCAAGACGACCCTGCTCAATATCCTGTCCAACTGTATTCCGTCCGGCGAGCGCATCGTCACCATAGAGGATGCCGCCGAGCTGCAACTCAACCACGAGCACAGGGTCACGCTGGAAGCGCGTCCGCCCAACCTTGAAGGGCGGGGTGCCATCAGTATTCGTGACCTGGTGCGCAATGCCCTGCGCATGCGCCCGGACCGCATTGTTGTGGGCGAGTGCCGGGGTGCCGAAGCCTTCGACATGCTGGCGGCGATGAACACCGGGCATGAAGGCTCGCTCACCACCCTGCATGCCAACAGTCCGCGTGATGCCTTGAATCGTCTGGAGACCATGGTGTTGATGGCGGGCATGGACCTGCCCCTGGCTGCCGTGCGCGAGCATGTGGCCTCCAGTCTGGACATCATTGTGCAGCAGGCACGGCTGTCCAGCGGTCATCGTCTCATCACGTCGGTGGTGCAGGTCACCGGCCAGGAAAGCGGCCGCATCCAGCTGCAGGAGTTGTTCTGTCATGTCTTGCGCCCGGTTGCCGGATTCCGGGGCTGCGGCATCATTCCCGAAGGGTTCGAGCTGGATGCGGCCGCGGGCCTGGGCGTGGAAAGCTTCAATCAGACGAGTCCGCTGGCCGGGTGCGTAGCGGGTGCGGCCGCCTGGGCGACATGATGGTCTTCACGCTCGCGTTTACCTTCCTCGCGACCAGTCTGCTGGCCTGGCTCGGCCAGCGCTGGCTGGTGCGTCAGTTTGCACGCTATCGTCATGCCTTCAAGCGTCATGCGCGTCGCGACCTTGCCGAGATGTTCCTGTTTCTCGATCCCGGGCAGCTCTGGTTCGCAAGCCTCGGGCTGAGCCTGGCGGTCGTGGGCATCGTCGGCGTACTGGCCGGCAGTCCGGTCGTGATGGGCCTGGGCACAGTGCTCATGCTGCCGGCGCCGTGGCTGGTGCTGGGCAAGATACGGCAACGTCGCCTGCAGCGTATGGATCGTCAGCTGCCCGACCTGCTGCTGGCACTCGCCGGCGCACTGCGCGCCGGGGTGGGCATGCAGGCGGCCCTGCGTCATCTGGTCGATCACACGCCGGCGCCGCTGTCGCAGGAACTGGCGCTCATGTTGCGTGAACAGCGTATGGGTGTGCCGTTTGAAGAAGCGCTGTCCGACCTGCAGGTGCGCGTGCCCACCGAAGGGGCCCGTCTCATGGTATCGGCACTCACCATTGCCAGCCATACCGGTGGTCAGCTGGCCGACACGCTGGAGCGCATTTCCGCCACGCTGCGCGCACGCCTGCATATCGACGGACGCATACGTGCATTGACCGCCCAGGGGCGCATGCAGGCGTGGATCATGGCCTTGCTGCCGGCGGGTCTGGCCTGGGTGCTGCACTGGCTGGAACCCCGGGCCATGGCCGCCCTGTGGACCACACCGGCAGGCTGGCTGGTGCTGGTGCTCATCGTGCTGCTCGAGACGCTGGGCATGTTTCTCATACGCAGGATTGTTCGCATCAAGGTGTGAACAAGTGATAACGACAGGAGATCACTGTGCTCTTGCTGCTCAGCAGTATCTGTGCCGGCCTGTGCCTTTGCGGCTTCGTCTGGGTCACGATCCGTCCGGTCGCACAATCGCCGTTCGGTGCGGGAGTCCATGGCAGCCATGTTCTGATGCATCTGCTCTGGCCCTGGGTCGCAGCCTTGCAGCCCTGGTGCGAGCCGCTGGTGTCCTGGCGCATGCGCACCGCCATCCATCGCGCCGTGCAGCAGGCCGGACTGCCGCCGGTCTGGCGTCCCGGCCACGTGCTGGCGCTGCAGGTGCTGGCTTTCCTGGCCGGTGTGCCGGTCCTGCTGCTGGTACTGGCAGTGCTCACGGACCTGTCCGGCCTGCAGCGCCTGCTGTGGGCACTCATGGCTGCCGGTGCGTTTGCCGTGTTGCCGCGCTGGCAGCTCGAGTTGCTGGGCCGGCGCCGTCGCCAGGACATGCTGCGCGAGCTCCCTTTTCTGCTCGACATGACGACGCTGTGCGTGGAGGCCGGCCTGAACCTGCAGGCGGCGCTGCAGCAGGCGGTGCGCCATGGCCCGCCGGGGCCGCTTCGTGATGAGTTGCAGCGTGTACTCGATGAGATCCGCACCGGCATGCCGCGCACACAGGCACTTGCCCGCATGGCCCGGCGCGTGGGGCTCGAGGCCGTGGCCCACCTGGTGGCCGCCCTGGTCCATGCCGAACAGACGGGCAGCAGCCTTGCGCCGCTGTTGCGTGCCCAGTCCGATCAGCGCCGTGCCGAACGCTTCCTGCGTGCCGAGGAGCTGGCCCTGAAGGCACCGGTGAAGATGCTGTTCCCGCTGGTGAGCTGCATTTTCCCCTGCACTTTTCTGATCATCGGCTTTCCCATTGTGTTCCAGATCCTGCAGGATGTCTCATGAGTGGCGAACGCCGGTATCCGCCTCTGGCGCTCATGCAGGCTCGCAGCTTTGGCGCCCGCCTGCGCGGTCTGTTGCTGCGCCCGGCGCTGCGCGACGGCGAAGGGGTATGTCTGGCACCCTGTCGCGCCGTGCACACGCTGGGCATGGCGGTTGCCATCGACGTGGTGTTCCTGGATGCGCACGGCGCCGTGCTCCGGCGGGTGTCGTCCCTGCCGCCCGGCCGGGTGGCATTGTGCCTGCGGGCGGCCATGGCCATTGAACTGCCCGCCGGCTATTGCCATCGTCATGCCGACTGGCGCCGGCAGATCACGCAGGCCCTGTCCCGGCCGCTTCAGGAAAGATCTTCCAGGGATAGCGGGTAGTGATTGCCGAAAACGCTGACATAGGCCGGGTAGAAGCTGCAATACAGTACCGCGGCGACGACGAGGTTTACCGGCGTCATCAGCAGCTGGCTGGCGGCAAATGACAGGCCCATGCCCGTGAGCAGGCCGCCGGCCAGCTGGAAGACGAAGAAGATGCTGGCCCAGCCGGCACCATAGGCCAGGAAAGGCAGCTTGTTGCGCCAGCACGCCACCATGGAATAGAACATGGCCTGCACAATGGGAATGGCGTGCCAGCCCGTCAGCGCAGGCGCATGCCAGAACAGGGCCGAGATCAGTACGTACAGCAGGCCGAAGGTGATGAAGGGCCCGCGCATGGCAGCCAGCAGTTGTCTTTCATCGATGCCGCCGCCGGCATCCACAGCCAGCCGCAGATCATTCAGAAAGGGTATGGTGGCCACAATGCCCGCCGCCATGCAGAAGGCCAGGTAGAGCATGCCCAGCCGGAACAGACGGCGGCGCACCGATGGATCGCGTCGCAGCGGTTGCAGCCACAGGCCCCAGCCCATGCGCTGGTCCGAGGCCACCCGCCGGCAGGCCGACAGGATGATGAAGGTCAGCAGCGGCGTGGCGCCGATCAGCGCAATCTGTCCGAAAACAGGTATCAGATAGCTGATGCTGATGAGCATGCCTGTGACCAGGCTCCAGAAGAACATGGGGGCGGGCTGGCGCATGAACAGGCGATAGCCATCCAGTATCCACTGCCATCCGGCGGAAATCGGCAAGGTTGCTGCTTGCATGGGTGTCACGGGCTCCAGATCCTGTGCTTCAGGGCAATGCAGGGCCAACGACGCCCTGGCGCTCGCGCAGGATGCGCTCGAAGTGACCGGGGTCGTGGGGTGTCAGCGTCTGCGCGGGGCGCGGCCGGTGGAAGTCATTCAGGCGTGACACCCAGAAACGCAGGGCGGCAGCCCTCAGCATTACCGGCCAGCATACCCGTTCCGCGTCGGTGAAGGGGCGCACGGCCGCGTAGGCCTGCAGCCAGGCCGCGAGCCGGGCCGGCTTGAAGCGACCGCTCGCGCGATCGATACACCAGTCATTCACGCTCACGGCCACATCGAAGATCCAGTGATCGCAGCCTGCGAAGTAGAAATCGATGAAGCCGCCCATGCGGGGTTGCTCGAACGTGCCGTCGAACAGCACATTGTCGCGGAACAGGTCGCAATGCGCCGGTCCCATGGGCAGGTGGGCATAGGCCTCGGTGCCCGCCAGTGTCTGCTGCTCGGCCAGGCTGTCCTGTATCAGGCTGGACTGGTCTTCGTCCAGGAAGGGCAGCACCTGGGGAACGGTCTGCACCCACCATTCCAGGCCGCGCAGATTGGGCTGGTGGATGGGAAAATCCTCGGCCGCCAGATGCATCTGTGCCAGAGTCTCGCCCGCCAGGCGGCAATGCTCCGGGCTGGGTTCGGGCTCGTAGCCGCCGGAAAGTCGCGTCACTATCGTACAGGGCTTGTCATGCAGGCGCGTCAGGCGCTCGCCATCGCGCATGGTCTGCGGACGCGGCACGGGAATGCCACGCCCGGCCAGATGGTGCATCAGTTCGATATAGAATGGCAGTTGTTCGAAACGCAGGACCTCGAAAAGGGTCAGCACGTATTCGCCACGGGTGGTGGTGAGGAAATAATTGGTGTTTTCTATGCCGGCAGTGATGCCGCGCAGGGAGACGAGCGAACCGATGTCGTATCGAAGCAGCAGCTGCTGCGCATCGTCATCGCTGACAGGAGTGAAGACGGCCATGTGTGGTCAAACCCGTTGCAGTTGGGGCAGGCCCGGCGCCCGTGCGCCGGAAGCGCCCCAGTATAAGCGCTAGTGCCGATGTCCGTCAGGCATCCCGGCTGGGAACTCTGTGTCGCGCCCATGATAGGTGTGACCGACCGTCATTGTCGCTACTTCCATCGCCTGCTGGCCCCGCGTGCGCGGCTGTATACCGAAATGATCTCCACGGGGGCACTGCTCCACGATGATCCTGCACGTTATCTGGCCTTTGACGAGAGCGAGCACCCTGTTGCCCTGCAGCTGGGCGGCAGCGACCGTGACGATCTTGTGCGCTGCGCACGCCTGGGCGCGCAATGGGGCTATGACGAGATCAACCTGAATTGCGGCTGCCCGTCCGATCGAGTGCAGCGCGGCGCTTTCGGCGCCATTCTGATGGCGAACGCGGCGCTCGTGGCCGACGCCATGAAAGCCATGCAGGATGCTGTTGACGTTCCCGTAACCGTCAAGCACCGCCTGGGGCTGGACGACAACGAGGACTATGGCTTCGTGCGCGACTTCGTGGGTTGCCTGTTCGATGCGGGCGTGCGGCTTTTTGTCGTGCATGCACGCAATGCCGTGCTGAAGGGTTTGTCGCCGCACCAGAATCGGCAGATTCCGCCGCTGCGCTATGACGTGGCCGCCCGTCTGGCGGCAGACTTTCCCGACGCGGGCTTTGTGCTCAACGGGGGTATCGCCGAGCCCGCAGTGGCGCAATCCCTGCTCGAACGTTTTGATGGTGTCATGCTGGGCCGCGTCGCCTGGCACAACCCCGCAGTGCTGGCCAGGCTGCACGCTGCATTATGGCCTGACGACAGCCTGCCCGGTGCGCAGGACGTGGTGGACGCCATGCTGGACTATGCCGGGCGGGAGCTCGCTCGTGGAACGGCCTTGCGCTATGTGATCAAGCCCATGCTGGGCTGGGCGTCCGGGCGCAGAGGTGCGCGCGCCTGGCGCCGCACCCTGTCGGATGCGCAGCTTCTGGCGCGCAATGATCCCGCGTTGCTGCGTCAGGCCTGGGATGCGCTGTGCTCCGGTTCCGACGGCCAGTCGCGGATATAGGCCTTCAGCATGTCGTTTTCGAACTGCTGGGCCGATACCAGTGCCTGCGCCATGTCGTAGAACGAGATCACGCCCATGAGCGTGGGCCCGTCCATGACTGGAATGTAGCGGGCATGTTTCTTCAGCATCAGGCGCTGCACCTCGTGCGCGCTGGTATTGGGCGACACGCTCACAGGCGCGTCATCCATGATGCTGCGTATGGTGTTGTTGCCCACACTGCCGCCGTTGGCGTGGAAGTGGCGGATGAGTTCGCGGAACGTGAGCATGCCGGCCAGCTCGCCGTGCTCCATGATGACCAGCGAACCGATATCGTGTTCGCTCATGGTTTCCAGTGCCCGGGAAATGGGCGCATCGGGTGTGGCCGTGAACAGGGTATCGCCTTTCACCCGCAGGATTTCACTGACTTTCAGCATGGTATGCCTCCTCATCTAATGCTTCGAGAAACCCCGCCGTTCAGGGCGGGGAGGAAAGGAGTGCAAGCAACAGCTTGCGCTGTATAAATAAACAGGTATAGTGTGTGAAATCGAAAACTATTGCGTCTCCGGGAAGGCAATGAGCACGAAAGTCTATCGCTATCGCGTGAAGTCCTTGAGCGGCCTGCTCAACAGGCAGTCGCGGGCGGTAAGCTTCGTTTGGAATTTCTGCAACAACACGCAGAAACATGCCCTGAAGTGGCACAAGCGCTGGCCCACAGGGTTTGATCTGAACAGGCTGACAGCCGGAAGCAGCAAAGAGCTCGGCATTCACTCCGGTACGATCAATGCGGTTTGTGAGCAATACGCCAAATCCCGCGGGCAATTCAACCGCCCGTATCTTCGCTACCGTGGCAGACGTTCGCTCGGGTGGGTGCCGCTCAAAGGTCGCGATTTGAAACGCACTGGTGACGCCTTCCAGTTCGCCGGAAACACCTTCCGTGTGTTCAACTCCCGCCCGCTGCCCGAGGGCAAGATCAAGGATGGCACCTGCTTTGCCCAGGACAGACGCGGCAACTGGTTCCTGAATATTGTGATCGAGGTTGCCGATGTTGATACGCGACCCATTCACTGCGGCGTTGGCATTGATCTTGGTCTTGAGTCGTTCGCTGCGCTGTCCACTGGTGAAAAGATCAATAACCCGCGTCACTTCCGCCAGCTTGAAGAAAAGCTGGCAACGGCGCAGCGCGCCGGCAAAAAACGCCAAATCGCGAACGTACACACGAAAATCAGAAATGCCCGTGCTGATTTTCTTCACAAGCTGTCCACCCGCCTCGTCTGCGAGTTTGACTACATCGCCGTTGGCAACGTGAACAGCAAAGGGCTTGCCAGGACCAGGCTGGCAAAAAGCGTCAATGATGCAGCCTGGTCGTCCTTCCGAAACATGCTCCGCTATAAAGCGATTACGCACGGCGCAACGCTCGAGGAAGTGAACGAGTCGTTTTCCACCCAGACCTGCTCGACATGTGGCGGCTTGCCGGCGTCGAGGCCGAAAGGTATCGCAGGTTTGCGAATAAGAGAGTGGCAGTGTGATTGCGGTGCTATCCATGATCGTGATGTCAACGCTGCAATGAACATTCTCCGCTCGGGGCATCGAGCGCCTGCAGAGGGAATCTCCTTCCTTTAGGGAGGGGAGGATGTCAAGGTGATCCTATTGGGTCTTCGGACAACCTATTTTGCACCAAACCGTCGATTTCCGATAGCGCAACAGGGTCTTCGAACAATGTTGCAAGACGGACATCCTGCCCCAGCAGCACCCGGGCAAGGGCATGGGGCAGGTATAGCTTGGGATCCAGCCCCGGCTGTTCGGTGTCCAGCAGCAGGGCTTCCATCAGGGGGCCGAGGCGCACGGTGCGCGGATCGGCGGCCAGCAGCCAATGCTCGCTTCCCTCGATCTGCGTGTTCACAATCAACTCCAGCGCGCGCAGGCGCTGCAGCAGTGCTTCCAGCGCGTCGGGGCTCATGTCGAGTTCAATGGCCAGGTCGCCGGCGCGCCGTGCATTCATGGGCTCCTGCACGGTTGGCCACAGGGCCTTGAGCACCGCCAGCGCATCGACCAGCGTCGTGCCTGGGTAGTGGCGATGCTCCCAGTGCCGCTCGCGTATGGCCGGCAGCGTGGCGGCGATGGCGGCGCCGGAAAGCACGGCCAGCCACGACAGATAGACCCAGAGCAGGAAGATGGGCAGGGTGGCAAAAGCACCATAGATGATGGTGTAGGACGGGAAGCGGCTCAGGTAGAAGCCGAAGCCCCAGCGCATCACCGCCAGTACCAGGGCGGTCACCAGACCGCCCGCCAGCGCATCCTTCCAGTGGACGCGGCAGTTGGGCACCAGCATGAACAGGCCGGTGAAGCCAAGGCCGGTGAGCACCAGCGGCACGGCCGAGAGCAGCAGCCCCAGCGAAGTGGGCAGCTGTTCGACCAGACTGAGCGATTGCTGCGCCATGACGGAGCTCGCCCACAGACTGGCACCCATGAGCACGGGGCCCAGTGACAGTATGGCCCAGTAGACGAGCAGACGCTGGCGCAGGGGGCGCTGCTCGCGCACTTGCCACAGGTTGTTCAATGCATCATCGATCGTGCGGATGAGCATGATGGAGGTGACCACCAGCGCCAGGCTGCCCACGGCGGTCAGGCCCGATGCCTTGGAGGCAAACAGGTTCAGATAGCCCATGACGTGGGTCGACACAGCGGGCGGCATCAGGTTGGCGGTGAGGAATTCCTCGAGCGCAGTCTGGAATTCGGCAAACAGGGGAAAGGCGGTGAACAGTGCAAGCACGACGGCGAGCAGCGGCACCGTGCCCAGGACGGTGGTGAAGGTGAGGCTGGCAGCCACCTGGGTCAGCTTCTTGTCGGCGGCGCGGCGCAGCACGAAGCGGCTCAGCCGGCGCAGATCGGGGCGCCGGGCAGCGCTGTCCCCAGCGGTATCGTCAGCCGTATCGCATTTTGGGGCTGTCTCGTTCACGGTCTCGTTCAAAGTGCCGGCTCCGGTCACGATGCAAGCGGGGCCTTGCAGATGCGGCCCCGGGTTTCGAGGGATAATACCAGTATGACAAACACCGGCAAACCCAATCCCGTACTTGCGCGGGCGGCATTCATCTCTCTGGTGGGCCTCATCGTCCTGGGCCTGGCCTGGGAAATGTGGCTTGCCCCCCTGCGTCCCGGCGGCTCCCTGCTGGCGCTCAAGGTGATGCCGCTGCTGCTGCCGCTGCGCGGCGCGTGGCGGGGCAATCTCTACACCCTGCAATGGGCTGCCATGCTCATCCTGCTCTATTTCATGGAAGGCGTGGTGCGGGCCTGGTCCGATCCGCAGCCGGCTTCGGCCGCCCTGGCCGGCGTTGAAATCCTGCTCTCCTTCATCTTCTACCTGTGCGCCATCCTCTATCTGCGTCCGGCCAAGCGGGCGGCCCGGCGCGCGGCCCGGCTTCGTGTCGAGCAGGAGCGTGCATGATGTCACCCCTGGATGTCCTGAAGGTAGACAACCGCTACGCGCGCCTGCCTGAAGTCTTCTATTCGCGGGTGGAGCCGCAGCCGCTGTCGCAGGCCCGCCTGTTTCATGTCAACCGCGAGTTTGCGCACGCGCTTGGCCTGTCGGACGCCTTGCTGGAGCACGATGATTTTCGCGCCGTGTGCGCGGGCGAGCGCCCGCTGCCCGGCGGCCAGACGCTGGCCGCCGCCTACAGCGGGCACCAGTTCGGCGTGTGGGCGGGCGCCCTGGGTGACGGCCGTGCCCACCTGCTGGGCGAGCTGTGCACCCCCGGGGGACGCTGGGAATGGCAGCTCAAGGGCTCGGGCCACACGCCGTATTCACGTATGGGCGATGGCCGCGCCGTGTTGCGCTCCTCGTTGCGCGAATACCTGGCCAGCGAAGCCATGGCAGGCCTGGGCATTCCCACCACGCGCGCGCTGGCCATCGTCGTCTCGCCCGACCCCGTGTATCGCGAAACAACGGAAACGGCGGCCATTGTCTCGCGCCTGTCGCCGAGTTTCGTGCGCTTCGGCACTTTCGAGCACGTCGCCCGCACGCCCGAGCATCTGCTGGCCCTGCTGGACCACGTCGTCGAGGACTTCTACCCGGAATGCTGCGCAGCAGAAGATGATGTCGATGCGCGCGCACTGTGCTTTCTGGATCAGCTTGTGGCACGCACGGCGCAGCTCATGGTGGACTGGATGTCAGTGGGCTTTTGCCATGGCGTGATGAATACCGACAATATGTCGGTGCTGGGTCTGACGCTGGATTACGGACCGTTCGGCTTCATGGATGGGTTTCGTGCCGACCATATCTGCAACCACAGCGATACCGAAGGGCGTTATGCCTGGAACCGCCAGCCCACCATGGCGCACTGGAACCTGTACCGGCTGGGTGCTGGCTTGCTGGGCCTGGGCGTGACGCAGGAGGCCCTGCGCGATGTGCTCGATACCTTCGGGCCGCGCTTCCAGGAGGCCTGGAAGATGCGCATGACGGCCAAGCTGGGACTGTTGTCGTGGCAGGAGGGTGATCAGGCCCTTGTCGATGCCTGGTGGCAGCTGCTGCATTCGCAGCGGGCGGATTTCACGCTCAGCTTTCGTCATCTGGCCACGGCGCCCGAAGCACCCGAGGCTTTTCTGGCGGGTTTCGAGGCGCCGGAAGCGGCGCGGCAGTGGCTGGGTGATTATCGCGCCCGCCTTGCACGTGACGCCCGGCCTGTGGCGCAGCGCCGCGATGCCATGAATGCCGTCAACCCGCTGTATGTGCTGCGCAATCACCTGGCGCAGCAGGCCATCACCGCGGCACAGCAGGGCGATGCCGGCGAGACCGAACGCCTGCTGATGCTGCTGCGCAAGCCTTTTGTCGAACATGAGAACGCCGCCGGCTATGCCGCGCCTGCACCGGCCTGGGCCCGCGACCTGCAGCTGAGCTGTTCGTCCTGAGCCGTGTTTTCTGATCTGTGTTTTCTGATCTGTCCTGTACAACACTGTTCAATATTCTGAATTCTGAAGCGAGCTGGATGCCATGTCTGGAAATACCCTGGGAAGCCTGTTTCGTGTGACCAATTTCGGCGAGTCGCACGGCCCCGCCATCGGCGCTGTCGTCGATGGCTGCCCGCCGGGCCTGGAGCTGGATGTGAAGGACATCCAGACCGAGCTGGACCGGCGCCGGCCGGGCACCTCGCGTCACGTGACCCAGCGCCGCGAGCCCGATACGGTCGAAATCCTCTCCGGCATTCATGAAGGGCGCACCACCGGAACACCCATCGCCTTGCTGATCCGCAACATCGATGCGCGCAGCAAGGATTACAGCGACATTGAAGATGCCTTCCGCCCGGGCCATGCCGACTACAGCTACTGGCACAAGTATGGCGAGCGCGACCCGCGCGGCGGCGGCCGCGCCTCGGCCCGGCTCACGGCGCCCACGGTGGCTGCAGCCGCCATCGCCCGCAAGTGGCTGACCCAGCACTACGGCACGCGTATCCGCGGCTATATGAGCCAGCTGGGGCCCATTCCCATTCCTTTCGAGACCTGGGATGCCGTCACCCGAAACCCCTTCCATGCGCCCAACGCCGGGCTGGTGCCCGAGCTGGAAGCCTTCATGGACCAGCTGCGCAGGGATGGCGATTCCGTGGGCGCGCGTATCGAAGTGGTGGCCGAAGGCCTGCCCGCCGGCTGGGGCCAGCCCATCTATGACCGGCTCGATGCCCGCATCGCCCACGCCATGATGGGGCTGAACGCCGTGAAAGGCGTATCCATCGGCGCCGGTTTCGGCGCGGTCAGCCAGCGCGGTTCCGAGCATGGCGACAGCATCACGCCCGACGGCTTCACCACCAACAACGCGGGCGGTGTGCTGGGCGGTATCTCCACGGGCCAGCCGATCACGGTGTCCGTCGCCATCAAGCCCACGTCGAGCATTCGCATCCATCGCGACACCATCAACAAGGCGGGCGAGCCGGTGTCGCTCCAGACCCTGGGCCGCCACGATCCCTGCGTGGGCATTCGTGCCACGCCCATCGTCGAAGCCCTGCTCGCGCTGGTACTCATGGATATGGCGCTGTGGCATCGGGCACAATGCGGTTAGGGCCGGTCCCGCCCCGTATGCCCCGATGTCGCCGGCGATGGCATAATGTCCGTTTCACCTTCATTCCTCTAAAGTTGGGTTAGCTTCATGGCGCAGACACTGTATGACAAGCTCTGGGACGCTCACGTCGTCCATCAGGAGCCGGATGGCACTTGCGTGCTCTATATCGACAAGCATCTCCTGCACGAGGTCACCAGCCCGCAGGCCTTTGAAGGGCTGGCACTGGCCGGGCGCAAACCCTGGCGCATCAGCGCCAACCTGGCGGTCTCGGATCACAATGTACCCACCACCCACCGCAGCGAAGGGATTGCGGATCCCGTCTCGCGCCTCCAGGTCGACACCCTGGACGAGAACTGCGACGAGCACGGCATCACCCAGTTCAAGATGGATGACATCCGCCAGGGCATAGTGCACATCATCGGCCCCGAGCAGGGCGCCACCCTGCCGGGCATGACGGTGGTCTGCGGCGATTCGCACACCAGCACCCACGGCGCCATGGGTGCCCTGGCATTCGGCATCGGCACGTCCGAAGTCGAGCATGTGCTGGCCACGCAGACCCTGCTCATGAAGAAGAGCAAGAACATGCTGGTGCGTGTGGAAGGCGAGCTGCCTTTCGGCTGCACCGCCAAGGACCTCATCCTGTACATCATCGGGCGCATCGGCACGGCCGGGGGCACGGGCTACGCCATCGAATTCGGCGGCAGCACGGTGCGCGCCCTCTCGGTCGAAGGGCGCATGACCATGTGCAATATGGCCATCGAGGCCGGCGCCCGCTCGGGCATGGTGGCCGTGGATGACAAGACCATCGATTATTTCGAAGGCCGTCCCTACTCCCCCAAGGGCGAGCAGTGGGACCAGGCGGTTGCCTACTGGCGCACCCTGCACTCCGACGAGGGCGCGCATTTCGACCGCATTGTCGAGCTCGATGCTGCCGACGTGCGTCCGCAGGTGAGCTGGGGCACGTCGCCCGAAATGGTGGTGTCCATCGAGGACAAGGTGCCCGATCCTGCACAGGTGGAAGATCCCGTGCATCGCAAGGGCATGCTCAGGGCGCTGGAATACATGGGTCTGGAGCCCAACACGCCGATGAAGGACATCGCCATCGACAAGGTCTTCATCGGTTCGTGCACTAATGCCCGCATCGAGGACCTGCGCGCCGCCGCCGCCGTGGCCAGGGGTCACAAGCTGGCTGCAAACGTGAAGCTGGCCATGGTGGTGCCGGGCTCGGGCCTGGTCAAGCGCCAGGCCGAGGAAGAGGGCCTGGACAAGATCTTCCTGGATGCCGGTTTCGAGTGGCGCGAGCCGGGCTGCTCCATGTGCCTGGCCATGAATGCCGACCGGCTGGAGCCGGGCGAGCGCTGTGCCTCCACGTCCAACCGCAACTTCGAAGGGCGCCAGGGGCAGGGCGGGCGAACCCACCTCGTCAGCCCGGCCATGGCGGCGGCTGCGGCCATTGCCGGTCATTTCACCGACGTGCGCACCTTCAGCTAGGAGTCCATCATGCAAGCATTCACGACACACAAGGGGCTGGTGGCGCCGCTCGATCGCGAAAACGTCGATACCGACCTCATCATTCCCAAGCAGTTCCTCAAGTCCATCAAGCGCACCGGCTTCGGTCCCAACCTGTTCGACGAGCTGCGCTATCTGGATCACGGCGAGCCCGGCATGGACAACAGCAAGCGTCCGCTGAATCCGGACTTCGTGCTGAACAAGCCGCGCTACGAAGGCGCGTCCATACTGCTGGGACGCAAGAACTTCGGCTGCGGCTCGAGCCGCGAGCATGCGCCCTGGGCCCTGCTGCAGTACGGCTTTCGCGCCATCATCGCGCCGTCGTTTGCCGACATCTTCTTCAACAACAGCTTCAAGAACGGCCTGCTGCCCATCGTCCTGCCGGAAGACACGGTCGATGCGCTCTTCCGTGAGGTCGAGGCGAATCCGGGCTATACGCTCAGCGTGGACCTGGAGCGTCAGAAAGTATGCGCGCCCGACGGTCAGGAATACGGCTTCGAGATCGATGGCTATCGCAAGCAGTCGCTGTTGCAGGGGCTGGACGAGATCGGCCACACGCTGGATCATGCCGAGCGTATCCGCGCCTTCGAAGCGCAGCGTCTTGGGCGCCATGCCTGGCTGGTATCCGCCGGCGACGAGGCCGTGGAGTCATGAGCGCACTCATCGCCGTGCTGCCGGGTGACGGCATAGGGCCCGAGATTGTGGAACAGGCCGTGCGCGTGCTGCGCGCACTGCCGATCGAGCTGGAGCTGCGCGAGGCGCCGGTGGGTGGCGCGGCCTACGATCGGGACGGCCATCCGCTGCCCGAAGCCACCCTGGCGCTGGCGCGCGAGGCAAAGGCGATACTGTTCGGCGCCGTGGGCGACTGGAAGTACGACGCCCTGGAGCGCGCGCTGCGTCCGGAGCAGGCCATTCTGGGTCTGCGCAAGGCGCTGCAGCTGTTCGCCAACCTGCGTCCGGCCATGCTCTTCGGGGAGCTTGCGGGCGCGTCCTCGCTGCGCCCTGAAATCGTTGCCGGGCTGGATATCCTCATCGTGCGCGAGCTCACAGGTGATATCTACTTCGGCCAGCCGCGCGGTGTGCGCGTGCTCGAGGACGGCCCTTTCAAGGGCGATCGCCAGGGTTACGACACCATGCACTACGCGCAGACCGAAGTGCGGCGCATCGCCCATGTGGCCTTCCAGGCGGCACGCAAGCGCAACGGGCGCCTGTGCAGCGTGGACAAGGCCAATGTGCTCGAAACGTCCCAGCTGTGGCGCGACGAGGTCATTGCCGTGGCCGCCGGGTATCCGGATGTCGAACTCTCGCACATGTACGTGGACAACGCCGCCATGCAGCTGGTGCGTGCGCCCAAGGAGTTCGACGTCATCGTCACCGGCAACCTCTTTGGTGATATCCTGTCCGACGCTGCAGCCATGCTGACCGGTTCCATCGGCATGCTGCCGTCGGCCTCGCTCAATGCGGGCAACCAGGGCCTGTACGAACCCATCCACGGCTCGGCGCCCGACCTTGCGGGCAAGGGCGTGGCCAATCCGCTGGCGACGATATTGTCGGCTGCCATGCTGCTGCGCTATTCGCTCGGACAGACCGAACTGGCAACGCGCATAGAGGCAGCGGTGAGTGATGTGCTGGCTCAAGGCCTGCGCACGGTCGACATCCAGGAAGACGGCTGTACGACAGTGAGCACGGCGCAGATGGGCGATGCCGTGCTAAAAGCATTAAAATAAGTGAAAACCCGAATTACCAACCTTTCAGATTGGATGTGACATGAGCCAGACGGTAGGCCTCGTTGGCTGGCGCGGCATGGTCGGGTCGGTCCTCATGCAGCGCATGCGTGAGGAAAACGACTTCAACCTGTTCGAGCCGGTCTTCTTCTCAACCAGCAACGCCGGCGGTGCCGCGCCTTCCTGGGCGCCGGGTGCCGGTCCCCTGTTTGACGCTTACGATATCGAGGCCTTGCGCAAGCTGCCCATCATCCTCACGGCGCAGGGCGGCAGCTACACCACTGTGGTCTATCCCAAGCTGCGTGCGGCGGGCTGGAACGGCGTCTGGATCGATGCCGCAAGCACGCTGCGCATGCAAGAAGATGCCATCGTCGTGCTCGATCCCGTCAACCGTCCCATGATCGATGCCGGACTGGCACGCGGCGTGCGCGCCTTCGTGGGCGGCAACTGCACGGTCAGCTGCATGCTCATGGGTCTGGCCGGCCTGTTCAACAACGATCAGGTCGAGTGGATGACCAGCATGACCTATCAGGCGGCGTCCGGCGGCGGGGCCCAGCACATGCGCGAGCTGCTCACGCAGTTCGGCCTGATCAACGCGGCGGTGGGCGAGCTGCTTGCCGACCCGGCCTCGGCCATTCTGGATATCGACCGTGGCGTCCTGCAGATCCAGCAGGATGGCCGCCTGCCCACCGAGCGTTTCGGTGTACCGCTGGCGGGCAACCTCATACCCTGGATTGACTCCGACCTTGAAAACGGCATGTCGCGCGAGGAATGGAAGGGCGGTGCCGAAACCAACCGCATCCTCGGGCGTGGTGAAGGCACGGATCAGCCCGCCATTCCCATCGACGGCCTGTGCGTGCGCATCGGCGCCATGCGCTGCCACAGCCAGGCGCTCACCATCCGCCTGCGCAATGACCTGCCCATGGACGAGATCGAGGACATGCTGCGCGAAGGTTCGGCCTGGGCGCGCGTGATCCCCAACGAGCGCGAAGCCACGATGCGCGAACTCACACCCGTTGCCGTCACCGGCACCATGAACATTCCGGTCGGACGCCTGCGCAAACTGTCCATGGGTCCGCGCTACCTGAGTGCGTTCACGGTCGGCGACCAGTTGCTGTGGGGGGCGGCAGAGCCCATCCGTCGCATGCTGCGCATCGTTCTGGGCGAGCTGTAACCATGGTCAAGGCTCAGCGCAGCCCCTCATCCTGTCTCCGGGAGCTGCGCCGGGCCGTCGTGGTCTGTGCGGGCGCCGCCGGCATCGTCCTTGCCATGCCCCTGCAGGCGGCCAGCTTCGGTCATGCCCGCCTGGCATCGGCCCCCGGTCAGCCGCTGGGCATCGACATCCCGGTTTCACAGCTTACGGCAGAGGATGCCGTCGGCCTGCGCGTGGTGCCGGCCCCCGAAGCGCAGTGGACGCAGGCCGGCCTCGTGCCGCCCGTGCCGCTGGCGTCGATTCGCGGTCGGCTCCTGCCCGGCCCCGTGCCGGGCTCGCTGCGCCTGCATGTCAGCTCCGCCGAAATCTTCAATCAGCCGATTGCCGATCTTCTGCTCGATGTGCATACGGCCAGCGGTGTCCATCGCTACCAGGTCAGCGTGCTCGCGCGTGACGGGGGCGCCTCGCTGCGTGCGCCCGAGGCCGATCCCGGCGCCGCCGATGTGGCGGGGCGGCCGGGCCGGGGCGATGTCCTGGCATCCTCTGTGGATCAGCCCGCCATCCGCGTGCGCAAAGGCGACACCATGTTTGCCATCGCCCGGCGCCACGCCGTACAGGGCGTCAGCGTCTATCAGATGATGATTGCGCTGCAGCGGGCCAATCCCCGGGCCTTCATCGAAAACAACCTGAATCTGGTGCGGGCGGGCGCCGAGCTGCGCATGCCCGACCGTAGTGCACTGACGGCAATTTCCGATCGTGAGGCGCGACGCCTGTTCCATGAGCAGGTCGTGGCTTTCCAGCGCTATCGCGAAGGCCGGCGCGGCCAGCCCGAGCCGGCGCCGGAGATCGCGCCCGTGATCGAGGCGGCGGAAGTGCCGGAGGCGGAGCCTGCAGCAGAAGAAGAAGTACCGGTGATATCGAATATTCCGCCCGAGCAGGTGGGCGGCGGCGATCGCCTGCGACTGTCCAGCGGGCGTGTGGCGCCGTCGGCAACGACCAGCGCACAGCAGGAAACACCGGTGGCCGGAGCGCTTTTCAATCAGTCAGCCCAGTCAGCCCAATCAGCCGTTGCCGAGCTTGGCAACAGTGTGGCCCAGAACCTGGCCGCCGGCATCTCGCGTGACGCCCATGCCGCGGATGCTGTTCCGGGCGATGCGACGCCGGCAGCGTCCGGTGCGCCTGTCGCTGCATCCCCGGGTGACGCCGGGCGGCATATCGCTGCTCCCGCCGTGAGCGCAGAAGGGGTTGGCAGGCGCACCGGCGATCCCGTATCGACCGCTGCAGCCACTGCCGTGGCCGCCGCCGAGGCGGCGCGCGCCGCTACCGGTGAAGTCACGCCGGCGGATGCGGCAGCGCCCGCGCCCGCAGCTGCAGCGCCCGCAGCCGCAACTCCCGCAGTCGCGACCCCCGCAGCTGCAGTTCCCACAGCCGCAGCGCCCGCCGCGGCGACGGATGATGGTACGGCCGATGACGATCGCGTTGCCCTCGAGAAAGAGACGCAGGATGCACGTGACCGGGTCTCCCTGCTCGAAGAGAATGTTCGCAATCTGAACAAGGCCCTGCAGTCCCAGGGCGAGGCCGCCAAGGATCTGGTTGTAGATGGTGCCATTGGCCTGCGCCAGTCGCTCACTGAAATGGCCACAGCCGTCACTGAAGCCACGATTGGCGACGAGCCAGGGGATGATGATACCGCTGAGAAGCCGGCTGCAGCTGTAGCCGGCGAGCCCCTGACAACGCCATCGACGCCACCGGCGGCATCCGCAGAAGCGTCCCGGGCCGCATCCGAATCGCCAACGGCGCCGTCGCCGGTTGCCGGCGCAGCAACACCGGATGCGGCGCCCGCCACAGCGCCGGCGCCCGAGACGACTGCACCGGTCACTGTCGCACCGGCATCCGGGCCGGCCACCGACAAACCGGCTCCGGCAGCGTCTGCCGCACCGGCCGCATCCCAGGCGCCTGCAACAGCATCGCCTTCGGCGACCGGGCAGGCATCACGTACACCGCTGCTGCGCGAATGGCTGTTGCCCGGCATGGCCGGCATCATTGGCCTGCTGCTGCTCGTCATTGTCTGGCTGCTGCGCCGGGCCACGCGCATGCGCGGACAAGCGCCGGATCACGTGACGCCCGAGATGGTGAAGGAGCGTCTGGAAGGCATATCCCTGGATCTGGACGACGATCCCCGGCGATAGGTCATGCGCATTGCCCTGGGCCTGAGCTACGAGGGTTCCGCCTATCACGGCTGGCAGGTACAGCCGCAATGCGCCAGCGTCCAGGCCGCACTTGAAAAGGCCTTGTGCGCTTTCCTGGATGAGCCGGTCAGCACGATTTGCGCCGGGCGCACGGACGCTGGTGTGCACGCCCTGAATCAGGTGGTGCATCTGGATACCGGTGCGCAGCGCGACCCGCATGCCTGGCTGCGCGGGCTGAATGCGCTGCTGCCCCCCAATATCGCCGTGCAGTGGATGCGGCCGGTGGCTGACGATTTTCATGCGCGCTTCGATGCGCGCGGGCGACACTACCTGTATGTAATCCACTATGCGCGCCTGCGCTCTCCGTTCTGGCACGGCCGGGCGGGCTGGGTGTATCGCGATCTTGATGTGGCGGCCATGCGGGATGCGGCGCACGTGCTGGTGGGCGAGCATGATTTCAGCAGTTTCCGCTCCTCGCAGTGCCAGGCGCACAGCCCCGTGCGCGCGCTGCACGCCCTGGATATCCGCGAGCGTGGCAGCGCCATTGTGCTCCACTTTCACGGCAATGCCTTCCTGCATCACATGGTGCGCAACATCGTCGGCAGCCTGGTCTACGTCGGGCTGGGGCGCCGGCCTGTGTCCTGGATGGCGGAGCTGCTGGCCTGCCGCGACCGGCGTCAGGCCGCGCCCACGTTTTCCGCGGCCGGGCTCTATCTGGCCGATGTGCACTATCCCGCCGAAGCGGGGTTGCCCGGAGCCACGGTACGCGAGCGCATGCTTGCCCTGACCGGCTTCGATCCGGGTGCCACCGGGAATTACCAGGAGTAACCGCAGGCTGAATACTGTTAGAATCGTCAAGTTTACGACCCGATCTGACTGTGCATCTGGCGGTCTTCACACAAGAGGTTTTCCCAGCCCAATGAAATTGCTGCTCCGGCTGTCGGCGCTCATCGATGCCCTGAATACCTGGGTGGGGCGCAGCGTGACCTGGCTCACGCTCATCGTGGTGCTCATCAGCGCCACCAATGCCGTCATCCGCAAGGTCTTTCATGTGAGCTCCAACGCCTGGCTGGAGCTGCAGTGGTATCTCTTCGGAGCCATCTTCCTGCTGGCCGCCGGCTATACCTTCCTCAAGAACGAGCATGTGCGCGTTGATGTGCTCTCGCAGCGTTTCCCGCGCCGCACCCAGGTGTGGATAGAGGTGCTGGGCATCATCTTCTTCCTGCTGCCGGCGTGCCTGCTGGTGTTCTGGCTGGCCCTGCCGTTCTTCTACGAATCCTTCATCCTGTTCGAAAAATCCTCGAACACGGGCGGGCTCATACGCTGGCCGGTCAAGCTGCTCATCCCCCTGGGATTTGCGCTGCTCATTCTGGCCGGCCTGTCGCACCTCATCAAATGCATTGCCTTTCTCGCGGGCAGCGGCCCTGATCCGCTGGCCATTGTCGAAGGGCGCTCGGCCGAGGAAATCCTTGCCGACGAGATCCGCGAGAAGGCGGAAGCGATGGAGCAGGGCGCAGCAGGCAACGACACGGCCGGGAAAGCATAGCCATGGAGTTCATCATCGACAATATGGCGCCGATCATGTTCATCAACCTGATCGCGTTCCTGTTGCTGGGCTTTCCCGTGGCGTTCACGCTGGCGGCCACCGGCGTGCTCTACGGCGTCATTGCCATCCAGCTGGACCTGATGCCGCCGCTGCTGTTCCAGGCCCTGCCGCAGCGCATCTTCGGCATCGTTTCCAACGACACGCTGCTGGCCGTGCCATTCTTCACGTTAATGGGGCTGATCCTTGAACGCTCGGGAATGGCAGAGGATCTGCTCGACACCATAGGCCAGCTGTTTGGCCCCCTGCGCGGCGGCCTTGCGATTGCGGTGGTGGTAGTGGGTGCCATGCTGGCGGCCACCACCGGCGTGGTATCGGCCTCGGTCATCTCCATGGGACTGATCTCGCTGCCCATCATGCTGCGCTATGGCTACGACCGGCGCCTGGCCACCGGCGTCATCGCCGCTGCCGGCACGCTCTCGCAGATCATTCCGCCGTCGCTGGTGCTGATCATCCTCGCCGACCAGCTGGGGCGCTCCATTGGCGATATGTATCGCGGCGCCATGCTGCCCGGCCTGCTGCTTGCCGGCAGCTACGTGGCCTATGTCGTCGTGCTGTCCATGCTCAGGCCCAGTGCCGCGCCGGCCCTGCCGCGTGAAGCACGGGTCTACGACAAATCCGATGGCGGCCGCGGACTAGTGTCGCTGGGCGTGCTGACCCTGATTGCCTCCACGGTGGCCGGCTTTGGCACGCAGCACTATTTCCGTGAACACACGCAGATCCCGCTGGACGAGCGCGTCGTCATCACTTTGCTGGTCTGGGGCACAACGGCTTTCATCATTGCGCTGGCCAACCGCGTCCTGCGCCTGCGATGGCTCTCGCCCATTGCCGAGCGCGTCACTTTCGTGATGATTCCGCCGCTCTTCCTGATCTTTCTGGTGCTGGGCACCATCTTCATCGGCGTGGCCACGCCGACCGAGGGCGGGGCCATGGGCGCGGTGGGGGCGCTGGCGATGGCGGTGCTGCGCGGGCGCTTCAGCTGGCTGCTGTTGCGCCAGGCGATGGAAACCACCACGCGGCTGTCCTGCTTCGTCATCTTCATCCTGGTGGGCTCCACCATATTCAGCCTGAGCTTTCGCGGCATCAACGGCGACCTGTGGGTCGAGAGTCTGCTCACCGCCGTACCGGGCGGGCAGTGGGGCTTCCTGATTGTCGTCAGCCTGCTCACCTTCTTCCTGGCCTTCTTCCTGGATTTCTTCGAGCTGGCCTTCATCATCGTGCCGCTGCTGGGTCCCGTGGCCGATAAGATGGGCATAGACCTGATCTGGTTCGGCGTGCTGCTGGCGGTGAACATGCAGACGTCCTTCATGCACCCGCCATTCGGCTTTGCGCTGTTCTACCTGCGCTCGGTGGCGCCGCGCAGTGATTATCACGACCGCGTCACGGGCAAGCTCATCCCGCGCATCACCACCGGGCAGATCTACTGGGGTTCCGTGCCTTTCATCCTCATCCAGATCGCCATGGTCGCCGCCGTGATGGTGTTTCCCGGCATGGTCACGCACTACAAGCATGATGCGCCTACCGTCGATCCCTCGACCATAGAATTCACCACGGATGACAGCTTCAGTCTGGATATGTACGGTGATGACTCGGGCGGAGGCTTCCAATAGCAATGGCGCAGAAGCAAGGGCAGGGGCATCGTACCAGGGTGAAGTTCTGCGGGCTCACGCGTGAGCAGGATGTGGATGCCGCCGTGCAGGCGGGCGCAGATGCCGTTGGCTTCGTGTTCTATCCGCCCAGCAAGCGGGCCGTGAGCGCCGAACGCGCGGCCGGGCTGCGCCGGCGGGTGCCGGCTTTCGTCACCGTGGCGGCCCTGTTCGTGAATGCCGAGCCCGACTGGATTCGCACCGTCTGCGAGGCAGTCAACCCCGATCTGCTGCAATTTCATGGCGACGAGACGCCGGTGCAGTGCGAGGCCGCCGGCCGGCGCTATATCCGCGCCTTCCGCGTGGGCGGGCCGGGGCTGGATACGGCCGAGGCCGTGCTTGCACACGCACGGCAATTCCGTGGCGCCGCCGGCTGGCTGTTCGACAGTGACAGCCAGGGCTATGGCGGCAGCGGCCACGGCTTCGATCATCATCTGCTTGATGCCGTGTTTGCCGACCCGCAGTCACGCCCCGTGATCCTGGCCGGTGGCATGCGCAGTGACACGCTTCAGGACGGCCTGGCGGCATGCCCGGCATTTGCCGTGGACGTGAGCAGCGGCATCGAGGATGCGCCCGGAATCAAGTCCGCCGAACGCATGCAGGCCTTCATGCGCAGTCTGCGCGCCAGCGACGCCGCGCGGCTTTGACAATCCCGGCAGGCCACACGTATAATCTGCCCTTCTTGGTTAAGGCGGTTAGCTCAGTTGGTTAGAGCGCTACGTTGACATCGTAGAGGTCGCTGGTTCGAATCCAGTACTGCCTACCACTCAAGACACCCGCGAAATGAAGCGCCGCTTATGCGGCGCTTTGCTGTTTCCGGGTCGGAAATTGCATCGTGCATCGGCAACTTATCCATCAGCGGCCAGAACGCCCGTCCTGATACGCAAAGTATTTCATGATGGCAGGCATGAACCACGGCTTGCCGAAGTAACCGGGAACGTAGCGATAGCGACGATCGAAGGGCGTCTCAGCCTCGGCGTCCATGCCCAGGGCTTTCATCGCGACCTTGTGGCCCAGGTAGGGCATCATGACGACTCCGCTGCCGCAGCAGCCCCCTACGTAGTGGATGCCCCGGTGCGTGGTGATATGCGGCGTCACATCGAAGGTATAGGCCACAAAGCCGGCCCATGAGTGTGTGATGGCCGCTGATTCGAGCTCGGGAAACACGCTGATCATCTGCCCGCGCAGTGCCATGGTGCGTTGGACGATGTCGTTTATCTCGGTGGCGCCGGCACGCCCGCCAAACAGGATGCGCCGGCCATCGGGCGAGCGCCGGAAGTAGTTGTGCAGATTGCGCGTGTCGCCCATCTGGCGATTTTGCGGAATCAGGCGTTCGGCCAGATCCGGGGGCAGTGGTTCGGTGGCGATGATCTGGCTCTGTACCGGAACGATGCGCCGGGCCAGCCAGCGATCCACCGCGCCGGTATAGGCGTTTATGGCCATGATGACCGACCGTGCCCGAACCGGCCCGCGCGTTGTGCGCACCTGAAAAGGCGCATGCGAGGGCGCGTGCGTGTTGTGTACGCCGGTCACCGGCGTCTGGTCGGCAAACTGTACGCCCAGCCCGCGTGCGGCCATGAACAGGCCCTGATGCCATTTTCCGGGATCGATATTGCCTTCACCCGGCGTGTAGCGCCCGCCATGATAGGCGTCTGTGCCGATGATGTTGCGCAGCTCGCTCCTGGGGATCATCTGCGCTTCATACTCGCGTTCGCGCCGGCGTATCTCCAGGTCCGCCGCCAGGGATTCATAGTCGGCGGGGTTGTGCGCAGCCATCAGGCGGCCGGTAATGCGGTAATCGCAATCGATGTTGTGTTCGGCGATCAGCTGGCGCAGATAGCGGTGGGCGTCGCGGGTGGCATCGTAGAAACGATTGGCGTGCTCCTTGCCGTATTTGCGAAGCATGCCACTGTAGGACAGGCGCAAGCTCTCGCCCACGGCACCGCCATTGCGCGTGCTGGCGCCTTCACCGATCCGGCCGGATTCGATGACCAGAACCGAGGCACCCGCCTTTGCCGCGCTGATGGCGGCTGACAGGCCTGCATAGCCAGAACCGACGATGGCGATATCGACTTGTTCCGGCAATGGTTCCTGTGTCAGCTCCGGCCGTGGCGTGGCTTCCCACCAGTAGGGCGTGGACGAAGGGGGGTTGTCGCGAATGTGCTGGATGTCCATGTGCTTTGCTGGTGTTTGTTATTGTGATTGCTCTCGTGATGGCCACTGCCTGGCTGCATGCAGTACGCGTAGCATACGTACCAGATCACCAGTCACGTCATAGATCAGTATGTAGTTCTGGTGCGCTACCAGCTCGCGGGTGCCAGCGACACGACCAGGCCGGCCAAGGCCGGGATGATCGATCAGGCGACCAGCCTTCTCTTCAAACAGCTCATCAAGGGCCAGAGCAGCGATTGGGTTGTCGGCCTCAATGTAGTCATAAATTGTTTCGCGGTCTTGTATGGCTTCGGGCGTCCAGCCCAGTTCCATCATTCAGATGCTTCAAGCCGGCGGCGTGTGACAGCGCGACGGGCTGCAAACCTGGCTTCGACCTCGGACGCCGGCACCAAGCGGCCGGCATTGGCCGAGTCCAGGCCGGCTTTCACTTCGCGACGGAGCCAAGCATCATGCTCGGCTACTTCTTGCTGCTTTTGTACGAATTCTCGCATGAAGTCGCGCAGGAGCTGCGCGCCGGTGCGATCACGAGCCTTGGCGGCTGTAGCGAATTCGTTTTTCAGGGCTTTGTCGACCCGGAAGGTAAAGGTTGTTTCGCGCATAGCGCTACTCTCATGTGTTACACAATAAGTGCATGGTGGCACATCGTGAGTTGCAATGCAACTGTCTCGAAACGGTGCGTCAGGACTGGAAACTCGCAGCCTCGCAGCCTCGCATACCGCGCTATCTGTGCCGCCATTTTCTCCCTTCTCCAGACCGCCTCCAAACCATTGGAACACCGCCCCAACACCCCCCACCATCGTGCTTTCCCTGACCGACACCCCCTTCACCTTCCGTTACACTTCCCGGTTGAGAAAGGGAGACTCGCATGGAGGTCCTGTACACACCGGGAGCGCGCATTCAGGTGCGCGATGCCCTGTGGCGCATCAAGCGGGTGGATCAGGTGGGCGGGCAGGGCAGGCTGCTGACCTGCGACGGTCTGTCCGAGCTTGTTAATGGCCGCGAGGCCCGGTTCTGGACCACCATAGAGCCTGAGATCCGTGTACTGGATCCCGCGCGGCGATGGACGTCATCCCCTTCCAGCTGGAGCCGGCGGTCCAGGCGCTGGAGCAGCCCAGGGCGCGCATTCTCATTGCCGACAGCGTTGGCCTGGGCAAGACCCTGGAAGCTGTCGTCCTCACGCGGCTGGATTCCCAGGGCCTGCAGCGTGTGCGCCACCGCATTCCGGGCAATCACAACCCCTTCCATTATTTCGATCGCTCCATCATGTCCATAGACACGCTCAAGCAGGACATCGAATACCGGCATTATCTGGAGCGTGCCTACTGGGACATCATCATCATCGATGAGGCGCACAACGTGGCCGAGCGCGGCAGTGGCTCGCAGCGCGCCCGCCTGGCCAATCTGCTGTCGCGTCGCTCGGACACGCTCATCATGCTGTCCGCCACGCCTCACGATGGCAAGCCAGAGAGCTTCGCCAGCCTGATGAATATGCTCGATCCAACGGCCATTGCTGATCCGTCGGACTACGCCAGCGAGGACTTTTCCCATAAGGGGCTGGTCGTGCGCCGCTTCAAGCACGATGTGCGCGAGCAGTTGAAGGGCAACTTCCCCGAACGCCGGATTGCCACGCTGCGCACGCCCGCTACCGCGCCCGAGGAGCATCTGCACGAAGTGCTGGCGGGCAGCCGCTTCAGCACGCTGCGCGGCACGGGCGGCGCCCAGCTGTTTGCCACCAACCTGTCCAAGGTGCTGTTTTCCAGCCCGGCGGCGCTCATCAGCATGGTGGACAACCGCCTGCGTCGCTTCCGAAGGCATCAACCTGCATCATCTGAGCCACAAGATGGTGCATTTCGACATTCTCTGGTCGAAAAAGACCGGCAGGCCGGCAAAAACGTCAGGGATCCCAGCGAATGCAGCCAGGAGGAGGGTGAGGCGCTCACCGCCCAATACATGGAGCGCGAGCCCGAGGGCGATCAGGAGGGCGATCAAGATAACGCGCGCCATTGCCGGTCTGTTCGTATCCTGCCACGGCCGGCCCAGTCCCTGGTTGACGCGAGCGGTATAATCAGGGATTTGAGAGAGAACCCCCTAGGATACCCCCACCAATGCTTCAGATTACTCTGCCCGATGGCTCCCAGCGCGATTTTCCGGGGCCGGTCACCGTGGGCGAGGTGGCACACGCCATCGGCACCGGTCTGGGCAAGGCTGCCCTGGCCGGACGCATACGTACGAACGACGGGCCCGGTCGCCTGGTTGACACCTCGCACCTCATCGAGCAGGATGCCACGCTGGAAATCGTCACCGCGCGTGACGCCGATGGCCTGGATCTGCTGCGTCACTCCACAGCCCACCTGCTGGCCTATGCGGTCAAGGAGCTGTTCCCCGAGGCGCAGGTCACCATCGGCCCGGTCATAGAGAACGGGTTCTACTACGACTTTTCCTATCACCGTCCCTTCACGCCCGAAGATCTCGAAGCCATCGAGAACAAGATGCACGAGCTTGCCCGGCGCAATGAAGAGGTCACGCGCGAGGTTTGGGACCGCAATGAGGCGGTGGATTTCTTCCGTGGCATCGGTGAGGAGTACAAGGCCGAGATCATTGCCTCCATCCCCGGCGCAGAAACGATCACGCTGTACCGCGAAGGCGATTTCATCGACTTGTGCCGAGGCCCGCACGTGCCGTCCACCGGCCACCTGAAGGTGTTCAAGCTGATGAAGGTGGCGGGCGCCTACTGGCGCGGCGACAGCAACAACGAGATGCTGCAGCGCATCTACGGCACGGCCTGGGCCAGCAAGCAGGATCAGGACGCCTACCTCACCATGCTGGAGGAGGCCGAGAAGCGTGACCACCGCCGCCTGGGGCGTGAGCTGGAGCTGTTCCACTTCCAGGAAGAGGCCCCTGGCCTGGTGTTCTGGCATCCCAAGGGCTGGACGCTGTGGCAGCAGGTCGAGCAGTACATGCGCGCCGTCTACCGTGACAACGGCTATCAGGAAGTGCGGGCGCCGCAGATCCTCGACCTGTCGCTGTGGAAGAAGACGGGCCACTGGGACAACTACGCGGAAAACATGTTCACGACCGAGTCCGAGAACCGCGTCTACGGCGTCAAGCCCATGAACTGCCCGGGCCATATCCAGATCTTCAATGCCGGCCTGCATTCCTATCGCGAGCTGCCCATCCGCTACGGCGAGTTCGGCATGTGCCACCGCAACGAGCCTTCGGGTTCGCTGCACGGCATGATGCGCGTGCGCGGCTTCACCCAGGACGATGGCCACATCTTCTGCACCGAAGATCAGCTGCAGGCCGAATGCGCGGATTTCACCGCCTTGCTGCAGCGCGTCTACAAGGACTTCGGCTTCGACGAAATCCTCTACAAGATGGCCACGCGCCCGGAAAAGCGCATCGGTTCGGATGCTGTCTGGGACAAGGCCGAGCAGGCGCTCATCGCCAGCCTGGAGCAGACGGGCTGCGAGTTCGAGCTGTCGCCGGGCGAGGGCGCCTTCTATGGCCCCAAGATTGAATACACGCTCAAGGACGCCATTGGCCGGCACTGGCAGTGCGGCACCATACAGGTGGATTTCTCCATGCCCGAGCGCCTGGGCGCCGAGTATGTGGATGCCGAAGATCAGCGGCGCACGCCCGTCATGCTGCACCGTGCCATCCTGGGTTCCTTCGAGCGTTTCATCGCCATGCTGATCGAGAACCACGCCGGTGCACTGCCGGCATGGCTGGCGCCCGAACATGCCGTTGTGTGCTCGATCTCGGAACGCTTTGCGGATTATGCTGCAGAAGTCGCGAAA
This sequence comes from Castellaniella sp., assembly GCA_041655275.1. Lineage (GTDB taxonomy): Bacteria > Pseudomonadota > Gammaproteobacteria > Burkholderiales > Burkholderiaceae_B > JAJYRX01. The sequence goes on along the minus strand of JBBAFU010000001.1, from coordinate 313,346 downwards.
ACGCTGGAAGGGCAGGGTTTTCGGGTCTCGGCAGATTTGCGTGCGGAAAAGATCAACCGTAAAATCCGTGAACACAGTCTGCAGAAACTGCCCTACATCCTGGTCGTCGGCGAAAAGGAACGCGACAGCGGCCAGGTAGCGGTTCGTGCCCGTGGCGGGCACAACCTGGGCACCATGACACTGGCTGAATTCAGCGAGCGTCTCACGCATGACATCACAAGCCGTACGGCGGGCACTGTGCCGGCCGAGGCATCAAGTCAACATTGACACAGGAGTCCTAGACATCGCAACCGAAAAAGCTCATCGCATCAATGGAGAAATTCGTGCTCCGGAGGTGCGTCTCATAGGGCCGGATAGTGAACAGCTTGGAGTGGTAAAGCTGTCGGAGGCCCTTCGGCAATCAGAAGAACTCGAAGTGGATCTGGTAGAGATTGCGCCCAACGCCACTCCGCCCGTCTGCCGCCTGATGGATTACGGGAAGTTCCGCTATCAGGAGCAGAAGCGACAGCAGGAAGCGCGTGCCCGCCAGAAAATCATACAAGTCAAGGAAGTCAAGTTCCGTCCCGGCACCGACGAAGGTGACTACCAGGTGAAGATGCGCAACCTGCGCCGCTTCATCGACGACGGAGACAAGGTCAAGGTCACGTTGCGGTTCCGGGGGCGCGAAATGGCGCACCAGGAGCTGGGCATGCGCGTGCTCGAGCGGGTTCGCGATGACATGATCGAGCTTGCCCAGGTCGAGGCCATGCCCAAGCTGGAAGGTCGCCAGATGGTGATGGTACTGGCACCCCGGCGCAAGTAAGCCCCGCGGCGCAGGCCGCTTTCCGGAAGAATGACCATGCATGTGCTGTTCATCATTGATCCCCTGCCAGGCTTCAGCGCCTGGAAGGATACCTCCCTGTCCATGATGCAGGCGCTGGTCGCGCGCGGTCACACCATCAGCGTGACCGAGACCAAGGACATGTTCATCGACGCCGGTGAAGTGCGCTGTCTGGCCCAGGCCATCCGTCTGGTGGACGGCGCCGACCTGCATGGCACCGACTGGTGGCGGGACGAAGGCGAGCCGCAGGACAGTGCCCTGCAGACCTTCGATGCCGTGCTCATGCGCAAGGATCCGCCGTTCGACCTTGAATACTTCTACGCAACGCACATGCTGGATCTGGCGGCGTCGCGCGGTGCGCGTGTCTTCAACTCCGGCGCGGCCCTGCGCGACCACCCGGAAAAGCTCGCCATCATGGAGTTCTCGCAGTTCACCGCGCCCACGCTGGTGAGCCGCGACATGGCGCGACTGCGGGCCTTCCACGCGCAGCACGGCGACATCGTCGTCAAGCCGCTGGACGGCATGGGCGGCACGGGCGTGTTCCGCATCACGGCCCAGGACGGCAACCTTGGGGCCATTCTCGAGATGCTGACCGATTACGGGGCGCGCAGCATCATGGCGCAGCGCTATATCCCCGACATCACCCGGGGCGACAAGCGCATCATCATCATCGACGGCAAGCCCATGCCGTATTCGCTGGCGCGCATCCCGCAGCCGGGCGAAACGCGCGGCAATCTGGCGGCGGGCGGCGAGGGCGTGGCCCAGCCGCTGACCGAGCGCGACCTGGAAATCGCCCAGGCCATAGGCCCGAGGCTGGTGCGTCGCGGCCTGCTGCTCATCGGTCTGGACGTCATCGGTGACTACCTCACCGAGATCAATGTCACCAGTCCCACCTGCTTTGTCGAGATTGCCCAGCAGACGGATTGCAATGTGGCATTGCACTTCGCACTGGCACTGGAAAAGGCGGTAGGCCTGGAGCCGGGATGAGCCGGGTTGTCCTCGTGATGCATGCGCCGCTGGCCACGGCCTTTGCGCAATGCGCGGAGCATGTGCTGGGGGCGCCCGCCCCCGTGTGCGTCATCGATGTGAGCCCGGATGATGAGCCGTCAGCCATCCATGACCGTGTGCTGGAATGCCTGCTGCGCGCGCCGCATCAGTCCTGCCTGGTGCTGTGCGACCTGTATGGCGCCACACCGTTCAACAATGCCTGCCGTGCCGTTGCCAGCGCACGCGAGCAGGGCGTGCAGGCCAGTCTGGTGAGCGGCGCCAATCTGAATATGGTGCTCAAGGCACTCACCGACAAGACCGATCCGGAGCATCTGAACGAACGCGTCCTGAGCAGTGCGCTGCGCGGCATTGTGTGCCCGGCCGAGACCGGAGACGACTGAGCGTGAGCGCACGGGAAGGGGAGCAGCGGATGAAAGCGATCGACATCGTCATCAGCAATCGCCTGGGACTGCACGCCCGGGCAGCCGCCAAGCTGACCCAGCTGGCAGGGCGTTTTTCCGGCGACATCCATATCTCCCGCGATGGGCGCCGGGTGAACGCCAAGAGCATCATGGGCGTCATGATGCTGGCGGCGGGCATGGGCGTGCGCGTGCGCGTGGACGCCGACGGCGCAGATGCGGACGAGGCCCTGGCCGCCATCCGCGAGCTGTTCGAATCCCGTTTCGGTGAAGATCAATGAATAAGCCGGGGCCCATGCTGTGCATGCAGGGCCAGGGCGTGGCCCAGGGTGTGAGCATAGGCCGTGCCGTGGTCATGACGGCGGCGGCACTCGAGGTGGCTCACTACCGCATCGCCCCGGCCGATGTGGAGCGCGAGTGCGCGCGCCTGCACAGCGCCATACAGACGGCGCGCGCCGAGCTTGATCACCTGGCTGATAACCTGCCGCCCGATGCGCCGCGCGAGCTGGGTCCGCTGCTCAACGTGCACAGCCTGCTGCTGGCCGATCCCCTGTTGGGCGAAGACGTGTGCACCCTGATCCGCACCCAGCATACGAATGCCGAATGGGCGCTCTCGTCCCAGGGCCAGCTGCTCGTGGAGCAGTTCACCGTCATGACCGACGACTATCTGCGCGAACGCGGTGCCGACGTGCGCCAGGTCATAGAGCGTGTGCTGCGCGTGCTGTCGGGTGCGCCGCCGGCCATGCTGCCCACGCATGCCGAGGCCGGGCCCGACGAGGCGCTCATCGTGGTGGCCCGCGATATTTCCCCGGCCGACATGCTGCGCCTGCGTGACGGCCGCTTCAGCGCCTTCCTGACCGATCTGGGCGGTCCGGCGTCGCATACCGCCATCCTGGCGCGCAGCATGAATGTGCCGGCCGTGGTCGGCCTGGGCCTGTGCCGCTCGCTGGTGCGCGATGGCGATCTGCTGGCGGTTGACGGCGCCTGCGGCGCAGTGATGGTGAACCCGTCCGAGCGCGTGCTCGAGCAGTTCATCGCGCGCCGCGATGCCCAGGAGCGCGAACGCCGCGCACTGGCCGGCCTGCGCGACATGCCGGCGCAGACGCGTGACGGCATTGCCGTGCAGCTGCATGCCAACATCGAGTTGCCGGAAGAGGCGGCGGACGCGCTGCATGCCGGCGCCCAGGGGATTGGCCTGTTCCGTACCGAATTCCTGTTCATGGGCCGCGCACAGCCGCCAGGTGAAGAGGAGCAGGTGCAGGCCTATTCGCGCGTGCTCAAGACCATGGGTGGGCGCCCTGTTACCATACGCACGCTGGACATCGGCGCAGACAAGACACTGGACTCGGACGAGACCGTCGCCACCAACCCGGCCCTGGGCCTGCGTGCCATCCGCTACTGTCTGGCCAACCCCGAGATGTTTGCCACCCAGCTGCGTGCCATACTGCGCGCTTCCCGCCATGGCCATGTGCGCATCCTCATCCCCATGCTCACGAGCATGGACGAGGTGTTCGCCACGCGCCAGGCGCTGGCTGCCGCAGCCGAACAGCTGCGTGCGCGCGAGCCGGATCTGGTGCCCGACTTCACGCTGGGTGCCATGGTGGAGACGCCCGCCGTGGCCATTGCGGTCGAGCCTTTTGCCGAGGCACTGGACTTTCTGTCCCTGGGCACGAACGATCTCATCCAGTACACGCTGGCGGTTGACCGGGCGGATCGCGAGGTGGCGGCGCTGTATGATCCCCTGCATCCGGCGATCCTGCGTCTCATCTCGCACGTGATCAACGCCGGCGAGCGTCTGGACAAACCCGTGGCCATGTGCGGCGAGATGGCGGGCGACGTACGTCTGAGCCGGCTGCTGCTGGGGCTGGGGCTGACAACGTTTTCCATGCACGCCCAGCAGCTGCCGCACGTGAAGCGCGAGATCATGTCGGCCCATACCACTGCCTTGCGCTACTCGGTCGCCTCGGCGCTGAACCGGGCGCAGCGCATCGATCCGGCCGGCCTGTCGGACGGAACCGACTGAAACGGACCGTATGGAACCATCAGGAGAAAGTCATGAATCAACGCAGCGACTGGTTCGAAGAATTTCAGCGCAATGTCTCGGAGCTGTTTGCACGCAGCCCGGCAGCCGACATAGAGCGCAACATCAAGGCGCTGATGGCGCAGACCTTTGCCCGGCTTGACCTGGTCACGCGCGAGGAGTTCGAGGTACAGAAGACCCTGCTCGAGCGTGCCCTGACGCGCATTGCCACACTGGAGCAGCGCATCGCCGCCCTGGAAGCGCAGCAGGCGGGCGCAGCACCGTCCGATCCTGCCGACAGCGCCGGCTGAGCGTTTTCGCCATACCCCGCAGTTCTGCGAGGATGAAGGGGTCACGCCTGCGCTTGTCGTGCGCGGTGTGTGCCGCCATACTGCCCTGGTCAGTCATGCCTGTACCGGGGGTTTCATGTCGCTTGCCGTTCTGGCCGGCCTGGCGCTGGCCGGGCTTGATCCGCTGCCTGTGCGCATCGAAGTGCACCTTGGCGGCGGCCTGCCGTCATTTCAGGTGGTTGGCCAGATTGATGCCGGTCTGCGCCAGGCCCGCGAGCGCGTGCGCTGCGCCATCACGAGCAGCGGTTTCCGTTTTCCGGGCGGACGCATCACGGTGAATCTGGCGCCTGCCGGCCTTGCCGGGGATGCAGCCATCTTCGATCTGCCCATTGCCGTTGGCCTATTGCTGGCCTCGGGCCAGCTGCAGCTGCCGGCGGCGCAGGTGCGTGCGCTGGAGCAGACGGTGATGGCGGGCGAGCTCTCCCTGACCGGTGCCATCCTGCCGGCAGGCGCACCGCTGGCGCTGGCGCTGGGGCTGGCACGTATGGCACCCGGCGCCACGCTGGTGATGGGGGCAAGGGCGGCCGGCCTGGCGGCCCATGTGCCGGGGCTGCAGGTGCTGGCGGCGCACAGTCTGGAAGCCCTGGCCGACCATCTGTGCGGCATCCGCGCGCTGGCACCGGCCACGGCACAGGCGCTGAGCCACTTGCCCGGCGAGGCGCCCTGTCTGTCGCACGTGCACGGACAGATCACGGCACGACGTGTGCTGGAAGTGGCCGCGGCCGGGCGCCATCACCTGCTGCTTGTGGGGCCGCCCGGCGTGGGCAAGAGCCTGCTGGCCCAGTGCCTGCCCGGCATACTGCCCGCGCTGGATGTGGCGCAGTCGCTGGAGCTTGCCGCCATACAGGGGCTTTGCGGCGAGTCCTGCCATCTGTCGCGCCAGGCGCCATTCCGTGCGCCTCATCATGCGACCACGGTAACGGCCATGACGGGCGGCGGTCCACAGCCCCGTCCCGGCGAGATCAGCCGTGCGCATCAGGGTGTGCTGTTTCTCGATGAGCTGGCAGAGTTTCCGCGTGAGGTACTGGAAGCCCTGCGCGAGCCGCTGGAGGCGGGCAGCATCACGGTGGCGCGGGCCTTGCGCTCGTCGGTGTTCCCGTGTCAGTTCCAGCTGCTGGCAACCATGAATGCCTGCCCCTGCGGATGGCACGGCCATCCGGACGGGCGCTGCCGCTGCCAGCGCGCACAGCGACGGCAATACCAGTCTGCAGTGTCGGGCGCGCTGCGCGATCGTATCGATCTTGTCGTGCATATGCATGGTGATCCCCTGTCCGGCGATGTGCCTGCCGATGCCGAGGCGTCCGCGCCGGTGCGCGAGCGTGTCATACAGGCCCATGCACGCCAGCATGCCCGCCAGGGCTGCAGCAATGCGCGGCTTGACGGCGCCGCCACCTGGCGCCATTGCCGTCTGGATGCTGCCGCAGCAGCACGGCTGGAGGGCAGTGCGGCCAGGCGTGGCTGGTCGCAGCGGCGCATGCACCGCCTGATGCGCGTGGCGCGCAGCGTGGCCGATCTGGACGGGGCGGCGCAGATCAGCGAAGCCCATCTGGCCGAGGTGCTGGCCTATGATTTGCCGATGCCATGACCATGCTGATCCAAACACCGGCAGCTTCTGGACAGCAAGGCCTTGCTTCGCCTATAATTTATGGCTTTCCCGGGATCGCTTTCTGTGATCACCTTCCGAGGTCAACCCAGGCAAGGCCGTCCCGCAGGGAAAAACCAACAAGTGATGATCAGGTAGGTCAAGCATGGTGCATAACTGCAAGTTAAGTGCCGTCACCTGGCGTCATGTCATAAATCGCTATATAGATAGGCTTATTCATGCCCAAGATGAAAACCCGGAAAGGCGCTGCCAAGCGCTTCAAGGTTCGCGGCAGCGGATCCATCAAGCGGGGTCAGGCGTTCAAGCGCCACATCCTCACCAAGAAAACCAGCAAGAACAAGCGCCAGCTGCGCGGCACCACGGCCATTCATGAGGCCGACGTCGCTGCCGTCAAGGCCATGCTGCCCTACGCCTGACCGGAGATCTGAACCATGCCAAGAGTAAAACGCGGCGTCAACGCCCGCGCCCGTCACAAGAAAGTCATCGCCCAGGCCAAGGGCTTCCGCGGTCGTCGCAGCCGGGTCTTCCGGGTTGCCAACCAGGCCGTCATGAAGGCGGGGCAGTATGCCTACCGCGACCGTCGTGCACGCAAGCGCGACTTCCGTGCCCTGTGGATCACCCGCATCAACGCCGCCTGCCGCGAACTGGGCATCACCTACAGCGTCTTCATTGCCGGTACCAAGAAGGCTGCCATCGAGCTGGACCGCAAGGTCCTGGCCGATATGGCCGTGCATGACAAGGCCGGCTTTGCCGCCGTGGTCGAACAGGCCCGTGCCGCCCTGGCCGCCTGAGCGCCCGCTGTATCAATACTAAAACGGGGCTCTTGGGGAAGCTCGGAGCTCCCCAAAGAGCCCCGTTTCCATTTGGATTCACGCATCATGACCGCTTTGGACGATGATCTGCTCGCCCGGGCCCGCGAAGCGTTTGCCGGAGCGGGCGATGCCGCCAGTCTGGAGAATGCCAAGGCGGCCTTCCTGGGGCGTCACGGCGAGCTCACAGCCTTGCTCAAGGGGCTGTCGCGCCTGTCTCCTGAAGCGCGCCGCGAAGAGGGCGCACGCATCAATCGCAGCAAGCAGGCCGTCGAGGCGTTGCTGGATGCGCGTCGTGCCGAGCTTGCCGAGCAGGCCTTGCAGCGCCGTCTGGCGGCCGAGACCATCGATGTCAGCCTGCCGGGGCGCGGCCGCGGCTTTGGCGGCATCCACCCGGTGATTCGCAGCTGGCAGCGCATCGAGGCCATCTTCCGTTCCATCGGCTTCGATGTGGCCGACGGGCCCGAGATCGAGGATGACTGGACCAACTTCACGGCGCTGAACAACCCCGAGAACCATCCGGCACGCTCCATGCAGGACACGTTCTACGTGGACATGGATGATGCCGCAGGCCTGCCGCTGCTGTTGCGCACGCATACCAGCCCCATGCAGGTGCGCTATGCGCGCACGCACAAGCCGCCCATCAAGGTCATTGCCCCGGGGCGCACCTACCGGGTGGACAGCGATGCCACGCATTCGCCCATGTTCCACCAGGTGGAAGGGCTGTGGATTGCCGAAGACATCTCCTTTGCCGACCTGAAGGGCATCTACACGCATTTCCTGCAGGCCTTTTTCGAGACCGGGGACTTGTCCGTGCGTTTCCGGCCATCCTTCTTTCCGTTCACCGAGCCTTCGGCCGAGATCGACATGATGTTTGCCGACGGGCCCAATCGCGGCCAGTGGCTCGAGATTTCCGGCGCCGGCCAGGTGCACCCGGACGTGGTACGCAATTTCGGGCTCGATCCCGAGCAGTACATCGGCTTCGCCTTCGGCTCCGGGCTGGAGCGGCTGACCATGCTGCGCTACGGGGTCAATGACCTGCGCCAGTTCTTCGATGGCGACCTGCGCTTCCTGCAGCAGTTCAACACCTAGCGGTTAACACCTGATTTCCGGTTTCATCATGCTATTTCCTGAATCCTGGCTGCGCACCCTCGTTGATCCCGAGCTCGATACCGAAGCGCTTGCCCATTTGCTCACCATGGCCGGCCTCGAGGTCGAGGGCACACGCCCGGTGGCGCCGCCGTTCACCGGTGTGGTCACGGCGCGCATCGTGTCGGCCGCGCCCCATCCCGATGCCGATCGGCTGCAGGTGTGTTCTGTGGACGATGGCAGTGGCGAGTCCCTGCAGATCGTCTGTGGCGCGCCCAATGCGCGTGCCGGCATCGTCGTGCCGCTGGCGCGCCTGGGTGCCGAGCTGCCCGGCGGGCTCAAGATCGGCGCTGTCACCATGCGCGGCGTTCGCTCCTCGGGCATGCTGTGTTCGGCGCGCGAGCTGGGCCTGTCCCAGGATCACAGCGGTCTGCTGGAGCTGGACACCGGGCTGGCCCCGGGCCGGGATGTGCGCGACGTACTGGATCTGGATGACATCTGCTTCGAGCTCAAGCTCACGCCCAACCGGGCGGATTGTCTGTCGCTGCACGGGATTGCGCGCGAAGTGGCTGCGCTTACGGGCGCACCCCTGCAGCAGGCCGACGTCCAGCCTGCGCCGGTCACGATCGGCGAGCGTCTGGCCGTGCAGGTGAAGGCCCCCGATCTGTGCGGACGCTTTGCCGGTCGCGTGATCCGCGGCGTGAACGCCCGCGCACAGACGCCCGAATGGATGGCCCGGCGCCTGCTGCGTGCAGGCCAGCGTCCCGTGTCGGCGCTGGTCGATATTTCCAACTACATCATGCTGGCGCTGGGCCGGCCCACGCACGTCTTCGATCTGGACAAGCTGGCGGGACCGCTGGAAGTGCGCTGGGCAAACGAGGGCGAATCGCTCACGCTGCTCAACGGGCAAACGGTGGCACTCGACCCGTCCGTGGGCATCATCACTGCGGGCGGCAAGGTGGAAAGTCTGGCCGGTATCATGGGCGGCGATGCCACGGCCGTCAGCCTGGATACCACGGCCATCTACCTGGAAGGCGCCTTCTGGTGGCCGGAGGCCATCATGGGCCGGGCACGCCGCTTCAAGTTCAGCTCCGAGGCCAGCCACCGCTTCGAGCGTGGTGTGGATGCAGAAAGCATCATCGAGCACCTCGAAGCGACCACACAGCTCATCCTGGAAATCTGCGGCGGCCAGGCCGGCCCGCTGGATGATCAGGTGCTGCAGTTGCCCGGGCGCCCGCCGGTGCGCATGCGCCTGGCGCGCTGCTGCAAGGTGCTGGGCATCACGCTGTCCCGTGAGCAGGTAGCCGATATCTTCACGCGCCTGGCGTTTGCCTGGGAGAGCGAGGGCGAGGATTTTGTGATCACGCCGCCGTCCTGGCGCTTCGATCTGGCCATCGAAGAGGACTTCATCGAGGAAGTGGCCCGCGTCCACGGCTTCGAAAACATCCCCACCGTGCCGCCGCGAGCGCCCGCGCTCATGCGCAGCGAGCCCGAAACGCGTCGCGGCCCGCATGCCCTGCGTGCGCGCATGGCGGCCTGCGATTATCAGGAAGTCATCAACTTTGCCTTCGTGCCGCCCGAGTGGGAGCAGCAGTACACGGACAACGGGCAGCCCATACGTCTGTTGAATCCCATTGCCAGTCATCTGGCCGTCATGCGTTCCAGTCTGATCGGCGGCCTGCTGGCCAACATCCATCACAACGCCCAGCATCGCCAGACGCGCGTGCGGGTGTTCGAGCTGGGTCGCGTCTTCCGTCGCAACCCCGGGGCGCCCGCCGGTGCCCTGGATGTGGCCGGTGTGGAGCAGCCCATGCATCTGGCGGCGGCGGCCTGGGGCCCGGCGGTAGTCGAGCAATGGGGCTGTGACCGTCGCCAGGTCGACTTCTACGATGTCAAGCGCGATCTGGAGGCACTGGCCGGCGAACGTGCGCAGGAGCTGCGCTTCCTGCCTGAAGCCCATCCCGCACTGCATCCCGGACGCAGCGCAAGAATCTGGATGGATGATGCACCCATAGGCTGGATGGGCGAAGTGCACCCGCGCTGGATGCAGGCGCTGGAGCTGAACCATCCGCCGGTGGTGTTTGAAGTGGTGGCCGCCGCACTGGAAACGCTGTCATTGCCCCGGCTGAAGACCTGGTCGCGCCAGCCCGTGGTGGTACGCGATCTGGCCATCTGGCTGGATGCGGCCGTAAGCTTCGGGCAGGTGAGCGATACGCTGGAGCAGACGAAGCTGCGTCATTCCGAGCTGGACATCATTCAGGAGGTGCGTCTATTTGACGTCTGGCGTGATCAGGCGGCACAATCAGGCCAGAAGAGTCTGGCACTGCGCTTCTGGCTGCAGGATCAGCAGGCGACGCTGGATGATGCCAGGGTGGAACACTGCATGGATCTTTTGCTGCAGGCGCTGCAAGCCGCGCATGGCGCACGCCTGCGCAGTCAAGGAGCATCATAGATGAATCAGGAACGTACGCTGACAAAGGCCGAGTTGGCCGAATTGCTGTTTCAGCATGTCGGCTTGAACAAACGCGAGGCCAAGGATATTGTCGATGCTTTCTTCGACGAAATCCGCAGCTGTCTCACCCAGGGCGATGAAGTGAAGCTGTCCGGTTTTGGCAACTTCCAGGTGCGCGACAAGCCGCCGCGGCCCGGGCGTAATCCGAAGACGGGTGAAGTCATTCCCATCGCCGCCCGGCGCGTGGTCACGTTTCATGCCAGCCAGAAGCTGCGTGCCGTTGTCGAGCAGGCCGGCCAGTCCCAAGCCTGACGGCCCCTGATCTGGAGTCTTCCCCCATGAGCACCCCCGAAGCCCCGCCAAGCCTGCCGCCCATTCCGGCCAAGCGTTATTTCACGATTGGAGAAGTGAGTGAGCTGTGCCTGGTCAAGCCCCATGTATTGCGTTACTGGGAGCAGGAGTTCACCCAGCTCAAGCCGGTGAAACGGCGCGGCAACCGGCGCTATTACCAGCACCACGAGGTCATGCTCATTCGGCGTATCCGCAATCTGCTGTATGTGGAGGGCTTCACCATCGCCGGGGCGCGCAACCGGCTTAGCGCCGGCCAGGATCAGCCCCATGACCAGGATGCCGCAGTACGCCTGTCCGCCACTGAATTCCAGACGCTGCGCAACGAGCTGGGCGCCGTCCGCGGCCTGCTCGATGCCGCCCTTGCGGAAGACGGCGCCGCCTGAGGTTTCTTGCGCTTCCTCCCGGCTTGTCAGGATTCTCAGGGCTCGAAGCGCACCATCCTTCCATTGAACAGCACGGGTCCTTCGGGCGCCTCCATGGGCGTTGCCCGGCGCGCTTCCTGCGTGATTTCCAGATAAGGCATGCCGCCCAGCCCGTCGAGCATGCTCACGGGCAGGCTCACGCGCGCATTCGGATCGATGATGCCCAGGGCGCGCGGTGCGCCCGGTTCCCCGTCATGGGCCCATAGCCGGGCCACGCTGTCCGGGGGCAGTTCGGTGCGTACCTGGGGCCGCATCAGCAGCTGCCCCTCGCTATCGACGGTGACCAGCCATCCGGGACTGGAGCTGAGCCCGGGTGCCTGCAGTATGGCCACGCGCACGGGCGCCAGGGCAATCGTCTGTATGGGTATGGGCGCAGGCGTTTTCCACCATGCCAGGCCGACGGCACCCGCGCCCAGAACGAGACCCGCAAGAAAACTGTCTGTGCGACGGCGTGTTCCGGGTTTTGGTGCGGGGACGGCTTTTGGTGCCGGTGCCGGCGCGGGCGCCGGAGCAGGGGGCTCCGGGGCGGGAGGTTCGGGTCGCGGTTCCGCGGGCGTCTTCAGTCCCAGCCGGCCCATGATGCCGGCGAGCAGGCCGGCCGGTGCCCTGGCCGGTGACAAGGCATCCACCAGCGAGAGCAGGCTGTCTTCCCATCGCAGGGCGCAGCGGGCTGCGCGGGGATCTTGCGCCATTTCGGCTTCAACGCTCTTGCGCTCGGCAACCGGCAGCGTCGCCAGTACATATTCGCCGATGCGCAGATCCTCTTCCAGCAACTCGCGCAGCTGTGCACGGATCTGCATGCGCACCTCCGGCGATATCCGGCCTGCGCCGCTGGCGGCAGCGTCCACGTTGCCGTTGCGGCAGTAGGCCCAGTACAGCAGGCCGTCACCGGCGGGCGCCGGCTGTTGTGGTATGGCGGGGTACTGGCGCGCCAGATGGCGCAATATGCTGTACATCCAGGCGCGCGCCAGTTCGCGCCGGGCTTCATCGGCGTTTGCGTGATGCCACAGCAGGATGAAGGTGTCGCGGACCAGTTTTTCTGCCGCATGGGAACCCACCAGCGCGTGCGCCAGGGCCAGCATGGCGGGCGCTTCGTGCGCATACAGGGTGTGCAGCGCCCGTGCATGGCCGGCGGCCATTTCCGTGAGCGCTTCTGCAGGGTGGAATGGGTCGGGGATCATGACGTTCCGGGAACCAAAGCGGTTTATTGTAGGCTGGTCGCTATCATCCCTGCACCCGCAGCGGCGCACAGATGCTTCGCGATGTTTCGGTGTTTCGTATACTGGCGGTCTTCAATGGAACCCCTTGAATGAACGCATCCCGAACGCGCGCTCCGCGCAACGACTTCCAGACCATCCGATCGCTGCTGCCCTATGTCTGGCAGTTCCGCTGGCGCGTGCTCGTCGCCATGGCCTGTCTGGTGGCGGCCAAGGTGGCCAGCGTCATCCTGCCTTTCTTCCTGAAGCAGGTCATTGACGAGCTGGGCGTTGAACCCTCACTGCTGGTGCTTCCGGTGGCGGCCCTGCTGGGCTATGGCTTTGCGCGCCTGGCGAGCAGTGCTTTCGGCGAGCTGCGCGACGCCCTGTTCGCACGCGTCACCCAGGGTTCCATACGACGCATTGCGCGCCAGCTCTTCAGTCACCTGCTGTCGCTGTCCCTGCGGTTTCACCTGCAGCGCCAGACAGGCGGCCTGAGCCGGGACATCGAGCGCGGCACCAAGGGCATAGGCTTTCTGCTGAACTTCATGGTGTTCAACATCCTGCCCACGATACTCGAGATTGCCATGGTTGCCGGCGTGCTGCTGTGGCGCTACGACTGGCCGTTTGCCGTGGTCACCCTGGGCACCATTCTGGCCTATATCGTCTACACCCTGAAGGTCACTGAAAAGCGCATGGTCTACCGGCGCACCATGAATACGCTGGACAGTGCCGCCAACAGCAAGGCCATCGACGCGCTCATGAACTATGAGACAGTGAAATACTTCGGCAATGAAGGCTATGAGGTGGGGCGCTACGATGACAACCTGGCGCGCTGGGTGGATTCCTCGGTCAAGAACCAGGTGTCGCTGACGGTGCTCAACGCCGGCCAGGCCGCCATCATCACCGTAGGCATCACCGCCTTGCTGTGGCTTTCGGCGGCCGGCGTCGTGGATGCCAGCATGACGGTGGGTGATGTGGTGCTGGTCTCGGCCTATCTGACCCAGCTCTATGCGCCGCTGAACTTCCTTGGTTTCGTCTATCGGGAGATGAAGCATGCCCTGGCTGATATGGAACGCATGTTTACGCTGATGGCGCAGGATCAGGAAGTGGCCGATGCGCCTGATGCCCTGGCGCTGGACACGCGCCAGGCCGAAGTGGAGTTCGACAATGTCGAATTTTCCTACGAGGCGGTTCGCCCCATACTGCGCGGTGTCAGCTTTCGCATTCCCGCCGGCCATACCGTGGCCGTGGTGGGCGCTTCCGGCGCGGGCAAGTCCACACTGGCCCGCCTGTTGTTCCGCTTCTACGATGTGAATGCCGGCGCCATCCGCATCAACGGCCAGGACATACGCAAGCTGAGCCAGGCCAGTCTGCGCCGCCATATCGGCACCGTCCCCCAGGACACGGTGCTGTTCAACGACAGCATCCGGCACAATATCGCCTACGGCGATCCCGGTGCCGACGAGGCGCGCGTGGTGGCCGCTGCGCAGTCGGCCCGCATCCACGATTTCATCCGCAGCCTGCCCGACGGCTACGAGACGCCGGTGGGCGAGCGCGGGCTCAAACTTTCCGGTGGAGAGAAGCAGCGCGTGGCGATTGCGCGCACGCTGCTGAAGGACCCGCCCATCCTGATTCTGGACGAGGCCACCAGCGCGCTCGACACGCGCACCGAGCGTGCCATCCAGGATGAGCTGGCGCAGATTGCGCGGCACCGCAGCACGCTCATCATTGCGCACCGGCTGTCCACCATCGTGGATGCCGACGAGATTCTGGTGATGGAAAAGGGCAGGATAGTGGAGCGCGGCAGCCATGCCGGGCTTCTGGACCAGGGCGGGCGCTATGCGCAGATGTGGGCGCTGCAGCAAGCCGGGTCACAGTCTGAAACAGGGTCTGAAATACAGTCGCCTGTGGATTGACACATATAGGACTAAAACGGTACTATATGCGCTGTTCCAATCAACGCGGAATTGTAGCGCATGTTGCGTATCAGCAAGCTGGTCGACTACGGCACGCTCATCCTGACTCATATGGCCACTCTGCCCGACGGCATGAGCAGTGCTTCGGGTCTGGCGAGCGCTCTGGGCCTGGGTCCGGCCACGGTCAGCAAGGTGCTCAAGACCATGGCCCAGAACGGCCTTGTCACCAGCACGCGCGGCGCACGGGGCGGGTATCGCCTGGCACGTCCGGCGCAGGACATCAACATCGCACAAATCATTGACGCCCTGGATGACCAGCCTTTTGGTCTCACCGAATGCACCGCCACGCCCGGCGTGTGCAGCGTCGAGGCTGATTGTCATATCCGCAGCAATTGGGAACGTATCAACAGCATTGTGCGTCACACTCTCGAAGCGGTGAGCGTGGCCGACATGATCAGCCCGGAGATGGGCACACCCATCAACTTCCGGCGTTCCCGGGCCGAAAAAACGCCCGGCGTGCGGCGCATCAGTCCTCGCCCAACCTCATGGAGCATTTCCGAATGAACACGGTTACCGACAACGTCGTCCCAAAGGTTAGCCCCCAGGTCGCCCCCCAGGCCGTTCCCCATCCTGACGACGCGATTGATACTTTTCTGGATCAGGAATACACCGCGGGCTTTGTGACGGAGATCGAATCGGTCACCATACCCAAGGGGCTTTCGGAAGACACTATCCGCTTCCTGTCCGAAGTCAAGCGCGAGCCCGATTTCATCCTGGAGTGGCGCCTGGAGGCTTACCGGAAGTGGCTGGAAATGCCGCATCCGGAGTGGGCGCATGTGAACTTCCCGCCCATCGACTTCCAGGACATCCGCTACTACTCGGCGCCCAAGAGCAAGCATGACGGCCCCAAGAGTCTGGATGAGGTCGATCCGGAACTGCTGCGCACCTACGAGAAGCTGGGCGTGCCCCTGCACGAGCGTGCGCGCCTGGCCGGCGTGGCCGTGGATGCAGTCTTCGACTCGGTATCGGTGGCCACCACTTTCCGCAAGCAGCTCGAGGAAGTGGGCATCATCTTCTGCTCCTTCTCCGAGGCCGTACGCGAGCATCCCGAACTGGTGCGCAAGTACCTGGGCACTGTCGTGCCGCCGGGTGACAACTTCTACGCTGCGCTGAACTCGGCCGTGTTTTCCGATGGTTCCTTCGTCTTCATTCCCAAGGGCGTGCGCTGCCCCATGGAGCTGTCGACCTATTTCCGCATCAATGCCCGCGATACCGGACAGTTCGAGCGCACGCTCATCATTGCCGAGGAAGGCGCCTCGGTCAGCTATCTGGAAGGCTGCACGGCGCCCATGCGCGACGAGAACCAGCTGCACGCTGCAGTGGTCGAGCTGGTTGCGCTCGATGACGCCAGCATCAAGTACTCCACGGTCCAGAACTGGTACCCCGGCGACAAGGACGGTGTGGGCGGTATCTACAATTTCGTCACCAAGCGCGGTGAGTGCCGCGGTCCGCGCTCCAAGATCTCCTGGACCCAGGTCGAGACGGGCTCGGCCATCACCTGGAAATACCCCAGCGTCATCCTGCGCGGCGACGACTCCATCGGCGAGTTCTACTCGGTGGCCGTCAGCAACCACTGCCAGCAGGCCGATACCGGCACCAAGATGATTCACATGGGGCGCAATACCACCAGCACCATCATCTCCAAGGGGATTTCCGCCGGGCGGGGCAGCAACAGCTATCGCGGTCTGGTGCGCATGACGCCCAAGGCGGAAAACGCACGCAACTTCACGCAATGCGATTCGCTGCTTATCGGCAAGCGCTGTGCCGCCCATACCTTCCCGGTCATGGAGGTGCAGAACCCCACGGCGCACGTCGAGCATGAGGCCACGGCCTCTCGCATTGGCGAGGATCAGCTGTTCTATGCCATGCAGCGCGGCCTGTCGGCCGAGGACGCCATCTCCATGATCGTCAATGGCTACTGCAAGGAAGTGTTCAAGGAATTACCCATGGAATTTGCCGTTGAGGCGCAGGCCCTTCTGGGTGTCAGCCTGGAAGGCAGTGTCGGTTAAGGAGAATATGGATGTTGGAAATCAAGGATTTGAAGGCGTCGGTCGAAGGCAAGGAAATTCTGCGCGGACTCAGCCTGTCGGTGAAGGCGGGCGAGGTGCACGCCATCATGGGGCCCAACGGCTCGGGCAAGAGCACGCTGGCCCAGGTGCTGGCGGGGCGTGATGCATTCGAGGTCACTTCGGGCAGTGTCGCGTTCCAGGGTCAGGATCTGCTGGACATGAATGTCGAGGACAGGGCGCGCAACGGTCTGTTCCTGGCATTCCAGTACCCGCTCGAGATTCCCGGTGTATCGAACGCCTACTTCCTGCGTGCCGCGCTGAATTCCGTGCGCCGTCATCGCGGGCTCGACGAGCTCGATGCCATGGACTTCCTCAAGCGGGTCAAGGAAGAGATGAAGGCCGTGGGCATGAAGGAAGAGTTCCTCTACCGTTCGGTGAACGAGGGCTTTTCCGGCGGCGAGAAGAAGCGCAACGAGGTCCTGCAGATGGCCTTGCTGCAACCTACGCTGGCCATCCTCGACGAGACCGATTCCGGCCTGGACATCGACGCGCTGCGTGTGGTGGCCGATGGTGTGAATCGTCTGCGCTCGCCGGATCGCGCCCTTATCGTCATCACCCACTATCAGCGTCTGCTTGATTACATTGTGCCCGACCACGTGCACGTACTGTCCAACGGGCGCATCGTGCGTTCGGGTGGCAGCGAGCTGGCGCTCGAGCTGGAAGCCCAGGGCTATGGCTGGGTCAAGGAGCTCGAGAAGAGCGCCGCCGGCGCAGGAGCCCGGGCATGAGCAGCGCAGAGCAATGGATTGAACAGAGCCGTGCGCAGGCGGGACGCGGCATCGGGGCCGGGCTGGCCTGGCTGGATGCCGTGCGGGGCAGGGCGCTCGAGCGCTTTGCCGCCGAAGGCTGGCCGGGCGCGCGCCAGGAAGGCTGGCGCCATACTTCACTGGCCACCTTGCAGCAACAGGGTTTTGCCGGCGGTCAGGCTGCGGATGCGGCCACGGTGAAGGCCATGGTTGAAAGCATCGTCAATGCCAGGGAAGGGCATTGGCTGGTGTTTGTCGATGGCCGCTACGAGGCCGGCCTGTCGAGGGTGGGCTCGCTGCCGGAGGGTGCGCATGTGATGGCGCTCTCGGAAGCCGTCAAGACGCATGCCGATGCCGTGCAGGCCCTGTTCGGCGACGAGACCCAGGGTGCCAGCCCGGCGGCACTGAATCTGGCCATGGGCGGCGACGGCGGCTTTATCCAGCTGCTTGCCGGCGTGACGCTGGAGCAGCCCGTTTACCTGCTGTTCGTGTCGGCCACGCCGGGGGGCTGGGCCTTCCCGCGCAACCTGATCGATGTCGAGCGCGGTGCGCATGGCACGGTCGTCGAGCATTACATCGGTGTGGACGGCGCAGCCGACCAGGCGTCGCTCACCAACGCCGTGACGCGCTGCCGTGTGGACAGCGAGGCCGGGCTCACGCACATGAAGCTGCAGCTCGAGAGCGAACACGACTTTCATCTGGCGGCGCTGCAGGCAAGCCAGGGGGCAGGTTCGGTCTTCAACTCGCACTCCATGTCCTTTGGCGCCCGGCTGGCGCGCAATGACATCGGCACGGTGTTTGGCGGCGAGCGTTGCGAAACCCTGCTCAACGGCCTGTACCATGTCAATGGCCGGCGCCACGTCGATCACACGACAGTCATCCATCATGCCCACCCGCAGGGCACCAGTCGCGAGTTCTATCGTGGCATACTGGACAATGCCGGCCGCGGTGTCTTCGGCGGGCGTATCCTGGTGGCCGAAGGGGCCGACGGCACGGACGCCGAGCAGCGCTCCGACAGCCTGCTGCTGTCGCGCATGGCCAGGGCCGACGCCCGTCCCGAGCTGGAGATCTATGCCGATGATGTGAAGTGCGCGCACGGCGCCACGGTCGGCCAGCTCGATGAGGACGCCATGTTCTACCTGCGTACGCGCGGTTTTGACGACGCGCATGCGCGCAACCTGCTCATCTATGCCTTCGCAACCGAAGCGATCGAACGTATCCGGATCGATAGCCTGCGCAAGCAGGTGGCCGCCCTGGTGCGTGCACGTCTGCCGGGCGGTGAGGCCCTTGGAGAGCTCGCATGAGTCTTGCAGCACTACCTTCCATCAGCCTGCCTGATCTGAGCGATCGGCGGGCGGATTTCCCCATTCTCGACGAGCGCGTGCACGGGCGTCGCCTGGTGTATCTGGACAACGGCGCCACCACGCAGAAGCCCATGGCGGTCATCCAGGCCGAAATGGATTTCTATGCACGTGAAAACGCCAATATCCATCGCGGCGTACACCTGCTGTCGCAGCGCGCGACCGATCGCTACGATGCGGCACGCGAGGCCGTGCGCGAGTTCCTCAATGCAGCGCGCAACGAGGAAATCGTCTTCACTAGCGGGACGACGCAGGCTATCAATCTGGTGGCCTGGAGCTGGGGCATGGCCAACCTGGGCAAGGGCGATGAAATCCTGCTCAGCACGCTGGAGCATCACTCCAATATCGTTCCCTGGCAGCTGGTGGCACGCCAGACGGGCGCGGTCATCCGCGTCATCCCGGTGCTGGACAACGGCGAGCTCGACCAGGAAGCCTATCAGTCGCTGCTGGGGCCGCGCACCCGCCTGGTCGGTCTGGTGCACATCTCCAATGCGCTGGGGACCATCAACCCGGTCAGGGAAATGATTGCCCAGGCGCATGCCGTGGGTGCCCGCGTGCTGCTGGACGGTGCGCAGGCGGTTGCACATACGCCGGTCGATGTTCAGGCGCTTGGGGCTGATTTCTACGCTTTCTCTGCCCACAAGCTGTACGGGCCCACGGGTATGGGCGTGCTGTACGGACGCCATGAATTGCTGGATGCCATGCCGCCCTGGGTGGGTGGTGGGGACATGATACATACGGTCAGCTTCGAAGAAAGCACCTATGCACCCGTGCCGCAGCGTTTTGAGGCCGGAACACCCAATATTGCCGGCGTGGTGGGCCTGCATGCCGCCATCCGCTATGTGCAGGCGGTGGGCCTGGACCGCATTGCGGCCCACGAGCACGAGCTGCTGGAACAGGGTACGGTGGCGCTGCTGGCCTTGCCGGGCGTACGCATCATTGGCGAGGCGGCAAACAAGGCGGCCATCATCTCCTTTGTCGTGGACGGCATTCACCCCCACGATCTGGGCACCATCCTGGATACCGAGGGGGTTGCCATCCGCGCCGGCCATCACTGTGCCATGCCGCTCATGACGCGTTTCGGGATTCCGGGAACGGCGAGGGCATCGTTTGCGCTCTACAATACCGCCCAGGATGTCAGGGACCTGGTGGCCGCGGTGGCCAAGGCCCAGGAATTATTCGGTACAGGACGCCCCGCATGACAGGTAACGGTGATTTGCGCGAGCTTTACCAGGAAGTCATTTTTGACCACAATCGCAACCCCCGCAATTTCCGCAACATGGAAGATGCGGACCACATGGCTGATGGTCACAACCCGCTTTGCGGTGATCTGCTCACAGTCTTCGTGAAAGTGAAGGACGGCATCATCGAGGATGTCAGCTTCGTGGGCCAGGGTTGTGCAATTTCCACGGCGTCGGCCTCGCTCATGACCGAAGCCGTCAAGGGACAGCCCGTGGATGAGGTCGAGTCCCTGTTCAATGACATCCATCTGCTTCTGACCGAGGCGCGGCCCGAAGGGCGGGATTTCGGCAAGCTGGAAGTGCTTTCCGGCGTGCGTGAATTTCCGGCGCGGGTCAAGTGTGCCAGCCTGGCATGGCACACCCTGCACAACGCCATCATGCGTGCAGGCGAAACGGCCAGAACCGAGTAGGAGTATCTCCAATGACAATGCGTACACGTGAAGAAGTGGTCGTCAACCGGGATGTGCCGGCAGTGACCGTGCCGCACGGCTCGCCCGTCACCATTGAAGAAGGCTGCGTCGCCGTCATCACCCAGCAGCTGGGCACCAGCGTGACCGTGATGGTGCAGGGCAACCTGTACCGGGTCGAAGGCGTGGATGCGGATGCACTGGGCCTGGAGCCCATCGTTGATGATCATGACCATCCCGAAGGGCCCATCACGGCACAGTATGTCGAGGACGAGGCCTGGAGCCGCATGACGACCTGCTACGACCCCGAGATTCCGGTCGATATCGTCAACCTGGGGCTGGTCTATCGCTGCGATATCAAGGAAGTCACGCCCGAGCATTTCGATATCGAAATCGACATGACGCTGACGGCCCCCGGCTGCGGCATGGGTCCGCTGATCGCCGACGATGTACGCAGCAAGCTGACCACCATCCCCGGCGTGAAGAATGTCGAGATCGATCTGGTCTGGGATCCGCCCTGGAGCCGCGAGATGATCAGCGAGGCGGCACGCCTGCAGATGGGGCTGCTCTAGACTGCGCATGGCGGACACGCCCCAACCGCATGCTTGTGAGCACGCCGGAGGCGACAACGCCTCCGGCGTGTATCTGATTTCGCCGTCCAGCGCCATTGAATCGCCGGATGCCCTGGATGTGGCATGCCGGCAGTTGCGCATGCAGGGTTTTGCGACTGCCGTGGATGAAGCGGCGCTCGCCCGTCACCAGCGTTTTGCCGGCACCGACGAGGTCCGGCTGGCCGCCATCGCACGCAGCCTGGAGCAGCCACTGCCTATCGTATTGTCGGCGCGCGGCGGCTACGGCATCACGCGCCTGCTCGAGCGCATCGACTGGGATCGTGTGGCCGCCAGCGGCAAGTGGTTTGTGGGGCATAGCGACTTCACCGCCTTCAACCTGGCCCTGCTTGCGCGAACCGGCGCCATCAGCTACGCAGGGCCGTCCGCCGTGCCCGACTTCGGCGTGGAATCTCCCGATCCGCTCACCTGTGCATTGTTTGGTGAAACCTTGCGCGGCGAGCTGGAAATCCTCAGTTTCGATGCGCCCGGTGCCGACGCCGTCGATGCTCGCGGCACCCTGTGGGGGGGCAACCTGGCCATGCTGTGCTCGCTGGTGGGGACGCCCTGGCTGCCGCAGGTGGATGGCGGGCTGCTGTTCCTGGAAGATGTGGGCGAGCATCCCTATCGCATAGAACGCATGCTTGCCCAGCTCTGGCATGCCGGTATCCTGCAGCGCCAGCAGGCAATCCTGCTGGGCCGCTTCACCGGCTATCGCCTGGGCGAACATGATCGCGGCTATGATCTGCCCGAAGTCTGGCAGTGGCTGCGTCGCCGTACGGGTCTGCCGGTCGTGCCCGGTCTGCCCTACGGCCATGTGCCGGGCAAGGCCACCTTGCCTGTGGGTGCGCACGTGGGTCTGGCCGTCGAGGATGACACCGCCTGGCTGGTCCTGCACGAGCACGACTAAACTGGACACCCATGAGCAAGTTGACCCTTATCGGGCCGGCGCAATGGGAAGAGACCGTGCGCAAGAGCCGCTTCCTTGCCTTTGCCGATACCGTGGAGACGCCCGAACAGGCGCTGGCCTTCATAGAAAGCCGGCGCGTTCCCGAGGCCACCCACAACTGCTGGGCCTATCTGATTGGCGATGAATATCGTTTCTACGATGACGGCGAGCCCGGCGGCACGGCGGGTCGCCCCATCCTGCAGGCCATACAGGGCCAGGACTGTGACCATGTGGTCGTGCTCGTCATCCGCTGGTTCGGCGGCATCAAGCTGGGTACGGGCGGTCTGGTGCGTGCCTATGGCGGCTGCGCGGCGCAATGCCTGCGCCTTGCCGACAAACGGCCGCTGGTGGACATGCAGCGGCTGGACTGCCACTGCCCGTTTGCCGACATCGGCCGGGTACGGGCGCGCTTCGAAAGCTATGGCGTCAATGTGAAGGAAGAACAGTTCGACGCGCACGGCGTGCGCTGGATTCTGGAGCTGCCACAGACCCAGGCTGCCGAGTTCGAGGAAACCCTGCAAAACCTGACGCGGGGCCAAGCGAGGTGTTCAGCTGTTTGATGCTGCTTTTTGCTGCTGCGCAGCAATATCGGCATGGACCTGCTGCATGTCCAGTGCCTTCACCTGTTCGACCAGGGTTTCCAGCTGGGATTCGTTGAGGGCGCCCGGCTGGGAAAACAGCAGCACCTGCTCACGGAACACCATGAGTGTGGGGATGGAGCGTATGCTCATGGCGGCTGCCAGTTCCTGCTGCTCTTCGGTGTTGATCTTGCCGAAGGTGATGTCTTCATGGCGTTCGGCCACGGCTTCGAACACGGGTGCAAAACCCCGGCAGGGGCCGCACCAGGGTGCCCAGAAATCAACGATCAGGGGTTTGCTGTCCTGGATGGCGGCCTGGAAGCCGTCGTTGTCGAGCTCGACTGTGCTCATCTGATGCTCCAGAGAAAAAGTTCGGTAATTAAACAGTTTAACCCGGCTTTGCCCTTGCGTGATCTCAAGGCGAACCCAGGTGATCTCAGTCCGGGAAAAGCGTGTACTTGATGATGAACAGCACGGCCACGATGGCGGCGGCAGGGTGCACTTCTCGCCAGCGACCGCTAAGTACGCGCAACGCCACAAAGCTGATGAAGCCGAAGGCCAGCCCGTTGGCGATGGAGTAGGTGAGCGGCATCATCACCATGGTGAGCGCGGCGGGTGTGGCTTCCGTGGGATCATCCCAGCGGATATCGACGATTTCGCGCAGCATCAGGCCGGCGACATAGAGCAGGGCGGGTGCGGTGGCATAGGCCGGTACCGAGCCCGCCAGCGGTGCCACAAAAAGCGCCAGCAGGAACAGGACGGCCACCGTGAGTGCGGTGAGTCCTGTGCGCCCGCCCGCCTGCACGCCGGCCGCGCTTTCCACGTAGGCGGTGGTGCTGCTGGTGCCCAGTACCGAGCCTGCGAGTATGGCGGTGCTGTCGGCAAACAGGGCACGTCCGAGCCGGTTGGGTTTGCCTTCCGGAATCAGGTCGGCGCGGCGGGCCACGCCGATCAGGGTGCCGGTGGCGTCAAAGACTTCCATCAATACCAGCACCAGGATGACATGTACGAAGCCGGTCTGCAGTGTGCCCATGATGTCCAGCTGGAACAGGGTGGGCGACAGGCTGGGCGGTACGGACACCAGGCCGTGGAATTCACTGTGTCCGGTCAGCATGGACAGGATGCTGACGGCCAGGATGCCGATGAGGATGGCACCGCGCACCTTCAGGGCATCCAGGGCGGCGATGATGAAGAAGCCGAAGATGGTGAACAGCGCCGGTGCCGCCGTCAGATTGCCCAGACCCACCATGGTGGCCGGGTGGGCGACCACAATGCCCGACGAGGACAGGGCGATAATGGCCAGGAACAGGCCGATGCCGGCGGCGATGGCACTTTGCAGCGACAGGGGGATGCCGCGGATCAGCCAGGCACGCGCATGCGTGACGGTGAGCACCAGAAAGACCACGCCGGAGATGAAAACGGCACCCAGGGCCTGTTGCCAGGTGTAACCCAGGCTGCCCACAACGGTGAAGGCGAAGAAGGCATTCAGACCCATGCCGGGCGCCATGCCGATGGGCCAGTTGGCTACCAGCGCCATGATGGCCGAGCCCAGTGCCGCCGCCAGGCAGGTGGCCACGAAGACGGCATCGCGATCCATGCCCGCACTGGACAGGATTTCGGGATTGACGAAGATGATGTAGGACATCGTCAGAAACGTCGTGATGCCTGCCAGGATCTCGGTTCGTGCGTCGGTATGGTGGTGCCGGAGTTGGAAGAAACGGTCTAGCATGGCGCACCCGGATGTTTTGCGCGCTTTCTTTGCGCGATAATGACGGACTGATCGATTCTGCTGTTTTAACACGGGCAAGTGAATGGGAATGCTGGTGCTGGGCGTTGAGAGTTCTTGTGACGAGACGGGTGTGGCGCTGGTGTGTACGGCGCGCGGATTGCTGGCGCACCGCTTGCACAGCCAGGTGGCCATGCATGAGGATTATGGCGGCGTGGTGCCCGAGCTGGCCTCACGCGACCATATCCGGCGTGTCTTGCCGCTCACGCGACAGGTGCTGGGTGCCGCGGATGCGTCGCTCGATGATGTGGACGTGGTGGCCTATACGGCAGGGCCCGGTCTGGCCGGGGCATTGCTGGTGGGTGCCAGTGTGGCACAGTCGCTGGCCTGGTCGCGCAGCCTGCCCAGCATGCCCATCCATCATCTGGAAGGCCATCTGCTGTCACCGCTGATGGATGATCCGGCGCCGGCCTTCCCCTTTGTGGCCCTGCTGGTGTCGGGAGGCCATACGCAGCTCATGCGGGTGGATGGCGTGGGCGATTATGAGCTGCTGGGCGAAACCCTGGATGATGCCGCCGGCGAGGCTTTCGACAAGTCGGCCAAACTGCTCGGCCTGGGCTATCCCGGGGGGCCGGCCCTGGCGAAACTCGCACGCAAGGGCGATGCAAAGGCCTTTTCCCTGCCGCGGCCCATGCTCCACAGCGGTGATCTGGAATTCAGTTTCAGCGGCCTGAAGACAGCCGTACTGACACATTGCCGGCGGCTCGAGGCCGAGGCGGGCGGCAGTCTGTCTGCACAGCAGAAGGCGGATCTGGCGGCGGCCACCGAGAAGGCGATTGTCGAGGTGCTGGTGGCCAAGTCGCTGCGCGCCCTGGATGTCACGGGCCTGCAGCGGCTGGTGGTGGCCGGCGGCGTGGGGGCCAATCAGATGCTGCGCGAACGCCTTGGCGATGGTGCGGCGCGCCGCAATGCCCGGGTGTTCTTTCCGCCGCCCGAGCTGTGTACCGACAACGGTGCGATGATTGCCTTTGCGGCAGCCCAGCGCATCCGTGCCGGTCTGGCGGACCTGCAGCATCGCGATTACGCCATCCGCATCCGTCCCCGCTGGGATCTGCGCGAGGCGGGTGCCCGACCCTGAATTTTCAGAGCTTCCCTAGCGCTTCTTCTGGCCGATGCGGGATTCCTTGCCGCGCATCAGCCGGCTGATATTGGCCTGATGGCGAAACAGCAGCATGACGCCGATGATGGTGATGGCCGTGGCGAGCGCCGGGCGTGCCGGCCACACCACGTTGCCGCCCAGTACGTAGTAGAGCGGCGCGAAGACCGCAGCCACGATGGCAGCCAGCGATGAATAGCGCGAGGCGTAGGCGATGATGAGCCAGGTGGCTGCCGTGGCGAGCGCAAGCCAGATATTGATGGCGAACAGCACCCCCAGAGCAGTGGCGACACCCTTGCCGCCGCGCAGGCCCAGGAAGATGGAGTGGGCATGACCCAGGAAGACGGCGACGGCGGCTGCGGCAACGGCCAGATCGGTGCCGCCCAGCGTCTGCGCCAGAGCGACGGCCAGCCAGCCCTTGCCGGCATCGCCCAGCAGCGTGAGGGCGGCGGCAGTGCGGTTACCGCTACGCAGTACATTGGTTGCCCCTGGATTGCGCGAGCCATAGTTGCGGGGATCGCGCAGCCCCATGAGCCGGCTGAAGGCCACGGCGAAGGGAATGGACCCCAGCACATAGGCCAGCAGGACCAGGCCCAGGGTGGAAAACAGGTCGGCGGGTGACATGGTGGTGCTTCCTCACGATATTCCGGATGATTCTACCCCAGCAGGTACAATGCTGCGGGGACCTGTTCAGAGTGTCCCCGGGCTATGGTGGAACAAGCAAGGGAGAAGGCATGCGCATCCTGGTTTCGAATGACGACGGCTATCACGCGCCCGGTCTGGCGGCGCTGGTCGAGGCACTGAAGGGGCTGGGAGAGCTTACCGTGGTCGCACCCGAAACCAATTGCAGCGGCTCGTCCAACTCGCTGACGCTGAACCGGCCGCTGTGGGCCCATACGGCGGCCAACGGCTTTCACTATGTCAACGGCACGCCGTCGGACTGCGTGCACATTGCACTCACCGGGATGCTGGACTTCCGGCCCGATCTGGTTGTTTCCGGCATCAACAACGGTGCCAACATGGGTGATGACACCCTGTATTCAGGGACGGTGGCGGCCGCGACCGAAGGCTATCTGTTCGGCATTCCGGCGATTGCCTTTTCGCTGGTGCATCGGGGCTGGAAGCATCTGGATACGGCGGCGCGTGTGGCACGCCAGGTGGTCGAGCGCCAGATCGCCCGGCCGCTGCAGGCGCCGGTGGTGCTCAATGTGAATATTCCATCCGTACCCGGGCATGCGCTCAATGGCATGCGCGTGACGCGTCTGGGCAAACGCCACCCTTCACAGCCGGTCGTGAAGACCACCACGCCCTATGGCGAGCCGGTATACTGGATAGGGCCGGTGGGCTCCGTTTCGGACGCTGCACCGGATACCGATTTCGGCGCTATTGAACAATTGTCCGTCTCTATCACTCCTTTGCGTTTCGATCTCACCTGCTATGAACAGAAGGACGAGGTCGAGCAGTGGGCCCGGCCCCTATGTCCAAACGGCTGAATCATCCTTCGCTGGCGGGTACGCACAACCGGTTCGGCCGATCGCGCATCGGCGGCGGGGTCACGCCCAGCAACAGCAATGCGCGCATTGTGATGCCACCCACTGCAACAGGGACGTCCTCCGCGCCGCTGCGGCCCCAAGGCATGGCATCATCGGGCAATCTCGGGCTCAATTCCGATCGTCTGCGCGCGCTCATGGTCGAGCGCCTGCGTCGCCAGGGCATTGCGGATGAGCGTGTCCTGTCCGCCATGATGGCCGTGCCGCGGCACTGCTTTGTCGATCAGGGCCTGGCCAGCCGGGCGTATGAGGACGCAGCCCTGCCCATCGGTTACGGGCAGACGATTTCCCAGCCCTGGGTGGTGGCACGCATGATTGCCGCGCTCTGTGCCGATGACATGCCCTCATCCGTGCTCGAAATCGGCGGCGGCTGCGGCTATCAGGCAGCGGTACTGGGGCATCTGGTGTCGCGGGTGTTCGCGGTCGAACGCATACTGGGGCTGGTGGAGCAGGCGCGCGAGAACCTCAAGGGTCTGCGATTGACGGGACGGGTGCGCATGACGCATGGGGATGGCATGCAGGGCCTGCCGGGACAGGCGCCTTTCGATGCCATCGTTGTGGCGGCGGCGGGGCCGCGCATTCCGCAAGCCCTGCTCGAACAGCTGGCGGTGGGCGGACGCCTGATTGCACCGGAAGGCGGCACCGAGCAGCATCTGGTGCTCATCCATCGTACGGCGCCGTCGTCCTGGCAGCGCGAATTGCTCGAGCCGGTGCGCTTTGTGCCGCTCAGGGCGGGAATACAGTCTTGAATACAACTTCGCAGGAGTCATCCATGCAGGCAGTGGGTTGGTCTTCATTTGGCAGAACACCTTTCAACATGCAGGCGCGCTCCCTGGGGCGTACTCTTGGTCTTGTGCTGGCATTGACAGTGCTGGCCGGCTGCAGCTCGCGCTCCATCCGGGCACCTATCACTGACATGAGCGAACCGAGCGGCCAGACCGCCGTCGCAGCGCATGCCGTCGTGCCTGCATCCGCATCCCCGTCGGCAGCAGTGCCCGCGGCAGTACCTGCACCGGCGCCGGCAGCCGCAGCGCCGTCTGCACCGCCGCCGGCTCCGGCAGCATCCGCCGCATCCTCTGTAGCGCCGACGACAGGCACGGCAACGGCACCCGCGCCGGCGCCTGAGGCGGCGGCTTCGGCCATCAAATGGCAGTGGCCGCACAAGGGGCGCATCATCCGGCCGTTCTCGGCCGGTGGCAACGGTATCGATATCGAAGGCAAGATCGGAGATCCCGTCCGGGCCACTGCAGATGGCCAGGTGAGATATGTCGGCAATGGCATGCGCAGCATGGGCAATCTTCTGTTAGTCTCGCATGAGGGTGATTACCTCTCAGTCTATGCCCACAACGATGAATTACTCGTGAAGAAGGGTGATTACGTCAAGCAGGGGCAGAAGATTGCCACGCTGGGACAGAGCGAAGCGACCTCGCCACGACTGCATTTCGAGATTCGCCGCAGCCAGAAACCGATTGATCCGGTCGCCCATCTGCCGCCACAGTAAGGGTTGTTGCGAGTCCCGCAGTCAACTGAAATATTTGCACCTTCCTGCGTAACCGGCGTGAAACAGGTTTGCCCCCATACTGGAGGCACACAAACCCACTCTGCAAGCAAGGAGGTGCATCATGCACACATTCACATTGAAACGTTGTTCCGCGCTGCTGTCTGCAGCGGCGCTCATCGGCTTTGGCGCAGCAGCCCAGGCGGCCGGCGGCCCCCAGGGCGTACCGGCACCAGGTACAGCCGATGTCGTTACCACGGTCACGACGACCGTGACATCATCTTCCGAGCGAGGACGGCATATGAGATATTCTGAAAATCATCGCGGCCAGGGCAAGCATTTTCGCCGTGGCGGCGCCTGCGGCAAGGGCTTTGCAGGCAAAGCGGGCGGGGCGGCCATGTGGGTGCCCGGCTATGGTCCGGTCGACCAGGACACGGTCGACGCCCTGGCACTGACGGCGGAGCAGCAGGCGTTGCTCGACGCAGCGCGCAAGGCGGGTGCGGAACGCCGTGCGGATTCACCGCGGCGCGAGCGCCTTGCGCCTGCGGCGGACGGTGTGCTCGATCCCCACGCCCGACTCAAGGCCGGCGAGGCGCAGCGCGAAGCGCGTCAGGCCCGGCGTGCCGAGCATCAGGCGCAGTGGCTGGCGCTCTGGGATGCACTCGAGCCCGGCCAGCAGGAGCAACTTTCGCAATACTTTGCGGAGCGGCCAAGCCAGGGCCGTCGGGGCGCGAACGCCCACTCCGGCAAAGCCCGGGGCTGGCATGGCCATGACCATCAACCACGACGCATGCGCCATCACAATTGATCCTGCAAAAGGCTGCCCATGACGCTGGAACTCGATATCGAGTCGCTTGATCTGGAAGGGCAGGGCGTGGCCCATGTGGACGGCAAGGTCGTCTTCGTGGCCGGCGCCCTGCCCGGCGAGCGCGTTCGTGCACGCATCCGCCGGCGCAAGCCGGCATACGACAAGGCCGAGCTTCAGGAAATCCTGATCGAGTCGTCCCAGCGCGTACCGCCCGCCTGCGCGCATTTTGGCGTGTGCGGCGGGTGTTCCATGCAGCATCTGGAACATTCCGCCCAACTGGCCGCCAAGCAGCGGGTGCTGGAAGACAGTTTGCAGCACCTGGGCAATGTGAGGCCGGATTTCATGCTGCCGCCACTGCAGGGCCCAGCCTGGGGCTATCGTCATCGCGCACGCCTGTCGGTGCGTCTGGTGCCGCGCAAGGGCGGGGTGCTGGTGGGCTTCCGGGAGCGCGGGCGCAGCTATGTGGCCGATATGAAGGAGTGCCTCATCCTGCCGCCGGCCATCTCTGCATTGCTGCTGCCGCTGCGCACGCTGATCGGCGGCTTGTCATGCCCGAATCGCATCCCGCAGATCGAGGTCGCTGTCGGTGCCTCGGTCAATGTGCTGGTGCTGCGCCACCTCGAGCCCATGACGGCCGAGGACATCGACGCATTGCGCGCGTTTGGCCTTGAGCACGACATCAGCTGGTGGCTGCAGCCCGGGGGGCCCGACAGCATCCATCCACTGGACCGTGCCGATGCCGACCGGCTCAGCTATGCGCTGCCCGAGTTTGGCCTGACGATGCCGTTCCGGCCAACCGATTTCACTCAGGTGAATCCCTTCATCAATCATCGCATGGTGGCGCGTGCCGTGCAGTTGCTGGATCCGCAGCCGCACGAACGCGTGGCGGACCTGTTCTGCGGCCTGGGCAATTTCAGCCTGCCGCTGGCAACACGGGCGGCCCGGGTCGTCGGTGTGGAAGGCAGTGCCACCCTGGTGCAGCGTGCCGCCGAGACGGCGCGGCAGCATGGGCTGCATGAGCGCACCGAGTTCCGGGAATGCAATCTGTTCGAGGTGGATGAGCACTGGCTGACCGATCTGGGGCCGCTGGACGGCCTGCTCGTCGATCCACCCCGTGAAGGCGCCCTGGCGGTTGTCAAGGCCTTGTCGGCGCTGTCCCAGGCACAGCGCCCGCAGCGCCTGGTCTATGTTTCATGCAATCCGGCAACCCTGGCGCGCGATGCCGCCATTCTGGTGCACGTGGGCGGCTATCGGCTGCGCGGCGCCGGGGTCATGAACATGTTCCCCCATACCGGCCATGTTGAATCCATGGCTCATTTCGTGCACGCTCAGGCGTGATCCTCGTCCAGGATACGCTGCGCTTCTTCGCGTACGCGGCGCGGTGCCGTGCCGCCGATATGGTCCCGGGCGGCCACCGAGCCTTCCAGTGTGAGCACGCCGTGGACATCTTCGCCGATGGCGGGATGGATGGCCTGCAGGCTTTGCAGGTCCATATCGGAAAGATCACAGCCCTGTGATTCGCACTGGCGCACGGCCAGGGCGACGGCCTCGTGTGCATCGCGAAAGGGCAGGCCCTTGCGTACCAGATAATCGGCCAGGTCAGTGGCTGTGGCAAAGCCCTGCATGGCCGCTTCGCGCATGGCCTGGGCATGGACCTGTACGCCGCCCATCATGTCGACGAAGATGGTGAGGGTGTCGCGCACGGTATCGGCCGCATCGAACAGGCCTTCCTTGTCTTCCTGGTTGTCCTTGTTATAGGCCAGGGGCTGGCCTTTCATGAGGGTGAGCAGGGCGATCAGGTGTCCGTTGACGCGCCCCGTCTTGCCGCGTGCCAGTTCGGGTACATCCGGATTCTTCTTCTGCGGCATGATGGAGCTGCCGGTGCAGAAGCGATCGGCCAGTGTGATGAAGCCCACACGCGGGCTCATCCACAGTACGAGCTCTTCGGACAGGCGCGATACATGCATCATGACCAGGGCCGCAGCAGCGCAGAATTCGATGGCAAAGTCGCGGTCGGAAACGGCGTCCAGGGAATTGCGGCACACGCCGTCAAAACCCAGGCTGCGGGCCACTGCTTCGCGGTCGATGGGAAAGGAGGTGCCGGCCAGCGCCGCTGCGCCCAGGGGCAGGCGGTTCACGCGCTTGCGGCAATCCTGCATGCGTTCGTAATCGCGACCGAACATTTCGGCATAGGCCAGCAGATGGTGGCCGAAGGTGACGGGCTGGGCCACCTGCAGGTGAGTGAAGCCGGGCATGATGGTATCGGCATGCTCGAGCGCCAGCCCGGCCAGACGCCGGCGCAGCTGGTGCAGCAGCGCGAGCAGGCCGTCGATCTCGTGGCGCAGCCAGAGGCGGATGTCGGTAGCCACCTGGTCGTTGCGCGAGCGACCGGTGTGCAGGCGTTTGCCGGCATCACCAATCAGCTCGACCAGACGCTTTTCGATGTTCAGGTGCACGTCTTCCAGGTCCAGCGACCAGCCGAAATCTCCGGCAGCGACTTCCGCCTCGATCTGCGCCATGCCGCGACGGATGTCCTGCAGATCCTGCTCGCTCAGTATGCCGATGCCGGTGAGCATGGCGGCGTGCGCCAGCGAGCCCTGGATGTCGAAGGCGGCCAGGCGCTGGTCGAAATCGACCGAGGCGGTATAGCGCTTGACCAGATCGGAGACGGGCTCGGAGAAGCGCGCCGACCAGGCTTGCGCCTTGTTGTCGAATTGATTGCGGGAAGGGGGCTGGGATGAGTCGGACATGACGGGACGCTGGACGCGCAAGGCATAAAGGAATCCGACAGTATACGATGCGCATACCCCGCATATTGCCCGCCTATTCCCGTTACAATGCCCGGCTGTACGCGCAGATCTGCGTGGCTGTCTGCCTTCGGGAGTCCTGTATGAAGATGATTGTGGCCATCATCAAGCCGTTCAAGCTCGATGAGGTGCGCGAAACCCTGTCCGAGATCGGCGTGAGCGGCCTGACCGTGAGCGAGGTGAAGGGTTTCGGCCGCCAGAAAGGGCATACCGAGCTTTACCGCGGCGCCGAATACGTGGTTGATTTCCTGCCCAAGATTCGTATCGATGTGGTCGTGCCCGCTGTCATGGCCGATGATGTGATCGATGCCATCATCAAGGCGGCCTTCACAGGCAAGATCGGCGACGGCAAGATCTTCGTGCTGCCCGTGGAGCAGACGATACGTATCCGTACGGGTGAAAGCGGCATGGATGCGCTCTAGGCGCGGGACTGATGGAAAAGATACGCATCTCGCGATTGATGTCCCAGCGGGGTATGTGCTCGCGCCGCGAGGCCGACGAATACCTGGCCAAGGGCTGGGTGCGGGTCGATGGCGTCGTGGTGGACGAGCTGGGCAGCAAGGCCTGGCCGCATCAGAAGATCACGCTGGAGCGCGAAGGGCAGCGCCGGCAGGGCGCCCGTGTCACCATCCTGCTCAACAAGCCGGTGGGTCTGGTGTCCGGTCAGGCTGAAAAAGGCTACCGGCCGGCAATCACGCTGATACGCCCGGAGCTGCAGTTCCGCCGCGGTCAGGGCGAGCCTTCCTTTGACCGTCGCCACCTGCGCGGCCTTGCCCCGGCAGGGCGTCTGGACATCGACTCGCAGGGCCTGCTCATCCTCACTCAGGACGGCCGCATGGCGCGCGCGCTGGTGGGCAGTGACTCGGCAATTGAGCGTGAATATCTGGTGCGCGTGGTCGGGCGCCTGCAGCCCGGCGGTCTGGACCTGCTGCGTCATGGCCTGAAGCTGGATGGCCATGCGCTGCGACCGGCGCGGGTGCACTGGCAGAATGAGGACCAGCTGCGCTTCGTGCTTACGGAAGGGCGCAAGCGCCAGATACGCCGCATGTGCGAGCTGGTGGGGCTGAAGGCGGTGGGCCTGAAGCGTGTCCGCATCGGCCGTATCGTGCTGGGTGATCTGCCGACAGGCCGGTGGCGCTATCTGCGCCCTGATGAGCGCCTCAGTTGAGCACCTTGGCTGAGTGTTTGGGGGTTGATGGTATCCAGCACGTCGGTGACAATGGCGTGGCAGCCCCAATCGAGCAGGGCTTGCGCCCGGGCGTGATCGTTCACCGTCCAGGCCACCAGGGTATGGCCGCTGGCGATAATCTGGCGCACCCGCATTTCGTCGAGCCGGCTGTGATGTACGTTCAGGCCGATGGCGCCCAGACGCTGCACCCGTTCCTGCCAATCCGCGGGTACATCCCCTTGCACCAGCAGCGCCCTCGGCAGTTGCGGTGCCACCCGGGCGGCCGCCTCCAGCGCGCATGCCGAGAACGACGACAGCAGGGGCGGCAGTGCCGTCTGCGACCACAGGCGTGCCGCCTCGCCTGCCACGATACGCCCGGTGTGCGCCTCCAGGCCGGATGCGGGCTTGATCTCTATATTGCCGGCCAGCCCGTGTGCCTGGCAGAAGGCGGCGACTTCGGCCAGCGTGGGTATGGGTTCGTCCGCGAAGGCGGCGCTATGCCAGGCGCCGAAGTCATGCCTGCGCAATTGTGCCAGATCGAGCCGGTGCGCCACACCCCGGCCACTGGAGGTGCGCCGGATATCTTCATCGTGCAGCAGTATGGGCACATCGTCGGCGCTGAGCTGGACGTCATATTCCATCATGCGAAAACCATGCGCCTGGCCCACCCGGAAAGCAGCCAGGGTGTTTTCGGGGGCAAGACGGCCGCCACCCCGATGGGCGATGAGACGCGGCCAGGGCCAGCGGGCGGAATCGTTCATATCAGGATACGGAATTTCTGGTGTTAAACTGCTGCAACTCGTCCGAATGTGGATGTTCTCATGTTTGATTTTATTCGTTCCCACCAGCGGCTGATGCAATTTCTGCTGCTGGTGTTTGTAGTGCCCTCGTTCGCGCTGATCGGGGTCAGTGGATATAACACCTACGTCTCCGGTGATCATGATCTGGTCAAGGTAGGCAAGAGCATCATTACCGAACAGGAGTTCGAGCGCGCGCGTGCCGACCAGCTGCGCCAGATGCAGGAGCGCAGCCAGGGCGGCTTTGATCCGTCCATGCTCGATGCCCCGGATGTGAAGCGTGCACTGCTGGAATCCATGATCGATTCCCGCGTCATGGCCACGGTTGCTTCAGCCGAGCGTTTCAATGTTTCCGACGTACAGCTGCGCCGGGCGATTGCGGCCATGCCCCAGCTTCAGGTCGAAGGCCAGTTCTCGCCCGAGCGCTACAACGAGGTGCTCGCGGCTTCGGGACTCACTACGCGCGACTTCGAGCAGGGCCGGCGCTACGAGCTGGCCCTGGGCCATGTGCTGGATCCCGTCGGCCGTAGCGCTCACGTGCCCGAACCCGTGGTCCACAACCTCACCCGCGCCCTGATTGACGAACGCAGTGTACGCCTGCTGCGTTTCGCCGACGCGGATTACCGCGATGCCGTCAGCGTGTCCGACGATGATATCGCCCAGGCCTATGCAGCACAGAAAGCCGGTTTCGAAGTGCCCGAGTACGCCGATATCGACTATCTGGTGCTCGATGAGGCCGCTGCCATGGCGGCCTTGCCCGAGATCAGCGAAGCCGATCTGGAAGCCTATTATCGGCAGAACAAGGCGCGCTTTACCCGCAAGGCACGGTCCCGGTTGAGCCATATCCAGGTGAATGTGCCCGCGGGTGCCACTCAGGAGCAGCGCGATCAGGCGCTCGCGAAGGCGCGCGAGATTGAGATCCTGGTCAGGCAGGCGGATGAAAGCTTCGCCGAGCTGGCGAAGGCGCATTCCCAGGATGCGGGAACCGCGCGCTCGGGTGGCGAGCTGGGCTGGATCACGCAGGGTAACTGGCCTGCCAGCCTGGATCAGGCCGTGTTTGCCCTGGCTCAGGGTGAGGTCTCGAGCGTCATCGACGGGCCGGGCGGCTATCACATCTTCAAGGCCGAGGAAGTCGAGCCCGAGCAGATTGAAAGCTTCGCTGCCGTGCGCGATCAGGTCAATGAAGAGGTGCGTCACCAGCTGGGTGCCGAGCGTTTTGCCGACATGGCCACGCGGCTCACCAGCCTGCTGTATGACCACCCTGAAAGTCTGGAACCCGCAGCGCAGGAGCTGGGTATGGCGATCCGCAGCGCACGCGGCATCGGACGCGAAGCGCTGGTGCCCGCGGCAATGCTGGAAGGCGATGCGGCTTCAGCCTCGGCGGATGCTGCCCTGCTGGACGATCTGCGCGTTCGACGCACGGTATGGTCCACCCAGGTGCAGCGCGAAAAACACAATTCGGGCGTGATCGAGATTTCCCCCGATACCATGCTGGCCGTACATCTGCGCGAAGTCCGGCCCGCACACATTCCGCCGCTGGAGCGGGTAGCCACGCTCATCCGCGAACAGCTGATCAGGGAGCGCGCGCATGAAGCGGCTGTGGCTGCGGGCGAGGCTGAGCTGGCGCGCCTGCAGGGGCTGGATGCGACAGAGGTGCCGGAGGCCTTTGACGAGGCACGCAGCATCAGCCGGCTCAATCCCGGCGGTGCGGGTCCGGCAGTACTCGAGGCAGCGCTGGCCGTGGATGCCGATCAGGTGCCGGCCTACGGCGGGGTGGAAGGCTTTGGTGCCTACGTGATCCTCCGTGTCGAATCCGTGGGCGAGGCCGAGGCTGACCCGGCCCTGCAGGCGTCCCTGTCGGCTGAGCTTGCAGCGCTGTGGGGCGACGCCGAGGAAAAGGCGGTGCTCAAGGCCTTGCGCACACAGGCGGGCGTGGAGCATCTGCCGGATGCTGAAGCCATGATCGAGCGCAGTGACGAAGAGCGTTGAGTCAGGATTTCAGCAGGGGTTCAAGGGCCGCCCAGATGGTATCGGCCATGGCGGCCTGCCCATGCGCATTGGGGTGAATGCCATCGTCCTGGAACCATTCGTGACGTGTCGCAAAGCCTTCGAGCAGAAAAGGCACCAGTGCCGTGCCCATGTCATCGGCAAGCTCACGATAGAGGGCGGCAAATTCGCGCGCATATTGCGGACCGTAGTTGGGCGGGATCTGCATGCCCAGCAGCAGGACTTGCGCGCCGGCGGCCTGCGACAGTGCGATCATGCGCGCCAGATTGCTGCGCGTCATCGACAGGGGCAGGCCGCGCAACGCATCATTGCTGCCCAGCTCCAGGATGACAATGCCGGGACGCAGGCGGTCCAGCTCGCCGGACAGGCGGCTGAGCCCGCCACTGGTGGTATCGCCGCTGATGCTGCTGTTGTGCATCGTGTGGGGGTGGCCGCCATCACCCAGGCGTTGCGTGATGCGGGCCACCCAGCCTTCATTGCGCGCCAGGCCATACTCCGCCGACAGCGAATCGCCCACCACCAGAATGGATGGCGCCGGCGGCTCGGCGCCGACCCGTCCCGCCAGGGACAGGGCAGACATTGACAGGACAGCCATCAGCACTCGACGACGCATCATGGGCATGAACGACTCCATCATTGTGGAAAATCTGACACAGCGGGTTGCGGATGCCGGTGGCCCGCTCACCATACTCAATGATATCTCGCTGCGCGTCGGATCGGGCCGGAGCCTGGCGATTACCGGCCCGTCGGGCTCGGGCAAGTCCACGCTGCTCGCCCTGATGGCGGGCCTGGATCGTCCCAGCAGCGGACGTGTCATCCTGATGGGACACGATCTGTCCCGGCTGGATGAGGAGGCGCGTGCGGCGCTCAGGGCGGCGCACGTGGGTTTCGTCTTCCAGACCTTTCAGCTGCTGCCCAACCTGACGGCACTGGAAAACGTCATGCTGCCGCTGGAGCTGGCGCGCCGGCCGGCGCAGGCGGCGGCCAGTGCCATGCTGGAGCGCGTCGGCCTGCAGGAACGCCTGCATCATTACCCGCGTACGCTTTCCGGCGGTGAGCAGCAGCGCGTCTCGCTGGCGCGTGCCTTTGTGATGCAACCCGACATCCTGTTTGCCGACGAACCCACCGGCAGTCTGGATACCGCCAACGGCGCGCGTATCATGGCCCTGATGTTTGCATTGCGTCGCGAACAGGGCAGCACGCTGGTCATGGTGACGCACGACGCGGCGCTGGCCGCGCAATGCGATGCCATCATCCATCTTCACGGGGGTGAATTGCAGGCGGCAAAACCCGCCTGACAGTGGCGCTAGCGCCGCATGCCGCCGGGCAGCCAGGTGGCCAGTTCGGGCACCAGGTAGAGGACGAGCACGCCAACGATCATCAATATGAACATGGGCAGCGAGACGCGTGCCAGCCAGGGCAGTTCGCGCTGCGTCATGCCTGCCAGAACGAACAGGTTGAAGCCGATGGGCGGCGTGATCTGGGCCATCTCGATCACAAACACCAGGAAGATGCCGAACCACAGCAGGTCGATGTTGGCTGCAGTGACTGTGGGCAGAAGAATGCCCATGGTCAGCACTACCATGGAGATGCCGTCCAGGAAGCATCCCAGGATGACGAAGAAGAAGAGCAGGGCGATGATGAGCCCGAAGCGCGACAGCTCCATGGCCACTATCCATTCAGCGATTGCCCGCGGCAGGCCGATATAACCCATGGCCAGCGTGAGGAACTGTGCGCCGGCGAGGATGAGGGCAATCATGCAGTACAGGCGCGTGGCACCCATGAGTGAGGCAACGAAGGAAGTCCACGTCAGCGAGCCCTGCACCAGTGCCAGCGCCAGTGCACCGACGACCCCCACCGCGGCCGCCTCGGTGGCGGTGGCGACGCCGGTGTAGATGACACCCAGCACGACGGCAATCAGGATGATGACCGGGATCAGGTGGCGGGCGGCATACAGTTTCTGGCCCAGGCTGTAGCGCGCCGTGGCTGCGGGAATCTTGTCGGGATGCAGCAGCGACCAGATGGCGATGTAGCCCATGAAGAGGCCCGCAAGCATGATGCCCGGCAGGATGCCGGCAATGAAGAGCTTGGAGATGGACACATCGGCCGTGACGCCGTAGACGATCATGATGATGGACGGCGGGATCAGCAGGCCCAGGGTTCCGGCGCCCGACAGCGTGCCGATGACCATGTTGTCGGGATAGCCGCGCTCCTTCAGTTCGGGCAGGGTCATCTTGCCTATGGTGGCCACGGTGGCTGCCGATGAGCCTGAAACGGCTGCGAAGATGGCGCAGCCCACGACATTGGTGTGCAAGAGCCGCCCCGGTACGTTTTCCAGCCAGGGCGCCAGCCCCTTGAACAGGTCCTGGGAAAGACGCGTGCGAAACAGGATCTCGCCCATCCACAGGAACAGCGGCAGAGCCGTGAGCGTCCAGCTGGAGGCTGCCCCCCAGATGGTGATGGCCATGGCGTCGCCCGCCGGACGGCTGGCGAAGAGCTCCATGCCCAGCCAGGCCGTGCCGGCAAGCGTGAGCCCTACCCATACGCCCGAGGCGAGAAACCCGAAGATGGAGATGATCAGCAGTGTGATGACCAGGACTTCATTCACTGTAGGACTCGCTGTCTCTCTGTGCTTCGGGAATGCCGCGCAGGCGTGCGATGGTCTCGTCCAGCACGGCGATGAAGAAGATGAAGGTGCCGACAGCCATGGTGATCTGCGGAATCCACAGCGGTGTGGCATCATTGCCCACTGAAATATCCATGTAGGCGTAGGAATCCAGCACCAGGCTCAGGCTGTACCAGCTCAGGTTGCCGCTCGCCAGGCAGGCGACGAGCAGGGCGAAGATGTCGAGGCGATGGCGTCCGGCCGGCGGCAGCGCGGCCAGCACCAGACTGACACGGATGTGCTCGCCGCAACGG
Organism: Castellaniella sp.; assembly: GCA_041655275.1. Classification (GTDB taxonomy): domain Bacteria; phylum Pseudomonadota; class Gammaproteobacteria; order Burkholderiales; family Burkholderiaceae_B; genus JAJYRX01. The sequence goes on along the minus strand of JBBAFU010000001.1, from coordinate 274,454 downwards.
AAAGTGTGGGCCAGTGCCAGAAAGCCCGCCCCTGCCATGCTGTAGCCGGCGTAGGCGTCCAGGCCGGGAATGTAGACGCCCATCTGTCGCGAAACGATGGACGTGACCACGGCTGCGAGCACGCCCACCATGAAAAGGGCGGCCAGGCCGCCCGAGACCAGATACAGCGTATCGAGGAATCGCCGCATTACTGCTTCATGCTGGCCTGGTATGCCTCGATGATTTCGCGGCCGTCATCGCCCGCTTTTTCAAGCCATTCGGCAATCATGGTCTTGCCGACTTCGCGCAGCTCGGTCATGAGCTTTTCGCTGGGCTTGCGGATGTTCATGCCGTTGTCGGCCAGCTGATCCAGATACCACTGGGTCTTCTCCTTGGACAGCGCCCAGCCGCGCTGCTCGGCCTTGTCCGACGCTTCGAGCAGGGCGTTGCGGGCATTTTCGCTCAGCTGGTTGTAGGCCTTCAGGTTGACGATGACCACGTTCTTTGGCTGCCAGGCCTGGACATCATAGAAGTTCTTGATGTGCTCGTAGACTTTGGTGTCCCAGCCCGTGGAGCCTGAGGTCATGAAGGAATTGATGACGCCGGTAGCCATGGCCTGGGCCAGTTCCGACTGCTGGATGGTGACGGGCTGGGCCTGCACGAGCTCGGCGATGCGGGCCGTGACCGGGCTGTAGGCACGCCACTTCAGGTCCTTCATATCGGCGACGCTTTCGACATCCTTGTTCGCGTACAGGCCCTGGGGCGGCCAGGCAACGGAATAGAGCAGCTTCATGCCCTGTGCATTGAGCTTCTTGTCGAGCTGTTCCTTCTGTGCCTGATAGAGCTTCCAGGCCGAATCGAAATCTGATGTGAGAAAGGGCAGGCCGTCCAGGGCATAGATGGGATCGTCATTGGCGAAGTTGTTCAGCAGGATCTCGCCGATCTGTGCCTGGTTGCCCTGTACGGCACGCTTGATTTCAGGCGCCTTGAACAGGGAGGCATTGTCGTGAATGGTGATCTTGAGATCGCCACTGGACAGGGCATCCACGTCCTTGGCGAACTCCTGCAGGTTCTGCGTGTGCAGGTTGGAGGCCGGGTACCCACTGGGCAGATCCCACTTCGTGGCGCTTTGGGCACCGGCTGTCAGCCCCATCAGGGCGAGCGTGGTTGTAGCGAGCAGCAGGGTCTTCTTCATGGTCTCCTCCGGAGGTCAGTACAGAAAAGGGTTTCTGATATCCGGACGATTGTAGTCCCGGCCCGGCTTCACTATCGGGATTTCGGCATGAAATCTAGGGAAAGTACCCATGCTTTCGGTACAGCGCAAGGGCTTGTCCGGAGTACTCCTAGCCCTTGACGCGGACAATTTTCTGGATTTGGGGAATGTGCCGGATGGCGCGTATGACCTGGGCCAGGTGGTTGCGGCTGTCCACCTGTACCGTCAGGTGGATGAGGCCGGTGGTGGCCGCTTCATCCTGCATGGTGAGGTGGATGATGTTGGAGTCGGCCGCGGCAATTTCGGCAGCCAGCCGGCCCAGCACGCCCCGCTCGTTGAGTACGGTGATATCCAGGCGGGTGCTCAGGTGGCGTGCCGTGTTGGGGGCCCATTGCACGGCCACCCAGCGCTCGGGCTCGCGTTCGCGCTGGCGCTGGGCGATGGTGCACTCTTCCATGTGTACCACCAGTCCGTGACCCAGACGGATGCCGCCGATGATGGCATCGCCCGGCAGGGGGCCGCAGCACGGCGCCAGCTGAACGGCCTGGCCCTCGTTGCCATGGATGAGGATGGGTGTATTGTGCGTTGCCGTAATCTCATCGACGGCAGCGGCCGTGGTGGCCAGAATGGGGTTTTCCGGTGTGAAGCGGCGCGCAACAACGGCTGCCAGCCGCTTGCCCAGCCCAATGTCGGCAAGGATTTCGTCGCGCGAGCTGGCACCCGAGCTTTTGGCGAGCTTTTCCCAGGCGGGGTCGTCGGCTTCGGGATGGGGCAGTTTGAGCTGATCGAAAGCCTGACTCAGCAGGCGCTGGCCAAAAGCAACGGACTCCTCATACTTGACGGTACGCAGATAGTGACGGATTTCAGAGCGCGCGCGCCCGGTGCGCACGTGGTTGAGCCACTGGGCACTGGGACGTGCCGCCGCCGAGGTGATGATTTCAACGGCATCGCCGCTGCGCAGCTCGGAGCGCAGGGGTACGAACTCACCGTTGATGCGGCAGGCCACGGTCTGGTTGCCCACATCGGTATGGATGGCGTAGGCAAAATCGACCGGCGTGGCGCCGCGTGGCAGCGACAGGATCTTGCCCTTGGGGGTGAAGACATAGACCGCATCGGGGAAGAGATCCACCTTCACATGCTCGAGGAATTCGCCCGAATCACCGGTCTGGCTCTGGATGTCCAGCAGCGATTGCAGCCACTGATGGGTCTGTTTCTGAAGATCGTTCAGGCTCAGCTCATCGTCTTTGTAGAGCCAATGTGAAGCCACTCCTTCTTCGGCGATATGATCCATGTCGCGCGTGCGGAATTGGAATTCAACGGGCGTGCCATAGGGCCCCACCACCGTGGTGTGCAGCGACTGATAGCCATTGAGCTTGGGGATGGCGATATAGTCCTTGAACTTGCCCGGCACCGGGCGATAGAGCTGGTGCAGTGTGCCCAGCGCCAGATAGCACTCGGGCAGCGTGTGCACGACGACGCGAAAGCCGTAGATGTCGAGCACATCGGAAAAGGACTTCTTCTGTTCAACCATCTTCTTGTAGATGCTGAACAGGGATTTCTCCCGCCCGGATACTTCGGCCTCTATGCCGGCGGCGGGCAGGGCCACACTGATGGTTTCGGTGATCTTGCCCAGTACCTCGCGCCGGTTGCCGCGTGCCGCCAGCATGGCTTTGTGCAGCACGTGGTAGCGGTTGGGATACATGGCTTCGAAGCACAGGTCCTGGAGTTCGCGAAACAGGGCATTGAGCCCGAGGCGATGCGCGATGGGCGTGTAGATGTCCATCGTTTCACGCGCGATGCGGCGGCGTTTTTCGTGGCCGACGGCCCCCAGGGTGCGCATGTTGTGCAGTCGATCGGCCAGCTTGATGAGGATGACGCGCACATCACGTGCCATGGCCAGCAGCATCTTGCGAAAGCTTTCTGCCTGCTGTTCGGCCTTGGTGGCAAACTCGAGACGCTCCAGCTTGGAGACACCATCGACGATCTCGGCCACATCACTGCCGAACTTCTCGGCCACTTCCTGTTTGGTGACGTCCTGGTCTTCGATAACGTCGTGCAGCAGCGCAGCGCACAGCGATTGTGCGTCAAGCTTCCAGCCGGCGCAGATTTCGGTGACGGCGATGGGATGGGTGATGTAGGGTTCGCCGCTGGCGCGGAACTGTCCCAGATGCGCCTGGTCGGCAAAGCGCCAGGCATCGACTACGCGCTGGACGTCTTTTTCCCCCAGGTACTGCTCGATGATGGTAATGAGTGGTGCCAGCGAGGCTATGGCAGCCCCGTTGGCCGGTGCGACAACAGTTTGTTCGGGCGCACCCGACCCCTTGCCCGACTCGGCCCGTGCAGCCTTGCGCCGCGCGCGCCGGGAGCCTTTTTTGAGTGCAGCAATCAGCCCGGAGGATGCGCCGCGAATGGCGGAGAATGCCACCGTGCGGGCCTCGCGATCAGGTGGGCACCTTGCGCAGCATTTCGAGTCCGGTGACCCCGGAGGCTATCTCACGCAAGGCCGTGACAGTGGGTTTGTTCCGGCTTTCAAGACGGGCTTCGTGCCCCTGCGCCAGCTCGCGTGCGCGATAGGCGGCGGCCAGCGTCATCTTGAAGCGGTTGGGGATTCTTTCAATGCAGTCTTCGACTGTGATGCGCGCCATAAGAGTGTTACCTGAGTGATGGGGAGCAGTGTCGCTCGGGGAGTGTGATCATTTTATGCCGAATTGCGAAAATAACCCGGCATGCCGTCTGGCCTGTGCCGCATAACGCAGGCGTGCGGCGGCAATAATTTGCCGCAGCTGCGCTGCAGCTTTGTTAAATTCTTGATTAATAATAACATATTCACATTCTGGCGCATGCGAAATTTCGCTGCCTGCAGCCAGCAGGCGGCGGGCGATCACACTGGCGGAGTCCTGGCCGCGCTGATTCAGCCTGGTTTCCAGCGCCTCTATGGAAGGCGGCAGGATGAAGATGCCGATGGCTTCGGGAAAATGGCTGCGGATCTGGCGTGCACCCTGCCAGTCGATTTCCAGCAGCACATCCCTGTCATCTTCGAGTGCAGCCTCGACCCGCTCGCGCGGCGTACCGTAGTAATTGCCATGGACTTCAGCCCACTCCAGCAGTGCATTGTTGTGCAGCATGATCTTGAACTGGGCTTCACTGACGAATCGGTAGTGCCGGTTGGCCTCTTCGCCGGGGCGCGGCGGGCGCGTGGTGCACGAGATGGACAGCTCGAGCGCCGGATCATCCTTGAGCACGGCATTGACCAGGCTGGACTTGCCTGCACCGCTGGGTGCGACCACCATGAAGATGTTGCCGGGAAAACGGGATGCAGTGTGGTTTGGAAACGCGCTCATGACTTCAGTTCAGGGGAGAGGGGGCATCAGGCTGGCCCAGGCACGCCAGTGTTGCCAGGTAGCTGGCCTGATCCTGGCACAGGAAGACCCCGCCATCGCCGGGATTCATGTGGAAGGCAAGGTTCTCCACTTCTTCAGCCGCCTGATCGGCCTGTGCAATGGCCGTGACATGCAGCGCGCCCAGGCGGGCATACTGCTCGGGGGTGAGCAGGGAAGCCACGCGGTCGATGTCGGGTTCGCTGATGACGACGTAGGCGGTGAAATCAAGATCATCGAGACGTACTGCCAGCTCCACGCCCTGATCGAGCCGGGAAAGAAGTTCACTGTGACGCTGCATGGGCTGCTCGCGGAAAAACCGGAGCGCCCATTGTAACCTGCTGCCCGGGTGCAGGATCTAGCTGAAGTCGAGCGTGGCGATGACCGGTGTGTGATCGGAAGGCTGTTCGTTGGCGCGGGGTTTCCTGTCGATGACGCAAGCCGTACATGACGGCATCAACGCGGTCGAGAGCAGGATATGGTCGATACGCAGCCCGGCGTTGCGCGGGAAGGCGCGCAGGCGATAGTCCCACCAGGTGAAGGATTTCTCTTCCTGCTCGAAGGCGCGGAAGGCGTCGACCAGTCCCAGATCCAGCAGGCGGCGCAGCGCTTCGCGCTCGGGCTCGGACACCAGCACCTTGCCCTGCCAGCGCTTGGGATCATGTACATCCTCGTCAGCCGGGGCGATGTTGAAGTCGCCCAGCACGGCCAGCCGGGGGTAGCGCTGCAGCTCCTCGCGCAGCCAGTCATGCAGGGCTGCATACCATGCGAGCTTGTATTCGTATTTGTCGCTGTCGACCGATTGCCCGTTGGGGCAGTAGGCGCAGATGACGCGTACGTCGCCCCCGGCGCTGGGTAAAGTTGCGGCAATGACGCGCTGCTGCTCGTCATCGAATCCCGGGATGTTGCGCTGCTCGTCGTGCCCGCGTTCGGGCGTCAGTATGGCAACGCCATTGTAGGTCTTCTGCCCGGCCCAGTGCGCGTCGTAGCCGGCCGCACGGATGGCATCGATGGGGAAGTTTTCATCAGTGAGCTTGAGCTCTTGCAGGCAGAGCGCCTGAACGGGATTTTCAGCCAGCCAGTCCAGAACCTGGGGCAGGCGCACCCTGAGCGAATTCACATTCCACGTAGCAAGTTTCATGCAGGCAATGATACCGTTTTTCTATTTTGTGGGCATGGTAGGGCGCCTGCCGGCAATTGGCAAGTTTGCGGTGTCAGTCGTTGCCTTGCTACAGGATGGGGCTGAGTATGGCCATGAGATTGTTGCGAAGCTGGTATCGAAAACCCCACGTTGCCACATCGACATGGCTCACTTGCCTGGATTGAGCAAGATAGTCGTTTTGCCTGCGACGGACTGATTGCGTCAGCTGGGCGTCCTGGAACAGAATATTGTTCTCGAAGTTAAGATCAAAGCTGCGCCTATCCATGTTTGCGGAACCGATCAGTGTTATTTCACCGTCAACGGTCAATGACTTCGTGTGCAGCAGTCCGCCTTCGTATTCATGAATATTGACGCCGGCATCGAGCAGCTCCGAATAATAGCTACGGCTTGCTGCGCCCACAATCCAGCTGTCATTTCGCGCCGGGAAAATGATGGTGGTTGCGATGCCCCGTCGGGCAGCCGCACAAAGCGCGGCTTGCATGGCGTCGTTCGGAACATAGTACGGCGTGGTGATGACCAGTTCCTTCCGGGCACTGAACATCAGCGTTACAAAAAGCTCGGGTATTGCAGAATAATGGTTGCGGGGGCCAGTCCCGATCACCTGGGCCACGAAGCCTTGCGTTGCTGGTGGCACGGGGAGTTTGGCCAGTTCCCGGCAGTCTTCCTGGGTGTATATCAGCCAATCCTCCAGGAAAAGAAGCTGATTCTGCCGCGCGATTGGGCCCTCGAAACGGATAACCGCGTCAACCCACGGCGCGTATTTTGCCTTGACTGCAAACTCGGGGTCGGCGCAGTTTTGACTGCCGCAATACGTAATCCGGTTATCAATGACAACGACCTTGCGGTGGTTGCGAACATCAACCCGCCCTGTCAGGATGCGAAGCGCAATGTTGCCGATTGCCTGCGCGCGAGCCAGCCGCACCCCGGCTTGTTTCATTGCTTCCCAGTGCCGGCTGTGGATGAAATTGCGCGATCCCAGGTCATCCACGATGACACGACACGTCACGCCACGCTGTGCCGCGCGCACCATGGCTTGAACAACCTTGCACCCGTTCGTGTCAGCGAGCCAGATATAGAACAAAAGGTGCACATGCTCTGAGGCGGCATCGATATCTGCCACCAGGGCGTCTATCGTCGCATTTGAGTCGTCAAGCAAACGTCCAGTATTGCCCGCCGTCGGTTTGAAGCCGCTGATCGCCGTCCCTGTCGAAAATCCAGGCAGGGTATTGTCAGGAACAGCAGCGTTGCCTGTGGCAAGGTCGGAGGCCAGCTGCCAGGCAGACTCGGGCGAGCCGTGACCCGTCGGTACCCGTGTCACCCGGACCTCGCCGAGCATCAGATATGTCAATGCGCCGATGTAGGGCAGTGCCACAATAAAAAGGATCCACGCGATGCGCGACGCCGGATCGCGGTGGGGCCGCAGCAGGGCGCGCACGGACGCTGCCACGACAATAAGCAAGTGGATAATCAGCCACATCGTAATATCCCCAGTAGTAGTCGCAGGAACGGCTCACTCGCTCAATCGACTCGGCGTTATCGCGGGACTTCCATCAAAAGACCGTACCAGAGCCTCATAATTACTGGATTCTTTCAGAAGCTGTCCAGCCGCTGTACGCAAGCGGTCAATGGCTTCCGGAGGAAGAGAGAAATTGGTTGGAAGATTCATCAGATATGCACGCTCTTCAGGGTCACGAATATGATCGAAACTTACGGAGATCACATCAAGAGTATGCGTCGGCACACTGATTTCGGCTTCTGATTTGCTCATGCCTGCGAGCCGGGCGCGTAAAACGCTGAGGTCCCGTTTCATCAAAATCAAATCAGCCCTGTCTCTCATTGTTTCAACAGTTTCGAACGAGTATTTCTGGATCGGAACGCTCGCTGATTGCAGAAGCTGAACAATGAACCCAGGAGGAGTTTCCCTTTTATCCCAGTCGGTAGGTGGCGACGAGTGGGCGTCCACGACGATCAAAATAATACGTCGGACATGACCAAAGCCAATCTGCTCCGAGAAGGCTGCACTTGCTTGTAGCTCTTCGAGAAATTCCAGCGCGGGACGTACACCTATATTGTCGGACACGCCGCCATCGACTAGATGGATATAAGGACGTTCTGTACTGTCTTGAAAGCTTTTCAATTCATGATAGCGTTCCAGTGCTCGCCCCACCGGACGGACCTTATGCTCAGGATTGATGACACTCCTGACCCACAAGGGGTATTGATAATTGCATTGCCCACCGTAGTTATTAAACGTAACGGGAGACAAAGCCACCGGGACGGCAGACGAGGTTGCTGCAGCACGCGAAAGGCGAACCTGGCCCAGATCAGAACAAAGCAGATCAAAATCATTTTGGGAAAACATCAACCGTGATCCGGTGGTCAGGTCGGTTCCCGAAGCAAGCGCGACCGGGCCGGGCTTGTCAAGCAAGTCGTTGAATGTAGCGCCTTCAAATAAGATCTCATCGTAATATTCAGCTGCAAGCTCCGAGCGTCCGGCGGTTCCGCCGACAAATTTTGACCAATTGAACGGATTGAGCATGCGTTTGATCAGTGCCCCTTCAACATCCCGCTTGAGAAAACGTGTCTCGTATTCTGAAAATAGCCGGTCACCATACAAAGCATAGGCTAGCGCCGTGAAACTTCCTCCGGACACGCCGGCAATGACATCGACCTCATCAATCAGTCGACGATGCTCCCCCTGAACAAGAATCTGCGTCCGGCGAAGCTCCTCAAGTACCCCGTACGAAAATGCAGCGGCCCGCGTCCCGCCCCCCGAGAGCGACAACAACACAAGCGTAGATGGATCATTATTCTGACGCTTTGGCACCAGTGAGGAGGGTCGATATCCGCTGTCTGGTTCGACTTGGGCTATTGGCTGGTTTATCGGTCTGTTAGCACATCCTGCCAGTGCGAAAATCACGATAATTACAAATAACAAAGATGATCTTCGCATAATGATTTCTGTTGCCAAGCGAGCCTGCAACGCCGTCCTCGCCTTTATCTTGATTGTAGGCATGCTTCAAGCACCCTCAGTGGTCAGCTGAACCTGTCCCTCCTCTTGGAGCCGCACTGAGGCGTTTGATCAAATCGATTTCAGCTTGTCGATATGGCGTTCCGTCTGATTTGAAAACATCATGAAACCAAATTACCGGCTGCTGATCAACATAGGGGTGGAACCAGCTATCCCAGGGTAGGCGAGTTTGTATTTTTCCATCGACCAGCCCCCAGTTAAGCATGCCAACGTTGTGTTTTTTGCCCAAAGGTAAAGTACCATCAAAGGTGGAGCCGGTGCCACGCGCCATATATTCAGTAGTGATCAATGGACGCCCATAACCTTTCAACTGCTCAATACGTGCCACAAATGATTCCGGCCAGCCATAATCGTGAAAGCTGATCACATCCGACTCGTTCAGCTGGATACGCTCGATTGGGCCCTGTTTATCTATATCAGACCAGTCGTCTCCTATCCATAAACCAGCGGTGAGTGGCTGGCTGGGGTTCGCGCTACGTGCCCACGCATACACCTGTGGCAGCAGGGTGACAAGGTATTTTTCCTTCTCGGCTGGTGGAATATTTTTATAGATGCCTCCTCCGGGATTGCTGGGTTCATTCCATAGATCCCAGCCCAGCACACGTGAATCGTTGGCGAGCAAGCCAACAACGCCCTCAACGTATTCCTGTAGCTTGTGGTATTGGCTTTCGTCTTGTAGCCTGGCTTCGCCAGGCGCTTGTACCCAACGGGAATTGTGTACGCCCGGGATTGGATCCTTCTGTTTCCCATATACGGGATTGGGATCCCAATCGCTGTCAAACAAGACAAATAAAATGCGGATATTGTGTTTATCGCTGATATCAAGGAACTGTTTCAGCTTTTGTCCATAGCCTTCTGCATCATTTTCCCACATCAGATTGTGCAGGAAAACGCGCATGGTGTTCATGCCCGCCGCGGCAGCATAGCCAAGCTCTCTGTCAATTGTTTCGGCATCAAATGTATCGGGATGCCACATTTCAATCTGATTAACCGCCGTACTTGGCGTGAAATTGGCGCCAACGATCCACGGTTGCTGGTTATACCAATCATGCGCTTGTTCTGGCGTCCATTGATCTCGAGCTGCAGCCGTGCCGGCAGTCAATGCTGACGATAAAATGGCAGTCAGAAGGATATTTCGGTAAAACATTGTGTTCTCCAGAAAATTTTATGAAGCTGCAGAATGGCGAGGGTCAGCCCAGCGGAAATGAAACCGTCAAAAAACCAGCCGTCCCTTTGAGGCGATTCTTGACGTTGAATTCACGCAAGACCTTCAATCTGACTGAAACCGGTTTCTTGTCTACCATGAAGGTATAGCTGGCTGTGGGCCCGAACGCCGAAGTGCGACCCCGGAATCCACCGAGTGTGGCACCACTGCCGCGGTCATCGCTGATCTGCTGGTAGTGATACCCCATGACCCCCAGCGAAAAACGGGGGCTGATGTACTTGGACACGGCGGCTTCAAGGTGCAGTTCACGCCCCGAGCGGTAATTCGTTGCCGAGTTGCGACCATTGAGTGTGACACCGGCGACCCCGGACACTTCCCAACCTTTTGACGGGTCGAACCACGTGCCGGCTGCCGACAGATCGACCGCCCAATGGTTGAAAGAAAGATTGGCCATGGAGCCCTTGCGGTAATTCCCGACGGGAATGTTGACCATGGCCGTCGTGTTCCAGTGAAATGAACCTGACGTCCAGCCCAGCATGGCGCTGGCAAGCGGGTCTCCTGCTGTGGTGATGCTGCCGCGCAGATCACCCGACCGCGAGCCGATTACCACATCGGCGTCTATGGATTCGCGGCCCAGCGGCTGACTCAATGCGAAGGCAAGCTGGCCATTGAGCACCTCATGCGGTGTGGACCATATCAAAGTAGGGACATCAATCAGTGCGCGGGCTTTGATCCCGACGCCTATTTTTCCACCCATGGGAAGCGGTGCGCTGGCACCCGCGCTGGCACGGTAGTAATAGAGATCGTTCTGAAAATAAAGACCGGGACCGGGAACGACCCCGGCCATCGGGCCTTTCGAGCCCATCAGATACACGCCATTGCCGTGTTCAGCGGCAATGGCGTCGGTGTTGTGGATGCCCGCCGTGCCGGCTACAAGCAATATTGGAAAAATGCACTTGCGCAGCACACGCTGTCTGCTTTTCATTGTTCATTCCAGGTTGGGAAATCAGATGCATACGCTGAGAACGGCGGGCCGCCGTCCCCAGGTTTTCAGACAAGCGCGTTGGCGTTGGCGCATTTTCCGTAATAACGGAGACTGCTCTTGGGTGTACGCTTGAGGGTGTCGGTGTCAACCTGGATGAGACCGAATTTTTTGGCAAAGCCTTCGGTCCATTCAAAGTTGTCCGTTGCGGACCAGTAGTAAATGCCACGCAGGTCAATACCTTGTGCGATCGCATCGTGCGCCGCCTTCAGATAGGTCTTCAGGTATTTTTCGCGCAAGGGGTCGTTCACCAACCCGTTCCGAGGCGACGCGTCCTTGAGGGCAAAGCCGGTTTCGGTCAGGAAAATCCTGGGTTGGCCGTAGCTTGCGTGGACGCGCTGCAAGACCTCATTAAGGCCGTCCGGTTCGACAAAATAGTCGTCCGTGCGAGTCACGTTTTGGGGTGCGCCATCGAAATCGGGCACAAAGCCGGTGACCACCTCGGGGTTTGCCCTGACATAGACGCGGCAATAATAGTTCACGCCCAAGGTGGTGGGGTTGATGGCGATGATGTCCATATCGTCACCCTGGATGTACGAATCGACCATTGGCATGATGGATACCGGATAGCCTTTTCCATACAGGGGATCCAGAAAACTCCGGTTCCAGAAGTCGTCGGCATAGCTGACAATAGCGAGGCCTTCGGCCTTGTTGCCGGCGGCGGCGCGCATGGGTGACAAGTTGACCGTTGTCGTCAGCGTTGCGTCGTTGCTCAGGTTGGCACTCGCAGCCTGTGCCATCAGGCCCAGACTCAGGTTCTGGTGATGAATGGCTGCGCCGGTAGCCTTGGCTGAAGTCAGGCCCGGTGCATGCATGCCCACCGCGTAGCCTGCGAAGGCCACGGTGTTGGGTTCGTTCAGTGCGGCCCACATTTTGATCCGGTCGCCAAACCTGCGCGTTATGATATCGGCATACTCGGCCAGACGCGCCGTGATGTCCCGATCACGAAAGTCCCCGGCCCATACCGGCACATCCCAGTGGAACATGGTGGCAAAGGGCTCGATGCCATGGTGCAGCATGCCGTCTATCATGCGGTCGTAAGTATCCAGGCCTGCGGCACTGGGGGTGCCCGGCCCCTCAGGCTGTATGCGGGGCCAGGCGAAGGAAAACCGGAATGACTGCACGCCCGCATCGGACAGCAGCTGGAAGTCTTCCATGAAGCGGTTTTCGAAATCCGTGCCCATGACGTTGGTGGAACCGTCGCGCACATGACCGCCTTGGTCAATGAAAACATCCCAGTTGCTGCGACCCCGGCCTTGCCTGCTTTCGACCTGTGCGGCTGCCGAGCCTGCCCCCCATTTGAAACCGGTCGGGAAGCTGCGCGTATTCGCCGTAGCAATCCTTGGAAAACCTGCGGCAATGGCGGAAGCGCCGGCAAGCTTCATGAAGTCGCGCCGTGATGCGGGCAGGATGGGCATGCAGATAGTCTCCTTGGATGATAAGACGGCCAGTCAGCGGCTGTGCATCAGGCGTCGTCCTCGTCCAGATGAAATTTATGGATGATGCGGTGCGCAACAGGTGCGAGGATGATGCCCAGTGTTGCCACGAACACCAGGCCTACGAACATGCTGTATAGCGCAAAGAAAAGTTTGCCTGCAGCGGCTGCAGGAACGATGTACGGACCGATGCCGCCAACGATAAGCGCTGTGTTGAGCACTGCGTCGTGCCAGCTGACAGGCTCCAGCCAGATATGGCCGGCAACGCCGATCATGACCGTAGCTGCCAGGACCAGCAGCGCATACACCACGTGAATGAGGATACGGTGTGCAAAATGATGCACGGGTATAAGGGGCTGATTTTTTGATTCGTACATTACCTTGAAATCATGGCGAACTCGCCATGTATCTTGCCATCCCTGTTTATTGTGAATCCATTCTCGTTGAACGAGACAGGGACTGTCAAATCGCAACTGCCAATTTTCGACAAGTACCTTGAGGTTTCAAGCGTTCCGGTTTTCGTGGGTTGAAAATAAGTAACCCGCCGATTTGAGGATGCACTTTCGTACATGGCCTCGGCGGGTTCTGTCAGATTCAACTACACACGTTTCCGACGACAACAGAAGGTTCAACACAAGGCGTCCAAGCTCAAACTCCCTGCATGGCCACGTCTGCCTGGGCGTAGGAAGCCGTGGTGTCGGTGGCTTCGACCTGCTCGGCATGGTAGCCGATGCGGAAGCCGCCCCAGTGCTGACCGTCCACGTAGATGGGTACCGAAAGGTCGTGCATGAGCTCGCCGGTGTCCCGCGTATAGGTTTGCAGCAGCATGGGCTTTTCGTGCGTGCCGGTGCGACAGCCCACGTGGTCGTTGAACAGGCGCTTGGTACGGTTGTTGAGGGCGTCGACCTCCGGGTCTCCGGTAAGCGGCTGGCTGAAGCGGTTGTTGTGCGTGGGAATATAACCGTCGGGCGTGATCGCCAGCGCAAAGACAATGCCATTGTGCATGCCCAGCAGTGGCTCCTGGATATCCGGCAGAACCCTGTCGCAATACTGGTCGAAGGCACTGGTGTATTTCTGCGGATGGGTGTTGGGAATGGGTGTGTATTCGCGGCTGAACAGGGCGGCTTCGGTGATGACGCCGCGGGCGATATCGCGTGAGAACTGCTTGCCGATGCCCTGGGCACCCTGCTGGGCAAGGCGGTAGATGGCCTGATGATATTCGGACAGGCTCACTTCCGACAGACGTTCGCTGATGGCTTCCGTCTGGCTCTGCAGGGCCATGGCGGCGTGGCTGAGCTGTTCGGTCTGTTGATCGCTCTGCGCAAGATCCTGGCGGACTTCGCCGACTGCGGCGAAGAGCTCATCGACCTGGCGGCGGTTATGCTCGGTTCCCTGTGCGATGTGTTCGATCTGCTGCTCAACATCGGTGGCCAGCTGGGTAATGGTGACGAGCTGCCGGCCGGCCGCTTCGACGAGCTGCACACTGTCGGTCAGGTCGCTGGTGAGCTCGAGCAGATGACTTGAGACTTCCGTTGTGTGCTTCTGGATGTCGTTGATCATGGTTTCGACTTCATGCGTTGCATCGGCGGTACGCCGTGCCAGACCGCGAACCTCTCCGGCAACGACGGCAAAGCCGCGCCCGTGCTCGCCGGCCCGCGCCGCTTCAATGGCGGCGTTCAGTGCCAGCAGGTTGGTCTGGCTTGCAATGTCCTGGATCACTGCCGTGACGTGGCGGATCTCCTTGCTGCGCCTGTCGAGATTTTCGATGAGAACCGCGTTGTCGGTTGCGCGCTGGCTCAGGCGGCGCATGCGTTCTATGCTCTCATCCAGCCCTTTCTGGCCTTCTTCGCTGTTTGACCGGACCTCACCCGCCGTGCTGAGCCCCTGTTCGCTGAGCTGCGCGGCCTGCTGTTCGGTAGCGGTGATTTCGCGCGCATTGGTCTCAATGCGTATGGCGGCTTCCACCAACGAATCCAGCTTCTGGGCCAGCAGTTGCGCCGAGTGGCTGACGCCGGCCGCCGACAGTGCCGTCTGCGTGGTGTTCTGGGACAACTGCTGGGCCAGACGGGTGGCGGAGTTGCTGCGTGATGAGGATGACATCATCTGGGCGCCGCCCGCGTTCAGGGGCAGCAGCAGCCAGGGCAGAAGGGAGAGGAACAGGGCCCACAGTGGCCATCGGAAATAGAGATATCCGAGAAGCAGGAGTGCACTCAGAAACAGACTGCCTAGAAACTTCAGTGGCCCTATGTTGATTGTTTTCATGGCTTTTTAGACATCCACAAGTAAGCAGAAGAGCGTGACCAGTGTGCTCAGATGTATCGCCATGTTGTAAATGCGGGTAAACCTTTACGGAAATTTGCGATTGGCGTACAGTTTTCGATGTTGGATGATATTTTCAATACTTGATCCCGGCCGACGCGTCGCACTCGTCCTTGCAGATGTGCAGAAATGAATTCACTATCGATATTTTCAGGCCTGTCGGACAGGCAGCATTGCAGGTACGGGTAATGAGCAGACCTTCCGATTGGCCCTTGCCTGAGACCGGGGTTCGTTACATTGTCCCGGGCTATCTGCTCAAGGACCTCATTCGCAAGGATGGTCTTATTAGCGGGCTCTATCTGCGGGCCGCAGGCTATTACCCACAGGCAGCAGGACATCAGGTCGAGCGTCCTGCGCACACCGACAATCTCATGCTTTACTGTATCGGCGGTGAAGGCAGTATGGAGGTGGCGGGTGCCTCCCACCCTGTGAGCAAGGGCGATCTGATGATGCTTCCCAGAGGAGTGGCGCACGCTTACAAAGCATCAGACCACAAGCCCTGGACGCTTTACTGGGTTCATTTTGCAGGCAATGATGCCCGCGGGTTCTGGGATTATCTGGATTTCAGTATTGATCGACCGGTCAGGACCATAGGTCTGGGTGCACGGCTGACATCCAGCTTTCAGATGTTGATGCAAGTCGGGACTTCGGAAGTCCTGAGCACAGCGATCATCTACGGGAGCAATGTGGTGCGCGAGATCATTTCGCTGATCAAGATGATGCAGTTGCAGAACTCCGCGTCGCAGAATGATTTCTCAATGACGGCGATACAGAAGCTCATGTACGACAACCTGCATGCGGAGCTTGATCTGGACATCTTGGCGGCGGCCGCGAACATGACGCGTGAAGCATTTTGTCGTCGTTACAAGATGGCAACGGGCGTGTCGCCTTACCGGCATTACCTGCACTTCAAGATGGAGCGGGCCTGCCATCTGTTGGAGGTAACAGATCAGAGAGTCGCCCATATCGCTGAAAGTTTGGGTTACGACGACCCATATTATTTCTCCAGAATTTTCAAGAACATTATGGGCATGTCACCTAGCCGGTATCGGGCGACGCGCTTTGGTTGAGGGTTACGTTCCGGCATTGTCTGTCAGCACAACATGAGCGCCGTGTGTTGCAATCATCATTGTCGGTGTGTTGGTGTTGCCGGAGGTAATTGTGGGCATAATGGCTGCGTCGATCACGCGCAGCCCCTTCAAACCGTGTACGCGAAGACGGCTGTCCACAACCGACATGTCATCATTGCCCATCTTGCAAGTACCTACCGGGTGGAAGATGGTGGTTCCAATATCACCTGCCGCCCTTTCAAGATCTTTCTGACTCGTCATGGCAGCTCCCGGGAGAATCTCGGTAGGCGTGTACGGTGCCAGTGCTGCCTGTGTCACGATCTTTCGTGTGAGCCGGATGGCATCTGCCGCGACCCGGCGGTCCTCTGCGCTTTGTAGATAATTACACTGTATTTCGGGTGCCTCCGACGGGTTTGCCGATCGCAGCCGCACATGCCCCCGGCTGGTGGGCCGCAGATTGCAGACCGATGCGGTGAACGCCGGGAAGGGGTGCAGAGGCTCCCCAAAACGATCCAGCGAGAGCGGTTGAACATGGTATTGCAGGTTGGGCCGCGAGTGCTCCGGACCCGAACGGGTGAACGCGCCCAATTGTGATGGCGCCATGGACAGGGGGCCGCGCCTGCCGAACAGGTATTGCATGCCCATCATGGCCTTTCCCCATGGCGTGGCCGCCATTCGGTTCAGGCTGGGGGCCCCCTGGATGCGATAGATCATGCGTAATTGCAGGTGGTCTTGAAGGTTTTCACCCACGCCGGGAAGCGCATGAACGGCGGGAATACCGTGCGTATGCAGCAGGTCCGGCGACGCCACGCCGGAACGCTGCAGCAAATGGGGTGAGCCAATTGCGCCTGCCGCAAGAAGCACTTCGCGGTGTGCGCGTGCCTGAACGCGAACGCCATCCTGCAGGAACTGTACGCCCCGTGCAGTTTTGCCATCGAAAATCACCCTGTCAACGAGCGCGTCCGTTATCACGGTCAGATTTTCACGATGACGAATGGGACGCAGAAAAGCCTTTGCTGCCGTCCAGCGTACGCCGCGGCGCTGATTGACCTCAAAGTAGCTGCAGCCCTCATTGTCGCCACGGTTGAAATCATCAACGGGCGGGATGCCGGCCTGTGCAGCCGCTTCCCGGAAAGCCTCGAGGATTTTCCATGACAGGCGTTGGCGCTCCACGCGCCAGGGCCCGTCCGCCCCATGAAATTCAGACGCACCCGCATGGTGACCCTCAATTTCCATGAACAGGGGTAAAACATCCTTCCATGTCCAGCCTGGATTGCCAAGGGCCGCCCAACCATCATAATCCTGTGCCTGACCGCGCATCATGATCATCCCGTTGATGCTCGAGCTGCCCCCCAGCACGCGGCCGCGCGGATAGTTCAGGGAGCGCCCGTTCAGACCGGCTTCGGACTGCGTCTGGAAGCACCAGTCCGTGCGTGGATTGCCAATGCAGTAGAGATAACCCACCGGGATGTCAATCCAGTGCCAGTTATCCTTGCCGCCGGCTTCCAGCAGTAGTACCCGATAAGCGGGATTTTCGGATAATCTGTTCGCCAGCACGCAACCTGCAGATCCGGCACCAACGATGATGAAATCAAATTCCAGCTGTCCTGCGTCCATCACGTATTCCCCTGTGCATCAAAGGCCGAGATAGGCCTGTCTTACCATTTCGTTTTCAGCGATATCCCGGCTGGAGCCCTCGAGTACGATTTGGCCATTCTCCAGCACGTAGGCGCGCGCGGACATCTCCAGCGCCAGTGTGACGTTCTGCTCGACCAGCAAAACGGTGAGACCACCGGCATTCAGCTGTGCGATCACCTCGAAGATCCGTTCGACGATGATGGGCGCGATGCCAAATGAGGGCTCGTCGAGCAATAACAGGCGTGGGCGACCCATCAGCGCACGGCCAATGCTTGCCATCTGCTGTTCGCCGCCGCTGAGCGTGCCCGCCTGCTGGCGTCGGCGCTCGGCAAGCACCGGGAAAAGATCGAATACTCGCTGCAGATCGGCGTCGATCTCGTGCTTGTCTTGCCGCAGATAAGCACCCATCATCAGATTGGCGTGGACGCTCATGTAGGGAAACAGCTTGCGGTCATCCGCGCATTGGATCACGCCGGTGCCGACCACGGCCTGCGGCGCCATCGATACAAGGTCCAGGCCATCGAAGCGGATGACGCCGGTGGCGGGAATGAGGCGAGAAACCGCGCGGATGAGCGTCGTCTTGCCGGCGCCGTTTGGACCGATCAGGGCGACCATTTCACCTTGGCCGACCTGCAGCGAGATGTCATGAAGCACTTTCACGCGACCATAGCCGGCATTGAGCTTCTCAACGAGTAGATGTGGCAAGTTGACCTCCCTTGATTCCGAGGTATGCCTCGATGACTTGCGCATTGCGCACAATCTCGTTCGGATACCCTTCCGCCAGCTTGGTGCCGAAGTTGATGACCATGACGCGTTCCGCCAGGGCCATGAGCTCCCTGAGCCGGTGCTCGATGATGACGATTGCCATTCCGGAAGCCTTGATCGATGTAATGAGTTCGGACAGTATGCCGACTTCTTCCTGGCTCAATCCGGAAAAAGGCTCGTCGAGAAACAGGATGCGTGGCTGCGTGGCCAGTGCACGCCCGATGTCCAGCATGCGCAGCTCGCCCTGCGTCAGTTGATCGACCAGAATGTCCAGCCTGTCCTGCAGCCCGATGCGTGTGGCAAGTTGCGTAACCTCCATGCTGATTTCGGTGGCGTTGCGGCCTTGTTTTCGCTGGCGTGGCGCCCACAATGGCAATTCCAGCGTTTCGCGCACGCGCATGCCGAAGAAAGGCTTTACCAACTGAAAGCTTCGTGCCATGCCCAGCGTGACGAGTTGGTGGGGTGATCGGCCGAGAACTTCCTGGCCGTCCACTCTGACGGAGCCTGCATCCGCCTTCAAAAACCCCGTCAGAACGTTGAACAGACTGGTCTTTCCCGCGCCATTAGGGCCGATGATGCCCATGATGGTGCCGGCGTTGATTTGGAAATCGATGTTGTCTACAGCCCGGATACCGCCGAAGCTGCGGCACAGGCCTGCGACACTGAGAAGCGCCATCATGTCTTCCTTCCAAACAGAAAATATTTCAATCGGGGCGTATGATCAAATACTCTGGAGTTGGCAAAGCCATCCGGGTTGGCATAGACCAGGATGATCAGCGTGCCGGTGAAGATGACGCCGCGATACAGTTCGACGACATGCAGCCATTCGTTGAAGAACGTGAAGGCGCCGGCAATGAGGACCGGGCCGATAATGGTGCCGCGACCGCCCACGATTGCCAGCAGGACGATCAGTACGGACAGCTGCGCAGACAGCATGCCGGGATTGATCTGCATGTTCAGGTGCGCATACATGGCCCCGCCGATACCGGCAAAGAAACCGCTGACCACAAAAGCAAGAATCTTGTAGAAGGCGGTATTGATGCCCGATGCCTGCGCAGCGTCTTCATTGTGCTGTGTCGAGCGCAGTATCAGGCCGTAGTGCGAATTCGCAAACGCCGTAAGAAGGATCACGGAAGCGACCACCAGCACGATCGCGACCGCAATGTCCGAGCTCACTCCGTCGGTGAAGGTGTCGAGACCGGAAAGCCCTTCATCTCCGCCGGTGGTCTCCGAAAAGATATGCGCAAGCTTGGTCAGTACTGCCGCGAAGGCAATGGTGGACAGCGCAAAATAGGGTCCGCGCAGGCGCAAGGTAAGCCAGCCGATACCAACACCGACCAGAGCAGCGATGCCGGCCGAAACCGGGACGCTGAGCCAGGGCGAGAGATCCAGATAACGGTTCAGCATTGCTGACAGATAGCCGGCGCCGCCGATGAAGAAGGCATGGCCATAGTTGTCCTGCTGCGTATAGCCGGACAGAATGTCCCAGCTTGCTGCATATTGAGCATAGAGAAGGACGAACACCAACATTTCGATCAGGTAGATATTCTCCGAAAATATGGCAGTTGCGCCAATGGCCGCGACGGCCAGGTAGAATGCCGGCGAAAGTGACCACGTGGTGTGGATCAGGTGTCTCACGAGGTGAGTCAGATGATATTTTGCTTGTGTCATTGATTTTCCTAGGCGCGCCGTATGCCCATGAGCCCCGATGGTTTGAAGACAAGCGCGATAACGATCACCAGCAGTGTGATGAGATCGGCATAATGTGCCGAGTAGGCGTAAGTGGTGGCAATTTCCAGGAAGCTCAGTATCAATGCCGCGAGGACGGCACCGGCCAGGCTGCCCAGCCCGCCGAGGATGGCGATGGCGAAGGCCTTGATGAGCCAGTAGCCCCAGACGACGGGTGTTACCGTTACCAAAGTGGAAATGAGAATGCCGGCCACTGCCGCCAGAGCGGACGAGATGACCAGAGTGAGCGCGAGCACGCTATTTGTCCGAATACCGCACAGGATGGCGCCATCACGGTTCTGAGCCACAGCCTCTATTGCCTTGCCGGCTTTTGTGTAATGCAGGAAGCTCCACAGCGCGCCGAGGATGACGACGGCAACGGGCAGAATGAGCAATTCCATCCAGAGGACCTTTACACCCAGCAGATTCGCGCTGCCATCAATGATGGAAGGCACGGCGGTGCTGGTAGCCCCAAGCGTCAGTCTCAGGACCTGCTCGGCAAATAGCGCGACGGCGAGCGAGATCACCATGACATAGGGTACAGAGTCTATCCGACGTCGAAACAGGACAAAATACAGGAACAAGGTGAACAGGCAGACGATGATGATGGACAGCAGCATGGCGAATAGCAAGGCTATTGTTCCTGAAGCGCCCAGCAGATATGTATAGAAAATGTAGGTGAAGTAGGCACCCAGCATGAAGAGCGTGCCGTGGGCCAGATTCAGTATCCCGCCGACTGAAAACACCAGTACGAAACCAACAGCCACCAGCGAGTAGACTGCGGCGCGGGTCAAGGTCAGAATGATTATTTCCATGGATTTGTCGTCAAAGATGCGAGACAGGGCATCCGTGGTCCGCAGCTCGGTGGGTGCGCCTGTCCCGGAATGCATCGATAGAATTATTGTTTGTGCCAGGGCGGCAGCATGAATTCACCGGTCTTGACTTCCGGCGGCCAAATCACTTCACGTGAACCGTCTTCGCGCCACTGGAACATGCCCATTACCCGGTAGCCGGGACCGAATCGTCCGTTATGGTTATCTTCGAAGACCCAGCGCGCCGCCACACCGACATAGTCAGTTTCTTCAAGTGCGGCCACCAGATCGTCTGCTTTGGTAGAGTTCGCCCGTTCTATCGCTTCCTTCAGAATATAGATAGTGTCGTAGGTGTAGCCACTCGTGTAGTCGGGTGAGACGTTCCATGTTTCGACATAGCGATCGAACCAGTCTATGGTTTTTGGCGTCAGCGCCGCGCGATAGCTACCCTGAATGAGATTGGCGTGACTAACCGGCTTGCCACCCGCATCATTCCAGAAGCGCGATGAAGTACCTGACGCATTGACCCCGGACATGGGTGGGCCTTCTACTTCAGCCCATTGCTTGGCATAAATCGCCCCGTCCACCTGAGAGGAAATATCAAGGATATAGTCGATGTCCGTGTTCGCAATCTTCGCGATGGATGGTTTGAAGTCCTTGGTCTCATGGTCGAATTTCTCTTCGATCACGACGGTGACACCGGCTTTGTCCAGTTCCTTCTTGAGCGTGTCGACAACGCCTTTGGTCCATAGGGCATCCTCGACGAGCAGGCCGACCTTGCCGTACTGCTTTTCCTTGTAAAGAAAGTTGATAGCCCAGTCGCCAAGTGCCAAGGCCATGTCATCGCTCGTGTGCATGACGCGGAACAGGTACTTGTATTTCTTGTAATCGCTTGCAACGCGATCCGAAAGCTGGGTGGTCGCGGCGCCTGTGGCGATCATCGGCACCTTGTATCTGACCATTTGGTCCGAAATTGCCATGGCCACGCCACTGGAGGCCGTCCCGACAACGGCCACGACCTTGTCGGACAGTGCCAACCGCTTGTAGGCGTTGGCACCCACGTCGGGTTTGTATTCGTCGTTTGCGATCACCAGCTCTATGGGCGCGCCGCCAATGCCGCCGGCTGAGTTGATTTCTTCGGCCGCCATCTTGGCCGCATTGAGCAGTCCTTCACCGGCCGGGGTATTGAAAGGTGCGATCACACCAATCTTGACCGGATCCTGGGCTGCTGCCGGCATGCTTGTCGTGCCGGCAACGATACAGAACGCGGCAAGAGCCGTGCTCAGCGTAGTGAGTCTCAGCATTTCATCATCCTCCTAGTTTTTTGATGATTAGATAGCAATGCACAATATCGATTGATATCTCGCGCAAGGTTCAAAACTTATAGCATGCAGTAATCTCGCTTGAAAATTGATGAAATAAATATTTGGATGGACTTTATTGATACTGTTCATTGGGTTTATGCTGCATTAGTAGAAGCCGGCTTTCCTGCGAGCGACTCGCGAGATGACACCCGCAACGCAGTCGCGTCTACAATGAACCCGGGCGCCGGCAGATATCGATTGCCAGCTGGAAAACAAGGTTTCAAAAAGGAAGATTCATGGCGGATCTGGCACAGAAGTTCGCAAGATTGGGTACCGACAACGCACCGGGTCAGGAGGTGCGCCAACGCCTGTCAGAGGCTGATCTGCCTCTCAGGGGCGAAGCACTGCCAGGCACGTTCGTGGATTTTTCCCACGGTGACGTGGACGCCTTCACGCCCACACCGGGTGCCTTCGAACTCTTTGCAGAGGGTGTTCGCCGGGGTGGTGCCCAGGCATATACGGAATACCGCGGCAGCCTGGAGATCCGCAATACGCTGGCGCAGCGGCTGGCGCAGTTCACTGGTGCACCGGTAGCAGGTGATGAGGACATGATCCTGACCACCGGCACCCAGGGTGCGCTGTTCCTGGCGGCTGCCAGTACGATTGCGCGCGGCACACGCGTTGCCATCGTCGAACCGGATTACTTCGCCAATCGCAAGCTGGTGGAGTTCTTCGAAGGCGAGCTCGTGCCCATTCCCCTGGATCATCTGCAGGCGCAGGGCAGGGCGGGTATCGACCTTGACCGGCTGGAGCACAGCTTCAGCAAGGGTGTGGATGTCTTTCTTTTTTCCAACCCCAACAATCCGACGGGCGTCATCTACTCGCCCGAGGAAATTGCCGCCATCGCGCGCCTGGCTGCGCGTCACGGCGTGACGGTGATCGTTGACCAGCTCTATTCGCGCTTGTTATATGAAGGTGAGGACTATACGCACTTGCGTGCCCAGGATCTGGGTGACAGCCCGGTCATCACCATCATGGGGCCTTCAAAGACGGAATCGCTCAGCGGTTACCGTCTGGGAGTTGCCTTTGGTGCGCCGGCGCTGATTGAACGCATGGAAAAGCTGCAGGCTATCGTGGCCTTGCGTGCGGCAGGTTACAACCAGGCCGTGTTCGGCACGTGGTTTGCGGAGCCGGAAGGCTGGATGGCAGAGCGGATTCGTCAGCACCAGGCCATTCGCGACGCCATGTTGGCCGCCTTGCGTGCCGTGCCGGGGCTGCAGGTACGCACGCCGCAGGCCGGCAGCTATGTGTTCCCGCAGTTGCCGCCGCTCGTGATGTCGGGGCTGGATTTCGTGCGTGTCCTGCGTCTGCAGGGCAATGCCATCGTCACGCCGGGCACCGAGTTCAGTCCGCACGCCGCATCCAGCATCCGTTTCAACTTTTCGCAGGATGCACAGGCGGCCGTGGCGGCGGCCAAACGCATTGCCGCCCTGATCGAGCGTTATCGGGCCTGAAAGGGGTGAGTTCGTGTGCCGTGCGGAGGGCGCTGGCGTGCCGTCCGCACGATTCTTGTGAGTGCTTCCTGCGACTCGTCCAGATAGGCAGCCAGCTCAGCTTCGGCAGCGTCGTGCGCGGCATTACGCAGATGATCCAGAATGCTTGCCTCCCACTCTACCCAGCGTGGTTCCTGGACGATGCGCTCATCGGGCACTATGGTGAAGATCAGGCGCAGCTGAGCGCTGATATTGAGGAAAAACTCATTGATCAGCCGGCTGCCCAATACGCTCACCAGCGCCTGGTGGAATGCCAGGCTCAGCGTGCCGACATCCTGCCATCGCTCACTTGCTATGGCCTGGCGCGCCCTGATGATGATGCCCTCTATTTCATCAAGCAGGACGGGTGGCCAGTCGACAGTACTGTGCAGGGCCGACAGCTGAATGGTGCGCCTGGCCTTGTAGATATCGTCCAGATCATTTTCATGAAAGACGCGTACGAAGACACCCCGAAAACGCTCGGATGACGCAAGGCCGTCGCGGACCAGAAGGTGCAATACTTCCCTGATACTGTTGCGTGAGGCGCGGTAGTTCTGGGCAAGGTCGGTTTCAACCAATTGGGTGCCGGGCAACAGGCGGCCGCTGATGATATCTTCGCGGAGCTGATGGCCAATGATGTCGACGACCGATTGAGATTGCACCGTATCCTTCATATTGTGTGATTTATTCCCATTGAATTTTCTGTGGATGGAGACCATGGTGGCCGCTGTAATCAGCCACGGCAGGTGATTGCCAGCCTTTGAGCAGGTTTTCATCCAGCTTGTAGATCTCCACACCCAGCGGGCGACAGACATCGATGGGATCGCGCGCATCCGGGCCCCACATGGGAACGGAAAGATCGCCTCCCGGACACGTCGACAATGCACAGAGCAGGTCGATCTCTGCAAAGAATTCCAGATAGTCACCCTTCTTTGCAGGGCAAGCCTTCATGAAATACATGTCATCATCATTCAGCCCCGTGCATTGAAACACATTCAGCACGTCGTGGACGTCAAATTCGGTCAAGCCCCAGGGCATGACGGCACGAACGAGATTGGAGTGGCAGTGGAAATGGAACTCTTCGCCCGTCAGCATCTTGTTCACATAGGGATCGCAGCGTGTGCCAAGCAGATCATGCAGGCGACCCCCGTGTTCGTCAACGCCGTAGTCCGACATCGAGTCGCCCGTAATGGTGACGAGCGGACGCAGGAAAGGCAGGGTGGACCAGAGCCGATCGTAGGTGCTGACGTGGGCTCCCTGCAGCTGGCGCGTACGCGAGGCCCACAGACGTTCGCGCGGATCGTGGCGGTTCCAGATGTTCAGATCGCCCACCTGGGGGCCTTCCAATGTCACGATGCGGAAGATATGCCCGGCGGGAACTTCCCACGCCCGTCCGCTCCGGATGGGAATGGTGATGCTTTCGATCAGCGTGCGCTGACCTTCGCTTTCGGCGATTCGGTCGTAGAAGGCTTTGTCGACATCGAGTGCCGAGCCTTTGCTGACCTGATAGGCGGCGGGGTAATTGGCCATGATAGTGTCTTCCTGCGGTTGGGATGAGGTCAAAGATCGTAGCTGCCGTCGGCTGAGTGCGTCTCATCGCCGCGCAGGGCGGGATGGAAAACGCACAGCAGACGCAACGGACCGCGGGTGGCGCGCAGGATGTGGCGGTCGTGCTGATCCAGTGCGTAGAGCGTGCCGGGGGTTATGGGATGTACGGTGCCGGTGGCAAGGTCCACTACTTCCCCTTCCCCTGAGAGGCAGTAATTGGTTTCGAAGTGATGCTTGTATTCGAGATGCAGCTCCGCACCTTCCTCCACTGTGGTTTCATGGACTGAATAGCCCATGCCATCGTCCTTCACGATCATCCGGGCACTTTGCCAGCCAGGTCCGCTGGCGTGGCGCGGCGTGCCGTATATATCGATGGCATTGCAGACAATCACGGGATTTCCTCCGAATAACGTGAAAGAGCTACATCACTTGATGCAGGAAGTCGCGCAGCCGCTGATCGTCGATGCTGCGTAGCGCATCCGGGCTCGCGTCGTAGGCAATGGCGCCGTCACGCATGACCAGGATGCGGTTGGATACGGAAAAGGCAAATTGCATTTCGTGTGTGACGATGAGCATGGTCATGCCTTCACGTACCAGCTGTTCCAGTACCCTGAGCACTTCGTTGACGAGATCCGGGTCCAGGGCTGATGTGGGCTCGTCGAGCAGGATGATGGACGGGCGCATGGCCAGCGCCCTGGCAATGGCGACGCGCTGCTGCTGGCCGCCCGAGAGCTGGTGGGGATATTTATTGGCGTGCTCCAGCAGACCGACTTTCTTCAGCTGTGCCAGCGCAAAGAGACGCCGTTGTGTTGCGCTGCCCTCACGTTGGTGATAGTTCAGCGCCACCAATACATTGTCCAGGGCTGTTTTATGCGGGAAGAGATTGAAGCTCTGAAACACCATGCCGATGTCCAGAATCTGGCTGCTATGCGCACGCTCGTGATCCTCGTGGTGCTCGCCGAGAAAACTGCGGCCATGGACCAGCACGGTGCCACTATCCATGGTTTCCAGGCCGTTCAGGGTGCGTATCAGCGAGGTCTTGCCCGAGCCTGATGCGCCGATGATGGAAATGACATCACCCGCCTGTACCGTCAGGTTGATATCCTTGAGTGCATGGTGACTGCCGTAATGCTTGTTCAGGCGCCGTACTTCCATTATTGGCGCATTACCGGCAGTGGATTGCGCCTGCGCAGTCGCTCCATCGGATGTCTGTGCTGCAGCAATGTCGCGCAGTTCGGCCTGCGAGGGCTCAAAGGCATCGGGTTTGCGCAAGGTGATATCAAGCCCATTTTCCAGACGATGCAGAACGCGATCGAACAGGGTGACCACGAGCACATAATAGAAAGCTACCGCCAGCATCGTTTCGAAGATCAGGAAATTCTGCGTGTACAGGCGCTGGCCGACCAGCAGGATTTCCGTCAGCGAGATTACAGACACCAGCGATGTGAGCTTGACGATGGTGATGAACTGGTTGCTCAGTGTGGGCAGGGCAATGCGAATGGCCTGCGGGATGACGATCAGTCGCTGTATGCCGCCATAACCGATGCCCAGGGCCTTGCCTGCTTCATATTGTCCGCGGGACACCGATAATATGCCGCCTCGGTGAATTTCGGCCATGTAGGCGGTCTCACTCAGGATGAGCGCAATCAGGCCGGCGGCGAAGGGGCTGGTGAGCACGGCCCCGGATGCCGGGAAGATCTGCGGCAGGTTGTACACAAAAACCAGCAGCACGAGCAGTGGCAGACTGCGGAAGAACCAGATATAGGCGCGGGCCGACCAGTTCAATGGCCGGATCTCTGATTGCTTGGCCAGAGCAAGCACGAAGCCGATGATGCCGGCGATCAGCCAGGCACTGATGCTCAGCTCGGCTACGGTCAGGCAAGCCCACCAGAAATCCGGTTCCCAGAAAAGGCTGGCAGCGTAGGTCCAGTCAAAGTCCATGATGCAATTCCCGCGCGTGGTTGCGTTGTATTACCGTCAGGGTTTGGAGGCGTAGGAGTCGGCGATTTCCTCTTCCGTGGGTGCGCCCAGACCATACTTGTCCAGTAGTGCCTGATATTCGCCGCTTTCCGTGGCGTCGGCCAGTGCCTGCACGAGCGCATCACGCAACTCGGGGTTTTTCTGATTCAGACCGAGGCCGATGACGATGGGGTAGATCAGCTCGGTCGAGGTGATCCGCAACTCGTCCGGTCGGTCGCGTACCATTTCATGCGCCACGGCGGCATCTTCCATCATGACATCGACCGCGCCGGACTTGAGCGCCAGATAGGCTTCGGGCGAGGTGGGGTACTCGAGCATGTCAATCTTGCCCTTGCACTCGGCATCGGCCACAGCCAGCACTTTTGGACGCCAGGAGGCGGCCTTGATATTGCTGACCTTCAGACCGCACAGGTCCTTGGGTTCCTTCGGGTTCAGCGTGCTGGATTTGAGCACCATCAGAGAAGAGCCGGTCTTCGTATAGGGGAGGTAGTTGATGAGCTTGGCGCGCTCGGGAGTGACATACAGGGCTGAAGCCACCATGTCGAACCGGTTTGCACGCAGGCCGAGCACCAGATCCGAGAAGCGGGTGTCCACGATATCAATTTTGAGATCGAGTTTTTCAGCCATGAGACGCGAGAAGTCTGCATCGAATCCGGCCGGTACCTTGTTGTCGAAGTAGACATAGGGCGGATAGGTGAGGTCGGATGCGACCGTGAGGGTGCCCGACTTTACTGTCTCGAAAGCGTGCGCCGGGCCCAGGGCCAGACCTGTCAGGGCGAACGCGGCAACCAAGGTGCAGGTGCGCCGGAGTTTGTGTCCCCGGCGGGGAGCGGGATGGGATGTCGAGGCGATTGAAGGCGTGGTCATGTTTGTCTCCCAAGTCGATGAGGATTGTTCAACAATTATTGTTCAACAATATTTTCCGTAAAATTCGGGTTTACCCGTGAATGTCGTCACTGAATCCACCCACAGCAAGGGGGGTTATTTTGCGGCACGACATCGACGGGCCCGATAATCTCCTGTTGAACTGGCTGTGGGCGCGAAGGGTCTGCAGTCTGGACGCAGCGCAGTATTGAAAGGATTTCCCAATGAGTGAAGAAGCAGTTCAGGTAGGGCGGCTGGAGGCCGCAGATGGCGGGTATCAGGGTCACATGGAGCGCGTGTTTGCACATGACCGTGCTGCGGTATGGCGCATGCTGACTGAACCGCAGGCTCTGGCCCAATGGCTGGCACCGGGCAGCATGGAGCTGCGCCCCGGTGGTGCGGTGCGCATCGATTTTGCCGACAGCGGCGTCGTTATCGACAGTACGGTGCTGGCACTGGAAGAGGGCGCCTTGCTGGAATATTCCTGGAGCAGCGGCGATGAGCCCGAGCGGCGGCTGCGCTGGACACTGGCACAGGCTGATGGTGGTACACGCCTGGGCTTGCAGGTACAGGTCCCGGCGGGTGAGGATGCATCCAAGGCCTGCGCCGGCTTCGAGGCGCATCTCGAGATGCTGGCTGCAGCGCTGGAAGGGGTGCCCATCCACTTTCCGTTCCAGCATTATCTGGGGGCGCGCAAGGCGTATCAGGCGCAGCTGGAAGGAGCCTGAGTTCAGAGTAAAAGGCTAAGTGGTTGTAGTTATTGATTATTTTTCTTGAGCGTGTTACACTAACAGACTGGCGGAGGGGTGCATGCCCCTCCTGTTTTCGATCTCGTTCAAGGAGTAATCATCTAATGGCGACAAAAAGGCCTACACGCAGAAGGCAACCTTTTGTGATTGAACCTCTGAACTGGGTAGCCCCGGATGATGCCCGGGAAGAGGCCGAAAAAAGGTCCGGGCAGTCCGGCAAGACTGCGCCCGTGAAGGAGCCTCAGGACTAGTCCCGGAATGGTCCCGGAGCCCGTTCCGGAATTCCGGACCAGAGAGTCACACATGGCGGCAGGATCCGTTCATCGGGTCCTGCCGCCATGTGTTTTTCCGGGTGCTGCATAATGAGGTTTTCCAAGGCCCGATTCAATGGCATGTCACAGGAGAATGTCGTGAAAGAAGTCGTCGTCGTACAGGCCTGCCGCACGGCAGTGGGCAGTTTCGGCAAGTCGCTCAAGGATATGCCGCCCAGCGCCCTGGGCAGTCTGGTCGTCAAATCGGTGCTTGATCGTTCCGGGCTGGATGCGCAGCGCGTCGGCCATGTGGTCTTCGGCCATGTCATCAACACCGAACCCCGGGACCTCTATCTTTCGCGCGTTGCGGCGCTCGATGCCGGTCTGCCGGACTCCGTTCCGGCGTTCAACGTCAACCGTCTCTGCGGCTCCGGTCTGCAGGCCATCATTTCGGCCGCCCAGACGATCATGACGGGTCATGCCGAGGCGGCGATTGGTGCCGGTGCAGAAAACATGAGTCGCTCACCCTACCTGGCCATGGGCCATCGCTGGGGCGGGCGCATGGGTGACGATCGCCTGCTGGATATGATGCTGGGCGCACTGGCCGATCCCTTTGACAAGGTACACATGGGCATCACGGCCGAGAATGTGGCCAAACGCCACAATATCAGCCGGGAACAGCAGGATGCGCTCGCGCTCACCTCGCATCAGCGCGCCGCGCGTGCCGTGCAGGAAGGGCGCTTCAAGTCGCAGATTGTTCCGGTGATGCTGCGCAGCCGTCGTGGTGAAACGGTTTTCGATACCGACGAGCACTTCCGCGCCGATGCCAGCCTGGCGGATTTCCAGACCCTGCGTCCGGCCTTCCAGAAGGAAGACGGCACGGTCACGGCCGGCAATGCCTCGGGACTGAATGACGGCGCGGCAGCGGTCCTGCTCATGGAGGCGCAGGCAGCGCAGCAGCAGGGGCTCACGCCCATGGCACGGCTGGTGGCCTGGGGTCATGCCGGTGTCGAACCGCTCTATATGGGCATGGGTCCCGTACCCGCCTCGCAGATTGCACTGGAGCGTGCCGGGCTGAAGGCGGCAGATATGGATGTGATCGAGGCAAACGAGGCGTTTGCCGCACAGGCCTGCGCTGTCATGCAGGCGCTGGAGCTGGATCCCGAGCGCGTCAATCCCAATGGCAGCGGCATCAGCCTGGGCCATCCCATCGGTGCCACGGGCGCCATCATTACGGTCAAGGCGCTGCACGAGCTCGAACGCATTCAGGGGCGCTATGCGCTGGTCACCATGTGCATTGGTGGAGGGCAGGGCATTGCTGCCATCTTTGAACGGGTCTGAGTGGCAGCCGGGCGAGGACGAGCCTACACTCTCCGAGCTTGACGGCATACGCTATCTGCACTTTGGCACGCCCTGGGTGCAGGGTGCCATGCGGCTGCGCCGCCCGACGGAACTGGTGCTCGACTACACGCGCCTGATGATGGCCTGGCTGCTGTTCGTGCGTCCCGGCAAAGAGGACCGTATCGCTATCCTCGGTCTGGGTGCCGGGGCCCTGTTGCGCTATGTGCTGGCACATACGCCGGCGATCGTCGACACAGTAGAGCGCAATCCCCAGGTCTTCGCGGCCTGTGCAGCGTATTTCCGCCTGCCGCAGGGGCCGCGCTCCGAGCTCATCGAGGGCGATGCCGGCCTCTGGGTGCAGGACCCCGAGCACCACGCACGCTATGCTGCGCTGATGGTCGATCTCTACGATGCCCATGCCCAGGGGCCGGTGTGCAACTCGCCGGCGTTCTATAGCGGTTGCCGGGCCTGCCTGCAGGAAGGCGGCGTTGCCGTGGTGAATCTGTTCGGCAATCACGACAGCCATGCTCCCAATATGCGCAATCTTCTCGATGCCTTCGACGGGCGCGTACTCCAGCTGCCACAGACGCCGGATGGCAACAGTATTGTCCTGGGTTTCACGCCCGAGGCCATGGCGGCAAGCAGCCGGTCCCTGTTCGAACGCGCCGATGTGCTCGAAGCGGAACTGAAGCTGCCCGCCCGGCGCTGGCTGCGCGAATTGCTCGACTCGGCGCGATTCACGCTAGACTAGCGTTTTGATACATTCGCGCTCCGGCGCCTCATCCACCCGAAAAGGAGCTTGTCGATGAAACTTACCCATGCCATCCGTGTCACTTTCGGGGCCATCGCCCTTGCCGGGCTGTGCTTCCAGGGCGCGGCTCTGGCGCAGTCCGTCGCCGTCACTTCCATTGTGGAGCATCCGGCCCTTGATGCCATCAAGGACGGTGTCTTCGAAACGCTGGAAGCCGAAGGCTATACCGCCAAGAACGGCCTGAAGTGGCAGTATCAGACCGCCCAGGGGAATACGGCCATCGCGGCCCAGATTGCCCGCAAGTTCGTGGGCGATGAACCTGATGTCATCGTCGCCATTGCCACGCCCTCCGCGCAGGCGGTAGTGGCCGCCACCAAGGAAATTCCCGTTGTCTATTCCGCTGTGACGGATCCGGTGGCCGCACAGCTCGTACCGTCCATGGAGCCCAGCGGCACCAACGTCACCGGCCTGTCCGATGCCCTGCTGCTTGAAAGGCAGCTGGACCTGATCCGTCAGGTCGTGCCCGATGCCAGGCGCGTGGGCATGGTCTATAACCCGGGTGAGGCCAATTCCGTGGTCGTGGTCGAACGCATGCGCGAGCTGCTGGCGGCTGCCGACATGACGCTGGTCGAAGCCACCGCGGCGCGTACCGTGGACGTGGGTGCTGCAGCCCGCAGTCTGGTGGGCAAGGTTGATGTCATCTACACCAATACGGACAACAACGTGGTGTCCGCCTTCGAAAGCCTGGTCAAGGTGGGCATTGACGCCCGCATTCCCCTGATCGCTTCCGATACCGACAGTGTGGTGCGTGGCGCCATTGCGGCGCTGGGGGTCAATTATCATGATCTGGGCCTGCAGACCGGGCGCACTGTAGTACGCATCCTGAAGGGCGAGAGGCCGGGCGATATCGCCTCGGCAACGAGCGACAAGCTTGAGCTGTTCGTGAACACGACGGCGGCAAAGCGTCAGGGAGTCACGCTGTCCGAGGAGTTCATCAAATCCGCGACCAAGGTCATCGAGTAAAATACCGCGCCAGAGGCGATACCCGGCGGGTATCGCCGGCTTGCGTATTCCCCTCAAAACCTGGTTCTCATGTCCATTTATTCACTCTGGGGGGCGCTCGAGATCGGGCTGATCTTCGGCCTGGTGGCCCTCGGAGTGCTCATTTCATTTCGCCTTCTGCGGTTTCCAGACCTGACGGTTGACGGCAGCTTTCCGCTGGGCGGGGCGGCGGCGGCCACCCTGATCAGCGCCGGTTCAGACCCTTTCACGGCCACTATCATCGCCACACTGGCCGGTGCCCTGGCGGGCATGGTGACCGGCTGGCTCAATGTGCGCCTGAAGATCATGGATCTGCTTGCCAGCATCCTGATGATGATTGCGCTGTACTCCATCAATCTGCGCGTCATGGGCAGGCCCAACGTTCCTCTCATCATGGAACCGACGGTGTTCACGGTACTCCAGCCCGGCGGCCTGACGGATTATGTTGCCCGGCCGCTCATCCTTCTGGTCGTCGTCATTGCCGTCAAGCTGCTGCTCGACTGGTACTTCGCGACCGAGGCGGGTCTGGCCATGCGGGCAACCGGTTCGAACCCGCGCATGGCGCGTGCCCAGGGTGTGGCCACCGGGCGCATGGTGCTCGCCGGAATGGCCATATCCAATGCCCTGTGCGCTCTGGCCGGCGCCCTGTTTGCCCAGTCGCAGGGGGGGGCCGATATTTCCATGGGCATCGGGACCATCGTCATAGGCCTGGCCGCAGTGATCGTCGGGGAAAGCATCATGCCTTCACGCCGTCTGGTGATCACCACACTTGCGGTGATTGTGGGAGCGGTGCTGTACCGCTTCTTCATTGCCCTTGCCCTGAATGCGGATTTCATCGGACTCAAGGCGCAGGACCTGAATCTGGTGACAGCCGTGCTGGTTACGGTGGCGCTGGTGATACCACTGGTCAAGCAGCGTCTGCGCGGCAAGTCGGCGCGAGGGTGAAACCATGCTTTCGGTGAAGAATCTGACGATCACCTTCAACGCGGGCACGCCAATAGAGACGCGTGCGCTGCGTGGTCTGTCACTGGACATTCCCAGCGGCCAGTTCGTCACCGTCATCGGCTCGAACGGTGCCGGCAAGTCCACCTTGCTGAATGCCATTTCCGGCGATACCGGCATCGATAGCGGGCGGATACTCATCGATGACGCTGAAGTCACGCATCAAGCGGTGTGGCAGCGTGCCAGCCGTGTGGCGCGCGTGTTCCAGGATCCCATGGCAGGCACCTGCGAGGATCTGACGATAGAAGAGAACATGGCACTTGCCCAGGGCCGCGGCCTGCGCCGGGGTCTGGGCCGTGCGGTACGCACCAGCATGCGTGCGGAATTTCAGGAGCGTCTCGCCACGCTGGGCCTGGGCCTGGAAAACCGCCTGACCGATCGCATCGGCCTTCTTTCGGGCGGGCAGCGCCAGGCCGTCAGCCTGCTCATGGCCTCGCTGCGCCCTTCGCGCATTCTGCTGCTTGACGAGCATACCGCCGCCCTGGACCCGCGCACCGCCGAGTTCGTGCTCGAGCTCACGGCGCGCATCGTGGCCTCCGAGGCACTGACCACCATGATGGTCACACACAGCATGCGTCAGGCGCTCGATGTCGGGGAGCGCACTGTCATGCTGCACCAGGGCAATGTGGTTCTGGATGTATCCGGCGATCAGCGTCGCGGCATGGATGTACCGGATCTGCTGGCTTTGTTTCAGCAGACACGGGGTGAAACACTTGCCGATGACGGACTCCTGCTCGATTGAGTTTTGCGGTGCGCCATCGCCTATACTTTATCGTTTGATGCCTTTGCCCCGATTGCTCAAGTCATAAGGGAGCCCCTGAATGCTCAGCTTTTCCCATTCCATGGGGTGGCCACGCCTTGTTGCCGCCTTTTCCGTCGTGCTGTTGCTTGCCGCGTGCAAGGACAGCCCCCAGAGCCAGCAGCCCCAGGGAATGCAGATACCGGTCAGCGTCATCGAAGTGCAACCCCAGCGGGCCGAGATCGAAGTCGAGTTGCCGGGCCGGGTCGAGGCGATCAAGGATGCGGAAATCCGCGCGCGTGTCACCGGCATCGTCGAGGAGATTAATTTCCGCCAGGGCTCGGACGTTCAGCAGGGGCAACTGCTGTTCACCATCGACCCCGCACCCTATGAGGCTGCACGCGATCAGGCGGCAGCACAGCTGCAGCGCGCCCAGGCGGATGTCCAGGCCGCAACCCTGCTGGCCAATCGTTATTCCCGCCTCATCAAGTCCAATGCCATCAGCCGCCAGGAGCTGGACAACGCCAACGCCCAGGCTGCGCAGGGCAGGGCGGCCGTGGCGGCGGCCGAGGCCGCACTGAAGTCGGCCGAGATCGATCTGGGCTATACACGTGTCACTTCACCGATTGCCGGGCGCATCGGCAAGTCGCTCATCACCGAAGGTGCGCTGGTGAGCGCCGGTGCGGCCACCCTGATGGCGGCCGTGCAGCAGATCGACCGTGTCTACGTGGACCTGACCCGCTCCACGGCCCAGCTTGCCGAGCTGCGCCGGGCAATGGAAAGCGGGGCGCTGCGCCGGTCGTCGGAAGGCAATGCCCAGGCGACGGTGGTGCTCGAGGACGGCAGTCTGTATGCACATCGCGGCGAGCTGCTGTTTTCCGGCGTTTCGGTTGATCCGTCCACGGGGCAGGTCAGCCTTCGCGCCGTGTTTCCCAACGATGAGCAAATCCTGCTGCCGGGCATGTATGTGCGCGTGCGCCTGCAGCAGGGTGTGGACGAGAATGCCCTGCTGGTCCCCGAGCATGCGGTCCAGCGCAGTGCGGACGGCCTGAGTACGCTCATGCTGGTCAAGGACGGTGCCATCTCGCCGATGGCCGTTACCCTGGGCTCACGTGTCGGTACGCAGATCATGGTTGTTGCAGGCCTGCAGGCGGGTGATGTCGTCGTCGTTGAAGGCTTCCAGAAGATACGGCCCGGCGCACCGGTACAGCCCATGCCCTGGAAGGCGGCGGATGCCGATGCCGGCGGGGCAGCGGCACCCGCGGGCCCTGACGCCGGCGCAAAGTGAGGGATCATGCCACAGTTTTTCATTGATCGCCCCATCTTTGCCTGGGTCGTTGCATTGGGCATCGCCCTGGCCGGCCTGCTGGCCATTCCTTCCATGCCGGTGTCCCAGTACCCGGACGTGGCCCCGCCGGCCATCACCATCCAGGCCAGGTATCCCGGGGCTTCGGTCGAGGATGTGGCGAGCTCGGTGGCCAGCGTCATCGAAAACGAACTCAATGGCGCCAAGGGCCTGCTGTATTACGAATCGGTGAGCGATTCCAACGGTGCAGCCGAGATCACGGTCACGTTCCGGCCGGGAATCGATCCCGACCTGGCCCAGGTGGATGTGCAGAACCGTATTTCCAACATCCAGTCCAAGCTCCCGGCGGCAGTTGTGCAACAGGGGCTCAATGTCTCGCAGACGAATACCGGTTTTCTTCTGGTTGTCGCGTTGTCGTCCACGGACGGCAGTCTGGATCAGACCGCCCTTGCGGATTACATCACGCGCAATATCCAGAATCCCATCTCGCGCGTACCCGGCGTGGGCAAGTTCCAGCTGTTTGCCGCACCGCGCGCCATGCGCATCTGGGTGAATCCTGACAGCCTGGTGGGTTACGGGCTCAGCATGTCGGAAGTGAATGATGCGATCAGCCGTCAGAATGTCGTGATTTCCGGCGGCATCATGGGCTCGCCGCCCAATCCGGCCGCGCAGCGTGCCACGGCGCCCATCATCGTCAACGGGCAACTGGAAAGTGTCGAGGAGTTCAGCAACATCATCCTGCGCGCCACGCCGGACGGCGCCACGGTGCGTCTATCCGATGTGGCACGTATCGAGGTGGGTTCGGACTCCTATCAGTTCGGCGCGCGTCTGAACGGCCAGCCCACGGCAGCTTTTGCGATTTCGCTCACGCCGGACGCCAATGCCCTGTCCACGGCCGACGGCATACGTGAACGCATGGCGGAGCTTGCCGAGTTCTTCCCGGACAATATCCGCTACGACATTCCCTATGACACCGCACCCTATGTCAAGATTTCCATAGAACAGGTGGTGGAAACACTGCTTGAGGCCATGGCACTGGTGTTCATTGTGATGTTCGTCTTCCTGCAGAATATCCGTTACACCATCATTCCGGCACTGGTGGTGCCGGTGGCGCTGCTGGGAACATTTGCGGTGCTGCTGGCTACCGGTTTTTCGATCAATGTGCTCACGATGTTCGCCATGGTGCTGGCCATCGGGATACTGGTGGATGACGCCATCGTTGTGGTCGAGAACGTGGAACGTATCATGGCTGAAGAAGGCCTGCCGCCCAGGGAGGCCACCAGCAAGGCCATGCCGCAGATCTCGGGCGCCATTGTCGGCATCACGCTGGTGCTGACCACGGTGTTCTTCCCGCTCGCCTTCATGACGGGTTCGGTGGGCGTCATCTACCGGCAGTTCTCCATCGCCATGGCGGTGTCCATCCTGTTCTCGGCCTTTCTGGCGCTGACTTTCACGCCTGCACTGTGTGCCACACTGCTGAAGCCCATACCCAGGGACAGTGCCCATGGCAAGCGGGGCGTCTTCGGGTGGTTCAATCGCGGTTTCGACAGGATCACGAACGGCTATGAAGGCTGGGTGTCGCGCTCCCTGCATCGGGGCGGGCGCATGATGCTCGTCTATCTGATGCTGGTGGTGGCACTGGGCTGGCTCTATGTGCGTTTGCCGACCAGCTTTCTGCCCGAAGAGGATCAGGGCTATCTGATCGCCAACATCGAGCTGCCTGCAGGGTCCACCGCAAATCGCACGGTTGACATCATCAAACAGGTGGAAGGCTATTTTGGCGCCTTGCCGCAGGTCAAGAATGTGGTCGCCGTGCAGGGATTCAGCTTCAACGGCAATGGTCTGAATGCGGCGCTGAGCTTCATCACACTCGAAGATTTTGCGCAGCGCCGCGGCCCGGGTGATTCGGCCCAGGCCATTGCAGGCCAGGCTACGGGCCGGCTCCTGTTCGGGCTGCCGGATTCCATGGTGTTTTCCATCGTGCCGCCGGCCATCTCGTCCCTGGGCAATGCCTCCGGCTTCGACCTCAGGCTGGAGGACCGCGCCGGCATGGGACAGGCGGCGCTGCAGGGGGCCACCCAGCAGCTGTTGCAACTGGCCGCGCAAAGCCCCGTCCTGGAAAGCGTGCGTCTTACCGGTCTGGCACCGGGACCGCAGCTGCAGCTGAAGATCGATCGCGACAAGGCCGCCGCCCTGGGCGTGGATTTTGCCGAAGCCGCGCAGCTGATTTCCACGGCCATGGGTTCGGCCTATGTCGGCAAGTTCACCAATCAGGGCTGGGTGCAGAACATCTGGGTGCAGGCGGAAGAGGCGCACCGCATGATGGCCGATGACGTCCTGCGTCTGAACGCGCGCAACCGCGAAGGCGGCATGGTGCCGCTGTCCTCGTTTGTTTCCCTGGAATGGAGCCAGGCACCGGTACAGATCGTGCGCTACAACAGCTACGAGTCGACGCGTATCGGCGGGGCTGCTGCGCCAGGTTACTCCACGGGTGAGGCCATGGCGGAAATGGAGCGCCTGATCACACAGCTTCCCGCCGGTTTCGGCTATGAGTGGACGGGGCTTTCCTACCAGGAGATAGAGGCGGGCAATCAGACGGCCATCCTGCTGGGTCTGGCGGTGCTGGTCGTATTCATGGTGCTGGCCGCACTTTATGAAAGCTGGGCGATTCCGCTGTCCGTGATGCTGGCCGTACCGCTGGGCATGCTGGGCGCCGTAGGGTTGAGCTCACTGATGGGCATGGCCAACGACGTTTATTTCCAGGTGGGCATGGTAACGGTAATCGGGCTGGCGGCCAAGAATGCCATCCTGATCGTCGAGTTCGCGAAGGATGCCTATGCCCACGGCCAGAATATCTTCGAGGCCACGGTCGAAGCGGCACGCCTGCGCTTTCGCCCCATTCTGATGACATCCTTCGCCTTCATCCTGGGCGTGATGCCGCTGACCCTGGCATCCGGTGCCGGCGCCGCCAGCCAGAACGCCGTGGGCCTGGGCGTGCTGGGCGGCATGCTGGCGGCGACGCCGCTCGCCGTGCTCTTCGTGCCCACATTCTTCGTTGTGATACTGTCTCTGTTCAAGACGCGCCCCAAGGTCTTTGGCGCGGCGCCCGGGCATCTGAAGCAGCGTGCCGCCGCCGGTAAAAAAGGCGATGAGGCAGCCGGGAAGGCGTCCAGTGAGCAGGAGGATTGAGATGATGAAACCGGCTTTCCCGATCCGTCCCCTGGGTCTGGCGATGGCGCTGGCCCTGGCCGGCTGTGCGATGGAGCCCGTCTATGAGCGCCCGGCCATGCCCGTGCCGCTGCTATATCCGGGGCAGGCAGCACCGCAGGCGGCGGCCGCATCGGCGGCGCCCGATACACCTGCCATACCGGCGGTACCGGCAAGCGGGGACGTCGCAGAAGCCATTCCCGTGGCAGATGCGCCGGCGGCGGATATCGCCGTGGCACAGGGGCTCACCCTGAGCGGACAACAGGCGAATATCGAGCCGGCGCCACCCCGCATGGGCTGGGCCGAGCTGTTCAATGATGCCCGCCTGCGCGCCCTCATCGACATCGCGCTCGAGAACAATCGCGACATGCAGATTGCCAGCGAACGCGTGCAGGAGGCGCAGGCGCAGTACGGTATTGTCGAGAGTGATCGCTTCCCGACAGTGGGCATAGGCGCGAATGCGCAGGCCACCCGTACCGGGCCTGCCATGCGGGGGCCGGACAGCAGCAGCGTATCCCGCGTGTTCATGGCAGGCGTCGGACTTACATCCTTCGAGCTGGATTTCTTCGGCCGCCTCAAGAGTCTGAGCGATGCGGCCTTGCAGGGCTATCTGGCCACAGAACAGGCGGAACGCACGGTACACATCAACCTGGTGGCCCAGGTGGCCGAAGCCTATTTTCGCCAGCGCACAGCCACCGAGCTGGCCGTGCTGATGGAAAAGACGCTGGCGAGTCGCCAGGCCACGCTGGATCTTGTTCAGGCGCGCTACGATTCAGGCGTGGCATCTGCGCTGGATCGCACCCAGGCCCGTGCCCAGCTGGAAACCGTCAAGGCAGACCTGGAAGGCATTCGCCGCATGCAGGCCCAGGCGGACAATGCGCTGCAGCTTCTGCTGGGTACGCCGCCGCCGGATGACCTGCCGCCTGCGGAAGTCTTCGGCAAGCAGCAACTGGCATCCAGCGTGCCCGTGGGCCTGCCTTCGGAGCTGCTCGAGCGACGCCCCGACATTCTGGCTGCCGAACACCGGCTCAAGGCGGCCAATGCCAATATCGGTGCAGCGCGTGCAGCCTTTTTCCCCAATATTTCACTGACCGGCCTGCTGGGCTTTGCGAGCCCGCAGCTGGGCGGCCTGTTCGGCGGCGGAACGCGCTACTGGCAGTATTCACCGCAGATCCAGGTGCCACTGTTTTCCAGTGGACTCAAGGGTAATCTGGCGCTTGCCGAGGCCAGGCGCAATATTGCCGTCCTCGAGTATGAAAAAGCCATCCAGGTGGCGTTTCGTGAAGTAGCCGATGCACTGGCCGGCGAGGCCAGCTACCACGGTGAACTCGATGCCTTGCGTGCACTGCAGGACACCAGCATGGAAGCTGTCGAGCTGGCGCGTCTGCGCTATGAGACCGGCGTGGACAGCTT
This sequence comes from Castellaniella sp., assembly GCA_041655275.1. Taxonomy (GTDB): domain Bacteria; phylum Pseudomonadota; class Gammaproteobacteria; order Burkholderiales; family Burkholderiaceae_B; genus JAJYRX01. Next base: position 234,689 of record JBBAFU010000001.1, on the reverse strand, counting down.
CCTTCAGGTCCAGACCGCCGAAGTCAATCTCTACGGCACCCAGACGCAGCTCATCCAGACGGGCATGGAGTCGCTCCTGAACCGCATCGCGCTGTTCAAGGCACTGGGCGGCGGCTGGCTGCGCGAGACCGAGGCAAGACTTCCCGTGGCGAAAAGTGGATAATGAAAGGGCTGGCTGTTCAGTAATCTTCAGGGAGTGTGGCAATGATTGAGTTGGGTGTGAATATTGATCATGTGGCCACTTTGCGCCAGCAGCGCTTCACCACCTATCCCGATCCCGTAGAAGCGGCCCTGCGTGCCGAAGATGCCGGAGCCGACCTCATCACCCTGCACCTGCGCGAAGACAGGCGCCACATCCAGGATGCGGATGTGGAGCGCATGCGCCCCTTGCTGCGCACCCGCATGAACCTCGAGTGCGCCATCACGTCCGAGATGATTGACATCGCCTGCCGCATCAAGCCCCGGGATGTCTGCCTGGTGCCCGAGCGCCGCGAGGAGCTCACCACCGAAGGCGGGCTGGATGTCAGCGCCGGCTTCGACACCGTAAAGGCGGCGGTGGATCATCTGCACGAGGCGGGCATCCGCGTATCCATCTTCATTGATCCCGATGCCGGCCAGATCGAGGCGGCCCATCGTGCCGGGGCAGAAATCATCGAGTTGCATACCGGTGCCTATGCCGATGCCGGCGATGATGCCGCACGCGAACACGAGATGGCGCGTCTGCGCACGGGTGTCGCCGCCGGCCTGGCCCTGGGCATGCGCGTGAATGCAGGTCATGGCCTGCATTATGAAAACGTTCAGGCCATTGCCGCCATGCCCGGTATTGCCGAGCTCAATATCGGGCATGCCATCGTCGCGCGGGCCGTGTTCGACGGCCTCGAAAAGGCGGTTGCCGACATGAAGGCCATCATGGTGGCTTCGGCGCGCGGCCGCTGAACCTGCCTTCGCGGGCTGTCATTGTGCGGGCCGGTGCGGCCCGTGTTCTTCAGGAGACCCATGTCCACTTCACCTATCGACCTGCTTCAAACGCGTCGTTCCATCAAGTTCGTCCAGGCGCCCGGACCCAGTGACGAGGAATTGGCGCAGATTCTTCAGTGCGCGATGTCGGCACCCGATCACGGGCGTCTGCGTCCCTGGCGCTTCAAACTGATCCGGGGTGAAGCCCTGGCAAAACTGGCGGACATGGCCATCGAGGCCATTCGCGTTGCCGGCCGTCCGCTCACGCCGGAAAAAGAGGCGTCCACGCGTCGCTGGCTGGCCAATGTGCCGGTACTCATCGCGGTCGCCTGCCACATGGATTACACGAATACGATCATCCCCGAGGATGAGCGCATGCTGGCCACGGGTGCCGCCGTCATGAACATGCTCAATGCCGCCCATCTGCTGGGCTATTCGGCGTACTGGAGCACGGGCCTGGGCACTTATGTCGATGCGGTGAACGAAGCCCTGGGTTTCGATCCGCTGGAATATCGCTTCATGGGCTATGTCTCCATGGGAACGCCCCTGCGCTCGCCGGGTGCGCCGGAACGGCCCGATCACCGTGAATTCGTGCAGGAGTGGGCCGGAGCATGAGCAGCGCAGTGGCACGGCGACAGGTGGATGTCGCCATCATCGGCGCCGGCACGGCCGGCATGAGTGCATGGCGCGCGGTACGCCGTGCCGGAAAAAGTGCGCTGCTGATTGAATCCGGCGTCTACGGCACGACATGCGCACGGGTGGGCTGCATGCCTTCCAAGCTGCTCATTGCCGCTGCAGACGTGGCGCACAGTGCGCGTACAGCAGCGCCTTTTGGCATCCGGATCCCCGAGATCGGTGTCGATGGCGGCAAGGTGATGGAACGCGTACGCAGCGAGCGCGATCGCTTCGTTGGTTTCGTGCTGCAGGAAATCGATACCATTGACCCTTCCGACAAGCTGGAAGGCCATGCCCGTTTCCTGTCCGACAACACGCTCATGGTGGGCGAGCATACCGAGGTGCAGGCCGGGGCCGTTGTGCTGGCGACCGGATCACACCCGTTCATGGCCGGGGACTTTTCCCGTCTGGGTGACCGGCTCATTGTGAATGACGACGTCTTCGACTGGCAGACCCTGCCACGAAGGGTGCTGGTCGTGGGTGCGGGTGTCATCGGACTCGAGCTCGGTCAGGCACTGTCGCGCCTGAGTGTGCGCACCTGCCTGATCAGCCGCAGCGACAGTCTGGCGGGCATCACCGACCCGCAGGTCATCGACAGTGCACGGGCGGCGTTCACCGGGGAGCTGGACCTGCGTTCCTGGACGACGCTGGACAAGGCCTGGCTGGAAGAGGGTGCTGTGCACGCCGAACTGCTCACCCGGGCGCCCGACGCATCACCGGTACGCCATGTGGAAACGGTGGATTACGTGCTCATGGCCGCAGGCCGGCGCCCCAATCTGCAAGGCTTGGGGCTGGAAAACACCAGCGTCCCGTTCGATGACAGGGGTCATCCGCAGATCAATCCGGCCACCCTGCAACTGGGTGCCGCGCCTATCTTCATTGCGGGTGATGTCTCGGCGCTGCGTCCCATACTGCATGAGGCGGCCGACGAAGGCCGCATGGCGGGAACCAATGCGGCAAACTGGCCGCAGCCGGCGGCCATGGGCCGGCGCGTGCCTCTGGGCATTGTCTTTACGGATCCGCAGATTGCTCATGTGGGCCTGCGCTGGCGCGAGCTCGATCCGAGCACCACGGTTGTGGGCGAAGTTGATTTCACGCGCCAGGGCAGGGCGCGCATCATGCGCCGCAACAAAGGCTGTCTGCGGGTCTATGCCGACCGGACTGATGGCCGTTTTCTGGGTGCCGAGATGGCGGGCCCCGATATGGAACACATGGCACATCTGCTGGCCTGGGCCTGCCAGCAGGCGCTCGGCATTCCCCAGATGCTGGCCATGCCGTTCTATCATCCAGTGACTGAAGAAGGATTGCGTACCGCCTTGCGCGATGCTGCGCGTCAGCTCAGGGTTGCATGATGCGCTGTACCGCCCCGGTCAGCTGTTCGACTGATTCGCCGTCGGACGCAAGCAGACGGGCACGGCCCTTGTCGTCGAAGATATAGATGCCCCGGCTGTGCGCCACTTCGTAGTTCGTGACATCATCCCCCGAAGGCTTCTCGATCTGGAACGAGACGCGATAGCGTCTGGCCATGTCTGCAATCTGTTTTTCGCTGCCCGTGAGCCCGAGTGCATCGGGATTGAACAGCGCCACATAGGCCTGCAGCACTTCGGGCGTGTCCCTGTGCGGATCGACGCTGACGAAAACGACCTGGACCCTGTCAGCGTCATCACCCAGCGCTTCCATTACCTCGGCCAGCTGGGCCATGGTGGTGGGACAGATGTCGGGGCAACTGGCGTAGCCAAAGAACAGCAATACCGTCTTGCCACGCAGATCAGCTTCGGTCACCGTGCGCCCGCCCGCGCCATTGAGCGTAAAGCGCAGGTCGGGCAGAAAGCCGCGTACCGGATGGATGGCGGTGTTGCCGGCCTGGGCGATGGCGGGTGTACTTGCGCCCGGGCCGGTCAGAGCCAGCAGGCCGGCAAGGATCAGCGCGTGCAGTCGGAGAGACATGACAGCCACCTCTGATCAGGCGCTCATGCCGCTGTGACGCAGCAAGGCCTCGATGTCCGGGTCGCGGCCGCGGAAGGCGCGAAACGAGTCTGCTGCCGGCCGTGAGCCGCCCACGGCAAGAATCTCTTTCAGAAAGCGCCGGCCGGTGGCGGGATCCAGGATGGGGCCATCTTTACCGGCGCTTTCCTCGAAAGCGGCGTAGGCGTCGGCCGACAGGACTTCCGCCCATTTATAGCTGTAGTAGCCGGCGCCATAACCGCCTGCAAACAGATGCGAGAACTGGTGGGGAAAACGCTGCCATTCCGGCGGAAAGACGACGGCCACTTCTTCACGCACCGCGTGCAGTACGGCGAGCACATCGGCAATCACCAGATTCTTGCGCTGATGGATGAGCATGTCGAAAAGTGCGAACTCCACCTGGCGCAGCATCTGCATGCCGCTCTGGAAGTTGCGTGCTGCCAGCAGGCGGTCGAACAGCGTGCGCGGCAAGGGTTCGCCGGTATCGATATGGCGCCCCATGGCCTGTATTACGGGCCATTCCCAGCAGAAGTTTTCCATGAACTGCGAAGGCAGCTCGATGGCATCCCATTCGACGGCGGCAAAGGCACTGGCATCGGGATCATCCACTGTTGACAGCAGGGCGTGCAAGGCATGGCCGCTTTCATGGAAAAGGGTGATCACTTCATCGTGGGTGAGCAGGCTGGGCCGCTCAGCCAGCGGCGGAGTGAAGTTGCAGGTCAAATTCACGATGGGCGTGTGCAGCTGCGTACCATGCCGGCGCCGTTCGCGCTCGCTGCCCACCCAGGCACCGCCCTGTTTGCCCTGGCGTGCATAGAGATCCAGATTGAGATGGCCGCGCAGCTCGCCTTGCCCGTCCCTGACGGCATAGCATTGCACATCGGGATGCCAGGCGCTTGCCGGTACGGCTTCCAGTTGTACGCCGAACAGCGTGTCGACCACGCGAAACAGACCGTCGAGCACCTGGTTCACGCTGAAGTACTGGCGCACCGCCTCCTCGGAGTAATCGTAGCGCTGCTGGCGCAGATGCTCGGAGGCGTAGGCCAGATCCCAGGGCTGCAAGGCGTCCAGACCCAGATGTTCCGCTGCATGGGCACGCAGTTCGGCAAGGTCGTGCTCCGCGTGGGGGCGGGCGCGCCGGGCAAGCTCGCGCAGAAACGCCAGCACCTGGGGCGAGGAGTCCGCCATGCGGGTTTCCAGGCGCAGCGCGGCAAAGTCGTCAAAGCCCAGAAGTGCCGCCTCTTCTGCACGCAAGGCGAGCAGGCGCTCTATCATGGGTGAATTGTCCAGACCGGGCTCGCCGAGCTCGGAAGCCAGGGTGGCATGACCACGGTAGAGGCTTTCTCGCAGCGCGCGGTCATGGGCGTATTGCATGACCGGCAGATAGCAGGGCATCTTCAAGTTCAGCTTCCAGCCGGCCAGGCCGTCCTCCCGGGCCGCTTCGCGCGCTGCCGTGAGCACGGCCGGCGGAATACCGGCCAGGCGGGATTCATCCTCAATGACGAGTGACCACTGGTCGACACTGTCAAGCACGTTTTCCGAGAACTTCTGCGATGTGCGCGCCTGCTCGTCAGAGAGTGCGCGATAGCGTTCGCGCGCCTCGCCCTCGAGATCAGCACCGCCCAGACGGAAGTCCCGCAGGGCCAGCGTGACGATACGCCGGCGCACCGGGTTCAGGCCCGCAAAACCGGGCGAAGCTCGCAGGCGTTGATATTGATGATACAGGCCTTCGTGCAGACTCACCCAGGTGCCGTACTCCGTCATGAGCGGCAGACACTCGTTGTAGGCGGCGCGCAGCTCCGGCGTGTTGACCACGGCGTTCAGGTGCCCGGCAACCGACCAGGCACGCCCCAGAACCTGCGTGGCGTCGAGCAGGGGTTCGATGAGCGTGTCCCAGTCCGGCTCTGCTTCGCCGGCGGCAACGCGGTCGATCGCTGCGCGGGAACGCTCGATCAGCTTCGGGATGGCGGCCGTCAGGTGTTCGGGCCGTATGGCCGCGTAATCCATGGGGCTATCGATGGCGATCAGCAGGGGATTGTCAGACATGAAAAGAGGATTCTCGAAACAAAGGTGATAACTGGCGGCGGTCAGGCACGGGTGGTGAGTGCGCGGGCGGCCTGGAGTGTGTTCATCAGAAGCATGGCGATCGTCATGGGGCCGACACCGCCGGGCACCGGCGTGATGGCCGAAGCCACCTTGCGTGCGGATTCGAAATCCACATCTCCCACGAGCCCTCCGTCGGCCTTGCGGTTGATGCCCACATCAATGACAACGGCCCCCGGCTTGATCATGGCACCATCGATCATGCCGGGCTTTCCGGTTGCAACGACCAGGACATCCGCGTTGCGGGTGTGCGCCGCCAGGTTGCGCGTCTTGGAGTTGCACAGTGTGACGGTGGCGCCTGCCGCCAGCATCAGCAGCGCCATGGGCTTGCCCACGATATTGCTGGCACCCACGACCACGGCCTGTGCACCCCAGAGGTTCACGTTTTCGGATTCCAGCATCATCTGGATGCCGTACGGCGTGCAGGGACGGAAGCGGGGTGTGCCTGTCATGAGCAGGCCGGCATTGATGGGGTGAAAGCCATCGACATCCTTGTCCGGGTGGATGGCCTCGATGATGCGCGCCGCGCGTATCGGTGCCGGCAGTGGAAGCTGTACCAGTATGCCGTGGATGGCCGGATCTTCATTGAGGGCGGCGACCCGTGCAAGCAGGGCATCCTCGCTGGTATCCGCCGGCAGGATGATGACTTCGGAGTGCATGCCGGCCGCTTCGCAGGCTGCCGCCTTGTTGCGAACATAGACCTGGGAGGCGGCGTCGTCGCCCACCAGCACCACGGCCAGCCCCGGACGGATGCCGGTTTCGTCGAGCAGCGCCTTGACTTGTTGTGCCACATCGGCACGGACTTGTGCGGCCAGTTGCCGGCCATCGATGATGCGCGCACTCATACGGCCGTTTCACCTTGTGTCAGTGCAATCTTCATGAGATCGGCAACCGTGGTCACCTCGAGCTTTTCCATGATGTTGGCGCGATGCGCTTCGACCGTCTTGATGCTGATGCTCAGGTCGCCCGCAATCTGCTTGTTGAGCCGTCCGGCCACGATGCGCTCCAGCACCTGCTGCTCACGCGCCGTGAGGCGACTGAGGATGGCCTGTTGCGACTGCAGTGCCCTGGCCTGGCTGACACGCGCGACTGCATCTTCAAGCATTCTCGCAACAATGTTGCGTAAATCAGTTTCATTAAAGGGTTTTTCCAGAAAATCAACGGCGCCTTTCTTCATGGTGGATACCGCCATGGGTACATCGCCATGGCCGGTGATGAAGACGATGGGCAGCGGTGCCTTGCGCTCTATGAGCGCTTCCTGGAGCTCGAGCCCGCTCATGCCGGGCATGCGGACATCGGCGATCAGTACGCCAATCTGTTCCGGATCGTAGGTCTCGAGGAAGGCTTCGCCGCCGCTGTAGCATTTCACGCGGTAGCCGTTGGCCTCGAGCAGCCAGCGCAGGGAATCGCGGACCGCCTCGTCGTCATCCACGATATAGATAGTGCTTTGGACGGAAGGATTGCTCATGCATTTGACTCCTGGGCTTGCGAACGGGGTGTGGAAGCCTCGCCCGCGCTGGGCAGGGTGAAGCGAAATATCGTACCACCTTCGGGATTGGCGTCTGCCCACAGCCGGCCGTGGTGCGATTCAATGATGGTGCGACAGATGTTCAGACCCATGCCGAGGCCTTCGGACTTGGTGCTGTAGAAAGGCTCGAACAGGCGCTCGGGATCGCGCAGGCCATGGCCGCGATCATGGACGGCGATTTCTATGAGCGCGCCGTGATCGGTGACAACGACGTGCAGGCAGGGGTAGTCGCTGTGCTCCATGGCTTCAATGCCATTCTTGAGCAGGTTCAGCAGCACCTGCTCGATGAGGATGGGATCGGCCAGCACATCGGGCAGATGCTCGGGCAGATCCTGCTCTATGGTGATGCGCCGCTTGCGCGCGTCGATCTCGGCAAAGCCGGCGGCATTGTCCAGGATCTGGCGTACGGACACCTGCTGGCGCCGGGGCTCGCTGCGTTTCACGAATTCGCGGATGCGGCTGATGATCTTGCCGGCCCGTTCCGCCTGCTGTGCCGACTTCTGCAATGCCTCGAGCAGGCGTTCGGGATCATCATGGCCGGAGCGCAACATGGCAACCGCCGCCATGTTGTAGTTGTTGATTGCGGTGAGTGGCTGGTTGAGCTCGTGCGCCAGTGATGACGCCATCTCTCCCATGGTCGTGAGCCGGCTGGTGAGCTGGATCTTTTCCTGCTGTATGCGCGACGCCTCTTCGTGGGTACGCCTTTCCGTGATGTCGCGCGCCACCTGCAGGCGCACGCGCTGGCCGTCGGTCCAGGCCAGCATGCGATGGTGGACTTCAAACCAGCGTTCGGCGGTTCGGGAATAGATCTCGGTGCTCGCTTCGGCAAAGCGCGACAGCCGGCTGCCCATGAGCTCCTGATGCCCGCCGGGCTGGGCGCCGAACAGCCGGCGGTAGGTGCGATTGGCGAACAGCAGCTCGAGGCCGTCGGGCGTATCGGCCACCACCGAGATGGCATCGTCCAGCCCTTCGAGCACCGTCATGAAACGCTCGTGGGCCGCCGTGAGCGCTTCGCGGATGCGCTTGGGTTCGGTGATGTCGGTCATGGACGTCATCCAGCCGATCTGCTCGCCGTTGGGATCGCGCAGCGGCGAGACATACATGCGTGCCGTGAACAGCGAGCCATCCCGGCGCCGCGCCTCGACTTCCAGCCCGCTGCTGGGTGTGCGCCCGGACAGCAGCAGGTCCATGGTTTCCTGATGCTGCTTGTGACGATCGGGCAGCCAATAGGGAAAAGGCGCGGTGCGCCCGATCAGGTCGGCTTCGTTCCAGCCGATCATGCGGCAGAAAGCAGGATTGACATAGGCAATACGCCCCTGCATGTCGAAGACGCGCATGCCGGTTGACATGGAGTTTTCCATGGCACGCCGGAATCCGGTCTCGGCCATCAGTGCGGCCTCTGCCTGGGTACGAAAGCGCGTGTAGCGCCACAGCGCCAGCAGGCTCAGGATGATGACCAGGGACAGGGCGGCCACCACCATCATGAGGCGCTGCTGGCGCGTTTCCTGGTCTATGGTGACGAACATCACACTGTCGTTGTGCAACTGTTGCAGCCACAGGAATGCCCCCATGACGAACAGATAGAGCACCAGCACCACGACCGGCGTGAGCCAGTAGACTCCCCGGCGACCACGATTGGCCTGATCGTAGAACGTGGTGGGGATGAGGGATTTGCGTGAATTTGTAGCCATGGCACACTTGAAATGTTGCTTCATTTTACCTGAAGCACAAAGCCGTCATTTCATATTACGAAATTGATTACCACAAAATGAAATTTTGCTTGTGCTCTGGAGCGGTCTTTCCTAGAATGGTCTACATTGCGAAGGAAAGGCCCAAGGGTGCACAAAAGGGTGCATAAAACCCGGCGGCTGCATGGCCTGGCACCACAGGATACCCGGATTGCCGTCTGCCTTGCGTCCTTCATGTTTTCCCGACAAGGAGACACCTATGTCCGCACTAGAACATCTTGAAGCAGTGGCCGGGCCGGCAGATGATGACGCGCTTGAAACCCAGGAATGGCTCGACGCGCTCGAGGCCGTACTGGATCGCGAAGGCCCGGAACGCGCCCATTTCCTTCTCGAGCGCCTGATAGATCTGGCGCGCCGCTCGGGTGCCTATATTCCTTTCTCGCCCAACACCGCCTACCTCAACACCATTCCCCCGGGGCTGGAGCCGCCGCATCCGGGTGACCTGGTGCTCGAAGAGCGCATCCGCTCCTATGTACGCTGGAATGCCATGGCCATGGTGGTCAAGGCCAATATGCACCATCCGGCCGACGGGGGTGATCTGGGCGGGCATATTGCCTCCTTCGCCTCGCTGGCCACCATGATAGGCTGCGGGCAGAATCATTTCTGGCATGCCGAGACGGAAAACCACGGCGGAGACCTGGTCTATTTCCAGGGCCACTCCTCGCCCGGCATGTATGGTCGCGCTTATCTCGAAGGCCGTCTCACGGCCGAGCAGATGGATCATTTCCGCCAGGAGGTGGATGGCCATGGCCTGTCATCCTATCCGCACCCCAAGCTCATGCCGGAGTTCTGGCAGTTTCCCACGGTATCCATGGGGCTTGGGCCGCTGATGGCCATCTATCAGGCGCGCTTCCTCAAGTACCTGCACGCGCGCGGCATTGCCGATACCAGCCAGCGCAAGGTCTGGGTCTTCTGCGGCGATGGTGAAATGGACGAACCCGAGTCCAAGGGTGCCATCGCCCTGGCGTCGCGTGAAAAACTCGACAACCTCATCTTCGTCATCAACTGCAACCTGCAACGTCTCGACGGACCGGTGCGCGGTAACGGCAAGATCATCCAGGAGCTCGAGGGTGATTTCCGCGGCAGTGGCTGGAATGTCGTCAAGCTGGTCTGGGGCGGCTACTGGGATCCGCTGCTGGCACGCGACAAGGAAGGCATACTGCGCCGCATCATGGAAGAGTCGGTCGACGGCGAATACCAGGCCTACAAGGCACACGACGGCAAGTTCGTGCGCGAGCATTTCTTCGGCAAGCATCCCAAGCTGCTGGAGATGGTCAGCCGCATGAGCGACGAGGACATCTGGCGCCTGAACCGTGGCGGACACGATCCGCACAAGGTGTATGCCGCCTTCCAGACAGCCGTGCAGCACGAGGGGCAGCCGACCGTCATCCTGGCCAAGACCATCAAGGGCTATGGCATGGGTCATGTCGGTCAGGCGAAGAACCCCACGCACCAGCAGAAAAAGCTGGATCTGGACTCCATCCGCGAGTTCCGTGATCGTTTCAACATTCCCATCCCGGATGATCAGCTCGAGGCGCTGCCTTACTTCAGGCCGGCAGACGATTCGCCCGAGATGCGTTATCTGCATGAACGTCGCCAGGCACTGGGCGGTTATCTGCCGCAGCGGCGCACGCGCGCTGACGAGCACCTGCCGGTGCCCGGACTGGATATGTTCAAGGCCATCACGGACCCCACGGCCGCCGGTCGTGAAATCTCCACCACCCAGGCGTTTGTGCGCGCGCTCAACCAGATCCTGCGCGACAAGACGCTGGGTCCGCGCGTCGTGCCGGTGCTGGTCGACGAATCGCGCACCTTTGGCATGGAAGGCCTGTTCCGCCAGATTGGTATCTATGCGCCCGAAGGGCAGAAGTACACACCGGTCGACAAGGGCGAGGTCATGTACTACCGCGAGTCGGCCACCGGTCAGTTGCTGCAGGAAGGCATCAACGAGGCGGGGGGCTTCTGCTCCTGGATGGCGGCGGCCACGTCGTACTCCAGCAACAACCGCATCATGATTCCGTTCTACATCTATTACTCGATGTTCGGTTTCCAGCGGGTGGGCGATCTTGCCTGGGCGGCGGGCGACATCCAGGCACGCGGCTTCCTGCTCGGCGGCACGGCCGGGCGCACCACGCTGAATGGCGAAGGCCTGCAGCACGAGGACGGCCACAGCCATATCCTGTCTTCCGTCATCCCCAACTGCGTGTCCTACGACCCGGCCTTCGGACATGAGCTGGCGGTCATCATGCATGACGGCCTGAAGCGCATGATTGAAAAGCAGGAAAATGTCTTCTACTACATCACCGTGATGAACGAGAACTACGCCCAGCCCGGCCTGGTCGACGGTGATGAGGAAGGCATCATCCGCGGTGCCTACCGCTTCAAGTCCACCGACAAGGCGGCCCACCGCGTGCAGCTCATGGGCTCGGGCACCTTGCTGCGCGAAGTCCTGGCGGCGCAGGAACTGCTGCTTGAGGACTGGGGTGTGGGCTCCGATGTCTGGAGCGTCACCAGCTTCACCGAGCTGCGCCGCGACGGGCTGGATTGCGAGCGTCAGCGCCTGCTGAATCCCGAAAATACCGATCTGCCGCTGCCCTATATCACGCAGCAGCTCAAGGATACGGAAGGGCCCATCGTGGCATCCACGGACTACATGAAGGCCTACGCCGACCAGATCCGTGCCTTCATTCCCGATGGTCGTCATTACCGCGTACTGGGCACGGACGGTTTCGGCCGGTCCGACTTCCGCCACAAGCTGCGCGAACATTTCGAGATTGATCGTCACTTCGTCACGGTGGCCGCATTGCTGGCCCTGGCCGATGAGGGAGCGCTGCCGCTGAAGACGGTTGGCGAAGCCATCCGCAAGTACGGCATCAACCCCGACAAGGCCAATCCACATCACGCTTGAGGGAGATTCACGCATGAGCAACACCATTGATATCAAGGTGCCCGACATCGGCGATGTGGAGGACGTGGACGTCATCGAAATTCTGGTGGCCGAAAACGACAGCGTCGAGACGGAGCAGAGTCTGATCACGGTGGAATCCGAAAAGGCTTCCATGGAAATTCCTTCGCCCCGGGCAGGGATTGTGCGCAGCATTACCGTGAAACTGGGCGACAAGGTGTCCGAGGGCTCGGTCATCCTTCAGCTTGAAGTGAGCGAGGAGGCCGCAGCCGCGCCTGCGCCTGCAGATGCCCGGGCACCGGCCGAGGCGGCACCGGCAGCGGCCGCCGTGCCGGATGAGCCGGCGCCGACGGCGGTCGCTTCGGGTTCCGATGCCAGCGAAGTGGCGCCGACCCTGGTAGCCAGCGGCAGCTCGGCGGTCGTCGAGAAAGGTGCTGCCGAGCAGCTGGCCTCGCTGCCGCCCCGGCGTCACTCGCCCACGGCGGCCTACGGCTCGGCCGATATGCCGGTTCGCAACCTGCCCCATGCCTCGCCTTCGGTGCGCAAGTTCGCCCGCGAGCTGGGTGTCGATCTGGCCCAGATCGAGGGCAGCGGGGCGCGCCAGCGCATCACGCACGATGATGTGCGCCAGTACGTCAAGCAGGCGCTGGCAGGCGGTGCCGCTCCGGCAGTGGCCGGCGGTAGTGTCGACGGCCTGTCCGTTCTGGCCTGGCCCAAGGTCGACTTCGAGCGCTTCGGTACCATAGAGACGAAGCCGCTGTCACGCATCCGCAAGCTGTCCGGCGCCAACCTGCATCGCAACTGGGTCATGATTCCGCATGTCACCAATCAGGACGAGGCAGACATCACGGCACTCGAGGCCCTGCGCAAGCAGCTCAATGCCGAAAATGCGCGCGACGGCGTGCGTGTGACCATGCTGGCCTTCATCATCCGCGCCGTGGTCGCCTGCCTGCGCAAGCATCCCGAATTCAACGCCTCGCTCGACGGCGACAACCTCATCCTCAAGCAGTACTGCCACATCGGCTTTGCGGCCGACACACCGAATGGTCTGGTGGTACCGGTGATTCGTGATGCGGACACCAAGGGCGTGCTGGAGCTCGCGCAAGAGACGGCCGAGCTGGCGTCGCTGGCGCGCGAAGGCAAGCTGTCTGCGGCGCAGATGCAGGGCGGCTGTTTCACCATCTCGTCGCTGGGCGGCATTGGCGGCACCGCCTTCACGCCCATCATCAACGCGCCCGAAGTGGCCATCCTCGGCGTGTCACGCTCGAAGATGGCGCCGGTCTGGAACGGCGAAGCCTTCGAGCCGCGTCTGATGCTGCCCCTGTCCCTGTCGTATGACCACAGGGTCATCGATGGTGCGGCGGCGGCACGCTTCAATGCAATGCTGACGGGTCTGCTGTCCGATTTCCGTCGTGTTGCCCTCTAGGAGCCCGCATGAGCACCACAGATCTGAATGTTCCCGACATCGGTGATGTCACCGATGTCGATGTCATCGAGATTCTTGTCGAGGTGGGTGACAGCATAGCGCTTGAGCAGAGCCTGATCACCGTCGAATCCGACAAGGCATCCATGGAGATTCCTGCCGCCCAGGCCGGTGTGGTGGAAGCCGTACTGGTCAAGCTGGGTGACAAGGTTTCCGAAGGGACACCCATCGTGCGCATCACGCCTGCAGCAGCGGCGGATGCGGCGGCGCCGGAACCGGCCACGCCTGACGCAGCCGTTGCTGCAACGCCGGCGGCGGCGGTTGCTGCACCGGCGCCTGCACCCGCCGCCGCGCCGTCCGCAGCAGCGGGTACGGCCGATGCCGAGTGCGATGTCCTGGTCCTGGGCGCCGGCCCGGGCGGCTATTCGGCGGCTTTTCGTGCTGCCGACCTGGGTCTGAACGTCATCCTTGTGGAACGTTATCCCGCCCTGGGCGGCGTCTGTCTGAACGTGGGCTGCATTCCGTCCAAGGCGTTGCTGCACACGGCAGGTGTGCTGGAAGCGGCCAGGGCGCTATCCGGGCAGGGCGTGGTCTTCGATGAGCCACGCATCGATCTGGATGCCCTGCGTGCGCACAAGGCCGGGGTGGTGGGCAAGCTTACCGGCGGGCTGGCCGGCATGGCGCGCGCGCGCAAGGTGACGGTGCTCACGGGTACCGGTACTTTCATGGACGATCATCATCTGTCCATTGCCGGCGCCGACGGCAGCACCCGGGTGGTGCGTTTCGCCTCGGCCATCATCGCGGCGGGCAGCCAGGCCGTACATCTGCCTTTCCTGCCCGACGATTCCCGTATCATCGACTCCACCGGTGCGCTCGAGCTGCCTTCCGTGCCCAAGCGCATGCTGGTCATCGGCGGGGGCATCATCGGCCTCGAGATGGCCACGGTGTACTCGGCGCTGGGCGCTCGTATCGACGTTGTCGAAATGTTGACGGGCTTGATGCCGGGCTGTGATCGTGATCTGGTCAGGGTATGGCAGAAGCAGAACGCCCATCGTTTCGAAAATATCATGCTGGAGACGCGCACCACCGGTGCAACAGCAGATGCGGACGGCCTGCACTTCAGCTTCGAAGGCAAGCAGGCACCTTCCGGCCCGCAGACCTATGATCTGGTGCTGCAGGCGGCGGGGCGCAGGCCCAATGGTGCACTCATCGATGCGGATCGCGCCGGTGTCGCAGTGGATGACAAGGGCTTTATCGCCGTCGATACGCAGATGCGCACGAATGTCGCGCATATCTACGCCATCGGTGATATCGTCGGTCAGCCCATGCTGGCACACAAGGCGGTGCACGAAGCCCATATTGCAGCAGAAGTGATCGCCGGACACAAGGTGGCTTTCGATGCGCGCGTCATTCCGTCCGTAGCCTATACCGATCCGGAAATTGCGTGGGTCGGACTCACGGAAGATATGGCGCGCGAGCAGGGCGTGGACTTCAGCAAGGGGCTCTTCCCCTGGGCGGCGTCGGGACGCGCCATTGCCAACGGGCGTGACGAGGGCTTCACCAAGCTGCTCTTCGATGCCGAAAGCAAGCGCATCATCGGCGGCGGCATTGTCGGTACCGGCGCGGGCGATCTCATCAGCGAGGTCGCGCTGGCTATCGAAATGGGTGCCGACATGGTTGATATCGGCAGCACCATCCATCCCCATCCCACACTGGGAGAGTCCGTCGGCATGGCGGCGCTTGCAGCGCTGGGTTCCTGCACGGATCTGCCACCCGCGCGTCGCTGATCGGGAGTAAACACATGTCTGCGCCGGTAGCGCACGCCAGTCTGTCGCAATGGCTGGAATATCTCGAGACCCTGCACCCGGTCGCCATCGATATGGGGCTTTCACGGGTGCAGGCGGTAGCCGGGTCGCTGAACATCAAACTCGACAGTACCGTCATCACCGTGGCCGGCACCAATGGCAAGGGCTCGGTATGCGCGATGCTGGAAGCCATGGTCCTGGCCGGCGGCTACCGGGTGGGTTGCTATACGTCTCCGCATCTTGTCCATTACAACGAGCGCATCCGCATCGATGGCGAGCCGGTCGATGACGCGCACATCATCGAGCAGTTCGAACGTATCGATGCGGCACGGGGTGATATTTCCCTGACATACTTCGAGTTCGGCACCCTGGCCGCGCTGCTGCTGTTCGCGCAGACGGATCTGGATGTCGTGATTCTGGAAGTCGGGCTGGGCGGACGCCTCGACGCAGTGAATATCATCGATGCGGATTGCGCCGTCATTACCAGTATCGATATCGATCATCGGGACTGGCTGGGTGATTCGCGCGAGGAGATTGCACTTGAAAAAGCGCATATCTTCCGCCCGGGGCGTCCGGCCATCTGCGCCGACCCCCAGCCACCGCAGACGCTGGTTGATCATGCACAGGCCATCGGGGCCGACCTGTGGCGCTTCGGACGGGATTTCAACTATTCCGGCGATCGCCTGCAATGGGCCTACGGCGGGCGCGAGCAGCGGCGTAGTGCGCTGGCCTATCCGGCACTGCGGGGGGCCAACCAGCTGCTCAACGCCTCGGCGGCGCTGGCAGCACTCGAGACGCTCAGGGACCGCATTGTGCTGCCCCAGCACGCCATCCGTCTGGGGCTGTCGCACGCGGCCTTGCCGGGGCGTTTCCAGATCATGCCCGGCCAGCCCATGGTGATTCTGGATGTGGCGCACAACCCGCATGCTGCGGCGGCACTGAGCCAGAATCTTGCCAACATCCCCAGCACAGGCAAGACTAGCGCCATCGTCGGCATGTTTGGCGACAAGGATGTCCGTGGCGTGCTGCAACATATGATTTATCACGTCGATCACTGGCTGTGTGTCGATCTGCCCGGTCCGCGTGGTCTGCCCGCGACGGCGCTGGCCGGCATCATCCGCGAGCTGCATGCCGACGTACAGGTGCGTACTGCCGAAGGTGACCGGCCGCGGCTGTTCTACGAGGCCGAAGAGCTGCTGCAGCCGATAGGTTCGCCGGAATTCGATCCGGTCACCCCGGATGGCCCCGGCGTACGACCGGTGGCACGCAGCCTGGGAGCACGGCTCGAGATCAGCGTGCACTGCCTTCCCGACCCGGTGTCGGCTTACAACCAGGCCATCGGGCAGGCGGGTGTCAATGATAGAATTCTGGTATTCGGATCCTTCGCCACCGTTGGTCCGGTTCTCGAGAGACTGGGTCAGCGGGATTAGCGTCCCGTGTCACCATGACCGACCGGGCGATCAGCCAGAACAGGTTCTTTGATGGCCATCTTCTCCCGCAAGCAGTCCCGCGCGCCTGCACGGCGCTCTGTCGGTAATGACATAGATCTCAAGGCATTGCGTGCCCGCGCCCGTCGCCGGCTATTGGGCGCACTCATCCTCGTTGTGGCAGCGGTGGTCGTTGTGCCCTTGCTGTTCGATGATCCCGAGCCGCTGGAAGCGCTTGAAACGCCGCTGGTGTTGCCGGCGCAGGTGCCACCCGTGCCTGCAATCGAACCGGTGATCGATGCCCCCGAAGCAGCCAGCGGTGATCAGGGACTGATCGACGAGATGCCGGAAGTCCTGCCCGACGAACCGGCTGATCCGGTGGCGGCTGCCCAGGCGCCCGCCGTACCAAATGCGGATGTCGCTCCGGTGCCGCAGACGCCGCCCGCGCCGCCTGCGCGCCGTGATCCTGCACCATCGCCGTCACCGGACACCATTGTACGTACCGATGACGGCTCACTGGCCAGGGCCCTGCTGGAGGGGCCGGCCGGGTCAGCGGCGGGCACGGCGGCGGCCACAGGCGGCCGATATGTGGTGCAGGCCGCCGCCTACAGCGCCAGTGCGGATGCTCAGACCCGTCGCGAGAAGCTGATCCAGGCGGGTATCAGTGACGCATTCGTGGAGCAGGGCGAATCCCGGGGCAAGACGGTGTATCGCCTCAAGGTCGGGCCGTTTCCCACCCAGGAAGCGGCGCGTGCGGCCCAGGCGCGCCTGCGCTCCCTGGGCTATGACGACAGTATGTTGCAGAGTCAGTGAATACGCTGGATTACCTGTTGCTGGGCATTGTCCTGATCTCTGCCGTGCTCGGACTGATGCGCGGTCTGATCAAGGAAGTCCTGTCGCTGTGCGCCTATGTGGCGGCGTTTGCCGGCGCCCTGTGGTGGGGGCCGCGTATGTCCGGCTGGCTGCCGGATCTTCTGGAAAACCCGTTGCTGCGCATGGGTGCGGCCTATCTGATCGTGTTCCTTGTGGTGCTTCTGACCATCGGCCTGCTCAATATGGCGCTGGGCGCCATGCTCGACAGGACAGGCCTGGCGTCGGCGGATCACGGGCTGGGCATACTGTTCGGTTTGCTGCGCGGCGTCATCATTGTGCTGGCCCTGGTGGTGCTGGCTGGTTATACCGAGCTGCCGCAGGAGCCGTGGTGGGTGGAATCGCGGTTCTCCGGGCCCAGTGTGCGCCTGGTCCAGACCCTGAAGCAATGGCTGCCCGCATCGGTGGTGGCCTGGCTGCCTTATTGAAAGTTTCCCCGGGAAAAGAACATGTGTGGAATCGTCGGTGTGGTGGCGCATGGTGCAGTCAACCAGACCATCTATGACAGCCTGCTGCTGCTGCAGCATCGCGGCCAGGATGCGGCCGGCATCGCAACGGCCCATCATCACTACTTCAACATGCACAAGGCGCACGGCCTGGTGCGCGATGTGTTTCGCACGCGCAACATGCGCGCCCTGCCGGGCAACGCCGGCCTGGGCCATGTGCGCTACCCGGGCACCGGCTCCAGCGGCAGTGTGGACGAGATACAGCCTCTCTATGTGAATGCGCCGTTTGGCATCATGTTTGTCCATAACGGCAATCTGACCAACTGGCGGGAACTGCGTGAAGCCCTGTTTCGCGTGGACCGGCGTCATATCAATACGAATTCGGACTCTGAAGTCCTGCTCAATGTGTTTGCCCATGAGCTGCAGCAGGCGACCAGCGGTACAGACCTGGATGAGGATGCCCTGTTCTCGGCCGTTGCTGCCGTGCATCGACGTGCACGGGGCGCTTACGCAGTCATCGCCCAGATTTCAGGCTATGGCATGCTGGCCTTTCGTGATCCCTTCGGCATACGGCCACTGTGCCTGGGACAGATGGAGACTCCCGCAGGCATCGACTGGATGGTGGCCTCTGAATCGGTGGCCCTGACCGGTTGCGGTTTCACACTGGTGCGCGACCTGGCACCGGGCGAGGCGATCTTCATCGATCTGGAGGGCAGGGTAAGTACACGCCAATGTGCCGATGCACCGGTGCTTGCACCCTGCGCATTCGAATACGTGTATTTTGCCCGCCCGGATTCGGTACTTGACGGTGTGCCCGTCTATGATGCAAGGCTGCGCATGGGTGAAAGCCTGGCCGATACCCTTGCACGCCAGTTGCGTCTGGGCGATATCGATGTCGTCATGCCTGTGCCGGATTCCTCGCGCCCTTCGGCCATGCAGCTGGCCTCATGCCTGAATCTGAGCTATCGCGAAGGTCTGATCAAGAACCGCTACATCGGGCGGACTTTCATCATGCCCGGGCAGACGGTGCGCAAGAAGACGGTGCGCCAGAAGCTGTCGGCCATGGAGCGTGAATTCCGCGGCAAGAGCGTGCTGCTGGTGGATGACTCCATCGTGCGTGGCACGACCAGCCGGCAGATCGTCGAAATGGCGCGCCACGCCGGGGCGCGCAAAGTCTATTTCGCCTCGGCGGCACCTCCCGTGCGCTATCCCAATCTGTACGGAATCGACATGCCTTCGCGTGCCGAGCTCATTGCCACGGATCGCGATACGGACGAGATTGCGCACGAGATCGGCGCCGATGGACTGGTCTTCCAGGATCTGCCCCGGTTGTGCCAGGCCATCCGCGGCCTCAATCCGGAAATCGAGACTTTCGAGGTATCCTGCTTTGATGGTCACTACCTGACAGGGGAGTCCGACGTGGCCCTCATAGAGCGCATCGGCCTGGACAGGGGCATCGGCCCTGCAGGTGCGCTGGGCGGCGGCGTGGACACCCTCCAGGACTAGTTCATAACGGCTCTGCGACGGCGCAGCAGGCCCAGTGCAGCGCATGCGGTGACCAGGGTGAACAGCGCCAGACTCCACAGGGCATATTCCACACCGAGCAGATTGACGCGGGCCTCCATGCAACCGGCCTGGATGCCGAACAGCCAGGGCAGGGCGGCGTCCAGACCCAGCCCGGTCATCCAGCGGTCCGCCAGGGTCTGGGCACAGGAAAACTGCTGTGCGGCCACCGTGTATTGATGCCAGGCAGCGGCCATGCCCCCCAGGCCTGTGAGCCCCGCAAGCGCGAGCGCCAGGCGACCCAAGGCGGGACGAGGCATGGACAGCACCAGGCCCGCCAGGGCAATACCCGCTGCGAGCACGGCCAGCAGGCGCTGGAATACGCACCAGGCGCAGGGACGCATCCCCAGGACGTGTTGCGAATACAGCGCAATGGCGACGGCAGACAGGCAGAACAGGGCAATCAGGGCAAGTGGACGTTTCATGGTGCGAGGGCATTCAGGAGGGCGCGTTCCAGCTGCAGGCGTCCGGGCAGGTGATCGAGCAGCGTGCCATCAATGATGAAGACGTCCTCGGCCCGTTCGCCCAGCGTGTGTATCTTGGCCATTTTAAGCCGGATGCCATGGTCGGCCAGTATGCGCGCCAGCATATGCAGCAGCCCGGGCCGGTCGGCACACACAATAGATAGCGTCCAGTCTTCGCCGCGGGTGCCCGGCGTCAGAGCGATGCCCGGTGCCAGCGGAAAGACCTGTGCCTGGCGCATTGCAGTGCGCTTGCGCGAAGCCGGACGTGCACGCCGGGGGGCATCCCGGCCCGCTTTCTGGTCTATCTCGTGCCGCTGAAGGTGTGCCGCCAGCTCGCGCTGCACTGTGCCGATGAGCGTGTCATAGCGCACGGCATGATGGGTGTGCAGCACGATGAAGCTGTCCAGCGCCCAGCCGTTGCGCGTGGTGTGGATGCGTGCTTCCTGGATGCTCAGCGTCTCGCGCTCGAAATAGGCACAAATGCTGGCGAACAGGTCTTTGCGATCCGGTGTGTATACCAGCACTTGCAGTGCTTCATCCCGGCCCACGACGCGCGCCCTCACGACCGGCGCCTCATCGTGCAGGCGTGCGGCCAGCTGCTTCAGATGCCAGCTGATCTCATGCGTCTCATGGCGCAGGAAATAGGTGATGTCCAGGCTCTGCCACAGGGCTTCACGCTGTGCACTGGTCACACCCAGCGCCTGGGTTTCGCGCGCCGCGATCTGCATGCGTTGGGCCACGATGGCCCGGGCATCGGGGCGCTCGCCCCCGAGCACGATGTCGGCTTTCTGATAGAGCTCGTCCAGAAGCTTGCCTTTCCAGGTGTTCCAGGTGCGCGGACTGGTGGCCCGGATATCGGCCATGGTGAGCAGATAGAGCGTCTGCAGCCGTTCGCGATCCCCCACCCGGGCCGCGAAGGCGTGAATCACCTCGGGATCGCTCAGGTCCTGCTTCTGCGCCACCCGCGACAGGCTCAGATGCTCGCGGACCAGAAAGTGCACCAGATCGCTTGCGTGCGCACCCACGCGGTGGCTGGCGCAGAAATCCCTTGCGAGCTGTGCGCCCCGGTTCGCATGATCGCCGCCCCGGCCTTTGGCGATGTCATGGAAGAGGGCGGCGATGGTGAGCACCCAGGGCCGCTCCAGCCCCGCCATCAGCTGACTGGCCAGCGGATACTCATGACTGTGCCGGTCATCGGCGCAGCGATCGAGCAGGCTGATGAGGCGCAGCGTGTGCTCGTCGACGGTGTAGGCGTGAAAAAGGTCATGCTGCATCAGCCCGACGATGCGCCGGAAGGCCGGCAGATAGCGGGGCAGAATGTTCAGGCGGCTCATGTCGCGCAGCGCCCTGGCGGCGCCGCGACGCTGCATCAGGATGCGCAGGAACAGCCGGCGGTTGACCGGGTTGCGCCGGAACTGCGCGTCAATGGCGCCGCGTGCATGCCAGAGCGCACGCAGCAGGCCGGCACGCATGCCGTCCAGGCTTTCGTGTTGCTGCACGTGCAGGAAAGCCCGGAAGATGAGGCTGGGATTGCGCTCCAGTGCGTCCTCGCGGCGCAGGTCCAGCCGGCCGTGGACAATGCAGAAGTCGCCATCCAGCGCAATGGCCGGGCCGGCAGGTGCGAACAGGTCTTCCTCGATGGCGCGCATCAGCATGTCGGTGAGCTGGCTGATCACATGCGCCGCCCAATAATAGCGTTGCATGAGCAGTTCACTCGCCTGGCGATGGCGGGTCGGCTGGAAGCCGTAGATGGCAGCCAGTGCCGGCTGCAGATCGAAGCGCAGCCGGTCCTCTGCGCGGCCGGTCAACAGGTGCAGTTCCACGCGCAGACGCCGGAAGGCTGCCTGGGCCCGCCTGAGTGCACGCAGCTGCGCAACGGTAATCAGGCCGGACCGCATGATGGCGGTCCAGCGGTCACCATAGCCGGCCGCCCGCGAGACCCATTGCAGCAGATGGAGATCACGCAGGGCACCCGGCGACTCCTTGCAGTTGGGCTCCAGGGCATAGGGCGTGTCCTGGAAGTGTGCATGCCGGCGCTGCATTTCCGCGCGTTTGGCCAGAAAGAAGCGCGCCGGATCGAGTTCAGCGCGCAGCCGCTCCTCGAGCGTGCGCATGAGTTCGGCATTCCCGGCGAGCCGGCGGGCCTCCAGCACAGCCGTCTGTACCGTGACATCCTCGCGCGCCATGTGCAGGCACTGCTCCAGGGTACGCACGCTGTGGGCGGCGTGCAGGCCCAGATCCCAGAGCGCGGCGACGAAGTCCTGTATGCGCTGCGTGCCGGACGCATCGGGTTCGCATGCCAGCAGGATGAGCACATCCACATCCGAGCCCGGATAGAGTTCGCCGCGCCCGTAGCCGCCCACAGCAGCCAGCGTGGCGCCTTCGGGCAGCGGTTTCAGGATCAGCAGGCGGCGCAGGGCCTCGTCCGCACTCGCACTGAGCCTGTGCAGCAGCAGATCGGATCTGGGCTGGCGGCGCCAGGTCTGGATGGCAGCGTCGCGCTGGGCATGCAGGGCCTGGCGCACATCGGCAAGCGGGGATGCAAGCATCGGAATCCCCTCCGTCCTCTTATGGCGGCGTGGGCACTCCCGCTCAGGCCGCGCGGATGAATTCGGGTGGTGCCGGCATGCCCGGCGATACGGTGAGCACTTCGTAGCCATTGCCGGTGACCAGGATGGTGTGCTCCCACTGCGCCGAAAGGCTGCGGTCCCGCGTGACCACCGTCCAGCCGTCGGGCATGTTGCGGATATCGCGACGACCGGCGTTGATCATGGGCTCTATGGTGAAGATCATGCCGGGCTCCAGCCGTGTGCCGGTACCGGGGCGGCCGTAGTGCAGGACTTGCGGATCCTGATGGAACTGGCGTCCCACGCCATGGCCGCAGTATTCACGCACCACGGAGAAGCCGGCATTCTCGGCATGCTGCTGGATGGCGTGGCCGATGTCGCCCAGTGTGGCGCCGGGCTGCACTGCGGCAATGCCCAGCCACATGCATTCGTAGGTGACGTCGACCAGGCGCCGCGCCCGGATGGATGGCTCGCCCACGCAGTACATGCGACTGGTGTCGCCGAACCAGCCATCCTTGATGACGGTGACATCGATGTTCAGGATATCGCCGGGCTTGAGTGCGCGATCGTTGGGCACGCCGTGGCAGATGACATGATTCACCGAGGCGCAGATGGCGCCGGGGAAAGGCGTGTGGCCCGGCGGCGCATAGCCGACCGTGGCTGACGTGACCCCGAGCTCGTCCGTGATGTACTCGAGGCAAAGGCGGTCGAGCTCCGCCGTGGTGATGCCCGCCCGGACATGTCCGGCCAGAAAGTCCAGCGTGAGCGCCGCCGCCTGGCAGGCTGCACGCATCTTGTCCAGGTCGTGCGGATCGGTGATCAGAGGAATCATGGGCTTGATAATATCAGAAAAATAAGTGTAGAATTATGGGCTTTCCCGTTTTTTGGGAAGGCGTGGCAAATTCGTAGTAAATCGCGTGCCGGGCCGCTCAGGGTGTATGGCCATTGTCATATGCAGGCCCGTCACAGGACCAAACCCTAGGAGAATATCATCATGTCGCTCATGCGCGAAATGCTTGAAGCGGGTGTGCACTTCGGCCACCAGACCCGTTTCTGGAATCCGAAGATGGCCCCTTACATCTTCGGCAGCCGAAACAAGATCCACATCGTCAACCTCGAGCACACTGTGGCCCGCTTCCTTGAAGCAGCCCAGTTTGCGCGCCAGATGGCAGCCCGTGGCGGCACCATCCTGTTCGTGGGCACCAAGCGTGCCGCGCGCGAGATCGTCGCAGCCGAGGCACAGCGCTGCGGCATGCCTTATGTCGACAATCGCTGGCTGGGCGGCATGATGACCAACTTCAAGACGGTCAAGACGTCCATCAAGCGCCTGAAGGATATGGAAGCCCAGCAGGAGGCAGGCGGGCTGGAGCTCATGAGCAAGAAGGAAGGGCTCATGTTCGAGCGTGAGCTGGCCAAGCTGAACAAGTCCATCGGCGGCATCAAGGACATGGCACGCCTGCCCGACGCCCTGTTCGTCATCGACGTCGGCTATCACAAGATTGCCGTGGCCGAGGCGCGCACCCTGGGCATCCCGGTGGTTGCGGTGGTGGATACCAACCACTCGCCGGATGGCATCGAGCAGGTCATTCCGGGCAATGACGATTCGGCCAAGGCCATCGCGCTGTACGCACGGGGCATTGCAGACGCCGTGCTCGAAGGGCGTGAGCAGGCGCTCAGCGGCCTGGTCGACGAGCTTTCCGAAGGCGATGAGGAGTTCGTCGAAGTCCAGCCCGACGAGTCCGAGCAGGCCTGACAAGGCCACCGGTCCGGCAAGACCCCGGGCTCGCTCGGCGCCCCGGCATGTGCCGGGGCCTGTTTCTATTGAATTCTGGAGAAAACAGTGGTTCAAATTACCGCTTCTATGGTCAAGGAATTGCGCGTCAAGACCGACGCGCCCATGATGGAGTGCAAGAAGGCGCTCACCGAGGCCGAAGGCGACATGGCGCGTGCCGAAGAAATCCTGCGCGTGAAGCTGGGCAACAAGGCCAGCAAGGCGGCCAGCCGCATCACGGCGGAAGGCCTGGTTGCGGTCCATATCAGCGATGACGGGCGCCGCGGCGCCCTGGTCGAGGTGAATTGCGAAACCGACTTCGTCGCCAAGAATGATGATTTCATCGGTTTCGTGAACGCGCTCGCCGCACTCGTGGCCGAGGAAAATCCGGCAGATGTGGCGGCGCTGAATGCCCTGGCCATGGGCGAGGGCACGGTGGAATCCACGCGTGCGGCGCTGGTGGGCAAGGTGGGTGAGAACATGTCCATCCGTCGCTTCGAACGTTTCGAAACGGCGCAGCAGCTGGCCAGCTACGTCCATGGCGGTCGCATCGGCGTGCTTGTCGACTACAGCGGCAGCGAGGAGACGGGCAAGGATGTGGCCATGCATATCGCCGCCACCCGTCCCCGCGCCCTGGATGCCGATGGCATCTCCGCCGAAGAAATTGCCGTCGAGCGTTCGGTGGCCGAGCAGAAGGCCGCCGAGCCGGACAAGTCCGGCAAGCAGAAGCCGGCAGAGCTCATTGCCAGGATAGTCGAGGGCACGGTGCAGAAGTTCCTCAAGGAAGTCACCCTGCTCAGCCAGCCTTTCGTCAAGAACGACAAGCAGACGGTAGCGCAGATGCTCAAGGAGCGCGACGCCCGGGTACAGCGTTTTGCGCTGTTCGTCGTGGGCGAGGGTATAGAGCGCAGGTCCGAGGATTTTGCCGCCGAGGTTGCCGCAGCCGCCGGCACCCAGTCCTGAGCCGCCTTCTGTATGGCATGGTCGGGCCGGGCGCCGCAACGCCGGCCCGACTTTCGTTTACACTTCGAGTGGGATGCCGTGACCATTCTGGCTGACAAGGTGCATCCCTGGCAAGCTCACCCTGGGATTACACCATGACCACCAGTCTGTATCGGCGCGTGCTTCTCAAGCTCTCCGGAGAGGCCCTCATGGGCGAAGATGCCTTCGGCATCAACCGGGCCACCATCCTGCGCATGACCGAAGAGATCGCCGAAGTCGTCCTTCTGGGGGTGGAACTGGCCATCGTCATCGGCGGTGGCAATATTTTTCGCGGCGTGGCACCGGGCGCCCAGGGCATGGACCGGGCAACGGCCGATTACATGGGCATGATGGCGACTGTCATGAATGCACTGGCGCTCCAGGACGCCCTGAAGAATCGCGGCATCGACGCCCGCGTGCAATCGGCGCTCAATATCGATCAGGTGGTCGAGCCCTACATCCGGCCCAAGGCCCTGCGCTATCTTGAAGAAGGCAAGGTTGTCATCTTTGCCGCAGGCACCGGCAACCCTTTCTTCACCACCGATACCGCCGCGGCGTTGCGGGGCGCTGAAGTCGGGGCCGAGATCGTGCTCAAGGCGACCAAGGTTGATGGCATCTACAGTGCCGATCCCAACAAGGATGCCAGCGCGACGCGCTATGCGCGCATCAGCTTCGATGAGGCCATGGTGCGCCGTCTTGAAGTGATGGACGCGACGGCGTTCGCCCTGTGCCGTGACCAGAAGCTGCCCATCAAGGTATTTTCCATCAACAAGCCGGGGGCCCTGACCCGCGCACTCAGCGGCGAGGACGAGGGCACCCTGGTCCATGTCTGAACAGAGGAAGCACTATGAGTCTTTCGGAAGTCGGCAAGTCGGCTGATGTCCGCATGCAGCGCTCGGTCGAGGCGCTCGGAAACAATCTGGCCAAGATTCGCACCGGGCGCGCCCACACGGGCATTCTCGATCACGTGACGGTTGAATACTATGGTTCGCCCGTACCCATCAGCCAGGTCGCCAATGTCAACGCCATCGATGCGCGCACCCTGAGCGTCCAGGTCTGGGAGAAATCCATGGCGGGTCCGGTCGAAAAGGCCATCCGTGAATCCGATCTGGGGCTCAACCCCATTCCCATGGGCGATAACATCCGTGTGCCCATGCCGGCACTCACGGAAGAGCGTCGTCGTGATCTGACCAGGGTCGTGCGCTCGGAAGGCGAGGATGCCAAGGTGGCCATACGCAACATCCGCCGTGAGGCGAATGATTCGCTCAAGAAGATGGTCAAGGACAAGTCCATCTCGGAAGACGAGGAGCGTCGCATGCAGGATGACATCCAGAAGCTGACCGACCGCCATGTCGGTCAGGTCGATGAGATGGTGACCCAGAAGGAAGCCGAGATCATGACGGTGTAGCCCCGAGGGGGTTTCTGCCATGACGCTCAGCTCGACCCAGGTCATCCCCGAGACGCGTGCGGTCCCGCGCCATGTCGCCATGATCATGGACGGCAATGGCCGCTGGGCCACCCGGCGTTTCCTGCCGCGCACTGCGGGCCATGTGCGTGGTGTGCAGGCCGTGCGCCGCGTGGTTGAGGCCTGCGGCCGGCGCGGCGTGGAATACCTGACGCTGTTTGCATTCAGCTCCGAGAACTGGCGCCGGCCGCCCGACGAGGTGCGTCTGCTCATGGGCCTGTTCATCCAGACGCTGGAAAAGCAGGTCGACCGCCTGGCGGAGCAGGGCGTGCGCCTGCGCATCATCGGCGAGCTGGACGCGTTCGAGCCCCGCCTGCAGGAGCTGATCCGCGATGCGCAGGCGCGTACGGCGCACAATTCGTCGCTTCATCTGACAATTGCCGCAAACTACGGCGGACGCTGGGATGTGCTGCAGGCGATGCGCAAGATGCTCGATCGTCACCCCGAGCTCTGCACACAGTCGGGCCCCATAGCCGAAAGCCTGCTGCATGAACATCTGGCCATGGCATTCGCGCCCGAGCCCGACCTCTTCATCCGCACCGGCGGCGAGCAGCGTATCTCCAATTTCCTGATCTGGCAGCTGGCCTACACCGAGCTTTATTTCACCGATGAGTTCTGGCCCGACTTCGGCGCGCGCCAGCTGGATGCCGCCTTTGAATGGTATCGTAACCGCGAACGCCGCTTCGGGCGCACCAGCGCCCAGCTCGCCATTCCGGAAACCGTGGTCTGACATGCTCGGGCAACGCGTGCTCACGGCGCTGGTCCTGCTGGCCATTCTGGTCGCAGCACTGCTGGCGCCATCCCCCTGGCCGCTCCTGCTGCTGTTCGTCCTGCTGGCCGGCTGCGCTCTGTGGGAATGGCTTCGCCTGACGCTCGCACCGGCAGCATCGGTGCTGGCCCTGCCGGCGGCCGTGCTGTTTGCCCTTGTGCTGCTGGCCATGATTCCCGCCTGGGTGGCCGGCGGCGGGGCGCTGCCGACGGTGGTGGAGCGCCTGAAAGCGTTGATGCTGCCGCTTGCCGCAGCGGGCTGGCTGATCGGCGTACCCGTCGCGCTGTGGCGTGCCCGGGTGCAGGCGCGCCGCCACGTTCTGGTACTGAGCCTGGCCGGACTGGTTGCTGTGACGGCATTGTGGTTGTCGCTGGCGCAGCTTTTCCTGGCCCATGGGGCATGGTTTCTCGTGTCCATGATGGCGCTCATCTGGTTCGCGGACAGCGTGGCGTATTTTGCCGGGCGTGCCTGGGGCCGGCGTCGTCTGGCGCCTGCCATCAGTCCGGGCAAGACACTCGAGGGCGCGATTGCCGGCGTCCTGGGGGCAACGCTGTGGATGGCTGTGACGGCAGGCTCGGACACAAGTTTTGCGGCGGCGCTGGTACAGCGCTGGGGCTGGCCGGGAATGCTGGCCCTGAGCGTCCTGCTGGCCGTCATGTCAATCGCGGGTGATCTGTTCGAATCCCTGCTCAAGCGGCGTGCGGGCAGCAAGGATTCCAGCCGTCTGTTGCCGGGTCACGGCGGCGTTCTCGATCGCATCGATGCCTTGCTGCCGGTGGCGCCGCTGGCATTGTTACTGACCCAGTCATGATGAATATCCAGCGTGTCTGCGTATTGGGATCGACGGGCTCCATCGGCAAGAGCACGCTGGATGTCCTGGCCCGTCATCCCGAACGCCTGCAGGTTCACGCCCTGAGCGCCCACACGCGTATGGAAGCGCTCGCGCAGCAGGCCCTGGCGCATCAGCCGGCCATTGTGGTGGTGCCCGATACCGCCGCCCGGCAGCGCTTCCTGGACGTCTGGCCGGCCGGCGTCGAGCTGCCGGAAATCCGCGTGGGCGCAAAGGCCCTGTGCGACACGGTGGCCGAGACCGAAGTGGATGTCGTCATGGCCGCCATTGTGGGCGCGGCCGGCCTGCCGTCCGTACTTTCGGCGGCGCGCGCCGGCAAGCGCATCCTGCTGGCCAACAAGGAGGCGCTGGTCGCCGCAGGCAGCCTGCTCATGCGGGCCGTACGCGAAAGCGGTGCCGAACTGCTGCCGGTGGACAGCGAGCACAATGCCATCTTCCAGTGTCTGCCGGCATCGGGGCAGCTCGGTGCGCCCACGGGCCCTGCGCGTGGCGTGCGTCGTCTGCTGCTCACCGCATCGGGCGGCCCTTTTCTGACGACGCCGCTGGACACGCTGGACACGGTGACGCCGGCGCAGGCCTGTGCGCATCCGAACTGGCGAATGGGACGCAAGATTT
Organism: Castellaniella sp.; assembly: GCA_041655275.1. Lineage (GTDB taxonomy): Bacteria > Pseudomonadota > Gammaproteobacteria > Burkholderiales > Burkholderiaceae_B > JAJYRX01. The sequence goes on along the minus strand of JBBAFU010000001.1, from coordinate 205,792 downwards.
CAGTCGATTCGGCGACCATGGTGAACAAGGGCCTGGAGGTGATCGAGGCCCACTGGCTGTTTGCCATGCCCCAGGAGCGCATCCAGGTCGTCATCCACCCGCAAAGCGTCGTCCACTCCATGGTGGAATACGAGGACGGTTCCATCCTGGCGCAGCTGGGCCAGCCCGACATGCGCACACCCATCGCCCACGGTCTGGGTTTTCCCGAGCGTATCGCCAGCGGCGTGGGGCTGATGGATTTGGCGCAGATGGGGCGTCTGGATTTCCATGCTCCCGATCTGCAGCGCTTTCCCTGCCTGGCGCTGGCGTTACCGCCCTGCGCGAGGGCCAGCATGCCTGCATCGCCCTGAACGCAGCCAATGAAGTCGCCGTCGGGTGCTTTCTGGAGGGACATCTGGGCTATACGCATATTGCCACGGTTATCGAGGCGGGCATGGATCATGTGCTGGGTCGCGAAGTGCCGGCCCTGGATACACTCGAGGACATCCTTGAACTGGATGCTGCGGTGCGTCGTTTTGCGACCGCCTGGTGCCGCGCGCATACCTGAGAGGTTTCATCATGCTGCTCACCTTGCTAGCCTTTGCACTCGCCCTGGGCTTGCTGGTCACTTTCCACGAACTGGGCCATTACTGGGTCGCACGCGCCTGCGGCGTCCGTGTACTGCGATTTTCCGTGGGGTTTGGCCGCATCCTGTGGAGCCGGCGCAATCGGCACGGCACGGAATGGGCGTTTTCCGCCATTCCGCTGGGCGGCTACGTCAAGATGCTGGAGGAGCCTGCGCCCGGTGCCGGCCCCGCCGAGCGCGGCGCCGCTTTCATGCTGAAACCGCGGTGGCAGCGCAGCCTCATCGTGCTGGCAGGTCCCGTGGCCAATCTGCTGCTCGCAGCCCTGCTGTACGCGGGCCTGCATCTCATGGGCAGTGTCGAGCCCGCAGCGGTGATTGCGTCGCCACCGGCGGGTAGTGCTGCAGCCCGGGCCGGCCTGCTGGGCGGTGAAACCCTGGTTGCCGTCCAGGGCGAGACTGTCGACAGCTGGCCCCAGTTGCGCTGGCGCTGGATGGATGCCGGCACGCCGGGTGCGGTACTCAGCGTCAGTGCGGCGGATGCGCTCGGCCGCATACGCGATTATCAGGTACAGGTGCCGGAAGTGGCGCAGCCGGACCTGCAGTCGGACGGACTGGAAGCGGCCGGCCTTGTCCTGACACCGGCGCGACCCCGGGTGACTCAGGTGATGGCCGGCGGCGCAGGCGAGCAGGCCGGGCTTGAGGCGGGCGACATCATTGTGTCCATTGACGGGCGGCCCGACCCCGATCCGCGCGCTGTGATTGAAGCCGTTCTGGCGGCGCCCGACATTATCCTGGCCCTGGACGTGCTGCGTGAGGGCGCCATTGTCAGCCTGCAGGTGCGTCCGCATGCCGAGGTTTCCGGGCATGGTGCATTGCAAGGTCGCATTGCCGTCATGCTGGGTGCCGACCGGCCGATGGTGACGGTTCGCTACGGCGTGTTCGAGAGCCTGTGGCGCGGCGTACGACGCACCGCAGAGACCGCCTCGCTCACTGTCCGGATGATGGGGCGTATGGTGCTGGGAGAGGCTTCATGGCAGAATGTCAGCGGGCCCGTCACGATTGCCGATGTGGCCGGGCAGAGCGCGCGCGCCGGCCTGGCCTCCTATATTCACTTTCTGGCCCTGATCAGCGTGAGCATTGGTGTGCTCAATCTGCTGCCCATTCCCATGCTGGATGGAGGGCATCTGCTGTTTCTCCTTATCGAGGCCATTCGACAGCGGCCCCTGCCTCCGGAATGGCTGGATACGGGGCAGCGATTTGGCCTGGTATTGCTGGCAGGGCTGATGGGCCTCGCCTTTTTCAACGATTTCATGCGTCTTTTCAGCTGACGCGAATCTACCGTACAATCCTGTACCAATCCCACCCTCAGAGGAACTTCCAGGATGCCGTTTTCCCGTTGCTTCTCCCTGATCCGGCAATTGGCGCCCCTGCTACTGTTCCTCGCTCTGCTGCCCGGACTTTCTCAGGCGTTCTCGCCGTTCGTCGTGCGTGACATCCAGGTGGAAGGTCTGCGTCGGGTGGATGCAGGTGCCGTGTTCAGTTATCTGCCGGTCAAGGTTGGCGAAGAGTTCACTGAGGCGCAGGCGGCGGAAGCCATCCAGCGCCTGTATGCGACGGGCTTCTTCAGCGATGTACGTATCAATACTGATCATGACATTCTGGTGGTTGTGGTCAATGAGCGGCCCACCATTGCATCCGTCACCTTCAACGGCATGCGGGAATTCAATACCAAGACCATCACCCAGGCGCTGGCCCAGGTCGGGTTCGGGCAGGGCAGGGTGTTCGATCGCGCGCTGCTCGAGCGGGCGCAGTTTGAATTGCAGCAGCAATACCTGTCCAAGGGCAAGTACGGGGTCGAGATCAATCCCATCATCACTCCCCTGCCGCGCAATCGCGTGGGCGTCAGTTTCGATATCTATGAAGGCGGGCAGGCCAGGATTGCCGACATCCGCTTCGTGGGCAACAAGACCTTCAGCCAGGGCCGTCTGCGCGATGAGCTGGAGCTGACAACGTCGGGGATGATGACCTGGTATACGGGTACGAACAAATATTCACGCGAAAAACTCGAGGGCGATGTCGAGCGCATCCGCTCTTTCTATCTTGACCGCGGCTATCTGGAGTTCAGCATCGAGCCGCCCCAGGTCACGATATCGCCGGACCGGCGTGACATCTTCATCACGTTGACGCTGCATGAAGGCAATCCCTATCAAGTCCGCAGCGTCCAGCTGGCGGGTGACCTTCTGGGTCTGGACGACAAGATCCAGGAACTCATCACAATCAAGGAAGGCGAGACATTCTCGGCCGAAAAGACCAATGCCACAGTGAAGGCCATCACCGATTATCTCGGTGACCTGGGCTATGCCTTTGCCAATGTCAATCCCAATCCGCGCATGGATCGCGAGGCGCACGAGACCGATCTGACGTTCTACGTCGACCCCGGTCGACGCGTCTATGTCCGTCGCATCCAGATCGGGGGCAATACGCGCACGCGTGACGTTGTCATACGGCGTGAGCTGCGCCAGCAGGAAGCCGCCTGGTTCGAGGCGGCCAGTGTGCGCGAATCGCGTGACCGCGTCGATCGTCTGGGCTATTTCAATGACGTCAACATCAGCACGGCGGCCGTGCCGGGCTCGCCCGACCAGATCGACATCAATGTCGACGTGAAGGAGAAGCCCACGGGCATGATCAACCTGGGTGTGGGCTACGGCTCCACCGACAAGGTCATGATGTCGGCAGGGATCAGTCAGGACAACATCTTCGGCAGCGGTAACTCGCTGTCGCTGCAGATCAATACCAGCAAGACCGACCGTGCGGCGGTCCTCGCCCATACCAACCCGTACTGGACGCGTGACGGCATCAGCAAGACCACCTCGCTGTACTACCGCCGCACCACGCCGTATGTGCATGGCTCGTCTGAGGGAGACTACCAGGTCACCGCCATGGGTGCAGGGCTGAATTTCGGCGTGCCCATCTCTGAGCATGACCGCATCTTCATGGGAGTGAGCGTTGAGCAGAACCGACTGACGCGTCTGGGTCTGGATACGCCCCAGGCCTACAGTGATTTCATCGACGAGTATGGTCGCAACACCTCGGCCACCATCTTCAATCTGGGCTGGAGCAAGGATACACGGGACAGCGCCACAGCACCCCGGTCGGGCAGTTACACGCGCCTGTCGGGTGATTTCTCCGTCATGGATCTGCGCTATTACATGCTCAGCGCCCAGCAACAGTATTATCTGCCCCTGGGCCGGAACTACACCCTGGCCTTCAATGCGCTGGCCGACTGGGGCAAGACCTATGGCGGCAACCGCTCGTTCCCGGTCATCAAGAATGTCTATGCCGGCGGCATAGGCTCGGTGCGCGGCTATGAAGGGGCTTCGCTCGGGCCGCGCGACCCTGTGACGGATACCTACCTGGGCGGGTCGCGACGCATTGTCGGCAGTGTGCAGCTCTATCTGCCTTTCCCGGGTGCTTCGCGTGACCGCACCCTGCGCTGGTTCATCTTTGGCGATGTGGGCCAGGTCACCACCACGGGCGGCGATACCTGCTGGCAGGGCAAGAACAGCTCGGTCGAAGACCCTTGCGGGTGGAAGTACTCCGCCGGTATCGGCCTGTCCTGGGAATCTCCCCTGGGACCGCTGGAGATTTCCTGGGGCCGGGCCCTCAGATCCAAGCGGGGCGACGACAAGCAGGCCTTCCAGTTCCAGATCGGGACGGGCTTCTGATTCCGCATGCTGTTTTCCCGGTTCCGCGTTTGATGGCACAATGTTCCTTTTATCCCGATACCCGCACAAGGTAGAATTTTCATGAAGTTCACAATCGAGCACCGTCTTACCGCATTGGCCCAGGGCATGGGGCAATCTGCCCGTGCCGTCTTGCTTGCCGCCAGTCTGGGCGTTGCAGCGATGGCCTTTGTGGGTGTGCCGGTGCCGGCACAGGCCCAGGCACAGCAAGGTACGAAGATAGGCTTTGTCAGTACCGAGCGCATCCTGCGTGATTCCAAGCCGGCAAAGGCGGCCCAGGCCAAGATTGAATCCGAGTTCAATCGCCGTGATCAGGAATTGCAGACGCTGGCCAACAATCTGCGCAACCAGGCACAGAAGTTCGACAAGGATGCACCGGTGCTCTCCGAGTCCGAGCGCATCAAGCGTCAGCGCCAGCTGGCGGATCTGGATTCCGACCTGCAGCGCAAGCGGCGCGAGTTTCAGGAAGATTTCAACCGCCGGCGCAACGAAGAGTTTTCCAAGATCATAGAAATGGCCGATGCTGCGATCAAGAAGATCGCCGAAACGGAAGGCTATGACCTCATTCTGCAGGATGCAGTCACCGTCAGCCCGCGGGTCGACATCACCGACCAGGTGATGAAGGCGCTCGGAGGCTGATGCCGCGATGCCCGTCTTGCTGGCGCCGGATCAGGCGCCGACCCTGAAGACCTTGCTCGAGCAGTCCAACGGGCTGGGTCTGAAATACCGCATCATTCCGGAACAGGCGGCCGGCCTGGCGGTGCGTGGTCTGGGTTCGCTGTCCGGAGCCGGCAACACCGAGATCAGTTTTCTGGCCAACCCGCGGCTGGCGGCACAGCTGCAATCCACGCAGGCGGCGGTTGTGGTCATGACACCCGAAGCCTTCGAGGCCCTGCCCGACGATCCGGCCCCGGGCTTTGCTGCAGTGCTGTGCGACGCACCGTATGCCATGTATGCGATGCTGGCGCAATGGTTTGAAAGCCATCGTCTGCAGGGTCTGCCCACGGGCGTGCATCCCACGGCGGTGATCCATCCTTCCGCCCGGCTGGAAGACGGCGTCAGTGTCGGTCCTTTCTGCATCATCGAGGCGGGGGTGCGTATCGGCCGGGGCACGCGGCTGGGTGCGCACGTGGTCCTCGGTGAAGGCTGCAGCATCGGTTGCGACAGCCTGCTTCATGCCCGTGTCACGCTGTATCACGGCGTGCAGGTGGGGGACCGCGCCATTCTGCATTCCGGTGCGGTGCTCGGTGCGGATGGATTCGGCTTTGCGCCGGCACCCGACATTCCCGGTGCCTGGGTGAAGATCGCCCAGCTGGGCCGGGTCATCGTGGGTGATGATGTGGAAATCGGTGCCAATACGACAGTGGACCGCGGCGCGCTTGATGCCACGCGTATCGGTAATGGCGTCAAGCTCGATAATCAGATCATGATCGGCCACAATGTCGAGGTGGGGGATCACACCGCCATGGCCGCCTGCGTCGGTGTGGCCGGCTCAACCCGTATCGGTGCACGCTGCACCATCGGCGGGGCGGCCATGCTGTCGGGGCATCTGACTCTCGGTGACGACGTACACATTTCAGGCGGTACGGCGGTGACGTCAAACGTCGCCCGGCCCGGGCGCTACACGGGGGTCTTCCCGCTGGCCAGTCACCGTGACTGGCAGAAGAACGCCGCAGTCCTGGCCCAGCTGGCCGGCCTGCGCCGGCGCCTGCGTCAGCTGGAGGCGCAACAGCGCGATGACGCCGCTCCGGCCGATTCAAATTTCTGAATTTCCAACTGCAGGACAATACCTCAATGGAACTGGATATCAAACAGATCATGGAACGTCTGCCGCATCGCTATCCGATGCTCATGGTGGACAGGGTTCTGGAAATGGTCCCTGGCAAACGCATTGTTGCCATCAAGAACGTCTCCTATAACGAGCCGTTCTTTGTCGGTCATTTTCCCAGCCGGCCCGTCATGCCGGGAGTGCTCATCATCGAAGCGCTTGCCCAGGCGGCGGCCCTGTTTTCCTTCGAAGGCCAGGACGATGTGAATCCGGCCGACCAGAAGATGGCCTATTATCTTGTCGGCGTGGATGGTGCGCGTTTCCGTCGCCCGGTATTCCCCGGCGATCAACTGCGCATGGAGGTCGAGGCCGACCGTATCAGCCGCGTCATGTGCCGCTACAATGCCACGGGACTCGTGGATGGCCAGGTGGTGGCCGAGGCACGCATCATGTGTGCGATACGCCCGGTGGAAGAGTGATAATGGCGGCCGAGCGCATCCACCCTACGGCCATAGTCCATCCCGGCGCACGCATCGCCGATGACGTGACCATCGGGGCGTACAGCATCGTCGGACCCGACGTGAGCATTGGCGCCGGCACCGTTGTGGGGCCACACTGCATCATCGACGGCCACAGCAGAATCGGCGAAGGCAACGTCTTCTATCGTTTCTGTTCCGTTGGCGGACAGCCGCAGGACAAGAAATACGGCGGCGAACCCACCGGACTCGAAATCGGCAATGGCAATACCATCCGCGAGTACGTCACCATCAACACGGGTACGGTGCAGGACGTCGGTGTGACACGCCTGGGTGATGACAACTGGATCATGGCCTATGTGCATATTGCCCATGACTGCCAGATCGGCAACCATACAATCTTTGCCAATGGCGTGCAGCTGGCCGGCCATATCCATATCGGTGACTGGGCGGTGCTGGGCGGGCTTTCCGCCGTCCATCAGTTTGTGCGCATCGGCGCGCACGCCATGATAGGCGGCACGAGCTCCATCCGCCAGGATGTGCCGCCGTATCTCATCGGCGCGGGCGATCCTTTCCGCCCCGTGGGCATCAATGCCGAAGGCCTGAGCCGGCGCGGCTTTTCCCAGGATGTGATCCTTGCGCTCAAGGAATGTTATCGTCTGCTGTATCGACGCCGGCTGGGCATGGACGAGGCCATGGAACAGATTCGTGCACTTCGGGATGACAGGGCATCGGCACAGGATGCCATCCAGCAGCTGCTGACGTTTCTCGAGAGCAGCCGGCGTGGCATCGTGAGGGTGTGAGATGCACATTGGCATGGTCGCCGGTGAGCCTTCGGGCGATCTTCTGGCCAGCCGCCTCCTGCAGGGTCTGAGGGCGCAGCAGCCGGCGCTGCGTTGCACCGGAATCGGCGGGCCGCAGATGCAGGCACAGGGTTTCGATGCCTGGCATCCCATGGCGGCCCTGTCGGTCTTCGGCTATGTCGATGCGCTCAAGGCGCTTCCCCGGCTGTATCGAAGCTTTCATGATGTGAAGCGGCGCTATCTGCGCAATCCGCCCCAGGTGTTCGTGGGCGTGGATGCGCCGGATTTCAACCTGCGTCTCGAAGTCCACCTGCGCCGCGCCGGCGTGCCCACCATCCACTTCGTGGGCCCTTCGATCTGGGCCTGGCGCTATGAGCGCATCCACCGCATACGCGAGGCCGTCTCGCACATGCTGGTACTGTTTCCTTTCGAAGAGCAGATCTATCGTGACGAAGGCATTCCCGTGACCTGCGTCGGTCATCCGCTTGCGTCTGTCATCCCCATGGAAACCGATCAGGCCCATGCACGCGAAGCCCTGGGTCTTGATCCGCAGGCGCGTGTGCTTGCACTGATGCCCGGCAGCCGCGCGTCCGAGATCCGCCTGCTCGCGCCGCGCTTCCTGCAGGCGGTGCAGCGCCTGCAGGCACAGGACCCTGACCTGCATTGCCTGGTTCCCATGGTGAATCGCGAACGTCGCATGGAGTTCGAAGCCTGCCTGGCCGCCCATCCCGTACAGAATCTGCGCATCATCCTGCAGAGCACGCCCGCCGGGTTGTCCCGGCCGGCGGCCTGGTCGGTGCTGGCCGCCAGCGATGCCGCGCTCGTGGCCAGTGGTACCGCCACGCTGGAGGCGGCACTGTTCAAGCGGCCCATGGTCATTTCCTACGTGCTTTCTCCGTGGATGCGGCGCATCATGGCCTGGCGCTCCGGGCAGGAACGCCCTCTGGTTCCCTGGGTGGGTCTGCCCAATGTGCTGGCCCAGACCTTCATCGTGCCCGAGCTCCTGCAAGATGAGGCCACACCGGAAGGCCTGGCTGAAGCGAGCTGGCGTGCGCTCACGGATGAGGCGCATCGCAGGGAGGTCACGGCGCAGTACAGTCGCCTGCATGCAGACTTGCAGCGCGATACCGTTGGCCTGGCCAATCGCGTCATCCTCGCGCATGCGGACTGAGCCATTGCCGGGCCTGCTGGCCGGCATCGACGAGGCGGGGCGCGGCCCGCTGGCCGGCCCGGTATTTGCCGCCGCCGTAATTCTGGATCCTGACCATCCCATCGCCGGCCTGGCGGATTCCAAGACCGTGTCCGCCGTCCGGCGTGAGGCGCTGGCACGGCAGATCCGCCGGCACGCATTGGCGTGGCATGTGGCCAGCGCCGATGCCGCCGAGATCGATGCGCTCAATATCCTGCAGGCCACGCTGCTGGCGATGCGTCGTGCCTGCGCCGGACTGGCCTCGTACCCGGTGGCGCAGGCGCTGGTGGATGGCCGTCAGCTACCGCCGGGACTGCCGTATCCGGCACGCGCAGTCGTGCGCGGCGATGCCACGGTCCCGGCGATTGCAGCAGCGTCCATCCTCGCCAAGACGGTACGCGATGCCTGGTGTCTGGATTTGCATGAGCGCTTTCCCGAGTACGGCTTCGACCGGCACAAGGGCTATCCAACGGCGCTGCACCTGGAGCGCCTGGCCCTGCACGGGCCCTGCGCCGAGCACCGGCGCAGCTTCGGACCGGTGCGGCGCGCACTGTCACAGCGGGCCACGCCGTGAGGGAAATCCGCTCGCGCAGCAACCCCCTGTACAAGCGCCTGGCGCGCCTCATGAAAGGACGCGACCCGGATTCGGCGGCATCGTGCGCTGCTGACCGGCGGCAGAGCGTGATGCTCGAAGGTATCCATCTGTGTCAGGAATGGCAGCGGCATCGCGGACGTCCGGCGCTCGCGGTGGTGGATGCCGATGTACTCGCGGCGCGACCCCCCTGGCTGATGGCCCTGCTTGACGGATTGGAGGCATCCGCACGGGTTGCGATGCCGGCTTCGCTTCTGGCCTCGCTTTCACCCATTGCCGGTGCGCAGGGTGTACTGTTTGTCGCCACACTGGTGACGCCGTCCCCGCCCGGCCGCATACAGGGTGACAGTGTCTGGCTGGATCGCATACAGGATCCGGGAAATGTGGGTACTCTGCTGCGCACCATCGCTGCCGCCGGCCTGCGTCAGGTGCTGCTGTCGCCCGGTTGTGCACAGGTATGGTCGCCGCGCGTGCTGCGGGCGGCCCAGGGTGCACATTTTGTGCTGGACCTGCATGAAGGGGTCGATCTGCTGCCGTTCTGTGAAACACTGGATATACCTTTGCTGGCGGCCGCGCTGGCGCCCGACGCCGCTTCGCTCTACGATCTGTCGCTGGTACCACCCTGTGTGTGGGTGTTTGGCAATGAAGGGCAGGGCGTGGATGCGGCTCTGCTGGCACGGGCAACGCAGCAGGTCATGATTCCCCAGGATGCGGTGCAGGAATCCCTCAATGTGGCCGTCGCGGCCGGCGTATGCCTGTTCGAGCAGCGCCGCCAGCGGTCCTAGAAAGTGCGCCGGTCAAGCCCCACCTGGTCAAGAACCTTGGTGGAGATTTCCTCTATGGATTTGCTCGTTGTCGACAGCCATGGAATATTTTCCATGCGCATCAGACGTTCAGCCTGGCCCACTTCGTAGTGACATTGCCACAGCGATGCATACTGACTGTTGGGGCGCCGCTCCTGGCGGACTTCACTGAGGCGCTCCGGATCAATCGACAGGCCAAAGAGTTTGGCGCGAAACCGTCGCAGGGCGTTGGGCAGGCGGCCGCGTTCGAAATCCTCGGGGATGAGCGGATAATTGGCAGCCTTGACGGCGTATTGCATGGCCAGATACAGACTGGTGGGCGTCTTGCCGCAGCGCGACACGCCGATCAGGATGACGTCCGCCTCTTCCAGCCCATGGACGAACTGCCCGTCATCATGTGCCAGCGTGAAATTGATGGCCTCTATGCGGCGGCTGTACTGGGCGCTGTGGCTGCCGGTATGCGTGCGCCCCACGGAATGGCTGGACTTCATGCCCAGGGCATTTTCTATGGGTGCCACGAAAGTACCGAACAGGTCCAGAAAGATACCGTTGGCGCTGCGCACATGCGCCACGCTCCTGGGATTGACCAGGGTGCTGAACACCAGCGGCGGTTCGCCCTTTTCCTCGGCACAGCGATTGATGCGCTCCGCTGCGGCTGCCGCCTTTTCCGGCGTGTCGATGAAAGGCAGGCGCACGGCTTCGAACTTGACCTGATCGAATTGCGAAAGTACGGAATGGCTGAAGGTTTCTGCGGTGATGCCCGTGCTGTCGGAGATGATGAACACGGCGCGATGGACGAGGGTGACGGGCATGCGGAATTGGGCAACAGAAGCGGGCCGGAAACGGTACAATCGCAAGCTTAGCAGCCACTCCTGGTCCGGGCAAGGCCGGTTTGCCTGCGGCATTGGTTATCAGGTGCCAGTACCGCAGGCAAACACGCTTTTCTTTTTATTCTGTTCAGGGTGACTTTCATGTCTTACGTGGTGGCTTTTGAACGACTGCGCATGAGCGATGTCGAGTCGGTAGGAGGTAAGAACGCATCTTTGGGAGAAATGATCAGCCAGCTTGCCGATGCCGGCGTGCGCGTGCCGGGGGGCTTTGCCACCACCGCACAGGCTTTTCGTGATTTTCTGGCGAGTACCGGGTTGCATGCGCGCATTGCCGGGCGCCTGGCGCGTCTGAATGCAGATGATGTCCGCGACCTGACCAGCGCCGGTGCCGAAATCCGGCAGTGGATTCTGGATACGCCGTTTCCGCCGCAGTTGGAAGCAGAGATCCGTACCGCTTTCGCGGCGCTGGATGCCGATGGCACGGGCAGCTTCGCGGTGCGCTCCTCGGCCACGGCGGAAGACCTTCCCGATGCCTCCTTTGCCGGCCAGCAGGAAACCTTTCTGAACGTTGTCGGCATCGACGACATCCTGGCCAGGATCCACGAAGTCTTTGCCTCGCTGTACAACGACCGCGCCATTTCCTATCGCATACACAAGGGTTATGGGGATACCGATGTCGCCCTGTCGGCAGGCGTGCAGCGCATGGTGCGCTCCGACCTGGGCAGCGCGGGCGTCATGTTCACCCTGGATACCGAATCGGGCTTTCGCGATGTGGTCTTCATCACCTCATCCTACGGTCTGGGCGAGACTGTGGTCCAGGGCTCGGTCAATCCCGACGAGTTCTATGTCTTCAAGCCCACGCTGGCTTCCGGTCATGACCCCATCATCAGCCGGCGCATCGGTTCCAAGCTCATCAAGATGGAATTCAATACCGATCCGGACAGCGACGAGACGGTGCGCACCGTAGAGGTACCGGTGTCCGAGCGCAACCGCTATTCACTCACGGATGCCGAAGTGATGGAGCTGGCACGTTACGCGGTCATCATCGAGCGGCACTACGGGCGTCCCATGGATATCGAATGGGGGCGTGACGGCCGGGATGGCCGCATCTACATCCTCCAGGCACGGCCAGAGACCGTGAAGTCGCAGCAGGCACACAATGATGTGCAGGAGCGCTACCGTCTGGTGGCCACCGGTGACGTACTCGTGACCGGACGGGCCATCGGCCAGAAGATCGGCTCGGGCACGGTGCGTGTCGTGGGCGACGCCTCGCAGATGGCGCTGGTGCGCCCGGGCGACATCCTGGTCACCGACATGACGGACCCCAACTGGGAGCCCGTGATGAAACTCGCGGCCGCCATCGTCACGAATCGCGGCGGGCGCACCTGCCACGCGGCTATCATCGCGCGCGAGCTGGGTATTCCCGCCGTCGTGGGTTGTGCCAATGCCACCGACGTACTGACGACCGGCACCGAAGTCACGGTGTCATGCGCGGAAGGCGACGAGGGCCGCATCTATGACGGCCTGCTCGAGACCGAGATCGAGGAAGTCCAGTGGGGCGAGATGCCCGACGTGGGCATGAAGATCATGATGAACGTGGGCAATCCGCAGCTCGCCTTTGACTTTTCACAGATTCCCAATGACGGCGTTGGCCTTGCCCGGCTCGAGTTCATCATCAACAACAATATCTGCGTCCATCCCAAGGCGGTGCTCGATTATCCCAATGTCGATCCCGAGCTCAAGAGCGCAGTGGAATCGGCAGCGCGCGGCTATGCGAGCCCCCGGGCCTTTTTCGTCGAGAAACTGGCCGAGGGTATCGCCACGCTGGCGGCGGCCTTCCATCCCAAGCCGGTGATCGTGCGCCTGTCGGATTTCAAGTCGAACGAGTATCGCAAACTCATCGGCGGCGCACGCTACGAACCCGAAGAGGAAAATCCCATGCTGGGCTTTCGCGGGGCCTCACGCTATCTGTCCGAGGACTTCGAGGAGTGCTTCCTCATGGAATGCGAAGCGCTCAAGAAGGTCAGGGAAGAGATGGGCTTGACGAACGTCGAGATCATGGTGCCTTTCGTGCGTACTGTGCCGCAGGCGGAGCGGGTGGTCCGTTTGCTGGGGCGGAACGGCCTGGTGCGCGGCGAGAATGGCCTGCGCCTCATCATGATGTGCGAGGTGCCGTCCAATGCCATTCTGGCCGAGCAGTTCCTGGCGCATTTCGACGGCTTTTCCATCGGCTCCAATGACCTGACCCAGCTCACCCTGGGACTGGATCGTGATTCCGGCATGGCGTTGCTGGTGGCGGATTTCGACGAGCGGGACGATGCGGTCAAATTCATGTTGCGTCGCAGCATCCAGGCGTGCCTGGATGCCGGCAAGTATGTCGGCATCTGCGGCCAGGGGCCCAGCGATCATCCGGAGCTGGCGCTGTGGCTGCGTGACGAGGGCATTCTGTCGCTGTCGCTGAACCCGGATACCGTCGTCGACACCTGGCAGCGCCTGGCCGTGGACTAATCCCGCCGGGTGTCGTGCTTGAGCAGGCGCTCCCGCTCGCGTTGCCAGTCTCTTTCGCGAGCGGTGTCGCGCTTGTCATGCAGCTTCTTGCCGCGGCCCAGGCCGAAATCCAGCTTGATGCGGCCATTGCGATAGTGCAGGTTGAGCGGCACCAGGGTGTAGCCACGCTGCTCGACCTGCCCGATCAGCCGCTTGATTTCTTCGGCGCGCAGCAGCAGCTTGCGCGTGCGCGTGGCATCGGGCCGCACGTGGCTGGATACCGTCGGCAGAGGGCTGATGTGCATGCCGATGATCCACAGCTCGCCATTGCGCACAATGATATAGCTTTCCTTGAGCTGCACATGGCCGGCCCGGATGGCCTTCACCTCCCAGCCCTGCAGGACCAGGCCGGCTTCATAGCGGTCTTCAATGAAATAATCGTGGTACGCTTTGCGGTTGTCGACAATGGTCATGGATGATCAGGTGCCCGGGCATGAGTAAAATCAGCCCATTCTATCCCGTTCACGCCTAGAGATGCATACTGTCAAGCGCTCCGTGCTCGTTCCCTACAGCTGCAGCCAGATGTTCGAGCTGGTGGCCGATGTAGAGAAATACCCCGAATTCATGCCCTGGTGCGGCGGCTCCGCCGTCCATCGCCGGGACGAGCAGGGGATGGATGCATCGGTCACCATCGCCTTCGCCGGAATTCGCCAGACGTTCACCACGCGCAATACGCATGACTACCCGCGCTCGATTCGCGTGGAGTTGCTGGACGGGCCATTCTCGGCCCTGTCCGGACTCTGGGAGTTTCACGAGCTGGCACCGGATGCCTGCAAGGTCGAGTACACCATGCAGTATGCTTTCTCGCGCCGGGCTCTCGAAGCCGTGGTCGGACCCGTCTTCAATCGCATCGCTTCCAGCTTCATCGATTCTTTCACACAGCGCGCCCAGGTGGCTTATGCCAACGCCTGAGTCGAGCGCCACGTCGCCGGCATCTTCCACCATACGCGTCGAGGTTGTCCATGCCTTGCCGCAAGGGGCGTGGCGTCGTCGCCTGCGCCTGCCTGCCGGCAGTACGGCGGGGGACGCAGTGGCGCAAAGCGGCTTCCTGGCCGCTCATCCCGAACAGTCTCCCGGACGGATATCACTGGGGATTTTCGGCCGGCGCTGTCATGCGGATCAGGTCCTGGCGGATCAGGATCGCGTCGAAATCCTGCGCCCGCTTGAAATCGATCCCATGGAGCGCCGCCGGCGCCGGGCACGCCCGCGCCGAGGCCGCGGGCCTGGTGCGACGTCCGGCCCCAGCACATCACAATAAACCAGAACACCAGGAGAGCACGAATCATGGTATCGCCGATCTTGACTGCGGAACTTGACGCTGCTGCAAGTTTTCGCATTGGACTGCTCACACTCAATCAGCCGGATGCGCTGAATGGCATTTCGCTGGAGATGTCGCGCCTGATGCTCGAGGCACTGGAGCGCTGGGCGGCAGACCCTTCCATTGCCCTGGTCATCCTGCGGGGCGCCGGCGAGCGGGCTTTCTGTGCCGGGGGAGACCTGCATGCCATCTATCGCAGCATGCTGGACAACCCGCAGAAAGATCCCTGGGCGAATGCATATGCGCGCGAGTTCTTCCTTGCCGAATGCCTGCTGGATCATACGGTGCACGTGTACGACAAGCCCATCGTCTGCTGGGGCAGCGGCATTGTCATGGGCGGCGGGGCGGGACTGATGGCGGGCGCCAGCCATCGCATCGTCACCGAGACGACCCGCTTTGCCATGCCCGAGATCGGCATTGGCCTGTTTCCCGATGCCGGTGCAACATGGACCTACGGACGCCTGCCCCGGGGTATCGGCGTCTTTCTCGCATTGACGGCCAGCCAGCTGGGTGCGCAAGACTGCCTGCGCCTGGGTCTGGCAGACGCCTGCCTGCCCGCCACGGCATTCGATACGCTGGTGAACCACCTGCAGTCACAGTCCTGGACAGGCGACACGGCGCAGGACGCACAGGCCGCCGGACAGGTCATCCACGCCATGCAGGCACCGGCAGCGGCTGATTCCGGGCCGGTCTGGCGCCACCACCATCTGATGCGCCGACTGGGCGAGGGGCGCGACTTCGATGCCGTCTGTGCCGGCCTGCGCCGGCTGGCCGGGCACGATGATCCCTGGCTGCAGCGGGCTGCCGCCAATCATGCGTCCGGCGCACCGGGTTCGCTGTTGCTGGCCTTTGCCATGCAGCACCGGCTGCGCCATGCTTCACTGGCGGATGTATTTCGCGAGGAATATGTGGTTCTGCTGCATTGCGCATCCCATGGCGATTTCCAGGAGGGGATACGGGCCCTGCTGATTGACAAGGACAAGCAGCCCCGCTGGCAGCAGCCCGGCCGTGACGGCCAGGCGCAAGCGTGGCTGGACCGCTTCTTCGCTGAACCCTGGCCCGAAGGCACGCCGCATCCGCTGGCCGATCTATGACACCAGGGCGAGGCTCTTCGGATCGGGCGTGACCGGCGTACCCTGCGGGCTTTCCAGCCGCAGGTCCACCCCGGCCAGTCCCGCCGGCCCAGCCGGCAACACATCGGACAACATCACTTCGGCCAGCAGATGCAGCCCCTCATCGTCGGCAGCGACATTGATGATGCGGCCTGCAGGGCGTTCCGTACCGGCATCGAAGAGGTCATCACCCGCCCGTACGGCCGGCACGGCATCGCTCGCTATGGCTGCATGAACATAGGCCATGCGCCGCTTTACGCTTCCCCGGTAATGGCTGCGCGCCACCACTTCCTGACCCGGATAACAGCCCTTGGTAAAGCTCAGGCCATCAATCAGGTCCAGATTCAGCGTCTGCGGGATGAAAACATCCCGGGTTTCTGCTTCCAGCCATGGAAAACCCGCACGGATATCGTCGGCCTGCCACCGCGCAAGCGCAGCGGCATCCGGTCGGGCGCTGTCATCACCCGGTACCCAGTGACGCACGGGTTCGCCGGGCGCACGCACCAGGAGGCGACCCGCCTGGCGCTGGACCTGCAGCGATGCTTCGGGACCGGAACCATTGCGGTGCCCGCTGATTGGCATATCAAGGCGTTCCAGGCTGACCCGGGCACGGAGCACGAACATCCGCAGCCGCTGGATGACGGCGTCGGCGATGTCGGACTTGAGCAGCAGCCACAAGGGTGATTCGGGGCCGGTCCGGGCCTGGATGAGCACCAGGGTGGCCAGAACCCGGCCGCGGGGCGAGCAATAGGCCGCCAGGACGGCCTGGTCTGCCGTGCATCGCTGTACATCCTGGGTGAGCTGGGCCTGCAGAAAATCACGGGCATCGGTGCCGCTCACCTGTATCAGCGTGAGGTCGTTCAGGAGGACGGGTGGGAAGGCGCTGTCTGTCATCTAATTAATTCCGGGAAACGCTTACAATCGTGCCGATGAGCAGAATTTTGAAAGTCTTGCTGGCAGGGATGCTGGCCCTTTTCCTGGCAGGCGCAGGCCTGTATGGGGCGGGCTGGTATTGGGCGGAGCGCGCCGTTGCCATGGATGAGGAGCAAATAGAATACCTCATCGCGCCCGGCAGCGGCGTACGCGCAGTGGCGCAGTCGCTGAACCGGGCGGGCATTCATGTGAATGCCGCCGGCTTTCTCGTGCTGGCCCGGCTCACCGGGCAGGATACGCGCATCAAGGCAGGTGCCTATCTTGCACAGCGTGGCGACACCCCCCGGCAGATACTGGAGCGCATGGCCAGGGGCGACATGGTGCACGCACGCATCACCTTCATCGAAGGCTGGACCTGGCCGCGCGTTCGTGCCACGCTTGCAGAGAACGGCCGCATCCGCCAGACGCTGGAAGGTGCAGACGACGCTGAAATCCTGCGCCGCCTGGGCCTTGAGCAAACCAGTCTGGAAGGGCTGTTCTATCCGGACACGTACGTCTTCGTGCCGGGGACGACAGATGTCGAGATCCTGCGCCAGGCGTATGATGCCCTGATGCTGCGGCTGAATGCGTTGTGGCCAACGCGTGATGCGCAACTGCGGCTGGCGTCGCCCTATGAGGCGCTGATACTCGCATCCCTGATAGAGAAGGAGACCGGCCATGGCGAGGACAGGGCGCGCATTTCAGGCGTATTCGCCAACCGACTGCGCGTGGGCATGCCCCTGCAGACCGATCCCAGCGTCATCTATGGCATGGGCGAAGCCTACAAGGGCCGCATCCGCAAGGCAGACCTGCAGCGTGACACGCCCTGGAACACATATACGCGGCCCGGCCTGCCACCCACGCCGATTGCGATCTCCGGCCTTGCAGCGCTCGAGGCGGCCCTGCATCCCGAGCGGCATGATTTCTTCTATTTTGTTGCCCGCGGCGACGGCACGAGCGAGTTTTCGCGCAATCTTGATGCACACAACCGGGCAGTGGCCAAGTACATTCTTGGCCGGCGCCAGTGAAAGGTGAATGATGATGACGGCAACACAAGCCGGTCAGGCACAGGCTTCACGCCGGGGATGCTTCATCACCCTGGAAGGGGTGGATGGCGCCGGAAAGAGCACGCATGTCGAATGGCTGGCCGCACAGATCCGCGATGCGGGTCACAGTGTGATCACCACGCGCGAGCCCGGCGGCACGCCGCTGGGCGAGGTGCTGCGTGGCGTGCTGCTGTCGCATGATATGCAGGCGGATACCGAGGCCCTGCTGATGTTCGCGGCACGCAATGAGCACCTGGCACTGTGCATACAACCGGCCCTGGCACGCGGGCAATGGGTGGTCTGTGACCGGTTCACGGACGCCAGCTACGCCTATCAGGGTGGCGGGCGCGGCCTGTCACAAGAGCGGTTGGCAATACTGGAGCAGTGGGTGCATGCCGGTCTCCAGCCGGACTGCACTTTTCTGTTCGACCTCTCGCCCGAGCTTGCGCACGAGCGCTTGCTGCGCAGCCGGGACCGCGATCGTTTCGAGCGCGAGGAGATGGTGTTCTTCGAGCGTACCCGTGCCGCCTATCTGGCGCGTGCGCGCGCCCATCCCGAGCGCTTCTGCATCCTGGATTCCTCGTTGCCGATGGCATACACACGCCAGCGTCTGCTCGAACATCTGCAGCAGCTTCTGGGCGGCTTTGGCGCGGTCGATGATGATACCGGAGCGGTCCGATGACTTTGCCGCAATTCCTGCCCTGGCAGCATGCGACGGCACAGCGCTGGCTGGCCGATCAGGAGCGGTTTGCTCATGCCTGGATCATTCATGGCATGCAAGGCATCGGCAAGACGCAGTTTGCACGGGCGGCTGCGGCCAGCCTGCTGTGCGCTGCTCCGCACAAGGGCCTGTCCTGTGGTGAATGCGCATCATGCCGGTGGGTGGCCAGCGGCAATCATCCCGATCTGCGCTTCATCCGCCCGGACGCCGTGGCCGTGCTGGAGGGCGATGAGGCTGCGGCCGGTGGCGGGCGCGAGGGCAGCGCACCCTCGCGCGAGATCCGTATCGATCAGCTGCGCAGCCTGAATTCATGGTTCAACACGAAGACGCATCGTGGCGGCTGGCGCGTGGCCGTCGTCTATCCGGCGGAATCACTCAATCCCGTCTCGGCCAATGCGATGCTGAAGATTCTTGAGGAGCCGCCGGCAGCCACGGTGTTTCTGCTGGTTGCGCATGCGCCCGATCGCCTGCTGCCCACCCTGGTCTCGCGATGCCGGCGCCTGCCACTGGCGGTGCCCGAACGCGACGACAGTGAAGCCTGGCTGCACACGCAAGGGGTGGAGCCGGCGGCGGCCTGGCTGGCAGCTTCCAGTCAGGCACCCCTGCGTGCGCAGGCGGCATTCGAGAAGGGTGGAGAAGCCTGCCCCGCCTGGTTGTGCGATTTGCTGGCGATTGCCCGGTACGGCAGTGCAAACCCGGCCGTGGGCGAGCTGGCCGATGCGCTCGCCAAGGAGGAAACGGTCTTCTGGCTCGATACGCTGCAGCGCCTTTTCATGGATGTGCTGCTCGTTCACCATGCCGCCGGTTCGCGGTATTATCCCGAGCTGGCGTCCGCGACCGGCCCCATTGCGGCACAGGCGTCGCCCCTGCGCCTGCTGGAGACCTTGCGCTGGCTGGGCCGCCAGAAGGCGCTGGCGGCACATCCGCTGAACGAGCGCCTGCTTTTACACACGACGCTGCAACGCGTTGTGCTCGCACTGGCGCCCGGGGTGGCGCATTCCCGATCCTGATTCACGGTACATCATGTTTGTCGATTCCCACTGTCATCTGAATTTTCCGGAGCTGGCCGAAAATCTGCCGGATATTCTGGCACGCATGCGCGAGAACAGGGTCGAACGGGCCCTGGTGGTCAGCGTGAACCTGCCCGACTGGCCCGGTCTGCTGGCCATGGTGGAAGCGCATGACGCGCTGCACGCGTCGGTGGGTGTGCACCCGGCCTACGAGGACACGCCGGAGCCTGATGTGGCACAGCTGGCGGCACTGGCCGCATCCTCGCCCAAGGTGGTGGCCATCGGCGAGACCGGGCTGGACTATTTCCGCCAGGCCGAACCGCTCGACTGGCAGCGTGCGCGCTTTCGCACCCATATCCGGGCCAGCCGGGAAACGGGGCTGCCCATCATCGTCCATACGCGTGCCGCTGCCGAGGACACGCTGGCCATCATGCGCGAGGAGGATGCCGGGGCGGTCGGCGGGGTCATGCATTGCTTCACGGAAACCTGGCCGGTCGCCAGGGCGGCGCTTGATCTGGGCTTCTATATTTCGTTCTCCGGCATCGTCACTTTCCGCAATGCCGAAGCCTTGCAGGAGGTGGCCCGGCGCGTTCCGCTGGACCGGTTGCTGATCGAGACCGATTCTCCGTATCTGGCGCCTGTGCCGTATCGTGGCAAACGCAATGACCCGTCCAGGGTGATTCATGTCGCAGAAAAGATCGCGGCCTTGCACGGGCAGGAAGTGGATGCCATCGGACAAATTACCACAGATAATTTCTATCGATTATTCAATAAGATAAATCGTAATATTAAAGTTAATTATTAAGAGCAATCTATGAGCAATCATGGCCTGGCCTTCAAACTGCGCACTGTACCGGTACTGGCGTTCCTGTCTGTTTTACTGTCTGTCTTCCTGTCAGGGCTCGCGCAGGCAGACAATCCCAAGGATTGGTGGGTCAGTATCAGCAATGATCGCGCGGAAACCGTCAGGCAGATGCTTGCCCGCGGTGCCGACCCCAACGAAATCAGCCCCGCCGGCCAGCCCGCGCTCATGCAGGCCATTCGCGATGGCGCCTGGGCCGTGTACGAGGTATTGCTCGAGGATCGTGCGACCGTGTTCAATGCCATCAACGTGAATCGCGAGACGGCGCTCATGTATCTGGCGGTACTGGGCGAAACAGGGCGCGCCGAGGATTTGATCCGGCGCGGCGCGATGGTCAACCGCAAAGGGTGGACGCCTTTGCATTACGCGGCTTCCAAGGCTCACCTGGAGACGGCCGGAATGCTGCTGCGCCACGGCGCTCAGGTGAATGCAAGGGCTGCGGACGGCACGACGCCCCTGATGATGGCGGCCTATGGCGGCAGCGAGCCCATGGTGCGCCTGCTGCTCGAGCATGGTGCCGATTCACGCCTGAAGACAAACCAGGATTATGATGCCGCCGACTGGGCCGGTTTCAAGGCGCATACCCATCTGCAGACCAAGCTGCATGATCTGGTGCAGCGGCTGGAGTCCGGCCAGGCCGATGCCGCGCTGACCCGTCCCGCATCACCGTCTCGCCGGCAGGAGGAAAACATGACTGCAGGTACAGGCCGCTATTTCGACCTTGAGCGTTTCGAGCGCGATGCGGGCAAGCCCATGCAGTGAAAACGGCCTGTCAGGCCATGCGCGTGATGGCCCCGCGGAAGCGGCGCAATGACAGGGTAAAGATGATGCTGCCGATCACGAGCAGCCACAGCATGGAAGGCCATACGAGCGACAGGCCCGCACCCCGGTACAGTATGGCCTGGCCAAGCTCCACGAAATGCGTCGTGGGTGCGGCCAGCATCAGCGTCTGCA
Source organism: Castellaniella sp. (assembly GCA_041655275.1). Taxonomy (GTDB): domain Bacteria; phylum Pseudomonadota; class Gammaproteobacteria; order Burkholderiales; family Burkholderiaceae_B; genus JAJYRX01. The sequence goes on along the minus strand of JBBAFU010000001.1, from coordinate 184,541 downwards.
CCATTTCGGGCATGCTTTCGCGCGGCGTTGTACCGCCTGAAAGCATCTGCAGAGGCAGCAGGATCAGAATCATGAGCATGCCGAACTGGGGCATGTTACGCGCCAGTGTCGCCAGGTAGATGCCCATGGCGGTGGTGGCGAACAGATGCAGCAGGGCACCGCTGAAGAACAGCCATAGCGAGCCGTCCACCGGAACGCCCAGCAGGCCGCGAACCACGACGTTGAGCGAAAGCACGCTGCTGAGCAATACCACCAGACTCATGGACCACACCTTGGAAAACATGATGTGCGCCGGTGTGATGGGCATCACGAGCAGATGTTCTATGGTGCCGTGTTCGCGTTCACGGATGAGGGCGGCACCGGTGAGGATGATGGAGGCCATGGTGATCTGGTTGATGATCTGCATGAGACCGCCAAACCAGGAATTCTCCAGTGCCGGATTGAAGCGGGCGCGCAGGCTCAGGGTGACCGGTTCGACCATGTCGGGCGCCGTGATACCCATCCAGTGGGCCACTTCGCCGTGAATGATCTGCTGGATACTGGCATTGCCCATGAAGGCCTGGCTCATGCGGGTGGCATCCACATTGATCTGGATGTCTGCCCCGCGGTTCGCAAGCAGGTCACGGGCAAAGTTCGGAGGAATGACCAGACCGAAAGTGACGTGGCCACCATCCATGCTGCGGTCGAGTGCGTCCATGCTGTCCAGCAACACGGGGGCCTGAAAATTCGGCGGGTAGAAGGCCGCCTGAATTGCCTGCGACAGGGCCGACTGATCCTCATCCACGATGGCGATGGGCGCATGGTTGAGTGTTTCCGGAACTGACGAAGCGGCGGTGTAGACGGAAACCGTGAAGCTGAAGGCAATCAGGACCAGCATGGCCGGATCGCGCCACAGGCTCCAGAGCTCCTTCACACCCAGGCGCAGCACAATAGAAAGCCATTCGCGCATGATTCAACGCTCCTGCTTGTTCAGCAGACCGATGGCCAGTACCAGGATCACCGGAATGGCGATTGCCAGGGCTGCCACCGACGGCCAGATATCGGCAAGCGTGAGCGCCTTGTTGAAGACGCCGCGGCTGATGGTGAACATATGGGCAGCCGGGTAGGTCTCCCCGATCAGGCGACCCACGCCTTCGAGCGAGCTTACCGGATCAAGCATTCCCGAGAAAAGGGTTGCCGGAATGATGGTGGCGATCATGGTGAAGAACATGGCCGCGATCTGACTGCGCGTGACTGCCGAGGCGAGCAGGCCCAGGCCCGTCGAGGTGATGCAGTACAGCACGGCCGCCAGGGACAGGGCTGCAACGCTGCCCTTGATGGGCACGCCAAAGCCGTAGACCGCCAGCAGGCACAGGATGAGGAAGTTGAAGATGGCGATGCCGACGTAGGGGATCTGCTTGCCAATCAGGAATTCCGCGCGCGACAGCGGCGTGACATAGAGGTTGACGATGGAGCCGCTTTCCTTCTCGCGCACGACGGCGAGCGCCATGAGCATGGCCGGGAGCATCATGAGCAGCAGGGGGATGGTAACCGGCACCATGGCCGGCAGGCTGCGAACATCCGGATTGTAGCGAAAGCGCGTTTCCAGATTCAGGGACCCGGCGCCCATCGCCATACCCTCCGCACGCTGTGCCAGCCACTCCTGATGCAGGCCCTGCACATAGCCCATGACGGTTTCCGCGCGCTGCGGCATGGCGCCGTCGACCCAGGCGCCGATCTCGGCACCATGACCCTGCAGCACGTGACGTGCAAAGCCGGACGGGATTTCAATGGCCAGCGCCACCTTGCCGCTGCGCAGCCGGCGATCCATGTCGCCATCGCTTTGCAGGGGCGGTTCTTCCGTGAAGTATCGCGAGCCCACCACATTGAGTGCGTAATCGCGGCTCAGGCTGGTGTCGTCCCGGTCAAGCACTGCAGTGGGCAGGGCTTCGACATCCATGTTGATGCCGAAACCGATCACGAACATCAGGACGAGCGAGCCTATCAGTGCCAGCAGGGCGCGCAACGGGTCGCGGCGCAGCTCCTTGCTTTCGCGGCGGGTGGTGGCCCACATGCGCCGCAAGGGCAGGGCGACCGGCCGGAAGGAAGTTGACGAGGGCCCCATGGCAGACAGGTCGGTCGCATCGTCTTCTTCAGCCGATGCGCCCGCGCCGTCCCCTGATTCGCTGGCGTCCAGCAGCGTCTGTATGAAAGCCTGTTCCAGATCCCTGACACCGCGCCGCGCCACAAGCTCCTCCGGGCGTCCGGTATCCAGTACGCGCCCCGCATGCATCAGCGATATGCGGTCACAGCGCTGCGCCTCGTACATAAAGTGCGTGGAAATGAAGATGGTCACGCCTTCATTGCGCGACAGGTCGATCAGCAGGCGCCAGAACGAATCACGCGCGACCGGGTCCACGCCCGATGTCGGCTCATCCAGGATGAGCAGCTCGGGGTCGTGTACCATGGCCACGGCCAGCGACAGCCGCTGGCGCATGCCCAGGGGAAGTTTGGGCGGCAGGCGATCGCGCACGGCCAGCAGGTCGAAGCGCTCCAGCATGAGCTGCACGCGTGCGGGAATGTCCCCGGCCGCCATGCGGAACAGGCGTGCATGCAGCACCAGATTCTGTTCCACCGTGAGCTCGGAATACAGCGAGAAGGATTGGGACATATAGCCCACACGGCGGCGCAGCGCCGTGTCATGTGCATCGATTTCCTGCCCGAAGATCCAGGCCTGGCCTTCGCTCGCCGGCAGCAGGCCGGTGAGCATCTTCATGGTGGTCGTCTTGCCGCAGCCGTTGGAACCCAGAAAGCCGAAGATCTCACCCTGGTAAAGCTTGAAGCTGACGCGGTCCACGGCGACAAAGTCGCCGAAGTGCTTGCTCAGCCCATGCGCTTCGATGGCGATTTCGCTATTGTCATCTTCGGGCCGCGGCGGAATCACCACTGCCTGATGATCCCGGCGCCGGGATTCCGGCAACAGGGCGATGGAGGCATCCGCCAGCGTTTCGGTTCCGGTGCGCTCGAGCAGCGCTGCGGGCGTGTCTTCAGCCAGCACGACGCCGTCGCTCATGACGATCAGCCAGTCGAATTCCGCCGCCTCATCCAGATTGGCGGTGGCCACCACGATGCTCATCGATGCGTGTCGCGATTGCAGCTCGCGCACCAGATCCCAGAACTGGGCGCGGGCCAGGGGATCGACGCCGGTTGTCGGTTCATCCAGTATGAGCAGCTCGGGGTCATGGATGAGGGCGCAGCACAGGCCGAGTTTCTGCTTCATGCCGCCGGAAAGTTTGCCGGCCGGCCGGTCAAGAAAAGAATACAGGCCGGTGCGCTGCGTGAGCGTATCGATGCGTTCGCGCCGCTGCAGCGCTGAGAGACCGAACAGACTGGCGATGTATTGCAGGTTTTCTTCAATGGACAGGGAAGGGTAGAGGTTACGGCCCAGTCCCTGCGGCATGAAGGCGATGCGCCGGCAGGCCTGCTCGCGCTGGGCGCGATCGCGCAGATCGGTGCCCAGCACTTCCACCCGGCCTTCCTGTATTTTTCTGGCGCCGGCCAGGATGGTGAGCAGGCTGGACTTGCCCACGCCATCGGCACCGATCACGCCCACGAGGCGGCGTGCCGGGATGTCGATGTCGATGCCATCCAGCGCTGTCGTCGGGCCGTAGGCCTGACGCAACCCCCGGATGTGCGCAACGCTGTGTTGCTGCCGGCTCATGCCCGCTTACTCGGGCAGGCGGGGCTGCAGGAAGTCGGGCCAGTCCTGGCTTTCATCGGTGCGCACCCAGGCCACCCCGGGCAGGCCTGTCTTGACCTGACGCAGATGCTGCTCGAGCAGCGCCGGCGGAATGCGCGCCTTGATACGGAACATGAGCTTCTGGCGCTCGCTCTCGGTTTCCACCGTACGGGGTGTGAACTGGGCGCGGTCGGCAACAAAGGAGATGTTTGCCGGGATGACATATTCCGGCGCAGCGTCGAGCTGGATGCGGGCCTCTCCGCCAAGGGCGAGACGGCCCGCCGCTCTTTCGGGCAGGAAGAAATTCATGGAAACGTCGGTCAGGTCGAGCAGGTTGAGAACGCGCCCGCCGGCACCCAGTACTTCACCCGGCTGGACGATGCGCAGTTGCACGCGGCCGTCACGGGGGGCACGCAGGCGGGAATCGTCCAGATCGGACTGTATGCGCGCCACGGTGGCCCTGGCCGCAGTGACAGTGGAGCGTGCTCCGGTACGCTCCGCTTCGGCAGCCGTCACGCCGGCCTGCGCCGAAATGACCTGGGCCTGGGCGGCAGCCAGCCCGGCCTCGGCACTATGTACACGGGCCTGGTCATCATCGTGCTCCTGGCGCGAGCTGGCACCGCGTTCGGCAAGGGTGCGCGAGCGGGCCAGGCGTTGCTGCGCCGCCAGCAGGTCGCTTTCGCGCTGGCGTACCACCGCCTGCGCCGCAGCCACATTGCTCTGGCGCAGGGCAATCTGGGCTTCGGCCGCCGCGACGGCATGCAGCGCCTGGCGCTCGCGGGCCTGCGCCTCGGCCAGCTGGGCCTCGAGCGCTTCGGCGTTCATGATGGCCAGCACCTGACCCTGTTCGACGAAGTCGCCTTCGTTGACCAGAATGTCGTCCACGCGACCGGGGTGCTTGGTGGCGATGTTGATTTCGGTGGCTTCCAGGCGGCCGTTGCCGCTGGCGAAGCCCGGGCCGGGACCGTCATCGGGCAACCATTGCCACAGGGCCCAGAGGCCGCCGACCAGAACGATCAGCAGTGCGGTCAAACCAAGCCGGCGCAGGGTGATCATGGATATTATTCACAACAAAGATTGATTTCAGCCGCTTGCCGGCGGCAGGTAGCTGGACCTGAGGATGCCCCCCAGGCGTTCATAGGGAATCATCAGTTCGGGCTGACCCCAGGCATAGGGCGCAATTTCATAGGAATCGTACTTGACGACCAACCCCTGATCGGTAAGGGCGAAGTTGCTGCTTTCCTGGAAAGGCCAGAGTTGCAACCACGCAACACGGTCATTATAGGCGTCGGAATGGGCATCCAGCCAGTTCTGATGGGCTTGCGCCAGAGCCGCAACGAATTGCTGATGCACACCGGGCCGGAGCACATCGTCCAGACCGAGCACGCGGCCGGTCGTGTTGTCCCAGTTCAGGAACTGGGTAGCCGTCAGGCCGTGTGCCGCTCCGGTGAAGTACTGTCCGCTGCTGAGCTCGATGACGGTCAGGTGACGGTTGCGATAGCGTGTGCGTGCGACCAGTTCGACCTGATCGCGTGTGGCGGCCGTTTTCCAGAAGTGCGCTTCGAACTCCGCAATCGTGTCATAGGGAGGCAGGCGTTCGTCCCCTGTGCCGGTCAGCATGGCGAGCGCGTGGTCCACCAGCTCGGTCAGGCGGGGCACGCCGGGAAATACCAGCGAGTCCACACTCATCTGCGGGCATTCGCCCTTGCAGCCGGGTTGGGTGCGCGACCACTTCACCGGCTGTACGAACAGGCCGCTGCGACTGCTGATGGCGTCGGTCTGGGCCGGAATGAGGGAAATGTCGGATGTGGGCTTGACGGCGCAGGCTGCCAGTAACACAGCCGCTGCCAGGGTGGCAAGCAGCGGGCGACCGCGCCGAAGGGGGGCGACCGGGATCATCATCGTACTGACCCTGCATCCTGGCCGAACAGGATACGCCGCGAGGCTTCATCATGCACGCGGGTTTCGGGCTGGATCTTCTTGCCCAGGGCATAGGCACGCTGCGTGGCATCGCGGGCGGCAATACGGTCGTACCAGCGCTTGAGATATGGAAAGTCGTTCAGATCCTGACTCTGGCGCTCATGGGACACTATCCATGGATAGCAGGCCATGTCCGCTATCGAGTATTCGCCGGCGATCCAGTCACGCCCGGCGAGCTGTTTGTTCAACACGCCGTAGAGCCTTGCGGTTTCACGCCGGTAGCGATCAATGGCATAGGGAATCCTTTCCGGCGCATAGACGCTGAAGTGATGATTTTGCCCGGCCATGGGGCCCAGGCCACCCATCTGCCAGAACAGCCATTCGAGAGTGGCGGTGCGCTCACGCAGCTCGGCGGAGAGAAATTTGCCGGTCTTTTCAGCCAAATACAGAAGAATGGCGCCGGATTCAAAGACACTGATGGGCGCGCCGTCGTCAACGGGGGTGTGATCGACGATTGCCGGGATACGATTGTTGGGGGCAACGCGCAGAAAGGCCGGATCGAACTGATCGCCCTTGTTGATGTCGATCGGCATTACGCGATATTTCAGGCCTGTCTCTTCCAGAAACAGGGTGATCTTGTGGCCGTTGGGCGTAGGCCAGTAGTAAAGATCGATCATGCGAACTCCAGAAACCGGGTTAACATGAGGGGTTGTAAACGCTTCAGGCAAGCAGGCAACCGCTCATGACCACCATCTATCATAACCCCCGCTGCAGCACCTCGCGCGCCGCGCTTGCCCGCCTGCAGGAGGCCGGGCACACACCGGAAATCGTGCTGTATCTGGAAGCGCCTCTGGACGAGGCGGCGCTGGCATCCCTGATCCATCGCGCCGGCCTGTCGGTTGCCCAGGCCTTGCGCAGCAAGGAAAGCCTGTACAGCGAACTTGGCCTCGACGGCCCCGATGTGAGCGATGCCGAGCGTCTGGCCGCGGTGGCGGCGCATCCCATTCTCCTGAATCGTCCCTTCGTGGTGACGGAAAAAGGCGTTCGCCTGGCACGTCCCTTGTCGGCTATCGACGAAATCCTCTGACGCCGGAGGCCGTCCGCCATGAGCTGGCTGAGTCTGGGCCTGGTCGTGACGGCCGCCTTCCTGCATGCAAGCTGGAATCTGGCATCCAAACGTGCGGCCGGCGCCGGTGCCGTCTTTGTCTTCTTCTACCGCATCTGGTCGGGTATCCTCTATCTGCCCTGGGTGCTCTGGCTATTGCACGATCAGGCGATGTCATGGTCGGGCATGGCCATACTGTTCGTCGGCCTGTCGACCCTGATCCATCTGGGCTACAGCCTCAGCCTGATGAAGGGCTATCAGAAAGCCGATCTTTCCATCGTCTATCCGGTGGCGCGCGGCACCGGGCCATTGCTCGCCAGCATTGTCGCCATCCTGTGGCTGGGAGAGTCCATTCATCTTTCGAAGGCGCTGGGCATACTGGGCGTGGTGTGCGGCATATTGCTCATTGCCACCCAGGGTCAGTGGAAGATGTTTCGCAGCCCGCAATCCTGGGTGGGCATCCGCTGGGGCCTTTGCATTGGCACTTTCATCGCGGCCTACAGTGTGGTCGATGCCTATAGCGTAAAGGTGCTGCTGGTTGCACCCGTGATCCTGGACTGGATCTCATCGCTGGGCGGGGCAATGCTGCTGGCGCCGGGCGTGTGGTCGGAACGGGCGCAATTGCGGAAAAAAATGAAGGGCAACTGGCTACTGGCCTTCTTTGTCGGCCTGGTGTCGCCGCTGGCCTATATCCTGGTGCTCTATGCCTTGCGCCTGGGTGCCGACGTGAGCCAGGTTGCACCCCTGCGCGAGATGTCCATGATCGTCGCCACACTGGTGGGCGCCCTCATCCTGCGTGAACAGGTCAGTGCAGGGCGCTGGCTGGGATGCGTGGCGATTTTGACCGGTGTGATCCTGATCGCCACATCCTGAGTGGCACCGACCCGCTTCAGAGGACTGTGACGCTGAAGCCCGCCTGTGTGATGGCCTCGATGGCGGCAGGTGCATCGGAGGCGCCGCTGATATCGACCCGGTGTGTGGCCAGATCAACCTGAACATCAGCCTGCGGCGCGACGCTGTGAACGGCCCTGGTGATCGAGGCGACACAATGCTGGCAGGTCATATCGGATACGGTCAGGCTGAGCATGGGATTTCCTTGTTGGCGGGACAGGTGAAAAAGTGGATGGAAACAGCCACAGCAGGAATCATAGCGCATGCCGTGTGGCGACCGGCATCCTGTACAAGCCGAATACTCTTGAAATTATTGCTTTCGTTCCCATATGTGAAAGCAAGGAAGGCATGATGGTCTTCCGTAAACCCTTTGTTTATTTTCAGGAGAATGTGATGAGCAGACAACTGACACGCTTCGATCCTTTTGGCGAGCTGGCCCGATTTGATGCCTTCCGGGGCTTCGATGACCTGCTGCGCAACTTTTCCAGCCTCTCTTCGGCAAGCGACGCCGTGACCGAGGCCCGTATCCGTCTCGATGTTTCGGAAACTGAGGATGCCTACGCCGTGAGCGCCGAACTTCCGGGCATCAACAAGGAAGACGTCAAGGTGACCATCGATGGCAACAAGGTCACCATCCGCGCGGAAAGCCGCTCCGAGAAGGAAACCAGAGAAGGTGAAACCGTACTGCGCCGCGAGCGCTACTACGGCGCACAGTCACGCAGCTTTGCGCTGGCCCAGGATATTGACGAGGCCAATGCCAAGGCCAGCTACGCCGATGGCGTGCTGAACCTGCACCTGCCCAAGAAGTCGGCCGAAAACGGCGTGAAGACGCTGACGGTCGAATAAAACCGGAAAACCGGGATCTGGCGGCCGCCGGCCGCAGCAGCCGTTATTACTGCCCGGCGCCGCTTGCGTGGACCACGTAGGCAGCAACGGCATCGCGCTGCGCCTCGGTCAGCGTATCGGCAAAGGAAGGCATGGCACCCATGCCTTCCTCCAGGGCTTTTTTCACGCGGTCGAGATCCGGTTTGAGTTCATCCAGATCAGGACCGATGCCGCCGGTGGCACCGGCGTCCTGCATCGTGTGACAGATGGCGCAGGCGGGCGCTGCTTCCGACTGGAACAGGAGTTTGCCTTCCTCGAGTTGTGCGGGATCGGCATCCGCCATTGCGGGAGTGGCAACCACGACGAGCGCCAGGAGGCTGGGGCGGACACAATGCGCCATGAATGAAGGGATCAAGTTCTGACCTTTTGAGAAAAACAGGGCCCGAAGGCCCTTTCCTGATATCAGGCCACCGTGATGGTGACCATGTGGTCGCGCCAGCTGTTGTTGAGGTAGCCGCGATTGTTCTCTATGCGTTCCTCAGGCTGGGTCTTGCCGTCCTTGCTGGTGGTACGACAGGCAATGTCGTGCGTACCCGGTGCGAGCTCCGCCGAAAACACAAATTCACGCCAGGCGTAGCGGCCCAGGTCGGGTCCGACGAATTGCGCCGCCTGCCAATCCTTGCCGCCGTTGAGTGAAACCTCGATCTTGTCCGGCGATGTCATGCCGCCGGTCGCCACGCCGCTGATCTGCACCCGGCCGGCCCTGACCGGCACATCCGGGTCGGACGGCAGGTTGATCCAGGACTTGGGCGGCGACTCCCATATCGAATCGAATTCCGGCGTGCCTTTCACACCCACCGGCGAGAAGCGATAACTCGATTGCTGGATGCGTGCCGGCGACTGCTCCTCGGTGAAGGCCAGGCGCTTGACGTACTTGACGTTGTTGACACCCAGATAGCCCGGCACCACCATACGCAGGGGCCCGCCATGGGCCAGAGGCATGGGAACGCCGTTGATTTCCCAGGCGAGCAGGGCTTCTTCGGCAGCGGCAATGGGTACCGACCGCTCTATCATGATGGTATTGGGATCGATGCCGGCCGGAATTTCCTCGCCACCGGTGCCGGTCATGTAGATCCGGCCATCGAGCGCGCCACCCGTGGCTTCAAGAATGGCCTTCACAGGCACACCGGTAAACACCACGCAGCCTGCTGCGCCCACGGTCCACTGCGTGCCGCTGGGCTTGTGCGGAAACCAGTTCCGGCCATTGCCCGAGCATTGCAGCACCATGGCCACGCTGGTCAGGCCCAGGGTCTTCAGTTCGGCAATAGTGAAGCTGCGCGGCGACTTGACGCCTTCGATCTGGATGACCCAGGCATCGGGATCTTCAACGATGCCGGCGGGAGGCGGACTCACATTATTGCGTACGAAAAGGTGATCCAGCGGCGTAATGCCGCTCTGGCCAAAAGCCGTGCGACGGGTTTCAATCGTATTGGCGCTATGCACGATCATGGCATCGCCATTCTTCCACGCCGCATAATCGGGCAGGGGCTTGAGGGATTCCGTGGGCGCCGGTTTGGCCGGGGGCTCGTCACCCGTGGCCAGATCGGCCCGTGCCACACCCGCCATACCGGCCCATGCCAAAGCGCCGCCGGTAGTGGCAAGCATCTGGCGGCGCGTCATCTTGAATGTATTTTTCATGAGACCTCCTATCACCCAATTGGATTGTGAATCTTGATTTTAGTCAAAACCCCAGACAATTCAAGGTTTGAATTTTCGTTGCAAGTCGTGAAACAAACCGTGAGGGTGGCACCGGCACGGGGTTTGAGCGCGACAGCTACGGGTTAACGCGTATTGGTGATGGTGTCCGATTCTCTTATGCTCTTATATCGGCAATTTCATGTCACACAATCAGCCCGCGCGGCATGAACGGAAATACTTGATTTCATTTCCGCTTTGCTGCAAATGGTCGGGCTGTCAATAAAAACAGGGCATCAAAGGGCCGCTCATCCGGTTATTAGTAACAAAGTGCACTACTGTCACGCTTTTGGAGAGTCAAGCATGAAAGACGAAAAAAACAGCGTCGCTTCCGTGGAAGGGGCCAAGAACGCCTCCCGGCGCAAGTTCATGGGCGCAGCCGTCACGGGCACTGCGGCAGCGGCGACCATGGCTTTCCCCATGGTCGCCAAGGCGCAGGGTCCCATCAACCTGCGTTTCCAGAGCACCTGGCCCACCGTTGATATCTTCCACGAATTCGCGCTGGACTTCGCCGCCAAGGTCAATGACATGACTGGTGGCGATCTCAAGATTGAGGTGCTGCCCGCCGGCGCCGTCGTCCCCGCCTTCTCGCTGCTCGACGCTGTGTCCAAGGGCACACTCGATGGCGGCCATGGCGTGCTGGGCTACAGCTACGGCAAGCAGAATGCGCTGGCCCTGTATTCATCGGGTCCTGCTTTCGGTATGACGGCCGACCAGATCCTGGCCTGGCACAAGTACGGCGGCGGCAAGGAGCTGCTCGACAAGCTGTACGAATCGATTGGCGGCAACGTCAAGACCTTCCTCTACGGCCCCATGAATACGCAGGCGTTTGGCTGGTTCAAGAAGCCCATCACCAAGACGGAAGATCTGAAGGGCCTCAAGTTCCGCACCAATGGTCTGGCCATTGACATGTACACGGCCATGGGCGCTTCGGTGAATGCGCTGCCCGGCGGTGAAATTGTTCCTGCCATGGACCGCGGCCTGCTCGACGGGGCGGAGTTCAACAACGCCAGCTCCGACCGCTTGCTGGGCTTCCCCGATGTCTCCAAGGTCTGCATGCTGCAAAGCTATCACCAGGCCGCTGAAACCTTCGAGATCATCTTCAACAAGGACAAGTACAATGGTCTGAGCGACCATCTGAAGGCCATCATCGCCAACGCCGTCGAGGCGGCTTCCGCTGACGTACTGTGGAAGGGCTTTGATCGCTACTCCAAGGATTACATCCGCCTGAAGGAGGAGGACGGTGTCAAGTTCTACAAGACGCCGGATTCCATCCTGCTTGACCAGCTCAAGGTCTGGGATGACATCCTGGCGACCAAGCGTGAAGAAAATGCCCTGTTCAAGGAGATCGAAGAGTCGCAACGTGCGTTTGCGGAGCGCGTGGTCACCTGGGATATGGATACCAACAACAACCGTCGCCTGGCATTCCAGTACTACTTCGGCCGCAAGAAGTCCTGATCGCAGCCGTTGAACCGAAAAACACCATTCTTGCGTCTTGAGAATGGTGTTTTTCTTGCGTATCACTCTCAAGTTTCACCAAATCTATATAGTTAGCGACAGGGCAGGGGGCATGCCGAGCCTGCCTGCCTTGCCGATTACCGGGGTAGTTCATGCTGAATCTGGTCAATCGCATTGACAGAATCAACCGATGGTTCGGCCATTTCTTTGGCTGGACCGTACTGATACTGACTTTGTTCGTCACCTACGAAGTTTTTTCCCGCTACGCTTTCCACAATCCAAGGCCTTGGGCCTTTGATGTCATGAACATGCTGTACGGCACTCTGTTCATGATGGCCGGCGCCTATGCCATGGCGACCAATGCACACGTGCGGGCTGATATCCTCTACGGGCATTTTCCGGTCAGGGTACAAGCCGGCTTGGATCTCGCACTTTTCATTCTGTTCTATTTCCCTGGCGTCATCGCCATGCTGTGGGCAGGTTATGGCTACGCTGCCGAATCCTTTGCCATCAATGAGCATTCAACCATCACGGCAGATGGGCCGCCCATTTATCCGTTCAAGGCCATCATTCCGCTTGCCGGCGCCTGTCTGATTGCGCAAGGTGTGGCGGAAGTCCTGCGCTGCGTCATCACGCTGCAGCAAGGCGCCTGGCCGGCACGCATCGAGGACGTGGAAGAAGTGGATGTAGAAACACTCAAGAGCATGGTGACCCAGACCGAGGTCGTGGTCGATCTTGCAGAAGGTCAGCAAGGGCCTGGTCAGGGAGAAACACGATGAGAAAGGAAGTCTGGGTTGGTCTTGGCATCATGTTTGCAGTGCTGGTGCTGCTTTTCTTCATGATGCCGCCGTTGGACAAGATCACTGACGGACACGTGGGCCTGCTGATGCTGGGGCTTATCGTCGTCAGCATCATGATGGGTTTTCCCACCGCTTTCACACTCATGGGCATGGGTGTGACCTTTACCCTGTATGCCTATCGGAGCATGGGCTGGGATGTTGCCTGGGACACCATGCTGGACCTGATGGTGTTGCGCACCTATGCGGTCATGACGAATGACGTGCTGATTGCGGTGCCGCTGTTCATCTTCATGGGCTATCTGGTCGAGCGCGCAAACCTGATCGAACGTCTGTTCCACACCCTGCATCTGGTGGCGGCCCGCGTTCCGGGCTCACTGGCAGTGGCGTCCATCGTTACCTGTGCTATTTTTGCAACGGCCACAGGTATTGTGGGCGCGGTAGTCACACTCATGGGGCTGCTGGCGTTCCCCGCCATGCTCAATGCGGGCTACAGCGTACGCCTGTCCGCCGGCGTCATCACGGCCGGGGGATGTCTGGGTATTCTGATACCGCCTTCCATCATGCTCATCGTCTATGGTGCAGTGGCCGGGGTGTCCGTTGTCAAGCTGTACGCCGGGGCTTTTTTCCCGGGTGTGCTGCTGTCGGGTCTGTATATCCTCTACATCCTCATCATCACCAAGCTGCGTCCCAGCATGGCCCCGCCGCTGCCCCAGGAAGAGCGCACCCTGCCGCTCACAGCCGCTTCGGAGCATATCGCGCGCACATTCAGCTCGAATGCCCTGGTCGGTCTCACGCGTGCTCTTGGGTCACGTGACAGCAAGGTCAGTCGCGTCCATGTGCACAAGAATCTCCTGATCGCGCTGGTGCCCGCACTGGCGCTGGTGCTTACCCTGGGCATGACGTACGAGGTTGCAACCGCCCCGGATGCTGCGGATGATCCGGCCTTGCTGCAAATGGGTCTGGACAGTGGTGCGGATGATTTTTCGGCCCTGTTTGCAACACTCGACGACGGCGACGCCGAAGACACGGCGGCAGCCGTCGATGAAGCGGAAGAAGAGGGTGTCGAGGCACCTGCAAGCAAGGATGTACCCACCTGGTTCTGGGTCTTTGCCGGGGTATCCATCCTGCTCATGATCGGCTTCTATGCGATATTCAACTTCCAGCGGCTGGAGTTGTTCAAGCTGATGACGACCTCGTTCTTCCCGTTGGCCGGACTCATACTGGCGGTATTGGGAAGCATCGTCTTTGGCTTTGCAACACCATCGGAAGCGGCTGCCATGGGCGCTTTCGGCGGGCTGGTGCTGGGAATTGCATACCGGCGTTTCAGCATTCCCATGTTGCGGGAGTCGGTCAATCTGGCTGCGAAAACGACCGCCATGGTGTGCTGGCTGTTCATCGGTGCCAGCATGTTTGCCGCCGCCTTTTCGCTGCTGGGCGGGCAGGCCATCGTGAACGACTGGGTGATCGGGCTTGAGCTGTCCCCTGTGCAGTTCATGATCATGGCACAGCTGATCATCTTCTTCCTGGGCTGGCCGCTGGAGTGGACGGAGATCATCATCATCTTCATGCCCATCTTCATACCGCTGGTCGACCACTATGGTGTCGATCCGCTGTTCTTCGGCTTGCTGGTGGCGCTGAACCTGCAGACATCCTTCCTGACACCACCGATGGCGATGTCCGCCTTCTACCTGAAGGGCGTAGCGCCACCTCACGTGTCGCTGGTGCAGATCTTCATGGGGGCCTTGCCGTTCGTGGGAATTGTGTTCATCTCCATCGTGCTGATGTACGTCTTCCCGGGCATTGGTCTGTGGCTGCCGAACAAGCTGTATTGATGCCGGCATCCCGGATTCCCGGGATCTGACCAGAGCGGGCTCCGCATTGCGCGGAGCCCGCTCTTTTTTGTGTGACGGCTGATGATCCTGAAACCGGATTATGGGAGTGGCAAGTTTCTTAAAAGGCGCATAATGTGTATTATGTCAAGTCAAATAAATGACATGCAGGAAGCCTTCCCTATTTGCTGTCCGGCGTTTGCATTCAATCGGCAATGCCCAGACTCTTGCAGATTGGCAGGCGCACCTCGTTGAAGTCCCGGGCCTGTTGCTGCAGCTCCGCAAGATTTTCCTCCGGCGTTTCGAGCTTCTTTCCGTCTTTCATGATGCGTTGATCCTGCTCGTCAAGCAATGTCCACGTGGCGGCCGCCCATTGATCCGGATCTGACAGGCCTTCTTCACGCGCATGCAGGAACAGCTGGTCGAAACGCCCCATGGCAACGCCGCCGCCGAGCACCGGGCTGGCCAGCGTCAGGATATCGTTGCGATGGCGCGCCAGGTCAAACAGATGGCTATTCAGCTTGCGGCAGCGATCACGAACCTGTGCCTGCGCCTCGTCACTCTGGCAAGGCGCTATTGCGCCCATGCCGGTGAGCACCGTAACGATCTGGCGCAAGATGGGCCAGCTTGTCTGCGGCATGCGCGCAGCGATCGTGCGCAATGTCTTCGGCGCGTGATGCTGTTCAGCCAGAATATCGAGAAACGGCCGGTAATGCGTTTCCTGCAGCCGACCTTCTCCCTGGGCGCCCTGTATGGTCATGGGCACAAGATCAGGCGCGGTCGTAAGCACCAGGCGACTGTCCAGCATCTGCTCCCGCTGCTGACCCGGCAGCAAGGCGAAGCGGCCGCGCACGAACAAATCCTTGCGAAACTGCTTGTTGACGAAATAATCCCTGACCTGTTCACGCAGGACGGGATGGCCCAGCCCATCCAGAAACTGCTGGGCCGGTTCCGACAGGTTGATGGTGTCTATGGCATCCTGCGGAACAGCCGTACAGGCGAAATCCAGCTTTGCTGCCGTCAGCGCATCGACCACTTCGGTGAAATACATGCAGCGCCAGTCCTGATTGAAATATTCATGGGCCAGATAGTGGCGGTTCTGCGTGGCAATGGACTTGAGATGCTCCACCAGATGAGGAGCAGTCTGAAGATAATTCGGCCGCGCCGCCAGCAGTGATTCCGAGAATTCAAGGGCGGATTCCACGCGTTCGACTGCATTGCCCGAAGCTGTACCGTAGCGGTCATGTGTGACGAAGAGATGGCGCAGCGGATTGGCGGGCGACCATCCCGGCATGCTGTTGTAGCTCACGTACATGACGCCGCCGGGCTTGAGATGACGCCGCGCCAGCTGGGTAATGATATTGCGATTGGCCAGACTGACCCATGACCACACCCCGTGCAGGCTGATGCTGTCAAATTGCGGCAGATCCCGGCGCGCCAGAAACTGCTCGAAACTGTCGTCGTAGAGCAGCGCCCCGCTCCCGGCAGCCTGGGCCAGCTGGTTGGCGTGCGCTGCGTGCGCCGGGTTGAAATCCGTACCCATGAATCGACCGGGATTGGCGGCCGCGTGGATATTGACCGACACGCCCTGCCCGTAACCCAGTTCGCAATGCCAGGCATCGGGGCCATTATCGGGCACCATGGCGGCCTGGCCCCGCAACAGGAGACAGAATCGCTGAAACAGCGGGCTGACTTCGCGATAATAGCCATAGGTGTAGGCGATATCGGTGAAATAACCCTCACCCCATGCTTCGTTCATGTTCCTTGCCCCTGTCAGTCTATGGTCAATGGTGCAAACGACTTCACCAGCGTGTCGAGTGCTTTCATCTGTTCGAGAAATGCCGGTAACTGGTCCAGTGGCAAGGCACTGGGGCCGTCGCACAAAGCCTCATCGGGGCGCGGATGCGCCTCCAGGAACAGGCCGGCAAGGCCCGTGGCCATGCCGGCGCGTGCCAGCTCCGGCAACTGATTGCGCCGCCCTCCCGACACACCGCTCAGCGCATCGCGCTGCTGCAGCGAATGGGTGACATCGAAGATGACCGGCATGCCTCCCGAGAGTTTCTTCATGACACCAAGGCCCAGCATGTCGACAACAAGATTATCGTAGCCGAAGCACGTGCCCCGGTCACACAGCAGGAGCTTGCGATTTCCGGCCTCGGCAAAC
Source organism: Castellaniella sp. (assembly GCA_041655275.1). Classification (GTDB taxonomy): domain Bacteria; phylum Pseudomonadota; class Gammaproteobacteria; order Burkholderiales; family Burkholderiaceae_B; genus JAJYRX01. Next base: position 168,076 of record JBBAFU010000001.1, on the reverse strand, counting down.
TTGTCGATGATGTGCACCATTTGCGACGGACTCAGGAATTGCGGCTTCTTGATGTTGATCACCCTGCCCGTGCCCGCCAGCGCCGTGACCAGATCGGTCTGTCGCGCCAGAAAAGCCGGCAGTTGCAGGACGTCGGCCACCTGGGCCGCAGGCCCGGCCTGCCAGGGCTCATGGATATCGGTCAGCACGGGCACGTCGAAGCGTTGTCGCACAGTGTCGAGCATCTTCAGGCCTTCGTCCAGGCCGGGGCCGCGCCAGGAATGAATGGAAGACCGGTTCGCCTTGTCAAATGAGGCCTTGAAGACATAGGGAATGTCCAGGCGCTCGCAATTGCGCACGAACACCTCACAGGCCTGCAGTGCAAGCTCGAGCGACTCCAGCACATTGATGCCGCCGAACAGGACAAAGGGGCGTTCGTTGCCAACGGTGATGTCATCGGTAATGCGTATCATGGCCTGGTCCCCAGGATTTGTTCAAGATGTTCGTCGAGCGGCGCACCCCGCTGAACCTGCAGGCCACCGGTTTCATCGAAATAGAAAATCCCGGGTGTGCCCTGGATCTGCAGATCCAGCATGAGCTTGCGATTTGCATCCAGCTGCTTCTCCGTGTCGACGCGGATTTCACTTGCAGGTGTCACACCCTGCTCCGGGCCGGCGCTTTCATGCGCATGCAATGCCTGTGACGGATCGTCGGCCTGCAGGATGGCGGCCGCCTTGCCCTGGCTGCTGGCGGTGAGCACGCCCACGAGCACATGGCGAATCTGTACCCTGCCCTGCTCCACCCAGGGACGTGCCTGCTGCCAGAACTTGTGGCAAAAGGGACAATTGGGGTCTGTGATCATGTAGATGATACGCGGCGCATCCGTATTGCCATCCTGGACCCAGGCACTGTCTGTCAGGGCTTGCCAGGTTTTCTCGGCCCACGGACCGTTGGTGGCATTGGCCAGCGGAGTGGCTGTCACATCCATGCCGGCAGCGTTCATCATGGTGCCGATGATGAGATGCTCGCCGTCAGGCGCCAGAAAGACTGCCAGCGGCTGCTGCTGTGCAATGCCGGCGTAGGCCTCGAGCCCGCCCGGCATGGCCAGGCGCCCTACAATCTCCACGCCCCTGTCCTGCAGGCTGTGCAGCACTGCGGGCAGCGCCTCCGTATCATTGTTCTTGATTTCATCCTTCGTCCAGGCTGCGGCGGGAAGCAGCGACAGCGAAAGAGCCAGGGCGCACAGACGTAATGAGTGGCGAGGAAGTGAAGCAGTAAACAGCATGGATCAATCCTTGTCTGGGGTGGTGCCGGTGTATCGACGCAGGAGTTTCAGGCTTGCGCTCAGGGATTGCGCCGACAGCTCGCCCAGGCGCATCTCGCGTACACGGATGCCGGCATCCAGAAATATGGTGGTGGGCAGACCGCGACTGCCCGTCTCATGGATCAGCTCGGCCTCGCGGTCCAGCACCACATTGCCAAGTTGCAACCCTTCTGCGGCCAGCCAGTTCCTGACCACATCGGGGGCTTCCTTGTGGTTGACAAAAACGAAATGGATGTCGGGGTTGGCAGCCTGACTGGCCTGCAGCAGCGGCATTTCACGCTGGCACGGCCCGCACCAGGTGGCCCAGAGGTTGAGCACCACGGGCCGGCCCTTGAAATCATGCAGTGCTGCCGGCGCGCCGGACAAGGTCTGCAGGCGGATGTCAGGCAATGTCTTTCCCGGTAATCCGGTTGTCCACCATGCAAGGCCGACGGCCAGGGCCAGCAGCGACAGTACGGCGGCCAGGGCCATGATGATGTGTCGTGAACGCATATATGGCATTATCCCAGTATATTGGCTCGACTTCGAGGCGCCGGATGAAATTCGTGGACTACTATAAAGCACTTGGTGTGGCACGCGACGCCAGTCAGGATGAAATTCGCAAGGCCTACCGCCGGTTGGCGCACAAATATCACCCGGACGTTGCCGGGACCCCCGAAGCCGAGGAGAAGTTCAAGGATATTTCCGTAGCCTATGCCACGCTGAAGGATCCCGAGAAGCGCGCCGCCTATGACGAGCTCGGCCAGCGCCGTCCGGGCGAGGATTTTGTGCCGCCGCACCAATGGCGTAATACCTATACGCAAGACATGGGCGGATTCGATGAAACCGATTTTTCCGACGTCGATCTGGCCGATCTGCTGGCTGCATTTGCTGCAGCACGCCAGAAACAGGGACCTTCATCACGGCATGACGGTTTTGCGGGGCAGGATGTGGAAGTGATCATGCCGGTCACGCTGGAGCAGGTGTTTACCGGCGCAGAAACCGAGGTGTCGCTGAAGATGCCCGATATTGATGCCCGAGGCCAGCCGCATACGCGCTTGCGCAGCTTCCAGGTCCATATTCCCAAAGGTGCCGGTGATGGGCAGCGGCTGCGCCTGGCCGGCCAGGGCGGTCCCGGTTTTCAGGGTGGACCCAAGGGCGACCTCTATCTCATTCTGCAATATCAGCCGCACCGGCTGTATCGTGTGAGCGGCAAGGACCTCTATCTTGATCTGCCGCTGGCGCCCTGGGAAGCGGCGCTGGGTGCCGAAGTCGAGATCCCCACGCTTGCAGGGCGCGTCAGCATGACCGTGCCTGCAGCCACAACGGCCGGCCGCCAGTTCCGGCTGGCAGGCCGTGGCCTGCCTGGCACGGGCAAGGCTGCGGCCGGTCATTTGTATGCGATTGCCAGCATCGCCTTGCCAACCCGGCTTTCCGACCGGGAGCGCGAGCTGTTCCAGGCATTGGCCAGCGAGTCCGGCTTCAGGCCGCGGGATGGTCTGTTTCGGGGAGATGCCCGATGAAGATGACAAAAAGCCTGTGGCTGAGCGCCACGGAATTCTGCTCCATGGAGCAAGTACTGGAATTGTCCGGCCTGTCCGGCGAGCTGTTTGAAGCTCTGGTTGATGCCGGTGTGATCCAGCCGCATGCAGAGGCAGCGACGGACGTGGTGACGCAACGGATGTTCGCCAGTGACTGCATCGTGCAGGCCCGCCAGGCGAGGCGCTTGCGCGATGATTTTGAGCTGGATGCCCATGGCCTGACACTGGCCATGACATTGCTGGAGCGCATCAGGATGCTGGAAGCGCGGCTTGAGGCGCTGGAAGCACAACGACCCCGGCGCTGATGCGCAGGGGTCGCTGATGTTTATTTTGGTGCGCCGGCAAGTACCCACTCGACGATCATCTTGAGCTCATCGTCCTTGACGTTGGGGTTGGGCGGCATGGGCACAGGGCCCCAGACACCGGAGCTGCCGTTACGGATGTGCTTGGCCAGCGTATCGGCGGCATTGGCATCGTCCTTGTGCTTGGCAGCCACGTCACGGTAGGCGGGGCCTACCAGTTTCTTGTCTACCGCATGACAGGCCAGGCAGGCATTCTTCTTGAGTATTTTCTGCACGGCAGCCCCATCGGGGGCTGCTTGTGCAAGACCACCCGCCAGGACCAGCGGCACACAGGCCATCAGCTTCCAGATTTTCATCGCCCATCCTCCGTAGATTGAGTGAATTGATACAACCAAAGCGACTAATATACTTCATACCACGCGGGGTCATAGAGGATTAACCCTGTACGTATCAGGCTTATTCGGGTTTTTGCCCAGCTGCGGGCGGCACTGCCGGCCCGACTACCCTGCCCGCCATCCACTCCGACAGCAGGTCGATGGGAACGGGAAAAACGAGTGTGGAACTCTTGTCACCGGCCACCTGCGTGAGTGTCTGCAGGTAACGCAGCTGCATGGCTGAAGGCTCGCGTGCCAGCGTCTGTGCCGCCTCCATCAGCGCCTGGGCGGCCTGTCGCTCGCCATCGGCATGAATGACCTTCGCACGCCGTTCGCGCTCGGCTTCGGCCTGGCGTGCAATGGCACGCACCATGGTTTCGTTCAGGTCGATATGCTTGATTTCCACCGTCGTGACCTTGATGCCCCAGGCGTCGGTCTGGGCATCCAGGATGTGCTGGATGTCGGCATTGAGCTTCTCCCGATCGGCCAGCATTTCGTCGAGCTCGTGCTTGCCCAGCACGGCACGCAGGGTGGTCTGCGCAAGCTGGCTGGTGGCATCCAGATAGCGCTCGACCTGGATGATGGCCTTGTCCGGCTCCATGACGCGAAAATACACCACTGCGTTCACCTTGACCGAGACGTTGTCACGCGAGATGACGTCCTGGGTGGGGACATCCATGGTCACGATGCGCAGATCCACCCTGACCATCTGCTGCAGCACGGGGATGACCAGGATGAAACCCGGCCCCTTGACCTTGCTGAAGCGGCCCAGGGTGAAGATGACGCCGCGCTCGTATTCGCGCAAGATCTTGATCGCGTTGATGAATACGAACAGCAGGACCAGCAGTACGACGGACATGATGATGTCCATGCCGGAATAGAAGGTGATCATGGGTCAGACTCCTTTGCCCGGCGTTGCGGGCGATGAAAGACGGGACACTTCCAGCGTCAGCCCGTCCACATGCTGCACACGGACCGTATCGCCCGGAAGCAGCCTGTCATTACTGTGTACGCGCCATTGCTCGCCGCGCACCAGGGCATAGGGTACGCCCTGCTCGATGTGTGTCACCCGTCCCGACAGGCCCAGCATGGCCTGTGTCCCGGTCACGATGCGGCGCCGGTGTGCCCGGGTGGCAACGCCTCCGGCGATGAGCAGCAGCACCGCACTGGCCACGGCAAGGCCGATCAGGAAAGGCAGGGACAGGTCAAAGCCCGGGATATCCGTATCGGTCAGCATCACGCCGCCCAGCACGAAGGCAACGATGCCGCCCAGCCCCAGGGCGCCGAAGCTGGGCAGAAAGACTTCGGCAATCATCATGGCTGTACCGACGAACAGCAGCGCCACAGCCCCCCAGTTGACCGGCAGCATATGGAAGGCCACCATGCCCATCAGCAGGCTGATCAGGCCGGCCACGCCCGGCAGGCCGAATCCCGGGCTGGTCAGTTCGAAGAACAGCCCGTAGACGCCTATCATCATCAGTACGATGGCGATCTGCGGGTTGGTGAGTGTGGACAGCACCCGCGTGCGCCAGCCCGGATCGTCGTGCACTATCCGGGCCTGCGCCGTCTGCAGGCCCACTTCCCGGCCGTCGGACAGGCGCACCGTCGCACCATCAAGCTGGCGCAGAAGGTCGGGAATATCGTCGGCAATGTAGTCGATGACGCCCTGCTCCAGCGCCTCCCGGGCCGAAAGGCTGCTGGCCTTGCGCACGGCCTCATCGGCAAACTCGACATCGCGACCGCGCAATTGTGCCAGACTGCGCAGATAGGCCGCCGCATCATTGCGCACCTTGCCCGCCATGACATCGCCGCCTTGTATATCGCCACCTTCCGCCCTGCCCTCCCCGTCACCGGTTTTGGCTGCGGGCGCCTTTCCGTCGGGATCGCTTGCGCCACCCACACCCAGCGCAACCGGTGATGCCGCGCCGAGATTGCTTGCCGGCGTCATGGCGGCCAGATGGCCGGCATACAGGATGAAGGTGCCGGCACTGGCGGCACGCGCCCCGCCGGGGCTGACGAAGCCGATGACCGGCAGGCGTGCAGCCAGTATGGCCTGCACAATATCGCGCATGGAGGGATCGAGCCCGCCGGGGGTATCGATCTCGAGGATGAGCACGTGCGCCGCATCATCGGTGGCACGCTGCAGGCCCTTGATGACATAGTCGGACATGGCCGGCCCGATGACATCCTGGATGCGCAGCACGCGCGCCTCGCGTGGTGCGCCCGCCGGTGCCGGCGGGCCGGCCAGTACGGCAAGTGCCGGCAGCAATGCCAGCAGCAGAAAGATCCAGCGACGAAAAGACGTGGACATGCAGGCCCTCCAGTGTATCCGGCCGCCGGGTGGCGGTCGCTGCGCGGCGGGCCCCGGAAAGTCCGCCGGCTCAGGAGCGGGTCATGTCGAGAGGAACAATCCACTCCTCGTATTGCTCAGGCGTCACATGGCCCAGTGCCAGTGCTGCTTCGCGCAGCGTGCTGTGATCCGCCTGAGCCTTCTTTGCGATGGCAGCCGCCTTGTCGTATCCGATATGGCGGTTGAGCGCCGTGACCAGCATCAGGTTCTGATCCAGATTGCGCTGGATGACCTCGAGATTGGGCGCTATGCCAACCGCGCAATGTTCGTCAAAAGCAAGGCAGGCATCGCTGATCAGGGCAATACTCTCAAGAACATTATGCACCATCACGGGTTTGTAGACATTGAGCTGGAAATTTCCCTGGCTGCCGGCAAAGGCCGTAGCAGCATCATTGCCGAATACCTGCACGCACACCATGGTGAGCGCCTCGCACTGGGTGGGATTGACCTTGCCCGGCATGATGGATGATCCGGGTTCATTTTCGGGAATGTGGATCTCGCCGATGCCGCAACGCGGCCCGCTGGCCAGCCAGCGCACATCATTGGCCATCTTCATCAGTCCGCCGGCGAGCGTACGCAGCGCCGCCGAGACATTCACGAGTGCGTCGTGTGCGGACAGCGCAAAGAATTTGTTCGGCGCCGAACGGAATGGCAGACCGGTCATCTCGGCAATATGGGCAGCGGCGGTGTCGCCAAACCGCGGGTGGGCATTCAGACCCGTACCCACGGCCGTACCACCGATGGCCAGGTCATAGATGCCGGGCAAGGCGTGACGCACGGCATCCAGGCCGAAATCGATCTGGGCCACCCAGGCGCCGATTTCCTGGCCCAGCGTGATGGGGGTGGCATCCTGCAGGTGAGTGCGGCCGGTCTTGACCAGCTGATCGTATTCGGCCGCCTTGGCCGCCAGTGTGTCACGCAGTTGTTGCACTGCCGGAAAGAAGACCTGATCGAGCTGTTCGCCGACCGCAATATGCATGGCTGTGGGGAAAGTGTCATTGGAGGATTGCCCGCGGTTGACGTGGTCGTTGGGATGCACAGGTGATTTGCTGCCCGGCACGCCGCCCGCCAGCTCGATGGCGCGGTTGGAAATCACTTCGTTGGCGTTCATGTTGGATTGTGTGCCGGAACCGGTCTGGAACACCACCAGGGGAAAGTGATCGTTCAGCTTCCCGTCAATCACCTCCTGGGCCGCCGTAGACACCCATTGCGCCAGTTCCTGTGGCAGCTCGCCGAGCTCGGCATTGGCCATCGCAGCGGATTTCTTCAGGATGCCCAGAGCCCTGATCATGGGTGCCTGCCAGCGGAAGCGCTCGACGCCGATGGGAAAGTTGAGTATGGAGCGCTGCGTCTGCGCGCCCCAGTAGCGATCGGTGTTGACAGCGATCTCGCCCATGGAATCGGTTTCGATCCGTGTATCAGCCATAGTGGATATCCTTGCGTTCAGAAAAGCCTACTGGGAATTGAAGATGCGCGACCATGCGAGAGCAACGTCGAGCATGCGATTGACAAAACCCCATTCGTTGTCGAACCAGATGAGCAGATTGGCAAATCCGTTGCCATGGCTGCGCGTCTGGCTGGCGTCGACAATGGCGGAATGAGGGTCGTGATTGAAGTCGATGGAGGCATGGGGCCGGTCGGTATAGGCGATCAGTCCCGGCCGATGACGGGCCATCTGCCGGAACAGGCCGTTCAGACCTTCGCTGTCCGCACCGCGCCCCAGGTTGACCATGATGTCGATGGCCGATACGTTGACGATGGGCACGCGTATGGATTTCGCCTGCACGCGGCCCGCAAGCGCGGGCAGGATGCGCTCCACGCCCTGGGCCAGGCCTGTGGCGACGGGCACGATGGATTGCATGGCGGAGCGCGTGCGGCGCAGGTCATGATGATGGTAGCCGTCGATGAGCGGCTGGTCATTCATCACGGAGTGCAGCGTCGTCAGGAAAGCCTGGTTGATGCCGTAGGCCTGTTCCAGCGCGTGCAGCACAGGCACGACAGCGTTGGTGGTGCAGGAGGCGCTGGAAACGATGGTATTGCCTTCACGCAGCGTGTCGTGATTGGTGCCATGCACGATGGTGGCGTCCACGTCCTCGGCGCTGGCCCCGGGGTTGGACAGCAGCAGTCGCGGTGCACCGGCGTCGAGGAAACGGCGCAGGTCGGCGCGACGCGTGTAGCGACCCGAGCATTCAAGCACGATATCGACGCCCAGTGCGGCCCAATCGACACTTTCGGGCGCGTCGGCCTGCAGCACACGAATATGCTGGTGCTCAATGGTGAGACCGGCGTCGCCCTGCTCGACCGTGGCAGGAAAAGGCCCGTGCGTGGAATCGTATTGGGTCAGATAGACGATGCTGTCCAGGTCTGAAGGCTCAACGATGGCCACCACATCGAAGTGGGGTCGCAAGGCGGATTCCTGCCAGGCGCGCAGCAGGCAGCGGCCGATGCGGCCATAGCCATTGATAGCAAGACGAATGGGTGAAGACATCAGACCGGCCTCGGGAATCAGGGCTGAACGCAATTGCGCGGTTCACCACGCTCGAACGCCTCGATATTGTCGATCAATTGATCGGCAAGCGCCTGCATGGCCTGGTTGCTCGCCCATCCCACATGGGGTGTAAGGATGAAATTGGGCATATCCAGCAGTTGCATGAGCGGCGAGTCGGCCGGTGGCGGTTCGGGCCGGGTAACATCGAAGCCCGCACCGCTGATCTGGCCCGAGCGCAGGGCGTGCGCCAGCGCATGCTCATCCACGAGACCGCCGCGCGCAGTGTTGATGATGAGAGGCCGCCGCTGCATGGCGGCAAACTCCCCGGCACCGATCAGATTGCGTGTGTGTTCCGTGAGCGGACAATGCAGGCTGATGATGTCGCTGCGCGCGAGCATCTCGTCAAAAGGCACGTAGGGCGCCTGTACGTCGGTACTGCCCTTGCGGCCGGCGTAGAGCACCGTCATGCCCAGCGCGGCAGCCAGGCGGCCCGTGGACTGGCCGAGCGTGCCGCGCCCGACAATGCCCAGCGTTGACCCGGCCAGATCATTGATCGGATAGTCGAAATAGCAGAACTGCCCCGCCCGCTGCCAGGCGCCTTCCGCAACCGACCGGCGATAGGCCGGCAGGCTGCGGCGCAAGGCGAAGATGAGCGCCAGAGTGTGCTCGGGCACCGTGTTGCGGGCATAGTCGCGGATATTGGATACCGTGACGCCGGCCTTTGCACACGCGTCCAGATCGACATTGTCGACACCAGTGGCGGCCACCGCGATCAGCTTGAGCCGCCCGGCAGCGGCGATATCCTGTGCCGATACCCTCACCTTGTTGGTAATGACAACGTCTGCTTCGCGAATCCGCGCGCTGACTTCGTCGGCGGCGCTGCGCTCATGCACCACGAGCTCATGGGCAAAACGGGGCGGACGCAGCGAGATGTGCGGGGCGATCGTCTCGCGATCGAGAAAAACAATTCTGAGGGGGGGCTTCACCATGCGGCTGTCCTTGTCTTGCCTGTACCGGGTGGGCACAGTTTCTTATACTGTATCGCGAAGCAGATTCGTGGCATCAGCCACATTGTTCACGAGGTGTCCGCATGAAATTATATTACCTGCCTGGGGCCTGCCCGCTGGCGAGCCATATTGCCCTTATCTGGGCCGGAGAAAACCATGAGTTGCAGGCGGTTGCCCGTGATGAACTGAAGCAGGCGCCTTTTCTTGCGCTCAATCCGGCGGGTGCCGTGCCCGTGCTCGAGGATGGCGACTTCATCCTGACCCAGAGCTCCGCCATCCTGGAGTACATTGCCGAGCGCAATCCGCACAGCGGCCTGCTACCTGACGACCTGCGCGCACGCGCCGAGGTGCGCCGCTGGCTGGCCTTCTGCAATGCCGACCTGCACCGCACGTTCGCACTGTTGTTTGCCGCCCCCCGCTATGTGGGCTCCGAGGCGGCGCAGGCCGAGCTCATTGAAGGGGCTTCCCGCATGCTTGTCGACCTGTTCGCGATTGCCGAGCGTCAGCTCGAAGGGCGTGAATGGATTGCAGGCTCCCGCTCGATTGCCGATCCCTATCTGTACACGCTGCTGCGCTGGGCGCAGTTCAAGCAGGTGCCCCTGGACGGCATGGACAATCTGAAGGCCTTCTTCGCGCGCATGGAGGCTGATCCCGGCGTACAGGCAGCCCTGGTGGCGGAAGGCCTTCAGGCGCCCAGATAGGCCTTGCGCACCTCATCGTTCACAAGCAGGTTGGCGCCGCTATCGGCAAGTACCACCTTGCCGGTTTCCAGCACGTAACCTCTATCGGCGATCTGCAGGGCCTTGTTGGCATTCTGTTCGACGAGGAAGACGGTAACGCCTTCCTCGCGGATGGTCTGGATGATCTCGAAAATCTGCGCGATGATGAGCGGCGCCAGCCCCAGGGTGGGTTCATCGAGCAGCAGCAGCCTGGGACGGGTCATCAGGGCACGCCCTATGGCCAGCATCTGCTGTTCACCCCCTGACATGGTGCCCGCACGCTGGCTCGCCCGCTCCCTGAGTCGCGGAAAAAGCGCGTAGACGTGATCTATGCTCTGTTCGATCTCTTCCCGGTTGAGGAAGAAGCCGCCCATCTTCAGGTTTTCATCGACGGTAAGATCCGGGAAGACGCGCCGTCCTTCGGGTGAAATCGCAATGCCGCGACGCATGATGCTATGCGTATCCTCGCGGGCGATTTCTTCATCGAGGAAACGTATGCTGCCGGCGGAAGCGCGAGGTGAACCGCAGACCGTCATGAGCAGTGTCGTCTTGCCGGCGCCATTGGCGCCGATGAGCGTGACGATTTCGCCCTGGCGAACGTCAACCGAAACATCGTTCAGCGCCTCGATGGCGCCGTAATGGGTGTGAACATTGCTGAGCGTGAGCACTTATTCTTCCCCCAGGTAGGCCTTGATGACGCGCGGATCGTTACGCACAGCTTCGGGCTCGCCGGTCATGATGGGCTTGCCATGCTCCATCACCATGATACGGTCCGACACGCCCATCACCAGGCTCATGTCATGCTCGATAAGCAGCACGGCCACGTCGAATTCGCGGCGCAGCTGATCAATGAGTGCCTGAAGATTGCGTTTTTCCTGGGGGTTCAGGCCGGCTGCAGGCTCGTCCAGCATGAGCAGACGCGGGCGTGTGATCATGCAGCGCGCAATCTCCAGCCGGCGCTGGTGACCGTAGGCAAGATTGCCGGCCTCGCGGTTGGCATATTCACGGATGTCCATGAAATCCAGCCACCAGGCAGCGGTTTCCAGTGCCTTGCGCTCCGAGGCGCGATAGCCGGGCGTCTTGAACAGACCCTGAATCAGCCCGGTCTCGATATGCGTGTGCTGGGCAACGAGCAGGTTCTCGAGCACGGTGAGCTGCCTGAACAGGCGCACGTTCTGAAAAGTACGCACCAGGCCGTGGCGCGCCACCTTGTGGCTGGGCTGGCCGGTGATGTCTTCTCCCGCCATGACAATGCGGCCTGTTGTGGGCCGGTAGAATCCGCCGACGCAGTTGAATACCGTGGTCTTGCCGGCGCCGTTGGGTCCGATGATGGCAAACACCTCGTCGGGACGGACTTCGAATTCAACTTCATCGACAGCCAGCAGGCCGCCGAAGCGCATGGTGAGGCCCGACACCGAAAGCAGCGCACTCATGGGGCCAGTTCCACCACGGGTCGTTTCACCGGTAACAGCCCCTGCGGGCGCCATATCATCATCAGCACCATTACCAGGCCGAAGATCAGCATTCGGTACTCTGCGAACTCGCGTGCAATCTCGGGAACGACAGTAACGAGTATAGCTGCCAGAATGACGCCCACCTGCGAACCCATCCCGCCCAGGACCACGATCGCCAGTATGAGGGCGGATTCGATGAAAGTGAAGGATTCGGGATTGACCAGGCCCTGGCGCGCGGCGAAGAATGCACCTCCAAAGCCCGCGAACATGGCCCCCATGGTGAAGGCCGACAGCTTGATGTTGGTCGGGTTCAGCCCCAGGGAGCGACAGGCGATCTCGTCTTCGCGCAGGGCTTCCCAGGCGCGACCTATGGGCATGCGGATGACGCGCGTCGAGACGTACAGCGTGATGAGCGCCAGGCAAAGCGCCATCAGATACAGATAGATAATGACATCCTGGCTTTCGAACTTCCACCCCACGAGCTCATGGAAGCTCATCTGCCCTTCAGGAGCACGGCGCAACATGGGAAAGCCGAAGACCGTGGGCTTGGGAATGCCCGAAATGCCGTCGGGCCCGCCTGTGAAATCGTAGAGGTTGATAAGCAGCAGGCGGATGATTTCGCCAAAGCCCAGCGTCACGATGGCCAGATAGTCGCCGCGCAGGCGCAATACGGGAAAGCCCAGAAGATAGCCGAACAGTGCGGACACCGCGCCGGCCAGCGGCAGGGCTTCCCAGAAGCCCCAGCCCGCCCAGTGGTAGAGCAAGGCATAGGTATAGGCACCCACGGCGTAGAAGCCCACGAAACCCAGGTCGAGCAGGCCGGCAAAGCCGACCACGATATTCAGCCCCAGGCCAAGCATGATATAGATGAGCACCAGTGTCGCAATATCAACCTGGCCGCGGCCGGTGAAGAAAGGCCATACCAGGGCGACGGCGACGAGCCCGGCGATGATGTTGCGCCGCGTGCGATCCTGCAGCACGGGCATGCGCAGGGCCGTCGTGCGCCCGGCCAGGCTGCGTTGCACCATCGGTCTAAGCATCTGGAAAACGAAGACGATGGCCATGCCCGCGATGATGACCGTCCATTCGGGCTCTATGGTGCTCGTCATGCCCACACGCACGATCTGCAGGCCGAAGACCGGCGCAAGAATGATGCCGGCGAGCACGGCAGCGCCGAACGCGTTCTTGAAGACACTTCCCATCAGACTTTTTCCACTTCAGGTTTGCCCAGAAGACCGGTTGGGCGGAACAGAAGTATCAGCACCAGTAGACTGAAGGCGACGATATCCTTGTATTGCGACGAAATGTAGGCGGCGGCAAACGTTTCCGCCAACCCCAGCAGCACACCGCCCAGCATGGCGCCGGGTATGCTGCCGATGCCGCCCAGCACTGCAGCCGTGAAGGCCTTGATGCCGGCCAGAAAGCCGATGAAGGGATTCAGCTTGCCGATGGCCAGGGCAATGAGTACACCGCCGACGGCTGCCAGCATGGCGCCGATCACGAAAGTGAAGGAGATGATGCGATTCGTGTCGATGCCCAGCAGATTGGCCATCTGCAGATCCTGCGAACAGGCGCGCGATGCGCGGCCGACACGGGAATACTTGATGTACAGGCTGAGCGCAATCATGAGCACCACGGTCACGAGGATGATCATGATGCGGGAATACGGCGCAGTAACGGTGAACTCGGAACCCAGCTGGAACTGCAGGGAACCGCTCACCAGTGCCGGCACCGCCATGTCGCGGGCGCCCTGCCCGATGGCGACCCAGTTCTGCAGGAAGATCGACATGCCGATGGCCGAGATGAGCGGTACCAGGCGGGGGCCGCCACGCAAGGGTGCATAGGCCACCTTCTCGATGGTGAACCCATAGGCTGCGGTGACGGCCGCAGCTACCAGCAGCATGGCGAGAATGACAACCGGAACGGGCAGACCGCTGTTCACGCCAATGGCCGACAGCGTGACCAGACCGACATAGGCGCCGATCATGTAGATCTCGCCATGCGCGAAGTTGATCATGCCGATGATGCCATAGACCATGGTGTAGCCAATGGCAATGAGCGCGTAGATGGCGCCGAGCGACAGGCCGTTGAAAAACTGTTGTGTCAGTTGCGGAATGAGATCAGACATATCAGGTCATGCCGGAATTTCACTGTCATTCATCGGAAAACTCCTGTGACAGGGCGACTGCCCGGTCACGTGCCGCCACCATGGCCGCGTGCACAATGGTTTCAAACCCGGCATCACCCATGACCTGCAAAGCCGCTGCCGTGGTGCCCCCGCGTGAAGTCACGCGCGCGCGCAACACCGCCAGTTCGTCGGAAGATGCCGCTGCCAGCCGCGTTGCGCCATCCACGGTTGCCAATGCGAGCCGGCGCGACTGATCGGTCGACAGGCCCAGGGCGGTGCCGCCTTCGATAAGGGCCTGCAGGAACAGGAATACATAGGCAGGGCCGCTGCCGGACAGCGCCGTCACGGCATCGATCTGGGCGTCGGACTCCACCCAGATGGCCTGGCCGACCGCCTCGAGCAAAGTCTGCGCATTGACCTTGTCCCGGGCATTCACGCCATCGAGCGCCATGAGTCCGGCTGCACCGGCACCAATGAGCGCCGGCGTGTTGGGCATGCAGCGCACCAGGCGCTGCCAGGGTCGCTGTGGTTCACCCAGCCAGCCGGCCAGGGTGCTTGCAGCAATACCGGCTGCCACGCTGATGACCAGGGTGTCGGCCTGCAGAAAAGGCCGGCAGGCCTTCACCACCTCACGCAGGACCTGGGGCTTCACGCAGAAGACCCATATCGGGTGCGCCGCCAGCCGCTCGTCGGCAGCCGGAGCGGTGGAGGCGCCCCTTGCCTGCCAGGCCGCCAGCGAGCCGGCATCCACATCGACGACATGGATGTCATCTGCGGCGCAGTGCGTGCCGATCAGGCCGCTGGCCAGGGCGGTGGCCATATTGCCGCCGCCGATAAAGGCGATTTTCAGTGTCCGGGTCATAGTGCTGGGGCGTGCCTGACACACGACGGCCCGCTTTCCACCATGGGGAGCGGGCCGGATAGCGTGGCAGGGATTAATCGAAGACAGTTTTGCTGCCGTCGTTGTGCCAGGTGAAGATGTCAAACTTGAAGTCGTTCAGGTCACCCTGGTCGTTCCAGGAGATTTCCCCGATCGGCGTCTTGACGCTGTTGGCGTGCAGCCACGCAGCGACCTTCTCGGGATCATCGGCACCCGCGCCTTCGATGCCGGTGGCAATCGCCAGGGTGGCGGCATAGGCCGTCATCTGGAAGGCGCCACCAGGGTCACGACCCTTGTCCGTGAAAGCCTTGACGACTTCGGCGTTGGCTGCATCCTGCGTGAAGTCGGCCGGCAGGGTTACCAGCATGCCTTCAACCGCATCACCGGCAATCGCGTTGATATCGGGGTTGCCTACACCCTCGGGGCCCATGAAACGAATATCCAGTCCCTGCTCCTTGCCCTGGCGCAGCAGCAGACCCATCTCGGGGTGGTAGCCCCCGTAATAGACGAAATCGGCGCCCGAGCTCTTGAGCTTGGTGATGACGGCGGAATAATCCGAATCACCGGCATTGATGCCTTCGAAGAAGGCAATGCTGGTGCCGCCGGCCTCGAGATCATCACGCACCGCAGCGGCAATGCCCTGACCGTAGGACTGCTTGTCATGAATGACGGCGACAAGCTTGGGCTTGATATGTTCGAGGATGAAGGCGGCAGCGGCCGGGCCCTGCTGGTCATCGCGACCGATGGTGCGGAAGATGAACTCATAATTCTTGCCGTCGGTAACCGCCGGCGACGTGGCCGACGGTGTGACCATGACGACGGCTTCATCATCGTAGATGGACGTGGCGGCGATCGTGGCGCCCGAGCATACATGGCCGACGACATAACCGATGTTGTCATTCACGATGCGGTTGGCAACCACAGGCCCTTGCTTGGGTTCGCAGGCGTCATCGACAATGACGGCTTCGAGTTGACGGCCGAGCACGCCACCCTTGGCGTTGATCTGCTCCATGGCGGTGTCGACCCCTTCCTTGACCATGTCGCCATATTGGGTCAGTGCACCGGTGAAAGGTCCTGCAACGCCCACCTTGATGGGGTTGGCCAGTGCGCCGGTGGACAGCATCATGCCGGCAGCCAGACCAAGGGCTGCCGCCAGAGGGGTGAAACGGTTCATATTCAAACCTCCTTGTGATAAGCGATTGAGCAGGGCATAGCCTATTGCAGCATGCTGCGCAGCATCCAGGCATTCTTTTCGTGGACATCCATGCGCTGCACCAGCAGGTCGACGGATGGCTGGTCATTGGCCTCGTCGGCATGATCGAAGGCGGCACGGGCGATGCGCGCGACGGCTTCGTTGCCCTTGACGAGCATGTCCAGCATTTCCTTCGCGCTGGGTACACCTTCGGGCTCCTTTATGGAGCTCAACCGCGCATATTCGGCATAGGTACCGGGTGCGAAATGTCCCAGCGCACGGATGCGCTCGGCAATGGCATCCAGGGCCTGCCATTGTTCGGTGTACTGCTCTTCGAACATGACATGCAGCGTGTTGAACATGGGGCCTGTGACGTTCCAGTGGAAGTTGTGCGTCATCAGATACAGCGTATAGGAGTCGGCCAGCAGCCGTGACAGCAACTCGGTAACCGAAGCACGCGCCTCGGGCGACATGCCGATATCGATGGGAGCGCCATCCTCACTGCGAGCGACCGCACCCTGATTGGCAGGTTTCTTCATGACTACCTCCTGTAACGAAATAAACGGGACAAGGGCAGGATAGCATGCCGGCGCCGGCTTTGTGCGCAGCATTATGCTCAAGCCGGGGTGTCCAGGGCATCCGACGTATCCGGCAGATAGTCGGCACCGGGCACCCGGGCTTCGCGAATGGCGTGGGCCAGCGCCTGTATGGCTTCCGGGCGGGGAAAACTCTTGCGCCAGATGAGCACCACGCGCCGGTCGGGCACGGGATCGCAGAACGGCACATAGCTCAGCAGGGCGTTTTCCTGACCGGGCATATTCAGCGCGCTCCGGGGTAACACCGTGATGCCGATGCCGGCCGCCACCATGTGACGTATGGTTTCCAGCGATGAGCCCTCGAAGGTTTTCTGTATGCCCTCGCTGGAGGCCGAATATCGGGACAGTTCCGGGCAGACTTCCAGCACCTGGTCGCGAAAGCAGTGCCCCATGCCGAGCAGCAGCATGGTCTCATTCTTGAGTTCATTGGCGGCAATCGCCTCACGCGCCGCCCAGGGGTGGGCGCACGGCAGGGCCACATAGAAAGCTTCGTCATACAGCGCTTCCATGGCAAAGCTTGTATCGGGCAGGGGCAGCGCGACGATGGCGCAATCAATTTCGCCCTGGCGCAGCAATTCCAGCAATCGCTCGGTGAAATGCTCCTGAAGCAGAAGCGGCATCTGTGGCGCCAGGCGGATCTGGGCCGGTACCAGATGGGGCAGCAGGTAAGGCCCTATTGTCGGAATGACGCCCACGCGCAAGGGCCCGTCCAGGGGATCATGCCCCTGGCGCGCCAGCTCGAGCAAACGGGCGCTTTCCTCGAGCACACGCTGGGCCTGGGCCACAACCTTCAGGCCAATGGGCGTGATACCGATCTCGGGTCCGCCACGCTCGAAAAGCACGACACCCAGCTCATCCTCGAGCTTGCGGATGGCAACGGACAGCGTGGGCTGGCTGACGAAACAGGCTTCCGCAGCGCGGCCGAAGTGGCGTTCGCGTGCGACGGCAACAATATATTTGAGTTCTGTCAGAGTCATAATCAACCAATAATCAACAGCGGTCAACAGCGATTCAGCAACAATTCAGCTGCGCAGATAATCCTCGCGTCCGCGCATCCAGCGTTGCTGGTGGCGGCGTGCGTGTCCGGGCCAGGTTTCGCGCAGGCGGATGGCCAGGCTGCGTGCATGCTCAAGCAAGGCCTGGTCCTGCTGCGCGTCGGCAAATTGCAGAAGCTCGCGCCCCGACTGGCGCACGCCCAGAAATTCGCCCGGGCCACGCTGGGCCAGGTCGCGACGCGCGATCTCGAAACCATCCCCGGTTTCATACAAGGCGCGCAGGCGCTCGCTTGCAATGGGCGATAGCGGTGCCTGGTACATCAGCACGCATACCGATTCAACCGTGCCCCGCCCCACCCTGCCACGAAGCTGATGCAATTGTGCCAGACCATAGCGTTCGGCATGCTCGATGACCATGATGGATGCATTGGGGACATCCACACCGACTTCGATGACGGTTGTCGCGACCAGCAGATCGAGTTCATGTGCGCGAAAGGCCTGCATGACCGCATGTTTCTCCTCGTAGGAGAGACGGCCATGCACCAGTCCCACGCGCAACCCGGCCAGCTGCGTCTGGAGCTGGGCATGCGTATCGATGGCGGTCTGCAGCTGAAGGCTGTCGCTTTCCTCGACCAGTGGACACACCCAATAGGCCTGCCGGCCCTGCTGCAGTGACCTGTTTACCCAGGACAGTACCTCATCGCGCCGGATATCCTTGATCAAACGGGTAGTGATATGCCGGCGACCCGGCGGCAGGCTGTCGATCACGGAGACATCCAGATCGGCCAGAAAGCTCATTGCCAGAGTGCGCGGAATGGGCGTGGCGCTCATGTTCAGCTGATGGGCCAGGCGCGCGCCTTCGGCATCGACATCATCGCCCTTGCGGCTGAGCGCCAGACGCTGCCCGACGCCAAAGCGGTGCTGCTCGTCCAGGATCACCAGCCCCAGCCGCTGGAACTGAACCTGATCCTGAATCAGCGCCTGGGTCCCAATGATGACGCGGGCATGCCCGCCGGCGATGGCCTGCAGGTGTTCACGTCGCTCGCCTGCGCCCTGGCGCCCCACCAGCCAGACACAGGTGATGCCCAGGGGATGCAGCCAGGCCGACAGCTTCTGATAGTGCTGCTCGCTGAGTATTTCCGTAGGCGCCATGATGGCGACCTGGGCTGCACTGCCGACAGCCTGGATTGCGGCAAATGCCGCAACAATGGTTTTGCCACTGCCCACATCGCCCTGCAACAGACGGTGCATGGGCCAGCTCTGGCGCAGGTCCTGACTGATTTCGGCAATCACTTTCTCCTGCGCTGCAGTGAGCGTGAACGGAAGCCCGGCGCGCAGGCGCTGCGCCAGATCGCGGGTATCACCGTCCAGGGGCCAGGCGCGCTGGCGCCGGCGGGCATCGCGCGCAGCCGCCAGGCTCAGCTGCTGGGCAAGCAGCTCATCAAGCTTGACGCGCTGCCAGGCCGGATGCGTCCGGTCCAGAAGCTGCTCCGAACAGGTGCCCGCAGGCGGATGGTGCAGGATTTCCAGGGCCTGTGCCAACGGCATCATGCCCAGTTCCTCTATCAGTGCTTCGGGCAGGGTTTCGTCCAGACTGACCCGCGCCAGCGCTTCGGAAATCGCCTTGCGCAGACTGTCCTGCGCCAGACCGTCGGTAGTAGGGTAAACCGGTGTGAGCGTGGTGGGCAGTGCCGTGTTTGCAGACAGCAGGCGTGGATGCACGAGCTCCAGCCCCTGAAAGCCGCCACGCACTTCACCGCGGATGCGCACACGCCCGCCGGCTTCGAGCCGGCGCAGCTGACCGGGATAGAAATGCAGCCAGCGCAGACGGATGCTGCCGGTCTGGTCGTGCATCGAGGCCAGCAGCTGGCGTCGCGGACGATGGACGATTTCAGCGCCGGTGATCTCGCCTTCGATCTGGGCGTACTGCCCGGGACTGAGCGTGCCGATGGCGTGTACGCGCGTATTGTCCTCGTAACGCAGGGGCAGGTGCAGGATGAAATCGGCATCCCGCACCAGACCCAGTCGTTGCAGGCGACGCTGCTGCGCCTCAGACGACGATGATGGCTTCAACCTCGAACTGCCCGCCCTTGGGCAGGCTGGCCACGCCCACGGTGGAGCGTGCCGGGTAGGGTTGCGGAATGACGTCGGCCATGATGGCGTTCGCACTGGCGAACTTGCTCAGGTCGGTCAGGAACAGCGTGAGCTTGACGATGCTGTCCAGAGACCCGCCCGCCGCTTCAACCACGGACTGGAGATTGGCAAAGGCCTGGCGCACCTGGCCTTCGAAATTTTCCGACACCAGCTCGCCCGTGTCGGGCTCGAGCCCGAGCTGGCCCGAAATGTAGACGGTCTTGCCCGGCCCGGCGGCCACCGCCTGGGAATACGGGCCCACTGCCGCCGGTGCGGCATTGGTATGAATGATTTGCTTGGTCATACAGCCTCTGTTGAAAAGAAAACGCTCTGGCTGAAGCAGTGTAGCCTCATTTTTCCGCAAAGGCGCGCTCGATCACGTAATCGCCGGGTTGTCCCACACCCCGGGAAACTTCGAAACCGCGCTTGTCGAGCATCTCGCTGATGTCGGCCAGCATGGCCGGACTGCCGCAGATCATGGCACGATCGGTGGCGGGGTCCAGCTCGGGCTGATCAATGTCGCGAAACAGCTGGCCGCTTTCGACCACGTGGGTGATACGCCCCTGATGACGAAACGGCTCCCGCGTGACCGTGGGGTAGTAGATGAGCTTTTCGCGCACAATGTCGCCAAAATATTCGTTTTCGGGCAGCTCGTTGCAGATGTAGTCGTGATAGGCAAGATCGGACTTGAAGCGCACACCGTGCAGCAATATCACTTTCTCAAAGCGTTCGTAGACCTCCGGGTCCTTGATGATGCTCATGAACGGCGCCAGTCCGGTACCAGTGGCAAACAGGAAGAGACGCCGGCCGGGCTTCAGGTCATCGGCCACGAGCGTGCCCACCGGCTTGCGGCTGATCAGAACCTGATCGCCCTCCTGGAGGTGCTGCAAACGGGACGTCAGCGGACCATCGGGCACCTTGATGCTGAGGAATTCCAGCTGATCTTCATAATTGGCGCTGACGATGCTGTAGGCGCGCATGAGCGGCTTGCCGTTGACTTCAAGGCCCAGCATGACGAAGTGCCCGTTGGTGAAGCGCAGGGCGCTGTCGCGCGTGGTGGTAAAGGAGAAAAGCTTGTCGTTCCAGTGCCGAACACTGAGTACCTGTTCGGAATTGAAAGCTGCCATGTAAGGGTACCTTAGAGCGGAAAAATACGCGAAAAAAATGCAAGAGTATGATTTTACGACAAATCAATTCTATAGGCTGTAATACATGTCGAATTCGACCGGGTGCGTGGTCACGCGCAGGCGATCAATCTCGTTCTGCTTGAGCTCGATATAGGCATCGAGCAGGTCATTCGTGAAGACCCCGCCACGCAACAGGAAATCCCTGTCCTCGTCCAGCGCGACAATGGCCTGTTCGAGCGAGGCGCATACCGTGGGGATCAGCGCATCTTCTTCGGGCGGCAGGTCGTAGAGGTTCTTGTCAGCCGCATCACCGGGATGTATACGATTCTGCACACCGTCCAGACCCGCCATCAGCAGGGCGGAAAACGCCAGATAGGGATTGGCGAGCGCATCGGGAAAACGGGCTTCCACGCGCCGCGCGGCCGGATCCGTCGCGTAGGGAACACGGATGGAGGCGGAACGGTTGCGCGCCGAATAGGCCAGCTTCACCGGCGCTTCGAAGTGCGGCACCAGACGCTTGTAGGAGTTCGTCGCCGGGTTGGTGATGGCATTGAGCGCCCGTGCATGATGGATAAGGCCGCCGATGTAATGCAGGGCGAACTCCGATAGCCCGGCATAGGTGTCGCCGGCGAACAGGTTCTTGCCATCCTTCCAGATCGACTGATGCACATGCATGCCCGAACCGGCTTCGCCGACCACGGGCTTGGGCATGAAGGTCGCCGTCTTGCCATAGCGGTGGGCCACACTGTGGATGGTGTACTTCATGATCTGGTTCCAGTCGGCCCGCTGCACCAGCGTGCTGAAGCGTGTACCAATCTCCAGCTGGCCCGATCCGCCCACTTCGTGGTGATGAATTTCAACCGGAATCCCCTGCTCTTCCAGCAACAGGCACATCTCGGAGCGCAGATCGTGGAAGGCGTCGACCGGCGGCACGGGAGCATAGCCCCCCTGCTGACCCGGCCGATAGGCCTGATTGTGTCGCTCTGCGCGCCGCGCCCAGGGCACGTGCTCACCATCCAGACGCACAAAGCAACCCGACAGGTCCTGATCCCAGCTGACCGAATCGAAGATATAGAATTCAGGCTCGGGCCCGAAGTAGGCCGTATCGCCCAGGCCGCTGGCACGCAGCCAGGCTTCGGCGCGGCGCGCCAGGGAACGCGGATCGCGCGCATAGGCCTTCAGGTCGGACGGCTCGACGACATCGCAGGTGAGGCTGAGTGTGACTTCGTCGCGAAACGGATCCAGGCGCGGCGTTGCCGGATCGGGCATGAGCACCATGTCGGAGGCCTCTATGCTCTTCCATCCCGCCAGCGAGGAACCATCGAAGGCAATGCCGTTCTCGAAATGATCCTCGCTCACCCGTGCGGCCGGCACCGTCAGATGATGTTCACGCCCCAGGGTGTCGGTGAAGCGATAGTCGACAAAGGTCACATCGTGTTCGGTGATGAGTTGCATCACACGGTCTGGCGAAGTCATCAGACGGGCTCCTGTAGGGCCGGGCGATTGAAGCCCGCATTGTAATTCAACAGTCGGTGAGAAACTCCGCCTGCAACTCGTTGAGGAAACGCCATCCCAGGGGACTTGCACGCAAATGCAGGGCGGAGTTTTCCAGCAGGCCGCGCTCGCGTGCCCGTGCCAGCTGATCGCCAATGGATTTCATGGGCTGGCCCGTGCGTTCAAAGTACAGGCTCAGGGGCACGCCCTCTTTCAGGCGCAGGGCATTGAGCATGAATTCGAATGGAAATTCATCGGCGCGGATACGCCGATCCGCCGATATATGGCTGGCATCATGTCGTATGGCGTGCTGCATCCAGGATTCGGGCCGGCGCCGGCGTTCCTGGCGGATGACACGATCCGGGAAGGACAGCTTGGAATGCGCGCCCGGGCCCAGGCCCAGATAATCACCGAATTCCCAGTAATTCACGTTGTGCACCGCCTGCTGGTCCGGTCGGGCCCAGGCCGACACTTCGTATTGCTCGAAGCCGGCTGCCTGCAGCCGGGGCGCCATGGCCTCCTGCATCAGTGCAATCGTGTCTTCATCGGGCAGCGCGGGCGGGTATTTCGCAAAGACGGTGTTGGGTTCCAGTGTGAGCTGATAGAGCGAAAGATGGCTTGGCTCATGCTTGAGGGCCGTGTCCAGATCCCGCAGGCTTTCCTCCCGCGATTGCCCGGGCAGGCCGAACATGAGGTCCAGATTGATGCGTTCGAAAGCATTCTTTGCCATGTCAATCGCGGCGAGCGCCTGACGCCCGTCATGCACACGGCCCAGTGCAGTCAGCGCTGCATCGTTGAAACTCTGTACGCCCAATGACAGGCGCGACACGCCGGCAGCGGCATAGGCCTGGAAGCGGGCGGCCTCTGCCGTGCCCGGATTGGCCTCGAGCGTGATCTCGGTGCCCGGCCAGACATTGAGCATGGCCCTGAACATGCCCAGCATCTGATCCACCGCCTGCGCCGACAGCAGGCTGGGCGTGCCGCCACCGATGAAGACGGAAACGATCTGCCGGCCCCATATCAGTGGCAAGGCCTGTTCCAGATCCGCCTGCAGCGCTTCCAGATACTCCGCTTCGGGAAGTTCGCCCTTGAGCGCATGGGAGTTGAAGTCACAATATGGACATTTGCGGATGCACCAGGGCACATGCACATATAGTGAAAGCGGGGGCAGGCTGAACAGCAGGCGCGGCGTGCTGCCGTCGGGCCGGATGCGCGTGGGTTCAGCGGGGGTGCGCGGTGTGCTCATGACGGGTTCCGAGAGTGGTCCTGAATGTGCAAGCCGCCATCAAGAAGACTGTCATCCTGTAATTCCTGCAGCAGCCGGCGCAATGCCCGGCCGCGATGACTGTGGCGGTTCTTGTCGGCGGGGCTGAGCTCTGCCGCCGTGCAGCCCAGCGCGGGAACGTAGAACAGCGGGTCATAGCCAAAGCCGCGCGCGCCGCGAGGCTGAGCAAGGATTTCACCATGCCACAAGCCCTGGGCGATGAACGGAACGGGATCTTCAGCATGGCGAACCAGAACGAGTACGGCGACGAAACAGGCTCGCCTGTCATCATGGGCTTGCAGCTGCGTTACCAGACGCGCGTTATTGGCGGCATCGGAATGCACGCCGCCCGCAATGGCCGACCAACGCGCCGAGAACACGCCCGGCGCATTGCCCAGCGCCGGCACGCACAGGCCGGAATCATCCGCCAGGGCAGGCAGGCCGGTCTGCCGGCTCGCATGCCGGGCCTTGGCAAGTGCGTTTTCAACGAAGGTCAGATGGGGCTCCTCGGCGGGGGCCACACCCAATTCACCCTGCGGGTGCATACGGATGCCGGCTGCGCCAAGAATGGCGCCGAACTCGGCCAGCTTGCCGGCGTTATCCGAGGCGAGCACGACTTCAAGTGCGGGTGATGGAGCATTCATGGTGATCCTGCCTGCAATATGCCGTCTCACCGCCTACTACAATTGGCAGGTCCGTGAGTTTCAGGCAAAGTAATCATCTTCCATTATTGTAATCAAGGCCCGGTGCCCATCATGACAAGTCCACAAAATGATTTCCAGGAAATCCGCGATGCCATCCGCGATCTGTGCGCGCAGTTTCCACCCGAGTATTTCCGTCAGATTGATGCCGAGCGCGGCTATCCGGAAGCCTTTGTGCGCACCCTCACGGAAGCAGGCTGGCTGGCAGCGCTGATTCCGGAAGAATACGGCGGTTCGGGCCTGAGCCTCACTGCGGCGTCGGTCATCATGGAAGAGATCAACCGCAACGGCGGCAACTCGGGCGTCTGTCATGGCCAGATGTACAACATGGGGACGCTGCTGCGCCATGGCTCCGACGCACAGAAGGATTATTATCTGCCGCGCATTGCCAGCGGCGAGCTGCGCCTGCAGTCCATGGCTGTGACCGAGCCGACCACGGGAACCGATACGACGCGCATCAAGACCACGGCCGTGCGCAAGGGTGATCGCTATGAGATCAACGGCCAGAAAGTATGGATTTCGCGCGTCCATCATTCCGATCTGATGATTCTGCTGGCGCGCACGACGCCGCTGGAAGACGTGCAGCGCAAGTCCGAAGGCATGTCCATCTTCATCGTCGACCTGCGTGAGGCCATCGGCAATGGCCTGAGCGTGCAGCCCATCCCCAACATGGTCAATCATGAGACGAATGAGCTGTTCTTCGATTCACTCGAGATTCCCGCCGAGAACCTGATCGGCGAGGAAGGCATGGGCTTTCGCTATATCCTGGACGGCCTGAATGCCGAGCGCGCCCTCATTGCCGCCGAATGCATAGGCGACGGGCACTGGTTCATCGACAAGGTCACGGCCTACGCCAGGGAGCGCAGGGTCTTCGACCGGCCCATCGGCCAGAATCAGGGCGTGCAGTTCCCGATTGCACGCGCCCACATCAACATCGAAGCCGCCAGCCTGATGCGCTTCGAGGCCTGCCGCCTCTTCGACGCGCACCAGCCCTGCGGAGCCCAGGCCAATATGGCCAAACTGCTGGCGGCCGATGCCTCCTGGGAAGCCGCCAATGCCTGTCTGCAGTTTCACGGCGGCTTCGGCTTCGCCAATGAGTATGACGTCGAGCGAAAATTCCGTGAAACGCGGCTCTATCAGGTGGCACCCATCTCCACCAACCTCATTCTCTCCTATGTCGCCCAGCACGTGCTGGGACTGCCCCGGTCATTCTGAGTGCTGCCATGTCTTTTCCTTCCGCACAACTGGCCCGCTTCACTGCCGGGCTGCGTTTTTCCAACATACCCGATGCCGTCCTGCGACGCACAGAAGACCTGATGCTGGACTGCCTGGCGTCCGAAGTGGCGGGCGCGGGTGCACGCCCGGTACAGGCCATAGGGCGCTTTTGCGAATCCATGGGCCCTGCGCAGGGGCGCAGCGAGGATCTTGTCAACCGGCGCGGGACCAGCCCCCTGTTCGCCGCCATGGCCAATGCGGCCGCGGCCCACATGGTCGAGCAGGATGACGTGCATAACGGCTCGGTGTTTCATCCGGCGGCCGTGGTGTTTCCACCGGCCATCGCCATGGCCCAGTCTCTCGGTCGCAGCGGCACCGAGCTGCTGACTGCCTGCGTCGCCGGCTATGAGGCCGGCATACGGGTGGGCGAGTTTCTCGGGCGCCCGCACTATCGCATCTTCCACACCACCGGCACGGCGGGTGCGATTGCTGCAGGTGTTGCCGTGGGACATCTGCTGCGTCTGGATGAGGCGGCCATGCTGAATGCCATCGGTTCAGCCGGCACCCAGGCGGCCGGCCTGTGGGAGTTCCTGCGTGACGGTGCCGATTCCAAGCAACTGCATACGGCCAAGGCGGCGGCCAACGGGCTGACGGCCGCCTGCCTGGCCGCCGAAGGCTTCACCGGCGCGCGACAGATTCTGGAAGGTCCCCAGGGCATGGCGGCCGGCATGTCGCAGGATGCCGACCCTGCACGTCTGGTCGATGGCCTGGGTACACGCTGGACGGTCCTGGAAACCTCATTCAAGTTTCATGCCTCGTGCCGGCATACGCATCCTGCCGCCGATGCCCTCCTCCTGCTGATGCAGACCCACGACTTGCGCATGGCCGACATCATCCATGTCGAAGCCCTGGTTCATCAGGGTGCCATCGATGTGCTCGGGCCGGTCACTCACCCGCGCACCGTACATCAGTCCAAGTTTTCCATGGGCACCGTGCTGGGGCTGATCGCGCAGCGCGGGCAGGCCGGGCTGGCGGATTTTGACGAGGCGCTGGATGATACAGCGATTGCCGATTTCCGTGAGCGTGTGCACATGGTGCTGGACCCCGAAGTGGACCAGGCCTATCCACAGCGCTGGCTGGGCAAGGTAAGGGTGCAGACGCGCGACGGGCGCCAGCTCGACGCCCGGGTGGATGAGCCCAGGGGCGATCCGGGCAATACACTGTCGCGCCCCGAGATCGAGGACAAGGTGCTGCGTCTGGGCGGCTACCGGGCGGCGGCCACAAGGGCGGAGCTGGATGCGCTTATCGCGCGCGTATGGCGGATAGCCGATGAACCCGCCGTGGGCAACTTCATCCTGCCAGCGCCTGCTGCTGCCTGAGCACAAGCGCGGCCACACCCTGCGCGGCAAGCCGGCGTGCCTCGTCCAGGCGCTCCGGCGCAAAGGCCGCGCCTTCGGCAGTGGCCTGCACTTCTATGAGTGCGCCGCCCGGTGTCATGACCCAGTTCATGTCGGCACCGCAGGCGGCGTCCTCCGCGTAGTCCAGATCGAGCAGCAGCGTGTCATTCATCAGGCCGACCGAAACGGCGGCCAGCGGCGTGATCATCGCATCCGTGCCGGCCAGACCGCGTTCCTGCAGATCGCGTACAGCCAGGGCGGTGGCCAGCCAGGCGCCGGTAATGGCGGCGCAGCGCGTGCCGCCGTCGGCCTGCAGGACATCGCAATCCAGCTGTATGGTGCGCTCGCCCAGGGCCGCCAGACGAAAACCGGCGCGCAGGCTGCGACCGATGAGACGCTGGATTTCCAGGGTGCGCCCGCCCTGGCGCCCCCGCGCCGCCTCGCGATCGGAGCGTGTATGCGTGGCTCTGGGCAGCATGCCGTACTCTGCCGTGATCCATCCCTTGCCCCGGCCCTGCAGGAAGGGGGGCACGCGCTCGAGCACGCTCGCATTGCACAGCACATGCGTTTCACCCATGCGCACAAGCACGGAACCCTCGGCGTGCCGGGTAAAGCCGGTGATCAGTTCCACCGTTCGCAATTCATCATTCGCACGCCCCGAGGGCCGACTCCCTGTTGATAAAGACAAGATCAGGACTCCATCCGGTTAAAATGAGTCATTGTCGCACGCCCCTGCCGGCGTGCATCCTGCCTCCTTCGGAACCCCGACATGATTCACAGCATGACCGCCTACGGCAGCGCCCGCGTAGACGCCGATCCCGGTTCACTGAGCGTGGAATGCCGCTCGGTCAATGGCCGTTTTCTCGATGTGCACCTGCGCATGCCCGATGCCTTGCGCATGC
Organism: Castellaniella sp.; assembly: GCA_041655275.1. GTDB lineage: Bacteria > Pseudomonadota > Gammaproteobacteria > Burkholderiales > Burkholderiaceae_B > JAJYRX01. The sequence continues at coordinate 140,535 of JBBAFU010000001.1, read as the reverse complement.
TGGAGGGCCCCTTGCGTCAGCTGGTGAGCGAATACGTGTCCCGGGGCAAGCTCGAGCTTCGTATCAGCCTGCAGACGCCGTCCCGCCGCGGTCCGGGCAGCATTGACACCAGTCTGCTGGCGCACCTTGCCGGGCAGCTGCAAGCGGCGCGCCGCAGCATTCCCGACGTGGCGGCGCCGGGATTGCTCGAACTGCTCCAGTCTCATAGCGAAGAAGACGATGAGGAGGATGGCGCCGCCGCGTGGACGCAGCCCTGCCTGCAGGCGGCACACAAGGCCATGGCCCAGTTGCGTGCCGGGCAGCAGCGTGAGGGCGGGCGTCTGGCCACAGCCATGCTCGCAATGGTTGACGACATGCAGGCGCTTGCGCTCCAGGTCGAAACGCAGATGCCGCGTCTGGAGGCAGAGCAACAGGAACGAATCGGCCGGCGCCTGCGCGAGGCGCTGCTGGCCGCCAGCCCCCAGGGGTTTGCCCGTATCGACGGTGCCGAACTGTCTGCCCGCATTGCGCAGGAAGCCGCCCTGTTCTCCCTGCGCAATGATGTCGCAGAAGAGCTTGCGCGCCTGCAATCGCATTTTGTCGAGCTGCGCCACTTGTTGAGTGGCACGACGGATGGCACGACGCCACCGGCAAGGGCCAGGGGCAGTATCGGCAAGCGGCTGGACTTCCTGTGTCAGGAGCTCAATCGGGAAGCCAATACCCTGGGATCGAAAGCAGCAGGCATGGACATCACCCGCATCGCCATTGATTTGAAACTGCTCATAGAGCAGTTGCGCGAGCAGGTGCAGAATATCGAGTGATACCCCGTATCTTATCGATTGTTGCGCCTGAACTCCCAGGGTCGCACCACCTTGGATGCCGCCCATAGCCCGCGTCGCGCCTTGCGTGCATCGGCCTGCAAACGGTACAGGGCTTCGTCATCGGCGTAGTGATCGTAGACCCAGGCTGCTCCGGCGGCGACCATGGCTGCATTCACATCCTTGCCCTGACAGAAGACTCGCGCCAGGGTGCGACCATAGCGATCCGGCCCCAGGTCATGGATCTTCACCGGCGAGCGCAAGGGGCACAGGGAACGCAGATAATCGCGCGAGCGCGTACCCCAGGCCTGGTTGATTTCCGGGGCATCGATCTGATCGAGACGGATGCGCAGCGTCTTGCGAAATCCGGGGCAGTGCGCCCGCATGCTGTCCCCATCATGAACGGAATGTACGGTGCACTGGCGCACGGTAACCGGCTTGCCGGCGGACGCGCTGCCGGCATTGGAGTATGGCCCCCACTGCAGTGCCGCAGCCGCCAGGGACGCAACAAGCACAAGCGCGATGGGAAGCACAGGCCGCGACCGGCGACGGGACGATTTGCTCAAACGGGCGTCCTCCTTTCACCGCATTGTACCCAGCGATTACCCAGCTTCATTATTCCTTATAAGAATAAGAACATTATTAAACAGTTGTTTGAGTTATGAAAGTGCTTGCGTAGACTGATGCCCAAATCACAGGACACGTCATGACCACCCTCGCTTCCCCACTCATTCCCTCCCACTCGCATGCGCAGCCGGTTGCCGGCATCAACCGCCTTGCCCTGGGCGTAGCCCTTGGCCTTCTGCTGCTTGGCGGCGCCCATCTCTGGACCGCTGTGAGCCCGCGGCAGGCCGCGCTGTGGCTCGTCGGCGCCATGCTCGGCCTGAGTCTCTACCACTCTCTGTTCGGTTTCACCCACGCCTGGCGTGCCTTCATCACCCAGGGTCGCGGCGCCGGACTCCGGGCCCAGATGCTCATGCTTGCGCTGGGCGTATTGCTCTTCTTTCCCGCACTGCATCTAGGCAGCGTTCTTGATCAGCCGGTGCGCGGTCTGGTGTTTCCCGCGGGCAGCGCCGTCGTGCTCGGGGCCTTCATCTTCGGTGCGGGCATGCAGCTGGGGGGTGGTTGCGCCTCGGGCACGCTGTTCAACGCCGGTGCAGGAAATCTGCGCTTGCTGATTACCCTGATATTTTTTATTGCGGGCACTGTGCTGGCCGCCTTGCAATATTCATGGTGGAGCGCCTTGCCGGCCCTGGAGCCCGTCTCGCTGATCCAGTCCTGGGGCCTGTGGCCGGCGCTTCTGGCTCACCTTGCATTCTTCGGTCTGGTGGCCCTGTTCAGCCTGATCCGGGAACGCCGGCGCCATGGCGATGCGGTCCGCATTGCGCCCTGGCCGGCCGGGCGCAGCACGCTGTGGCGCGGATCCTGGCCACTGGCATGGGGTGCCCTGGCACTTGCCGTGCTCAACTTTGCCACCCTGCTGCTGGCCGGGCGTCCCTGGGGCATCGTCAGCGCATTTCCCGCCTGGGGCTCCAGGCTCATCATGCTTTCCGATGCCTATGATCCCACGGAATGGCCGTACTGGATGAAAAATCTCACGCCATTGATTTCTCCATTGCAGGAAGATATCACCTCGGTAATGAACATCGGTCTCGTCCTGGGTGCCATGACCGCCGCCGCCCTGGCCGGCCGTTTCGCCAATGACTGGAAGACCACGCCGCGCGCGGCACTGGCATCGGTGGTGGGCGGACTGATGCTGGGCTATGGCGCCAGCCTGGCTTTTGGCTGCAATATCGGCGCCTATTTCAGTGGCATGCTTTCGGGCAGTCTGCATGCCTGGTTCTGGCTGCCATCGGCCTTTGCCGGCAGCCTTCTGGGCACCGCCCTGCGACCCTGGTTCGGGCTGCAACGCGGATAGGGATCGCCATAATGTCACATGACATCGAAATTGGATGAGGTTTATCTGCTAAGATTCTGAAGATAAACCTTCTATGGCGTCCATTGATGGCTTTCTCATCTATCCGGGTTCTCGTATCGAAGCTGCGTACCGCTCTTCCACGCCTGCTTCTGGCAGCAGCTTTATGTACAAGCCATGCGGCCTGGTCACAGACGGCCCGGATCACCCCCGGCGATATCGGCATTGCCCTGCATGCGCAGGCAGTTTACATGCTTGATCTGGATACGGGCGAGGTTATGGTCGAGAAGGCCAGTGCCGACATCCGTCCCATAGCTTCTCTGTCCAAGCTGATGATGGCGCTGGTGGTCATGGATTCCGGCCTGCCCATGGACGCCATCCTGGAAATTTCCGATGCCGATGTGGACCGGCTCAAGCATTCGCGCTCGCGCCTGCCCGTGGGCAGCCGCCTGTCGCGCAGCGATCTGCTGCATCTGGCCCTGATGTCATCCGAAAATCGCGCTGCCCACGCGCTTGGCCGTCACCACCCCGGCGGCATGCCGGCTTTTGTGCGCGCCATGAATGACAAGGCCAGAGCCCTGGGCATGTACCATACACGCTTTGTGGAGCCGACCGGCCTGTCAAGCGACAACGTATCCTCGGCGCGGGATCTCGCCCGCCTCATGCAGGCGGCCTCCACCTATCCCCTGATCCGGCATTACAGCACCAACGGGCAGCACCAGGTCACGCTGGCATCGGGCCGCCGGCTGGCATACCGGAACACCAACCGCCTGGTAGACAATCAGGACTGGGATATCCAGCTGTCCAAGACCGGTTTCATCAATGAGGCCGGTGAGTGTCTGGTCATGCTTGCTCGCATCGAAGACAGGGATCTGGCCATTGTGCTGCTCAATGCGGGGCGGCGCACCCGTACAGCCGACGCCCTGCGCCTGCGAACGCTGGTAGGCCGCCTGACCAGCATGGAGGCGCGCACGCACCAGGGCGATCTGGGATAGGCTTATATCATGTGCATTGCCTATCTTTCCCTGGGCGTAGACCCACAGTGGCCGGTATTCATTGCCGCCAATCGTGATGAGTTTCACGCCCGCCCCAGCCGGTTCGCAGCCCCCTGGGAGCAGGCACCCGAAGTCATTGCCGGCCTGGATCTGCAGGCCGGCGGCACCTGGCTGGGCGTGAGCCTGCAAGGCCGCTTCGGTCTGCTGACGAATTATCGCGAACCCGGCGCACAGCGCAGCGATGCGCCCTCAAGGGGTGCCCTGGTGAGCAACTATCTGCTGTCGGACCAGCCGGCCCGGGCGTATGTGGATGCCCTGCATGCGCAGGCGCAATCCTGGAACGGCTTCAATCTGATTGTGGGAGACCTGCAATCCGCCTGGTACCTGGGCAACCGCACACGGGAACCCGGGGCCCGGCATCTGCATGGCAAAACCCATGTGCTGTCCAACCACTTGCTGGATACGCCCTGGCCCAAGGCCGAGCGGCTTCGTCGAGCCCTGGATGCCTTTCCCCTGGACCGTCTGCCCGAACGACTGGACGAAGTCTTCGATATCCTGAAGGATGGTACAAAGGCCGAAGACGCGGCATTGCCCCGGACCGGGCTGGAAACGCAGATGGAGCGTCTGCTGAGCAGCCCCTTCATCGTCAGTCCGGAGTACGGTACACGCTGCTCGACGGTGATCGCCATCCGTCGCGATGGTCAGGCCTGGCTGAGCGAGATCAGCTACGATGCCACAGGTACGGCCACCGAGCGCCACGACTGGCCTTTTGCCATCACGGCCGGCTGAAAAGACTCAGCCGGGATCAGTCAAGCCCCGGAATGCTGCCGGGAACAAAACGGCGCACCCCGGCATCCGGTGCAGGCTCGATCGGTGGCGAAGCTTCACGCGGCCAGTCGAAGACGACGCGCGTGGTTCCACTGGATGACAGCGTAATATGACGCGACAGGGTCTTGTGCCGGTAGGTGGCAAAGACCTGGTACTGGCCCGCAGGCAGACGGGCGAGCAGATAAGGCCCTTCCGATTCCACATTGAGTACCGTGGCATCATAGCGATCCCGCACCACTACCCTGACACCGGAAACATAGGCGGCACGTCCGTCGGCACTGCTGGCAAAAGTGAATGCCAGGGGATACTGCCCCATGACCTCTTTCAGCGCGGTGGATTCATCCAGGCCGAAGCCTCCCGTCAGATATTCCACCGAGCCATAATGCTGGAGCGGCGGAAGCCGGGCCCAGACCCGCCCGGGTGCCGGAAGGGTCAGAAACAGAGAAATCGAAGCCGCCATCAGGGCGAGCCGCGAACGAAGCAGAAAACGCATGATGCTTCCTCCAATTCGGGGGTGGATCCCATTTTATCCGGCTCTGGCAAGCTCGTGAGCAATACTGTATATTTATACAGTAATAAACTGTCTTTCTCTTGTTTTCACCTGCCATGTCCCAGCCTCTGCGCCCTTCCGTCCTGCGTCATCCGGAATGCATACACCCCCGCCTTTGGCGTGCCTCGCAGCTGGCGGCACCGGTCTGTGCCACGGTTTCCACCGGCCATCCCCGGCTTGATGCCCAGCTTCCCGGCGGAGGCTGGCCCGTGGGCACGCTCACGGAGCTGCTGTCGGCCCGGGCCGGCACCGGCGAAATCCAGCTGCTTGGCCCTGCACTGCGTCATGGCCGCTCCGTTGGCCGGCTGATTGCCCTTGTCAATCCTCCGCTGATGCCTTCGGCCACCTGGCTGGATCACTGGCTGGGCGGGCAGCGATCCCTGCTGTGGCTGCGCCCGCAGACTGCGGGCGATGCCCTGTGGGCGGCCCGGACCATTCTCGAACATGGCGTATGTGCCAGTCTGCTGTGCTGGTTCGACGCGGCCAATGGCGTAGCCCTGCATCGCCTCCATCTGGCGGCACAGAAGGCCGATACGCTGTTCTTTGCCTTGCGTCCCCTGCCCGCCCGGTTCCAGGCCAGTTTTGCACCCCTGCGCCTGCAGATTGGCCACAATCCCCGCGGGCTGGATGTGCGTATCCTCAAGCGTCGCGGCCCCACCCTGCCCGACAGCATTACCCTGCCCCTGCATCATGGCTCTCTGGATCAGTCTTCATCTGCCCTTCACGCAGGACAGTCGGCATAGGGCGGCGCTCGCCCTGTTGCAGTACACGCCCCGGCTGGCCCTGATGGAGGATCACAGCCTGGTGCTCGAGGTTGAAGGCAGCCTCGTCCTGTTTGGCGGGCCGCGCGCCCTGTGCAGGCATATCCGTGCCAGCCTGGACTCGATCGGTCTGCCGGCATGTCTTGGAATGGCACCATCCGCCCTGGGCGCCTGTCTGCTGGCGCGCCGCCGCGGGCCGGCGCCGCGGCGCGTCCTGCGTATTGACTCGTTGCGGCGCCTGCTGGATGCCTTGCCCGTGCACAGCCTTCAGGCCGCCGGTCCCAGTCTGGACTGGCTGCAGGCCATGGGCTGCTACAGTCTGGGTCAGCTTGCCGCCTTGCCGCCGGCCGGTCTCATGCAGCGCAGCTCGCAGGCACTGGGACAAGCGCTGGAAGCCGCCTATGGACGCCGGCCCATGATGTTCGACTGGTTCCAGGCACCGGACGTCTTCAGTATCCGCCACGAGGCCGATTTTCATGTGCGCAGCCGCGAAGGCCTGCTGGCCATGGCCGGCAGGCTGCTCGATGTCCTGAGCGCCTGGCTGCAGGACAGGCAATGGGCCACGGACCGGCTCGAATTCTTCCTGCACCATGAAAGAGGCCGCCGGGCGCAAGCTCCCGGGCAACTCATCCTGCGCCTGTCCGAACCGGAGTGGGAGCGCGCGCGCTTTCTGGGCCTGCTCGATGAGCAGCTGCGCCATCATCGTCTGGCTGCGCCCGTGGTGGCCATGAGCCTGTACTGCGATTCGGGGCAGGCGCGCCACGGCACTTCCGGACGCCTTTTCCCTGATCCTGGGCAGCTTCCCCGAAAGGAGCGACAGCTGCTCGATCAGCTCTGTGCCCGTCTGGGATCCGGCCAGGTGCTGCGCCCGCAAGTAATGGACAGCCATCTGCCTGAACAGGCCAACCAGTGGGTGCCGGCACTGGACGAAGGCCTGCGTGCCACCCGGCGCTCGCCTTCGCCGCTCGTCCGAAGTGAGGGGCGCCCCTTCTGGCTGCTCGATCCGCCCCTGCAGCTGGAGATCCGCCAGAACCGGCCGGCATACAGGACGCATGTCCTGCAGCTCATCCGGGGGCCCGAGCGTCTGGAAAGCGGCTGGTGGCTGGATCAGGGCCAGCAGCAACGGGATTACTTCATGGCCGTCGATCGCCACAGGCGTTGCTACTGGATCTACCGTTTGCGCGGGGTCGACGAGCCCGCATGGTTTCTGCACGGCCTGTTCGCCTGAGTACCGCCATGCTTGATTACGCAGAGCTCGATTGTCTGAGCAACTACACCTTCCTGCGCGGAGCCTCCCATCCCGAGGAGCTGGTGCAGCGTGCTGCGCGCCTGGGCTACAGGGCGCTCGCCATCAGCGATGAGAGTTCGCTGGCCGGCATTCCCAGGGCGCACATGGAAGCGCGTCGCCTGGGCCTGCACCTGATAGTGGGCAGCCGCTTTCGCAGCGGTCCGGGTGAACTCATCATCCTGGCAGGCACCCGGGCCGGATATGCCAATCTGTGCCAACTGATCACCCTGGCCTGCCGCAGGGCCGAAAAAGGCAGCTATCAACTGATGGATGACGATATCCTGGCGCCCTGTGCCGGGCATACCCATCTGCGTCTGCTGCCCGGATGCCTGCTCATCTACAAACCGGATTACCTTCCCGATCCCGTTGTCCTGCTGCGCCATCTGCAGCCGTTGGCCGCAGCGCTGGAGGACAGGCTGTGGATGGGGCTGGTGCTGCCGCTTTGCCACGACGATGCCGGCCATCGCCAAACGCTCCAGGCCACGGCCCGTATCCTGGGCCTGAAGCTTGCCGCCCTGGGGCAGGCCGAGATGCATGTGCGCTCGCGCCAGCCCCTTCACGATGTCCTGACGGCCATCCGCCTGAGGCGGCGTGTGGATGAATGCGGCCATGCCCTGCGCGCCAATGCCGAGCATCATCTGCGCAGCCGCCTGCGGCTGGCCAACCTGTATCCGGCCGATGCCCTCGCGCAAACGCTGGAGATCAGCAGTCGATGCCGGTTTTCCCTGGACGACCTTCGTTACCAATATCCCCGGGCCGCCGTGCCCCGGGGAATGACGCCACAGGCCTGGCTCAGGAAGGAGACTTTCGATGGCGCCCGCCGGCGCTATCCCGAAGGCATGCCGGCCCGGGTCCGGGCACAGGTCGAAACCGAACTGGACCTGATTGCCGATCTTGGTTACGAGACCTACTTCCTTACGGTCCATGACATCATGCACTTTGCCCGCTCACGAGGCATTCTGTGCCAGGGTCGGGGTTCCGCAGCGAATTCCGCCGTCTGCTACTGTCTGGGCATCACCGAAGTCGATCCCGGGCGCAACCATCTCCTGTTTTCCCGCTTCATCAGTCGTGAACGCAATGAGCCGCCTGATATCGATGTGGATTTCGAACACCGGCGGCGTGAAGAGGTGATCGAATATATCTATGCCCGCTACGGGCGTGACCATGCTGCACTCACCGCCGTGCAGATCAGCTATCGCATCCGCAGCGCCGTACGCGACACGGGCAAGGCCCTGGGGCTGGATCCGGCGCTGATCGAAAAGGTAAGCCGGTCCTGTCGTTACTGGGACAAAAACAGCAGCCTGCTGCAACGCATCCAGGAGCAAGGCGGTGATGTCAACGCGCGCCCCATCCGCCTGTGGGATCGCCTGGCCCGGCTCCTGCATGGCTTTCCACGTCATCGCTCGCAGCATCCCGGAGGCTTCGTGGTTTCGCAGCAGCCGCTGGACAGGCTGGTTCCCATCGAGAATGCGGCCATGCCGGAGCGCAGCGTCGTGCAATGGGACAAGAACGATCTGGATGCCCTGGGCATTCTCAAGATCGATATTCTGGCTCTGGGTATGCTGACCGCCTTGCGCAATTGCCTGGAAATGCTCGGCCAGGTGCGAGGCAAGCCAATGTGCCTGCAGGATATTCCGGAGCATGATGAAGCCACTTTCCGCATGATACGGAATGCCGACACGGTTGGTGTGTTCCAGATCGAGTCACGGGCACAACGAAGCATGCTGCCGCGCCTCAGGCCCGCCAACTTCTACGACCTGGTGATCCAGGTGGCCATCGTGCGCCCGGGCCCCATACAGGGCGGCATGGTGCACCCCTATCTGCAGCGACGCCGGCAGGCCCGGGCTGTGCACCCCGCCCGCAAGGGGCTGGAAGCTATATTGGCACGCACCCTGGGTGTCATCATTTTTCAGGAACAGGCCATGCAAGTGGCCATGGTGGCGGCCGGATTCTCGGCTGATGAAGCAGACCAGCTGCGCCGGGCCATGGCGGCCTGGCATCGCCAGGGAGACATCCACCGCTTTCGGGAACGGCTGATCAAAGGCATGCTGGCCAATGGCCATGAGCTGGATTTTGCCCAAAGCCTGTTTGCCCAGCTCCAGGGCTTTGGCGAATACGGTTTTCCTGAAAGTCATGCCGCCAGCTTTGCGCGCCTGGCCTGGCTCAGCGCCTGGCTCAAATGCCATGAGCCGGCCGCCTTTCTGTGCGCCCTGCTGAATGCACAGCCCATGGGCTTCTATTCTGCCGACCAGTTGATCCAGGACGCCCGTCGCCACGATGTGCCCGTCTGGCCGGTGGATGTCCGGTACAGCCATGCAGACAGCACATTGGAAACCGATGAGCAGGGCCGGCAAGGTGTGCGTCTGGGCCTGCGTCTTGTGCGACACCTGCCGGAAGCAGCAGCCTGTCGCATCGTGGCGGCGCGCCGGCAGGCAGACTTCCACTCGAGTGCGGCGCTGGCCGAACGCGCCGCACTGGCGCCTCGAGAGATGCTGCTGCTGGCCCGGGCAGACGCCTTGTGCGGTCTGGCGCAGACGCGACCCCAAGCCTTGTGGCAGGCTGCCCAGCCCCTTCTGCCCGGCCTGCTTGAACATGTCCCGCTCAATGAGCCGGACCCACCGGTGCTGGCACCTTTATCCGAGACTGAATCCATGCTGGCCGACTATGCGAGCATGGGCTTCACGCTGCACAAGCACCCGCTGGAGTTACTGCGGCAGCAACTCCAGGCGCGCGGCTTCGAAACTGCGCAACGCCTGGAGGAAGCCTGGCCGGATCGCCGTCTGGCACGGGCTTGCGGGCTGGTGGTGCAACGCCAGCGCCCCATGACGGCCAAAGGCACAATATTCCTCACCCTGGAGGACGAGACGGGCAATGTCAATGTCATCATTCATCCCGGTCTGGCGCTCAGGCAGCGCCAGACGCTGGTCGACAGCACGCTGCTGGGGGTCTACGGCCGCTGGCAGCGTCAGCAGGGGGTATGTCATCTGCTGGCGGATCGCCTGGTCTGTCTGGATGAATGGCTACGCGGCCTGCGAACGCCCAGTCGCGATTTTCATTAGGGAAGCCGTCATCGGGGAAATCACCATCAGGACACTCAGGAGCTCAGGCGTTCGCGAACCAGGGCCGAGACGGCGGCCATGTCAGCCCGCCCGGCCAGTGTGCGCTTCAGCTGACCCATGATACGTCCCATTGCCGCGCCACCACTCAGACCGTCGGCTTGCGCCGCATCAATGGCCGCCTGCACTGCAACCGCCACTTCTGCTTCGGAAGCCGCCTGAGGCAGGAATTCCTGCAATATGGCGAGCTCCTCACGCTCTTTCCGGGCGGCTTCGGTGCGCCCGGCACCTTCGAATGCGGCAATCGATTCCCGGCGCTGCTTCACCTGGCGCTCAATGATGGCCAGTACAGCGTCATCATCAGGAGCGCGTCGCTCATCGACTTCCTTTTGCCGGATGGCCGCCTGCAGAAATCGCAGCGTGCCCAGACGGGTACTGTCACGCGCCCGCATGGCCTCGCGAATGGCGTTCGACAATTGTTCGGAAAGAGCGACGGTCATCTCGATATCCTGGAGTGATTACTGCGAGCAGTTTTCCGGCTCGCGGCAGCAGGCTTTGAAAAAAGGGTAGTCCACGTAACCCTTGGGCCCCTCGGTGTAGAAGCTGGTCTCATCCCATTCATTGAGCGGCGCCCGGGCGCGCAGCCGCTCCACAAGATCGGGGTTGGAAATGAAGGGACGGCCAAAGGCAACCGCATCAGCGCGCCCGGACGCCAGTGCTGCCTGTGCCGTTTGCAGATCCAGGTTCTGGTTGATGATGACCGGTCCGCCAAACAGCTGCTTGAGCTCGGCCGTGAAGGCCGCCTGCGCCTGTGCTTCGCGAATGAACAGAAAAGCCAGCTCGCGCCGACCCAGTGCCTGGGCAATATGGGCAAACAACTGCCTGGGATTGGAATCCTGCATAGCATTGGCCGCGCCAAAGGGAGACAGATGCACGCCTACCCGGTCAGCCCCCCAGACACCGACGCAGGCATCCACCACTTCGAACAGCAGACGACACCGGTTCTCGACCACACCGCCATAGCCGTCCTGACGCTGATTGCTGTGATCGTGAAGAAACTGATCGATCAGATAGCCATCGGCAGCATGGACCTCGACCCCATCGAAGCCTGCCAGACGCGCATTGGCCGCTGCGGCGGCGAAATCCGCCACCAGATTGCCGATCTCTTCCGTGCGCAGGGCGCGCGGCACAACAAAGGGGCGTTGCAACTCGGGCATCTGCGGAACATTGAGCAGGCCGTCACAGGCAATGGCACTGGGCCCTACCGGCATCAGGCCGTTGAGCAGCTCGGGGTCCGAGACGCGACCGACATGCCACAATTGCAGGAAGATCTGGCCGTTCTTTGCATGCACGGCATCCGTGATATGACGCCAGCCCTGCACCTGCCCGGTACACCAGATGCCGGGCGTATTCGGAAAGCCAATGCCCTGCGGCGAAATGGCCGTCGCCTCGGCGATGATGAGGCCGGCCGAGGCACGCTGGCAATAGTAGCTGCGCATCAGATCATTCGGCACCCGATCCCGCGAGGCACGCGAGCGGGTGAGCGGTGACATGATGACGCGATTACTCAGATGAACTGCCCCGATTTGCACGGGATCAAACAAACCAACCATAAAACCACATTTTTCGATGGGATAATTGCACATCGGGTTGACTTGTGCCTGGCCCATGTACGTGTCTATCAGGGTTTGTACCAGAATATCACACAATCCGCCATTGTTTTATCGTACCGTGTCAGCCGGGTCATGGCCTTTCGGGGGAGGATCACATGGGACAATTTGCCGTCATCGGACTGGGACGTTTCGGTGCCACAGCCTCACGCGAATTGATGAAGATGGGCCATGCGGTCCTGGGCATAGACATCAGCCGCAAGGTTGTCGATCAGCTGGCTGACCAGCTGACACAGGCGGTCATCGCGGACGCGACCGACAAGGCTGCGCTGGAAGAGCTGGGCCTGACCAATTTCGATGTCGTGCTGGTGGCCATCGGATCCGACTTCCAGGCCTCGCTGCTGAGCGTGGTGCACCTGAAATCCCTGGGCGTGGAGAAGATCTGGGTGAAGGCAACCTCCAGTGCCGAACATCTGATACTGAACAAGCTGGATGTGACACGCATCGTGCATCCCGAAGAGGAAATGGGCGTGCGTGTGGCCCAGGTCCTCAGCTATCCCATGGTGAATGACTATATTTCTCTGGGCAACGGCGAGTTCATCGTCGAAATCACGGTAAGCGACCGGCTGGGCATGCAGCCGCTGTCCCAGTTGCGCGACAAGGACGATGGCATCCATGTCGTACTGGTAAAAAGGAAGACCGAAATCTTCCTCAATCCGGCGGAAGACTTCAATCTCCAGCCCCAGGACACGCTGGTGCTTCTGGGCCAGCTCAACCGCCTGCGGGCGATTGCACCACGGCTGATCTGACGGCTGGAATATCCCCTCATGCCTTCCCCGTTGCCCCATCCCTTGCGCAGTGCAGCCCTGCGCGCCAGCCCGCCGCTGATTCTGGCAGCCGGCTTTCTTGCGCTCATTGCCCTGGGGACGGTACTGCTGGCCCTGCCCATTGCCGCCCCGACGCGACTCGATCCCTTTCATGCCCTGTTCATGGCTACATCGGCGGTCACTGTTACCGGGCTGTCCGTGATCAATCCCGCGCATGAATTGACTACTTTCGGGCAAGTGGTACTCATCGGACTGGTACAGCTGGGCGGGCTTGGTTTTGTTACCTTTGCCGTACTCACCGCCCTGGCCATGGGACGCAAGCTCAGCCTGCGCCAGCAGGCGCTGGCGCTGCAGGCTTTCAACCAGACCAATGTCGCGCGCATACAGCGTACGGCGGCCACCGTCATCCGCATTTCACTGGTCGTGGAACTGAGCGCAGCGCTGGTGCTCACACTGTGGTGGTGGCGAGAAATGCCTTTTGGCAGCGCCCTTGGGTACGGCCTGTTCCATGCCATCGCCGCATTCAACAACGCGGGCTTTTCCCTGTTCGAAAACAGCCTGACGGATTTTGCTGCGGACGCAGTCGTCCTGCTCACCATCAGTGCACTCATCATCCTGGGCGGCATCGGTTTTTCCGTACTCCACAACACCTGGCACAAGAAGGGTCGCTGGGCCCATCTGACGCCATATGCCCGCATCATATTGCTGGGCACCCTGATCCTCAATCTGACCGGCTTTGCCCTGCTCTGGCTGCTGGAGTACAGCAACGACGACACGCTGGGCGCCCTGTCGTTACAGGGACAGGCCCTGTCGGCGTGGCTGCAGAGTGTGACCGCACGCACCGCAGGCTTTACCAGCATCGATATCACCTTGCTGCGCGACAGCTCCACCATTGTGCTCATGGTACTCATGTTCATCGGCGGCGGCTCGCTGAGCACGGCCAGCGGCATCAAGATCGGCACCTTCATCATTCTGCTGGCCGTGGTGCGTTCCTATCTCGTACAGAGTCGCGACGTCGTGCTGATGAAGCGCAGCATAGAGCCCGAAACCATACACAAGTCGCTTGCCCTGGTCTTCGTGACCATGGTGTTTGCCCTGGTCGGGGTGTTCCTGCTGACGGTATTCGAGGACAGGCCGTTCATCGACCTTCTGTTCGAAGCGATCTCGGCCCTGAGCACCACGGGCATGAGCCGCGACCTGACGCCAGTGCTCAGCCTGCCCAGCAAGGCCATACTGATCACCATGATGTTCGCCGGTCGCCTCGGACCGCTTACCCTGATCTATACGCTCGCAACGCGGCAGCACAGCCGCGTGCGCTATCCCGTGGCGGAGTTTCCTGTCGGTTGACGATTATTGTGCTAGAATCTCGCTTTCTTGGCGGCACGTAGTATTCACAGCTGCCAATCGCCCGAAGACCAAAAGTCCCAGGGCATCTCGGGGCGTAGCGCAGCCTGGTAGCGCACTTGCATGGGGTGCAAGGGGTCGAGTGTTCGAATCACTCCGTCCCGACCAGATTTCCTGAAAAGGCATGGACATTTCTGCAAAAAGCGGGAAATCCATGCCTTTTTGCATTGCTCGCAGGGCCTGTCCCAACTCATCATGAATCTCCATCGACGCTTCCCTTCTACCTTCTTCATCATCGGCAGGTCCGTGCGCGCCATGGCGGGCACCGCCACTCTCGCGCTGGCGCTGTGCGGCGTTGCGCCATCTGCCGGCGCACAAAGTCTTGCCTACGTCGATGCGGTGTTTGCCGTCGAGATCAACGGTCAGCCCACCGAGGGCAGAAACCGGCTGGATGTCAGCCGCAACGGCGAGCATTACCATGTCGACTTCGTTCTCGATCACTGGATGGTTTCGGTGCGCCAGCATGCCGACTTCGGGATGCAGGCGTGTGCCGTGCGCCCGCAAGCCTATGAGGATGTCAGCAAGCGTCCGTTTGCCGAGGAGAGCGCGCAGACGCTGAAGTTTGACTGGAACGCCGGTGTGGCGCATTATCGCAATGCGGAGGGCGCAAAGGACTTTCCCCTTGATGACAAGGCCTATGATCCCATCAGCCTGTTTTTCGAAGCGCGCTGCGGCCTCATGGCCGGAGAAGAGGACTTCACCTACCCCGTGATCCGCAAAGGCAGTCTGAGGACACAGCATTATCGCGTCGTCGACCGCCAGCCGGTGGAAACCGGCATGGGCACATTCGAGGCCCTGGTTGTGGAGCGCGTGCGCAAGAATCGCAAACGCCAGACGCGACTCTATGTAGCACCCGAACTGGATTACCTGCTCGTACGGATAGAGCACCAGGAAAGCAAGCTGCTGAAAGTGGCTGTTACGCTGCAGCACATGGACTACCGCCTGCAGCCCTGAGATCAGCGCCCTTCCGTATGACGCCGGCGATGCAGGGCATGTATTTTTTCCGCCAGATCGGGCACGGGTCCGAGCACTTCCAGACCGGGAACGACCTCCTGAATGGGCAGAGGCCGCACGGGAGATGCCGGAACCCCGAGCGCATCCAGCCAGGATCGCAGCTGTGCGGACGAACTGATGTAGACGATGCGCCCCAGGCCCGCCCATGCATGGGCGGCGGAACACATGGGACAGTGCTCACCCGAGGTGTATACCGTGGCTGCTGCACGCTCCTCCGGACTCAGATGCGTGGCTGCCCAGCGTGCGATCTCGAACTCGGGGTGACGCGTGGCATCGCGACTGGCGACGCGATTGCGATCCTCGAACAATATGTCGCCCTGTGCCGAAACGAGCACCGACCCAAACGGCGCATCGCCTGCCTCCAGAGCTTCAATGGCCAACTCAAGGCAGCGCTCGAGAAAAAGCCTGTCAGTCTGTGTGATCATATTCAACCTCCGGTTGCCGGTTTCTGGCGCTCACGCACGATAGCCTGAATCAAAACAGTGGCCAGACCCGGTGCCAGTGCCAGGCCAACCAGCAGGGCCAGTGCCGCCGAGCGCGTGCCCGCCACGCCACCAGGATCCACCAGACCGCTGGCGTTGGTGATCATGCCACCCAGCGCGGCACCAAATGCGAGCGCATACAGTTGCACAGTAATGATAGCGGAGGAGGCCATGTTTTCCTGACCGGCGGGTGCAACCCGGAAAACCTGGGTCAGCAGGTGCGGCCAGGTGACACCGATACCCAGGCCCATGCAGAACAGCAATAAGGCTATTCCCCATCCGGACAGTGCATTCGCCGCATCGGTCCGAGCGGGCAAGACCACCGCCAGGCCAATGATGGCCAGCGTGCACCAGGCCGGTCCCAGGCGCATCAGGCGATTCGCCGTTCTTGCGCTGCGCGCAGCGCTGATGATGGAGCCCGTGGACCACCCGGCGGAGATCAAAACCATGAAATAACCGGCCATCAGGGGCGTGAAGCCCTGGATGACCTGCAGGAAATAGGGAATGAAGATTTCCATCGTCATGGACATGCTGAGCAACGCCGTGCAGGCATAGAGGCTGCCCAGACCACCACCCAGGGTGTAGGCGCCGGTAGGCAGCAGATGCGCCGCGCTGCGCGTATCCAGCCATGCAATGCCGGCCGACAGCAGTACACCGGCCAGCATGCCTGCCAGATTCCAGGACGATTTCGGCGACAGGCTTGCAGCCGAGATGATGACTACTGCCGCCACCATGATCAGAACTTGCACGATAGGCACTTTTTGAGCGCCCGCATGACGTGGCGTGGCATCCCGGGCAATCTGCGTGAGCACCATCAGCCCCAGACCGAACGCAATGGGAATGACGGACCAGAACGCCCATCGCCAGGCATCGAGCTGGGCGAAGATTCCCCCGATGGCCGGTCCCGCGAGTGTTGCCACACCCCACATGCTGGACAGCAGGGCCATGGCCTTGGGCCACAGGCGCTCCTCGAACAGGATGCGCGATGCCGCGTAGCACAGACCCAGCAGCAAGCCGCCGCCGGCACCTTGCCAGGTACGCCCGACCAGCATCCATCCCATATTGGCCGCCAGTGCACACAGCACCGTACCCATGATGAAGATGGCAATGGCCCACAGAAAGGCCTGGCGCAGACCCAGGCTGTCGATAGCCCTGGGCGTGAGGGTGGAGCCGACAATGGAGGCGACCACGAACAACGTCATGTTCCAGGCGTAATACTCAAGGCCGCCAATATCGGTGACCACTGACGGCAAAACTGTAGCAACAATGTAGACATTTACCGCATGCAGGGCAATTCCGCCCGCAAGTGCGATCGACCTCAGGCCATTGCGGCCCCAGAGCAACTCCCCCCAGGAGCCTTTGGTATGTGGCATGACACCTCCATCAAACGGGAGGGTCAATCATAGCGCGGGAACGAGGCGCAGCAGACGTGCGTGTGCACCATCCTCGATGACCCACAGGCTGCCATCGGCAGCGACGGCCAGATCGCGGATGCGCGCGCCGAGCGACCAGCGATTGGCCTGGGACACCTGATCGTCAGGTCCGAAGATGACGCGTACCAGACCCCGGGCCATGAGACCGCCGATGAGGGCAGAGCCCCGCCATTCGGGAAAAAGGCTTCCCTGATAGAAAACCATACCTGCGGGCGCAATCACGGGTGTCCAGTACAGACGCGGCGCTTCCAGATCCGGGCGTGTATCGTGATCCGGGATGGGCACGCCACTGTACTGGCTTCCGTTGGAGACCAGCGGCCATCCATAATTCCTGCCGGCCTCGATACGATTGAGCTCATCGCCCCCGCGTGGCCCCATTTCATGCGACCACAATTGACCATCGGCATCGAAGGCCAGGCCGTAGGGGTTACGATGCCCCGTGCTCCAGACCAGGCTGCGTATGCCATCCGCCTGCGCCTGGGGATTGTCGGGTGGCACCGCGCCATCGGGCAGCATGCGCAGGATCTTGCCGCGTGAACGGTCGGCTTCCTGGGCTGTTTCGGGCTGCATGCGATCGCCCACTGTGAGGAACAGATACCGGCCGTCCGGTGAAAATGCAATGATGCTGCCAGGCTGGCCACCCGTACCCGGCTGGCGCTGTTGCCAGATGATCTGCGCCTGCCCCAGACGCGGCACTTCTCCAGCTTCGTCCAGACGCGCCCGCATGAGCGTAAGCACCCCGCCCCGCCCCATGGGTGCCACATAGCTCAGGTACAACAGGCGGCTGTGTTCGAAGTCCGGTGCCGGCGCAACATGATGCAGACCGTTCTGTCCGTGATGATAGACCGCGGGTATGCCTTCGATCTTCTGCTGCCTTCCCTTCTGATCAAGCAGCAGCAGGCGACCGGGCTTTTCCGTCACGAGGAGCCGGCCGTCCGGCAGGAAGGCCAGCGCCCACGGCTGCTGCAAATGGGTGATTTCCTCGATCAGAAAAGGCGGATCGTCATCCGCCGGCAAGTTACCGGCGTTCACCGAGCCGGCAGATGCCGGTGCTGCCAGTGACAGCAACAGTGCCAGCCACAGAACCGCGCTGATCAGGGAACCTTGGCGCGCCATGAAGGAGTATCGAATTTTTCGTGAATCAGCGTCTGGGCGGCGGCGCGTTCCTGTGGCAGTACGCCACCCGCCCTCAGGCCGCCGTGCCGGCGCCGAAACGTATCTATCATACGCTCGACGATGGCCTCTCGCGGCAGACCCGTCTGGCTGCGCAGGGGATCAACCCGCTTTGCCGCCGACGTGGTGCCCTTGTCGGAAAGCTTCTCCCGGCCGATACGCAGCACCTGAAGCATCTTGGCCGCATCGATATCATAGGCCATGGTGACATGATGCAATACGGCATCGCGTCGATGGGCCTGCGCTGCGCCGCCGATCTTGCCGCCTTCGGACGTGATGTCATTGAGCGGCTGGTACCAGGCCTTGATGCCCAGGTCGGCCAGGGCTGCCAGCACGAAGGCATCCATGGCAGCATAGGCATCGCTGAAGCTCATTCCGGCAATCAGTGACTTGGGTGCATAGATCGAATACGTGATGGTATTGCCCGGTTCGATGAACATGGCCCCGCCCCCGCTGATGCGACGCACGACATCGATTCCATGCTGTTCCGCTGCATCGGCATCCACTTCATTGCGCAGGGACTGGAACAGACCGATGACGACCGCCGGCGCCGCCCATTCCCAGAAGCGCACCGTGGGCGCACGGCGCCCTGCCGCCACCGCATCGAGCAGCACCTGATCGAGCGCCATGTGTTCCAGAGGACTCTGCGGCATGTCGTGGATAAGCTGCCAGTCATGATCCGTCCAGTCCGTGCGTTTGATGTTGGTACTCACTGCAATGCCCTCCGGATGACCTCGGCAATGCCCGCCACAGTCAGGCCATACATCATGGTTTCGGAATCCAGCGCGGTCTCGACCGCCTGTTCGATCTGCGCTGTGCCTGCATTGGCCGGCAGACCTTCGAGGGCCGCGTCAATGACGTCCAGCGTCTCGGGCGGCTCCAGGAAAAAATCACCCGACAGGCGTACGCCGCGCAGCACGCCGGCATCCACCTTCAGATCCACCACCACCAGCTTTCCGCCTGGAATCTTGTATTCCGCATGTCGTTCCCGGGACAGGTCACCGGGCGTGTTGCGCTGAGCCGTCATCCATATTCTCCGCTGTTCAACAGGATTGCCTTCGCAGGCAACCAGATCATCATTATGCGGCCAGGCCATGGCTGGCCGGCTGATACCCCTGCCGGCATGCTGCCTAAGCGCGGCGCAGACGAAAGAATTCACGCAACACCTCGCTGCACTCGGCCGCCAGCAGACCGCCTTCGAAGCGGGTGTGATGATTCAGCTGCGGCTGGGTATGCAACGCCAGAAGGCCGCCGCAAGCGCCTGTCTTTGGGTCGGATGCGCCATAGACGACGCGTGCCAGGCGGGCATGGAAAATAGCGCCCAGGCACATCATGCAGGGCTCCAGCGTGACAAACAGGGTTGCACCGGGCATGCGGTGGTTGCGCAACTGCACGCCGGCAGCCCGCAGTGCCACGATCTCGGCATGGCCGCTGGGGTCATGATCGCTGATCGTGCGATTGAAGCCGCGACCCAGACATCGACCCGAGGCATCGATCAGCACGGCACCGACCGGAATTTCATCTCGACGGCGGGCTTCATACGCCTGCTTCAATGCCGCCCGCATGGCGTCGGCATCACTGGAAAACATCTCAGTCATGCACGACGATATCACGCAACACACAAGGAATCATGGATGGCAGATCATCGGCGATCAGACCGGGCCCGAATCGTGCTGCGGCTGCACCATGCAGCCAGACTGCAGCAGCAGCCGCCTCGAAGGCCGGCATATTCTGGGCAAGCAGACCCGCAATCATGCCGCTGAGCACATCGCCGCTGCCTGCCGTGGCCAGCCAGACGGGTGCGTTGGCATTGATCAGCACACGCCCGTCGGGTGCGGCAATAATGGTGTCGGCCCCCTTGAGCACGACAATGACACCCGTCTGACGCGCCGCCGCCCGGGCCCGTTCAAGCTTGCTGCCGGAAAAGGGAAACAGACGCGCGAACTCGCCTTCGTGCGGGGTCAGCACCGCAGGCATGCGCAAGGCACGGAAAAAATCCTGCGGCACTTCGGCAAACGCACTCAGCGCATCTGCATCCAGAACGACGGCCGCATCGGATTGCAGCGCAGCGAGTACTTCCTCGCGCGTGAGCGACGACATGCCGGCGCCGGGTCCGATGACAAGCGCATTGCGGCGTGCATCCTGCAGCTGTGTATGCCACTGCGCGGGCGTGCTGCATTCGCTCACCATGACGCTGGTCAGCGCACTCGCATAGACAGGCCACACCTCCCGGGGTGCGGCCACCGTGACCAGTCCGGCACCCATGCGCGCTGCAGCCAGTGCAGCCAGCCGCGCAGCCCCGGTCATCTGCGCTCCGCCCCTGACCAGCACATGGCCGCGCTGGTATTTGTGGGTGGAAACCGGTGTCAGCGGCCAACAATGACGCCATGCGTCGACATGATTTTCGTGTGCCGCCACCGGCACTTCAGCCAGCACCGCCTCGGGAATCCCGATATCGGCAAGGGTGACCTGACCGCACAGGGCACGTCCGGGAAGCAGGAGATGGCCCGGCTTCTTGCGAAAGAAGGTGACCGTATGCGTCGCCTGCGCCGCTGCGCCGAGTACGGCACCAGTGGCCCCGTCCACTCCGCTGGGCATGTCAATTGCACACACCGGCAGACCACTGTCCTGCAATGTCTGGATGACTTGCAGCGCAAGGCCCTCAAGCGGACGCGAAAGCCCGGCGCCAAACAGGGCATCGACGACCAGCCCGCAACCCTCGAGCAACGACACAGACAGGGGTTCAATGTCTCCGGGCCAGCGCTGTGCGTGGTGCAAGGCATCACCCGTAAGCGCGTCGGGCGAACCGAGCAGGCCGACACGTACCGGCCAGCCCTGCTCGTGCAACAGGCGCGCCACCACGAAACCGTCACCCCCGTTATTACCGGGGCCACACAGTACGCCGGTATGGCGGGGAGCCCAACTGGTGGTGATGACATCTGCCACCGCACGCCCGGCTGCCAGCATCAGCTGATGCCCGGGAACTCCGGCTGCCATGGCCAGACGATCGGCCTGGGCCATGGCAGCCGGTGTCAGCAACTCGCGCGGCATGCCGCTATCAGCTCAGGAAGCAACGAGCGCCTCGGCCTGCTTGCGCAAGGCAAACTTCTGGATCTTGCCGGTGGCCGTCTTGGGCAGTTCGCCGAAGATGACCATGCGCGGCACCTTGAACCCGGCCAGATTCTTGCGACAGTGTTCGATGATGTCCTGTTCTGTCGTGCTGCAACCCTCTTTCAGCTCGATGAAGGCACAAGGCGTTTCACCCCAGCGCTCGTCGCTGCGCGCCACCACGGCAGCCGCCAGCACATGCGGATGACGATAAAGTACATCCTCAATCTCGATCGAGGAGATGTTTTCCCCGCCGGAGATGATGATGTCCTTGTTGCGATCCATGATCTTGATGTAACCGTCCGGATCCATGACGGCAAGATCACCGCTGTGGAACCAGCCTCCCGCGAGAGACTCCTGCGTGGCGTCGGGGTTCTTCAGATAGCCTTTCATGGTCATGTTGCCGCGGAACATGATTTCACCCATGGTCTGGCCATCACGCGGTACATCCTGCATGTGTTCGTCCATCACGGCAATGGCATCCTGCAGGTGATAGGTAACGCCCTGGCGCGCATTCAGACGGGCGCGCTCGCCAATATCCAGCGACTGCCAGACTGCGTGCTGCGCGCAGACGGTAGCGGGACCATAGGTTTCCGTCAGGCCATAGACATGCAGCAGATCGAAACCCATGCGCTCCATGCCTTCTATCATGGCCGCAGGTGGCGCAGCGCCGGCCACCATGGCCTTCACGCCGGCGGGAACGCCTTCCTTCAATGCATCGGGCGCATTGACAAGCAGGCTGTGAACGATGGGCGCACCACAATAATGCGTAACGCCATGTTCGCGAATGGCGTCGAAGATGCGTGCGGCCTCGATACGGCGCAGACAGACGTTGACCCCGGCACGGGCGGCAATCGCCCAGGGCCAGCACCAGCCGTTGCAATGGAACATGGGCAGCGTCCACAGGTACACGGCCTGCTTGGGCATGTCCCACTCGAGGATATTGGACAGTGCCGAAAGCGCCGCGCCGCGATGATGGTAGACCACCCCCTTGGGATTGCCGGTAGTGCCGCTGGTGTAGTTGAGTGCGATCGCATCCCATTCGTCGGCAGGCAGCGCCCACTCATACTCAGGATTGCCCTGGGCAATGAAGGCCTCATATTCCTGTTCACCGATGAGCCGGTGCTCCCCTTCGTAGATGGGGTCAGCCACGTCGATGATGCGTATGGGTCGGTCCAGGGTGCGCGCCGCCAGGGCCTGCTCCATGGTATCGCTGAATTCGGTGTCAACCAGCACCACACTGGCCTCGCCATGATCGAGCATGTAGGCAATGGTGCGGGGATCGAGTCGCGTATTGAGCGTATTGAGCACGGCGCCCGTCATGGGAACCCCGAAATGGGCCTCGACCATGGCCGGGATGTTGGGCAGCATGACAGCAACCGTATCACCCTTGCCCACGCCGATGGCGGCGAGCGCGCCGGCCAGCTGGCGGCAGCGCCGGTACAGCGTGGCCCAGTCATGGCGGATGGCGTTGCCGCCGAAGCCGTGGACCACGGCCGGATATGAGGGATAAACCTCTGCCGTGCGCTTGATGAAGGACAGCGGCGACAACATGGCATGATTCGCCGATGTGCGCGGCAGGTCCCGATCGTAGATGCTTGACATGTCGTCTCCTGCGGTGATGATGGATGTCTTATTGTGATATGTCACATAATACCCCGGGATCATACCGCCATGACACATTTTGAAGTATTCCGAACCGGACATGCTTCAGAGGAAGCTTGCACGTATGTCCAGTGTGGAATGCCGGCCAAGGCTGTTGAAATGCGCCTCCAGCCACTGCAGGGCGCAGGCCCGCCCCATCTCCTTGAGGTGGGCGATGAACGGCGCATGGGCATTCATCTTGCTGCTGATGCCAACGGCGCGCATACCGTCGGGATCGGCAATCATGTGCATGCGCATGCTGCGGTAGTGGCTGGCCAGCGGCCCCTGCAAGGCGCCCCGCTCCAGCAATCGCTGGACGAAGGCAATGGCTCGCATCTCGTGCATGAGCGAGGAGTTGAACGCAATCTCGTCCAGCCGGTTGCTGATCTCGGCCGGTGTCTTCGGTACTTCGTCACGCTCCAGGGGATTGATCTGCACCAGTACGACATCATTGGTGCGTGCGTGATAGATGAGCGGCCAGATGGCGGGGTTACCCATGTAGCCGCCATCCCAGTAATCACAACCATCGATTTCGACCGCCTGTGAAAGGTATGGCAGGCAGGCGGATGCCAGCAAGGCTTCCAGCGAGATATCCGTCTTGTCGAAAACGCGCGCCCGCCCGGTGCGCACATTCGTGGCAGCCACGAAAATGTCCATGGAATCGCAGGCCCGCAGGGCTTCGATGTCAAGCTGCTGCTCCAGCACCGCACGCAAGGGGTCGATATTCAGCGGGTTGCCCTGGTAGGGGGAGACCATCTGGCGCACCATTCCCGACCATTGGCTGAGCGGCGAGTGATCCAGATTCCAGTTGCCCATCCATTGATCGAGCCAGGTGCGGCGCACAGGGCTCAGATTGGCATAACCGCCCACCGTGAGCCAGAAACGCTCGAGCGCCTCGCGTGCACCCTGCACTCCTCCGCGCGCGTGACCCGACAGCAGCATGGCGGCATTCATGGCACCGGCACTGGTGCCACTGATCGCTTCGATGACGATGCGCTCGTCTTCGAGCAGTGCGTCAAGCACGCCCCAGGTGAAAGCCCCGTGCGAGCCCCCGCCCTGCAGGGCCAGGCTGATCGGCCGTCGCTGTGCCTTGTGTGTCATGCTACTTCAGCATCTCCGGCAGCCACAGTGCAATCTGTGGAAATATGAACACCAGGATCAGACCCAGCAGCTGCAGCATGATGAACGGCCATACCGAACGATAGATATCGCCCATGGTGACATCGGGCGGCATCACGCCCTTGATCCAGAACAGCACAAAGCCGAAAGGCGGCGACAGATAGGCGACCTGGATATTGACGATGAACATCACACCGAACCAGACCTTGTTGACGCCAAGCTCATTGAGGATGGGCAGGAAGATGGGCGTGCACAACATGATGATGGCCCAGTCATCCATGACCGTACCCAGGACAAGCACGATGATCATCATCATCGCCAGGATGCCCATGGTGCCGCCGGGCATGCTCAGCACCAGTTCCGTGAGCAGATCCTGACTGCCAAGCGCATTGAAGATATTCAGATAGATATTGGCACCGATCAGGATCCAGAAGCCCATGCCGCACAGCTTGAGCGTGGAAAACAGCGAATCCTTGAAGATCTGCCAGGTCAGCTGACGATAGAGGATGTTGATGAGCAGCGCACCTGCGGCACCAAAGCTGGCGGATTCGGCCGGCGTGGCAATACCGCCCCAGATGGAGCCCAGCACGATGACGATGAGTACCACGAAAGGCCAGATGTCCAGCACCGAGCGCAGTTTCTCGGCAGGCGTGAAGCGCTGGTCAGCCGGCAGCGGCGGGCCCATGTGCGGCTGGAAATGGCAACGCACACCGATGTAGATGGTATAGAACAGGGCCAGCATCAGGCCGGGCAGCACGCCGCCCAGGAAGAGATCGCCGATGGACTCCTTGGCCAGCAGCCCATAGAAGATGAAGGGGACGCTCGGCGGAATCAGTGCACCCAAAGCGCCACCCGATGCAATGGAACCGATGGCAATCGTGCGGTGATAGTTGAATTTCATCATCGACGGATAGGCAATCTGCCCCATCGTGATGGTGGCGGGTGGCGTGATGCCGGTAACGGCGGCGAAGACGGTGCACACCTGCACCGTACCCATCGCCAGGCCTCCCGCAATATGTCCTATGAGTTTATAGACGGCCGTATAGGCCGCATCCGCGATACCGGAGTACCGGATCAGGCTGCCCATGAAGAGAAACAGCGGCACTGTGACCAGGATGGAGTTCCAGGGGGTGTAATAGAAGGCGCTGGGGATCGCCAGCAAGGAGCGTGGCGAGAAGATGGCTGCGAACAGGACCGCTGTTCCGCCCAGTCCAAAAGCCACTGGCAGGCCCAGGAACAAGACCAGAAAAAGACAGCCAAAATACAATAGGGTGATCAGTTCCAGGCTCATTATTCCTTCCCTGTTATACACACCAAGCGACTCCGCCCTGAAAGCGGCGGATGGCCGGGTCCAGCCGCAGCCGGACCCGGGCAATCAGTCAAGAACGACTATTTCTTCTGGTCTTCCAGAAACTTTGCCCAGCGCTCAACGCCTTCGGCGTTGCGCTTGGACTGGGCTGCCACCTTGGGCCAGACTTCGGCAATGGCCTTCTCGCGCATGCGCGCCATTTCCTCGTCCGACATGGTGATGATTTCGCCGCCGGCATCCGTCAGCGCCTTCAGCGAATCCTCGACGGCATCGTTGTGCAGCTTGCTCGTCTCGAAGTAGGTGTCTTTAAAGACACCCTCAATCTGCTTCTGCTGCCAGGGCGTGAGCTCATTCCACTTGTCGAGGTTGATGAAGATTTCCTGATGCTGGGCGGGATTCCAGCCGGGCATGATGGCGTACTTCACGATTTCGTGGAAGTGCATGTCCTTGATACCACCGGTATCCCAGTAGGTACCTTCGATGGTGCCCAGCTTGATGGCGGTGTAGATGTCACCGGCATCCATGGAAACAGGCGAACCGCCCATGGTTTCATGGAACAGGGCCTGCGGGCCGCCGGCGCGCATCTTCTTGCCTTTCAGGTCTTCCCACTTGTGTACCGGGAAGGTGGTGAACATGGCATTGTTTCCCTGGTCAGTCCAGCCCGCCCAGTGCAGGTTGCGCTCGTGTGCCGCTTCCTGCACCAGATCACCGATGCGGTACTTCTCGCCCCACATCGCCTCCCAGGCCTGCTCCGGGCTTTCAGCGCCCATGGCCATGCCATAGGCCAGCATGCCTTCAGGCATTTCGCCGCCGTAGACCGTCGCCCAGCCGGCATAGCCGTCCGTCATGCCCGCCGCTGCCGCACCAAAGGCTTCGGAACCGCTGGTGAGTGCCCCGGCAGGTTCGACACGGATCTTGACTGTGCCCTGGGTGGCCTCTTCCACTGCTTTGACCCAGGGAATCAGCCCACGGGCCCAACCGGCATCACCACTGTCAAAGGCAGGCTGGAAGGTCCAGCGGGTGACCTTGTCGGGCGGCCCGTCGCTGGCGGCCAGGGTTACGCAAGGCATGGCAACGAATGCGGCCAGACCGACACATATTTTCGCCAATGTAAAACGAGGTCTCATACCATCCTCCTGATGTTTGTCTCTGGTTTGCATGAATACCCGGAGATGCGCGAGATGTCCGTGCGCCGAGACTGCGCCAGACGGCATCGCCGAAAATAAAACCCTCTCGTCACTGCAATGCGGCTCGCGCACACTACCCTATGCCTGTTTTCCGAAAGCCACTTTCAGATCACGGAAAAACTGGCGTATCACCAGCAGCAGCACGACAATGGCGCTGAGCGGGATAATGCTTTTTATCGGATAAATGGGAATGCGCACTGCAGTGGGCGTCATCTGATTGAGCTTGATGGAGATCAGTGCGGCCTGCGAGCCCTTCCAGATCAGCACCCCGAGGAACATGAAAGTGAAAATCGCCGTGATGGCGTCACAAATGGCTTTCTTTCGGGGTGAAAACTTGTGATAGAACAGGTCAAGCTTGATGAAATCACCATACTTGTAGGCATAGGGCCCGGCCATGCAGGCGAGCAGGACCAGGGCGGCCTGCAGCGTAGTGCCTATCCACAGCGATGGTGCGTTCATGACGTAGCGCAGGAATACATCGGTAAGCCCGAAGGCCATGCAGTACAGGATCAGCACACCGCCAATCATGCCCATGCCTTCCGTCAGGCCATCGAGCGCTTTGGAGAAAATATTCTTTTTCATCGCAAACCCCCTGTTGCAGCGGCAAGCAGCCGTCCCGATCACCGGCGTGCCCGCCGTAGCGCCACGAGTTCAATGTAATGAGCCCGATCCGTCGTGTCAACGATCTCCTGCAGGCCGCCCCGGATGAATGTCTTCATTGCCATTTCCCAGTCCGGGGTGTCACCATTCGAGACTCGATATCTCGAAAACCAAGTTAATCATACCTATATTTTCGAGACAAATGGCAAAAAAATCCAAATACTAGGGATTACCATAATCGTGCCAGGGTTCTCACAAGGTCCGGGCGGACCCCTCCCTATAATCAGGACTCTTCTTGTACTGATTCAACGGAGCGGCCATCGTGACTTCCGACACCATCCCCATGTTTGCTGAAAATACCTATCCCTTCGACGCGCGCGGCGTCGCCAAACGCTTTCGGCATGCAGCCATCTTCGGGGCTGTCTCAGCCCTGCAGCCGGGTGAGACGATGCGGTTCTGCAATGATCATGATCCCCTGCCGCTGTTGCAGCAGCTCAAGCATCATTTCGGCGAACATATCGAGTTTGAATATCTGGCGCGCAATCCCGGCGAGATTGTGATCGACTTTCACATCCTCGCCTGAGAAGGCGGCTTCGGACGCCGGGGCCGGGGTTTGCCGACAGGCATCTTCCGGCTTGCGAAGACCGTTGCCATCACTGCCAGCATGAAAAGGACGGTCATGGCATCCAGACGTTCGCCCAGGATGGGGATGGCAGTGACGAGCGACACAAAGGGCTGCAGCAGCTGAACCTGACTCACCCTGACCATGCCGCCCAGCGCCAGGCCGCGATACCAGAAGAAAAAACCCAGCCACATCGAAAACAGGGCGACATAGAGCAGACCGCCCCAGGCCTGCCAGGCGATGTCCGCCGTCGACTCCGGAAAAGTGAGCCAGGCCACGGGTATGGTCGCGGGCAGGCTGAATGCCAGTATCCAGCAGATGACTTCGGGCGCAGGGCGCTCGCCCGAGACTTCAGTGCCACCCAGAAAACCGATGGCGGTGACGATGATGGCGCACAGCAGCAGGCCATCCGCCGTGGTGAGCTGCCCCCCTCCTCTGGCAACCGCATAACCCGCCACCAGAATGCAACCCACCAGCGCACAGGCCCAGAACCCGAGGGACGGCCGCTGCCGGAAATAGATCGCACCGGCCACGGCACTGGCGAGCGGCAGAATGCCGGTGATCACGGCCGCATGCATCGCATGCACATGGCGCAGGGCCAGGGCCAGGAATATCGGGAAACCCACGACCGTGGCCAGGGCGCACACGGCCAGCGGCAGATAATGGTGGCGTGCAGGCCATTGTGCACGTCGCCACAGCAGATAGAAAATACTGAGGACGCCGGGAATCGCAGCTCGGCCCGCCGTCACAAAAACAGGATCAAGCTGGGGCAGCTCGGCCGGACCGACCGCCAGTCGCGTCATCGGCAAGGTAATGCCGAATGCCACCATGCCGATGAAACCCAGCCACAGGCCGCGAGTTTCATCGGACCAGCCGGCGCTGGCCCCCAAGAGTCTTTCGATGATGGGAAAACGCGCCATGACTGCGGGACTGCCCTTTGGATGAGACAGCGATCAGTATATACCCTTGATAGCACTACTCCGGGCAACTGCCTCGGACCGACTTGCGTACCGCCTCGGCCGACCGGCCGACGATGGTTTCATACAGACCCGGGTCAGTATCGCCTTCGCTGGAAAACACCAGCAGCCGGCTGTCCGCATCCAGCGCCAGAACCTCTCGGGCTGCAGGATCTGCCAGGGCCAGTCGACAGGCAGCCAGCCCGGCCACGGCAGATTCGCCCGCCACCACGGGCACGTCCGTGCCGGCAGGCTCGGCAAGCAGGCGCATGCAGGCCAATGCCTCGGCGTCAGGAACCTGCATGAACGCCTGGGCGCCCGGTCGCAGCACCTCCCAGGCCAGCAGGGATACTTCGCCGCAGGCCAGACCCGCCATGGCGGTATCCAGGCTGCCTTTCACCACCTGGGGGCGGCCGGCGCGCGCACTTTCGTAGAGACAGGCCGCCTGCAGGGGCTCGGCGACGATGATGCGCGGGCGTTGCGCGCCACAACGCTCCCAGAGATGGGCACAGATGGCCGCCGCCAGACCGCCCACGCCCGCCTGGATGAAGACATGGGTGGGCAAGGCATCGTTATCAAGCTGGTCCAGCGCCTCCTGCACCATGATGGTATAGCCCTGCATGACATCGCGCGGCACGTCCATGTAACCCGGCCATGACGTGTCCGAGATGATGGTATGGCCTTCACGTGCCGCCTGCCCGGCGGCATGGCGCACGGCATCGTCGTAATTTCCCGGCACACGCACGACACGTGCGCCATATTGTGCAATCGCCGCCTCACGCGCCGCGCTGACATTTTCATGGATGGTAATAACGCACCGGCAGCCCATCTGCTGCGCACCCCAGGCAACGGAACGCCCGTGGTTGCCATCCGTCGCACAGGCAACGGTGATCTCATGTGCAGGACGATGACTTTCGCGCTGCAACAACTGTGCCACGGCCCAGGCGCCTCCCAGCGCCTTGAAACTTCCCAGGCCGAAACGCCGGGACTCGTCCTTGCAGTCGATCCGTGCCAGACCCAGTGTCTTTGCCAATCCGTCCAGGCGATGCAGGGGCGTGGCTGCGTATCCCGGCCAGGCTGTGATGCCCGCCCATGCCTGTGCGTGCGCCTCCAGCGACAGGATGGGCTTGAGCGCTTCGGGGTAGAGGGTGGACAGGGGCAGCGCATGCGGGTTGGGGAACAGGCGTGCACCACCGGCCAGCGTAAATTCTTTCATGAGTCGATTCCTTTGCCCGGGCGCGACCACCCGGAATCTGCCAGGTCATTATGGTTCAGGATACGATCGCTGACAAACCCCGGCTGCACGCACCATTGCCTGCAGGATAGTATCCTTGCAGAATACGCAATGATCGTCATCTGCCGTCACAGGAGGCACGACTTGAAGTCGCCCATTGATCTCGACCAGCGCCTGCAGGCGATTCTGGATTCACCCGCCTACCGCCTTGCCTATCAGGATTCAGACCTGCTTTCCGAAGATGATTTGCGCCCCGTACGCTTGCATCTTGAACTGCTCAAGCCCGAGCGCATCCTGCGCGAGCAGGAGGTGCACTCCACCGTTGTTGTGTTCGGCAGCGCGCGCGTTCAAGACCGGTCGACAGCCATGGCGCGGCTGGCCGGGCTGGAGGGCAAGACGCCGGGCAATGCGACGGACGAGGCCTCACTGAAGATGGCGCAACGCCGCGTGGAGCAATCTGCACACTATGAGGAGGCGCGCCGCTTCGCAGCCCAGGTATCGCTGCGCTTCCAGCAGGTTCAACGGTGTGACTTTGTTGTGGTCACCGGGGGCGGCCCGGGCATCATGGAAGCCGCCAACCGCGGTGCCTATGATGTCGGTGCACGGTCCATAGGACTGAACATCACCCTGCCCCACGAGCAGCTTCCCAACCCGTACACCACGCCCGAGCTGGCTTTTCACTTTCATTATTTTGCCATCCGCAAGATACATTTCCTGCTGCACGCACGCGGCCTCGTGGTGTTTCCCGGCGGCTATGGCACCATGGACGAACTGTTCGAGGTGCTTACCCTGATACAGACCGGCAAGATGCCGGCCATTCCCGTCGTGCTGGTGGGCGAGGACTTCTGGAAGAAGGTCATCAACTTCGACCACCTTGTCGACGAAGGTTATATTTCGCCCGAAGATCGTGCACTGTTCACCTGTGTAAATACCGCAGAGGAAATCATGGCGGCGCTGGATACTTTCTACGCGGGCCGCACGCCGCGCAGCCCCGCAGAATGTGATCATTTCATATAACGGCCGCACACCGTCCCGCGCGCCACAGGCAAGAGGACAGAAATGAATTACCAATGGCTGCATGACACCGTTCGCGCCCGCTTCGACTCCGACGCGGCCATGGAGGCGGTCATGCCTCAGGCCCTGTCGAACCAGGCCTTGCGCGACAAGGGCGACGACCGCTATCTGTCAGCCATGACGCAGCGCGTATTCCAGGCCGGCATGCAGCACACGATGGTCAATGCCAAATGGCCTGCTTTCGAAACGGCATTTGCCGGCTTCGATCCGCAGGCGATGGCCCGGCTGGATGATGCCGGCATCGAGCGCCACATGAAAGATGCCGGCATCATCCGTCACCGCGGCAAGCTGCGCACCATTGCCAGAAATGCCCGTTTCATACTGGACATCCGTGAGGAACAGGGAACGTCCTTTGGCGCGTTCATCGCAGACTGGCCGGTGAGCGACATCATCGGGCTGTGGCGCCTGCTGGCCCGGCGCGCCGCCCATCTGGGCGGGCGTTCGGGCGCGGGTTTTCTGCGTCTGGCAGGCAAGGACAGCTTTCTGCTCACCAGCGATGTGGTGGCCCGCCTGATCGCCTGGAATGTGATCACGCGCGAGCCAACGACGCAAGCCGAACTGCAGGCCGTGCAACAGGCTTTCAATACTTTGCAGCAGGACTCGGGACGGCCGCTGTGCCAGCTGTCCGCCATGATGGCGCTAAGCATCAACCCCGTATCCTGACGCTTGCGGCCTGCCGGACTACATTGCCGGCTGCAGGCCGATCACTACGGTACGCGCACGCAGACGCGAGAAGACGCCGGCCGGCACCTCCACCGGAATTGACTTGACCTTCTCTAGCGTGTGCGAGTCAAAGATCACCAGATTGCCGCCATGCGCACCCGTACTGCGGTCGCCACGGTAGCGCGAACTGATGTAGAAGAAGTCTCCGCGCCCCGTGTATTCGGGAAAATGCGAATGGCCGAGCGTCCCGTCCACTTCGAGCGTGCGCACCACTTCGAGCGTTTCCTTGTCGATGAACTGGATCTTGCTGGCATCCGGTCCCGTGCCGATGATGTCGACGATGACGTAGGGTGCCAGCGGATGCGCCGCCGGAGATTCGGTCGGGCCGATCGCAGGAATGCGCTTCACGACGGAAAAGTCTGCCATGTCGAAGACTGTCACCTCGAAGGCGCCACAGTCTTCCTCACCCATGTTAGTGCCAAAGCCCAGCATACGGCCACCCGACGCCACTACGGCGCCAGAACCCAGATGGGGTTTGCATCCCGACGGAATCTTGCGCACGATGCGTTTTTCGGCCAGATCGATAACCGTATTCAGATGATCATCGTAGGAGGCTATGACGGCATAACGGCCATCGGGAGACAGGAAGCCATCATGCAGGTGACGGCCCACATCGCTGATCTTCGTGACCGGGAACGCATCATCGTCCAGATCGATGATCCATACCTGACCTGCCTGCTCCAGGGCCACCAGGAAGATATTGGCAAATGGCGTGGCCATGATGGTACCGGCATCCGCTTCGACCATGTTCCCGTCGGGATCGACACCTTCCAGTCGCATGACGCGCAAGGGCTCCAGCGTATCGGCATCCATGATCACGAAGGTGTGCGGTACATAGGAGCCCGCCGCCACATAGCGCCCGTCAAGCGATATTGCCAGCGAAGTGCCGTTCAGGCCCGCGCGCACCTTGCGCACGATGCGCATGGAATACATATCGATCTTGTGCACCCAGCCATGATCGTCACGCACATAGGCCCAGCGCGAATCGACGGGATGAAAGTCCATCAGGTGCGGCGCCACACCGGTAGCCACTTCACCCACCAGCTGGTGGGTGCGGCCATTGAAGAACATCACCTTGGCGTCCTTGCCCGCCGCCTGCAGGCCGCGCGACATGACGGCCATCATGTCGTCCATGGAATCGATGGCATAGCCGGGTTTGGCGGGCAGCGTGGACTCATCGGCAACCAGGACTTCCAGCGAGTTGCGGATATCGTCCAGATCCCAATCGAGTTCATTGCGCGGCTGCGTGGTAACGAGCTGGGCAAGGAGTCTGCGCTCACTTCCCGAAAGCATACCGCGCCAGGACGGGTGTTGCGGCATGAGGGTGGGCGGTACACCGCTGATGATGATGCCGTCCACCTCATCGGCGCTGTATTTGAGCTCATTCTTGTTGAGCGCCGGGCCGATATAGCCCCCGCGATCGGCGCCGTGACAGACCGCACAGTGCTGTGCATATACCTTTTCTGCGCGCACCAGATCCAGGGTCTGGGCAGGCAGGGAAGTACACGCCAGGACGAGTGACAACAGGAAAAAGCGTATTTTCATGGCGTGTCTCCTTGGTGGAAGCTCTGAACATCGAATCGCCATACCCGGCGCAGAGGCAGCGCCGCGCGTTACAAGACACTGCGAATTATGCAAATATATCTCGAACTGGCGCAAACAAGGCTCATACCCGAGTGATCTGCTGCGATAAGCCCGCGACTTTCAAGAAGATATTGGCTCAGTCGCTCTCGGTTGGCATGTCGCCGAATTCGCTTGCTCGCCCGGGCGGGCGCAAGGCGGCCAGATACTGATGCGGCCCGTGGGCGGCAATGGAATAGCGCTGCGCGGCACGCTGTTTCTCGCCGCGCAGCGCGGCCAGCATCGCGCGCGGCAACTCGCGCACGCGTTCGAGCTGTGTTGTGGCCTGGGACACACGCTGCCATTGGCCGTCCGCATGACGATATTCCTGACCGAAATGGGCAAAGTGCCCCCAGGCTGCTGCCGGCAAGGCAGGAACCGGGTCTGCCGGTATCACATGCCGATATAGTCGTGCCCCCGCGCGGGCGGCCGTCTGCGCCGGGAAGGGGTCACCGATGACCATGGGTCCGCCAAAGGTATAGACGGCGCGCAGGCGCGATACCACGGCGGCATTGGCGCCCTGCCGGGCCAGTTTGAGTGCAAACAGCTCGGCCATGGCCGCACCCAGGCTGTGGCCGGTCACAAACAGGGCCTGCAGTGGATGTGCAAGATCCTGCCCGGGGTCAGCCAGGGAACGCCCCTGCAGGGCCAGGGACAAAGCCTGCTCCACCTCCCAGTGCAGGGCACGGAAGTTGCGATGAAAGCCCGCGTGTACACGCGGTGTCTCGATGGCGCCGTCATGGGTGCGCAGGGCAAGATATTCCCGTCCGCAGTCCAGATCGCCAAGCCAGCTGCCCAGCGCCGCCAGTTCGGTGCCCCGGTAGGCAATGATGAGCACACGGCCGCAGGCGCTCTGCACCAGACTGGCACTGGCATAGATGAACATGGCGTCCACCACCTGCGTGAGCTGAGCGCAGGCATTGCCCGCCAGCCCTGCCCTGGCCATCATGGTGCTTACGGTGGGGGCATCGGCATAGGCATAGCCGGCGCACAGGCCAAGCACATGCGCCAGCGTCGCATCGCGCTCGCCCGCAGCCGGCAGCGCCGGGTCATGGGCGGTCAGCAGGCGCTCGGGCAGGCCGTCATGAACGGGAAACGGCCTGTCTGTCGGCGCAGCAATAACACGGGTGATATTCATGATGGCCAACCGTGATGAACAATGCGCCCACCGACCATGGTCATCACGGCCCTGATTTCGGGAATCTGTGCTTCCGGGCACTGCAGGGGGTTTGCACTCAGTACAGCCAGATCGGCCATTTTCCCCACTTTGAGCGAACCCTTTTCCGCTTCCTGCCACGTCAGCAGGCTGCCATTGCGCGTCATGCAACGCAGCGCTTCTTCGCGACTGAGCGCCTGCTCCGGGCTGATCAACATCCCGTTGGCGCGCGCCTTGCGGGCAACCGCGTGCCACATGGGATGAAATAATGATACCGGCACATTGTCAGTCGCCAGCACCACGGGAATACCGGCATCCGTCAGTGTGCGCAGGGGCACAATCTCGCCATGACGTTCCGCAGGCAGCCGTTCGCACAGCAAAGGCCCCTCCTTGTAGAGATAGCGATTGGTGTGTGTGGTGACAATAAGTCCCATCTCGCGGATCTGCTCAACTGCTTGTGGTGATAATGTAGAGACATGTCCGAGAACCCAACGCAAACCTTTCAGGCTGGTTTCCTGATGAATTTGATGGAATAGCCCGAGCATATTGGGCCAGATGGCGATGACCTGAATTCGCAGGCGTGCGCAGGCGCGCAGCACCGCCAATACCTGGTCCCGCTCCCGCGCGGTGTCGTAATTGAAACCCGCCCAGCCGGTGTCCGGATAGGCTTGCGCGCGCAAGCGATTGTCCGGATCCGGTCCCATGTCCACGAACATGCCGGCAATGCGGAAATACTCATCGCCCTGGCCTGTGTCGGCCAGCCACCCGCACCATGCCTCCATGAAACCGGCAATGTCTTCCACCGGTACGCTGCGCCAGTTCGGGCTCCACGCAAGCTGGATGCGCATGTCCAGTTGCCCTGCGGCATGCGTTTTCTGATATGCACGCACCAGCTCCGAAGCGGCGCCGTGGCCCTCGTGTACGCTTGTCGTTCCAAAGGCGTGATAGGCGGCAGTCGAGCGCGACATCGATTTCACCCGCGCCGCCACTGAAAAACGTGTGACCTCACGGAAAAACACCAGCTCGACAATTGGCATCAGCGTATTTTCGCGAAACACGCCGGTTGGTATGCCCTGGGCATCCCGCTCTATGATCACCTGCGGCGACGGCGACGGCGTCTGTTCATTAATACCCGCGCATTCCAGGGCGCGCGTGTTGGCAATCGAAACCAGTGGTGTGGTATGGCGCCAGAAGCCCCAAATGCTGCGGATGTACACCGGATGATCCGGTGCGGCGGCATCCAGGTCGTGGCGATCCGGAAATCGTCCTTCCCTGAGCGCCTGAGGCATGTCATCGAACAGGGGCGGCGTACCCAGCGGCATGACCACAATCCACTCACCTCTGGGTGTCTGGCGCGCCAGGGCTGCTATTTTTTCCTGGATATCGGCAATGCTTTCCACCGTGCCCAGGGAAGGATAGATGCCCTTCAGACCTTCGCGGTCCAGATGGGCATGACCATCAATCAGGCCGGGCACTACAGTGCGTCCCTCCAGGTCCAGATATTCGCACGCATCATCAGCGAGTGCCAGCACCTGGTCATCACTGCCCAGCGCACAGATGCGGCCGGCACGAATGCCAATCGCCTGCGCCTGTGGCAATGCATCCTCAAGCGTCAGGATGTGCGCATTATGCAAAATGATTTCCGGGCGCCGGCCCGGTGCCGCCTGTCTGCTCATATCGGTGCTCCCGCCGTGGCGTGCACCTGTCATCATGAAGGCTGTCCCGGTACGTCTTCTGCGGCCAGCGCGGCACTGGCTGCAATCTCGTCGGCATAGGCGAAGATACCCGGCAAGCCGCCGGTATGCAGGAAGACCACAGTGTCACCGGCCCGATATCGGCCCTGCCGGGCCCGAGCCACCAGCCCGGCAAAAGCCTTGCCGGTATACACCGGGTCGAGCAGCAAGCCCTCCCGCCGCGCCGCCAATGCCATTGCGGCGTAGACCTTGTCATCTGCCAGACCATAGCCACGCCCGACAAAACCATCATCCACCTGGATACCGGCTGCCGCTTTTTCACCGTCCAGTGCAAGCACGGCAGCAGCCTCGTACACCAGACCGCGCACCATGGCGGCCAGATCAGCCGCATTGTGCAGCACGCTGATACCTTCAATGCGGAAAGCAGCCTGCTGAAGATGCGCACCCAGCACGAGTCCGGCCTGGGTGCCGCCGCTGCCGCTGGCATGCACGAGATGATCAATGCGAATGCCCTGCTCTTCCGCCTGCTCTGCAAGCTCTTCAATGCAGCGCACATACCCCAGACTGCCGTAGGCATCGGAGCCACCGAAGGCAATCGTGGCCACACGCCGCCCCTGGGATTCCAATCGATCGCGCAGTGCCGCAGCAAAGGCAAGCGGATCTTCCTCTGCCGCCAGACGATGGCAATGTGCACCCAGAAGGCGATTGAGCGCCTGATTGCCACTGGTTTCATAATGCGGCCCCTGACGCGCC
Organism: Castellaniella sp.; assembly: GCA_041655275.1. Taxonomy (GTDB): domain Bacteria; phylum Pseudomonadota; class Gammaproteobacteria; order Burkholderiales; family Burkholderiaceae_B; genus JAJYRX01. Next base: position 103,603 of record JBBAFU010000001.1, on the reverse strand, counting down.
ACTTTGCAGTTGAGCACCAGATGGCAGGCCATACCGAGATGGGCCGCAACCGCCGCCGTCAGACGGGCATGGTTGGATTGCAGCGCGCCAAAGGTGATAAGGGTATCGCAGCCCTGCGCTTGCGCCGCCAGAAGCTCCAGTTTGCGCAGCTTGTTGCCGCCACCGCCCAACAGGCCGATATCATCGCGCTTGACATACAGTTTGATGCCACCGAGGTGGCGCCCCAGGTTTGGCAGGGCTGCCAGGGGGGTGGGCGCAAGCAGTTTGACTCGGGGAAGGGACTGGTAAAGTGTGTGCTGAATCATGATGAACCCGCCTTGTCGGGGCTGAAAATCAGAACCGGAAAGCGGATGCTTTCCTGATGCGATTCATCATATCGAAGGCCGGTTGCTACGGCAATTGATTACCTTTTTCACGGCCACAGTCAGTAACACGCAGCCTTTGCAATCCCCATCACTGCGGTCAGTCCAACGCCTTCAAGGCCGCATCATAATCGGGCTCTTCACCGATTTCGGATACCAGCTGGCTGTGCAGCACCTTGTTATCGGCATCAAGCACCACGACTGCGCGCGCAGCAAGGCCGCTCAGGGGGCCGCTCGCGATGGCAACGCCATAGTTTTCCAGAAACTCGCGCCCGCGCATGGTCGAGAGCATGGTCACCTGGTCGATACCCTCTGCGCCGCAGAAACGCGCCTGCGCAAACGGCAGATCGGCCGAAATGCACATGACTTGCGTGTTGTCCATCTGTGCAGCAAGCTCGTTGAACCGTCGCACGGAAGCTGCACACACCCCGGTGTCCACACTCGGAAAGATATTGAGTACCTTGCGCTGATCGGCACAGTGGCAGGTGCTCAGGCTGACATCGGCAAGATCCTTGCCGACCAGCGTAAACTCGGGTGCCGTTGTGCCGGCGGCCGGAAGTGTGCCGCTGACCTGTACGGGGTTGCCGTGGAAAGTGACTTGGGACATGGTGGAGCTCCTTGTTGATGGCGGTTGCTGAAAGCTTGGTTCAGGCTTGAACTACCAGTCCAGTGTACTGCAAATGATAATCAATCCCGTAAATAAGCATTACGGAACTGTGGCATTACAGACTGGCTCGCAAGATTCGCCGGGCCACCCTTCGTCCAAGCGGGCCACCGGGTGGCTTGTCCCTGTGCCGATAGCAGTTCGATCGCCAGCGTAATGAGTTTTCCCCATCAAGGTAAAAATATCAGGAATCACCTGCCTGACTCATTTCACGCGAATATCGGACATCACGGCCCAGCAGTGCCAGCATATTCACGATCATCAGCAGACCGCGACGGGCGTCTTCGTCCCTGTTGAGGCGCCGCATCGTCTGCCACAGTGTTGGCAAATCATCCTGGGCTGCGGCCTGATCACTGGCGTGTCGCATGACGCCATTGATCTTGAACGCTGCCGAGGCGAGATTCTCATAATCGTGCGCCAGCTTTTCCACCATGGCGTTATCAGCCATGTTGACGACATCGGAGATGGCCGACAACAAGTCGACGATGTTGTCGAAACGGCCGGCTGCCACGAGCGGGGCCACCCGGCCAAGCAGGCTTTCCATACCGCTCAGGGTGGACGGATTGTTCAGCAGTTCGTGCTCGCGCACCACCGCAGAGATGGATGTCTTTTCTGTCATTTCGGATCTCCAGTCAAACCAGGCCGCGGGCAACGCCCCAATACACGCCCCGGTTGAAGCCGTTGCGCATCATGCTGCCGATCTTGGTTGCAGGCAGCGGCATCACATCTTCACCGTAGTCATACCAGAGCGGCATGCCGGCACTGAAGCCCATCTGGGCGATGGCCTGGACCTTGCCGTCGAACTCGGCCACGACCTGGCCGATGCGAATCAGGCCCGCGATGTTGTTGCAGATGACGGGGGACTGGTTATGACAGGTGCCCCCGGCCTTGCTGACCGGAAGGTCAACAGTGTCACCCATCACAAAGACGTTGCCAAAGCCCTCAAGCTGCAGGGTCTGCCTGTCGGTGGGCAGCCAGCCTTCATTATTGGGCGCCTGGGAAATGCCCGAGTCCAGCACCGCATCGACCGCCCGGATGGGCGGCGTCTGCATCAGGACATCGAACTCCACCTCCTCGCCCTCTTCCGAAATGGCTACCTTGCGTCCGGGATCAACCTCTTTCAGGGTGAAGCTGCGCTGGTATTTGATACCTCTGGACTCAAAGATGCTCGGCAGGACATCACCCACCGGCTTTTGCAGGAACAGACAGTTGCGAAGCAGCTGTGCAATAGTGGGATAGGTATAGACAATCTCGATCTGGTCCCGCACGCCGCGCTGGCGCAGGTATTCGTCCAGCATCAGCGTGGTTTCCATGGGCGCAATACCGCATTGGTGCGGCACATTGGGCGTCTGCGGAAAAGTGACCCCGATGAACACCCGCCCCTTTTCTATGGTGCGCAGCTTTTCAAACAGGCGCATGGCCGGATCATGCTGGTAGAAGTGATCGCCGGCCTCCTGCAGGCCGGGAATGCGCTCGGGAGACGGTATACAGCCGGTGGACACCACCAGGTAGTCGTATGAATGATCCTTGCCGGAAGCCAGGCGCAGCCGGCTTGCCCTGAAGTCAAAGCCGTCAACCTGATCAATGATCAAGTTCACTTCCGGGGCCAGCAGCGTATGCAGCGGGCGGCGCAACTCCTGCTTGTACATTCCGCCGAAGGCGACATACATGAACGCAGGCTTGTACCAATGCCAGCGATCGTTGGATATGAGGCTGACCCTGATCTTCCCCGCCCGGATTTCCGGATAGAGTTTATTGACGAGATTATTGGCGGTCATTGTGCCGCCAATACCTCCGCCAACCACGATGACATCCTGTATAGCCATTTTGGTTCTCCTGTCATTGAGACGGTCTTATCGTCATCAGGGGATGACCAGCCGTCGGTATTTATTGTTTCGCGCGTTCAAAAAGCTGCCCCAGCGCCTTGAACGGCAGCATGGCAGATCCGTGACGCGTTGGAATATCGCGGGCAAATGCAAATATTTCCAGCTCCGGCCAATCGGCCGTATCACGTCGGCCCTTCAGTATTGCTTCAAGCTGCTCACCGATCCGGGCAACTTGCTCCGCTTCAAGATCGTCCAGATGCTGAATCACGATTGCCGTGGCAGCCTGCCCCAGGGAGCACGCCCGTACGCGCCAGCCCAACTTGCGCACCCGTCCGCCCTCTATCACCGCATCAAATGTCAGATCGCTGCCACACACAGGGCTGCGAACCGAGACGCTATCGACATTCGCTCCCGAAAGACGGCGATCCCGGCGCACCACGTCCATATAAGCTTTCAGTTTTTCGTAGAATTGCTCGGCCGATTCCATGAAAGCTCCCGCAAATGATCACACCACCGCCGGCATCAGGCCTCGATCAAAGGCTGAGCTCATGTTTCATGCGCTGAACCAACTGGTCAAATGGCATATCACCGGCGATGATCGCGGCAAGCATGTGACCACGGAATATGGCGATGGAAGGCACCGAGCGGATTCCGTACATTTGCGCAATCGTCGGTGATACGGCGATGTTCACTTCCGCAAAATTGGCATCATGGATAAACAGCTCATCTGCCAGCTTCATGAATACCGGCTTCATGGTCTTGCAGGGCCGGCACCAGGGTGCATGAAAATACACGATCAGAAGCCCCCGCTCGCGTGCCAACGCAGTGGAAAAGCTGTCAGTGTCGAGCTGCTCGACGCTGATACCGGCCATACCGTACTCCTCCAGCGTATTTACAGGCGTCGTCCGGGACAAGTGCTACATGTCTTGCCGGAACGAAATCCGCCTTTTGAATTATGGTCTTGCAATACTCTAGGGTACGGTTTCAGGGAAAATATCACAATCCATTTAAACTGTGGCGACGATAAAGAAAAATTTTATCGAAATGTTTTAATCCCAAGAATGATGCTGAGCCCAGAGACAGCTGACATCCCAATAAAACACCTTGTGCTGACTGAACAAAACCAGCGCCAAAAGGACTTGTGTTTGTCCGGCAATCGTGATGTTATGTAAACAAATACTAGCCCATCATCTCCAACAGGACATTTATATGCCCACTGCCAGTCTCATCACTGCTGCCAGTTTTGCTGCAGAGAAGCACAAGACCCAACGACGCAAGGACGCTGACGCCTCGCCCTACATCAACCACCCGCTTGCGCTTGCCAGCGTGCTCGCGGTCGAATGCGGAATCAGCGACACCACAACCCTATGCGCGGCCCTGCTTCACGACACCATCGAAGATACGGAAACCACCGCACAGGAGCTTGAAAACCTGTTCGGTAAACACGTGACCAGTGTCGTGCTCGAAGTAACCGACGACAAAAGTCTGGAAAAGCCGGCTCGCAAACAGGAGCAGATCCGCAGATCGTCAGGACTTTCACCAGAAGCAAAACGGATCAAGCTGGCCGACAAGATCTGCAACTTGCGGGATATTCTGGCCACGCCTCCGGCCAACTGGACGAATCAGCGAAAACAGGAATACTTTGACTGGGCAGCCCAGGTGGTTGCGGGTTTACGGGGTACGAATCCCGAGCTGGAGGCCTTGTTCGACGCGGTTTATGCCCAGCGCACCCAGTTCGCCACTGCGGAATGAATCATGAGCACACCTGCCATTGGAATCAACTATCTGGACACGTGGCAACCCGGTTGCTGGTGTGCCGCCTATATCCAGCTCAACGAATCCTACATCAGGGAAGGCGAGGACTACGATATCCGCCACCCCGCCCAGTGGTTCCTGCTGCTATGGAAGCCCACTGAGCAGGCCATCCCGTTCATTGAACCCGACGCATGGTCGATCACCCTGGATCCAGATCATGAGACTGCCATCGCGAACCTTCTGCCTGAAGACAATGCATCGGTCTACCTGCTTGCCGATGAAGAATGCATCTGGTCATGCTGGCTGCATATTCCCCTGGCGAGCGCTTGGTTCGAGCCGTGGATACTCGAATCTTTCAAGATCACGATCAAAAAACAGCTGCTCGCGGAAAAAACGCGCTATGCAGCGTTGTTTGGTGACGATAAAACTCTCTTTCGAAAATTTCTCAAGAACCTGACCGACAATCAAAAATAGCGAATCGCCTTGCTCACCCAGACTTCCCTTCGTCTTCTTATGATGTCTGGCATTTTCAATCCACCAAGGCTTCCAGTTCCCCCAGCGCCGAGCGTGACAGTCGCCGCCCTTCCTTCGCTACATTGACCTGCAAGGCCACCTGCGCTACCTCCATAATGTCCTCCGCCAGCGTGTAACTGCCCTTGGTCTGCAACCAGGTCAGCACATCCGCCAGATGCCAGATCGACGCGCTGCCCTCATGCACCGGTGCCGGAAAGCTGCCTGGATGAGCCAGCATCAGCTTGCGCTGTATGAATAAACAGGTATAGTGTGTGAAATCGCAAAACTGATGCGTATCCGGGAAGGCAATGAGCACGAAAGTCTATCGCTATCGCGTGAAGTCCTTGAACGGCCTGCTCAACAGGCAGTCGCGAGCGGTAAGCTTCGTTTGGAATTTCTGCAACAACACGCAGAAACATGCCTTGAAGTGGCGCAAGCGCTGGTCCACAGGGTTTGATCTGAACAGACTGACAGCCGGAAGCAGCAAAGAGCTGGGCATTCACTCCGGCACGATCAATGCGGTTTGTGAGCAATATGCCAAATCCCGCAGGCAATTCAACCGCCCGTATCTTCGCTACCGTGGCAGGCGTTCGCTCGGGTGGGTGCCGCTCAAAGGCCGCGATTTGAAACGCAGTGGTGACGCCTTCCGGTTCGCCGGAAACACCTTCCGAGTGTTCAACTCCCGCCCGCTGCCCGAGGGCAAGATCAAGGATGGCACCTGCTTTGCCCAGGACAGGCGCGGCAACTGGTTCCTGAACATTGTGATCGAGGTTGCGCTGTCCACCCGCCTTGTCTGCGAGTTTGACTACATCGCCGTTGGCAACGTGAACAGCAAAGGGCTTGCCAGGACCGGGCTGGCAAAAAGCGTCAATGACGCAGCCTGGTCGTCCTTCCGAAACATGCTCCGCTATAAGGCGATTACGCACGGCGCAACGCTCGAGGAAGTGAACGAATCGTTTTCCACCCAGACCTGCTCGACATGTGGCGGCTTGCCGGCGTCGAGGCCGAAAGGTATCGCAGGTTTGCGAATAAGAGAGTGGCAGTGTGATTGCGGTGCTAGCCATGATCGTGATGTGAACGCTGCATTGAACATTCTCCGCTCGGGGCATCGAGCGCCTGTAGAGGGAATCTCCTTCCTTTAGGGAGGGGAGGATGTCAATCGCATCAGTCGCTTCACGCGCGAACTCCAGCGTAAAGCGTCCTGGTTGGCCGATGCCGACCAGGGCATCATCACAGCCCGCATCGCCCAAGCGTTCAACAAGAGCATCAATATCGCAGACTTGGGATGATGGGTATACCTCGTAATATTTCCATCCCTAATTCGAGCAGCGGCCTCTATTCAAACAGGGAGCACGATGGCAAAAATGTCGTGAATCGTGACCCAGTCGTTGCGCCCCAAATACCTGAATGCTACTGTAGCTGTGAGCCTGGATTGGGTGGCCACCGCGCCTCGCCGCCCATTCTCCCACTCGATTGCCAACAGGCTATAGAACATACTGATTTACAAGAAGAAATCATCAAGCATAAGGCGCGATATCATGCAAAATACCATGTTCAGTGTATCGCCTGGTCATACCCAGTAGTGCCTGACGCTGCCGGTCAACCCGTTCAACGTCGCACAGAACCAGCCCGCACCGGTGGCTTGGCCTCCGGTGGATTCGGCCCAATATAGACAGTTTTCCCGTCCTTCCACACCACAGCGTACTGACCCAGGCGGCGCTTGCGATCCAACGCCTTGGCCACGGAATTCCGCAGACTTTCCAGTGCCTTGCGTGTCTCTTCATCGTATTGGGGTTGGGAAGTCATAGGCCCGCCTCACTGCGTAAGTGCCGGTAGACGGCACCATCGAAAATTTCAACATGATTCCCTTGCTGAGTAAACACAAGGACTGGATCATCCAGGCTGTTCAGGTAACAGCGCGTCAAGGTGACTCTGGGAGCATAGAGCTCAAACAGATTGTACAGGCTGCGGGCGAAACGCCGTTCAATCGCCTGCGCCGGGATGTTGTGGCCGCCATGTGCGACTCGCTCGGCCACGCGGTCATGAGATAGCTGTACGTTGGGCAGTGCCAGGTACGACATCTCCACCCGCCATCCACTCTGCATCAGGCGATCCACCAATCGCAGATAGCCGCGCCCAGACAGAGTTGTCTCAAAGGCAAAATCCTGGCGTGCCCGTTCACAGCGATCGATTTCTGCCAGATACAGCCTGGAGGCGGCCAGCTGCTCACGCTCGGGATTTAGCGGTGACAGCCCGGCAGCGATCAAGTCTGCGTTGATGAACGTCTCGCACTGAACTACGGACGGAAGATAGTCCAGTGCAAAGGTCGTTTTCCCCGCACCATTGGGGCCAGCGATGATCCAGCAGGTGGGCCTCACAATCATACCGGCCGTTTCCCCAGGTAGGCTGGCAGCTTGGCCTTCCACTCGCTCATCAGGATCAGAGTGCCTTCCACCGTAGTGTCCGTGCCGACCAACTCCAGGTTGCCTACCGCAGACGCAGTGTTCCACTGGAAATTGCTCGACAGGAAATCCAGCAATTCGCGCTTGTAGGTGGTATCCAGGTTACCGCTAAGTTGATCGCCCTTGGTTTCCAGTGCCACGATTCGCTGCGCACTGCCTTCTTGCTGCACGGCAAAGATGAAATCAGGGTAAATCTTGGCACGCTTCCAGCCCTGCAAGCCATATTGTTGCCGGGCCACGTTTCTGTGCCACCAAGACAGTGTCTCGGCAGCATCCAAATAGACGGCCACCTCACGTTCTTCCTGGTTCAGCTCTGCCTCATATACGGGCGCAAACAGGCTTTGCCGCAACGCGCCGCCATCCTGCCCCAGCAACTGCCGGGCACCCTCGGCCTGCATCGTCGCCATGGTGCTTGGCATCTTCCAGTTGCGGCCATCCAGACGCAGACGAAACTGGATATGGCCCTGTGCCACCTCACGCTTGAAAACGGCTTCAGCCAGTCTGCTTTGCGCCGTATCCAGGCCCTTACGCAATTCCTGGGCAATCAGGCTGGCCAGCTTGCCCAGTCTGGTGCTGTCAAACCCACGCGCACGCAGACGCGTCACCACTTTGCCAACGATTTCACGCGCAACAAACGGATTGGGCACCAAATCAGAAACCAGCCGCACCGTGTAGGCGGGGTCGAAGGCCAGAGACTCCTGGTTGCTGGCGACAGGGCTATTGGTCAGCAGCTCGTCACCGTCCTCGGCCAGCTGAATACGTTGCAGTTGGTTCTCTGCTGCCTGAGCGTTTTCCGGGATGCCATCGGCAATCTCCTTCGGGTCGAAGTCGCGCCAATCAATTTTGGCCAGCACATCAGTTTCGTAGTCCAGTTCCCGGATGTCTTGACCATTCACTTGGAGAACTTTGGGCAGATAAATCTCAGTCCTGGAAAAGGTCGGCCGCCGTTGAATGGATCGCGCCGTCAACCCCTCACCTTGCATATCCTGCTGGGAGACCTGCAGCACCAGATCGCCCAGGCCGTCTTGCTCCAGGCCCGTTTTGATGGCCTGCACAACGTCCTTGGTTGCGGCATGGTGCGTGATCACGTAGCACTCATCCAGCGCATCCACGCCTGTCTTCAACGCATACGGCTGGCGCAGAATACGGCCCACCAACTGCGTCATGGCCTTCTGGTTGGAACTCGCAGCCAGGCTGCACAAGATATAGGCGAAGGGGCAATCCCAACCTTCCTGCAAAGCCTGTTTGGTGATGATGACCCGGACGCGATTGGTGGGTGACAACAAATCCTGATTTTCGGGATTGGCCAGGTCGTTCTGTTCCGCCGTCTTGATCGCAATCTCGGCGTCATCAAAGCCTGCCGTGATCAACCACTCTTTCACATCATCGGCGTGGATGTGATGGCTTTCGCGCTGGTCGCGTCCCGTGCGTTCCACCTGCACCAGCAGGATCGGGCGAATCGTACGCCCCGTATCGGCCCGCAGCCGGTCAGCATCTCTAGCCAGGCTGTTCAGACGATCCAGTGCCGCATTCAGCGTCGCCCGCCAATCGGTGCCTTGCCTGGGTTCGAGATTCAGCGGCATTTTGATCATGCCCTCTCGATCCAGTTCTCGGCCTGTGACCTCGACCAGGATGTTTGCATAACGCCCCGGCCTGGGGTTTCGGCCACCGCGCGGTTGAACATCCTGCGGCGTCGCCGACAGTTCCAGCACAAAACTGGGATTAAAGCCGTACAGGGTTTCAAAGGCCAAATCAGAAATCGCCTTATGGCCCTCGTCCAGCACCACCACAGGCCGGATCAAGCGCAGCGCGTTACCCAGTGAATCCTTCACCATCGGGAACATGCCCTGGTAAGCATCCAGATTAGGCGTGGCCTGAATCGCCGCATGGTGAGCCTGCTGTTCGCCTTCCGGCGGGAAGAAGCCATGCACATCCCCCCGATCCTGGAATATCTTTAGCGATTCTTTATTCTGCCGGTTGGACGACTGCAGCATCAGCAGCATCACACACAAATGGCTTTCCACATCACGGGCATCCAGGCGATCCGTCTTTTCCATGATGATGACCCGGTCGGCACCCGCTGCCGCGCGGTCCAGGGCCTGCCGATAGGGATGCTGGCGATCCTTGAAGTGCTTGAGCGTCTGGGTATAGATCGCCTCATTGGGAACGATCCACAGCACAAACCCCGCATTGCTACGCAGATACTGCCCCATGATGCGAGACACCCCGGCCACGGCCAGCCAGGTTTTGCCACCACCGGTGGGCACTTTCAGTACCACGTCAGGCACCGGCCTGCCACGCCCATCCATACGAGGTGAAAACGGGATAGCAGATCGTGAACCCGGCAGTCTGCCTTGATCCTTCAGGATATCCCAAGCTTCCTTGGCAAAATCTGGAATTGGCAATGCCAGGTCCGGTTCACGCAGCGCAAATTCTGCTACCCGATCAGCCCTGCCCTTCTTCTCGTTCAAGGCATCCAGGTAGGCATCCAAGGCATCCAGTACCCGGTCCTGATAATCCAACTGACGAAACATGAGGTCAGCTCCGGTCGATGCGATACAAGGCGAAGGGCAGCGGTACGAATTCAACCGGCAAGTTCTGCTCGTCCAGCATCTTCTGGCTAACGTATCGTGCGGGGGCAAACACCAGATGCCGCTTTTCGGGAGCTGACGCGGCGACAGCCCGGGCGCGCGACAAGGTCAAAGCCGCTTCCGGCGACTTCAGCCATTCCAGATCGGGCTTGTAGATCAACCACACCTGCCGGCTGCCCGTATCGCCCAAATAAAAATCGGATTCATGCACAGCCGCCGGGTCCAAGACCTGGCTGGTTGCCATATTGAACAACACAGCACCCAGGCTGTCATAGGCAGGCAAATCTGCACCGGTGAGGATTTTGTCTAGCTCAATGGGCTCACCCAGGGTGCAATAGGTAAAGGTGCCGCCCAGGCCCTCTGCCCTGCTTTCAACCTTCTTCTCTCCCGTGACGATGAGTTCGCCGCCTTTGACTTCTTTTTTGATGCGGTCGAACTCATGGCCTTGCAGGTTTTCAATACCTTCGATTTGGTGCAAAAGCTGTTCGGGAGATTTGAGCTTTGAAAACGTCAGACGTTCGCGCAGCAATTCAGTTTTCTTTATGCCTTGGAAGTCGTAGCCGTTGATAGCACGGCGGACGCGTTCAGCCGTCAGACGATCTGCATAGTCCTCCATCTCAACCAAGATAAATTGACGATTTCCACCATCGCGCTTGTTCGCCTCTAGGACCGCATGCGCCGTGGACCCCGACCCGGCGAAGCTATCGAGAATCAATGAATTTCTATGCGTGGCAACTTCCAAAACTCGGCCTATTAGACTGGTCGGCTTGGGCGTAATCGTTGCATCACGCGGATCCATATCTGGCAAGACCTGAAGAAGCTCTTTTCTTGCAAGATCAGTATGGCCAGCAAACTCCCAGTTCCACAAAGTTCCAGGAACTATTTTCCCACCATCCTTCAAAAGATGGCGATAACGCTTGAAGGCCGGCGTACTAGATTTTCCATCTACCCCCCACCACACAAGCCGATTTGCTTCGTTTTCAGCATGCGCCTCCGGCCCATATCCCCAAACACGAGTTCGATTGGGCCAGCATTCCTGACCAGTATTTGGATTCGTAATCGGATAATATAAATTCGGCCTTTCATCAGCACTTTTATTGCACGTGTAATCACTTACGCGAAATACACCTTTTTCGTCTTCAAAACGATATGCCGCATCCTTTCCTTCAAGCCTTTCCAACTTGTTACGACGCCACGCTGACTTCGAATATACAAGAATGTGATCATGCATAGGAGCAATCCCTGTATGATCAGCTGCCACAGTGTATTTTTTCTGCCAGATAATATCTGCATCGAACCCAGGCTCACCGAAAATCTCATCTAACATCAACTTCGCTCGGTGAGCTTCATTGTCATCCAAAGTTACCCACAAGCTACCGTTCTCCGCGAGAATTTCATAGAGCAACCGCAGCCTCGGCCACATCATGGCACACCACTTATCGTGCCGCAGGCCGTCCTCAATGCCAATTGGATTGTTGTTCAACCACTCCCGAATCATGGGTGCGTTGACGTTGTCGTTATAACTCCACCCTTCATTGCCCGTGTTGTACGGCGGATCAATGAAAATACAATCCACCTTACCGGCGTAATACGGCAACAGCGCTTTGAGCGCATGCAGGTTATCACCCTGAATAATCAAGTTGCCATCCAGCGAGGCCGGGCCTATCCCCTTGTCCGGGTGGGGCACCAAAGGCCGAAACGGCACAGCCAGGTGGTGGTTGTAGACAAATTCTTTCCCCTTGAAGCTGAGCGCCGTCATGATCAGCGTTCTCCTGTTTTAGATGACGACACACAAGGGCGTCTGAATGACGGCATCACGCCGACACCGCCAAACAGAGTGTCAGCGCTGTGCTGGTCGTACGTCGAAAGCCAAAGCCTTCGTAAAACGTGGCGACCTTTGCGTCCTTTGCGTCGACGATCAGCACCCGTACACCCATCGTTTGCCGCACGGCCACTGTTAGATTCACGGCATGGCCCAACAACAACTGGCCATACCCTTTACCCTGCTGCGCTCGAGACACGGCCAAACGTCCCATCCGTATTGCAGGCACCGGATACGCGGGCAAGCGCCTGCGATCCTGGTCGCTCATCTCCTGCAGATGAAGTTGTGCCGCCGACAGTGAACAATAGCCCAGAATCCGCGTGGGGTCCGCGTCGTCGATCAGGACATGCGTCGTCGCGATACCGTCACGCTGATGTTGCCCGGCCCGACGACGCAGATAGTCGTCCAGTGCCGCGACACCACAAGAAAACCCCGCGCGGTCATGGCGTTGCCCATCCAGGACAACGAAGGTCAGCGCCATGGATCAACGCCGCCCCAAAGCGGCTGCGGCATCCATCGCGGCCTTCAAGCGGTCATTGGGTTGAAACGGGGCATCCAGTGCCGCCAGGAAACGCCGTGATTCTGCTGCTGACAGGATGGCAACGGTATCCGCTGCAATGGCGGCATCCGCTTCGCGCAAGACAGCATCGCGGACAAAAGACGACACCGGCAAGCCACGTAGGGCGGCGGCCTTGGTAATACGCTCTTTGTCACGCGGTTCAAGGCGAAAATCCAGGCGTGCAGCAGCAACTGCCATAATTGATCTCCATTTTGTACGCGATTATACCGTACAGTAGTGCGACACTTAACGACGTACTGCAGTTCAACCGCAGAGTGTCATCACCTCACCACCAGGGCTATTGCCAGTCTGACCTCCTGCTGCAGCTTACGAAAGTCCAGCATCATCGCTTCGATGATGGTCGGCCATAGACCGGACTGGTGTGTTCAAGGCTAACGATCGGAGGTAGGCTGACGCGGTCATGCCAGCCGCCTCTGCCGACCCAGTGATGGCTGCTTTTTCTTTGTCCGTGGCCCACACCTCTATTCGCTCTCGGCGTGGCCGTCCTGCCCTCTCTTCCTTTCCACCTGTTTTGAGGGTGCTGGATGATGCCAGACCTCAAATCATTCCCACTCAATCGTCGCCGGCGGCTTTCCTGAAATATCATAGACAACGCGGCTCACACCGGGCACTTCCGTGATGATGCGCGTGGCGATGTGATTGAGCATGGAGTATGGCAGTTCGGCCCAGCGTGCGGTCATGAAGTCCGTGGTCTCTATGGCACGCAAGGCGATGACGTGTTCGTAACGGCGTCCTTGCGGGCCCACACCGACGGATTTGACCGGCACAAATACTGCGAAGGCCTGTGAGGTGAGCGCGTACCAGGATTGCTCCCTGATCGGATCCACGGTTTCGCGCAGCTCCTGGATGAAGATGGCGTCGGCGCGACGCAGCTTTTCCAGGTATTCAAACTTGATCTCGCCCAGCACGCGCACGCCCAGTCCCGGGCCGGGAAAGGGGTGGCGCTGCACCATGACGGGCGGCAGCCCCAGACTGATGCCCAGGGCGCGAACCTCGTCCTTGAATAGCTCGCGCAAGGGTTCGATCAGTCTCAGGTTCAGGGTTTCGGGCAGCCCACCGACATTGTGATGCGATTTGACGGCAACGTTGTCACCCGAAGCGCTGCGGGCCGACTCGATGACGTCAGGGTAGATGGTGCCCTGCGCCAGCCAGCGGGCATTGGGCAGGCGGGCCGCTTCCTGCTGGAATATTTCCACAAAGACGCGACCGATGATCTTGCGCTTGGTTTCCGGGTCGCTGACGCCCGCCAGCTCGCGCATGAATTCCGCGCTCGCATCAACATGCCGCAGCTGCATGTCGGGCGTGTCGGCAAACATGGCCAGTACCTGTTGCGCCTCGTTCTGGCGCAGCAGACCGTGATCGACGAAGACGCAGGTGAGCTGCGTGCCGATGGCCCGGTGAAGCAGTGCTGCCGCCACCGAGGAATCTACGCCGCCTGACAGGCCCAGGATGACTTCTTCCTCGCCAACCTGTTCACGGATGCGGGCAATGGCCTCCTGCGCGTATTGCTCCATGGTCCAGTCGCCCGTGCAGCCGCAGATCTCACGCACAAAGCGATGCAGGATCGCCCTGCCCCGGGTCATCTGCTCGAGTTCAGGATGCGCCAGCATGGCGTAGAGCCTGCGCTCTTCATCCGCCACGGCTACCACGTGCTCCAGCGGATCGGTGGCCATGGCAATAAAACCGGATGGCAGTGTTTTTACCTGCATGCCGGCCGCTGCCCAGACCCGGATCAGCCCGTGACCCTGGGCGTTGCGTTCGTCCTCGATCTCGTCAAGCAGGCGTGTATGGCCGCGCGCACGCCATTGCGCCGGATGGATTTCGGTATCGCCCGACGGGTGAACCGTCAGCGTGCCGGACAGTGCCTGGAGCATGGCGGCCATGCCCAGACCGAGCGCCAGCACCGGCACACCGGCCTCGAACACGGCCTCCGGAATCACAGGCAGGGTTGGCAGCCCATTGGCGGCATCCACCCCGGACAGGATGATGCCACGCAACTGGCGATCAGGCGCGTCTTCCGCAAGCAGTGCATCCGCCCGTTCGACCGGGTGGATTTCACAATAGACGCCGGCATCGCGCACGCGTCGTGCGATCAGCTGGCTGAAACGGGAACCGCAATCGAAGATAAGGATGCACTGATGCATGATGGCGCTCAATTGGTCCGATAGTTGGGCGCCTCTTTGCTGATCTGGACGTCATGCACATGGGATTCACGCATGCCGGCGCCGGTGATCTCGACGAATTCGGCTTTTTCGTGCAGCTCGGCAATGGAGGTGCAGCCGCAATAACCCATGGAGGCTTGCACGCCGCCCGACAGTTGATAGAGGATGGGAATGACGCTGCCCTTGTAGGGAACGCGCCCTTCTATGCCTTCGGGCACCAGCTTCTCGCGATTGCTGGCCGGGTCCTGGAAGTAGCGATCGGCCGAGCCATCGGTCATGGCACCCAGGCTGCCCATGCCCCGATAAGATTTATAGGAACGCCCCTGATAGAGCACCACGTCACCGGGCGCTTCCTCGGTACCGGCAAACATGCTGCCCAGCATGCAGGCCGATGCGCCCGCAGCCAGAGCCTTGGAGATGTCGCCCGAATAACGGATGCCGCCATCCGCAATCAGCGGAATGCCGCTGCCCTTCAGGGTTTCGGCCACATCGGAAATGGCGGTGATCTGCGGCACGCCCACCCCGGCCACCACGCGCGTGGTGCAGATGGAGCCCGGGCCTATGCCCACTTTCACGCCATCGGCACCCGCATCGGCCAATGCCCTGGCTGCAGCGGCCGTGGCGATATTGCCACCCACAACCTCCACCTGCGGATAGTGCTGCTTGATCCAGCGGATGCGCTCGATGACGCCGGCAGAGTGCCCATGCGCCGTGTCGACGACCAGCACATCGGCGCCGGCACTGACCAGCCCTTCGATGCGCTCTTCCGAATCATCACCCACACCCACCGCTGCGCCCACGCGCAGCTGCCCCTGGCCATCCTTGTTGGCCTTGGGATGCGTTGTGTTCTTGACGATGTCCTTGACCGTGGCCAGGCCGCGCAGCTCGAAACGATCGTTCACGATAAGTACGCGCTCGAGCCTGTGCTTGTGCATGAGTGCCTGGGCCTGGTCCAGCGTGGCACCTTCGGGCATGGTGACCAGACGCTCCTGCGGCGTCATCACATCGCGCAGGGGCAGATCCAACCGGTCTTCGAATCGCAGGTCACGGTTGGTGACAATGCCGACCACCACCTTGCCCTCGACCACCGGCAGACCGGAAAACCCGTGATGGCGCTGCAGCTCGATGGCGTCACGCACACGCATGTCAGGCGTGACCGTGATGGGATCGATAACGATACCGAATTCATGCCGTTTGACGCGCACGACCTCGCGCGCCTGTGCGGCCGCCGAGAGGTTCTTGTGGATGATGCCAATGCCGCCTTCCTGCGCCATGGCAATGGCCATGCCCGCTTCGGTGACGGTATCCATGGCGGCGGACGCCAGTGGGATATTGAGGGTGATGTTACGGGTGAAGCGGGTACTGAGCGATGTGTTGCGCGGCAATACACTGGAGTAGGCCGGCACCAGCAACACATCGTCGAAAGTCAGGGCTTTCTTGATGAGACGCATAGATGAGCTCCGTGCAAAGCAAGATTATACGCGTTCACATCGCCAATTTCACCTTCACCCGCTACGCCGGCGCAGCACCCCGGTTCAACCCAGCCAATTGCGGGCGTTCTGGAACATGCGCATCCAGGGTGTGAACCCGCCCCTGTCGGCCTGACGGTATCCGGGATCATCCGCAGACCAGCGCTCGGGCACCCAGGACATGGCCACATTGCGCACGCTGCGCTCGGCGTGCGGCATCATGATGGTGAAGCGCCCGTCCGCCGTGGTGAATCCCGTCAGTCCGCCTGCGCTGCCGTTGGGATTGGCCGGATAGGCCGGACCGGCCTCGCCGCGATTATCCACAAAGCGCAGCACCGCCAGGGCATTTGCCGCATTCCCCTGCGCACTGAAATCCACCCGGCCTTCGCCATGCGCCGAGGCGACGGGAAGCCGTGCGCCTTCAAGCCCCGCCATGAAAATCGAAGGCGAATCCAGCACTTCCACCATCAGCAGGCGGGCCTCGTACTGTGCGGACGCATTGCCCACGAAGCGCGGCCAGTGCCCGGCACCGGGAATCATGTCGGCCAGAGCGGCCATCATCTGGCAACCGTTGCACACGCCCAGGGCAAAGCGGTCGCTGCGTGCGAAGAAGGCGGAAAACTGCTCCGCGAGGACGGGGTTGTGGCGAATGCTCTGCGCCCAGCCTTCACCGGCACCCAGCACATCGCCGTAACTGAAACCGCCCACGGCCACCATGCCCATGACCTGCTCCAGATCGCTGCGCCGTTCCAGCAGGTCGGACATGTGAATGTCCACGGCATCAAAACCCGCCTTGTGAAAGGCCCAGGCCGTCTCGGCCTGGCTATTGCTGCCCTGCGCGCGCAGTATGCCCACGTGCGGACGCGCGCCGAGGGCGATATAGGGGGCGGCAATATTGTCCTGGGGATTGAAGTCGACCGCGCCCGACAGCCCTGGATCTTCAGCGTCCAGCCACCGGTCGAATTCCGCCCGGGCGCTTTCCGGATGGTCGCGCAACGCCGTGATGCGTCGCGTTACCTCGCTCCAGACCTGACCCAGTGCCACACGCGGCGCCCGGTAGATGCACTTGCCATCACGATAGATCTGGATTTCATCCTTGTCGTTCGGTGCACCCAGCACATGCGTGCTCTGTGACAGGCCGGCTTCGCGCAGCACCTGCAGGACGGCATCGCGTCGCTCGCGGCGCACCTGGATGACGGCACCCGCCTCCTCATTGAACAAGGCCTTGAGCGTGAGCTCGTCGCGCTGCACTGCAACCTGATCCGGGTAGATCTTGTAGTCACCCCAATCCGCCGCATGCGGATCTATGGTGAGCATGTCCAGATTGATGGAGACACCCGTGCGTCCGGCAAACGCCATCTCGCACAGGGTGGCCAGCAGGCCGCCGTCCGAGCGGTCGTGATAGGCCAGCAGCTCGCCCGCATCGGCCAGCTTGCGCACGGTGCTGAAGAAGGTTGCCAGCACCGCAGCATCATCCAGATCCGGGGCGGCATCGCCCAGCTGACCAAAGCAATGCGCCAGTACCGAGCCGCCCATACGCTGCCGGCCCCGGCCGAGGTCAACAAGAATCAGGCTGGTATCGCCCGCGTCCGTGCAGAGTCGCGGCGTCAGGGTCTTGCGCACATCCGCCACCGCTGCAAAGGCCGTCACGACCAGGGACACGGGTGCCAGCACTTCGCGCAGGCCATCTTCCGCCTGCCAGCGCGTGCGCATGGACAGCGAATCCTTGCCCACGGGAATGGACAGGCCCAGTGCCTGGCACCAGTCGCTCACGGCACTGACCGTGTCGTACAGGGCCGCATCCTGACCTTCCGCACCGCAGGCAGCCATCCAGTTGGCGGACAGCTTGACGTCGTGCAGACTGCGTACGTCACTCGCCGCCAGATTGGTCAGCGCTTCGGCAACGGCCATGCGCCCCGAAGCGGGCGCATCAAGAATGGCCAGCGTGGGCTTTTCACCCATGGCCATAACCTCACCGCGCAGGGACTCGAAGTCCGCCAGCGTGACCGCGCAATCTGCAACCGGCACCTGCCAGGGTCCGACCATCTGGTCGCGGGCAACCAGACCGCCTGCCGCCCTGTCGCCGATGGTGATGAGAAAACTCTTGTTCGCCACCGTGGGATGGCGCAGCACGCGCTCCACGGCCTCTTCCAGCGCGATGGCGGGCAGATCCATCGCCGGCGCCGCACCGGGCCGGCGCGTCACCTCGCGCACCATGCGTGGCGGCTTGCCCAGCAGGACATCCAGCGGCATATCGACGGGCCGGACCTCGTCGGGCTGCAGTTCACGCTGGTGTTCGGTGATGCCGGCCAGTCCTTCGCCCAGTGTCACCTGCAGGCGGCCATCATCCGTGGCCACCCCGACAATGGAAAATGGACAGCGCTCACGCTCGGCCATCCGCGTGAAACGTTCAAGATCCACCGGCGCCACGGCCAGCACATAACGCTCCTGGGACTCATTGCTCCAGATTTCAGCCGGCGACATGCCGCGGTCTTCCACATGGACCCGGGTCAGATCGAACAGTGCGCCGCGCCCGGCGTCATGCACCAGCTCGGGAAAGGCATTGGACAGTCCGCCCGCGCCCACATCATGGATCGCCAGGACGGGATTGTCTTCTGCGAGCTGCCAGCATTGGTTGATGATTTCCTGCGCCCGGCGCTGCAGCTCGGGATTGCCGCGCTGTACCGAATCGAAATCAAGTTCGACACCATGGGTGCTGGCACTCACGCTGGAGGCGGCACCACCGCCCATGCCGATACGCATGCCCGGCCCGCCCAGCTGGATGAGCAGCGTGCCGGCCGGAAATGCCTGCTTGTGCGTCAGACGCGCATCAATACTGCCCAGCCCTCCGGCAATCATGATGGGCTTGTGATAGCCCCAGCGCTGCCCGCCCACGGTCTGCTCGAAGCAGCGGAAGTAGCCCAGCAGGTTGGGCCGACCGAACTCGTTGTTGAAGGCGGCACCGCCGAGTGGCCCTTCGAGCATGATCTCAAGCGCCGTCGCAATCCGATCGGGCGAGCCGTGGCTGTCCTCCTCCCAGGGTTCGGGATGGTCGGGAAAGCGCAGATTGGACACAGTGAAGCCGGTAAGGCCGGCCTTGGGACTCGCGCCGCGACCGGTGGCCCCTTCGTCACGGATCTCGCCGCCGGCACCCGTCGACGCACCGGGAAACGGCGCGATAGCCGTCGGGTGATTGTGCGTCTCCACTTTCATGAGCGTATGCTGCGTGATCGCATGGGCTGCATACACACTGGGCTCGCCCGGCTGCAGCGGATGAAAGGCCTGTGCCGGGCCGCCTTCCATGACGGCGGCATTGTCGGAATAGGCCACAACGGTGCCCTTCGGCTGCGCCTTGTGGGTGGCACGTATCATGCCGAACAGCGTCTGCTCGCCGGCTTTGCCATCGATGATCCACTGCGCATTGAAAATCTTGTGCCGGCAGTGCTCGCTATTGGCCTGGGCAAACATGATGAGTTCGACATCGGTCGGGTTGCGCTGCAAGCGGGTGAACGCCTGTTGCAGGTACTCGATCTCGTCATCGGCCAGCGCCAGGCCCAGTTGCGCATCGGCGCGCGCAAGCGCGTCCACGCCTTCACCCAGTACGTTGATGACCTGCATGGGCTTGCCGGGTATGGACGCAAACAATATCTTGCCATCAAAGCCGGCGTCCATGACGCTTTCAGACATGCGATCATGCAGCAGGGCGACAATCTGGCGCCGCTGATCTTCGTCGAGGCTGTGATGCCCCATCAGGCCGCGCGCCGGCTGCAGCTGCCAGCGCACACCGCGTTCAATACGCTGCACTTCGGGCAGACCGCAGTCATGGGCAATGCCCGTCGCCTTGCTTGCCCAGGGAGAAATGGTGCCCGGGCGCGGAAACACGCGCATCACCAGGGTATGGCGGCCATCGGCACCGGGGTCGGGCGCAGCCGGATCCACACCCAGCAGACCGGCAAGCCGCGCGTGGGCCTGCGGTGCCAGCGGCGTGGCCAGCAATACATAATGTTCAAATTGTGCCGAAACATCGGCAATGGGCAGGCGCAGTGCGGCAAAGCGGGCCAGCAGCTGCTCGCGACGAAAAGGCGACAGGGCCGGCGTACCGGAAAAATGCAGGATGGAAGACACGATGACGGATGCCACGAGAGGGATTGGGAGCCATTATTTTAACCGCAAGCCAACCCATCGCCAGGCTCCGGGGCCGACTCAGGGTTCCGGGTAGTGCACTTCCAGAATCTCGAGCTCGTCCGGCCCGGCGGGCGTACGCAGATGGACCACATCACCTTCACGCGCCCGCAGCAAGGCACGCGCCACCGGCGAAATCCAGCTGATGCGTCCTTTCAGGGGTTCGGCCTCATCGACGCCGACGATGGTGATGCGGTACTCCTCGCCTTCCCCGTCGGCGTAGACTACCGTCGCACCGAAGAACACGCGATCCCGCTCGGGCTGCAGGGAGGCGTCCACGACTTCGGCCATTTCCAGGCGTCGCGTGAGGAAACGCACGCGACGGTCAATTTCACGCAGACGCTTCTTGCCATAGATGTAATCGCCGTTTTCGGAACGATCGCCATTGGAGGCCGCCCAGGAAACGGTCTGCACCACGTCGGGGCGCTCGACATTGACGAGGTTCGCCAGCTCTTCACGCAGGCGTTCATGGCCTTCGCGCGTCATGTAGTTGGGGCTGCCCCCGGGCAATGCGATGGCTGCGGGTTCGAGATCATCATCGTCATCCGCGTCATCACTCTCTTTGACAAAAGCCTTGCTCATGCCTGTTCATCCTCAAACCAGCCTTCCCACACGGGCACCAGATCGGCAGGCAGCGCCGGCAGCTCACCCAGATCGCGCCTGCCGTCGTCGACCGCATGAAAATCCGAACCCAGCGATGCCCGGAATCCATGACTGCGGGCCACGCGTGCATAGGTCAGAAATTGCGTCGGACTGTGACTGCCGGTGATCACTTCTATGCTGCAGCCACCTATCGCCCTGAATTGCCGATACAGGCGTGTCGCCTGCCGGCTTCCCAGACGATAACGGCCTGGATGGGCGATGACCGCCCGGCCCCCGGCTGCCCGTATCCACCCCACTGCGTCTTCGAGCGCCGCCCACTGGACCGGCACATCGGCCGGCTTGCCGTCGCCCAGAAAACGGTCGAATACTTTCTGCATGTTGGGGCAATGGCCCTGCTGCACCAGAAAGCGGGCAAAATGCGTACGGCTGATGAGCGCCGGATTGGAAACGAATTGCAGTGCACCTTCATAGGCATCGGCAAAACCCAGCTTTTCCAGCCGCCGCGCCATTTCCTGCGCGCGCGTACCGCGCCCGGCACGAATCGATGCCAGCCCCTGATTCAGTGCCTCGTGCCCGGGATCAATGCCCAGCCCGACAATATGCAGTGTGCGCTGCTCCCAGGTGACGGACACTTCGACGCCCGGGACGAAGATGATATCCAGCTCGCGGGCGCGTGCGTCCGCTTCGGCCAGGCCCAGGGTTTCGTCATGATCGGTCAGCGCCAGTACCTGCACACCGCGCGCATGGGCGCGCTCCACCAGCGCCGCCGGTGCGAGGGTCCCATCCGAGGCGGTCGAATGCGTGTGCAGGTCGATGCACAGACTCATGGTGTGCCGCGCAGGAACGCGCAGACGGGCTCAAGCTGATCGGCGCTGCGCAAGGTGGGCGCATGGCCCACACCCGGCACCGTCATCGCTTGCGCCTGTGGATTGCGCGCCAGCATCTGCTCCAGGGTATCCTCGTTGAGCAGGTCGGAATGCGCGCCGCGCACGATGAGCACCGGTGCAGACAGGGCATCGAATGCCGTCCAGAGCAGCTGCTCGGATGCGGCCATGGTTTCCGGCGTTTCGCGCCCCATGGGCTCGGCAATGCGCAAGTCATAATGCTTGACCCATTTGCCGTCGACTTCGACAAAGACGTTTTCAGTGAGCGCGCGCCAGCCAGCATCATCGTGCGGACCGAACTCGGCCGAGGTACTGCGCACATACGCCACGGCATCCTCGAAACGATCGAACTGCACGGGCTGGCCGACATAATCGGCGATGCGCTCCAGGCCGTCCGTCTGGATATGCGGGCCGATATCATTGAGCACCACGCGTCCCAGCGCCAGACGATCGTCGTCGGGCAGGCCGTGCCCGCCTCTTTGCGGCGCACCCAGTCGCGACATCACCAGGCCGGCCACCATTCCCAGTGCAATCAGCCCGCCCATGGATGTGCCCACCCAGTCCAGCCGGGCCGGACGCAGGCGCGCCACCAGCGTGAGCAGGTCGGATACATATTGCGGTACAGCATAGTACGCAGGATCGATGAGCCAGTCAGAGCGTCCGCGCCCGACGATGTCCGGGCAGACGACGCGATGCGTACCGGCCATCTGACGGGCAAGCGGATCAAAATCGCGTCCGCTGCGCGTCAGGCCGTGTACGCACAGCACGACCCGATCATTGTCGGGATCGCCCCATTCCCGGTAGGCCATGCGATGCATGCCGGCCGGGCTGGCGCAGGTGACATGGTCGAGACGGGGCTGAATATCGGGATTGGCAGTCATGCCCTGATTGTAACTCAGGGCCACCCTCCGACGAACAGCAAGGCCGGCGTTTCCAGCCGGCGGCGCACGTCCTGGATGAAGCGCGCAGCGTGCATGCCGTCGACGACGCGATGATCGAAGGACGAGGACAGATTCATCATCTGGCGCACCACCACCCGGCCCTCGTGCACCACCGGCCGCGCTATCCGGCGATTGACGCCGACGATGGCCACTTCCGGCGGATTGATGATGGGCGTGGCGGCAACGCCACCCAGAGCGCCCAGGCTGCTGAGCGTGAGCGTGGAGCCGGTGAGCTGCTCACGTTGTGCACGGCCCTGGCGCGCCGCTTCGGACAGGCTGCGGATGCGCTCCGCGCAAGACCAGGGATCCAGGCGATGCGCATCGTGCAGTACCGGCACCATCAGGCCTTTCGCGGTGTGCACGGCCAGCCCCAGATGCACGGCATCAAACTGGATGATCTCTTCGGCCTGCGCATCGAAATGCGCATTGATGCCCGGATGTTCCGCCAGGGCCAGCACCAGCGCACGCACGAGGAAGGGCAACAGGCCCAGGTGGATGTCCTGATCCGGTTCGGCATTCAGGCTCTGGCGCAGGCTTTCCAGCGCCGTCACGTCGACTTCCTCGACATAGGCGAAGTGCGGAATGCCTTGGCTCGATTCCAGCATGCGCTGCGCGATGCGCCGGCGCAGGCCGGTGACGCGGATACGCGTGGGTGCAACAGCAGGGTCAGGCGCTTCAGCATCACCCGGCGGCATCTGGCGCGTGCGAGCCAGCAGGTACTCGTCCAGCTCGCGATGGCTTACCGGCCCATCCCGGCGGCCATCGCGTCGCAGGCCGGCCAGATCGATGCCCAGCTGGCGCGCCCGGCGACGCACTGACGGTGAGGCCGGTACACCAGTAGACACGCCCTGATACGGCCGGGAAATGCCGGCCGGAGGCGGCTGCACAAGGGGCGGCGATGGTTCCGCAGGCATCGCCGCCTCGGGCGTCTCCGGCGTATCCGCCACTGCAGGCACCGGCACGCCTTGCGGTACCAGGACCAGCAAAGGCGCACCCACGGCCAGAACATCGCCTTCGGCACCACCCAGCGATGCTATGCGTCCGGTCACGGGCGAAGGAATCTCGACACTGGCCTTGTCGGTCATCACATCGACAAGCACCTGATCCTCGACCACCTCGTCGCCGGGCCGGACATGCCAGCCCACGATCTCGACTTCGGCAATCCCTTCACCGATATCGGGCATGCGCAGGACAAAGGGCTCCATCATTCCTCCTTCAGCGACTGCAGCAAGGCATGCGCCACGCGCGCCGGTCCGGGAAAATAGGCCCACTCATGCGCGTGGGGATACGGCGTATCCCAACCCGTGACGCGCTGTATGGGTACTTCGAGCTCATAGAAGCAGCGTTCCTGCACCAGAGCGAGCAGCTCGGCGCCGAAGCCGCCGGTGCGCGTCGCTTCGTGCACGATGACGCAGCGTCCCGTCTTGCGTACGGAACGCACAATAGTATCGATATCCACTGGCCACAGGCTGCGCAGGTCGATGATTTCGGCATCCACGTCCGCCTCGCGGGCGGCGGTCAGGCACACGTGAACCATGGTGCCATAGGCCAGCACGGTGACATCCTGACCCGGGCGCGCAATGGCGGCGCTGTCCAGGGGCACACGGTAATGGCCTTCGGGGACCTGGCTCAGGGAATGGCCGCTCCAGGGTTCCACGGGCTTGTCGTGATGGCCGTCGAACGGGCCGTTGTACAGACGCTTGGGCTCGAGAAAGATGACCGGATCGTTGGATTCCACGCTGGCAATGAGCAGGCCCTTGGCATCATAGGGGTTGGATGGCATGATGGTACGCAGGCCGCTGACATGAATGAACATGGCCTCGGGGCTCTGGCTGTGCGTCTGCCCGCCGAAGATGCCGCCGCCGCAGGGCATGCGTATGGTGAGCGGCGCGACGAATTCACCGGCTGAACGATGACGCAGGCGCGCGGCTTCGGAAACGATCTGATCGGTTGCCGGGTAGAAGTAGTCGGCAAACTGGATCTCGACCACCGGACGAAGCCCGTAGGCACACATGCCCACGGCCGCACCCACGATACCGCCTTCCGAAATGGGCGCATCAAATACGCGCTCAATGCCGTAGCGGGCCTGCAGGCCTTCGGTGCAGCGGAAGACGCCGCCGAAATAGCCCACATCCTGCCCGAAGATGACGACATTTTCGTCACGCGCCAGCAAGACGTCCAGCGCCGAACGGATGGCCTGGATCATGCTCATGCTGCTTGCGCCGGCGCCGGTATTCATGACAGCGCCTTCAGTGCAGCGTACTGTTCCCGGAGGTTCCAGGGCATGGTCTCGTAGACATCCTCGAACATGGTACGCACATCCGATGTCTGGCCGCTGGCGAGCGAGCCGTGGCTTTCGGCCTCGCGCTGCGCGGCGAGGACCTGTGCACGGATTTCCGCTTCCGCCTGTGCATGCGCTTCCTCGCTCCACAACCCCTGCACGATGAGGTGCTGCTTCAGGCGTTCCACAGGGTCGCCGAGTGGAAACCGTGACCAGTCATCGGCGGGCCTATACTTTTCGGGATCATCGGAGCTGGAATGCGGTCCGGCCCGGTAGGTGACCCATTCGATGAGCGTGGGGCCGCAATTGCGGCGTGCCCGTTCGGCCGCCCAGCGCGATGCCGCGTATACCGCCAGAAAATCGTTGCCATCGACACGCAGTGCGGCAATGCCGGAACCGGCGCCCCTTGCGGCAAACGTGGTATTTGCCCCGCCGGCCAGGGTCTGGAAGGTGGATATCGCCCACTGATTGTTGACCACGTTCAGAATGACGGGCGCACGATAGACATGGGCAAAGGTGAGCGCCGTCTGAAAATCAGCCGCCGCCGTGGCGCCATCGCCGATCCAGCCCGCAGCAATACGGGTATCACCCCGTATGGCCGACGCCATGGCCCAACCCACGGCCTGGACGAACTGGGTAGCCAGATTGCCCGACAGCGAGAAAAAGCTTTCATCGCGCACGGAATACAGGACCGGCAGCTGGCGCCCTTTCAGGCGGTCGCAGCGGTTGGAAAACAGCTGGCACATCATGTCGGACAGCGGGTAGCCCCGGGCAATCAGCAGACTTTGCTGGCGATACGACGGAAAGTGCATGTCATCAGGGTGCAGCGCAAAGGTCTGCGCCGTTCCCAGCGCTTCTTCACCCAGACTGAGCATATAGAAGGACAGCTTGCGCTGGCGCTGGGCCAGCATCATGCGGGCATCGAAGATGCGCGTCGTCAGCATGGCACGCAAGCCGCGCACCAGTGTTTCGGGTGTCAGTTGCGGTGCCCACGGGCCCTGGGCCCGGCCGTTGTCATCCAGCACACGCACCAGGCCATGAGCCAGCTTCTGCACCCGGTGTGCAGGCGAATCAACAGGCGGGCGGGGCGCCTCGCCGGCAGGCTGCAGGCCCAGGTAGGAGAAGTCGGTCTTCCCGCCCGGGCGCGCCGAAGGTTGCGGCACATGCAGCCGCAGGGGAACATCGGATTTCATGGCAGTCTCGAATCATCTTGTGGATAGCGTATTCACAGTGCTGCACACATCGTCTTGTGGACGTTCAGAACTTCCTCGAGGAATCTCTGAAATCCATCATCGCGCAAAAGCGCTCAGGGCGCAATAGGCGGATTCCAGTAGCGCCGCCGGCGCACACGCCGACTGTCCACATCCAGGCCCGCCGCGGTCGACCTCACATACAGCGCACCGTGCCGGTCGGTGCGCCAGACCTGTGCACCCGCATCACGCCAGCGCCGCAGGCTGGCGGCATGCGGGTGGCCGTGACGGTTCCACCGCCCGGCAGAGGCGATGACGTGATGCGCCTGCGTGGCGGCCAGAAATGGGGCCGAAGATGATGACGCCGAACCATGATGCGCCGCCACAAGTACGCTGTGGGGGGCCAGCCCCCGGCGTACCAGCGCCTGCTCCTGGGCAGCAGCGATGTCTCCCGGCAGCAGCAGGCTGTGCTTTCGCCCGCGTACACTCAGTACGCAGCTGAAATCATTGCGTTCCCGGCTGCCGGCACCCAGCGGCACCTGATCCGGGCGCGCAGGCCAGAGCATCTCGAAATGCACGCCATCGATGCGCCATTGCTGCCCCCGGCGGCATGGCAGGCGCGCCGGCGGCAGCGCCGGCACCGTGGCCTGCGAACCCAGACGCAATGTTTCGCGTGCCAGCCAGCGCTCGAGGTCGAAGGACGCGAAGGATTGCTCCACCCGCATGGCAGACAGCAGGCTGTGGGCACCGCCGACGTGGTCCAGATCCGCATGGGAGACCACCAGCGCATCGAGCCGGCGCACGCCCAGCGCACGCATGGCGGGCAGGAGAACATCACGGCCGGAATCATGCTCCGGGGAGCTGCGCAGGCCGGTGTCGAACAGCAGGCTGTGCCTACGGGTGTTGACGAGCACGGCCGTCGCCTGGCCCACATCGAACACCCAGGCTTCCCAATACCCCTGCTCCGGCCGGGCCGGGGGCCGGCACAGCGCCGGCAGGAGCAGAAGCCAGGCCAGCCGGCGTGCGGGCAGGCCCGGTGGCATCAGGGCCAGCACCAGACCCAGTAGCGCGAGCCCTGTTATCGCTACCGGGACCGCCGCCACTGCCGGGTGCCCCGGCTCCCACTGCGCCAGGATGCGGCTGAAACGCATGACCACGGCAATCACAGCATCGGCAGCCCATGCAAGGCCGCCGGCAAAGACACTGGCCGGCGCGAACATGCCGGCAACGGCAAGCAGCAGCGCCGCCGGTGTGGCCAGCAGACCGACCAGCGGGATGGCCAGCATATTGGCCAGTGGTGACGTCAGTGGCAGCTCGTACACCAGCGCCGCCAGTATTGGAAGGAGTGCCAGCGATACCAGGGTCTGCAGGCGCACGGCGGTCAGGATATTGCCCCATGTCCGTCGCAGCCGGGCCTTGCGGCTCGCCCCTGCGCCCTGCCCTTGCCCCATGGCCAGCAGAAGCAGGATGGCAACGGTGCCGAACGACAGCCAGAAGCCCCGCGACAGCAAGGCCCAGGGATCCATGAGCACCACAACGAAGGCCGCCAGAACCAGCAGGCGCGACGGGCCGGGCTGCCAGCGGCACAGGTGGGCAATCGCCAGCGTGGCCAGCATCAGGAAGCTGCGCTGCGCCGGAACGCCCCAGCCTGCCATCAGGCTATAGGCCAGGGCAAGCATCAGCGCCGCGAGCGCGGCCGCACTCTGTGCCGGAAAGCGCTCGGCCAGATGGCGACCACGCCAGCGTGCACGCCGCCACAGCGCCGAGACCAGCCAGGCCCCCAGGCCGGCCACCAGCGACACATGGGTGCCGCTGATGGATACCAGATGCACGATGCCGGTGCGATTGAAAGTGTCCCAGTCCTCGCGGGCAATAGCGGATTGATCACCGATGGCGAGCGCTTTCAGCACCCCGGCATTGGGCATATCCTTCAGGGATTTATCGAGTCCCAGACCGACTTCATGGCGCAGACGTGCAATCGCCGGCACCAGACCGTCGCGGGATGCATCACGCAGATATTCCGGGCGGCCGCGCACCCGTCCGCGTGCGCGCACCCCCTGGGCAAAGGCGCGATCCCCGGCGTCGCCCGTCCCGGGATTGGACAGACCGCCGGGCGGGCGCAGTATGAGTGCCATGCGCCACACCTGGCCCGGCAGAACTGCCGGCAGACCCGCGGGCAAGCCTGCCTGTGAAGCATATGGTCCGCGCCAGCCCTCCACCGGCCAGAAGACGTTGATGCGGCGGGGCACGCCTTCAGGATGGGCCCGCAGCACACGCCCCTGAAAACGCAAGCCGGCCGCCGTGGCCTGTACCAGACTGTCCACCCGAAGCTCGACGCGGCTCACCCTGTCCACATTGACGGGCTGAAGCACATCCGCAAGCCGGTGATGGGCGCGCTCCAGCGTGAGCCAGGCACCGGCCAGCGCCATGGACAACGCGAGCATTGCCGTCAACCGGCGGGGGCGGCGTGCGACGGTATGCGCCAGCCAGCCTGACAGCAACAGCAGACCGGGCAGGACGGTGCGCACGAGCGCCGGCGCAGGCAGACTCGCCAGCAGATGCACGGCGGTGCTTGCCACTATGAATGCCAGAAGACAGGCCCGACCGCGCACGCCACTCTCCCCGTCGCCGGAAAGTTTCCAGCCTAGGCGGAACGCGGCCGGTCAGGCGTGCAGGAGCAAGCCGATGTCCAGGCGCAAATCTACGGGAACAGGGCGGCAAGGCGCGGCAAGGCACACCGTGCATTGGCGGCCGTCGCAGATAACACCTCAGCCATGGGCATATCCTTGAGTTCGGCCAGACAGCGCGCAATGCCGGCCACTTCTGCGGGTTCGTTGCGTGCCGCCTGCCCCGCCTGTCCCTTCACCGGATGCAGCCAGGCGGGCGGAATATCGGGCGCATCGGTTTCCAGCACCCAGTGCTCCAGGCCTATGGTCTGCACCAGCCGCCGGATGCGACGCGCCCGCGCAAATGTCATTGCCCCGCCTGCACCCAGCATGAAACCCTGCCCGATGAAGGCGGCCGCCTGCTGCTCGCTGCCATTGAAAGCATGGGCGATGCCGCGCAGCCCCGGTCGCCGGCGCAGATATTTGAGGATGCGATCCTGCGCACGGCGCACATGCAGTATGACCGGCAGATCATGCTCGTGCGCCAGATCCAGCTGCGCCTGGAACAGCCGCTCCTGATGCGCCTGCATGGCGGGGCTGCGCAAGGCGGGCACGAAAAGGTCGAGACCAATCTCGCCGATACCGACGAAGCGCGGGTCTTCCAGCACTGCCTCCACGGCACTGCGCAACTGCGCCAGGTCCTGCGCGCCGGTCCGCGGTGCCCAGAGGGGGTGTAAACCCAGCGCATAAGCCCCTTCGGGCAGCGCGTGGGCAAGCGTGCGTACCGTGTCGAAATTGCATACGCCGACAGCGGGAATGACGATGGCGCGCACACCGGCCGCGCGGGCACGGGCGATGACGGCATTACGATCCGCGTCGAAGGCTGCCGCATCCAGATGGCAGTGCGTATCAATCAGCATGATGGCGTGTCGGGGTAGGTCGTGGTCTCGTGCAAACGCCCCTCTTCCATGAACAGGCGCCGGTGTGCCAGCGCCGCCAGTGCCGGATCGTGCGTGACGATGACAAAAGCGGTTGACGATTCGCGATTCACGCGCAGCAGCAGCTCGAACATGGACTGTGCCGTGGCCCGGTCCAGATTGCCCGTGGGTTCATCGGCAAGCACGCAGGCCGGACGCGTCACCAGTGCCCGGGCGAGCGCAACGCGCTGACGTTCGCCGCCCGAAAGCTGGCCCGGAAAGTGCCGGGCACGCGCGCTCAGACCCACCTGCTCGAGCAGCGCCTGCGCCGGTTCACGGGCGCTCGCACGGCCCAGACCGCGCACGATCAGCGGCATGGCCACATTGTCCAGGGCGGTGAACTCCGGCAGGAGATGATGGAACTGGTAGACAAAACCCAGGCTGCGATTGCGCACCCGGCTGCGCCGCGTCTCGGACAGATCGCTGACCGGCTTCCCCTCGACGAATACCGTACCGGCATCCGGAACATCCAGCAGGCCCAGGCTGTGCAGCAAGGTACTCTTGCCCGAACCCGAGGCGCCGACAATGGCCACCATCTCGCCCGCATGAACGCGCAGGTTCACATCCTGCAGAACCGTAATGCTGCGCTCGCCTTCGCGATAGATCTTGCGCAGGCCCTCCGCTTCCAGAACGATGGCGCTTTTGGCGCGCTGAGCCGGGGACTCAATCATGGCGCAATACCTGTGCGGGCTGCAGGCGCGAGGCGCGCCAGCTGGGGTACAGCGTGGCCAGCAGCGACAGGACGAGGGAGGTGCCGGCGATGGTGAGAATATCCGCCAGACGCGGATCCGACGGCAGTTCGCTGATGAAATAGATCTGCTGCGGCAGAAATTCAATGCCGAGCAGGCCTTCGATGAAAGGCACGATGACATCGATGTTGAAAGCAATCACCATGCCGAGCAATACGCCGGCCAATGTGCCCACCACGCCGATGAGCGCGCCCTGCACCAGAAAGATGCGCGCAATGGCGCGCGGTGTGGCACCCAGCGTGCGCAGGATGGCAATATCGGACCGTTTGTCCTTGACCGCCATCACCAGCGAGGACAGCAGATTGAAGGCGGCCACGGCCACGATAAGGGCGAGAATGAGGAACATCATACGCTTCTCGGTCTGGACGGCGGCAAACCACGTGCGGTTGTTCTGTGTCCAGTCCTGTGCAAAAACGCCGGCCGGCAGCTCGGCGCGCAAGGCCGCCGCCACCTGCGGCGCCTGATGCATGTCGGCAATGCGCAGCCGCACCCCGCTGCTGGCCGAATCACGGAACATCGCAGCGGCATCACGCACATTCAGGAAAGCCAGGCTGGCATCATATTCATAGTGCCCGGAGGAAAACAGCCCGCTCACGGTGAACTGTCGCATGCGTGGCGTAAAACCTGCGGGGCTGATACTGCCCTGGGGGGCCAGCACCATGAGCGTGTCGCCCGTCGTCACGCGCATGCGCCGGGCCAGCTCCTCACCGAGCACGATGCGGAATTGCCCGGGCTGGAGGGTATCCAGCCGGCCCGACACCATATGTCGTCCCACTGCGGAAACCCGGCTTTCCACCTCGGGATCGATGCCCCGCATCTGTGCCCCGCTGAGCATTTGCCCGCGCGCCAGCATCGCCTGCGCGGCCACAAAGGGCGCCGCTGCCTGCACGGCGGGCAGTGTCAGTGCCGCATCGGCCAGCAGCTGCCATTGCGCCAGCACATGCTGTGGCTCCTGTCCGGGCAGGCTCAGCTCGATGTGGGGAAGCACGGACAGCATGCGATCCCGCACATCGCGCTGAAAACCGTTCATGACCGACAGCACGATGATGAGCGCCGCCACGCCGAGCGCAATGCCGGTCATGGAGCTGGCGGCCACGAAGGAGACGAAGCGGTCACGCCGGCCCGAGCGCCGCGCACCGCGTGCCAGACCCGCATAGCGGGCACCTATCCACCATTCATAGGCCATGGCCGTGTCTCCCGAGCCTGCCAACCACCATTACAATATGCTCCCATGCGCATCCTACTTGCCGGTGCCCTGCCCCCACCCAGTGTGGCTGCAGCACTCGTTTCACCATTGCAGACGGCGGCCCCCACGCTGGCCGGCTGGCTGGCCCTCAGCCGCACACAAAGCCAGGCCGTCGACACCGCCGCCAGCCTGTGCACACCCTGGGAAGCATGGCTGCTCCAGGAATGCGGCTTTGCACCCCGGCCCGGCCAGGCCCTGAGCGCCGGCCTGGGACCGCTGCTCGACCCCGAATCCGGCCATGCCGGCCCGATGTGGCTGCTCGAACTGGCACACTTCTCGCCGTCACGTGATGGCGCAGTGCTGATCCCGGCACGACAGCTCGCCATCACCCAGGAGCAAAGTGTAGCCTTGTTCGCTTCGGCCCGGCGCAGCTTCGAGGAATCCGGCTTTGAAATCCGGCCCTGCAGCACCACGCATCTGACCGTGCAGCTGCCCGACGGCGTGCAGCCTGCCTGCCCCAGCCCGGAACTGGTCAGTCAGGCCAACCTGAATGACTGGTGGCCCCAGGACGCGGCCCTGCGCCCCTGGCGCCGATTGTTCAACGAAGTGCAGATGCTGTGGTTCGATCATCCTGTCAATGAAATGCGCGCCGGTCAGGGGCAGCCCCCTCTGAATGCCCTGTGGCTGTTCGGTGGCGCCACTCGGGCTCAACTGCAGCACTTGCCGGCCGAAGTGCTTCGGGATACGCATATCGAACACGCGCTTGCCGATGCAGTGAATGCCCAGGACTGGGGCGGCTGGCTGGCGGAGATGGGACGCCTCGAGCACACCCTGTTTGCAGCGCAGCGGGCTGCCCGGCCCGAGATCATCTTCACCGGCGCGGACCGCATCCTCACATCAGAACCGGGCAGGCGCTGGTGGCATCGCCTGCGGCGCAACACCCCTGATACATGGAGTACAGCATGGTCGAACCCCGCCTGAGCCGGCGACCCGGCAACGATGACGCGCGCAAGCGTCTGGAGGCCGCCGGCGCACACCCTTTGCTGGCGCGTCTGTGGGCCGCGCGTGGTGTGCACCATCCACGGGAAACCGAAACGCGCTGGGCGCAAATGCTGGCGCCCGATACACTCACCAACGCGGCCCGGGCCGCCGCTATCCTGGCGGATGCCATTGATGAAGGGCAGCGGATTCTTGTCATCGCCGACTATGACTGTGACGGCGCCACCGCCTGTGCAGTCGCTGTGCGGGCGCTGCAGGCCATGGGTGCACACGCAGGTTTTCTGGTGCCGGATCGTTTCCGCATGGGTTACGGACTGTCGCCCGCCGTGGTGGCGGCTGCGCTTGAGCACCCCGGCGGGCGCCCCGATCTGCTGCTGACGGTGGACAACGGCATCGCCAGCGTGGACGGCGTGGCTGCCGCCAATGCGGCCGGTATGCAGGTCGTGGTGACCGACCATCACCTGCCGGGCGACGTGCTGCCCGAGGCTGCGGTCATCGTCAATCCCAATCAGCCCGGCTGCGGTTTTGCATCGCGCCATCTCGCCGGTGTCGGCGTACTGTTCTACACCATGATTGCCCTGCGCGCCGAACTGCGCCGCCGCGGTGTCTACGCACCTGATGGCGGCCCGCGTCTGGTCGATCTGGTGGATCTGGTGGCGCTGGGCACTGTCGCCGATGTCGTGCGGCTGGACGCCAACAATCGCCTGCTCGTCAGTCAGGGACTTGCCGCCATGCGCGCCGGCCGCATGCAGGCGGGCGTACGCGCCCTGTTCGCCGTCGCCGGCCGCGAGGCCCGCCTGGCCAGCACCTTCGATCTGGGTTTTGCCCTGGGACCGCGCCTGAACGCCGCCGGCCGGCTTGCGGACATGAGCATTGGCATTCGCTGCCTGCTGACGGACGACGAAGCCGAGGCACTGGCACTGGCGCGCGAGCTCGACCAGCTCAATCGGCAGCGCCGCGATATCGAAGTCGAAATGCACGAACAGGCGCTCGACAGTCTGGACGATGACATGCAGCCCTCGGGCGCCACCCTGTGCGTGATGCATCCCGCTTGGCATCAGGGCGTTGTGGGCCTGGTGGCCTCACGGCTGAAAGAGCGCTACTGGCGCCCCGCCCTTGCCTTCGCACCCGACGAGGACGGCCTGTTGCGCGGTTCGGGGCGCTCCATCCCCGACGTCCACCTGCGTGACGCACTGGATCTGGTTTCCAAGCGCCATCCCGACATGATTCTGCGATTCGGCGGCCATGCCATGGCGGCCGGCCTCAGCCTGCATGCAGATCGCTACGAGGACTTCTGCCAGGCCTTTGATGATGCAGTACGTGAACTCACAGGCAAAACAGTGTTCGAGCCGGTGATCGAAACCGACGGCAGTCTGGAGGATGGCTATGCGAATGCCGAGCTTGCCCAGCTGCTGCAGGTTCAGATCTGGGGAGCGGGTTTTCCGGCGCCCGTGTTCTGCGATGATTTCCAGGTCGTGCACCAGCGCCTGCTTTCGAACGCTCACCTCAAGCTTCAACTGCAGCGGGGTCGTCAGCGTTTCGATGCCATCTGGTTCCGTCACGCCGAGACCCTGCCCGAATTCATCGTGGCCGCCTACCGGCTGGACGCCAATCACTGGAATGGCCGCGTCACCGCCCAGCTCGTCATCGAGTACGCCCGCGGCGCCTAGACCTCGCGCCCCCTACTTTCCCGTACGCACCGATACGACAATGCCGCCCAGGATGAGGGCAAACGCCAGGCCGTGGTGCCACCGGGGTGTATCGCCCAGCAGCATGATGGACAGCACGGCGGCAAACAGGGGCGTCAGGTTGTAGAAGATGGCCGCCAGCCCGGGGCCGGCACGCTGCACGCCGGCGCCCCAGCAGCGAAAGGCGATGATGGCCGGACCGATAGTGACAAATGCCAGGGCACCCGCCAGCGGCCAGCTCCAGTGGATGATCCAATCCGTGAGCGCCCACTCCATGCCGGCGAACAGCCCCGACCACAGCGTGCCGTACAACACCTGGGCAAGCAGGAAGGCCGCCCAGTTCGCGCGCAGGCCGGGCGCATCACTGGTGTCGGTGAGCAACCAGCTGTAGAACGCCCAGATCACCGTGGCCACCAGCATATAGAGGTCGCCGGGCACGAAGCGGAAGTTCATCAGCTGGCGCCAGTCGCCGTGCGACAGCACGAGCAGCACACCCAGGATGGACAGGGCTGCGCCCGCCCATTGGCGTATGCTGACCCGGTTGCCGAAGAAAGCCGCCCCCAGCACGAGCACCCAGATAGGCATGCTGGCTCCCACCAGGGTGACGTTCACCGGCGTGGATGTGTGCAGGGCCAGATATTGCAGGGCGTTGTACAGGCCCACGCCGAGCAGGCCCAGCATGGCATAGCGACGCCAGTTGACCAGCAGGCCATTGCCCGATGCAAAGGCGCTGCGCCCCAGCGGGATCAGGATGAGCAGGGCCAGGAACCAGCGGATGAAATTGAGGGTGATCGGCGGAACGAGTGTGCTTACCATGCGGCCGATGACGGCATTGCCGGCCCAGAGCAATGGCGGCATCAGCAAGAAAAACAGCGTCGACGGGCTGAGTCGAGTCTTCATGCGCAAAAAAACCTACTGCGAGTTGTCGAGAAAATCACGCAGCAGCGAACGCGCCAGCGCTTCATGTTCGGGTGCCACCAGCAGCCTCTGCACGTTCAGACTGGTGCTCAAAGGCCCGGGATACAGGCTGCTGAAGGCTTCGCCCTGCAGCAGGAAATCCACATGATGGGCGCGCAGCAGCGCCGCAATCACAGCGGCTTCCGAGCTCGAACGGGGCGTGTAGACGGGCACCATAGGATCCATCATAGCCGACAGGCTGTACCATGACAGACAAGCGCCCACATCTCCAGGAACCCGCCATGACCATCCCCTTTCCCGGCCACGCCGCACCTACGGCGAGCACCGACGTACCGCTCGAGATGCTGGCGGCCTGCCACCTGCGCATCCGCCATCAGTGCGCCACCCTGCGCCGCCTGGCGGACTACCTGCCCACCCGCGGCAGCGATGAACAGGCGCAGCAGGCGGCCACTGCCGTGCTGCGCTACTTCGATACAGCTGCCGCCCATCATCACGCCGACGAGGAAGAAGATCTGTTTCCTGCACTTCTGGAATCGGTTGCCGGTTCCGACCCGGTCTGCATTCGCGAGCTCATCTACACGCTGGAGCGCGAACATCGCCGGCTGGACGCCGCATGGCGCCACCTGCGCAAGGCGTTGGTCGACATTGCCGATGGACGGCAGGCCGTTCTGGACCCGGCGCAGGTCGACGGCTTCGTCCAGGCCTACGAGCGCCACATCGAGCTCGAGGAGGCGGATCTGCTGCCGCTTGCCGATCGGCTGCTCGATCAGCGCCAGATCGAAGCCCTGGGTCTAGCCATGCGATCCCGACGCGGCCTGGGTGCCGACTGAATCAGTGACAGGAAAACCCCTATTGAAACGAATTTGTCTCTCTGTGTAAGCTTTCGTCAATCGAGATAACGGGATTGGCCCGGTATTTCGCTGACGATTTTATTCAGGTTTCAATTTTTACGGTTCATGACAGCTCAGGCAGCTTTTCTGGAATTTCGCGGTGTCAAGAAAACTTACGACCAGCGTACGCTGGTCGTCAAGGACTTCAACCTCGACGTCCGCCAGGGGGAATTCGTCACGCTGCTGGGGCCTTCGGGTTCGGGCAAGACGACGGTGCTCATGATGCTGGCCGGCTTTGAGGGTGTCACCAGCGGCAGCATCACCATCAACGGCCATTCCATCACGCGCACGGCACCGTACAAGCGCAACATCGGCATGGTCTTCCAGAATTATGCGCTGTTTCCCCACATGAGCGTGGCCAGCAATCTGGCCTATCCGCTGCGACTGCGCAAGATGCCCAGACATCAGATCACGGAACGCGTACAGCACTACCTCAAGCTCATAGAGCTCGAAGATTTCGGTCAACGCCATCCCGGCCAGCTCTCGGGTGGCCAGCGCCAGCGTGTCGCCCTGGCGCGCGCGCTCATCTTCGAGCCCACGCTGGTGCTCATGGATGAGCCACTGGGTGCGCTCGACAAGAAGCTGCGCGAGCAGATGCAGTTCGAAATCACCCGTCTGCACGAGCAGTTGGGCTTCACCGTCATCTACGTCACCCATGATCAGACGGAGGCGCTTACCATGTCCAGCCGCATCGCAGTATTCAATCACGGCGTGGTACAGCAATATGCCCCGCCCAATGAACTGTATGAGCGCCCGGCCAATGCCTTCGTCGCCAGCTTCATCGGCGAGAACAACCTGATCCCCGCCGGCACCCTGGCGCTGGATGGCGACATGACACAAGCCGTGCTTGCTGACGGCAGCCGGGTACGTGCCCGCAACGGTGACTGCCGGCCGGCAGATGGCCAGGCCATCATTTCCATACGCCCTGAAAAGCTGCGTCTGCAGGAAGCCCCTTCTGATAATCGCGTGCAGGCCCGCTTCGTGGCACGCCATTACGTCGGTGACTTCATTCGCTACTACTTCGAACTGGCCGACGAGACGCCACTGGTCGTCAAGCTGCTCAACGACGCCCGTGCACCGCGATTCGAAGCCGGGGAGCAGGCGAGCCTGTCCTGGGCCGCAGAGGACTGCTTCGCTTTCCGACCGGATGCGGCCACACAACAAACCGGCCTGCAGTAAGCCTTTCACCCATAGGAGGACATCTCATGACGCTGAAACACCCGCTTGTCGGGATCACATTGGCCACGGGCCTTGCGCTGGCATCCATTGCCAGTGCACAGGAAACACTTACCGTGGTTTCTTTCGGCGGTGCCTATGGCGCCGCCCAGCAGAAGCACCAGATCGACCCGTACATGGCGGAAACGGGCAACAAGGTGCTGTTCGAAAACTACACCGGCGGCATCGCCGAGATCAAGGCCCAGGTTGAATCCGGAAAGATCCAGTGGGATGTGGTCGATATCGAGACGATTGATCTGGAGCGCGCCTGCGCCGAGGGCCTGCTGGAGGTCATTCCGCATGACATCCTCCTGCCGGGCGCCGATGGTGTGCCTGCCGAAGAGGACTTCATTCCTGCGGCACTCGAGAACGAATGCGGCATTGGAGAAATCGTCTGGAGTACGGTGTTCGCCTACAACAAGGAGACTATCGGCGACAAGATTCCCGCCACACTCAACGATCTCTTCGATGTGGCCGGGTTCCCGGGCAAGCGCGCCCTGCGCAAGAAGCCTCAGGTCAACCTTGAATGGGCCTTGCTGGCTGATGGTGTTCCGGCAGCCGAGGTATACACGGTCCTGGCAACACCGGAAGGACAGCAGAGGGCGCTCGACAAGCTGGCCACCATTCGCGATGACATCGTCTGGTTCGACAGCTGGTCGCAGGCACCCCAACTGCTCAACGACGGCGGTGCCGTGCTGGTGCAATCCGCCAATGGCCGCTTCTTCGATGCCATCAATCGCGAGAAAAAACCGTTCGTCATCATCTGGGATGGCAATGTGTTTGACCTTGATGCCTGGGGCATCGTGAAAGATACACCGCGCAAGCAACAGGCTCTGGATTTCGTGCGCTTCACCACCAGCACAAAGGCCCTCGCGGGCTTCCAGGATGTTGCCTACGGGCCGCCCCGCAAGTCATCCATGGCGCTGGTCGATCCCGCAGTCGTCGAGCATCTGCCTTCGACGCACGTGGACAAGGGCGTCAAGGCGGACGGCATCTTCTGGGCCGACTATGGCGAAACCCTTGGCGAGAAGTTCAACGAATGGCTGTTGCAATAGGCGGAAATGGCCATCGTGTATGAGCAGCCCGAGGCCGGCAGTATCGTGCCGGCTCCCCGCGGGGGGCCGGCCGATGCCGGATTGAGCCCGGCCGAGCGGCGGCAGGAAAGAAAAAGCCTGCGCCAGCGCAAGCTGATTGCGTTTGCCCTGGTGAGTCCGCTGCTGGCCTTCATCTTCTTTTCCTTTGTGGCCCCGATTGCCACCATGTTGTATCGCAGCGTCTACAACCCCGACATCGCCTTGCTCATCCCGCGTACAACGGCATCCCTGCAATCCTGGGATCGCCATAGTGAGCCCAGTACCGAGATGCTCAATATATTGGCACTGGAGCTGGCCGAGCTGGCCCGTACGCGCAAGGCCGGGGTACTGGCTGCGGCAGTGAACCGCTCCTGGCCCGGCGCATCCAGCCTGGTCAATGCCAGTGCCCGGCGCCTGCGCAGCGAGGACGCGGGCGTGCTGGCACAATCCGGCGGCGCGCAGCTGCTCG
The DNA here is from genome assembly GCA_041655275.1 of Castellaniella sp. Lineage (GTDB taxonomy): Bacteria > Pseudomonadota > Gammaproteobacteria > Burkholderiales > Burkholderiaceae_B > JAJYRX01. The sequence goes on along the minus strand of JBBAFU010000001.1, from coordinate 64,546 downwards.
CACTGGATGCGCGCTGGCGCCAGCCCGACCTCTGGCGTGCGATTCGCCAGGTAGGCCTGGTCTATACAGACACCTATTATCTTACGGCACTCGATCTGGAACGCACACCGGACGATCGCATTCAGGCACGCAGCTCGGCCCGCATCTATCTCCAGCTCTATGGCAAGACACTGGGGCTGGCACTCACCATCACACTGCTGTGCATCATGCTCGGCTATCCGCTCGCCTATTATCTGGCGCACGCCCCGCGAAAACTGGCCAGCATACTCATGATATTCGTGCTGCTGCCGTTCTGGACCTCCCTGCTCGTGCGCACCACTGCCTGGATTGCCCTGCTGCAGACCAATGGCGTCATCAATTCGGTACTGCAATGGCTGGGCATCATTGCGGAACCCCTCGAGATTCTGTATACGAGCGATGCGACCGTCATCGCCATGACACACATTCTGCTGCCGTTCATGGTCCTGCCGCTGTACAGCGTCATGCGCGGACTGGATCCCAGCTATGTGCGCGCTGCACTGTCCCTGGGCAGTCGTCCACTGGGCGCCTTCATGCGCATTTTTCTGCCGCTTTCACTGCCCGGCCTGAGCGCAGGCACCCTGCTCGTCTTCATCATATCGGTCGGCTACTACATCACGCCGGCGCTCGTGGGTGGTACCGACGGGCAGATGATCTCCAACCTCATTGCGTTTCACATGCAGCAGTCGAGCAACTGGGGTCTGGCCGCCGCACTGGGCACCCTGCTCCTGATACTCATCCTGGCGCTGTACTGGATCTACGATCGTCTGATCGGCGCAAGCAACATCAAACTGGGGTAGGCAGACAATATGCAGGACGGTTTCTATTCAGGTTGGCATCGGGCAGGTTCATGGACATTGCGGCTGTGGGCCTGGGCTGTGCTTTTCTTCCTCATCCTGCCCATACTCACCATGATCCCGCTTTCCTTCAATGCGGAGCCCTTCTTCAGTTTCACCCGGGGCATGCTGCAGCTGGATCCGGCCGCCTACTCACTGCGCTGGTATGCGGATATCTTCGAAAACCCGAACTGGATGCTCGCCATTCGCAACAGCTTCATTATCGGGATCTGTGCCACCATCATCGCCACATCCCTGGGCACCCTGGCCGCTGTGGGACTGGCAAGCGCCAATATGCCGCTGCGCCGCCTGATCACGGCCTTGCTGCTTTCACCCATGATCGTGCCGCTCATCATCGTGGCGGCGGGCATGTTCTTCTTCTATACGCGCTTCAACCTGGTGGCAACCTACACCGGGCTCATCATCGCACACGCGGCGCTGGGTGTGCCCTTTGTCATCATCACGGTCACGGCAACGCTCAGCGGCTTCGACCGATCACTCTATCAGGCCGGACTCAGCCTGGGTGACACACCGTTCGGCGTGTTTCGCCGCGTGGTCCTGCCCATGATCCGCCCGGGGGTGATTTCAGGTGCACTGTTTGCCTTTGTCACCTCATTCGATGAAATCGTGCTCGTGCTGTTTCTGGCGGGCCCTGAACAACGTACCATCCCGCGACAGATGTTTGCGGGTATTCGCGAGCAGATCAGCCCGACCATTCTGGCCGTGGCGACCCTGCTCATCATCATTTCCATGTCCGTGCTGGCATTGCTGGAGTGGTTGCGCCGGCGTAACGAACTCATTGCCGCCAAACATGATACGGATTTTTGAAGGCGCCGGGATGCCATGCTACATTGCGCAGATTCGGTCCTTGTCATTCCACCCAAGAGGAGACAGTTATGACATTTTCATTCACCAGGGCAGTAACCATCCTTGGTGCCAGCGTGGCGCTGGCATTCTCGGCCAATGCGATGGCCAAACCGATCGTCGTCAAGTTCAGCCACGTGGTCGCCGACGGCACACCCAAGGGGTCGGGCGCCATCAAGTTCAAGGAAATTGCCGAGCAGGCGATGCCCGGCAAAGTGGATGTCCAGATCTTCCCCAACTCGCAGCTTTTCGGAGATGCGAAGGAAATGGAAGCCCTGCTGCTCGGTGATGTGCACATCATTGCACCGTCGCTGTCGAAATTCGACCGCTACACCAAACAGCTCCAGCTCTTTGACCTGCCCTTCCTGTTCGACGACATGGCAGCCGTCGATCGCTTCCAGCACAGTGAAGCCGGCCAGCAGCTGCTGAACACCATGACCAATCGCGGCATCCAGGGTCTGGCCTATTGGCATAACGGCATGAAGCAACTGTCCACCAACAAGGACAAGCTCGAGGTGCCTGCCGATGTCAAGGGCCTGAAATTCCGCGTCCAGGCCTCCGACGTACTCGAAGCCCAATTCCGTGCGCTGGACGCCAACCCGCAGAAGCTGGCCTTCGGCGAAGTCTATCAGGCCCTGCAGACCGGTGTGGTCGATGGCCAGGAAAACACCTGGTCCAACATGCACTCCCAGAAGTTCCATGAAGTGCAGAAGACCATTGCCAACACCAACCACGGCGTGATCGATTACATGGTCGTCACCAACTCCAAGTGGTGGAACGGCCTGCCCGAGGATGTGCGCAGCGGTCTGGCCGATGCGATGAAGCAGGCAACCGAATACGCCAACAACATGGCCGCCGAACTCAACGAGCGCGATCGCAATCGCATCATCGATGCCAACAAGGCCCAGGTACGCACCCTGAGCAAGGAAAACGTCGCTGTCTGGCGCGAAGCCATGGCACCGGTCTGGAAGAAATTCGAGAAGGACATCGGCCCCGAGCTGATCCAGGCCGCTCTCGACGCCAACCAGTAATCGGACCGGTACCGACAATGACGCCTGCAAGCCTGCAGGCACGGCGGGGCGCGCCAATGGGCTGCCCCGCCGCCCTTTTCCTGAACCGCGGAATCTGAGCATCATGAAAGCCAACTGGATCGGTCGGCTCGAGGAAGGCGTTGTTGCCTTTCTGCTTGCCGCCATGACCCTCGTCACCTTCATGCAGGTCGTGGCCCGCTATGTCTTCAACTACAGCTTCACCTGGGCTCTCGAACTGTCCACCTATCTGTTTGCCGGCCTGATCTTTCTGGGTATCTCCTACGGCATACGCGTCGGCGCCCACATCGGTGTGGATGCGGTGATCAAGCTGATGCCTGCCAGGGTTGCGCATGTCATCACCATCCTGGCCACCGTGCTGTGCATCGTCTATGGCGCCATTGTCTTTGCCGGCAGCTGGGTATATGTGGAGCGCATGTACGAGATCGGCATCTATGCCCAGGACCTTCCCATAGAACAATGGATTCCGCGTGCGGTGCTGCCCATTGGCTTTGCGCTGATGATGTACCGCTTCCTGCAGGTGCTCATCGACCTGCTGCGCGGGCGCCAGGCCCATCTGCTGGGTGATGAGGCGGCCGATGCGCTCAAATACAGCGCCGATGCCGACGATGAAATCTCCGATCGGGAAAAGCCATGACTACCGTTACCCTGTTCGTGCTGCTCTTCCTGCTCATGTTCATGGGCATGCCGGTGGCCGTCGCGCTCGGCCTGTCGTCCATCACGACCATTTTGCTGTTCTCGAACGACTCCCTGGCTTCGCTCGTGCTCAAGATGTACGAGACCTCCGAGCACTTCACGCTCATGGCCATTCCCTTCTTCATTCTGGCCGGCTCCTTCATGACCACCGGCGGCGTGGCACGGCGCATGATACGTTTCGCCAATGCGGCCGTGGGCCACCTGCACGGCGGCCTGGCCATTGCCTCGGTGCTGGCCTGCGTACTGTTTGCCGCGGTATCGGGCTCCTCGCCCGCAACGGTGGTTGCGGTGGGCTCCATTGTCATCGCCGGCATGGTGCGCGCCGGGTATACGGAAAGCTTTGCCGCCGGCGTCGTGTGCAACGCCGGCACCCTGGGCATCCTCATCCCGCCTTCCATCGTGCTGGTGGTGTTCGGTGCCGTCACCGAAACTTCGGTCGGCCGGCTGTTCATGGCCGGCGTGGTGCCCGGCCTGCTCCTGGGTCTGGTGCTCATGGTGGTGATCTACATCGTGGCGCGGGTGAAGGACATGCCGCGCCAGCCGCGCGCGAGCCTGGCGGAAGTACTGGTCGCGGCGCGCAACTCCATCTGGGGCCTGCTGCTCGTCATCATCATCCTGGGCGGCATCTACGGTGGCGTCTTCACTCCCACTGAAGCGGCCGCCGTCTCGGCGGTCTACGCCTTCTTTGTCGCCGTCTATGTGTATCGGGATATTCGCCTGTCCCATGTACCCGACGTGCTCATCGATGCGGCGCGCATCACGGTGATGCTGATGTTCATCATCGCCAATGCCATGCTGTTCGCACATGTGCTCACTACCGAACGCATCCCGCAGATGATTGCCGAGCAGATTGTGGCCATGGACATGGCGCCCTGGCAATTCCTGATTGTGGTCAATCTGCTGCTGCTGATTGCCGGCGCTTTCATGGAGCCCACGGCCATCATCCTGATACTGGCGCCCATCCTGTTCCCCATTGCCATGCAGCTGGGCATAGACCCCGTACATCTGGGTATACTTATCGTCGTGAATCTGGAGATCGGCATGATTACGCCGCCGATAGGCCTGAACCTGTTCGTGACGGCGGGCATCACCAGCCTGTCCATTGGCGGCGTCATTCGCGCCGCCGTGCCCTGGCTGGCAGTGCTGCTACTCTACCTGGTGCTGATCACCTACGTTCCCCAGATATCGTTGTGGCTGCCCGATCTGCTTGCCTGATCGGCTGCGGCCTTTGTATGCTTTCATCAGGAAATACCCAACATGGATTCAGAATTCCACAATCAGATCATTGCCCGCCTGGAAGACTATCAGGCGCGGCAGCTTGACTTGCGGAGGTATCTTTGACTACGAAGATCGCACTCAGCGACTTCTGATCGTCAATGCCGAACTGGAAAACCCCGACGTCTGGCAGGACCCCGAGCAGGCCCAGGCCCTGGGCCGCGAAAAGAAGAGCCTGGAAGATGTCGTTCACACACTGGATGCACTGGGCACCGGCCTGAGCGATGCCGGCGAGCTGCTCGAGCTGGCCGAGCTTGATGGGGATGAAGCCACCCTGCGTGCCATTGCAGACGACCTGGATGCCCTGGGCGAATCGCTCGAAGCGCTCGAGTTTCGGCGTATGTTCTCCAACCCGGCCGACGCGATGAACTGTTTCGTCGACATCCAGGCCGGGGCCGGTGGCACCGAGGCCCAGGACTGGGCCTCCATGCTGCTGCGCCAGTACCTGCGCTATGCAGAGCACAAGGGCTTCCGGACCGAAATCCTGGAAGAATCCCCGGGTGAAGTGGCGGGCATCAAGTCGGCGACGATCAAGATGGAAGGCGAATACGCCTTCGGCCTGCTGCGCACCGAAACCGGTATCCACCGCCTGGTGCGCAAGAGTCCCTTCGACTCCAGCCATGGCCGCCATACCTCATTTGCCAGTGTTTTCGTCTATCCGGAAGTGGACGACTCCTTCGAGATCGAGATCAATCCGGCCGACCTGCGTGTGGATACCTATCGTGCCAGCGGTGCCGGTGGCCAGCACGTGAACAAGACGGATTCCGCGGTACGCATCACACACGAACCCACGGGCATCGTGGTGCAGTGCCAGAATGACCGCTCCCAGCATCGCAACCGGGCCGAAGCCATGCAGATGCTGCGCTCGCGCCTGTATGAGCTGGAACTGCGACAGCGTCAGGCCGAGCATCAGAAGCTCGAGGATTCCAAGACGGATGTCGGCTGGGGCCATCAGATCCGGTCCTATGTGCTGGACCAGAGCCGCATCAAGGATCTGCGCACCAATGTCGAGATTTCGAACACACAGAAAGTGCTGGACGGGGATCTGGATCCCTTCATCGAAGCAAGTCTGAAACAAGGTATCTGAATCATCATGGATGCATCCACCCTTTTCATCATCAGCGGTGCCTCCCGCGGGCTGGGCGCGGCGATGGCACAGCAGTGTCTGGCGCAGGGCGCACAAGTCATCCTGCTGTCACGCACCGAGCCCGCCGGACTGGCGGAAACGGCAGCGCAAGCCGGTGCAAGGCTGCGCTTCCTGCCTGTGGATCTTGCCAATGTCGAGGAAACACAGACCATATGCAAGCGCGTTGCCAGCGCCATCACACCGGAAGTGCGGCGCTGCTGGCTGATCAACAATGCCGGGGCGCTCGGGCCGGTGGCCAATACGGCCCATCTGCATGACGGAGACGCCATCAGCAACGCCTTCACACTCAATATCGGCAGCGTGATGTTGTTGTCGGCCGCCGTCATGAGCGCCTGCCAGGGCCAGCGCATCCCCTGCCGCATACTCAATATTTCATCCGGCGCAGGGCGCGGCCCCGTTGCCGGTTGGGCCGTCTATGGCGCCACCAAGGCGGCGATGGATTTCTACAGCCGTGTCCTGGCCCTGGAAAATCCCGACGTGCCCGTTGTCTCGCTGGCTCCGGGCGTCATCGACACTGATATGCAGGCCGGCATTCGCAACACCAGCCTGCAGGCCTTCCCCGGACGGGAACGCTTCATACAGATGCATGAGCAAGGCGAACTCGCCTCCGCCCGGGATGCCGCCGCGCGCATCCTTGCCTACCTCGCCCGCGAAGACTTCGGCACCATCGTCGTCGACGACATCCGCAAATATTCCTGAGCTTCACCATGTCCACCCCTTCTGCGAACCCGCCCGCTGCGGCCGGCAACCCCGATGAAAACCGCCTGATTGCCGAACGGCGCGAAAAACTGCAGCGGCTGCGTGCTGCAGGCCCGGTCTACCCCAATGACTTCCGTCCCGCCGACAAGGCCGCCCGGCTGCACGAGGTCCATGGGGAAGAAGAGAAGGAGGCGCTGGAAGCACGCAAGGTCACGGCCCGTGTCGCCGGACGCATGATGCTCAAACGGGTCATGGGCAAGGCGAGTTTTGCCACCCTGCAGGATCAGAGCGGGCGCATACAGATTCATCTGGATCGTGCCGTGCTCGGCGCCGACGCCTACCAGGCGTTCAGGACCTGGGACATTGGCGACATCCTGGGCGTTGAAGGGGAAGTGTTCAAGACGAATCGGGGCGAACTGACCATCCGTGCGCAGCATATCCATCTGCTGTCAAAAGCCTTGCGCCCCCTGCCCGACAAATTTCACGGCCTGGCCGATCAGGAAATCCGCTATCGCCAACGCTACGTTGATCTGATCATGAATGAAGCCACGCGCAACACCTTCCTGTTGCGCAGCGCTGCGATCGGCCACATCCGCCATTTCATGCTTGATGCCGGTTTTCTGGAAGTGGAAACCCCCATGCTGCACCCCATTCCCGGTGGTGCCAGCGCACGGCCTTTCGTCACCCACCACAACGCGCTCGACATGGATATGTACCTGCGCATCGCGCCCGAGCTCTATCTCAAGCGCCTGATCGTGGGCGGCCTGGAGCGTGTGTTCGAGATCAACCGCAACTTCCGCAATGAAGGGCTAAGTCCGCGGCACAATCCCGAATTCACCATGATGGAATTCTACGCCGCCTACACCGAATATCACTGGCTGATGGATTTCACCGAGTCATTGTTGCGTGCAGTGGCACGCGCCAGCTGTGGCACGGCGGTGCTGCAATACCAGGGGCGCACGCTCGATCTGGAACAGCCCTTCGAGCGCCTGAGCATGACGCAGGCGATACAGCGCCATGCAACACACTACACCGCGGAGCAGCTCGCAGACGAGGTATTCCTGCAGGCTGAGCTGGCCCGCCTCGGCGTCGACATGCAGGCTGCACCGGTGGCCAATGCCGGCCTGGGTGGACTGCAGCTGGCCCTGTTCGAGGAAACCGCCGAGCCCGCCCTCTGGGCACCGGTCTTCATCGTGGATTATCCGGCGGAAGTCTCACCGCTGGCGCGGGCGTCCGACCATGTCGAAGGTATCACCGAACGCTTCGAGCTCTTCATCGCAGGGCGCGAGATCGCCAACGGGTTTTCCGAGCTGAACGACCCTGAGGATCAGGCCGAGCGCTTCCTGCGCCAGATGCAGGCCAAGGAGGCCGGTGACGAGGAAGCGATGTATTACGATGCGGACTACATCCGCGCGCTGGAATACGGCATGCCGCCCACCGGCGGCTGCGGCATCGGCATCGACCGCCTCATCATGCTGCTCACCGACAGCGCCAGCATCCGGGACGTGATCCTGTTCCCGCACCTGCGCCCGGAGGACTGAGGGCGCAGGGAACGGCTGTCGTCCGGCTGCCGCCGGCCGGTTCAGACCGTGAAGGATTCCCCGCAGCCGCAGGCGGCTTTCTCGTTCGGATTGCTGAAGCGAAAGCCTGCATTCAGACCTTCACGGGCATAGTCGAGCCGGGTGCCCTCCAGAAACGGCAAGCTCCTGGGATCAATGAAGACCTTCACGCCCAGCTGCTCGACCACCTGGTCATCGATATTGGGTTCGTCCACATAGTCCAGCTTGTACGCCAGACCCGAACATCCCGTGGTGCGCACACCCAGACGCAGGCCCAGGCCTGCGCCGCGCTTCTGCAGATGGCGCTGGATATGGTCGGCCGCCTGCTGAGTCAAAATAATTGCCATGACTGTTTCACTCCTGTTCAAGCTGCTTGCCGGCCATTGCCGCGCCCAGGGCTTCTTCCACCAGCAGCGCACAATGCAGCTTTGCTGCAGATAATTCCAGCGCTGTTGATATCTGCTGTGCCGACAGGCTGCGGGCCTGTTCGAGTGTCTTGCCTTTGAGCCATTCACTCGTCCAGGAGGCTGCAGCGATCGTAACGCCGCAGCCATAGGCCTTGAAGCGGGTATCCTCAATCATACCCGACGCATCCAGACGCAGTTGCAGGCGCACCAGCCCGCCCTGATCGGTAGCGCCGGCTTCACCGGTCAGGATCCCCGGGGCGGCGGGATCGAACGCGCCGGCATTGCGCGGTTGGCGGAAGTGTTCCCGCACCTTCTCGCCATAGCGTGCTGCCGCCATCAGGCCACCCAGACCGGCGAGAGCGCACGCAGGCGCTCGACCTGCTGCGTGATGATGGCGATGGCGGTGTCGATATCCTGTCCGGTGGTGAAGCGCCCCAGACTGATGCGCAGGGATGCGTGTGCCAGCTCGTCGGACCGTCCCAGCGCCTTCAATACATAGGACGGCTCGAGACTGGCCGATGTGCAGGCCGAGCCGCTGGAGACAGCCAGGCCCTCGAGCGCCATGATGAGCGCCTCGCCTTCCACGTGGGGCACACTGATGTTCAGGTTGTGCGGCACGCGCTGTGTGGCACTGCCGTTAAGCAGCACACCCTCCAGACCCTGCAGGCCTTGCCACAGACGCCGCTGCAGGCCTTGCAGGCGGCGGTGCTCTTCAGCCATCAGCTCGGCGGCACGGGCAAAAGCAGCGCCCATGCCGACGATCTGGTGTGTGGGCAAGGTACCCGAACGCATGCCGCGCTCGTGTCCACCGCCGTGCATCTGGGCCGCCAGGCGGACTTCGCGTGCACGGCGTACGTACAAGGCGCCTATGCCCTTGGGCCCGTAGACCTTGTGTGCCGAAAACGACATCAGATCAACCGGCAGGCGGGACAGATCAATGGGCAGCTTGCCGGCGGACTGGGCGGCGTCGACATGGAACAGCACGCCGCGCTCGCGGCACACGGCGCCCAGTGCAGCAATGTCCTGGATGACACCGATCTCGTTATTGACATGCATGACCGAAACCAGGATGGTATCGGGCCGCAGGGCGTCCTCGAGCGCGCCCGGTGCGAGCAGGCCGTCTGCCTGCACCGGCAGCACGGTGAGCTCGAAGCCCTGCTGCTCCAGTGCACGGCAGGCATCCAGCACGGCCTTGTGTTCGGTACATACGGTAATGATGTGGCGCCCGCGCCCGGCGTGGAACTGCGCCACCCCCTTGAGCGCGAGATTGTCGGATTCCGTGGCACCGGACGTCCACACGATCTCGCGCGGCTGCACGCCAACAAGACCGGCAACCTGCGCCCTGGCCTGCTCCACGGCCTCTTCCGCATCCCAGCCATAGGCATGGCTGGTGGAGGCCGGATTGCCAAAGCGTGCGCCCAGCCAGGGCAGCATGTGTTCCAGCACCACGGGATCAACGGGCGTGGTGGCGGCGTTGTCGAGATAGATGGGCATGGTGCCCGCAGAAGTGTCGCTGACCGGCATGAGACTCACATTGAAACGGGGCGTCAGACGGACATCGGTGACGCCTTGGTCACAGGACCCGATTTTAGCGTGACCTTGTGCGTCTTGCTGGCTTCCTCAAGCAGACGCATACGCTCGCGATCGATCAGATCCTGCAGGGATACAGAATCCAGAAAGTCTACCACCTTGCGATTCAGCGCTGACCAGAGCTCATGCGTCATGCAGGTTCCGCTGCGTCCGTTGCGCCCCACGTTGCAATTGCCCAGCCCTCCGCATTGGGTGGAATCCAGCGGCTCATCGACCGCCAGAACGATGTCGGCCACGGTGATGTGGCGTGCCAGCCGCCCCAGGTTATAGCCGCCGCCGGGGCCACGCACGCTGGAGACCAGCTCATGCCGGCGCAGCTTGCCAAACAGCTGCTCCAGATAGGACAGGGAAATATTCTGGCGCTCGCTGATGGTGGCCAGCGTGACCGGACCGCTGTGCTGGCGCAGGCCCAGGTCAATCATGGCGGTCACGGCAAAACGCCCTTTCGTAGTCAAGCGCATGATGGTCTCCTTACCTGATGAAGGCAATGGTGACGGGCTGCCGACCAGACGGGCGGCCTTATACCCGACTAAACAAGTCAAGTATAGCAGAAAGCAGGGTAATGATGACCATTATCAACGGAAATCAATCGGAAACGACAAGACCCCGGGCCCTCAGGACAAGGGCTCCGGGGTCTGAAACTGCCGGACGCTGCTTCGTACAGCCGGGTTCAGGCCGCCTGATACTGTGTGACGCGTTTGCGCACCTGCTCGAACACGCCCTGACAGGCATCCTCGATGTAGTCGAACATCTTGTTGAAGGCTTCGGGCCCGCCGTAATAGGGATCGGGCACGGTGGCTTCCTCGAACTCGTTCGAGAAGCGCATCAACAGCATGAGCTTGTGGCGATACAGCTTGGGACACATCTGCTGCAGTGCAGACAGGTTTTCCCAATCCATGGCCAGGATGAGGTCGAACTCGCGGAAGTCGTCAGCGGTGATCTGGCGGACCTGAATACCGGACAGGTCGTAGCCGCGCTTGCGGCCGGCCTGCTGGGCACGGGCATCAGGTGCCTCGCCAATGTGGAAGCTGTGGGTGCCAGCTGAATCTACCATTACCTGCTCGGAAAGCCCCGCCTCGTCTATGAGACTGCGGAAGACGCTTTCTGCGCTCGGTGAGCGGCAGAGATTACCCATGGAGACGAAAAGTACTTTGTTCATGAGGCATGAGTGTGCGGGAAAACCCCGAAGAAAGCAAGAGTTTTCGAATAGCTGATACAATTCCCGCCTCTTTTTCCCGGCCCGTCACTTTATATCGGACAGGCGTGTCGCCTTTTTGCGACATCACTGCATGAAGGCCTTCTCGCGCAAGCGCTGCAAGCGATCACGGGCAAGCGCCGCTTCCTCGAACTCCAGATTGCGTGCGTGGTCCATCATGGCCTTCTCCAGCCGGCGGATTTCACGCGCCAGCCGTTTCTCGTCAGCCAGCAGGCCGGCATCGATCACCTCTTCTTCCTGCGGCGCCTCCGCCGGCGCATAGACACCGTCTATCAGCTCGCGCACCGCCTTGCTCACACCACGAGCCGTAATGCCGTGCTCAAGATTGAAAGCCTCCTGGCGTTCGCGCCGGCGTGCCGTCTCGCCCATGGCCCGTGCCATGGAGTCGGTGACCACATCGGCATACAGAATGGCATGTCCGTTGATGTTGCGCGCCGCACGCCCTATGGTCTGGATCAGGCTGCGCTCCGAGCGCAGAAAGCCTTCCTTGTCGGCATCCAGTATGGCCACGAGCGACACTTCGGGAATGTCCAGGCCTTCGCGAAGCAGGTTGATGCCGACCAGGACGTCGAACTGGCCCAGGCGCAGATCGCGGATGATCTCGACCCGCTCGACGGTATCGATATCCGAGTGCAGGTAACGCACGCGTACGCCGTTCTCCGACAGATAATCCGCCAGATCCTCGGCCATACGCTTGGTCAGCGTGGTCACGAGCACACGCTCGCCGGCTGCCACCCTGAGCTTGATCTCGCCCAGCAGATCATCCACCTGGGTGCCCGCCGGCCGCACCTCAACCCGCGGATCGACCAGACCGGTGGGCCGCACCACCTGCTGCACCACCTGATCGGAGTGGGTTTCCTCATACTGTGCCGGCGTCGCCGAGATGAACACGCACTGGCGCATGCGTTGCTCGAACTCCTCCAGCTTGAGCGGGCGATTGTCCAGCGCCGACGGCAGGCGGAAACCGTATTGCACCAGCGTTTCCTTGCGCGATCTGTCCCCGCGATACATACCGCCCAGCTGGCCCATGGTGACATGGCTCTCGTCAATGAACATGAGGGCGTCGGCCGGCAGGTAGTCGATGAGTGTCGGCGGCGGTTCGCCCGGCGCCGCACCCGAGAAATGACGGGAGTAGTTCTCGATGCCCTTGCAGAAGCCCAGCTCCTGCAGCATCTCGAGATCGAAGCGCGTGCGCTGCTCCAGACGCTGGGCCTCGACCAGACGACCGTCGGCCACGAGTTCGGCCGAGCGCTCGCGCAGCTCCTCCTTGATGGTCTCGATAGCCCGCAACACCGTGTCGCGCGGCGTCACATAGTGCGAGCCGGGGAACACCGTGAAGCGCAACAGATCCTGACGCACGCCACCCGTGAGCGGATCGAAGGTCTGCAGGGACTCGATCTCGTCGTCGAACAGGGTGATGCGCAGCGCCAGCTCGGCGTGTTCAGCCGGAAAGACGTCGATGACCTCGCCACGCGCCCGAAAGGTTCCGCGTGTGAAATCCGTGTCATTGCGCTCATACTGCATGGCCACCAGGCGTGCCAGCACCTCCTGGCGCCCGATGATGTCACCCTTGCGCAAGGTGAGCACCATCGCGTGGTAATCGCCCGGATTGCCGATACCGTAAATGCAGGAAACGGAAGCGACGATGATGGTGTCGCGACGCTCCAGCAGGCTCTTGGTGGCCGACAGGCGCATCTGCTCGATATGCTCGTTGATGGATGAATCCTTCTCGATGAACAGGTCGCGTGCCGCCACATAGGCTTCGGGCTGATAGTAATCGTAGTAGGAAACGAAATATTCGACGGCATTGTTCGGGAAGAACTCACGCATTTCCGCATAGAGCTGGGCTGCCAGGGTCTTGTTGGGTGCCAGTACCAGCGTGGGACGCCCGGTACGTGCAATCACATTGGCCATGGTGAAGGTCTTGCCCGATCCCGTCACGCCGAGCAGCGTCTGGCACATGAGGCCATCCTCAATGCCCTCGACCAGCGCATCGATGGCGGCGGGCTGATCTCCTGCCGGCGGGTAGGGCTGGAAAAGCTGGAACGGGCTGTCTGGAAAAGAGATAAAACCGGGCGTGGGTGCATTCATGGGCAAATATGTGGTTCAGCGGTAAATTGACTGGACACAATCAGGGTAAACCCCTTATTATCCCATCTATCCCTATCTTCAGGGCCCTTCTGCACTTTTCATCTCTCATCGCTGCCTGCCACGCCCATGAACTCACCTTTCGAATCTGTTGAGCTCGCCCCGCGCGACCCCATTTTTGGCCTGAACGAGCAATTCAATGCCGATCCCCGTGAATCCAAGGTCAACCTTGGCGCGGGCGTCTATCATGACGACCAGGGTCGTCTGCCCCTGCTGCGGGCCGTGCACCAGGCCGAACTCGCCATGGCCCAGGCCGGCGCACCCCGCGGCTATCTGCCCATGGAAGGCATCGCGGGCTACAACCAGGGTGCACAAACCTTGCTGTTCGGTGATAACCCCGAGCTGCTGAACAGTGGCCGCCTGCTGACGGCGCAATCGCTGGGTGGCACGGGCGCACTCAGGCTCGGTGCCGACTTCCTGCGACGCCTGCTGCCCGAAGCCCATGTGGTCATCAGCGATCCGAGCTGGGAAAACCACCGTGCACTGTTCGAACGTGCCGGCTTCCAGGTTGACACCTACCCGTATTATGACGCCGCCACCCGGGGACTGGACTTCGCGGGAATGCTGGCCTGCCTGCAAGGGTTGCCGCGACGCACCATCGTCGTTCTGCACGCCTGCTGCCACAATCCAACGGGCATGGACCCCACGGCCGAGCAATGGAAGCAGATCGCCACGCTGATCAAGGAGCGCGAACTCCTGCCTTTCCTGGACATCGCCTACCAGGGCTTTGGCGAAGGCCTGGAGCCGGATGCCGCCGTTGTGCGACTGTTTGCCGGCATGGATATCACCATGCTGATCAGCTCCTCCTTCTCCAAATCGTTCTCGCTGTACGGCGAGCGTGTCGGCGCCCTCACCCTGCTGTCTTCCAGCCAGGACGAGTCGGAGCGCGTGCTCAGTCAGCTCAAGCGCGTCATCCGCACCAACTATTCCAACCCGCCCATCCATGGCGCCCGCACGGTGGCCACGATTCTCAATTCGCCCGAATTGCGCGCCCTGTGGGAAGAAGAGCTGGCGGAGATGCGCGAGCGCATCCGCAGCATGCGCGAACAGCTCGTGGAAAAGCTCAAGGCCCATGGCGCATCACAGGATTTCAGCTTCATCCTGCGCCAGCGCGGCATGTTCTCCTACTCCGGCCTGAGTCGCGAGCAGGTGGAGCGTCTGCGCGAGGACCACGGCATCTACGCCGTCGGTACGGGCCGCATCTGCGTGGCTTCGCTGAACAGCGGCAATATCGATACCGTCGCCAGAGCCATTGCCAGCGTCATCGCTTGATTTTCGGGCGCGGATGACGGACAATCCAGGCTGTACATTCATACAGCCTGGATGACCATGTCCCAATCGCTTACACGTCGTCAGCAGCAGGTGCTGGATCTCATCCGCGATGAAATCCGGCGCAGCGGCTTTCCACCGACCCGTGCAGAAATCGCGCAGGCCCTGGGTTTCCGGTCGGCCAATGCCGCCGAAGATCATCTGCGTGCCCTGGCACGCAAGGGGGCCATCGCACTGACCCCTGGTGCCTCACGCGGCATCCGCCTGCTGAATGATGCTGCCACCGGCACCGAACCGGGCAGCGGCTTCATGCTGCCCATCGTGGGCCGGGTTGCGGCCGGCCATCCCATCCTGGCCAGTGAAAACATCGAGGCTGAGGTGGGCGTGCAGGCTTCACTGTTCGCTCGCCGCCCGGATTATCTGCTGCGGGTTCGCGGGGCCAGCATGCGCGATGCCGGCATCCTGGATGGGGATCTGCTGGCCGTACACAAGACGCCGGATGCCCTGCACGGGCAAATCATTGTCGCCCGCCTGGGCGACGAGGTCACGGTGAAACGCCTGTTCCGGCAAAGCGGGCAACTGCGCCTGCTGCCTGAAAATCCTGATTTCTCACCGATGGACGTGGGTCCGCAGGATGATTTCGTCATCGAAGGCCTGGCCGTCGGTCTGATCCGCAACCAGGCCCTCTAGGAAAATCCCGGGCGGGAAGCCGTCAAGGTCCCGCCCGCCTTCTTCAGTGGCGGGTTACGCCACCCGACGCATCATCCACCCGCTTGGCCGCCAGTGCTTCGGCCGCCAGCCGGGCCACCTCTTCGTCCGACAATGGCTTGGGCATTTCCTGCAGGGCCATTTCCAGAACGCGATCAATCCAGCGCACCGGAATGATCTCGAGATGGTTCTTGACGTTGTCCGGAATCTCCGCCAGATCCTTCACGTTCTCCTCGGGTATCAGCACCTTCTTGATGCCGCCCCGATGGGCTGCCAGCAGCTTTTCCTTCAGGCCGCCAATGGCCAGCACCTCGCCGCGCAGTGTGATCTCGCCCGTCATGGCAACATCGGCGCGTGCGGGAATGCCCGTAAGTGCCGACACCATGGCGGTGATGATGGCGATGCCCGCCGACGGCCCGTCCTTGGGCGTTGCCCCTTCAGGGAAGTGGACGTGCAGGTCGCGCTTCTCGAACACGGTATGCGGAATGCCCCACTTCTGGGCCCGGGCCCGCACGACGGTGCGCGCCGCCTCGACCGACTCCTTCATCACGTCACCCAGTGAACCGGTGCGCAGGATGACACCCTTGCCGGGCATATCAGCCACCTCTATGGTGAGCAGGTCGCCGCCCACCTCGGTCCAGGCAAGGCCGGTCACCTGGCCGACCTTGTTCTCCTTTTCCGCCATGCCGAAACTGTAGCGACGCACACCCAGGAACTCGCCCAGATTCGCGGCCGTGACGACAATGGGTTCCAGATCGGCCGGAACCGCTGCCGCAGCCTTGCCGCGCCCGCGCCTGGTGGACTCGGGATACTGGCTCAGAATCTGGCGCACAACCTTGCGGCAGATCTTGCTGATCTCGCGTTCCAGCGAGCGCACACCGGCTTCGCGCGTGTAATAGCGCACGATGTCGCGGACCGCCGACTCCTCGATTGCCATCTCGCCTTCGCGCACGCCGTTGTTCTTCATGAGCTTGGGCAGCAGATGATCAAAGGCAATACGCACCTTTTCATCCTCGGTGTAGCCCGAAAGCCGAATCACTTCCATGCGATCCAGCAGGGCCGGCGGGATATTGAGCGTATTGCTCGTGGCCACAAACATCACATCGGACAGATCGAAGTCGACTTCGATGTAGTGGTCCTGGAAAGTGTGGTTCTGTTCGGGATCGAGCACCTCGAGCAGCGCCGAGGAAGGATCGCCACGGAAATCCGCACCCATCTTGTCGATTTCGTCAAGCAGGAAAAGCGGATTGCGCACACCGACCTTGTTCATGTTCTGCAGGATCTTGCCGGGCATGGAACCGATATAGGTACGCCGGTGACCGCGAATCTCGGCCTCGTCGCGCACGCCGCCCAGCGCCATGCGCACGAACTTGCGGTTCGTGGCGCGTGCAATGGACTGCCCCAGCGAAGTCTTGCCCACACCCGGAGGGCCCACCAGGCACAGGATGGGCGCCTTGAGCTTGTCGACGCGCTGCTGGATGGCCAGATACTCGATGATGCGCTCCTTGACCTTCTCGAGACCGTAGTGGTCGTCATCCAGTACTTCGACCGCATTCGCAATCGAATTGTTGACGCGGCTCTTCTTGTGCCACGGCAGGCCGATCAGGGTGTCGATGTAGTTGCGCACCACGGTGGCCTCGGCCGACATGGGCGACATCAGACGCAGCTTCTTGAGCTCGGATTCCGCCTTCTTGCGCGCCTCCTTGGACATGCGTGCGCCGGCGATCTTCTTTTCCAGCTCTTCGATGTCCGCGCCCTCTTCGCCTTCGCCAAGCTCCTTCTGGATGGCCTTGACCTGCTCATTCAGGTAGTAGTCACGCTGGCTTTTCTCCATCTGCTTCTTGACGCGGCCGCGGATGCGCTTTTCGACCTGGAGAATATCGATCTCGGACTCGAGTTGTCCGAGCAGCTGCTCGAGACGGGGGGCCACGCCGACGATTTCCAGCATGCGCTGCTTCTGCTCGAGCTTGAGCGGCAAATGGGCGGCAATGGTGTCGGCCAGACGGCCGGCATCATCGATGGCCACAAGCGAAGCCAGCACCTCCTGCGGAATCTTCTTGTTCAGCTTGCCGTATTGCTCGAACTGGGCAACCACCGTGCGGCGCAACGCCTCGGCCTCGGCCTCGGCGCCGGATTCGACAGGCACGGCAACGGCATCGCCGGTGAAGTGGGTTTCATGATCCTCGACCTTGACCAGGCGCGCCCGCTGCACGCCCTCGACCAGCACCTTGACGGTGCCGTCAGGCAGCTTGAGCAGTTGCAGGATATTGGCGGCACAGCCGATCTCGTACAGATCATCCGGGCTGGGATCATCCTTGCCGGCCGACTTCTGCGCGACCAGCATGATGTTGTTGCGTTCCTTCATGGCCAGCTCGAGCGCCTTGATCGAGCGCGGCCGGCCCACGAAAAGGGGAAGCACCATGTGCGGGAACACCACTACATCGCGCAACGGCAGCAGCGGCATCGTCATGGGCTCGGCGGACAGAATCTGGCTTGCAGACATAGACTATTCCTCAGATTGCAAGGTGAGTCGCGCCTTGCGGCATGAGTGCCGGGCCAGCGCTGACTACTGTTGCCTGTGTATATTGCGACGATGCGCCGGTTTTCAAGTCTGCACAGGCGCCAACGCCCGAAAAAAGCGGACTCAGGCAGCGGCGCCGCTCAGCTTCTTGCGTGAACCCTGCCCTTCATCCCTGAGTACCAGCCCGGGCCGGGACTTGCCGGTGACGGCATCTTCGTCGAGCACGACGCGTATCACGTCACTTCGCGACGGCAGTTCGTACATGGTGTCGAGCAGGGACTGCTCCAGAATGGAGCGCAGGCCCCGGGCACCCGTGCGGCGGCGAATGGCCGCCTGCGCGATGGCTGCCAGCGCACCGGCAGTGACCTCGAGCTCGATATCCTCCATCTCGAAGAGCTTCTGGAACTGCTTGACGAGCGCATTGCGAGGCTCGGTCAGAATACGTACAAGTACAGACTCCTGCAATTCTTCCAGCGTGGCCAGCACCGGCAGGCGCCCCACAAGCTCGGGAATCAGACCGAACTTGATCAGGTCTTCCGGCTCGACTTCGGTGAACAGCTCTGCTGCGGCCCGCTCGGAGCGTGCATGGACCGATGCCGAAAAGCCGATACCGGATTTTTCAGTACGATCCTGGATGACCTTTTCGAGCCCGTCGAAGGCGCCGCCGACGATGAACAGGATATTGGTGGTATCGATCTGCACAAAATCCTGATTCGGATGCTTGCGCCCGCCCTGTGGCGGCACCGAGGCCACCGTACCCTCGATGAGCTTGAGCAGGGCCTGCTGCACCCCTTCCCCGGAAACGTCGCGTGTGATGGAAGGGTTGTCCGCCTTGCGCGAGATCTTGTCGATCTCGTCGATATAGACGATGGCGCGCTGTGCACGATCGACATCGTAGTCGCAGCTCTGCAGCAGCTTCTGGATGATGTTCTCGACATCCTCGCCGACGTAGCCCGCCTCGGTGAGGGTGGTGGCATCGGCCATCACGAAAGGCACGTCAAGCATGCGCGCCAGCGTCTGGGCCAGCAGCGTCTTGCCCGAGCCCGTCGGCCCGATGAGCAGGATATTACTCTTGCTCAGCTCGACGTCATCACCCTTGATCTCGCCATGGCGCAGGCGCTTGTAATGGTTGTAGACAGCCACTGCCAGGGTACGCTTGGGCTTGTCCTGACCAATGACGTAGCCATCCAGGAAAGTCTTGATCTCTTCGGGCGTGGGCAGGTCGTGGCGCACGGCTTCGCGGGCCGCCTCCTGCTCCTCCTCGAGGATGATGTCGTTGCACAGTTCCAGGCACTCGTCACAGATGAACACCGACGAATGGCCCGCAATCAGCTTGCGGACCTCGTGCTGGCTCTTGTTGCAGAAAGAGCAGTGCAGCAGCTTCTCGTCGGAGGTTGCTTTCGTATCAGGCATGCTAACTCGGTAGGAAATCCAATGGCCCGCAGGCCGCATTCAGGGGAGGCCTGCGCGCCGCTCTCACCGGCAGAAGCCGGACTCAGGGCTCATCGATGCGCGAGACCAGAACTTTATCAATCACACCATACGATAACGCATCTTCGGCAGACATGAAGTGGTCCCTCTCGGTATCCTCTTCGATGCGCGCCAGGGGCTGCCCGGTATTGTCGGCCAGGATCTGGTTCAGACGCTCGCGCAGATGAAGGATCTCGCGTGCCTGGATCTGGATGTCCGATGCCTGGCCATGCGCGCCACCAGACGGTTGATGGATCATGATGCGTGAATTGGGCAGTGCGAACCGCTTGCCCCTGGCACCCGCCGCCAGGAGGAAGGCGCCCATGCTGGCGGCAATGCCGGTGCACAGGGTGGAAACATCGGGCTTGACGAACTGCATGGTGTCGTAGATCGCCATGCCGGCATAGACCGAACCACCGGGCGAGTTGATGTAGAGCGAGATATCCTTGTCGGGATTCTCGGATTCAAGAAACAGGAGCTGGGCCACCACAAGGTTGGCCGAATGATCATTCACGCCGCCCACGAAGAAGACGACCCGCTCGCGCAGCAGCCGCGAGTAGATATCGTAGGAGCGCTCGCCACGACCCGATTGCTCGATGACGATGGGCACATAGCCCAGGCCGCTGGGCGTGACTGAATCGCCGCCGTTCATGGCGGCGTAGAAATCGATGAAACGAGATGACATCAGCGGGTTCCCATGATCTCGTCGAAATCCACAACCTCGTCAGCCACCTTGGCTACCGAAAGAATATGGTCGACGACATTGTCCTCGAGCACGATGGCCTCGATTTCCGCGCGGCGCTCGCGATCGCCCAGATAATAGGCGATCACCTGCTCGGGCTCTTCGTAGTTTTGCGCAAACTCCTCGATGCGGGCACGTACCTGCTCGGGCTTGGGCCCCAGCTCGGCCTTCTCGACCAGTTCAGCAACCACCAGACCCAGGCGCACCCGACGCTCCGACGCCTCCTTGAAGGCATCCTCGGGAATGGGCACGTTTTCCGCATCCGGCACACCGCGCTGCTTGAGATCCTCGCGCGCATCGCTGATGCGGCTCTCGATATCGGCCTTGACCAGCGCCTTGGGAATATCAAAAGTGCAGGCCTTTGCCAGCGCATCCATCACGCTGGATTTGGTGCGTGCCTGGACGCGTGCCTTGACTTCACGCTCGATATTGGTGCGCACATCCGTGCGCAACTGCTCCAGATCGCCCTCTTCCTGACCGAGCGAACGGGCAAACTCGGCGTCCAGCTCCGGCAGGACGGGTGCGGCGACCTCGGTCACCTTGATCGTGAACTCTGCCGTCTTGCCGGCCACATCCTCGCTGCCATAGTCTTCGGGGAAAGTCAGCGGAAAGGTCTTTTCCTCACCCGTCTTCATGCCGGAGACCGCAGTTTCGAACTCGGGCAGCATGCGCCCCTGCCCCAGCACGAAAGGAAAGTCCGTGGCCGTGCCCCCTTCGAAGGCGACGCCGTCGATGGTGCCGGTGAAATCAAGCGTGACACGATCCTCGTCCTGAGCGGCACGCCCTGCATCCGCCTCGTAGCGGGCACGCTGCTTGCGCAGGATCTCGAACGTGCGATCGATCTCGCTATCGCCCACACTGGCCTGGGCCCGCGTGACCTCAAGCACTGCCAGATCCGGCAGCTCGACCTCGGGATAGACTTCGAAGGTGGCCTTGAACACCATCTGCGTCTCATTGGAGCCGTCGGAATCAGGCTCGATCTCGGGCGTACCCGCCACGCGCAGATCCGCGTCGCGGATCACCTGTTCGAGCGCACTGCCGATCTGCTCGTTCAGCACATCGTAGCGGATGCCTGCGCCATGGCTGCGCTCGATCAGCGCCAGCGGTGCCTTGCCCGGGCGAAAACCCTGGATACGGGCGGTACTCGCGACACGCTTCAGCTGAGCCTTGACGGCAGTTTCGATAGCGGCCGTGGTGACGACCAGATCCACCCGGCGCTCCAGGCCGGAAACGATTTCAACCTCTGGTTGCATTGGAGACCTATTTGTTCAATGAATGGACGGGTAAGCAGACCATTTTAGCGGAAACCGCCGCTCACGGTTTTTGCTGCACGCGGACATCGATACCTGCCATTCCGGCGCGCATTGCGACTATGCGACAATTGCTCTAAGATGCCTGGCTGGCCTCGGGGTAGCCCCGGGGCGGTCAAGGGCGAACGTGGCGGAATTGGTAGACGCACCAGATTTAGGTTCTGGCGCCGCAAGGTGTGAGAGTTCGAGTCTCTCCGTTCGCACCACGGGTTGAATCAAGAGCGTCAGAACTCAAGCTGCTCCAGCGAAATTCCCATCGCTGCTGCAATGCGCTCTCGAGTTGTTTTCTTCGGGTTCGCGTCAGGCGCTTCCATGGCAGCATAACTGGGCTGGCGAATGTCCAGACGTCGCGCCATTTCGGTTTGTGTCAGACCCAGATGCTCGCGCCAAGCGCGAATCATGCTCCAGTCATTCCTGACAAATAGGCGCATAACCTCATGTGGTGTCGTGCCGTCGGCAGGAATTCGCCCCGATGGCCGTTTCTCACCAGTGAGTTGCAAGTATTCGTCGTAGGGAAGCACAACAAAGGCCGGCTTACCGTTGGTCTTCAAAATGGTGTGATTAGCGCCCATAGTTGGCTCCTGTGTATTTAGTAGGTCTGTCCGTCACGCTTTTTGACTTGCTGGATTTCGATGATTCTGACTGCGATATCAGCGTCAAAGAGAATTCGATAATTGCCGACACGCATACGGTATCCGTATTCATGCTTAGTCAGAGAAATAACGTTTTTGACGCTTGGGAAGTCCTCCAGCCTATCAACAGCATCAATGATCGTCAGCTGCTCTTTTCGATCAATCTTGCGTAATTGCTTCTTCGCTTTGTTTGACCAGTTGACTGTGTACATGGACTCCCCTTATTGGCATAGCCCGATTATAGGTTAAGCTATATATAGTAGCAAGAGTTGATGGCTTCCCTCTCCAGCAGGGCGGTTGGAACCCCATCTGCCACCACAACTACGCGCAGCTTGAGGCGTACTTCGGCAAGCAGGTCTGGGTGACGCGCAAGGGCGCGGTGTCGGTCCGCCACGGCGAGATGGGCATCATTCCCGGTAGCATGGAAAGGACGCCGCGGTGGTGGACGAGATTCCGGCTGCCTACAAGAACATCGACGATGTGATGGCCGCACAGAGCGACTTGGTGGAGGTTGTGGCCACGCTCAAGCAGATCCTGTGCATCAAGGGCTGATTGGAGCAAATCGAGCTATCGAGGAAATGGTCTGCTATCACCTCAAGGATGCCTGCAAAGTACTGGGTATCAGCTACAACACGTTGAATCGTCGAATCAAGGAAGGGAAAATCCGCCCGATCGATGGCAGAATCACTGGCCATGAAATTCGCCGCTATCTGCAATTAAACAATAAAAATTAGCCAATATCCAAAAAACTTATATTTGCCTTATAATTCCAGTGGATGAACGCACGTACTAACATCCAGATCATCAACGGCCCCGAGGGCAATCCTGCTTTCGTCGTCATCCCTTACGCGGATTACGTTAAACAGCACACCGATGATCAGGCATTAATCCCGCACGACGTGATCAGCCGTACTGCGGATGGCGTTACGCCCCTTCGGGCCTGGCGCGAGCACCTTGGCTTAACACAGGCTGAAGTCGCCAAGCGCCTGGAAATCACCCAGTCTGCCTACGCTCAGCAAGAAAACAGCCAGCGCTTGCGCAAAACATCCAGAGACAAAATCGCTGCTGCGCTCGGCATCACTGGGGCGCAGCTGGATTTTTGATCATTTCAGCCTTTCGCATAGCCATGAAAGGAACACCCCATGAACAAACCTCTCTCCGAGGTCATCCGCATCCGGGTGACCCCGTCTCATGCTGCACAGCTGTGCGAGGCGGCTGCCTTGTCCGGCTTGTCACTGTCCAAACCATTTCCGTCACCGCCTGGCAGCTGACAACACGCTGCAGGAAGAACTGACGCTACTGCGCCAGATCGTGGCCGAGTTAGGCCAGCTGCATGACACCCGCACGGCCGCCATCGAGACCGTCCACCTGGTGCGGGACCTACAACGATCACGCCTGGACCTATGCGCTGTCCGTGCGCTATATGGGCGAACCCCGCATAGGCGGACGTTGGCGTCATCGGTCATCCAATAATCCCCCTGTAGCGGGCCGAGACTGCGCCCTTGCGCGTCACCCAAACCTGCTTGCCGAAGTGCGCCTCGAGCTGCACGTAGTTGTGATGGCAGTTGGTGGCCTTGCCAACGAGTGCAAAGCGCTCCCCGAAATGGCGCTGCATCACCTTCACGGCCTGGTGCAGCATCAGATCGCGATTATGCGCGGCGTAGTCCTGTGCCCAGGCCAGCGCCTGCGTATACATATCGAACTCTGGTGTGCCTTCATCGAGCCAGGCCAGATCCCGTGACCAAGGGTCATGGCGCGTTCCTTGGCCATGTTGGTTGCGATGTCGGCAAAGACCTTGCCCACGTTGCGCGAGCCCGAATGCAGCATGATCCAGATGTTCTGGTGTTCGTCCAGACACAGCTCGACGAAATGGTTGCCCCCGCCCAGCGTTCCAAGTTGCGCCCACATGCGCGAAACGTTGAGCCGTCCAGCGTGTTCGAGGATGGCCAGCTTGTCGAATCGGGCGGAAAGTTCCAGAGCCCGCTTGTGCAGCAGCTTGCCGGCCGCACCTTCGCCCTGGGTGTCCACCAGTGCATCATGAGCGGCAAAGCCCACGGGAATCACCGCCTCCAGGTCGCTGCGCAACATGGCGAGGGAGTCCGGCAGGTCGCTTGCTGTCAGGCTTGTCTGGGTGGCCACCATGCCGCAGCCAATATCAACACCGACCGCTGCCGGAATGATCGCTGCATTGGTAGCGATGACGCTGCCCACGGTGGCGCCCTTGCCCAGATGAACGTCGGGCATCACGGCCACATGACCGGCCAGGATGGGCAACGAAGCCATGTTTCGCAGTTGCCTGAGCGCCTTGTCATCGACGGGCACGCCCTGCGTCCAGCCCTTCACGCCTTGTGCAAGTTCCATCATATTTGCTTATGACCTAATTAGTTTGAGTTGCGAACAGGGAATAATCAATATTCAGTATTCATGCGGGTTTCGGCAGCTTGTGGGGTTGTTTTGAGGCCAGGCATCGGCGCTTGGTTTGATTGTAGCGGCTGTACTACCTTGGGTTTACCGCCAGCATGTTCTCAATTAGGCGGATCATCACTTCCTTTGCCTTGGGGTCGGATTCCGCCACCAGCAAGGCCAGATCCACATCCTTGATGACCGATTTGCCATCACGCAGCAGCCGGCTGTTGCGGGCCAGCAAATCTACGACCAGGTAAGAGCCGATGCACTTGTTGCCATCGGAGCACGGATGGTTCTCGATGACAAAGTACAGCAGGTGCGCGGCCTTGGCCTCTATCGTGGGATAGGGGGGTTCACCAAACACGGTTTATACAGATTGCCCAGGATGGCGCTGAAGTTATCCTCGCGCTCGTTACCAAACAAGGCAGTGGTTTCGCTACGGGCCATCAGGCCCCCTATGTCAGCATAGTTGTCGCATTTGATTTGGATTGACGAGATGAATGTGACGAGATACAGCCCGGGCTTCAAAGAGGAAGTGGTGCGCAAGATGCTGCTGCACGGCATATCTGCGTAAATCGTTCAGGCATGCCGCGCAGCCACTTCATCAAGACTTTTCCCGGCAACGAGACGAATCTGGAATGGGCGCCCGCCGAGATTGCGGCCGGCCATCCATATTCCGAGACGCTGGAGCGCCACCTGCCCGACATCCAGGAGACCCAGCAACAGTTCATCGAGCTGCAGCGCCGGGTCGTGCTGCCGCTCAAGGACCTGAAGGCCGTCAACAAGCGCATGGCGACGGGCGAGGCGCGTGCACGCAAGGCCAAGCACGAATTGATCGAAGCCAACCTGCGCCTGGTCATCTCTATCGCCAGGCTGTACACCAATCGCGGCCTGCTGTTCTCTGATCTGATCCAGGAAGGCAACATCGGCCTGATGAAGGCTGTCGACAGATTCGAATATCGCCGGGGCTACAAGTTTTCCACCTACGCCACGTGGTGGATACGCCAGGCGATCACGCGCTCCATCGCCAACCAGGCGCGCACTATCCGCATTCCGGTGCATATGATTGAGACCATCAACAAGATGAATCGCATCAACCGCCAGATCCTGCAGGAGACGGGTATGGAGCCCGATCCGGCCACGCTGGCGCTGAAGATGGATATGCCCGAAGACAAGGTGCGCGCGATCATAAAGATCATCAGGCAGTCTGATGTTTTGTATCTGCACTCTATTACTACCGGTGAAGACGATTATCCTGAGATAACCATCGATGATCTCTACGGCGAAACCACTGACAATTGCGAGCCCGACATTTCCGTTATCGAGAGGTACGAAAATACCGTTGGGCTATCACCGCTCGACTCAAGCCTGTACGGCTCGTTGTGCGATACCATCAAGGAGGTGCTGGATTCACTGACGCCGCGCGAGGCCAAGGTCTTGCGCATGCGCTTCGGCATTGAGATGTACACGGACCGGACGCTGGAAGAGGTGGGCAGGCAGTTTGATGTGACACGTGAACGCATCCGTCAGATAGAAGCCAAGGCCCTGCGCAAACTGCGCCACCCCAGCCGTGCGGACAAACTCAGGCCTTTCCTGGATTGGTCGCCTGGTACAGCAAACCAGCAAAGCATACGAACCCTCACTTGGTTAAGATAGCGACAAACCCTCCCTACCGTTTCGACCCAGTGAGTCCGTCATGAAACCTGTTGTTGCCTTCAATGCACCCATCGCCGTCGACCTCGAGGCAGGCAAGGCCTACTACTTCTGTCGCTGCGGTCGTTCCCGCGACCAGCCTTTCTGTGACGGCTCGCACAAGGGCACACCCTTCACACCGCTGCGCTTCGTCGCCGAAAAGGACGGCAAGGCCTGGCTGTGCCGGTGCAAGCAGACGCATGATGCGCCTTTTTGTGACGGCCACCACAAGCAGGTGCCGGCCGACAAGGTGGGACACGAATTCTCGCTGGAGGACTTGCGCGCAGTCGATGCCGGCACGGCGTCAACAGCTGCCGACGTAACGGCAACACAGGCGGCAACACCAGCAGCACCTGCAAACCAGGCCCCGCCCGCCGTGCCCACGCCGGAAGAGCCCACGGTGGCCTTCATCCACCAGCTGGCACGCGAAGGCCTGGCCGCATTTGGGCCGCACGGGCCCATCGATGCCATGGGTGTGCCTCGCAGCGAACTGCCGGACTGGAATGACATCCAGTTCATGACGGCCCAGCTGGCGCGCCAGCCGCTAATGGAAGATGTTGATGTCGGCACCGAACTCGTCATCGGGCCGGAGACTCGCCGGCCGCTGGTGCTCAAGATCCCCCTGCTGGTCAGCGACATGAGCTTTGGCGCCCTGTCGGAAGAAGCCAAGCTCGCACTCGCTCAGGGGGCGGAACTGGCCGGCACCGGTATTTGTTCCGGGGAAGGCGGCGTCCTGCCTGAGGAAAGGCAAGCCAACCAGCGCTATCTGCTGGAGTATGCATCGGCCGCCTTCGGCTATCACGAAGATCTGCTCGAACAGGTACAAGCCTTTCATTTCAAGTGCGGCCAGAGTGCCAAGACCGGTACCGGCGGCCATCTGCCGGCAAGCAAGAATATCGGCCGCATTGCCGAAGTCCGTCATCTCACGCCCGGCACGGATGCGATCTCGCCGGCGACGTTTCCTGATCTGCATACGGTTGAGGATTTCGCCCGCTTCGCCGATCGTGTGCGCGAGCGCAGCGGCGGCATACCCATCGGCTTCAAGATGAGTGCCCAGCATATCGAGCGCGACATCGGCTTTGCCGTCCAGGCGGGGGCGGACTACATCATTCTTGATGGTCGCGGGGGCGGCACCGGTGCGGCGCCATTGCTGTTTCGCGACCATATCTCCGTACCCACCATCGCGGCCCTGGCGCGGGCGCGCCACTGCCTCGACCAGCTGGGGGCCAGCGGCCGCGTAACGCTCATCATTACGGGCGGCCTGCGCACCCACACCGATTTTGCCAAGGCGCTGGCGCTGGGCGCCGACGGTGTGGCGCTCGCCAACTCCGCCATCCAGGCCATCGGCTGTGTGGGCGCACGAATCTGTCATACCAACCGCTGCCCCACCGGCATTGCCACCCAGGACCCGCGCCTGCGTGCACGACTGGATACCGTGGCCGCACCCCGGCGCCTGGCGACTTTCCTGAACGCAAGCGTCACGCTGATGCAAGTGATGGCGCGCGCCTGTGGTCACCATCACCTGAACCGATTCTGCAAGGATGATCTGGCCAGCTGGCACAAGGAGGTGGCGGCGCTGGCGGGCATCGCCTGGTCGGGCTTCAATCCTGATTGAGCCGTCCGAACCGGTCGTCAACTGATCATCGGCAGACAAGTGCCATGCGTCCCGCCCTGGTAGTCACCACGCTGGGCATCGCCCAGACGTTGGCCTGGGCCTCCACCTATTATCTGCCCGCCATGCTGGCCATGCCCATGGCGGCGGAGCTGGGTCTGGGCACGGCCGTGGTGTATGCCTGCGTCTCCGCTGCACTCATCATTTCAGCGCTGGTCGGCCCGGCAGCCGGCCGGCTGATCGATCGCCACGGCGGACGCTCGGTGCTCATGGTCACCAGCCTGCTGTTCGCCGCCGGCCTGACAGTGCTGGGCCTGAGCCAGGGGCTGTGGAGCCTGATGCTGGCCTGGGCCATCATCGGTCTGGCCATGGGCTCCGGGCTGTATGAGGCCGCATTCTCCAGCCTGGTGCGCCTGTATGGCGAAGGTGCCCGTGGTGCCATCACCGGCATCACCCTGTTTGCAGGTTTTGCCAGCACTGTCGGCTGGCCACTGTCGGCGTGGATGGAGGCACATTTCGGCTGGCGCGGTGCCTGTCTGGGATGGGCCGGCCTCCATGTATTCCTGGGTCTGCCGCTCAATGCCTGGTTTCCGCGTGACCCCGCGACATCACGGGCTTCCGCCACGGCTTCAACGCCCGCTGCTGTCGCTGCTGCCCCCCAGGCTCCAGTCGCGAGCAAACGCGCCGCAGAGTCCGGCAAGAGCGCACGCTTCACGAGCACGCATGCCCTGCTCGCCTTTGTCTTTGCCTCGACCTGGTTCATCAGCACGGCCATGGCGACTCATCTGCCCCGCCTGCTGGGCACCATGGGCATTGGCCTGGCCGCTGCTGTGGCCATCGGTGCGCTGATCGGGCCGGCCCAGGTGGCAGGCCGGGCGCTGGAGTTTGTCTGGCTGCAACGCCTGCACCCCCTGCTGTCGGCGCGCATGGCCGCCCTGTGCCATCCTCTGGGCGCCGGCCTGCTTCTGCTGATGGGTCCGGTGGCCGCCCCGGTATTTGCGCTGCTTCACGGTGCAGGCAACGGCATTCTCACCATCACCAATGGCACGCTGCCGCTCGCCATGTTCGGCAGCGGCGGTTATGGCGCGCGGCAGGGCTGGCTCATGCTGCCTTCCCGGATCGCCCAGGCATCAGCGCCTGTGCTGTTCGGCCTGGCGGTCGATGCCTGGGGCAGCGGTGCGCTCTGGCTTTCGGGCGCCATGGGACTAGCCGTGCTGGGCGCCCTGCTGTGTCTGCGTGCACGACCTGCGGCCGCAGCGGCAGCCCTGGGTACGACACGTTAAAATTGTCTGCATGACCAAAGCCTATGACCATCCCGAGCTGCACACCGTGCGCGACCTCCTGCGTTATGCCGTGACGCTGTTCAACCGTCACGAGCTGGCCTTTGGCCACGGCAGCGACAATGCCTGGGACGAAGCCGTCTACCTGCTGCTGTACAGTCTGCAATTGCCGCTGGACCGTCTGGAACCTTTTCTGGATGCGCGGGTGCTGCCCGGAGAACGCCAGGCCTGCCTGTCGCTTTTTCAGCGTCGCTGCGAAGAACGTCTGCCCGCTGCCTATCTGACCGGCGAAGCCTGGCTGCAGGGCGTGCGCTTTCTGAGCGATACACGGGCCATCATCCCGCGCTCCCCCATCTCCGAGCTGCTGGCCCAGCGGCTGTCGCCCTGGGTTGCCGATCCCGATGACATCCGGCTGGCCATGGATCTGTGTACGGGCTCGGGCTGTCTGGCCGTCCTCATGGCCATGGCCTTCGACAATGCCCAGATCGATGCGGTGGACCTGTCAGGCGAAGCGCTTGAGCTTGCGCGCGAGAACATCGCCCTGCATGGCATGGAACACCGCATCACACCACTGCAAAGCGACCTGCTCGATGACGTGCC
This sequence comes from Castellaniella sp., assembly GCA_041655275.1. GTDB lineage: Bacteria > Pseudomonadota > Gammaproteobacteria > Burkholderiales > Burkholderiaceae_B > JAJYRX01. The sequence goes on along the minus strand of JBBAFU010000001.1, from coordinate 34,800 downwards.
GCCGGCCGCCTACGATCTCATCATCTGCAATCCACCGTATGTCAACGCACGGTCCATGGCGCATCTGCCCCGGGAATATCGTCACGAGCCGGTTCAGGCCCTGGCCGGCGGGTCCGACGGCATGGATCTGGTACGTCGCATCCTGTCCGATGCGGCGAACTACCTTGCGCCCCACGGCCTGCTCGTGCTCGAAATCGGACATGAGTATGATCATTTCATCGATGCCTTTCCCGAGCTCGACCCCGTCTGGCTCAGCACCGAACACACCGAAGATCAAATCCTCCTGCTGCAGCGTGAGCAGCTCATACCGTGATCCGGGCGCAGAAAGTTACCATGCGCCGGGGCACGCAAGTGCTGCTTGAAGGCGCGGATTTCGTCATTCACCCCGGCGAGCGCCTTGGTCTGGTCGGACGCAATGGCGCCGGCAAATCCAGCCTGTTTTCCGTGCTCAAGGGTGAAATCGATCTGGATGCCGGCACACTCATGCTGCCCGAACAGTGGCGCATCGCCGGCGTCGAGCAGATTCTGGACGGACGCGAACGCCCGGCACGCGAGTTCGTGATCGACGGCGATCGCCGCTTGCGCGGCCTGCAGGCCGAACGCGCAGCCGTGCCGGACGACCAGGGCACGCGCATTGCCGAGCTCGAGGCGCAGCTGGTGGAGGCCGGTGCCTGGGATGCGCCCGCCCGTGCGGAGCAGCTGCTTTCAGGGCTGGGTTTTGCACCCGACGACTGGATGCGGCCTGTGGGCGAGTTCTCGGGTGGATGGCAGATGCGACTGGCGCTGGCGCGCGCCCTCATGGCCCCGTCCGAATTGCTGCTGCTGGATGAACCCACCAATCACCTGGATCTGGATGCCATGCTGTGGCTGGAGCGCTGGCTGGCGGCCTATCCCGGCACGGCGGTCATCATCTCGCACGACACGGAATTCCTCGATGCCACGGTCAGCAGCATCCTGCACTTCGACCAGCGCCGGCTGCATCGCTATCGCGGCAGCTACCAGAGTTTCGAGGAGCAGCGCGCCGAGCGTTTGCGCCAGAACACCCTGGCCCACGCGCGCCAGGCGGGCGAAGCGGCACGCATGCAGGCCTTCATCACACGCTTCAGGGCCAAAGCCAGCAAGGCGCGGCAGGCACAGAGCCGGATGAAGGCGCTGGCACGCATGCAGACGCTGGCTCCCCTGCATGTGGACAGCGGCATCGCACTCCAGCTGCCGGAGCCGGACCGCCTGCCCGACCCGTTGCTGCAGCTGGAAGACGCGACGCTGGGATATCCAGGCCACACACCCGTGCTGTCGGGACTGAACCTGACGGTGCGCGGCGGCGCACGCATTGGCGTGCTGGGCGTCAACGGTGCGGGCAAGAGCACTCTCGTGAAGACGCTGGCCGGCGTACAGGCGCCGCTATCGGGCCACCTGCAGGCCTCGCGCGGGCTGGTCGTCGGCTATTTTGCCCAGCACCAGCTGGACATGCTGGATGCCGATGCCAGCCCACTCGAGCACCTGCGACGCATCGCACCCGATGCAAACGAACAGACGCTGCGCAACACACTGGCGAGTTTCGGCTTCACGGGCGACAGGGTCAATGAAGCCGCAGGCCCTTTTTCCGGCGGCGAGAAAGCACGCCTGGCGCTCGCCCTGATGGTCTGGCACCGGCCCAATCTCCTGTTGCTGGATGAGCCCAGCAACCATCTGGACGTGGAAACACGGGAAGCGCTGGCCACCGCCCTTGCGGGCTATGGCGGCAGCCTGCTGCTGGTCTCGCATGACCGCCACCTGCTGCGCACCACCGTGGATGATTTCTGGATTGTGGCCGATGGTGCGGTCACCGAGTTCGATGGTGATCTGGACGATTACCGCCAATGGCTCGCGCAACGCAACAGCGGGCGCCCGGCCGGTGCCAATAACGATACGACCAGCAGCGACACCGCCAGCGCAAGCGACCGGCGCGCACAGCGCCGGGAAGAGGCCCGGGCACGCCAGCGGCTGGCCGAGCAACGCAAACCGCTGCTCAGGCAACTGAAAGCCATAGAAGCCGGCCTGGATGATTGCAGCATCCGGCTGAAAGCGCTCGATGCCCACATCGCCGATCCGGACTTCTACACAGATGCACAACGCGATGCACGCCCCGGGATCCTGGCCGAGCACGGTGAACTGCTCAAACGTCAGCAATCACTGGAAAGCGATTGGCTGGACTGTCAGGAAGCGCTGGAGCAACTCGAGGCGGGTGACTGACGGCGAAGACGGCTCAACCGGCGATGATCTCGAGCTTGGCAATGCCCAGCGCCAGCGTCTTTGCGCCCACTTCCGAAAACTGGATGCGCGCCTGGGCATCCAGCCCATTGCCACTCAGGCTGGTGATGGTGCCCTCGCCAAAACGCGCATGACGCACGCCCTGGCCGATCCGGAACTCCTGGTCGCGCACGCGCACACTGCTGCCCAGGGTGCGTGGTGCCATGGGAGCAAGGCTCTGCCCTGATCCCTGGAAACTGTGCCCGCCACGCCGGAACGCGCCGCCCCAGGTCGGCAGGCCGTCACCGCTTCCGGCAATCTCGCGTGCCGTGAGCCACTTCAGATTCTCGTCGGGAATCTCGTCCAGAAAGCGCGAGCGTCTCGAGTAGCGTGTCTTTCCATGCAGCATGCGACTTTGTGCCAAGCTCAGATAGAGGCGCTGCCGCGCCCGCGTGATGGCCACATACATCAGGCGCCGCTCTTCCTCCATCCCGGCCGGATCGTGGGCGCTGTTCTCGTGCGGGAACAGGCCGTCTTCGAGCCCCGTCATGAAGACCACATCAAATTCCAGGCCTTTTGCAGCGTGGACCGTCATCAGCTGTATGGCATCTTCACCCGACTGGGCCTGGTTATCACCCGCCTCGAGCGAGGCATGCGACAGGAAGGCCGCCAGAGGCGACAGCCCGGCCATCACCTGCAGGGGATCGGCATCGGGGCCGGCACCGGCATCGACGTCGATTGCCGGCCAGTCCTCCCAACCCTCCTCCACCACAAAGGCGGCCGCGGCACTCACGAGCTCGCGCAGGTTCTCCAGCCTGTCCTCGCCTTCACGGTCCTGCTGATAATGCGCCTGCAAGCCGCTGTGCTCGACCACGTGGGCAACCAGATCGGGCAGCGTCATTGTTTCCGACTCGGAAGACAGGCGATGGATCAGATCCAGGAAGCCGCCCAGGCGCGTACCGCTGGCACCGCTTACACCCGGCACCGCCTCACTCAGACTGCACGACTGCTCGCGTGCAACGTCAGCCAGGCGCTCCAGCGAGCGCATTCCTATGCCCCGGGGCGGGAAATTGACCACTCGCAGCCAGGATGTATCATCCTGCAGGTTGAGCATGAGTCGCAGGTAGGCCAGCGCATGCTTGACTTCCTGGCGCTCGAAGAAGCGCAGCCCGCCCGTTACCTTGTACGGCAGGCCGGCTGAAAACAAGGCATGCTCGAGCACGCGCGACTGCGCATTGCTGCGGTACAGGACGGCAATCTCGTCGCGCGGCCGGCCTTCGCGCACCAGGGCACGGATCTCGTCCACCAGCCATTGCGCCTCCATGCCATCCGTGGGCTGCTCGCACACGCGAATGCGCTCACCCTCGCCTGCGTCGGTCCACAGATTCTTGCCCAGGCGGGATTCATTGTGGGCAATCAGCGCATTGGCGGCATTCAGGATATGGCCACTGGAGCGATAATTCTGCTCGAGACGGATAACGGTGTCATGGGCGTAGTTGCGCTGAAAATCGGCCATGTTGCCGACATTGGCGCCACGAAACGCATAGATGGACTGGTCATCATCGCCCACGGCGAAGATATGGGCTCCCCCCCGGGCAAGCAACAACAGCCAGCGATATTGCAGCGCATTGGTATCCTGGAATTCATCCACCAGTATGTGGCGGAAACGCTCCTGGTAGTGCCGGCGCACCGCCTCGTTGTTCTGCAGCAGCTCGGTGGCGCGCAGCAACAGCTCGGCAAAGTCCACCACGCCTTCACGATCGCACTGCTGCTGATAGGCCAGATAGAACTCCACCATATGGCGTTCGCGCATGTCGCGCGGGCGCATGGCATCGGGCCGCAGGCCGGATTCCTTGGCCTTGTTGATGAAGTTCTGGACGTCGCGCGGGGTATGGAGGCTGTCATCCACCTGCAGCGACTTGAGCAGGCGCCGGATGGCCGCCTGCTGATCGGCCATGTCCAGAATCTGGAAGTCCGCAGGCAGGCCGACCTCGGCATGATGGGCGCGCAGCAGCCGGTTGCACAGCCCGTGGAAGGTGCCCACCCACATGCCGCGCGGCTGCAGCGGCAGCTGGGCACCCAGACGCGCCAGCATCTCGCGTGCCGCCTTGTTCGTGAAAGTGACGGCCATCACGCCCCAGGGGCTGACCCGGCCGGTGTCGATCAGCCACGCCAGACGCGTGACGAGCACCCGTGTCTTGCCGCTACCCGCCCCGGCAAGCACCAGGGCGTGCTGTTCGGGCAGGGTGACGGCAGCGCGCTGTTGCGGGTTAAGCCCCGCTATCATGCCGCGTAGCGGCTCAGGCGCAGCGCAAATTGCTCAAGACCGGCAATGCCGCTTTGCTGTGCCCGCTGGCACCAGGCCTGCAGATCGGCCAGCAGCTGTTCGCTGGTGGCGCTGGAGCTTTCCCACAGACGCTCCAGATCACGGCGCATCTGCACCAGCGTGGACAGTGCGGGCGTACCGGCGAGCGCCGACTCCAGCTGGGCACGCTGCTCGGGGCCCAGATCATCGTCATTGCGCTCCAGCCAGTGGCGCACCTGCTTGAGCATGATGAACTGGCTGTCCGATCCCTGGTCGCGTTGCGGGCGCAGGCGCGCCAGCTCTTCGGAAGCCGACCGCCGCAGCAATTCGGTATAGCGTGCCAGCACCTCGTAGCGGTGCGTGATGATGCCTTGCAGCGTCGTCAGGCTGACGCCGGGCTGCGCCGAGGCCGGCTCCAGTCGCAGACGAGGCGCTACCTTGCGAACGGTCGCCAGGCGCATGCTGCGCAATATCTGGATGTAGCACCAGCCCAGATCGAACTCGTACCACTTGCTCGAGAACCTGGCCGATGTGCCGTAGGCATGGTGGTTGTTGTGCAGCTCTTCCCCGCCGATGACGATGCCCCAGGGCACGACATTCGTGCTGGTGTCGGGGCTGGCAAAGTTCCGGTAGCCGACCGCATGGCCCAGACCGTTGACGACGCCGGCGGCCCAGAAGGGAATCCACGCCATCTGTATGGCCCAGACCGTAAGGCCGAGCGCACCGAACAGGGCGATATCGATGCCCAGCATGATGAGAATACCCAGCAGGTTGAAGCGCGTATAGACATTGCGCTCCAGCCAGTCATCCGGCGTGCCGTGGCCGAAACGCTTCAGGGTTTCCGCATTCCTGGCTTCACGGCGATAGAGCTCCGCGCCGCGGAAGAACACCATGCCCAGCCCGAAGACCACCGGCGAATGCGGATCGCCATCGCGTTCGACACGGGCGTGATGCTTGCGGTGAATGGCCACCCATTCCTTGGTGATCATGCCCGTGGTGAGCCAGAGCCAGAAGCGGAAGAAGTGCATGACGGCCGGATGCAGATCCAGCCCGCGATGCGCCTGGCTGCGATGCAGGAACAGGGTGACGGCAATGATGGTGACGTGCGTCAGCGCCAGGGTGACCAGCGCAACCTGCCACCAGGGCATCTGCGTCAGCCCGCCCGCCATGAATTGAAAGAATGATTCCATAATGCTCCAGGGACCTCCAGTTGAGGACGCAGGCAGTGTAACCCGTTTGAAGTATTGAAGATAGCCACTGAAAGCAGCCATCGCCCATCATTCTAATCAGGCCGATCGCCGGCCGTATGGAAAAGGCTTTTGCCGGTGTGGCTAATCAGGCACCGGCCTGCACGACGCCATCCGCCGCGAGCAGGAAGGCACGGCTGGCTTCACCATGGACCAGCACCCGGCCCGAATCCAGCAATTGCACCCGGCCCTGACCCAGCCAGTGCGTCACCCGCGCATACAGCACATGCTCGAGCTGCAGCAGGCGCGCCGCCAGACTCCCGGGCGTATCCGCATCCGTGACCGGCAGCGTACCCTGGGCAATGATGGGCCCCTGATCCAGCAGCGGCGTGACGAAATGGATGGAGCAGCCATGCCACTGGACCCCCGTCTGCAAGGCCTGGCGGTGGGTGTGCAATCCTGGAAAGGCGGGTAGCAGCGAGGGGTGGATGTTGATCAGCCGCCCCTGGAAATGCGCCACAAAGCCCGGCGTCAGAATACGCATGAAGCCGGCAAGCAGCACATAGTCGGGCCGATGCCCGTCGATGACGCCGGCCAACGCAGCATCGAAGGACTCCCGGTCGGCATGGGCATCGTGCGGCACAACGGCCGTTGCAATCCCGCGGGCCTGCGCCCATTGCAGGCCTGCCGCCCGGGGCGTGTTGGCGATCACCGCCACCACCTCGGCGCCGCTGCCCGGCTCGCCTGCGGCCTCGACAATAGCCTGCATGTTGGAACCGCGTCCGGAGATCAGAACGACGAGTCGCCGGGGGGTGTCGCCTTGAACGTCGCGATGGGGAGTGTCGGTCAATTCAGATATTCCTGAGGAAGGGATCGCAAAATTGTAAACTCATGGCTGTGAAAACGCTTCCCCGCATCTACCGGCGTCTGCCGCGCCACGACGCCGACAGCCCCAGCGCACTCACCATCGGCAATTTCGATGGCGTGCACCTTGGCCACCAGGCTATCCTGGATGGCCTGCATGCGCACGCCCGGCAGGCGGGCCTGCTGTCCACGGTCATGACGTTCGAGCCGCATCCGCGCACATTTTTCGCGCAGCTGCGCGGGCGCCCCGAGTTGCAACCCGGCCAGATCAGCACGCGGCGCGACAAGCTGCAGGCGATTGCCCGGCACGGCATTCGCCAGGTGGCCCTGCTGCGCTTCAACCAGGCCCTGGCCAGCATGCCGGCACAGCAGTTTGTGGAAGCCTTGCTGGTGCGCGGCCTGAACACGCGCTGGCTGCTGGTGGGCGAGGATTTCCGCTTCGGTCATCAGCGCCAGGGCGATATCGAACTGCTGCGCCGCATGGGTGCGGACCTGGGCTTTCAGGTCCAGACCATCGCCGAAGTGCTCGACAATGCCGGCCGGCGATTCTCCAGCTCGCGCCTGCGCGAAGCCTTGGGCGAAGGCCGGCTCGAGGCGGCACGCCTGCTGCTGGGCCGGCCTTATTGCATCAGCGGCCATGTGATCCATGGCCGCAAACTCGGACGCGAGCTGGGCTTTCCCACCCTGAACCTGCGCGTACCACCCTTGTGTGCGCTGCGCAATGGCATCTACGTGGTGCGCGTGTCGGGGCTGGCGGATACCGTCCTGCCCGGCGTGGCCAGCCTGGGCGTGCGGCCCAGCATAGAGACGACGGGCGAGCGACTGCTCGAAGTTCACCTGCTCGATACCGACATACAGGCCTACGGTAAACTGGCGGGCGTTGAATTTCTTTCCTTTCTGCGCGACGAGGCCAGCTTCAGCGACCTTTCCACCCTGGCCGACGCCATCGCCAACGATGGCCGTCTGGCGCGACACTATCTTGCCACTCATGGACTATAGAAAAACCCTCAACCTGCCCGACACCCCTTTTCCCATGCGCGGCAATCTTGCACAGCGCGAACCCGGCTGGGTCGCCCAGTGGCAGGAGAACAAGGTGTATGCCGCCATTCGTGCAGCGAGCCGGGGACGGCCGCGATTCATACTGCATGACGGCCCGCCCTACGCCAACGGGGACATCCATATCGGCCATGCCGTCAACAAGATCCTCAAGGACATCATCGTCAAGAGCCGCAACATGGCCGGCTTCGATGCCGTCTACGTTCCCGGCTGGGACTGCCACGGCATGCCCATCGAAATCCAGATCGAGAAGAAATACGGCAAGAACCTGCCTGTTGCGGAAGTCCAGGCCAGGGCGCGCGCCTACGCGCTGGAGCAGATCGACCGCCAGCGCGCGGACTTCATGCGCCTGGGCGTGCTGGGTGACTGGGACAATCCCTATATGACCATGAATTTCGCCAATGAGGCGAATGAACTGCGCGCCCTGGGCCGCATCATGGAAAAAGGCTATGTCTATCGCGGTCTCAAGCCGGTGAACTGGTGCTTCGACTGCGGTTCCGCACTGGCCGAAGCCGAAGTCGAGTACATGGACCGTGTCGATCCGTCCATCGACGTGGCCTTCCCCTTTGTCGATCCTGCGGCCGTCAGCCGTGCCTTCGGGCGCGACGATGCCGTCGAGGGCGCCATCGTCATCTGGACGACGACGCCCTGGACCATCCCGGCCAACCAGGCGCTGAATGCGCATCCCGACATCGAATATGCCCTGGTCGCGCTGAATGTGCCCCACCCCGTACTGGGGCGCCGCCTGGTGCTCGCCAGCGATCTGGTCGAAACCTGTCTGGCACGCTGGAAGCTGGGCGGCACGGTCCTGGCCACCGCCACCGGCCAGGCACTGGAGCACCTGCGCTTTCATCACCCGCTCTCGCAGGCCGATGCCGGCTATGCGCGCAGCGCGCCACTGTACCTGGCGGATTACGTGAGCCTGGACTCGGGCACGGGCGTGGTGCACTCCGCACCCGCCTACGGCGTGGAGGACTTCATGTCCTGTCGCAAGCACGGCCTGGCGGATGACGCCATCCTGAACCCCGTCCAGGGCAACGGCCACTATGCCGCCGGCCTGCCCCTGTTCGGCGGCGAGCTCATCTGGAAGGCCAATCCCGCCATCGTCCAGGCCCTGCGTGCGGCCGGCACACTGCTGCACGTCGAAGATATGCAGCACAGCTACATGCATTGCTGGCGCCACAAGACACCCGTGGTCTACCGCGCCACCAGCCAATGGTTTGCGAGCATGGACAAGCCGGGCCGCGATGGCGAGGCCTTGCGTCCGACGGCGCTGCAGGCCGTGGAAGACACGGCGTTCTATCCCGCCTGGGGCCGGGCGCGGTTGCACGCCATGATTGCCAACCGCCCGGACTGGACGCTGTCGCGCCAGCGCCAATGGGGCGTTCCCATGGCCTTTTTCGTCCACAAGGAGACCGGGGAGCTGCATCCGCGCACGCTCGAGCTGCTGGAGCAGGTGGCGCAGCGTGTGGAGCAGCACGGCATCGAGTCCTGGCAGAATCTGGACCCGGCCGAACTGCTGGGCGATGACGCCGCCCACTACGAAAAGAACCGCGATACGCTGGATGTCTGGTTCGACTCGGGCACCACGCACGTCACGGTGATGGGCGGTCGCGACGGTGACGTGGCCGGCAGTCATCGCGAACAGCTCGGCTGGCCGGCCGATCTCTACCTGGAAGGTTCCGACCAGCACCGCGGCTGGTTCCATTCCTCGCTGCTCACCGGCTGCATGCTCTACGGGCGCGCACCCTACAAGGCCTTGCTCACGCATGGCTTCGTGGTTGACGGCAAGGGCCGCAAGATGAGCAAATCCGTCGGCAATGTAGTGGCGCCGCAGAAAGTGTCGGACTCGCTCGGTGCCGAGATCCTGCGCCTGTGGACGGCCGCCACCGACTACTCGGGCGAGCTGTCCATTTCGGACGAGATCCTCAAGCGCGTGGTGGAAAGCTACCGGCGCATCCGTAACACCATCAAGTTCCTGCTCGGCAATCTGGCCGATTTCGACGCAGACGCCGGCCTGCTTGCGCCCGCGGAGATGTTCGAGATCGATCGCTACGCCGTGGCCATGACGGCGGCCATGCAGGAAGAGGTACTGGCGCACTACGGGCGCTACGAATTCCACCCCGCAGTAGCCCGGCTGCAGATCTTCTGTTCGGAAGACCTGGGCGCCTTCTACCTCGACATCCTCAAGGATCGCCTGTACACCACGGGCGCCGACAGCCATGCGCGGCGCTCGGCGCAATCGGCCCTGCACCACATCACCCAATCCCTGCTGCGCCTGCTGGCGCCCATCCTGTCCTTCACCGCCGAAGAGGCCTGGCAGGCACTGGCACCGGAAAATACGCGGCCCAGCATCTTTACCGAGTGCTATCATCCGCTGCCCGCTTTCGACGGCGAGGCTGCCCTGCGCGAGAAGTGGACGCGCCTGCGCACGATTCGTGCCCAGGTCATGCGCGAGCTCGAGAACCTGCGCAATACCGGCGCCATCGGCTCGTCGCTGGCCGCGACAGTCGATCTGCACGCCGCGGGCGAAGATCATGCGGTGCTGGCCAGCCTGGGTGAAGACCTGCGTTTCGTCCTCATCGTGTCCGAAGTCACGCTGAAGCAGGGTGAAGGCGAAGTCCGGATCGACGTCAAGGCAAGCCCCCATCCCAAGTGTGAGCGCTGCTGGCACCACCGTGCCGACGTCGGCTGCGACGGCGAACACCCCGGCCTGTGCGGACGCTGCGTCGAAAATCTTTTCGGCGCCGGTGAGAAGCGTGAGCACGCCTGAGGATACGCCGGCCGCAACGCGCATCCTGCCCCTGCGTCTGTGGCTGGGCCTGGCCGTCATCATCATCGTGCTCGATCAGGCCAGCAAGGCCTGGTTCATCGGGCATCTGGCCTATGGCGAGCGCCGGCCCATACTGCCCTTCTTCGATCTGACCCTGCTGACCAACACGGGCGCCGCCTTCAGCTTCCTGGCGGGCGGCGACGGCTGGCAGCGCTGGCTGCTTGCCGGTGTGGCGGTGCTGTCCATCCTGCTCATCATCTTCCTGCTTGTGCGGCACGCCGGCGAGCGCCGTTTCTGCGCGGCGCTGGCACTGATACTGGCCGGCGCAGCGGGCAATCTCATTGACCGTGTGCGCGATGGCGAGGTCATCGACTTTTTGCTGTTTTACTGGAACAATTGGCATTTCCCCGCCTTCAATGTGGCGGACATCGCCATCACCTGCGGTGCCCTGCTGCTGATTCTTGATGAAATCGGCCGCCTGCGGCGCCCCTCGCCATGACCGAACTTGCCGACAGACATCTCATCCTTGGACTCACCGGGGGCATCGCCTGCTACAAGATGGCGGAATACATCCGGCGCGCACGCGAACAGGGTGCCACCATCGATGTCATCATGACGGAAGCGGCCGGCCACTTCATCACAGCAACCACCCTGCAGGCGCTGTCCGGACGACCGGTATGGACATCGCAGTGGGACGAGCGCCCGGGCAATGCCATGGCGCACATCAACCTTGCACGCCAGGCCGACGCCATCCTGGTCGCGCCTGCCACTGCCAACTTCATCGCACACCAGACCCAGGGCCTGGCCGACGATCTGCTCAACACCCTGTGTGTGGCGCGCGGGCACTGCCCGCTGCTTGTCGCACCGGCCATGAACCGCGAGATGTGGCTGCATCCGGCCACGCAGCGCAATATCGCACAACTGGGTGCCGACGGCGTGACCATCCTGGGTCCCGCCAGCGGGGAACAGGCCTGTGGTGAAACGGGCGATGGCCGCATGCTGGAGGCGCATGAACTGCTCGACGCCACCATTACATTCTTCCAGCCAAAGCGGCTTGCCGGGCGCCATGTGCTCATTACCGCCGGCCCCACCATGGAAGCCATGGACCCCGTGCGCGTGCTGACCAATCGCTCATCGGGCAAGATGGGCTATGCACTGGCGCGGGCGGCGCAGCAGGCCGGGGCGCGCGTCAGCCTGGTGTCCGGGCCCACCGCCCTGCCCACACCGGCAGGCGTGCAGCGCACGGATGTGGAAAGCGCGCGCGAAATGCACGCGGCCGTCATGGCACGGGTGAAGGATGCCGATATCTTCATCGGCGTTGCCGCCGTGGCCGACTGGTGCATTCTGGAGCCGGCCCGGGAGAAGTTGAAGAAGGACGCAAGCGGCACGCCGCCCGAGATCCGCTTCGGCCCCAACCCCGACATCCTTGCCGAAGTTGCCGCCCTGCCGGATGCCCCCTACTGCATGGGTTTTGCCGCCGAGACCGACGATCTGTACGCCCATGCCCACGCCAAGCGCCTGCGCAAGAAAGTGCCCCTGCTGGTCGGCAATCTGGCGCAGGAAGCCATGAATGCCAACGATACCCGGCTGGTCGTCTTCAGCGACGGTCCGGTACGCGAATTTGCGCGCATGCCGAAGATGGCCGCCGCGCGCGCCCTGATCGACGTGCTGGCCGATGCCTTTGCCGGCGCATCCGCCACCTCCCGTAGGAGCTGACCATGTCACGACGACGCATCCGCGCACGCAAGCTCAGTCCCCTGCTGGATGATCACATCGCCGGTCCGGAATATGCAACCGATGGTGCGGCGGGCATGGATCTCAGGGCGTGCATGACGGAAGCAGTCGTGCTTGCGCCGGGGGAGCGTCGCCTGATTCCCACCGGCATTGCGCTTGATATGCAGGATCCCGGGCTGGTGGCGGTCGTGGCGTCACGCTCCGGGCTGTCGCTGCGCCATGGCATTCGCGTGGCCCAGGGCATTGGTGTCATTGACGCCGACTATCACGGTGAAATCGGCGTGATTCTGGCCAATGACGGCAGCCAGGCCTACACCATAGAACCGGGTGAGCGCATCGCCCAGTTGCTGTTCCAGCCCGTCGTGCAGGTCGCACTCGATTATGTGGCGCAGTTCGGGCATGCGACCGACCGGGGCGAGGACGGCTTCGGCAGTACGGGCCGCCGCTGATTCAACCGACGGTCATCAGGCTGGCATTGCCCCCGGCAGCAGCGGTATTGATGCTGACGGCACGTTCGCGCAACAAGGGTGCAAGCGCGTATTGGCGGCCGCTTGCCAGCGCCGCGGGGCTGAGCGCCTGCAGGCGCACCAGGGGACCGGGCCGGGCTGCCAGCCGCTGGTTGAGCGCCAGCAGGCCATTGACATCGCCTTCGAACAGGGCGCCCCCGAAAACATCCGTGTCGATGGCGGCATCCGGAACGGACTCGTGCTCCGGCGGCGCAATCTGCCCCGCCACCTCGAGAAACACGGCCTGATTGCCCGTTGCCGCGCAAGCCTGGGCCTGGCGTCGCATTCCGGCCTCGGTGGCGGCCACGCACAGTATGCGGCCGCGCGGCAGGCCGTGGTAGTGGTTGGACTCCCCTGTCGGACCCGGCAGGGCAAGGGCAGCCGCTGCGCCAAGCGGACAGCCGGACGGCAAGCCGGCGGGGGCCTGTGACAGCAGATTCGGCAAGTAGAGCGGTCCGCCCGCCTTGGGACCGGTGCCCGAAAGGCCTTCCCCGCCAAAAGGCTGGACGCCGACCACGGCACCCACCATGTTGCGGTTGACATAGATGTTGCCCGCCCTGACGCTGTGGACAAGGCGCTCAACGGTTTCGTCGATGCGCGTGTGAACGCCGAATGTCAGCCCGTAGCCGGTGGCATTGATCGCTTCGACCACGGCATCAAGCCCCTTGCGTGGATAACGCAATACGTGCAGCACGGGACCGAAGACTTCGTGCGTGAGCTCATCGACGCTGTCAATCTCGATGAGTGTGGGCGCCACAAAGCATCCGTGCGCGGTCTCCGGCAGCATCGCCACCTGGTGAATGGCGTGGCCCTTCTCGCGCATGGCATCGATATGCGCCTCGATAGCGGCGCGCGCCGGCGCATCGATAACCGGGCCGACATCGGTGCGCAGCCAGGCCGGATTGCCGACCTGAAGCTCATCCATGGCGCCGCGCAGCATATCGATGAGGACATCGGCCGCCTCCTCCTGCACGCATAGCAGCCGCAGGGCCGAGCATCGCTGGCCGGCGGAATCGAAGGCCGACTCCAGGATATCCACGACCGCCTGCTCGGCCAGCGCCGAGGAGTCCACGATCATGGCGTTCTGCCCGCCGGTTTCCGCCACGAGTGTGACGGGCTGCTCCCGGCGATCGAGACGACCGGCCAGCGCGCGCGCCAGCAGATGGGCCACCTCGACCGATCCGGTGAAAAGCACCCCGTCGACACCGGGATGGCGTGACAGGGCTGCGCCCACAGTCTCGCCTTCACCAGGCAGCAATTGCAGGGCGGATCGCGGTATGCCGGCCTCGTGCAGCAGGGCAACGGCGCGGGCGGCAATCAGGCTGGTCTGTTCCGCAGGCTTGGCCAATACCCCATTGCCGGCCGCCAGCGCCGCACTTACCTGCCCCGTGAAGATGGCGAGCGGAAAATTCCACGGACTGATGCACGCCACCACACCCAGCGGCCTGTGGGTCTCATTCCTGAAACCGGTTTCGATCCGGGCGGCGTAATAGCGCAGGAAATCAACCGCTTCACGCACCTCGGCCACGGCATTGGACAGCGACTTGCCCGCCTCGCGCACAATCAGGCCCATCAGGGGCTGCATCTGTGCTTCCATCAGACCGGCTGCACGGCGCAGCAAGCGTGCGCGCTCGGCCACCGGCGTGGCCGCCCATTGCGGCGCGCCATCCTGGGCCACGCGAACAGCATGCCCGACAGCCACATCATCGGCAAAGATGACTTCGCCGACAACATCGTCGCGATCGGCCGGATTGCGTACCGGCCGGGCCGGCGCCAGCGGGCGCGCTTCATCATCGTCTCCGGTCAACGGTCCGGCGCGCCAGTCCAGTGTCTCGTTGCGGGCCAGCTGACGCGCCAGATCGCTCAGGGCCGTCTCGGAGTTCAGGTCCAGGCCACGCGAATTGCGTCTGTCCTCATGCGTTTCGTACAGTGCCCCGGGCAGCACGATGGCCGGGTGCGGTGCGCCCGGCGGCACCAGCCGGCGCGCTTCGTCGATGGGGTCGGCAAGCAGATCATCCAGGGCAATGGATTTGTCACCCAGCTGATTCACGAATGAAGTGTTGGCGCCGTTTTCCAGCAGGCGGCGCACCAGATAGGCCAACAGGGTCTCATGCGTGCCCACCGGCGCGTAGATGCGGCAGGGCCGCTGCAGACCGCCCCGGGCTGCGGGTTTCGTCACGGCCTCGTACAGGGCCTCACCCATGCCGTGCAGGCACTGGAATTCGTACTGGCCCGCATAGTAATTGCGCCCGGCCATCTGGTGAATGGCCGCCAGTGTGTGCGCATTATGCGTGGCAAACTGCGGATAGACGGCCTGCGGGGCGGCAAGCAGCTTGCGCGCGCAGGCCAGAAAGGAAACGTCGGTGTGCATCTTGCGCGTGAACACCGGGTAGTCGTCCAGGCCCTGCACCTGGGCAAGCTTGATCTCGCTGTCCCAGTAGGCGCCCTTGACCAGACGCACCATGAGGCGACGCCGGCTGCGCTGCGCCAGATCGATCAGCCAGTCAACGACATGCGGCGCACGTTTCTGATACGCCTGAACCACAAAGCCCACGCCATCCCAGCCCGCCAGATCGGGATCCAGGCACAGGGCCTCGAGCAGATCCAGCGACAGCTCCAGGCGATCCGCCTCTTCCGCATCAATGTTGACGCCGATATCGAAGGACTGGGCCAGCATGACCAGGGATTTCAACCGCGGCAGCAACTCGGCAAGGACACGGTCGCGCTGTGCGCGCTCGTAGCGCGCATGCAGGGCGGAAAGCTTGATGGAAATACCCGGGCCTTCATAAATGCCGCGACCGCCTGCAGCCGCCCCGATGGCGCGGATGGCTGCCTCGTAGGCCTGCAGGTAGCGCCGCGCCTGGGCGTCGGTTCTGGCGGCTTCGCCCAGCATATCGAAAGAGTAGCGAAAGCCCTGGGCCTCGCGCCGGCGTCCGTTGGCAAGCGCCTGTTCTATGGTTTCGCCCAGGACGAACTGCTCGCCCATCAGGCGCATGGCGGTGTTCACACCCTGGCGGATGAGGGGCTCGCCCCCTTTGCCGATCAGGCGCGCCAGGGCCGATGACAGCCTGCGCTCGCTGTGCACCGCCACCAGCCGGCCCGTGAGCATCAGTCCCCAGGCGGCGGCATTCACAAACAGCGAGGAAGACTCGCCCAGATGCGCACGCCAGTCGCCCTGGCTGATCTTGTCGCGAATGAGCGCATCGCGTGTCGCCCGGTCGGGGATGCGCAGCAGGGCTTCGGCCAGGCACATGAGCGCAACGCCTTCCTGACTGGACAGCGAGAACTCCTGCACCAGGGTCTCGACCGCGCCACTGCGATGACGCGAGCGCAGGGATTCGACCAGCCCGCGCGCCGTGGCCTGCACGGCGCCCCGATCGGGCAGTCCGGATTCAGCCAGTTCAAGCAGGACGGGCAGGCATTCAGGCTCGGGGAGACGATGGGCGGCGGCCAGAGCCGCACGCAATGCCGATGGTGCCCGCGCCTGCACACCAAGCCGGCTGAACACAAGAGGTCGGCTGGCCATTCACTCGATCAATTCGGGCTCCGGGCGTACGGGTGCCGGAACTTCCGGGCCACCATCGTCCGAATCGTGGAAACGCAGCACTATGTCGCCCCGGTCATCCACCCCGACCTCGACCTCGCCGCCATTGGCCAGGCGCCCGAACAACAACTCGTCAGCCAGAGCACGGCGTATGCTGTCCTGTATGAGGCGCTGCATGGGACGGGCACCCATGAGCGGATCAAAACCCCGCTCGGCCAGCCAGTCGCGCAACGCGCCCGTAAATGTCGCCTCCACTTTCTTTTCGTGCAACTGATCTTCGAGCTGCATGAGGAACTTGTCGACCACACGCATGATGACCTCGCGCGACAGCGGGGCGAAGCTGATGATGGCGTCGAGCCGGTTGCGGAACTCGGGCGTGAACAGACGCTTGATATCCGCCATTTCATCGCCCATGGCAGCGGAGGGTGTGAACCCGATGGCACGCCGGTTGAGGGCATCCGCCCCTGCGTTGGTCGTCATGACCAGAATGACGTTGCGGAAATCCGCCTTGCGCCCGTTATTGTCCGTCAGGGTGCCGTGATCCATCACCTGGAGCAGGATATTGAAGACGTCAGGATGCGCCTTCTCGATCTCGTCGAGCAGGAGTACGCAATGCGGCTGACGCGTGATGGCCTCGGTAAGCAGGCCACCCTGGTCAAAGCCCACATAGCCCGGAGGCGCCCCGATCAGGCGCGATACGGTATGGCGCTCCATGTACTCGGACATGTCGAAGCGCTGCAGGTCAATGCCCATGGTGAATGCGAGCTGGCGTGCCACTTCCGTCTTGCCCACACCAGTGGGTCCGGAAAACAGGAAGCTGCCGATGGGCCGGTCGGGACGGCCCAGGCCCGAGCGCGCCATCTTGATGGCGGCCGCCAGCGCATTGATGGCGGTATCCTGACCGAAGACCACCGCTTTCAGGTCGCGCTCCAGCGTGGCCAGCCGGCTGCGATCATCCTGGGAAATATTGTGCGGCGGAATGCGTGCTATGCGGGCGACAGTGGCCTCGATCTCGGGCTTGCCGATGATCTTCTTCTGGCGCGAACGCGGCAGCAGGCGCTGGGCCGCACCGGCCTCGTCGATGACATCGATGGCCTTGTCCGGCAGATAGCGGTCATTGATGTAGCGTGCCGCCAGCTCGGCCGCCGCAACGATGGCCGGGCCTGAATAGCGGATGCCGTGATGACGCTCGAAACGTGATTTCAGGCCGCGCAGGATGTCGATGGTCTGTGCAACCGAGGGCTCGGCGATGTCGATCTTCTGGAAACGCCGCGACAGGGCATGATCCTTCTCGAAGATGCCGCGATACTCGTTATAGGTGGTGGCACCCATGCACTTCAGCTGGCCCGAGGACAGGGCCGGCTTGAGCAGGTTGGACGCATCGAGCGTGCCGCCTGACGCCGAACCCGCACCGATGAGGGTATGGATCTCGTCGATGAACAGGATGGTGTTGCGATTCTCGCGCAGGGCCTTGAGCACCCCCTTGAGCCGCTGCTCGAAATCACCCCGGTACTTCGTACCCGCCAGCAGGGCCCCCATGTCGAGGGCATGCACCCGGCCATCGGCCAGGATCTCGGGAACATCGCCCTGCGTGATGCGCCAGGCCAGACCTTCTGCAATGGCGGTCTTGCCCACACCGGCCTCGCCCACCAGCAGCGGATTGTTCTTGCGCCGCCGGCATAGCACCTGGATGACGCGGTCCACCTCTTCCTCGCGCCCGATGAGCGGATCGATATGGCCTTCACGCGCCTGTGCGTTCAGGTCGGTCGTGTAGAGTTCCAGTGGTGACTTGGCCTGATCCGCCTTGCGATCGGATTCCATGTTCGCCTGCGGCCGCACGGGCTCGGGCGCCGGCTCGGGGGGCGTACGCGTGATGCCGTGGGAGATGTAGTTGACGACATCCAGCCGTGTGATGCCCTGCTGCTGCAGGAAGAAGACGGCGTGGGAGTCCTTTTCACCGTACATCGCGACCAGCACATTGGCGCCGGTGACCTGCTGCTTGTCATTGCTGCCGGATGACGACACATGCATGATGGCCCGCTGGATGACACGCTGAAAGCCCAGCGTGGGCTGGGTATCGACCTCATCACGGCCGGGCAGCACCGGCGTGTTGTCCGCCACGAAACGGCGCAGATCCCGGCGCAGGGCATCGATATCCGCAGCACAGGCACGCAGCACTTCAAGCGCTGCGGCATTGTCGAGCAACGACAGCAGCAGGTGTTCTACCGTGATGAATTCATGTCTGGCACTGCGCGCCTCGACAAAGGCGGTGTGCAGGCTGACTTCTAGCTCTTCGGAAATCACGCTACCTCCATGACAGTTCGAAGCGGGCAGGCCCGGTGCACCGTCCTATCCGAGTGCCGATGGGCAGTCCTGCCCCTACACTCCTACTATACATGCACTTGCCCCCTGCGGGTATGGGAAAGCCACGAATTGACCGGCCGGCAAAACAAGAACCTTCCTAGTCTTCCGGCATGGGCTCCATCACGCACTGCAAGGGGTGCTGGTGCGCATGCGCGAGCTGGAGCACCCGCTCCACCTTGGTGGCGGCAATATCGCGTGTATAGACGCCGCACACGCCCCTGCCCTCGTGGTGCACCTTGAGCATGATGCCGGCAGCCGTTTCCGGTGTCTTGGCAAAGATGCGTACCAGCAACATCACGACGAATTCCATGGGCGTGTAGTCATCATTGAGCAGAATCACCTGATACATGGGGGGCGGTGCCAGACGGGCGCTATGGCGCTGTACGACAGGCGTTGCACTGTTTCCAATCAATGTAACCATTTCTGATACTAGTGGTTTCCATAATTGACGATCTGGGGGAATATTCCGCATGATGCGCATATTCTGAGTGCATGGGCAGTTCGCAACATGTCAGAATTCATAGACTAAAAGGAATCCTTGTAGTCAGGTATCAACATTTACACTATAGTCGAGAGGCAGTCCGCATGTCTGATTCACCCGTGATCTCCGTGGACGGAGACATCCAGAAACTTACCGGCACCGTCAAGTGGTTCAACGATGCCAAGGGTTTTGGTTTCATTACCCCTGACAATGGCGGGGAAGATCTATTCGCACATTTCTCTTCCATCCAGATGAATGGCTTCAAAACGCTGAAGGAAGGCCAGAAAGTCGCGTTCGAAATCGCACAGGGCCCCAAAGGCAAACAGGCGCTCAACATCACCACCGCTGCCTGATGCGATCCCGCGTCGAGCCCCGGTGCGGCCGGGCGGCCTTCATCGCCATCGGCCTGGTCTCGACGCTGCTTGCCCCGCCGGCAATCCACGCACAGGCGCAACGGCTGGCCACCGCTGAACTTTCCATCGGTGGCCACGCCTTGCTGGCAGAACTGGCGGATACCGAGGCGCTGCGCAGCTACGGCCTCATGAACCGCCGCTATCTGCCGCCCGACCACGGCATGCTGTTTGTATTCCAGACGCCGGGCCGGCCCTGTTTCTGGATGAAGAACACACCCTTGCCGCTCAGCATTGCCTTCATCAGTCCTTCAGGGCACATCGTCAACATCGAGGACATGTCACCGAATACGCTGGATGCGCACTGCGCGGCAGGGCGCATCCGTTATGCCCTCGAGATGAACCAGGGCTGGTTTGCACAGCACGGCATCAGGGCAGGCGCCCGGGTGGACGGCCTGCCGGGCATTCCCTAGACGCGCTCGAGCACCACGGCAATCCCCTGCCCCACACCGATGCACATGGTACACAGGGCGTAGCGCCCGCCATTGCGATGCAGCTGATTGACGGCCGTCAGCGCCAGTCGTGCGCCGCTGGCGCCCAGGGGGTGTCCCAGGGCAATGGCGCCGCCATTGGGATTGACGCGCGCGTCATCGTCAGCCACGCCCAACTGGCGCAACACGCCCAGACCCTGGGCGGCAAAGGCCTCGTTGAGCTCGATCACATCCATCTGATCCAGCGTCAGGCCGGCCATGGCCAGCACTTTCTGCGTTGCCGGAACCGGGCCTATACCCATGATGCGCGGCTCGACGCCGGCGCAGGCCATCGCGCGCACGCGCGCACGCGGCACGAGGCCGTGCGCCGTTGCGGCCGCTTCCGAAGCGACGATGACGGCGCAGGCCCCGTCGTTCACACCCGAGGCATTGCCTGCCGTGACCGTGCCTTCGGGGCGCACGATGGGCCGCAGACGGGCCAGGGCTTCGAGCGAGGTCTCGCGCGGATGCTCATCGGTATCGGCAATGACCGGATCACCCTTGCGTTGCGGGATGCTCACCGGCACGATTTCTTCCGCCAGGATGCCTGCACGCTGCGCAGCGGCGGCCCGCTGCTGGCTGCGCATTGCAAAGGCGTCCTGATCTTCGCGCGCAATGCCATATTGCTCCGCCACGTTTTCGGCGGTTTCCGGCATGGAATCAATGCCGTGTTCCGCCTTCAGGCGCCGGTTCACGAAGCGCCAGCCTATTGTGGTGTCGAAGATCTCGGCGCTGCGCGAAAAGGCCGATTCCGCCTTGCCCATGACAAACGGCGCGCGACTCATGCTTTCGACGCCGCCGGCAAGAACCAGGCCGGCGTCACCGGCACGGATGGCGCGTGCCGCCGTGCCGATCGCATCCAGACCGGAACCGCAGAGCCGGTTGATGGTTGCACCCGAAACACCGGTGGGCAGGCCCGCCAGCAGGCTGGCCATGCGCGCCACATTGCGGTTGTCCTCGCCTGCCTGGTTGGCGCAGCCCATGAGAACATCATCGAGACGCGCCCAGTCGACGCCCGTATTGCGCGTCATGAGCGCCTGCAGCACCGTTGCAGCAAGATCATCGGGCCGAACCGCCGAAAGTGCGCCGCCATAGCGGCCAAACGGCGTGCGAATGCCATCGCAGATGAAAGCGTGCTCAATCATATATCAGCCCAGATTGCCGGCTACGAAATCCCAGTTCACCAGATTCCAGAATTTCTCGAGGTACTGGGGACGCGCATTGCGATAGTCGATGTAGTAGGCGTGCTCCCAGACGTCGCAGGTGAGCAGGGGCACATCGTCGCCGGTAATGGGCGTGGCGGCATTGCCGGTGTTGACAATATCGAGCGTGCCGTCAGCCTTCCTGACCAGCCAGGTCCAGCCGGAACCGAAATTGCCGGCAGCCATCTTGCTGAACTCGTCGCGAAAAGCCTGAACGCTGCCCCAGCGGCCATTGATGGCCTCGAGCACGGCACCGGTGGGATCTCCGCCACCATTGGGCGACATGCTGTTCCAGTAGAAGGTATGGTTCCACACCTGCGCAGCATTATTGAATACGCCGCCCGAGGAATTGCGAACGATGTGCTCCAGCGTTGCGGACTCGAGCTCAGTACCCTTGATAAGGTTGTTCAGATTGTTGACATAGGCCGCATGATGCTTGCCATGATGATATTCAAGGGTTTCCTTGGAAATATGGGGGGCCAGGGCATCGAGTGCGTAGGGAAGCGGGGGAAGAGTGAAAGCCATGATCAATTTCCTTCAAAAAACCGTTGAAAGCACCGCTGTTGTTGCGGCGCACCGGAACAGGCTCGCCAGACGTTCGCTCTCAGGGCTCACAGCAGGGAGTGGAGCTTCTTCACACCCACCTGCGCCGTGCCCTGGTCAAACTCTATGCTGAGGCTTTGTCCAATCTTCAAGTCTAACGCATTTTTGACGACCCGCTGGCTGTCGTCGCGCACGATGGCATAGCCCCGCGCCAGTATCCCCTGCGGCCCCAGCGCCTGCAGGGTCTGCATCAGGGCGGCCAGCCGCTCACGGGCATCCCGGGGATGGCGGCGTGCCGCCAGATCCAGCCGGCGCTGCCACTCGAGCACCCGCTTGCGCTCCAGACCGAACTCGGGCGTGACATGGCCCATGTGTGCCGCCGCAAGCGCGACGCGTCCCTTCTGACGCTCGATCAGCGTGTCCATGGTGCGATGCAGGCGCTGATCCAGTCCGGCAAGCGCCAGCGTCTGCTGCTGCAGGCGCTGGGCGGGCGACACGAGGCGCAGCATGGCACGATCCAGCCCCTGGGCAAAACCATCCAGATGGCGCTGAAATGCCGCGTCGAGCCCGCGCCCGGCCACGAAGACACGCCGCAGCAGGATGGTGCGTGCCTCGCAGGCCAGTTCGGCCGCCGCCGTGGGTGTGGCTGCGCGTGCATCAGCGACGAAATCGCAGATAGTGAAATCGGTCTCGTGGCCGACGCCGCTGATCACCGGTATGGGGCTGCTGCGATCGGCCACCGCCCGGGCGAGCGTCTCATCGTTGAAACTCCACAGATCCTCCATGCTGCCCCCACCGCGCACCAGCAGCAGGGTATCGACCTCGGCCCTGCGTCGTGCCAGCGCCAGGGCTTCCACCAGCTGCGGCGCCGCATCTTGCCCCTGCACCGGCGACGGATACACGATTACCCGGACATGGGGGGCGCGTCGCGCCAGCGTGGTGAGCACATCGCGCAGCGCAGCCGCACCCAGCGAAGTGATGACGCCAATGGCGCGCGGTACCGGTGTCCAGGCCCGGCGGCGTTCGGGGGCCATCAGCCCCTCATCCTCGAGTTTCCGGCGCAGGCGCAGCCAGGCCGCATACAGATCGCCGCGGCCCGCGCGGCGCAGCGATTCGACCTGCAGCTGATACTCCCCCCTGGGCTCATAGAGAGTGACATTTGCAAGAAATTCAAACTGATCCCCCACAGCCGGCTGCTCGCCGCTGGCCAGCGCCCGCCCGCGGAACATGACCGCCCGCACAACAGCACCGGAATCCTTGATGGAGAAGTACCAGTGGCCCGATGCCGCCTGCGTGAAACTGGAAATTTCGCCCCGTACCCAGATGCGCGCAAAATGGGACTGCAGCAGGCGTCCCGCGACGCGATTGAGCTCGCTGACCGACCAGATCCTGGGGCCATCCTCCTGTGGCAATACGGCGCTCATGAACCCGCTCCGGTGAGCGGATGACGTGCCGCCTGTCCACACCCTCCTGCGGGAATGCAAATCCATGTCATATCAGCAGTGTGCTGTTTCAAGATAAGAAAATACATTAAGTATTCATCCTAGATCGTTGATATTGCGTGATTCTAAAAAACCATGATAACTGGTCAATAATGAGCCACTGAACCTCCGGGCCTGTTGAATCCAAGCGATCGCTGAAGTTTTGCACAGAATTATCCACAGACATTGTGGATACCGTCCGCAAGCCCTGCAACCACGCCACTTTGCGCCGCTGTGCATTTGCCATGATAATCATTCCAGACCCCGACATCCACGAGGAGAATCCACCTTGCTCGACATCCTGCAGGCCGCCGGCTGGCCTATCTGGCTACTCGTGGCCACGTCAGTCCTGTGCCTGGCACTCATCATCGAACGCTTGCTCAGCCTGCGGCGCGGTCAGGTCCTGCCCGCCGGCCTGGCCAGCCATGCACTGGAGCTCTACCGGCAAGGGCAGGACAGCCCCGAGGCCATTGTCCGGCTGGCCGCCCGCGCGCCACTCGGTCGCGTTCTGGCGGAAGTGCTGGCCAACCGCGATACGCCCGATACCTATCGTCTGGCAGCGATCGAGGACGCCGGGCGCGACGTCGCCCACCAGCTCAATCGCTATCTGCCGGCACTGGCCACCATTTCCGTGATCGCACCGCTGCTGGGTCTGTTCGGTACCGTCATCGGCATGATAGAGATCTTCGGTGCCTTCACCCAGACAGGCGCCGACCCGACCCAGATGGCCCACGGCATATCCGTGGCCCTGTACAACACGGCATTCGGAATCATCATCGCCATCCCGGCGCTGGCCTTCCATCGCTACTTCCGCGGCCGGGTCGAACATTACCTGCACCAGCTCGAGCGCGAGGCCAGCCTGCTCAACCGTCTGGTGCTGCGCAAGGGGGAACGATGAACTTCCGTCCCCGGCGCGACGATGAAGTGCTGGATATCAATCTGATACCGCTCATCGATGTCCTGCTCGTCATATTGATCTTCCTGGCAGCCACCACCACCTTCAGCCGCTACAGCGCCCTGGACATCCATCTGCCCCAGGTCAGCGAGGCCGCACGTCTGGAGGATGCCGCCACGCTGAGCATAGCCCGCGACGGTACGGTGGCGCTCGAAGGACGCATGCTGACGGGAAACACGCTCGAGGATATCATCGCTGCGCTGTCCGCCCACGGGCTGGACCCTGCATCGGCCACACTCATCATCCAGGCCGATGCCCAGGCGCATCACGAGATGGTGGTTCGCGCCATGGAAGCGGCACAACAGGCAAAGGTGGAAAAGATCGTCTTTGCCACCCAGACGGCGCAATGAGCTTGCGCATGTCGCTCACGCGTGCGGTGCAGCACATGTGGCAGCGTCGCGGCCTGGCAAGCACCCTGTTGCTGCCCCTGTCCTGGCTGGCCGGCGGCATCATCGCACGGCGCCGGCGCCGCTACACGCACAATCCCGCGTTGATCTGGCAATCGCCCGTGCCGCTCGTCATCGTGGGCAACCTCTATGTGGGCGGTACAGGCAAGACGCCGGTCGTCATGGCGCTGGTGAAGGCGCTGGCGGCACGGGGCTGGCATCCGGGTGTGGTGAGCCGCGGCTATGGGGCACAGCGTACCGTACAGCCGCAGGTGGGCCGGAACATGCTCGACCCGGCCATCTTCGGCGATGAGCCCGCATTGATCGCGCGCCACACAGGGGTGCCCGTCGCAGTGCATGCCGACCGGCCGCTGGCCGCACAGGCCCTGCTGCGGGCCCGGCCCGAAGTGGATGTGATCGTGGCCGACGATGGCCTGCAACACTATCGCCTGGGCCGCGACATCGAAATCCTTGTCGAGGATGAGCGCGGCATCGGCAACGGGCGCGTACTGCCTGCCGGACCGCTGCGTGAGCCTGCCGCCCGCCGTGACACGGTGGACATCATCATCACGCACATGAGCACTATTGGCGAGGACGACCACGATACCCGCGAGCACCCGCCCGAAGCCGCCGCACACCATGGCCCGCAACGGGTCGGCATGCGGCTGCAAGCCTGCCGCGTACGCCGTCTGAGTGATGATCATCAGCAGAACTGGGCAGACTGGCTGGCCGCCCAGGGACAGGCGCCGGTGCACGCCATTGCCGGCATTGGCCGGCCCGGGCGCTTCTTTGCCATGCTGCGCGCGGCCGGCGTGCAGCTGGAACAGGCGCGCGCCCTGCCCGACCATGCCCGCCTGCACCCCGGGATGCTCGAGACCATGGGCGATAAAAGCATCCTGATGACGGCCAAGGATGCCGTCAAGTGCGCACCCTGGGCGGATAACCGCCTGCATGCCGTCGAGGTCGAAGCTGTCTTTGACTCGCCGACGTGGCTGCAGACGCTGGAAAGACAACTGCGTGAAGCGGCGGCCGGGCGCTCCACGGGCGGCATCGCGGGTTAAACTGGCCTGAAATCATTGTTCATCCCGGGAGTGAAGCATGGATCCGCGCCTGCGTGAAATCCTCGTCTGCCCCTGCTGCAAGGGCCGGCTGAAGTTCAGTCATGATGCCCAGGAGCTGCTGTGCTCCGCCTGTCGCCTGGCCTTTCCCGTGCGTGACGGCATTCCCATCATGCTCGCGTCGGAAGCGCGGCCGATGGCGCCGGCAACACCCGCCGATATCGTGGCATCCGGCGGCTGATGAAGTTCACCGTCATCATTCCGGCACGCCGGGGCTCCACCCGGCTGCCTGCCAAACCCCTGCTCGACCTTGCCGGCCTTCCCATGGTGGTACGCACTGCGCAGCAGGCGGCCCGCTCGGGTGCCGGGCGCGTAATCATCGCCACCGATGACGCCGAGATCCAGTCCGTGGCACAGGCATACGGCCTGACCGCCCTGATGACGCACGCCGGCCACCCCACAGGCACGGATCGTCTGGCTGAAGCAGCGACACAGCTGGGTCTGCAGGACAGCGATATCGTTGTCAACGTGCAGGGAGATGAGCCGCTGATCGAGCCGGGCATCATCGACGCCGTCGCTGCATTGCTGGCGCGCAGTCCGCAGTCTGCCATTGCCACCTGTGCCAGCCCCATTGCCACGGCCGATGAGCTGTTCAACCCGGCAGTGGTCAAGGTGGTCTGCGATGCACAGGATCGCGCCCTCTATTTCTCGCGCGCCCCCATTCCCTGGGCACGCGATGCCCTTGCGTCGCAAGCATCTCCCCATCTGGCCCCGGGCCTGCCCGCCCTGCATCATCTTGGCCTGTATGCCTATCGGATGGCCTTTCTGCAGGCCTTTCCCCGGCTCGCCAGCGGGCCGCTGGAGCGCTTCGAAGCTCTGGAACAGCTGCGCGCACTGGAACACGGCCATGTGATCAGTGTGCTCCGGTGCGAGCAGCGCCTGGCTGCCGGCGTCGACACGCCCGCCGACCTCGAGCGCGTGCGCCAGACGCTGAAGATATGATCAGGCGCAATGCAGGGATTGACGCATTGCGGCATAATCGAAAAATTCTGTAAACCCGGATCTCAGGAGAGGAGAAACCGATGCGACTGATACTTTTGGGCCCGCCGGGGGCGGGCAAGGGCACCCAGGCGGCTTTCATCGTCGAGCAATTCGGCATTCCGCAGATTTCCACGGGCGACATGCTGCGCGCCGCGGTCAAGGCCCGGACACCACTCGGGCTGGAAGCGAAGAAAGTCATGGACGCCGGTGCTCTGGTATCGGATGACATCATCATCGGACTGGTGAAAGACAGGCTGCAACAGCCCGACTGCGCCAACGGCTATCTGTTCGACGGCTTTCCGCGCACCATCCCGCAGGCCGATGCACTCAAGGAAGCCGGCATTGCACTGGATTTCGTGGTCGAGATCGACGTGCCTGAAGCGGCTATCATCGAACGCATGAGCGGGCGCCGCGTCCATCCGGCCAGCGGGCGCAGCTATCATGTACGCTTCAATCCGCCCAAACAGGCCGATCGCGACGATGTCACGGGCGAGCCGCTGGTGCAGCGCGACGATGACAAGGAAGAAACCGTCAGGCATCGCCTGGCGGTCTACCAGGAGCAGACGCGCCCGCTGGTGGATTATTACCAGCGCGCCGCCGGGACGGGCGAGGCCGGTGCGCCCCGCCATGTCCAGATCTCGGGTCAGGGCAGCGTCGAGGAAATCCGCGACCGCATTGCCAGGGTCTTGGCCTGTTGAAGCCCGTTCGCCCTATTTTCGAGAGTAGCAACCATGGATATTGAAAACAAAGTCTTCATTGTGACCGGCGCTGCGTCGGGTCTGGGTGCGGGCACTGCCCGTATGCTGGTGAAAAACGGCGGAAAGGTCCTCCTGGCCGATGTGCAGGACGAGGCGGGTCGTGCACTGGCCGATGCGCTGGGCCAGACCTATGTGCATTGCGATGTGACCCGGGAGGCCGACGGCCAGGCCGCTGTTGAGGCCGCCACGAAGATGGGTGCCGTCTTCGGTCTGGTGAATTGCGCCGGCATCGCGCCGGCATCGCGCACCGTGGGCCGTCAGGGCCCGCACGCGCTCGACCTGTTCCAGAAAGTGATCCAGGTGAACCTGGTCGGCACGTTCAACATGATCCGCCTGGCGGCGGCCGCCATGTCCGAAAACACGCCCGAACCCACGGGCGAGCGCGGCGTCATCATCAACACCGCATCGGTGGCTGCCTATGACGGGCAGATCGGCCAGGCCGCCTACTCCGCATCCAAGGGCGGTGTGGTCAGCATGACCCTGCCCATTGCGCGCGATCTGGCACGCAGCGGCATTCGCTGCATGACCATCGCCCCGGGCATCTTCGCCACCCCCATGATGTTCGGCATGCCTCAGGAAGTTCAGGATTCGCTGGCTGCCAGCATCCCCTTCCCTTCGCGCCTGGGTACGCCGGAGGATTATTCCCGCCTCGTACACAGCATCGTCACGAACGAGATGCTCAACGGCGAAACCATCCGTCTGGACGGTGCCATACGCATGGCACCAAAATAAGCTGCCATCGGCATGGGCCTGCTCCGATCGGCAGCCACGGTCAGTGGCCTGACACTGCTGTCGCGCATCACAGGCCTGGCGCGCGACGTCGTCATCGCTGCCAGCTTCGGAGCCGGCCCGCTCACGGACGCCTTCTGGGTTGCCTTCCGCATCCCCAACCTGCTGCGCAGGCTGTTTGCCGAAGGCGCCTTCTCCCAGGCCTTTGTGCCCATTCTGGGCGAGGTGCGCGCCACGGGGCGCACCGGGGACGTCCAGCGCCTGCTCGACCGGGTGGCGCTGCTGCTGACGACCATCCTGCTTGTCATCACTTTGCTGGGCATCGTGGGGGCGCCCGTGCTGGTGAGCCTGATGGCCACGGGAATGCGCACGGGCGAGCGCGCGGTCGAATTCGCCTCGGCAGTCTGGATGACGCGCGTGATGTTCCCCTACATCCTGTGCATGTCGCTGGTGGCCCTGGCTTCGGGTGTACTCAACACCTGGTCGCGTTTTGCCGTACCCGCCCTGACACCCGTACTGCTGAATCTGTCGATGATTGCGGCGAGCCTGCTGTTCGCGCAATATTTTGACCCGCCCATCCACGCACTGGCTGCAGGCGTCGTGGCGGGCGGCGTGGCCCAGCTCGCGGTGCAATGGATGGCGCTTGCGCAACTGGGCGTGCTGCCGCGCCCGCGCCTGGCATTGCGCACCGCCTGGCAGGACAGCAAGGTCCAGTATCTGCTGCGCCAGATGATGCCGGCCATCCTGGGCGTGTCCGTTGCGCAGATATCCATACTCGTCAATACGAATATCGCCACCTGGCTGGCTGCAGGCAGTGTCACCTGGCTTTCCTTTGCCGATCGGCTGATGGAGTTCCCGACCGCCCTGCTGGGTGTGGCCCTGGGCACGGTCTTGCTGCCCAGCCTGTCGGCCGCGCACGCGCGCAAGGATAGGGCGAGCTACAGCGCACTGCTCGACTGGGGATTGCGCCTGGTGCTCTTGCTGGGGCTGCCGGCCGCGCTGGGACTGGCCCTGCTTGCCGACGGCCTTGTCGCCACGCTGTTCAACTACGGCGCATTCTCGGCCCATGATGTCGAGCAGACGCGTCTGGCCGTCATGGCCTATGCCGTCGGCCTGCTGGGCTTGCTTGCGGTAAAGATACTGGCTCCGGGTTTCTACGCACGTCAGGATATCCGCACGCCGGTACGCATGGCCATCCGTGTGCTAGTGATCACGCAGGTCCTCAATGTGATACTCGTTCCCTGGCTGGCGCATGCCGGCCTGGCCCTTTCGGTGGGTCTGGGCGCAAGCATCAACGCCCTGGGCTTGCTGGTGCTCCTGCGCCGCCATGACATCTACCGGCCCGGCAAGGGCTGGCCCGGCCTCGGCCTGCGTCTGCTGCCGGCGCTGGCGGTGCTGACTGCGGTGGTGCTGGCCCTGCAGGCCCGCCTCGACTGGATTGCGCTGGCCGCCACGCCGGCGCTGCGGCTGGCCTGCTTGCTTGGCGTGGTACTGGCAGCTGCAGCGGGCTATTTCATCACCTTGATTCTTCTGGGAATTCGCAAGCGGGACTTTACGCGACCGCAGATATAGATTAAAATACTCGTTTGTTCCGGGCGCATGCCCTATTTTCTCAAGACACTTTTGCATTCAGGAAAGCAAGCAAGCCCATGGCCAATTCACCCCAAGCCCGCAAGCGCGCACGCCAATCAGTTGCCCGCAACCAGCACAACGCCAGCATGCGCTCCATGATGCGCACCGCCATCAAACGCGTGCGTCAGGCCATCGACGGTGGTGATGCCGCTGCCGCCCAGGATACCTTCCGCAAGACGACCAGCATCATCGATCGTGTAGCTGACAAGAACATCATCCACAAGAACAAGGCCGCCCGCCACAAGAGCCGCCTTGCCGCAGCCATCAAGGCGATGGGCTGAAAATCGAGCTGAAAGGCGGGACGTCATCACGCCAGACATAAAAACGGGACGCAAAACCGGCGTCCCGTTTTTCATTGCGATGCGACATGGATCCAATAGGGATCAATGGTTCGTGATCATGCCTGGTCTGCCGGCATGCCTTCGGTGTCATCCACCTTCAGATCATTGCTTTCGGCAAAATCACAGGCAAACTGCCAGGCCAGCGGAGCCACGTCACGCAATCTGTGATCAACCACCACACAGCGCACCCCGTCAATGACCCGGGGCACTGCATACGGCGAATAGGTGAGCGGATCCGCCGTCGACCCTTCCGGGCGAAATGGAGACAGCACGCCCGCCAGGCGTTCGGCCCAGTCGCTGGGACGAAAACGCTGCCCTGCACGGGTTGTTCCAAATATGATCAGTTGTTCTGCAGTCTGGTCCGTGGCGTGTTCCGTGACATGTTCCGTGGTGTGTTCCGACATCGTCATCCATTGGCTCGAACCGGGCGTACCCCGCCCGGATGGGCATCCATCCCGCCGCGAATTGTATATGATAGTTGTCCCGGCAGCGGGTGCGCAGTGCCGCACAGTCCTTTGACAACACAACACCGGAACACAACAGGGAACTCAAAAGGGAGCATAAAAGAAATCATGTCTGATGCATCACCAACCGCAGGGCCTCTGCGCCATTTCCTGCAATTCCGCGACCTCACGCGCAGCGAGCTGGACTATGTGCTGGACCGTGCCCGTCTCATCAAGGACAAGTTCAAGCGCTACCTGCCGCATCACACCCTGCACGATCGCAACCTGGCGATGGTCTTCGAGAAGGCCAGCACGCGCACACGCGTATCATTCGAGGCCGGCATGTACCAGCTTGGCGGTGCCGTCATCCACATGACCACGGGCGACTCCCAGCTCGGTCGCGCCGAGCCCATAGAGGACACGGCGCGCGTCATCTCGCGCATGGTGGATCTGATCATGATACGCACATTCGAGCAGACGCGTATCGAGCGCTTCGCTGCACATTCGCGCGTACCCGTCATCAACGGTCTCACCAACGAATACCATCCCTGCCAGATCCTGGCCGACATCTTCACTTTCCGGGAGCATGTAGGCCCCATCCAGGGCAAGACGGTTGCCTGGGTGGGTGACGGCAACAACATGGCGGCCACCTGGCTGCAGGCCGCCCGCATCATGGGCTTCAGGCTGCATATTTCCACGCCGCAAGGCTACGGACTGGACAGTCGCTACATGGGCAAGCCCGATCCCGATGTCATCCAGCTCTTCGACGCGCCGCTGGACGCCTGCCGCGGGGCACATCTGGTCACGACGGATGTGTGGACCAGCATGGGTTTCGAAGATGAGAACGAGGCGCGACG
Organism: Castellaniella sp.; assembly: GCA_041655275.1. Lineage (GTDB taxonomy): Bacteria > Pseudomonadota > Gammaproteobacteria > Burkholderiales > Burkholderiaceae_B > JAJYRX01. The sequence continues at coordinate 3,451 of JBBAFU010000001.1, read as the reverse complement.
CAAGGCCTTTGCCGGCTGGCGCGTCGATACCGAAATGATGCAGGCCGCCCATCCGGATGCCGTCTTCATGCACTGCCTGCCGGCCCACCGGGGCGAAGAGGTCACCGCAGAAGTGATCGATGGGCCCCAGAGCGTGGTCTGGGACGAGGCCGAGAACCGCCTTCACGTACAGAAGGCGCTCATGGAATTTCTGCTGCTGGGCAGGCAGGGCAGCTAGTCGCGCTTCAGGCGCGGCAGGGGCTCATCGCCTGCCGGCGCCAGCAGACCCGTCTTCACATAGGTGAACAGCTTGTCGCGCGTATCGCTGATGTCCAGATTGCGCATGGTGAGCTGACCGATGCGATCGCGCGGCGAGAAGGTGGACTCGCCCTTCTCCATCGTCAGCCGCTCCGGGTGATACGTCAGATTGGGCGACGCCGTATCCAGGATAGAATAGTCATTGCCCCGGCGCAGCTCCAGCGTGACCTCGCCCGTCACGGCCCGGGCCACCCAGCGCTGGGCGGTCTCGCGCAACATAATGGCCTGCGGGTCGAACCAGCGCCCCTGGTAGAGCAGGCGCCCCAGGCGAAGCCCGTTGATGCGGTATTGCTCTATGGTGTCTTCGTTGTGGATGCCGGTGACCAGGCGCTCGTAGGCGATGAAGAGCAACGCCATGCCGGGCGCCTCGTAAATGCCCCGGCTTTTCGCTTCGATGATGCGGTTCTCGATCTGGTCGCTCATGCCCAGGCCGTGGCGCCCGCCGATGCGGTTGGCCTCCAGCATCAGTGCCACAGGGTCTGAAAAGCTCCGGCCATTGAGGGCAACCGGCTGGCCTTCCTCGAAACGCACCGACACCGTCTCGGCAGGGATAGCCACATCCTCGCGCCAGAACGGCACACCCATGATGGGCTCGACGATGCGGATGCCGGCATTCAGATACTCCAGATCCTTGGCCTCGTGCGTGGCACCCAGCATGTTGGAATCCGTCGAATAGGCCTTCTCGGCCGACATGTGATAGTCGAACCCGGCCTTGCGCATATACTCCGACATCTCGGCGCGCCCGCCCAGCTCATCGATGAAAGCCTGGTCGAGCCAGGGTTTGTAGATGCGCAGCGCAGGATTCGTCAGCAGGCCATAGCGATAGAATCGCTCGATATCATTGCCCTTGTAAGTGCTGCCATCGCCCCAGATGTGCACATCATCTTCCTTCATGGCGGATACCAGCATGGTGCCCGTGACCGCACGACCGATGGGTGTGGTGTTGAAGTAGATGGCGCCGGCCGTGGTGACGTGAAAAGCGCTGCACTGCAGGGCGGCAATGCCTTCCGCCACCAGCTGGGTACGGCAATCGATCAGGCGCGCATGGGATGCCCCGTACTCCATCGCCTTGCGCGGGATGGCATCGTAATCCGGCTCGTCGGGCTGGCCCAGGTTGGCCGTGTAGGCATAAGGCATAGCGCCTTTTTCGCGCATCCACAGAAGTGCTGCGCTGGTATCAAGACCGCCCGAAAAGGCGATGCCCACCTTCTGGCCGACCGGAAGGGATTCGAGGATAGTTGTCATGAGGCCCCCTGCTGTTGCCTGGAATTGTTGCCTGGAATTGATGCCCGGCACACGCCGGCAAAACCGGCATTATATCCTGCACCCCTGCCGCACCGCGCCACGGACGACGGCCCATAGCCGTGCGCTCGCTACAATGCTCGATTCGGCCCGGAAAAGTACGCGAGGAAACGGCATGAAGGATCTGCAAGACACGGTAAAGACGCTGGAGGGCCTGTCCACGAAAGGCGACTTTGCGGCCAGCCGCGAGCTGCTGCAGGACATGCAGGCCGCCGACGTCGCAGAAATCCTCGACACCATCGATATCGAGCATGCGCGTCGCATCGTCTCGTCCCTGCCGGCACGCCAGCAGGCGTCCGTCTTTGGCTACCTGCGCCCCGAAGTGCAGGCCTATCTGGCCACCGGCATGAGCCGCAGCCAGCTGGCGGCGCTCTTCGAGCTCATGGATCACGATGAACGTGCAGACCTGTACAACCGTCTGAACGAATCGGAACGCTGGGCCATCCTGCCCGGCCTGGCGCATGCCGAACGCGAAGATATCCGCCAGCTGGCCAGCTACCCCGAAGGCACGGTGGGCTCGGTGATGACCTCGGCCTACGTGACGCTGGACATCAGCCAGACCACGCGCGAGGCCCTGGAGCGGGTGCGTACCGAGGCACCGGACATGGAGACCATCTACCAGACCTATGTGCTGGATGCCGAGCGTCACCTCCTGGGCGTGATCTCGCTGCGCGACCTGCTGCTGGCCCCGCCCGACACCTGCCTGCGCGACATCATGGTAAAGGATGTCATCTTTTCGGTCGCCGACAATCCGCGCACCGAAGCCGTGCGACTGATCGGACGCTACGACCTGCTTGCCCTGCCCGTTGTGAACCAGCAGGGACAGATGGTCGGCATCGTGACCCACGATGACGCTCTCGAAGTGACGCAGGAACAGGCCACGGAAGCCCAGCATCGCATGGGTGCGGTCGTGCACGTGCCCTCCTCGCTCAAGGAGGCAAGCGTTCGCCACCTCTACATGGGCCGTGTGGGCTGGCTGGTGGTACTCGTCTTCGGCAACGTCTTTGCCGGCGCCGGCATTGCCCACTTCGAGGATCTGATTTCGCACATCGTGGCGCTGGTCTTCTTCCTGCCGCTGCTGATCGGCAGTGGCGGCAACGCCGGTTCGCAGAGCTCCACCCTGATGGTGCGCGCCCTCGCCACCGAAGACGTGGGCATGCAGGACTGGCTGTGCCTGCTCGCCAAGGAGTTGTCGGTCTCGCTGCTGCTGGGACTGAGCATGGCCGTGGCGGTCTCGGGCATCGGTTTCTTCCGTGCCGGACCGGGCGTGGCCATTGTCGTTTCACTGACCATGGTGCTCATTGTCATCGTGGGCAGCCTCATCGGCATGTCGCTGCCCCTGCTGCTCACACGCTTCAACATGGATCCCGCCTCGGCCAGCGCGCCGCTGGTCACGTCCATCTGCGACGGCGTGGGCGTGCTCATCTACTTCAACGTGGCCAATCTGCTGCTGGCCGGACCGACCGGCTGATGCCGGCCACAGCCCAATCCTGTTGGGCGATTTTTGTGTAAAATTGCATCACTCACGGGGGAGTAGCTCAGTTGGGAGAGCGCGTCGTTCGCAATGACGAGGTCGGGAGTTCGATTCTCCTCTCCTCCACCATTCAAAATGGGGCTCTACCCCGCCATCGGGGGACGGGCATTCATCGGCTCTACCCCATTAACGGGGGATGAGCACTCATCAAACCCTGTTGAGGCTCTACCCCATTAACGGGGGATGAGCACTCATCAAACCCTGTTGATTACACCATCCCAGCCGCACGTGGCCAAGACCCGCAGCCGGTAATTCTCAAAATTCCTGAAGCCATAGGCACGACGCGAGAGCATTTCCATCTTCGTGTGGAAGCCCTCG